>PLCN01000018.1:0-180773 GCA_003134785.1 Spartobacteria bacterium
CGAGTGAGAACACCTCGAGCGACAAGCGGCGCCAGGGAGCGATCACCAAATGCGGCAATGCGCACGCGCGCTGGCTGCTGGTGGAATGTGCCCAGCATTACGCTCCGCCACCGAAGGTCTCCAAAGAGTTAAGCCGGCGCCAGGAAGGCCAGTCGCGCGAGGTGCGGGCGATCAGCTGGCCATGCTCCCGCTTACTGTTATGCCGCGAAGGTCCCTCTTTTCGCCGGTGAACAGTTAGAGCGCTTGCGAGGAAATACTCCACCTAGTCGCAGGACTGAATCACCCCAACCGAGTCTGACCGATTCGGGAGTGGGATTGTTGATATTTGGCCAGCACGTGGCTCTCTGCGGCGCCGCTTTTTATTTTATCGTAGCGGCTAGCGGATTTTTTTGGATCCGCCTCATGCTAGCCCTGACCTAGGCTAGCAACGCACTTTTTTGCACGTTTGCGCACTGTGTCGGCTCTGAGACTCTCGGCCTGATTCTTGTCGTTTTGCTCGCGAGTGAAGGATTGCGTCTGGTTCGGTGCCGTCGCGAACCACAGTGGATCGATTAGTATGTCTTCGCTCTCATTCTGTGTCTTTGCCTTCTCTCGAGGCATCTCAATTTGGGACTTATCTCGCTGCTTCCAGCCGCGTTTCTGTTTTCCTCGGCACAGAACCGCATGTCGCGCCTCTTTGCCTCCGGTAACAAGCAAAGGCTCTGGCTGCGACGACTAGGAGGGAGAGACCTTCGGCACGCCGTGATCGCGATAGCTGTCGGGATCGCCTGTGTCGTGGTCGCAAATCTTGCGGTCCAAGGCTTGGCCCGAAAAACCAAATTTCATCCCCACTCCAGGATCGGATTCGCTTTTCTCTGGCGGCTTCATTTTCTGAAGGACATGGCGCCCGAATCGCGCGGCGCTCTGTTGCAGAAGGTGGCCGCCCGAACTCATTCGACGGACGTTCGCAAGCTCATCGCGTTGCTGGACCAAATGCACACCGAAGGAGTGGACCTGTGGAATTGGGAGTCCTTCACGCAGAGGGCGATCCAAATATTTGGTGGCTCTCTCCATTGGGAAGAACTCGACCGCGCGCTCAATCAAATGGCCTTCACGTTCCTTCTGCCGCCGACGCCGGAACATTTGCACGCGGCCAGGACAGACTTTGTCGCCGCCTTGAAGATGCCTCCGACCGTGATTTCATCCTACCTCTTTGCCACCACGGCCTATTACTTCGAGCACAAAGACCAGATGCCTGAGTGCGCGGAGCTGGCGACATTCCGAAACACTACGGCCGATCAGATACGACAGCTTCCCTCCCAGCACCTTTATTTTCAACTGTGGCGAAGCCTGAGCTACGACCAGGACTTGCTGATCTGGCTCATCATCCTGCTGACTTTCGTCGTCCTGGCGCACCGCAAAAAAGCGAGAATCAGCGGAATCTCCGCGTTCGGGGTCTCACTAACAGCCGTTGGGCTACTGATATTCGCAGCTACCTCCCTGCTCCATGACTACGAGCCGCGGTTTGCCTTAACGATGTGGCAGCTGCTTCTGCTTTCCTTCTTCATCTTCCTTGGAGGAACAGCCAACCTTCTCGCTAGGGTCGATCTAAAGCGGCGGCCTGGGTGGAGCCGGCCTGTCCTCAGGCCGCTGTAGCCGCCGCCCTGCCTGCCACGCCGAAGCAAAGCGAAGGAGGGTGGCTGGCGCGAGAGAAGATGTCATCCCGCAGTAATTCCAGCGCTTCGCACGCGCCGCTGCCGAAGCGCTCCGACGCGCAGGAGGCAGCGAAGCGGCTATAGGGCAGCCTTTGTTGCGCAACTCTTGTTGAGTTCGAAACAGTCCGCCGGGCAGCGTTACTACCCCGGAAACGTTCGAGGCTGCCGAAAGCTGGGTTAAGCCCCGGCGGACTGTTTCTCGGAGAGTTATTCCACCGGAATCCGCTGCCGGATTCCCATGATCACCGGCATCATCGCGGGCGGATCGGCATTCATGAGCATGACGCTGGTATAACCCAGCTCGGGATACATCTCGAAGTTCGCCGCGATGCCGCCCGATCCACCGTTATGTCCTACGATATGTTTCGCCCCGAAGGTCTTGTCGCCAAAGCCGTAGCCATAGCGGCCGATCGGTCCACCTGCGTCTACTTTGCCCGTGGTAACAAGCTTGGTGTATTCCTCATTGAGTAGCTTGTAGCTCCGCAGCGCCATGTGGAACTTGACCAGATCCTCCACGGTCGAATAACCGCCACCGGCTGGCCCGCCCCTCACCTCGCGCATGCTCGTGTTATCCCGAGCTTCTTCCAACGGCTTGCCGTCAGGTCCCATCCTCGTATAACCGATGGCCAGATTCGGGATTTCTTTTCCCGGCTCGTAGAAACCGGTATCGGTCATGCCGGCCGGCTTGTAGACGTGCTCCACGACGTAGCTGTAATAATCCTGGCCCGAGACCTTCTCGATAATAGCGCCCAGGACCACGTAGCCTGAGTTGCTATATTGGAATTTCTCACCCGGCGTAAAGGAGAGAGGATCGTTGACAAAAAGCGGAAGATGCGCGGCCACCGTCAGCAGCTTCTCGCGCTGCGCCAGGAATTTCTCGTTCCAGTATAAGCCCATGCCGGAAGTGTGCGTGAGCAACTGATGAATCGTTACCTTGCCGGCTACCTCCTTGTTCGGATAATCAGGCAGATGCTTGCTGATGGTATCGGTAAAGGATAGGCGGCCTGCCTGCGCTAACTGCGCAATAGCCACGGCGGTAAACATCTTGTTCATCGATCCAAGGTTGAACTTCGTGCTTAGCATGATCGGAGCGCCGGTAGCTTTGTTGGCGATGCCAGCTGCTTTACTTGCGACAGTGACTCCGTCTTTGGCTACAAGGACCGCGCCAGAGAGCTTGTTTTCGGCCACGAGAGAGCTGAGATAGGTATCCAGCTCCCTGGCCACGCTCGACTCAGGCTTGGCTGCGCTCTCAGCCAGAGCGCCCTGAGAGGTCACGAATAGAGTGGCGAGCATACTCACGACCGCTCCCGCTAAGGCGCCCTTCATGAGTCGTGCTTTCTGCTAATCCCAGACGGCGTTAGATCGAGACCACGTTCAGCATGCGGAAGGACCGCGGGAATGCTTGCAGCGATATCTGCTGCATCGTCGCTTCCGCGGGTTCGCTGCTATCCTCGTCGTCTGCATCGTTGTCCGCATCCTCGTCGTTGCCGTTATCGTTGTCATTCGTGGCTACGTCTTCATCATCATCGGACGCGGTGGAAATAACTCCCGGAAGATCTTTTTGCTCTACCTTTTCGTAACGCTGGCGCACATCCGCCGGCACCTTGTCCAAGTCCTCCTTCGAGTCGACCGGGCCACTGAAGAGCAGACGGCCCTGCGGATCTTTTGCCGTCAACATTTTCTTGCCGTTCATCTTCTCGATTTTCATCTCACCGTGCGGGTCAGTCATCGTGATTACCGCTTTCCCGAGGTCAATCGTGGTCGACTTCACCGCGCCGTTATCCGTGGTAAAGACATGGAACTGCCGGGCGGCGCGCCGCGCTTCTTCGGCCGCGCGCAACGCTTCCCGCCGCGCCTCTCCGCTCTCCCGTAACGCCTCGCGCCGCGCTTCCGTGCTCGCACGCATGGCTTCACGGCGAGCGTCCCGCACCGCATCACGCACCGCCGGCCCAATATCCTTCAGGTCCTTCAAGTCTTTCAGATCGCTTAAGCTGCTCAAGCTACTCATGTCTCCAAAGTCGAAATTGAAGCCAAAATCCTTGTCATGATGGTGCCGATCCCTTTCCGAATCTGGGCCAAAGAAGTTGTTGCGCGATGGCACTTCTTTCTTGCCCAGCTTCACCGTGATCTTCGACTCCGCGCCTTTGCGCAGAACCGTGAGAGTGACACTGGTTCCTTCAGGGTAACTGCGCACGAGTTTCGCTAGTTGGTCCGGCTGCATCAGGATCTGGTCGTTAAACATCTTCAGGATGTCGCTCTGTTGGACGCCAGCCGCGGCGGCCGGACCGTCTGGCACCACGTAATCGACCACCAGGCCGAAGCCTTTCGCGAGTCCGAGTTGCTCGCTCACTACGCGCGGCACTTCCGATGTTTCCACACCCAGGAAGGTCACCGGAATTTTCGGACCCTTGTCACGGTCGCGATCCCGGTCCTTTGGAGGAACGGGTGGAATCGGCGCATTCGGCGGATTGGGTGGAGTTGGCGGCGCCGGCGGAGGCTGCGCGAAGCTAATGGCGGGTAGCAGACCTAAAGCTGCAATTACTGCGATGGTTTTTGTTTTCATGTTTAGTTTGGTTTGGAATTCTCTCTTATTCGTAATCGTGCTCGTGCTCGTGCTCGTGCTCGGATGTCTTCGATCACGAGCAGGAGCAGGAAGAATGAAGAAAATGTTCATGTTTCATTACTGACCAGGAGCGGGAATAAAGGTTACTTCTTCAGTCGGATAGGAGACCCGAAGGGAAGTGCCCGTCTGCGGATTGTTCCAAGCCAGGGTCTCGCGCTTGTGCGAGCGGACCCGGCGCACCGGCTCGTCCGCGCCCTCGGCAAACTGCAATCCTTCGTCGTGGGTATCATAGACCACCTCGGTCACGCCGGCCGGCACGAAGCTGTCCTTCCCATCGGTTGGTGCTGTGGTAGGCGACGGTGATATCGCACCGAGACCTCGTCCCTTATCCGGCAGCTGATCGACATTGACGCGCGCCAGCAATAGGACAGCGGCGACCGCAGCGAGACCAAGTCCGAACGCCGACCAGTTCAGGCGAAAATTGCGGCGACGTTTTGGTAACACTCCAGCCGTAGCTGTCCTTCCTGAAACCTCGACCGAAAGGGATTGCTCCACCCGCGCCGCTAGTTCCGGCGAAGCGCCGCGCGGACGCAGCTTCTTCAATTCCGCTTCGAGTTCGGAGAAATCATTCATGGGCCACGAAATTCTTCTTCAAGGCCGCCAGCGCGTAGCGATAACGCGACGCCGCGGTGTTTTGTGAAATCTCCAGCGCGCCGGCGATTTCCGCGAAAGTCAGCTCGTTCCAGATCTTCATTACCAGCACCTCGCGTTGCTCGACCGGCAGAAGATCGATGGCAGCAGCCAGCTCTCGTTGCGATCCATCGTCGAAATCAAATTGCGGCAGAGTGGATTGCTCCACTTCGAGAGCTGCGTTCGCTTCACGGCGCGCGCGGCGCGCATCACGCCGGAGAAGATCGAGCGCGACCGAGCGAACAGTCGCGTAGAGCAGCCCGCGATTTTCGATCGAATGCTCCTTGCGCCAGAAGCGAACGAACGCGTCCTGCACGATGTCCTCGGCATCCGCGCTGGTGCGGACGAACTGGCGGGCGAAGAGCACAAGCCCAGGTGCCAGTTCCGAGAAACAAACTTTCCAATCTTCATGAGTGACGACATTCTCCATGACCTCTTTACGGTCTTTTAATAACGAGACGCCGCCAACTGCGTATTTTGTCTAAAGCCGGTGGAAGATTTTCCTGTAGCGGCGGTCTATGACCGCCGAACGCGCGGCCAAATGACGTCGCCCGCTCTCGCAGCGTTCCCTTCGGCGGTCATAGACCGCCGCTACAAAAGATGGCGATCGCCCCCACACCCATGCCAGCAAGCTAATCCTGAACGGAGACCGGTTTCCTTGCCAGCTTTGACCCATTCGACCATCCTCCTCATCGAATGCGGTGCCGCCCCATCCTCGTTAGGCCCCTGAAACTAGAAACATTGGCGATCATCGCATGACACCCATCGTTGCGATCCAACTCATCCTTCTCGCCTATCACCAGGTCACCACCTGGTTTGATTTTTATCCCTTTAACGGCGTCCGAAACTATTCGAGAAAAGAGAAGCTGGCGGAAGCGTGCAGCACCGCCGTCTTGATGAGCCTGGCGCCAATCGGTTTCGCCTTTCGCATTAGAACTCTGATGGGCTTTGGGGTTGTTTACTACTTTGTCCTTTTTGCCGCCGAGTTGATCATCTGGTGGATTCCTTATTTCACAGTTCCGTCGGGCCGGTGGCGGGCGGTTTACAACCGCTTGCTTTCGCTGGCGACATCGAATTTCGAGACGGGTGATACGCTCACGTCCTGGACCGCCATTTACCAACGCCTGCACCGCGGCACGATTACTATGCTTCCCGAGCGGAGCGACCGGCCTGTTCCGAACCTTGAGCATACGATTTTGCATGCTTGGACGCTGGTGACCGCAATAGTCACGGTCGTAGCCTACCGCGGCATGTTGCGATAAAAGAATCTTATGACCGCAAAAGAAATTCTGGCAGAGCTGAAGCCGCTCGGCAGCGACAGCTACAAGAAGGTGATGTCCAGTCATGGCGTGAAGGAGCCATTCTTCGGCGTCAAAGTCAGCGAGCTGCAAAAGATCCAGAAGCGCATCAAGAAAGATTACCAGCTTGCGCTCGACCTTTACGACACCGGTAACTACGACGCGATGTATCTGGCAGGATTGATCGCCGACGATGCGCAGATGACGAAAAAGGATCTGCAACGCTGGATTGCGAATGCGACCCATGAGCCGCTCGCCAGTTCTACCGTCCCGTGGGTCGCAGCGGGCAGCCCGTATGGGTGGGAGTTGGCGCTGGAATGGATCGATTCGAAGAAGGCTCTCACCGCCGAAGCCGGCTGGGCGACGTTGCGGAGTCTCGTCTCCATCAAGGGCGACTCCGAACTCGATCTTGCGGAATTGAAACGGCTCCTGGAGCGGGTGCGGAAGAGCATTCATCAAGCGCCGAACGACGTGCGCTCCTCAATGAACGGGTTTGTCATAGCGGTCGGTTCCTACGTGAAATCGCTGACGGACACTGCCATCCAGCTCGGCGAAAAGATCGGCCCAGTCACTGTGGACATGGGTAACACCGCGTGCCAGGTGCCCTTTGCGCCAGACTCCATCCGAAAGGTGCAGAAACGCGGCACCATCGGGAAGAAGCGCAAGACGGCGAAATGCTGAACGCGGAAACCGGTTTCGGCCCGCTGATCTTTCGCTACCGGGGTGGGTCGAACTCGGAATGCTGTGCCCTTACCTGACCCGGGCTGTAGCCGTTGGAATCAGTTTGCTGTGCACAGCCAGACAGAAATGTGAGAAATGCGGCGGCAAACAGGCAGGTCGACAATAACTTCATAAGAATTCTCCTCGTTTAATTTCCTTCATTCTAAGCCCGGTCCGAAAGATTGCGACTGGTTTGGTCTCGAACGCTGGACGGTCTTTCCGGTTTCTCTTCCTGATACGCCTGCGTCATCACTTCCGTAAGCGCTGGGTGCATCCTCCCGCGCGAGGCGATGTCCACCGTGTCCATCGAGTGCTGAAAAAATACCTTTCGGAAGCCCCCAGCCCATAACGCGCGGCGACCGTCAACTCATCGTCTCCAAGGCGTCGGCAACTGATTTCCGTTGAGAAGCCGGAAATCATTCACCTCACTCTCCGGCGCGTCTGACCGACTCACGCGCTGCTCAGACGCTCGCGATGGCGAGCAGCGTGACCGTCGAATCGTCGAATGTGTAATAAAGCGCAACCTGCGCTGTGCCGACCGGAGCCATCGGCAGAAACCAAATGTCGTCGTCCACCGGCGAGCCTATTTTCGGGTCACGCGCCAGGATGAACTCAGCGCTTTCGACAAAAACGTCGGCCTCCCGCGCGTCTTCAATCAGCGCACACAATTGACGCTCAAATGAGCGCTCGCGGATGACTTGGCGCGGCAGTTCTGGCACGACGCGTCCTTTCGAAGCAGGGGGAACCGGTCCTTGCGGATTTTAGACGGCAGCCTTAGAGCGCTTGCGCGTGAGCGGGACAAGCGTCTTGGCGAAGTGGCGTTCCGCGACAGTTGGTTCGCGGAAACCGATGAGCTTTACCCCGTGCGGGATTTTT
The DNA here is from genome assembly GCA_003134785.1 of Spartobacteria bacterium. GTDB lineage: Bacteria > Verrucomicrobiota > Verrucomicrobiia > Chthoniobacterales > UBA10450 > AV80. The sequence continues at coordinate 7,842 of PLCN01000018.1, forward strand.
TTGCCCTCCGCCTTCGCGTTCACGATTACTGCAGCAACACGCGCCTTTCGCTCTGCGGGCGTTCCAGAGTTTGTTTGAGGAGAATGTTTCACGTGATCCATCGTAGCATCCGTTGAGCCCCGGGGTCAAACCTCTGCAGCACGCGTTCCGACGCTACCCAGCGTGGCAACACAGACTGCCCTACTCCTTTTTCCATTCCGCATTCCGCATTCCCCAATCCGCAATTACTTTCCGTTCCAGATTCCTGGGCAAAGAGCGTCGCGATGCCGATGGCGACCGTAGCCGCCAGCAGACTTATGAAATTCTTAGTCATCGAATTGCTTTTATACGGAGGTGGTTTCCCCGTGCCAAGCACGCAGTCGAGAATGCCGAAACGCCGAGAATTGTAGGGCGTCTGTGTCAGACGCCGCGAGGCGGAGGGATAGACAGGATTTACGGGATGAACAGGATTTGGGTGAGAACACCAGAAGCCTCTGCTCCGGTTCCTGAATCCAATTCAATCCCCGTTAATCCTGTCAAATCGCATCTGATTTCGCAAACGCCCAAACGAAGTTGATCAATCAAAGAACTGAAGTGCGGAAAAAATACCTTTCGGAAGCCGCTAGCCCATAACGCGCGGCGCCAGTCACTTCATCGTCTTCAACGCCGTGCGCAACTGGCTCTCCTTGCGAACGCAGCCCCCCTGAAATCATTCACCGCAATGCAGATGGAGATAGTTGCACCTGTTTCAGAAGGCCAAAGGCGGATGTCGGCCCGAATGCTGTCCCGGGCCGTCACGGTCGGAGACATCCTACTTTGACGACAGGCGCGTCGAACACGGACCGAGCGCGCGTCGGCAGCCGGCTAAAGAGAACGATCTCAGAAATATTGCGGCGTCCATCAGGAGTGCGACTGACAAGTGACTTGCGGACGATCTTCAACGCCCACCAGTTGGGATACAACCCGAGGATTTGAGCATCGAGCAAGCCGCTGACCGCGACAAACGCACCGCGTTTCGCTATCTCGCGACACGTTCGCGCAAGTCTTTCTTGATCGGTCCATTTGAAAAGCTTCTCGTTGTAACGGAGGAAGCCGTTTCCCTGGCCGAGAGTTGTGTACGGGGGGTCGGCGTATACGACATCCCCTCTCCGTGCCTCGACTAGAGCAGTTTCGAAGTCGGCTGTTCGTAGACGCGCAAACTTAAGAGCTTCCGCCGTTCGGAGCAGAAGGTCCGCTCTACAAATAACGCGCCCGGAGTCCCCGAACGGCACGTTGAAGACTCCGCGCTGGTTCAAGCGAAAGACGCCACCCCAGCACGTTCGATTAAGATACAGAAAGCGCGCCGCTTCCCCGACGGCTGTTCTCGGAACCATCGCACGCACCCGATAGTAGCACTCCGTACTATTCGAATATCGGCGTAGCGATCGGAGGACTTCATCCGGGTGCGCGCGAAGAGTTCTGAAGAACCTCATCAACGCGGGGTTCACATCGGAGAGGAACGCGTCACGCGGCCGCAAAGCGAAGTAAAGGGCCCCGCCACCTACAAACGGCTCGAAGTAGGAGCGGTTGGAACCGAGTTCGGCAGCGCAAACTCTCGCGAGCCTGCTCGCGATCCAAGCCTTACCGCCGGGCCACTTGACCAGTGGGCGTACGCTGTCACACGTCCTTTCATCTCGATTTGCCCTATTCACTGGGAAACGCCGTGACGTCTTCGATGACGTACCTCCAGAACTTCCCGTTCGGTTCAGTAAGAACCACCTTATGTTCGTCTGGCACGTTGTAAAGAACCGTTGGAAAGCCGAGTGACAGGGCACGCAGGGCGAATGCCAGTGAGTGTGGCTTGGTTCCGCAGCAGAGGAAATATGAATTCTCGTCCTGTCGCTCTAATGCTGCAGCCGAAAGCGCTTTCCATACACCGATTGCATCTGCCGCATGCGCTCGTACGATTTGGTCTTCGGGAATTTTGTAACTATCGAATAGCTCCGAATTGTGGTTGTATGCCTTCTCGGCGTATTCGGGTATCACGCCCGGATCTGGAATAAGCACCGACACGCGATCCGGGTCTGCTCGCGCGACGACGCGGAGTGTCTTCCATCCTTCAAATCCCACTGAAACGAAGTAAAACCTTTTACTCTCCGGTTGATATCTTCCTAGCAAACCTGGGATCGGAACGGTTTGCCAGCGGCCTCCCGTGAAGGCTATTTCCGTAGCCGCCCCTTCGGGGTACGTAGCCTCGGCATAAAACACCGTGATCTTGTCCATCAAACCCGATACGAGTCCGACGGCACATACAGCTGAAGCGTAGTATCGTGGGCACGTAGAAATATCTAAGAGCAGGTGCAAAGGCCGCTTTCGCTCCTCAGCAATCTTTATCAGTCCAGTGTGAATTTTGGACCACAGCAGTTGAACATCGCGCGAAGAGCCATGTATCGACGTTGTTCGCTCGGAGACTTGCTTGCAATAGTCTGAGAGTATTTTGTCGTGTTTGTCCCGTAAGCCAAGAGTATCGCGGACGTCGAAATACATCGGCATCGCCTCGCCGAGTTTCACGTCCTGTGCTTTGGTGATACTAATGCATCTGCTATCCCAACTCGATGCGGTAAGAAACACGTCGAAGTAACCTTTCAGCTCCCCAGCCGAATTGAAGCAGTCGGATGTACCAGCTAAGTACGAGTCTCTAAAGCGAGTGATCATTCCCCTTCCGTCACGAAAAGACTTCCTGTCTCTGGTTTCCCACCGGCGAGACGTTCACCTATTCGCTTTACTGTGTGAGCAAACCGTTTCGGATCGGCAATGTGCCGAATCTCGTCGATCTCTCGCAGTGAAATCAAAGTGTTGTAGTAGGCTCCTCGATAAGAGAAGCCGTATGCTGCCGAAAGCGACGTATGAACACGGAACTTCTTCGAACTACTTCCCTCTTGAATCACTACGAGAAAGCCTGCCTCGGCCGCGTCACGAATTAGCGCAAGCAGCTCCGCGTATGTTTTCCGCTCGCCTTCGCTGAAATCGACAGTAAACAATCCGCGTTCGGTGGCTTCGAGAGGAGCCTTCCCTGGTCCCGTCGTTTGAACGATGCGGGTTATCTCGGCCAATGCATCGATAATTCGGCCTGCCTCAGTGGGCGAGAGAACCCCGGACTCTCGAAGTGAATTGCGCTTGTTCAGGCTTGCTCGCTTGATCGCTGCGTCCTGAACTTTGAGGCTTGGGGTTTGTTCAATGAAGCCCCGGACCGGCAGTTTACTCTCGACGAAAATCTCATGCAGGAAGTTCAGGTAGTCTCGAATGCAGAGGTCGCTCATTTGGAGCACCATTTTCGCGGACGCGTAGCGCACATCTGCTCCTAGCTCGGCGCACAAGGATAAATACGCCGCAACCATTTTCTTCCGCAGGTTTGCGCTTTGCTGTGCGCGCCGCATCCACTTTGGGTCGCTTGGCTCTGGTAGTCCAACCCTAAGTTTATCCAAAAGATACGCTTGGTAAATTAGAGGCGTACCAGCGGTATCCTGTTCATCATCACCGGAGGGCGGCTGGTTCTCGAGCAAGTTCGCGAAAAATGGTTCCTTCGCGATCTCGCGCGCCGACTTTAAGAGCTTCTTAGCGTATGCTTTCTCAGACGTCGAAAGAATCGATAGCAGTAGCTGGTTAATGCTCAAACGACCCAAGCATGCGATCGCATCGAACTTAACCGTGAAATCCTTTAATCGTTCTTGTATGCGGACCGTCGAGACGCCTTCCGCAAGAGAACGGAACTCTTTGTCATTCATCTGGTCGAGTAATACCAATCGACGGTCGGCGTCCGACAAACTTAGATTTGGCACATAGGTTGTTGAAGGATCTTCCGGCCTGCGAACGAATGACACTAGGTGAAATAATGGCCACTTTGATAATCGGACGAGCGTGTTGAGGACCCTTTGATGTGCGACGCTGAGACACTCTCCCTCGTCCATGCAGACCTTAAAATGCCAGCTAGCAGTTCCGTCCTCTGTACTGCGGTTACATAAATCTCCCAGCTTGCCCCCAACGTCTCTCCCGAGTTGTCCGCATTGCGCGGTCAGAAATTGCTCGACCGATGCGTCGATCGCTCGTCCGTGTACCGCGTAATCAGCGAGTGCAGTCTGGATCCGTCGCATCTCTTGGCTGAGACCCTTCAGTGTCGTCGACGGACGCGACGCATGACGGCCGTATGGATTTGTCGCCCTCCACAAATGCGCGAAGACTTCGGCAACGCACGCTTGCTCGTCGTCTGCCGAGATGCGCAGGACGTTGTTGCTAATTAGCTCCGCGATTGCATCGCTCAGCAGTTGTAGAGCGATCGCATCTAGGTAAATGCCCGGAACGAGCGCCCGAGAAAGATCACTTTCGCTAGCGAGTCGCGCATCGAATGCGTTTAGAACGTACTCCGGTAGCTTAAGGTAAACGCCTATGTATTCCTTACTAAAAGCATCATGGCCTAGCTGCCTTTTAAGCGATTCGTTACTCAGGCGTTCGTTCCAAGCGAGGGCTTTGAGGAGAGTCGTCTTCCCGGTGCCACGCGACCCGACTAAATACGCGGGACTGGGTGGTTCGAGAAGTTCGGAAAAGTTGCTCGGTAAGAAGTATAGATGTTGCCCTTCATATTCAAACCGCTTCGGTTCAAACGGGGAGCTGTTCACGGATCAGTCCTCCTTACCTGCCAGTGCCGAGCCTCTTCGCTTCTGTTATCTATGTCTACGAATCCCAGCCACTCAAGGTCCACCAACACCTGCGCTACGGTGCGCGCTTGTGGCGTCGGCTTTGGAAGCGTTGCTCGCACATCTTCAAGCCTCATAAGCGACTTTCCTATACGTTGTAAGACTGACTTCGCCAAATCATCCGTAACGCGGGCGGCGTCTCTAATTGTACGGAGTGGAATACGGATGGGCGCCTCAGCGCGGACTTCGCCATCATTCTGAAAGCGAAATGGTACGACCCTGCAGCCCATTGGAACATCTGAACGAGAGTAGTCGAGTTCCAGCACGTTAAACCCCTGATCAAACTTCGGCACTGAAATTGAAATAAGCCTGCCGCGATGAGACTTAGCATTCGTGACTATCTCCACTGGATCATCATGGATGTGACCGTGACAGTAGATTATTGGGTGGGCGCACTGTGATAACCGCGATCGGACGAGGCCACCATTGACCACATCGCTGTACATTTCGAACCGCGGAAGCGCCTGCGGTAACAGGTTATGATGCGCTACGACTACGCCTAATGAGATGTCGGACTGTTGCTCGAGGGTGGTCGTTACGACATTTACGTCCGCCTCGATGAAAGCGGGTGTGTCGAGTTGCTCCCATATTAGATCGAGATGTGCCGAAGACGACTTGATTAGAGCGTCAAGCTTATCTTTTACGTCAGCCGGCAGATACCGGCGCTCGCCGCATCCAATGCAGGAGTTCAAGGAAAACAGATCGAGCTTGTGCCCGTTCGCGGAGACACGTGTATGCCGGCATTGCTTTGCGGCAAGCACATCTAGTCCAACGTTCACCCACGCGTCGATAAGGGGTTCGAATTTCAAATGGACGTCCGTTCCCTTCGGATCACACTTAGTCCGATTGACGTCGTGATTTCCTGGAACGGCGTGAATCTGCTCGGTCGGCCATATACCTTCGTTCATCCGAAGATTCTTCACGAGGTACTCTAGGCAGATTCGGTACCCATCTAAGTTCCCTTTATCCGTCAGATCGCCGCATATAAGCAGGCCCGCTAAAGATGTTCGATGCTGATTGCAAATCCGCACAAGCGAGCGCATAACGCTCCTCACCGGACTAATGGACAGCTTGTCGCCTACACCGGAGGGGAATGCTTTGTCTTTCCAATCGACGAATAGCTTCGCGTCGAGATCGACAAGATGGAAATCGCCGACTTGGATCAACCGGATTGTGTGGGTTTGCGACATCAGTGCTGCTTTCGGTCGCGCTTAAGTCACGGTGCCCGGAGTTCCCATGCATGTAGGCACGTTAGGACACGAAGATTTGTGCGTATGGCGCCAGCGCATGGTTGATAATCTGCACACCGTAGCGAGAAATGGCGAGATCGCTGGAAAAGCTTTTCGTGCCATGCCGCCACCTTCAGATCCCTCACCGCGATGCTGGCCAGAACGCTATCGATTGTCATCGACCTGATCATCTTCCCGGAAAGCCCGGCAAGCAAGGCACCGCTTCGCGGTTCACGCGAGATCGACGAGTGCCGTCTTTCCTAGGTCCTTGCGATCTGGACCGGCGAAGGGCTCCGGTCGCGCTTTTGCCGGGTTCGAGTGAGCCGACCTGATCACGAGGCCGAGGAGGTTGAAGGCGTTTACGTTTCTCCCGTTTCCGTTTCTCTGTTCTTCAAGTTCGGCGGGCTGGCGACCCTCCTTCGCAAAGCCTGCGGCGGGCAGGCGTCAGAAAGCGAATCTTGTGTGGATATAGGCGTGCACCCACATGGCGGCCATCTCGAATCAGGAATCGCGGACCGGGTTTCCGTCCGGATCGATCAGCATCAGACTGGCCGGGCCGGTGCTGGATTCATCCGCCTCCCATTCGACTACGCTCCCGCCACGGCGGGCAGGCAGGGGCAGGCTGCTCAACATCCAACATCCAACGAGAAGAGAGCTCCGCAGTCCGTGGACGGAAACGATTGTTGCCTCCGCTGATCGGATGTCGTAATCTCAATCTATGAGTGTAAGGGAAATCCTCGAGGAATTGCCCAGACTTGACGCGCGCGAACGGCAGACCGTGCTCCGCCGCCTGATCGAAATCGATCCTGCATTGGAAGTAGAAGAAACCCCTGAGATGCTCGCGGCGATTGATGAAGCGGTCAGCTCCTTCGACGCGGATAAGGGTGTTGGCATTGAAGAGGCGCGACGCCGCCTCGCTCAATGGACTTCAAAGTAATTTACCAGCCCCTGGCGCTGGACGATCTCGAAGCCATTGTTCGGCACGTTGCCAAAGAAGACTTACAGGCCGCGGCTCGCCTTGGAATGTCGCTGCTCGACCGGGCGGAAAGTCTTGCGGAATTTCCGGAACGCGGCGGCAACGTCCGGCGTCGTCCCGACTGAAGAAGCTCGTTCGCACCCCGTATCTGATCTTCTACCGGGTCGACAATGCTCGCCGTTGTGTCGATGTGCTGCGGTTCTGGCATGGCACGCAGAATCCGCGCAGGTTGCAGCTTGAGTGACTGTCGCGAGGTCAGAAACAAAATCTGCGTAAATCTGCCCAATCTCCGGACCAAATCGCGATCACGCTTCGCACAGCTCCGAAAGCTTTCGCGAGTCAATGACGAAGCGGCTACAGGGAACAGCGAATCGCGAAAAGGCTTTGATCAATCGGGACCTGTGCGAAAACATCCGGCGTAATGTCTCTCTCGCTCCAGCTCGGGCTGGTTTACCTGATCTCGGAAGTGCTGCTGACAATAACGCGCCGATCGCGCAGTCGCACCGGGACGAAGCAGGACCGGAGCACGCTCCGCGTCTTGTGGCTGGTGATCATGGTGAGCGTGGCAGCGGGAATTTACGTAGCGAAGCGTTGGCCGGAGGCGGCGTTGCCGCATCGGCAAATGTTTGCGTTCGCGGGCGTGTTCCTGTTTGTCGCGGGGCTCTTCCTGCGCTGGTGGGCCATCATCACGCTCGGCCGCTTTTTTACCGTGGATGTAACAATCGAAAAAGACCATGAGCTGGTCGAGCGCGGCCCCTTTCGCGTGGTGCGTCATCCTTCCTACACCGGCGTGCTGCTGGCTTTCGTGGGTTTTGCTTTGACGCTCCGCAACTGGGCGGCGCTGCTCATTATACTCGTGCCGATCTTCGCAGCCTTTATTCGCCGAATGAACGTGGAGGAGGATGCGCTCTCGCGTGCGCTCGGCTCGCGCTACGCCGATTACATGAGGCGCACCAAACGGCTCGTGCCGTTTGTCTATTGAAGTGGCACGAAGTGGCGGCCTACGGCCGAACTCCCAACGCTCAACGTCCAACGCCTAACGCCTAACGCAGAAGAGAATCTGACTAATCGTGGGCGCTTCGCGCAGCGAAGCGGCTACAGGGAGACTGCGAAGCGAGCCGGCTAGGTGGTTGAGATTTGAATCCGATGTTTACCGAACTGCAAAGTATCGGCTATAATCCGGCATGACTGCGCAGTCGTTGATCATGAGCGACCCCGAGGTGCTCGGTGGAACTCCCGTCTTCAACGGCACACGCGTACCGGTCGCAACGCTCTTCGATTATCTGGAAGATGACTATTCTCTCGAAGAATTTCTCGAATGCTTCCCGACGGTCAGTCGCGAGGTTGCGACGCGGGTCCTGGAGCAATCGAAAGAGGCGCTGCTCGAGCCGTCGTGAAGATTCTTCTCGACGAATGCGTGCCGTTGCCGCTCCGCGATATTCTTGATCGATATACTTGCCGGACGGCGCCGCAAATGGGCTGGAAGAATATCCGGAATGGAGAGCTTCTCGATCTTGCCGAAGGTGAGTTCGACCTGTTCATCACGGCGGACCAAGGGGTTCGTTATCAGCAGAATCTATCCGGCCGGCAAATCGCAATCCTCAAACTCTCGACGAACAAATTGGGTCTAATCAAAGCTGCTGCTGGTCAGATCCAAGAAGCTGTCGACTCAACCGGGCCAACAGAATTTCGCCGGCTTGAGATTCCGAAACGCGGTTAGGTCTTTAAGATTGGAATGGGCAGGGATTCGATCGGCGAACCGGACCGACGGCCTTCGCTCGAACCCGTTTGATTGCGCTCAACGCGGGCTCAAACAACATCCAACTCCGAAAGCTTTGATTCGATCGCTTCCCGCTCTCTCACCCTCGCCCCTCGGGTTTTGTAATCTATGTCGCTCGCATCCCTGCGGCTCCATTCGCGAGCAGGCGTCCAACTAAAAAAGAATCTGAGTAATCCCGGGCGATCCAAGCAATGAGGCTTGCGGCGAATCCAACCGCCACTCAACCGTGCTGGCAAACCATCACTTGCAACGCGCACATTGGGGGGAATGTCCCGGCATACCCGAGACTCCTCCCAGCTCACTCCACGGTCAACGGTTTGCGCGTCGGCGATTTTTGCAGATTCGCGCGAGGCTTTACCGCGCGGTTCAGAATGGGATTGGTCATGCGGAAAACGGCGGCCATCATGGCTTGCGCTTTCCGATTCCAGATGTCGCCGTGATCCTTGATGATGCTCGGATCGACTTTCACGTCCCAATAAGGGACATCGACGTTTCCGGTGCGCTTGAAATGCCATAGCTCCAAGGTTCCGTTCGGGCCGTCGGTGGTGAAGACTTCGCCGGACAGATTGTGGGAAAGGTTGGTTTGGAGCGCGTTCAAACCGCCGGGCGCCTGGATCGTTTTCGACAGCTTCTCGGTTTCGTGGTTGATCAGAAATTCGTTGTGGCCCGGCGTCTCGGTGTAAAAACGGCGTTCGCTCTCGCGATCGGCGGAGCCGGGCACGCCGACTTCGTTAAAGACTTTAGTGGTGGCGGCGAGTGAAGTGCTTACCGGGAATGCCAGGCCGGTGGCTGCGTCCGAAGTCGAGGTGAGAGACACGAGGAAGGGACGTGAGTTCTCGGTGTGGCGGGAGTAAAGAGCGGCAATCATCTGCCGGGTCAGGATGGAATCGGAGGCGGGGTTCACCATGAGAATGAGATCCGCGGGCAGGCTGCGGTCCGCGGCGGCGTGTCCATGCATTTCGGCGTTGATGGCGTGAGCGACTGCACGCTCGACCACGAGGCCGCCGAAAGAGTGGCCAATCAAAACGGTGTATTGTCCATCGGCCCGGTGCGATTCGCGCGCGGCCTGGGAAACGGCGGCGATGGCGTCGTAACAATCGAAGTTACTGGCCAGGCGTTCTGCTGCGGCTTTGCGGCTGTAGAAGGTAAATTGCCGAACGACGGGCACCGTGGTGATCTCGCCGCGCCAGCCGAGAAAGACGCCGATGAGGTGAAGGCCGCTGGTACGGATGAGTTGGGTCTGGCTGATCTCCGCCAACCAATCGGAGAATCGGGTGACGTCAGCCGAGCCGGCGTTGTTATGCCAGCCGTGAACGTAGGTGATGACGAGAGGCCGCGGCGTGCGCTTGATCAGGTCGACGGCGTTCTGCAACTGGCTGGGATCCTGATAGGACCCCTGTTCTCCAAACTCGATGAAGGCCAGCTCGTGACCGGTCTTCGGCACAATTGAGTTAGTCGGATTCGCGCTGGTGTTTTGATGCAGCGGAGTGAGGCCTCCGCAACTGCACAGCAGCGCCGCGGCTAGGAGCGAACAAAGGGGGAACTTCATGAGGCCGATGATTACCGATTTCCGCCGGAGAAGTCGAGTTCTATTCGATGTCTTCCCTGGAAAGATCGTTGTCATTCCAGCGGCGATTGATCGGTCGGATTTATCCATCGTAAGCGGCTTACGATGGGTAACCACCCGGTTCAATAACAAGGACGGGCGCTTTCCAAACCGCCCGCCGCCACAGAAGAACTATGCGCAGGCGTTGAGAGCTAAGTCCGCGCGGCAGGGCCAAAGGCCTTTTCTGCTTAGGCGGGGGAAATGCCGTGGCTGGTATTCAGGCCGAAGCGGCGGTGGAGATACTCCTCGAAGGAAAGCCATTCGCCCTCATACTGGACCGTGCGCGACCAGGCACAAATCGTGACTAGGTTCTGCAGCCGCGCGAGCCGGCGGACCAGGATCAGGATCGCCACCGCGAAAAAAAGATTGAGAGCAACTAAGGCGGAGGCCAGGCCTGTGCCGAAGCGGCTGCGCGACGCGACAAGGTCCTGGCGAATAGCGAGAAGACGCGTCTCTTCCTGTTCCATCAAGTCGATGCGGGCACGGATGGCGTCCATCGACTGCTTGCCGCGATCGGTGCCGAAGAGCTTGAGGGCCGCGTCGCGGTCGCCTCGCTGCTGGAGGGCGATGGTCTCGGCCATGAGGCTGAGCTTGCCGGCCAACAGAGGCTCGAGCTGGCGCAGGTGATCTTGCTGGACGGGATTGTCCGCGGTGAGAACGCGAAGCAGCGCGGTCTGCCGTGGGAGCTGAGCGATCGCCGTTTGATAGGGCTCAAGATAGTTGTCCTGGGAGCTAAGTATGAATCCGCGCATGCCGGTCTCCGCATCGACGAGTAACGAAAGGAGACGCTGAAGCTGGTGCTGCACTTCAAGCGTGTGAGAAACCCAACGAAAGGAATCGAAAAGCTGTTGCTGCGCTCGATAAGCGAGGATCGCCGGAATGCTGACGAGCAAGCATGGGACAAGCAAGCCGACCAAAATCAGGCGGCGCGTGCTGCGATGAGATGCACGGTGTTGCCTAACGAGAGAAGGGCCGAGCGTTATCGTCGGCGGTCATAGACCGCCGCTACAGAAGAACTACGCGCAGGCGATGGCATGACGGCGGCAGACGCCGGAGAGCATTTCCCAGAGAGCATCGAGAATACGGTCGACGGCAGTCGCGGTCGTCGCGGCGTTATCGTCGTTGATGTACTGACCGAGCATGGAGCGTTCGGCGGCGGCGTGCTCGCGATCGGCTTCGACGTGGACCGTGAAGTATTGATAGTCACGTGGCTCAGTCATCTGGTAGTTCTCGACCAGGCCTTTGATCTTCGATTCGGAGACGGCGGGAATCTGGCTTTCGTAGGCGTAGAGGGCGGCGAGGCCTTCGACGGTGGTGCCTTCCGAGCAAACGGAGCGGAAGGTTCCGATGAGATTCGAAGTCTCATTCCATTTTCCCGACGACCGGACATCTTCCTTTGCAACACCGAGGCCTTCGGCGAATTGGAGCCACAACTCAGGATGGTTCGGCGAGCCCGATTCCTCGTCGATGAGGTTATCGAGCAGTTCACGGCGCGTCGGTTGATCGTCGCAGCGCGCGTGCACGGCGGAGAGGTAGGTCGGGAAGGCGGCGACGTGGTGATAATATTGACGCGCGTAATCGGCGAGCGCGGCCATGCTCAGATCGCCGCGGGTCCAGGCCAGGTAGAATGGATGAGTGAGAAGATGTTTCGTGGCGATTTGGCGATCGATGGAGTCGAGGTGTGCATTCATATGGAGTGTCGGAAGAATTGGTTGGTTCTAGCTGCGAGGTGAAGGGAGTGCGAACTTTTTCTGATGTAGAGGTGCTTGTGCCAAGCACCTAACCGACAAGACAGGCGCTTGGCACAAACGCCTCTACAGTTATTACATCGAGGTGAGGATGTGTTTGATGCCGCGAATGGGAATGACGACCCAGGTCGGACGATTGTTCAGCTCGTAGCCGACTTCGTAGACGGCTTTGTCGAGGAGATAGGCCTGGAGCAAAACCTCGAGATCGCTTTCGCGGGGCGGGATGAAGGACGCGCCCCGGGTCGTCTTGAGATAGCTCTGCAAAAAGACGCTGGCCATTTGCCGATACCAAAGATCGGCCCAGCGTTCGAGGAACGGGATGTCTTCGGGTCGCATCGCGGGCTGCCAAAGCGCGCTGTAAGCGGCGTATTGAAATGAACGCATCATGCCGGCCACATCGCGCAAGGCGGAGCGCTTCAACTTCCGCTCACTGAGCGGACGCGCGGGCTCTCCTTCGAAGTCGAGGATGATGAAATCTTTTCCGGTGTAGAGAGCCTGGCCCAGGTGGTAATCGCCGTGAATGCGGATCTTCGACGCGGCGGAACGTTGATCGAGAATGCGCTGTTCCTGCGCGAGAATTTTTTGCTCGGCGGCTAGCACTTCCTTCGCTTCAACTTGGAACGTCTCAGACAAGTCGGGCAGTTTTTTTTGCAGCAGCGCAAAAGCCTTCCGCAACGACGCGCGCATGTTTTGATAAACGGAACGTTGCGAGAGCGCGTTGAACGGTTCCGGCGCAAACGCGCGATCGTCCGGATCGGAAGCGAGCGCGAGATGCAGCTCGCCGGTGCGCTGACCGAGCAGCCTCGCCTTCTGCGGATAGATGCCGCCGATCAATTCCTCCATCACCGGACCGGGCGGCGCGTTTTCGATCTGCAAGTCAGCCTTGCGTCCCAGGACCCGCTCATAATAGCGGCCGACGGAATCGAGCGTGAGCGCCCACGCATCGCCTTCATTCGCGATGGCGGATTGCAGGAGGCAGACGACAGTCGGCGCCGATTTTCCCCGGCGATATTCGATCGCGCCGGCGAATGCGGGCACAGAAGCGAAGCCACGCTTTTCCGTCAGGAACCGCGTGATCTCGACATCGGAATTTACGCCGTCCTCGAGCTTGCGATAAAGCTTCAGGAAAAATTTATTCTCGAACAGCATCGACGAATTGCTTTGTTCGGCGGCGACGACGTGGGAAGGCGGAATCTTATCGTCGAGCGGCAGCGAACTGCCGGGCACTCCGAGCAGGTCACCGGATTTTCCTTTCAAGCTTTCGCGTTGCGTGATGGCGCGGAAAAGTTGCTCGCGGAAAGCTGCGTCCCAGATCGCATCGTAGAGGATGGTTTCTTCCGCCCCGGCGAAGCGCGCAATGACAGCCTGAGGCGCCGCCTGCGCGAGCGCGTGGGCAGGTTCGCCGATCGCGATCTGCACCGGCAGCGCGTAGGTCTCCGGCGCACCCTCGGTGTAAGTGACTTCGAGGAACCAAAACTGCGCGCCACCTTCGCCGGCAATCGGCACCTCCTCGGCGATGCGCAGATCGCGAATGGTGCGCGCCTTTGCGCCGAACCAGCGGCAGTGACGAATGAATTCCGGCAAAACCTCCCGTTCGAAGCGCGACCGCTGGCCATCGGCCAGAAGCGTCGGCAAATTCGGCGCGGCCTCGAGCGTCGGCACGACGCGTTCCAGCGAAGCGCGCGCGGCTGCGGGCTGCGCGCGCAGGACGAACCAGTAGTGCGCATGCGGTCCGAGCGTAATCGGATAAAGCGATTCTTTGATCGCCGGGAAATAGTTTTGGCTGAAAACCTCCATCAGGCTGCAACCCGAGAAGCGCGAGAGATCGATCTCCGCCGCCTGGGAAAAACGAGAGAGGTTTACGACGACGAGAACGGTCTCGTCTTCGTGCCGGCGCAGAAACGCCAGGACTTTCGGGTTTTCCGGATACAAGAATTCGAGCGAGCCGCGCGAGAACGCCTTGAAATTCTTCCGCATCCCGATGACGCGGCGCATCCACCAAAGCAGCGAGGATAAATTCTTCTGCTGATTTTCGACGTTGATTGCCTCGTAGTGATATTCCGGGTCGATCGTGATCGGCAGGTAGAGCTGCTGCGGATTCGATTTGGAAAATCCGGCATTGCGGTCGGGGCTCCATTGCATCGGGGTGCGCACGCCGTTGCGATCGCCGAGATAGAAATTATCGCCCATGCCGATTTCGTCGCCGTAATAGAGGACGGGCGTGCCGGGCATGGAGAAGAGAAGGATGTTGAGCAGCTCGATCTTGCGGCGGCTGTTCGCGAGCAAGGGCGCGAGGCGGCGCCGGATGCCAAGATTGATGCGCGCGCGCGGATCGTTCGCGTAAACGCGATACATGTAATCGCGTTCCTCGTCGGTGACCATTTCTAGAGTCAGCTCGTCGTGATTGCGGAGGAACATGGCCCATTGACAGTTCTCGGGAATCGCGGGCGTCTGATCGAGAATGTCGATGATCGGAAAGCGATCCTCCATCTGCAACGACATGAACATCCGCGGCATGAGCGGGAAGTGGAAATTCATGTGCGACGCATCGCCTTTGCCGTAATAGGCCACCGCGTCTTCCGGCCATTGATTCGCCTCGGCAAGAAGCATGCGGCCCTGGAAATTCGCATCGACGTGCGCGCGTAATTTCACGAGGTAGGCGAGCGTCTCGGGGAGATTCTCGCAGCTCGTGCCGTCGCGCTCATATAAGTATGGAACGGCGTCGAGCCGCAACCCGTCGACGCCCATCGCGAGCCAGTAATCGAGCACCTTTTCGACGAGGGCGTGGACTTCCGGGTTGTCGAAATTCAGGTCAGGCTGGTGGGAATAAAAGCGGTGCCAGTAGTAAGCTTTTGCCACCGGATCCCAAGACCAGTTCGAGGTCTCGAAATCTTTGAAGATGATCCGCGCTTCCTTGTATTTCTCCGGCGAGTCGCTCCAGACATACAGGTCGCGCTCCGGCGATCCTGGCGCGGCCCGGCGCGATTTCTGGAACCACGGATTTTGATCGGAGGTGTGATTGATCACGAGTTCCGTGATCACCTTGAGCCCGCGATCGTGGGCGGCGGCGAGGAAGGCTTGGAAATCGGCGAGCGTGCCGTAGTTCGGATTGACGTCGTAGTAATCGGCGATGTCGTAGCCGTCATCGCGCAGGGGCGAAGGATAGAAAGGCAGAATCCAAATGGCGGTGACGCCGAGTTCCTGGAGATAATCGAGCTTTTCGATCAGGCCGCGGAAGTCGCCGATCCCGTCGCTGTTGCTGTCGTGGAATGTCTTGACGTGCAGTTCGTAGATGATCGCGTCTTTGTACCAAAGGGGATCGACGGCGGGATCACTCGACGGCTGTGCCATGCGGCTAACAGTTGGCGCAACAATCGCCGCCGCGCAATCGTTTCGATTGCTGTAGCTCAGTGCTGTAGCCGCCGCCCTGCCTGCCCGCCGAAGCGAGGCGAAGGCGGGTGGGCGGCGTGAGAGATAGCGTGACACTCGGTTCACGCTTCGCACAGCGAAGCGGCTACAGGGATCTTCTGTAGCGGCGGTCTATGACCGCCGTCCGGTGGGCAGTGAATTCGCTTCGGCGGTCATAGACCGCCGCTACAAGAAAAGATTCGCCGCTATTTTTTCGGCATCGCCATCGCGCTAGCCGCGACGCATTGCCACTCGCCGTTTCGCTCCACCCAGGTATCGGTAAAGCGGTAGGCGTGCGAAAATTCCTTGCCGGCCTTGCTCTTTCCGGTTTCCCGGGCAATTCCAGTCACGACGGCCACATCTGGGGCGAACGAATGCACGACCATCTCGCTCGAGACAGCGGTTTTGTAGACATTGGTATCTTTCTTAGCCTCGGCGAGCAGAGTCGTTTTGTTCCCGGTCTTGCCGCTCGATGAAGTGCCGACGAAATCGTCCGCCACCAATTTTTCGATGATGGTGGTGTCGTGGTTGAGGTAGGAACCTTCCCAACTCTGCTCGAGCGTCTTCAATTTCGAAGCCGCGTCGACCGCGCCTTGATCAGTAGCGGGTGACGTCTCCGGAGTGGGTCTCGGCGGCGTTGGAATCGCGGTGGGGTTGGGCGTCGGGATTGCAGTAGATCGCGGCGTCGGTGTTGCGGTTGGTTTCGGTTTCGGCGTGGCGGTAGGTTTGGGTCTTGGTGTCGCAGTAGGTCGCGGCGTCGGTTTTGGAGTGGGTTTTGGCGTTGGGGTTGCGGTTGGCTTGGGCACCGGCGTGGCTGTTGGCTTAGGCGTTGGTCGTGGCGTTGGCGACGCAGTCGGTTTTGGCACCGGCGTTGCTGTAGGCCGCGGAGTGGAAATAGCCGGCAGCTCGAGTGTTTCAGTCTCCGTCGCGCTCGGCATCGGTTTGGGCGTCGAAATTATCACGGGCCTGGGCGTCGGTGTGGCGGTAGGCGCGGGTGTTTCGTCCTCCGCCGCCGGCGACCGCTGTTTGAAAGGCGTGGACGCCGCATCTTGCGCGCGCACAAAGGAAGAGGCGGCGAGGAACAGGATCGCGAGAGCGAGTAAGCGCATGGTGTTTTTCAGGTTGGGTCGGTGAGCGGAATGGATTTGCGAGGCTAGACCGCGCCCGTCGGGACGGTCAAGAGCCGAATAGAACCCCGGACAGCCCGAGATGAATTGAAGCCAGAGGGGACATTCGCTGGCGCGCTCATGGAGCACGCGACGGCGGTTTGGAAACCGCCGCTCCTTGGGCAAATCAGTTGGACTAACTTCGCGCTTGCTACTAAATCTCCCTTCTTCATGCGACCGCTTCTTGTTTTGTTTTGCGTTCTGGCACTGCTTCGCGTGGCGTCGGGCGCGACCCCGGCCGAGGAATTCACCGCGCGCGGCAAGGCGCTGCTCGCGAACAACGAGAAGCTAAGCGATCCGGACCGGCTCCATCGCCTCTTCGATTTTTCGTGGGAATATACCATGGAAGAAGCGCCAGAATTTGCCACAGCCGTTGGTTATCCGGGACAGAACGATCACTGGACTGATATCTCTTTCGAAGAGATCGCTCGCCGCAAAGAGACGGACAAACTCGATCTCGAATTGATCAAGTCGATCAAGCGCGACAAGCTTTCCGAAGCGGACGTAATCAGTTACGACCTTTACCGACGCAACGCTGAGTTCTCGGTCGAAGGCGATCAGTTTCCATTCGAGCTTCTACAAGTCACGCAAATGGGGGGCGTGCAGCAAAGCGTCGCGCAGGTCATTTCGTCGACGACCTTCAAGAGCACGAAAGATTACGAGGATCTCGTCGCGCGATTGAATAGCGTGCCGGCGCTGATCGATCAGACGATCGCGCTTTTGCAAAAGGGTCTCGAGCAAAAGATCACGCCCCCGCAAATCACGCTCCGCGATGTTCCCGAGCAGGTGGGAAACTTGATCGTGAAAGACGCGGCGGAGAGCACGATGCTCCAGCCGTTCAAAGAAATGTCGTCACTCGTGTCGGCGGGCGATCAAACGCGATTGCGTCAGGCGGCGATGGAAGTGTTCACGAAAAAAGTCGAGCCCGCGTATCAAAAGCTCCACGATTTCCTGACGGCGACATACATCCCGGGCTGCCGCACGACGATCGGAGTGAACAAGCTGCCGAACGGCGACAAGATTTACGCCTACACGACGCGGCAACAAACGACGACGGAGCTGACGCCGGCGCAGATTCATCAGATCGGGCTCGACGAAGTGAAACGGATTCACGGCGAGATGGACAAAGTCATCGCGACCACGGGATTCAAAGGCGACTTCCACGCCTTCATCAAATATCTACTGACCGATCCGAAATTCTATTACACCGACGCGGAGAGTTTGCTTTCCGGCTACCGCGATATCGCGAAACAGATCGACCCGAAGCTGGTGGAATTCTTCGGCTTCCTCCCGCGCCTGCCTTACGGCGTTCGCCCAGTGCCAGCCTACGCGGAGAAATCGCAAGCGGGCGCTTATTACGAGCCCGGTTCGCTCAAGGCTGGACGGCCGGGTTACTTCTTCGCCAACACTTACGATCTGCCGGGCCGGCCGAAATGGGGAATGGAAACGCTCACTCTGCATGAGGCGGTTCCCGGCCATCATTTCCAAATCGCGATCGCGCAGGAGATGGAGGACCTGCCGGAGTTCCGAAAGAACGGCGGCTACAATGCCTTCGCCGAAGGCTGGGCTCTTTATGCGGAAAGCCTTGGCTACGAGATGGGATTTTTTAAGGATCCGTATCAGAACTTCGGCCACCTCGGTGACGAAATGCTGCGCGCCGTGCGCCTGGTGGTGGACACCGGTCTGCATTCGATGGATTGGACGCGCGAACAGGCGATCAAATATTTCGAAGAGAACACCGGTAATCCGCCGCATGATATCGAAGTCGAGGTCGATCGTTACATCGTCTGGCCTTCGCAGGCGCTCGGCTACAAAATCGGCCAACTAAAAATCCGTGAGTTGCGCACCTCTGCTGAAAAAGAGCTGGGCTCGAAATTCGACCTGCGCGCTTTTCACGATGAGGTCCTCAAAAACGGCGCGTTGCCGATGAATGTTCTCGAGACCCATATCAAGGAATGGGTCGCGAAAAAGAAGAGCGCCTAAGGAGCGATCATGGCCATCGATTTCACGCCGGCAAGCGGACTCCAAGACGAGACGAGCGAAGCGCGCCCGCCGCGGATGCCCGCCGCGGCGCCGGAACTCGAGCCGGGCGCGCCGACCGATCTGGATCTCATGCACGCGATCCAACGCGAAGAACCCGAAGCACTCTCGCTTTTATACGATCGATACAACGGGATCCTGAAAGCGCTGATCCTGCGCGTGATCCACAACGAAGCGGAAGCCGACGATCTCCTGCAGGAAATTTTCATGGAGATCTGGAATCAGGCCAAGAATTTCTCGGCCCAAAAAGGGAAACCGCTCGGCTGGATGGTGACGCTGGCGCGTCGGCGGGCGATCGATGGATTGCGGAAAAAGCAGGCCTACGCTCGTGCCGGAGAGCGGCTTCAGACAGAGACGGAACAACAACCCGATGCGTGGGTGCATAACGCGACCGAGGAGGAAATCACCTTCAGCGACACGCGTGTTCTCGTCCGCCGCGTCATTGACACCCTGCCGGTGGCGCAGCAGGAGGCCATAAATCTTGCATTTTTTCGCGGGATGAGTCAGCGCGAAATCGCCGCAAAAACGAATACACCGTTAGGAACGGTCAAGACGCGGCTCGAATTAGGGCTGAAGAAGATCTACGACGGCCTGAAAGAATTGCGCGATGAGCTTTGAAGAATTCCAGAACCAGGCGCGACTTTACGTGATCGGCGCGCTGGAAGCGGAGGAGACCGAAGCCTTTGAGCTGGCCCGAAAACAATTCGGCCAACAGGCGGAAGATTTCATCGGCAAGTGCTACAGCATGCACGAAGCGTTCGCCCTGAGTTTGCGTCCTGCAAAATCTTCCGACGCGCTGAAAGACCGCCTGATGGCGATGGTGCGGAAGCGGCATACGGGCTGATTGTAGCGGCGGTCTATGGCCGCCGAAGGCGGTCGCTCAACTTTGTGCGCCATCTCTGACATCGACTTTTCGGCGGTCATAGATCGCCGCTACAGCTATTCCTTCTCCAGCTCGTGCAAAATAAATTCCTGGAGGAATCCGTAGAAATTCACCTGAAACAAACCGAGATCACGGCGTGAACCGATCGGCGAGCGGTAGTGATCACAGAGATCCGCCTCGCTGAAATTATATTTCGCGGCAATGACGAGACGCGCTTGGTTCAGCGCGTTCAGCCATGCGTCGGAGTTTTGCGCCGGAATCCGCAGCGTGCAATTGGCGAACGGTTTGGTGCTGCCATTGAGTTGCTGCAGATCAGCGGTCACGGTTTCCGTGGCGGTCTGGAAAACACGCCGCAGTTCTGGTTCGACATAGAGTTTCCATTCCGCGCAGATTTCCTTCTGCGAAGCCGCTGCGGGCGAACTGAACAATCGTTGCTGCGCGGTTTCGGCGCCGTCGGTATTCGTGCTCTCCGGAATTTGCCGGAGCAGCTCCGCCAGAAAGGGATCAAGCTCGGAAATCTCGAGGCAATCACCCTGGCGGCGAATTTCCATATCAATTCATTCGTTCGAGCGTGGCCAGGAGGAGGTAACCGTGAAGCTGTTGGACGTAGAGTTCGGCGCGCTCGCGCATCCCGCTCCACAAAATCGAGCGTCCCTGCTGGTGCACTTCGAGCATGTGTTTTTCCGCCTTCTCGCGCGGGAGACCGAAAACGCGCTGGAACACCATCGTGACGTACGACATCAAATTGACGGGGTCGTTATGCACGACAACCTGCCATGGGAGATCGAGTTCTTCGGCGGCGCGAGTCTCTTGCTCGATCACCGGATTTTCGACGGCTGACTCGAAGTAACTGTGCATCGCGGCTGACCCGAGTTGTCTCACTCAGTTACCAGGCGCCACCGCCCTCCTCCGCGTGGCTGCCTACTCATGGAAAGATGCTACCACAGGCTGCCCTTCGTTCAACCTGTAGCGGCGGTCTATGACCGCCGTCGGCGCTGGAAGGACACGCGTTCGGCGGTCATAGACCGCCGCTACAGAAGAGCAGAGGCCACGAGCTTTTCTTGCGCGCGTTTCATTTGGGCAGCGCCGCGGAGATCTCTGTCGTCAAAGCCATGAAGGTGAAGCAGACCATGCGCGATGTAGAGACGCAGCTCATGCTCGAGCGAAGTCCCGAAGCGCCGGGCCTGCCTGCGCGCGGTCTCGGTGCTGACAAAAATCTCACCGTGCTGAAAGGTGATGACATCGGTCGGCCCGGAGACATCGAGGAAGCGCCGATGCAAAGCGGCCATACGCCGATCGGAAACCAGGATGACACTGATAGCTTCCAGCTCCACCAACGCACTGGCTTTTCTCCTGGGAATTTTCAGAACTCCGCGCAACGCACTCTGCGCAAAATCTCGCAACGCGGTGAGCGGAGTCTTCACAGTCCGTTGCCGATTGTGCACCGTGATCGTGGGCGTCATCTCACAAATTCGCCGTAACCGCCGCCAACTCATTGCGCTGAGCGAGATCGAGCGCTTTCAATTCCGCATAGAGCTTCTCCAATCGCGGCGTCGAAGCTCCCGCTGCCTTCGCCCTTCGTAATGGCTCGCCCCAAATTGCTTCGATCTCGAGCGGCCGGCCTGCTTGAAAATCAATCAGGGTCGAAGGCTTGTAAGCGCCCAGCGATTTCGTTCGCCCGATCTGTTCCAGCGCCGTGTGGCTCGCAAGTGGAAATCCACATTTGTTCGCGGCGCCGATGACTTCTTCCATCAAGGCGAGCGTAAGCGCGCGCAGGTCTTCGTCCGCGAGAATGGCAGCGGTATCGACTCCGCCGGCGGTGATAGAGAGCCCGTTGAAGGGAATATTCCAGACCAGTTTTCGCCACCGTTCGAGCGTCAGATTCTCCACGGCACTGCAGACCACCCCGCAACGCTTGAATTCCCAAATGACGTCATGCGTCCGCGGCTGAGGGCCCTCGCTGTATTCGCCAATCGCGAGGCGTCCATGCCCATAACTCTCGATCACTCCGCGCGAGATACGATTGAGGCAAACGAAACAAAGCCCGCCAAGCACGCGTTCCGCTCCGAAATGCTCTGCGAGAAACTCTTCGTTGCCGAATCCGTTTTGCAACGTGAGCAACATCGTTTTCTCGTGCAGAAGCGGCGGAATTAGTTTCGTCAGATCGCTGTTCGATGTGGCTTTCAGCGCGACGATAACGAGGTCGCACGGCCCGATCTGCTCGGTAGATGCCTGATGATTGACCTGCGCCACCCGCAAGTTCTCGCCTTTGCTGCGGACGCGAATTCCAAAACGGCGAATTTCCGTTACGTCGCCGCGCATTAAGAAATGCACATCGCGTCCGTAATACGCGAGCTTCGCCCCGTAATAACAACCGATCGCGCCCGACCCGACGACGGCGATGCGGAAGTTTGGAAGGACGTGCTTGGCCATTTAGCGAATTAACGACTGAGTGAATTAACGATTGGCTTTTCCGGTCGCGACTGAAGCTGAGCATATTTTTAAGAGCTCTTCGCCCTCGGCTGTTAGGTGCTCCAGCTTATTTTGCGGCACCAATTTCGCCTCTACCACGAGCTCGAGCCAGAAAAGTGTATGGTGAGCCTCCTCAACCACGACACTTATTTTCGAAATGAAGTCGGCGGCCGATCGAGCGCGGCACGCCGCCAGGTAATTAGCAGCCACTGACATTTCCAGATCTCAGAAATTGTCGTCCAAGGACGCGTGCTTCCTCAGTCTTGGGCAGCCCGGAGAACGCTCGAATTATCCGAAGGGCAAATTTCTTTGTCCGATCCTGCAACTCTCTTTCGCGTTCGACTCTGCTGTTCCCCATTCGTTAATTCACTGACTCGTTAATTCGCTAAGTCTTCTTCACGTCAGCGGCCGGGTTTCCGCCTGAAAGTTCCGCGTGATAAGCCGCGCACCCTTGTTGAAGGTGAAGTACGCCCACGCCCATTGCATCAAGACAGCAACGCGGTTCCGGAAACCGACGAGAAAAATAACGTGGATGAAAAGCCACACGATCCACGCCGGCAGTCCACTGAGGTGAAGAAAATTCAGGTCCGCGACGGCTTTGTTCCGGCCGATCGTGGCCATGCTGCCTTTGTCCCAATAGCGAAAACGCTGCGGCTTCCGGCCATCGATCATCGCCAGAATGTTATGCGCGGCATGACGGCCTTGCTGCATCGCAACCGGCGAGACTCCCGGCAGCGGCTTGCCCGTCTGATGGGTGAAATTCGCGAGATCGCCGATGACCTGAACTTCGGGATGGCCGGGAATGGTCAGGTCCTCATTCACGATGACGCGGCCCACTTTATCGACGGGGACGCCCATGGTTTTCCCCACAAACGATGCGGCATTGCCCGCCGCCCAAATTTTTACCCGACATGGAATGAACTCGTCGCCCACGTCGAGCCCAGCTTCGGTGAGATTCTTGGCGTGAATGCCGGTGCGCACTTCGACGCCCAAATCCTTCAACTGCTTCATCGCGCTCGCCGACAAGTCCTCGGGGAAACCGGACAGCACGCGTTGATCGCCTTCGACCAGCACAACTCTCGCGTTCGACGGATCGATATGCCGAAAATCTTTCGCGAGCGTGTAGCGCGCGATCTCCGCGATCGCTCCCGCCATTTCCACTCCGGTTGGGCCGCCACCGATAATGACGAAAGTCATTGCCGCGGCCTTCGCCGCTGGGTCGGTCACCTTCTCCGCGTATTCAAACGCGAGAAGCAAGCGCCGCCGGATTTCCACCGCGTCCTCGAGACTCTTCAATCCCGGCGCGAGTTTTTCCCATTCGTCGTGCCCGAAATAAGAATGCCGCGAACCGGTGGCGAGGATGAGATAATCGTAGGCGATTTCCTGGTCGCCGATGCTCAGCGTTTTCGCGGCAACGTTGATCGACTTCACCTCCGCGAGAAGCACTTCGATGTTGGAAAATTTGCTCAGAATGCCACGAACAGGGGCGGCGATATCGGCGGGGGACAGAGCGGCCGTCGCGATTTGGTAAAGGAGCGGCTGGAAGAGGTGATGATTGGTCCGGTCGAGGACCGTCACGCGCACCGGCTCGTTGCCGAGTTTCTTCGCCGCTTCGAGCCCGCCGAAGCCGGCGCCCACAATGATGACTTGCGGTTTTCGGACCGGCGTGTTTTCCATGCGCGCAATTTCCTGTGTTGAGAATGGGAAGCGAGAACTTTGTTCTGTTGCCGCTTTCTTCTGTAGCCGCTTCGCTATGCGAAGCGCGGGTCAAAATCTTTCTGTCCCGCGCACCTCTACGCCGCCCCAGGGCGGCGGCTACAGCGCAAAAGCGTTTGTCACAAAAGGAAAGCGCCACTATCTTCCGCGCCTTATGCCAAAAGCGATCGCCCGTAGCAAAACCCGGAAGTCAGTCTCGAAGCGGTTCAAAATTACCGGGACCGGCAAAGTGATGCGTCAGCACGCTTCACGCAGGCATCTGCTTTCGTCGAAGAGTGCGAAGCGCAAACGCCACATGGCCAAGTCGGCCGAAGTCGATAAGACCGACACGTATCGGATCAAGTCGAACATGCCGTTCGGGTAGGGCGCCGGCCGTGCCACGAGAAGCCGTCCCCCGATCTAGCCCCGCGGCTCGACAGCGTCTCGCCCGACAAGCACCTCTACATTTCCGAAAAGGCCGTTGCGCGACGACGATCTTTCGCGAACAGTTTGTTTCCGTCAGGGACTATGGACTGAGGGCTTACGAACCCCGCCAGAGCAGGAATGCAGCAACGGTAGTCTGATCCTCTTTGCCGTAGTTCTCTGGCGGACTTTTTTTTCTCCCCTCACCCAGCGCCGGGCGCACATTGTTTTAATGAAATTGCTGACAGTGAAAACGGCGCGATTCCGCGTGGTGGCCGAGAAATGCGGCCAGCCGGAAGTTTATACGCTGTGGCAAAAGCCAAAAACGGACCGGCATTTTCAGTCGCTGCTCAAGAACAATCGAGTGATGACCATCAGACCGAGCGAAACGGGCACGGATTTCGGCGTCATCGGTTTCTGCGAAGAAAAGGCGGCCAGATACCTGGCCTTTCCGAAATCGTTAAAACGTTTCGAGGGCCAGCGCATCGTGGGCATCGATTGGAGTTTGGTGCGATCATGATGGGCATGAACGAGAGCATTATCGGCGACGACCGGCTGTCCCAGATCGCGCTCGGCGCTGATGAGTTTGCTCGCTACTCGCGCCATCTCCTTCTGCCGGAGGTAAGCGCGGCAGGTCAACGCCGCATCAAGGGCGCGCGAGTTTTGTGCCTCGGCGCAGGCGGGCTCGGATCGCCGGCCGCGCTTTATCTGGCGGCCGCGGGCATCGGCACGATCGGGCTGGTCGATTTCGATAGAGTCGATTTGTCGAATTTGCAGCGCCAGGTTCTTTACGGCACCGACGACGTCGGAACAAAAAAATCGGAGGCCGCCCGGGCGCGAATTCGCGACGCCAATCCGAACGTCGAAGTCGTTTTGCACGACTGCCAGTTCACGAGTGAAAATGCGCAGGAGATCGTGGCGCCGTACGATCTGATCATTGACGGGTCGGATAATTTTCCCACGCGCTATTTGTCGAACGACGTTTGCGTTTTCGCGCGCAAACCAAACATCTACGGTTCGGTTTTTCGCTTCGAGGGACAGGCCAGTATTTTCGCGCCGCATCTCGGCGGCCCATGTTACCGCTGCCTGTTTCCCGAACCACCGCCGCCCGGGGCCGCGCCCAGTTGCGCGGAGGCAGGCGTGCTCGGCGTGTTGCCGGGTATCATCGGATTGATGCAAACGACTGAGGCGCTCAAACTCATCATCGGCGCCGGCGAAACACTCGTCGGAAGGCTAGTTCATTTCGACGCGCTCAAAATGAAGTTCCGCGAATTCAAATTGCGCCGCGATCCGGAGTGTCCCGTCTGCGGGGAAAATCCCACGATTTTTGCCCCGATTGATTACGAGCAGTTTTGCGGCGGGCAAATTGCCGGCGACGCCTTCGAGACAGATGGCGCCGTTCCATCCGTTTCCGTGCGCGAGCTGAAACGAAAAATGGATGCGCGCGAGCCGCTCACGCTCATCGATGTGCGCGAGCCGTGGGAGTACGAGATCGCAAAAATCGCGAGCGCGAGATTAATCCCCCTGGGTGAATTGGAACAGCGTCTGACGGAGATTCCCAGCGAAGGGATCGTTATAGTTCAATGTCACAGCGGGATGCGCAGTGAGCATGGCGCTTGGTTACTGAAGCAGGCGGGCTTCGAGAATGTTTATAATCTCGAGGGCGGGATCGAGGCCTGGTCGAACGAAGTCGATCCCGCGGTGCCGAAATATTAGAAGCTGTCTTCCTGTAGCGGCGGTCTATGACCGCCGAAGCGCAATCAGCCAAGACGGCGGTCATTGACCGCCGCTACAGCTCCGTTAGTGCGCTTCCGCTAATCCGGCAGCCAGCGCCTCCGCGCTGGGCACGTCGTTCCACCTCCGCACCAACCGGCCCCGGCCATCGAAAACAAAAACCGCGAACTCCGATGAAGTCGGGGTGATGCCCAGTTGCGAAACCGCTTTCCCGTCGAAATCCGCCACCACCCAAATATCTGAGCGCGGATTGCGCGTGAGATGTTTCGCTGTGTAAATTTTCTGAAGCTCTTTCGCTTCCGCGTCGAGCCGATTTCGGATGATCGCCATGATCATCCCCTGAAGCGGCGGGAAGATACCCTTTTGAAAATTCACAACCATAATGAGCCGGAACTTCGGATCGCCGAGATAAACGCGGGGCACGCGATCGCCGACCTGTTGCGCTTTTTGCTCGTCCTTCCGCGTCACCACTGTGATGATGGTGACGTGACCATCGGACGTGGAAAATTGCTGCCGATCCACGTCGTTGAAAGAGAGCGAGTAGGTGTTCCCCGGATGCAACTCATTCGCCTGCGCCGGCGCGACGCCGAGAATCGCGATGCAGAAAAAATATTGAAGCGAACGGGCGAACACACGCAAACGCGTTGAACAACGAAAAGGCGTTGTGATCCGGTCGACGTTCATAAAACTGTTAGGAGTTCCATGTTCTTGAAAGTCTGTCTTCGGAAAAGTTTCGTTCCTGCTCTCGGCCTTGGCCTTGTCCTTTGCGTGGGAGGCTGCGACCGGATGATCACCCCGCGCAGCGCGCAGGTCATCAAAGACGCCGAATCAAAAACCGCCGACGGCAATTACCTGCGCGCGGTCACCCTCTACGAAAGCGCGCTCGATGGTTCCGAGAAATCGGCCGAGATCCATTACCGCCTCGCGCTTCTTTACGACGACAAGATGCACGATCCGCTCCACGCGCTCCATCATTTCAAACGCTATCTCACGCTCGCCCCCACCGGCCCGCATGCGAATGAAGTGAAGAATTTTATGAAGAAAGACGAGCTTGATCTCGGCACCAGCTTGTCCGGCGATTCAGTGGTGAGCCGCGCGGAAGCGACCCGGCTCAGGAACGAGAACCAGACTTTGCGAAAGGAAGTGGAAGACCAGCGCTCGCGTCTTCATGCTACCACGGAGAAAGCTCCGTCGAACAATGCCGATGGAAAAACAGAAAGCGCCAGCAAGAAATCCCCCGACAAATCGCGAACCTACGTGGTGCGTGATGGCGACACGCTCGCTTCGATCTCACGAAAATTTTACAAGACGTCGGGCCGTTGGAAAAAGATTCGCGACG
Source organism: Spartobacteria bacterium (assembly GCA_003134785.1). Taxonomy (GTDB): domain Bacteria; phylum Verrucomicrobiota; class Verrucomicrobiia; order Chthoniobacterales; family UBA10450; genus AV80. The sequence goes on from PLCN01000018.1 coordinate 35,050, forward strand.
CCAACCGGAGCGTCGTGGACGATCCGGGAAAACTGCGAGCGGGACAAACGCTGACGATACCGTGAGGAAGCGTTGCATCGTTAAAGAGTAAAAACGTGAAACAAACAAGACCCCGGCTAAAGTCTCTTCCCGCTTCAACGCTTCAACACAACCCATGAAACCCATCACCCGCATCGCGCCGGACGTCGGCTGGCTTCCGATCAGTTTTGTGAACGTGTACTTCATCGGCCGGCCCGGCGGCGCGTGGGCTATGGTCGATGCCGGATTGCCCGGCCGGGCGCATCAAATTCTCGAAGCGGCCGAAGCGCGGTTTGGATCGGGTTCGCGCCCGCAGGCAATTTTGCTCACGCACGGGCATTGGGACCACGCAGGTTCCGCCCTGGCGTTGGCCGAGATCTGGGACGTGCCGATCCTGGCTCATCGCATGGAGAAACCTTATCTCACGGCAATGTCGGATTACCCGCCGCCCGATCCGACGGTCGGTGGCGCGATGGCCTTTCTCTCGCGGTTCATGCCGTCGGGCTCGCGAAATTTCGGAGATCGCCTCCGGGAATTGCAACCAAACGAAGTGCCTGCGGTGGCGGGTTGGGAGTGGCTCGCGACTCCGGGGCATTCGCCCGGTCACGTCTCGTTCTTTCGTCCTTCGGATCGCGTGCTGCTCGCCGGGGACGCGTTTGCCACGATGAACATGGATTCGTGGGCGGGTTTGATCAGCGGCAAGCGAACGCTCGCCCGCGCCGGTGCGCCCTTCAATACGGACTGGGACGCGACGCGATCGTCCGTCAAGGAACTCGCGAAGCTTCGGCCAAATGTCGTCGGATGCGGGCACGGAATTCCGAGGTGCGATGCGGAATTGCCCGCGCGTCTGGAACAATTCGCGGAAAGATTTCGCGCACCGAGGACGGGCCGTTATGTGCGACGGCCGGCGCGCACGGACGAGCGCGGAATTATTTCACTTCCTCCGGCGCCATTCGATCCGGTTCCCTTTGCGACGGCAGGCGCGCTCATCCTCGCCGGCATCGCACTCGGCGCCGGATATCTCGACGACCAGCGGCGGAGGTAACCGCTGTAGCCGCCGCCCTGCGGGCGGCGAATCGTTGTAGCTCAGTGCAAATCGCAATCCAGAGCGTCGCCATTGTGTTCGCAAAATTGCTGTCGCTCACGCTTCGCATAGCGAAGCGGCTACAGGAAACCGAGGCAGCGCCCGCGTTTACAATTGCAACAAACTTCGTTGCCACGGAGCAAGCAGCGTCCTGCTCCGGCTCTCATCGGCGGCGACGGCGTCCAGCGCGCCGCGCGGCGCGATGAATGAAGGCTCGAGGCCATGCTCGTTCGCGACCGCATCACGACGCCGGCGCAATGCTTCCGCCGCCCGCTCCATCTGCAAGGTCGGACGCACACCCCCACGGCGACGGCGCACGGGCCATTGCGATTCCGGCAAATTCAAACCCTTCTCCGCCGCGGCGCGAAAAGCCTGGCGCCGGCGCGCTGAAAAATGGCGGAAGTCCGGCACTTCTCCGGCGACGAAAGACTCCGCGGCGCGTAACAAGAACTGATTCTGCAAAATATGAAAGGCGGGACGGTCCGCGGTTTGCGCCTCTTTATCCCGCCATTGCCACAGCTCCCGCAGAACCGCCGAGGTCCGCCCATCCAGCGTGCCCGAACCGGAAATCCGCCACGCCTCGTCTTCATCGCGCACGCGCTGCACCGAAGTCTGCTCGAGCTGGCGCTGACACGACTGCTGGAACCATTCATACCGGCCGCGCTCTCGTAAATCTGCTTCGAGCTTTTCCGCGAGCGGCAGCAAGTAGCGGGTGTCGTTCATCGCGTACTCAGCCATGTGTTTCGGCAAAGGACGCTGCGCCCAGTTCGCTTTTTGCGAACCTTTCGTCAGCGTGATCCCGAAAAATTTCTCGACCAGCGCGGCGAGGCTGAATTCGCGAATGCCGAGAAGCCGCGCCGCAATCACCGTGTCGAAAATCCTGGTCGCGACAAAATTCATGCTCCGGCGCAAAAGGCGCAGATCGAAATCGGCGCCTTGCAGAACGACTTCTTTCCCGGTCAGCACATCCGCGAGCGGCGCCAGATTGATCGCCGCGAGCGGATCGATCAAATAATCCTGGCCACCGAAACTGAGCTGCACAAGACAGAGCTTCTCGTAATAGCAATGCAAACTGTCGGCTTCGGTATCGACCGCGATGCGATCGATCCGCTCCAGTTGCGGAAGAATCTCCGCGAGTTGGGAATCACTGGCGATCATTTCAATCCGCTCAAGAGCAGCTCCGCATTTGTTTTCGTGTGCTGCAAATTTTCAATCAGCTTTTCCATCGCCTCGATCGGCGGCAGCGCGGCCATGGCTTTGCGCAACATCTGCACGCGCGTCCATTCCTCCGGGTGATACAGCAATTCCTCTTTGCGCGTGCCGGATTGCATACAGTGGATCGCGGGGTAAAGCCGCTTCTCCACCAGCGAGCGATCGAGATGCAGCTCCATGTTTCCCGTTCCCTTGAACTCCTCGAAAATCACCTGGTCCATCTTGCTGCCGGTATCGACCAGCGCGGTGGCCAGGATCGTGAGGCTCCCGCCTTCCTCGCAATTGCGGGCCGCGCCAAAAAATCTCTTCGGCTTCAGGAGCGCCTTCGAATCCACGCCGCCCGACATGGTGCGGCCTTTGCCGGGCTGGAGTGAATTATAGCCGCGCGCGAGCCGCGTGATGCTGTCGAGCAGCACCACCACGTCCTTCTTCATTTCGACCAGGCGCTTCGCGCGCTCCAGGACCAGCTCCGCAACCTCGACGTGCCGGCGCGAATTTTCATCGAAGGTCGAATTGTAAACGTCGCAATCCACTTCCCGCTGCAGATCGGTTACCTCCTCCGGTCGCTCGTCCACGAGTAGAATGATCAGGACAATCTCCGGATGATTCACCCGGATCGCCTTGGCGATCTCTTTCAACAAAATCGTCTTGCCGACGCGGGGCGCGGCCACGATCAAACCCCGTTGTCCGCGCCCGAGCGGAGTAAGCAGGTCGACCGCTCGCGCACTGATCGAATTCGTTTTCGAATTCTCCAGCATGATCCGGCCGTCCGGGAAGAGCGGCGTCAGATTGTCGAACGCCGTCGGCTCCGTCCATTCCGCAGGGGGAATATCTTCGATCGCCGTCACCTCATCGAGCATGAGCAGTTTCTCGCGGTCGCGCGGAAGCCGCAACGTGCCGCTGATTTTTTGCCCCGGACGGAAATGAAATTTTTGGATGAGCGCGCGCGACACACCCACGTCTTCGGGAACGGGGAGAAAATTAAGACGCGGAAAACGCAACGCGCCGAAAGAATCGGCGACCTGGTCGAAAAACCCCGCAGCCGCGACTGGGATTCCAAGGCCGAGAGCGCACCGAATCAGATCCAGAATCTGATGATGCCGCGTCCGCCCAGGGTGCACGCGCAGCTCGAGATCGCGGCAGAGTTTTTCAATCTCCGCCGGCTCGAACGCCTGAAGCTCATTCAAATCGAGCGCCGCTGGAAGCTCTATGGTCTCCGTGGCCAGACCGGCATCGTTCGATGCTGACCCGGCCGCAGGCTGCGCTTCCTCCGGTTCGACGTGCGTTGAATTGGTTTCGTCCATTTAAGAAATGCTTTTGTAGCCGCGTTCTATGACCGCCGAAGCCAACCAACGGCGATCATAGACCGCCGCTACAGCTCGAGGGTTCGTCAGCCTCATTTGTTATCCTTGCCAATACTTCGCCAGCAAGCCGGCCTGCGCCACGAGCACATCATGCCCGCCGTTATTCCAAACCACGTGATCGGCCCGGCGAATTTTTGCCGAGAGCGGCATTTGAGAGGAAATCATTTGTTGGGCGGCTGCGCGATCGAGCCGGGTGCGAGCAACCAGCCGTGCGAGCTGCACGCTGGGCGAGCAAGCCACGACCACGACCGAATCGCACAGGGTTTCGCCACCGGTTTCATAGAGAAGAGGAATGTCAGCAAAAAAAAGATCGGTGGAGTTGCGCCGGCTTTCGGCTTCGAGGCTCCACTGACGGCGGATGCGCGGATGCAGGATTTGCTCCAGCGCGCGTTTCTTGTCCGCGTCGGCAAACACTATCGAGCGCATCTGCCCCCGGTTCAAGTCCCCGCTCGCAGAAAAAATTGCAGACCCAAATTCGCGCGCAATCAATTCCCTCACTTCCGGGTCGCGCTCCGCCAAATCGCGCGCCGCCTGGTCAGCGTTAAAAAAAGTCGCGCTTGGAATAATTTCGCGCAGACACTCACAGAAAGTTGTCTTGCCCGTAGAAATCCCACCTGTGATCCCAATAACCGGCATGGTATTCTTTTTGATAGGGCGCCCTTCGCTCCGCCGTCGGCAGAGGCTTTGGCGCGCAGGAGGCCGAGGCGTCCGACTTATTTAGGGCGAACTGAGCAACCGCCCCATCAGTGTTTACCGCTCATTTTATCTGGCGCAACCACAAGCATAAACCTAGCACCCGTGCGGTAGACGAGCACCTTGACGGCTGCCTAGACACTTTCGCCGTGGGTAACCTTTGAAATACCTCTGGTCCACGCCGAAACAGGTTGAAACCCGACAATTCCCAATTCCATCCGGTTCGAAGCCACGTGATGCGGAGGGCTGAATGGTAGAATCATTTGCGCGCCAGTCACCCACCAAGCATTGAGCTAGAATCGCAGACTGACCTTCCGCCTCCAGCATTGGGGTGAGGTTATGGAGCGGTGGTTTTGTCATCACCATCACAGGAAGGGTGAAAGCGAGAAAAATGCATCTGCGAGAAAACTCGCAAAATCCGCGACGCCGTCAGTCTAACAGGGACGAAAATAAATCGCGGGGCGCAGGCAAAACTTGTGGCGCCGCGAAACATCGCTAACGGTGTCTTCCGCCACCTCCAACGAGGTGGCGGTAAAACCAAAACAGAAAACACGAAAGGGTACTATTATGGCGGACGAAAAAATTGGCAAAAAGCCGGACGATAAACAAGGCGGAAAAGGCGGCGATAAGGGCGGCGATTCCGGTGAAGTCGGCGGCCGTGGGAGTCAACTTCTCTACACCTGCTTCAACGACGGCGCGGGCAACTACGTCTCGGCGAACTGGACTTATTTCACGTGCTGGAAGTGCGGCGCGTTGAATTACATGTAAGCACCCAAACGGGCTTTAAAGGAAGCGCCGGATTTTTCAGATCCGGCGCTTCTCTTTCTCTCGAAGGTTGCATCGCAAGATGCAGCCTTTGTTCTTTGGGCACGAGCGCGACGCTGAAACGGCGCCGCCCACAGGGCTGCGGCCACAGTGAGGCAGCTCATGCCTAGGGCAGGTTGTAAGCTTCCACTACGGCGATACCGACGTTGTCCCCCACCCCGCGCACGATCGCCGTGTAATTTCCGCCCGGAATAACCCGGACGATCGCCGATTCCCGGTCGTCGCTCGGAGCGATACCCGTCGCTTGGATTTCTGCCGGTTGGTCGTCTTTCCAGTTATCGTTTACGCCAATGGTAGCGCCGTTGCCGTCATGCAGCTCCAGGGTTGCTGCGCGCGACGTGATTCGGGACGAGATCGATGATTGCCTTGAGGCCGTGAGCATGGAGTCGCCCGATAAGTTCGCGGAATTTGGGTCCGGGTCGTTCGCGTAAACGACAAAGTCGATGCTTGCAGCATCACCGAAGAGCGCGCGGGGAATGCGAAAGATAAATTGGCCATTCAGCTCGCTTGCCTCGAGAGCATCAGTCCGCTCGCGCTCACTCCAGCGCCACCGTTCCCATCTGCGGATGAATGAAACAATCTGACCGCCCCTTATTTCCGCCGAGAGAAGCAGGTCCGCCTTGAAGGGCAGGAACACGGTTGAGCCTTCCGCATGTTGAAGGAACGGCAGCACCGCCGCGCCGATTTCCCGATGCGTGTTCAGCGCGATGAAAAGATGAATCGCGTTGTTACTAGGTCCGCACTTGTAGCGGATGAACAACTCTTCCTGCGAAGTGGCGAATGCGATCGAGACGTCGTCGGAGCCGGCAATCGCTTGCTCACCTGAACTCGTTTTCGGCATCGCTTCATCATGCCGGATGCAAGGCCGAGGCGAAAGCAGAAGGTTGCTTTCCGCAACGGCAAGTCAAGGCAGTGATTGAATCGATCTTTTGCCCCGGGTTATGCTCTACTGGAGCGCGTAAACTTCCACGACCGCGATGCCGGTGGTGTTATTCGCGCTGCGGACGATCGCGGTGTAGCTGGCGGGAGTTAATGTCCGCACGATTGCAGATTCCAGATCGTTCGTCGGCGGGATCGTGCTATCGATGATGGCTTGCTTGTTCGGGCTATCCACCCAGTTATCGTTTGCTTCCAGCAGCGCGCCGTTCCCATCGTGCAATTCCAGAGTCGGATCGGCCAACTTTCCCGGCACGGATAAGGAAGGGCCAAGCGCACGGATGATGACCTTCTGTGATGTTTGACCCACCACAATAGTGCCGGCGATCAAAACATTGTCTCCGCCTTGGACCAGCCCGCGCGTAGAAATGTTAGCCAGCTTCGAGTTAGCTGCGGTATCCAGATCGTACGCTTCTACTACTCCTATCCCAGTCCCATCGTTCACCCCGCGCACAACCGCGGTGTAAGCTCCTGGCGCAAGACTTCTCACGATGGCTGACTCCAGCGGGTTGCTCGGCGGAATCGTACTATCGATGATGGCTTGCTTGTTCGGGCTATCCATCCAGTTGTCGTTCGTTTCCAGCAACGCGCCGGTCGAATCATGCAGATCCAGGATTGGATCGGCCAGTTGATCGGTAAATGGCAAAGAAGGCCCTATGGCTCGGATGATGATCTTCTTCGGCTGACTGCCCGTGATAATAATGCCGCCGATCAAGACATTGTCGCCGGTCTCCACCTGCAATCGAGTTGAAATGTTGGCGAGCACGGTGGCAGGAGTCGGGATCAAGACATTCCACACTGATTCCGTGATGCTCTCCGAGGCGTTTCCCTGGCCGCTGGGATAATAACCGCGTGTGCGAATGTAGAGGTTCTTTCCGGTTGAGAGCTTCAAACTGGTGCGTATCCAGTTGCTGCCAACCGCCGTGGGTTTGCCCAGGAGAGCGTAGTGCACCGTGTCGGTTGAAAACTCAAAGGTAACGCGCGCGAATTGCGGGCTTGAGCCGTCGCGTGTCCAGGTAATCGTGCTTTGGGTCACGGCCAGGCTTTGCAGCGCGGCGGTGTCGTTACTCAAACGAGCGAACAGGCTGCGCATTTGTCCGCCGATGCTGGTGAAACCGCCGCCCGCTAGAATCTTGCCGTCCGTCTGCACCGCGATTGACTCGACAAAATTGTTCGCGTTCGGGTTGAACGAATCAGCGACTCCGGTGGTGGGATCGAGCCGGGCGATCTTATTGCGCGTCGCTCCGCCGATGCTGGTGAACTGGCCGCCCGCTAAAATCTTGCCATCCGCCTGCACCGCGATTGACAGGACAGAATTGTTCGCGTTCGGGTTGAACGAATCAGCGACTCCTGTGGTAGGATCGAGCCGGGCGATGCTATTGCGCGTCGCTCCGCCGATGTTGGTAAACTCGCCGCCCGCTAAAATCTTGCCGTCCGCCTGCACCACGATTGACAGGACATTATGGTTCGCGTTCGGGTTGAACGAATCGGCGACTCCGGTGGTGGGATCGAGCCGGGCGATGCTATTGCGCGTCGCTCCGCCGATGCTGGTGAAACCGCCGCCCGCTAAAATCTTGCCGTCCGCCTGCACCGCGATTGACGTGACAGCACTGTTCGCGTTCGGGTTGAACGAATCAGCGACTCCGGTGGTGGGATCGAGCCGGGCGATGCTATTGCGCGTCGCTCCGCCGATGCTGGTGAAACCGCCGCCCGCTAGAATCTTGCCGTCCGCCTGGACCGCGATTGCGAAGACAAAATTGTTCGCGTTCGGGTTGAACGAATCAGCGACTCCGGTGGTGGGATCGAGCCGGGCGATGAAATTGCGCGTCGCTCCGCCGATGCTGGTGAACTCGCCGACCGCTAAAATCTCGCCGTCCGCCTGCACCGCGATTGACAGGACAAGATTGTTCGCGTTCGGGTTGAAAGCAGTGTCCAGCGTGCCATCGGAGTTCAAGCGCGCGATGTTGTTGCGCGCCACGCCCAAGACACTGGTAAAGCCCCCGCCGATGAGAATCTTGCCGTCCGCCTGAACGGCGGTGGCGACAACATCGGTACCGAGGGTGTTCAGATCGAGGGTCTGGTCGAGCCCGCCGTCGGTTTCCAGACGGGCGATGTTATTGCGCGTCGATCCGCCGATGTTGGTGAACTGGCCGCCCGCTAGAATCTTGCCGTCCGCCTGCACCGCGATTGACTTGACACCCGAAGGATTGCTTGGGTTCGGGTTGAACGAATCAGCCGCTCCGGTGGTGGGATCGAGCCGGGCGATGCGATTGCGTGTCGCTCCGCCGATGCTGGTGAAAACGCCGCCCGCTAAAATCTTGCCGTCCGCCTGCAGCGCGATTGCGTAGACAAGACCGCTCGCATTCGGGTCGAACGAATCAGCGAGTCCGGTGGTGGGATCGAGCCGGGCGATGCGATTGCGCGTCGCTCCGCCGATGCTGATAAAAGAGCCGCCCGCTAAAATCTTGCCGTCCGCCTGCAGCGCGATTGAGGCGACAAAACTGTCTGCGTTCGGGTCGAATGAATCCGCGAGTCCGGTGGTGGGATCGAGCCGGGCGATGCGATTGCGCGTCGCTCCGCCGATGCTGGTAAAAACGCCGCCCGTTAAAATCTTGCCGTCCGCTTGCAGCGCGATTGCGTAGACAACACCGTCCGCATTCGGGTCGAACGAATCAGCGACTCCGGTGGTGGGATTGAGCCGGGCGATCAAATTGCGCGTCGCTCCGCCGATGCTGTTGAACTGGCCGCCCGCTAAAATCTTGCCGTCCGCCTGTACCGCGATTGAGGCGACAAAACTGTTCGCATTCGGGTCGAACGAATCAACCGCTCCGGTCGCGGCATCGAGCCGGGCGATGAAATTGCGCGCCGCTCCGCCGATGTTGGTGAAAAGGCCGCCCGCTAAAATCTTGCCGTCCGCCTGCACCGCGATTGACAGGACAGTATTGTTCGCGTTCGGGTCGAAAGCGGTGTCGAGCGTGCCGTCCGGGTTCAGCCGGGCAATATGGTTGCGCATGACAGCCGCTCCGCCGTTGGGCGAGAGCATTGTAAAGTCGCCGCCGATGAGAATCTTGCCGTCCGGTTGGATGACGGCGACCTGAACCGCGCCGTTCGCGTTCGGGTCGAAACCGTCTAGCGCGGATTGCCCGCGCACCGCCGCCGCGCCGCCCGCCAGGAGCACGGCAACGGAAAACAATAAGAGCGTATCTTTCTTTGTCGCTTTAGATATTAGGGTGGTGAGCAGAGAGGCGACCCCAGTCAGTGCCGCCGTCCAAGTTGAGCGTGGAGTGATCATAGGCAGTAAGAGCTGTCTTGTTTATGGGAGAATCTCTCCCACCTCCTGCTAACGACTTTTTCCGGAAAGGTTTCAAACAATCTGCGGAATCGCGCGGTACACACCGCTGACGCCTCGTTCAGCCGCACGATTTGCGCGCCTTGGATTTCAGCGCGTTGACCAATCCAGGCCGCGGGCCCGCAGTTCGCGGCGCAGCGCTGTGATGTCCCAGAGTTGGATCACCTGGTCAGCGCCGAGAGCAGCTAACTGTTCGCCGTCGCCGGTGAAGCGCAGGTGATCAAGACGCAGCGGCCGCGGTGTTTCCAGCGTGACAAGCGGCGTCGCGTCACGAGCGTCGAACAGTGCGACGCGGTCATCCGTTTGCTGGACGGCAAGCATGTTGCCAACTGGGCTAAATGCGGCGGTGTAGCTGGCCAGGCGCCCTTCGCCTTCCGGCCCGATGCGAGGCCCTTTTTCCCAAGAACCGACGCGCCAGAGTTGATAACCGCCTCCCGTGGCGGTGAGAAGCCAGTGATTATCGCGGCTAAAGGCAACTAGCGCTGCCTCACCCTGCTCGAGATCGGCCACCGGCTGCCCCGTTTTCATATCCCAGACGCGCGCGCCGTTCTTCAGGTGCGCGCCGGCCGCCACCCACTTGCCGTCCGGCGAAAGCGCGACATCGAACGCATTCGGAAAATCGTGCAGATCCACCCGGCGTGATTCGGTGGGGCCAATCGAGATCACGGAAACGTAATCGCGGCCGAGATATGAAATGGCAAGACGCTCGCCGTCTGCGCTCACATCGGTGAGGAAACACTGTGGATCCACCGGCAACGCCAGCGATTCCTTTCGCCCGACCATCAACGAACCGTCATTTCCGCGCTGCAACGTCCATCGGTGCAACCCACTCGTCCACGAAGAGGAATAGAGAGCGGTGTTGTCTGGCGCGAAACCCACGCCCACGTGCGCGGGCGGTCCAGGCAGGTTGTCTGGCAAGTCGAGCGGGCGTCCCGACTTCGCATCCCATAGTTGAATGCCTCCGTCCCCGGCCGATGCGAGTAACCGGCCGTCGTTACTCGTCGTGAGCGACCACGGGCGGTCGAGATCACGCGGTGGTTGCAGGACGCGAAGGATGTCGGTGGGCGTAATCTCCAGCCAGCCCATTGTGTCATCGGCGAACTCGACGCCAAGCCGCCGATTGTCTGCGGAGAATTGCAGCGCGAGATCCGATCCCGGCGCGCTTCCCAACAGCGCACCGCTGGAGACCTCCCAAAGCCGGAGCGCGTTGTCGAAACCGGTCGTAGCGAGCCAGGCGCCGTCGTGGCTGAAACAGACGCTTAGGATCGCACCGAGATGGCCGCGCAACACATGCCGCAGTTCGCCCGTCAGCCCATCGTGAAGGTAAACCTGGTGATCCCACGAGCCGACCGCAACGAGCTTTCCGTCGGGACTCCAATCGACCGCGCTGTAGCCAGTGGATTGCCGGAACTCAAAGATCGGTTGTGCGCCATCCAGCGCTCGCACTTGGAAAATACCGTCGCGCGCGCCGGCCTTCGGCCCTTGTGACACATCGACCATGGCCAGCTTTTCACCGGTGGGACTAAAGGCGAGGCGATGGCACAACGGCGCGTCATCCCAGACTCGCCAGGGCCGCGCCGCGTCGATTTCGCCCTCTGCCGGAATATCATCGAGCCGGTAAAACGCAATGCCACCTTCCCGTCGCGCGAAGGCAAGAATGCGCCCGTCGGGCGTAAAAGCAGCATCGCCATTCGTCCAGAGGTCCAATCCGCGGAGACGCAGCAGCAACCGCCCGCTTGCCAGTTCCCAAACGAAGGACATTCCATCCAGTGATTTTGCGGCAAGAAAATGGCCGTCGCGGCTGAAGCCGTGGATCATTCCGATCGGGCCCGAGGGCGTTCGCAACCGGACGATCTCTGCGCGATCGCCGATCCGCCGCACACTTAGCTCTCCCGGTTTGTCCTGGATGACATAATGCTCCAGCGTCGCGTCAAAGGAGGAAACGATATCGTTCGACGGTGGCCGCGCCCATTTTGTGCCGGGACCGATGCCAACGAGCGCAAGCGCGGCGATGGTTTCATCGCGAACGGCGGCCGACCTGTGAATCTGCGCGGCCTTGTCCAGCGCGGCGAGACTCTCGAAGCGCTTCCCGGCTAGCCGCGACGCCCGCGCCTGGTCGAGATAAGAGCCATATAGTTTTTCGATCGCATCTTTCTCCGCGCTCAAGGCGCGATCGCGCGATCTGGCGATGCGGACAGCTCCGATGGTCGATCCAATGCCAGCCCCGAGCAACAAAAGGACGCACAACGCTACAAGCGACGCCGTGATTGGATTGCGCCGCGTCCAACTCCAAGCTCTCTCGACCGGAGTTGACGGGCGCGCGCGGATGGTCCGTCCTTCAAGCCAGCGTTCGAGATCGTCGGCCAACGCTGCGGCCGAACCGAAACGCGCGGCTGGCTCTTTGGCCAGACATTTCAAACAAATTACTTCCAGATCGCGGGGAACGCTGGGCTCGAGGATGCGCGGTGGTTCTGGCCTCGTCTCCGTGACGAGACGCAGAGTTTCCAGCGCCGTGTCCGCGACAAATGGCGGACGACCGGTCAGCAGTTCGTATAGAATCGCGCCTAGACTGTAGGTGTCCGCCGCAGTCGTCAGTTCTGTGGAAGCGCCGGCGGCTTGTTCAGGCGCGATGTAATGCGGCGTGCCCAAAGCAGCGGGCGCGAGGGTGAGGCGGTTCTCGCGGCCGATCCATTTCGCCAGACCGAAGTCGGAAACGAACGGTGTGTGCTGCGACCCATCCAGTAAAATATTTCCTGGCTTGAGATCGCGATGCAGGATCCCCCGCTGATGGGCGTGGTGAACCGCGCGCGCAATCGTTGCGACTAACGCCGCTGCGTCGCGCGGCTGGCCGCGAAACTTCTCTGCAGCTTCACGCAGGGTCCGGCCACTGACGAATCGCATGCTGTAAAAAGGAGTGCCTTCGACCTCTCCGGCTTCGTAGATCGGAAGAATGTGCGGATGATCGAGAGCGGCGATCGCCTCCGCTTCCGCGCGGAACCGCTCGAGCATGCCGGGCGTAGCCGCCTGCTCGGCGAGAATCATTTTCACCGCGACCTGACGATGAGACCCGTGCTGGATGGCACGAAAAACAACACCCATCCCGCCGCGACCAATCTCCTCGATCAGATCGTAATGAAATTCTGCGGCCGCTTCGGCCGATCCCTCCAGCAGGGCCGCATCCAATAAACAGACCGGACAGAGATCGCCGAGCGTTGTCGTCTCAATCTTTGCGGCGCATTTGGCACAGCGCATTCGTCGTTAGGCCGCGGAGGCCAGAACCTTGCGCAGGTAAAGAATCTCATCGTCGATCTCGTCTGAACTGGAAACGGTGCGGCTGATTTCCTCACGAAGTTTCGAGCGGTAATCCCGTCGCAACCGATGAACCGTGGTCTTGACCGCACTCAGCGGGAGACCCAGCTGGTCGGCTGCGGTCTGGTAAGAAATCTCATCCAAATCGGAGGTAAGAAACGACGAGAGTCCATCGAACAGCCGCTCTTTTCCGCGCGTGATGAAATCGGCGCGCAAGCCGGAGACAGTTTGTTCGAGAAGAGCGTTCGCCCAGCGCCTTTCGAAGATGGTTTCCGGCGTAACAGAATGGCCCGGTTCGAGCTCGTAACGCGCATTGGCCTCATCCGCATCGAGGCGAATCAGCTCGCGTCCCCCGCCCCTTTTCTGCGCGCAGGCGCGTTCGTTTTCATTCGCGAGAAAATTCTGGAGAGAAGAGAGAAGGAACGTGCGGAACTTTCCGCGGTGAGGATCCGCCTTGGCGACGGCACCCTTTTCCTGCAAATGCAGACAGAACGCCTGCACGATATCCTCCGCGTCTGGTTCGCTGTAACCACGCCGGCGAACATAACCGTAAAGCGGATACCAGTAAGTTTGGAAAAAACTCGCCAACGCTTCCTGCGCGCGAGGCGAATCGCTCTCACCCTCGCACGCCAGAACCATCGTCCAATGGGTCGTGTTAAAATTGGCGGCGCCGGCGCCGTGGCGATGGACAGCTTCCACCCGGTAAACCTATCGGGTCCGCAATTTGATGACAATGCTGGAGAAGGCCGCCCGGGCTGGGCTGTTCCCCCAAGGTCCCTCGTTCCCAAGTTAAACTTGGGAACGTGGGAACGAGGGCGAGGAAAAGAGCAGAGGAAAAGGAAGAAGAAGAGTGCTCGGGGGGGGACTTGAACCCCCATGCCTTGCGGCATACGCCCCTCAAACGTACGTGTCTGCCATTTCACCACCCGAGCGCGTGGAGAGTGAATGGTAAATCGTTGATGGTGCCTCGCAAGTCCTGTTTGCCCCTCTCCAGTTCCTGCTCGTGCTCGAAGGGGAAACCAGATCGATCACGAGCAGGAGCACGAGCACGATTACGAGGAGGACTGAAAACCGCGTTGCTTCCCGCGTTGCCAACCACAGATTGAATAAATGCAGCCTGAGGCATCCGAGCGAGAGACCGATTGGATCAAGGTCGATCTCCATATCCACACGCTCGACGATCCGAAAGACGCGCTCGATTACTCGGCGCACGAACTCCTCGAACGCGCTCGTTCGCTCGGCTTTCGCGTGCTTGCCATCACGCTGCACGATGCGGTCTTTGATCGCGCGGAGGTTTTCGCGGACGCGGCCCGGATGGGCATTCTTTTGATTCCCGCCGCCGAAGTCCGGCTCGAGGGGGCGGATGTGATCCTGCTCAACGTCAGCGCGAGCGAGATCGAGCCGCTGCGAAGCCTGAACGATCTGGAAAAGCTGCGCGCGAAGCGCGGCCCTTCTCTTTTCACCATCGCGCCGCATCCGTTTTATGTGCTCGGTGGCTCGATGGGTGAAAAGCTAATCAAGAAAATCGATTGCTTCGATGCGATCGAGCTTTGTCATTTCTGGAGCCGCTTTTTCAATCCGAATCGCCGTGCGGTGGAAGTCGCTGCGCGGTTCCAGAAACCCTTGATCGCGACCTCGGACGCGCATCGCCTCCACGCCTTTGGATCCCACTACACGAGCATCCCGCGGCCGGCGGAGCTGACGGTGGAAAATGTCTTTGCGGCGCTGCGCCACGGGTCGTTGCGCCTAACGAGTCCGCCTTGCAATTTCGCCGATTTGATCAGCACGATCTATTGGGTCTTCGTCGCCCACCCCCGGCGGAGACGCGCCCGGCAGCAGGATCGGGAAGGTGTTCGAGCGGAAAATTGCTCGCCGCAGGAAGGAGATCACGTCACTCTTGAGTCCGATCGATAAACCTGAGAGAAAATGGGCTGACATGAAAAAATTCGTCTTTCTCTTTCTTGTGGCCGCGCTTGCCCTGAGCGGATGCGGATTGTTCAACTCCAAGAAAGACAAGAAGGAGCCGGTCAAGAAGCGGGCGAAGGCGGAGCTGCGAGAAGACAACGCGGACGTTGATTTTCAAGCATTCGTCGGGCGGCTGAAAAAGGCCGTGGCCGCCCACGATGCGACCACGCTGGCTTCGATGATGACGGAAAATTTCGGCTACAGCCTCAACCCGGAAAAGTCCGGCGACGGGGTCTTCAAGTATTGGGATGAGAATGGTCTCTGGACGGAACTTGACGCGATCCTGACCGAGAAATTCGCCAAGAAGGACGACTTCTGGGTCGCCCCACCACAGTTTGCGGACGACTCGCTGCACTATGACGGCTACCGGGTGGGCATTCGCCGGGTCAACGGGAGCTGGAAGTTCGTCTACTTCGTCAACGGCTAGCAACCGGATGCGCAGCAGTTTTCAGCCACGGATAAACACGGATGAAAACAGGGATTGACCTGGTCCGCGCCGTCCATTCGCTCCTATCCGTGTTTCATCCGTGTTAATCCGTGGCCAACTCCTCTCCTTTCCTTGGCTTGCCGCATCGGCCGCCGTTCGTTTTCGTGCGCGAAATTCTTAGGTGCGATCCGGGTCTTTCCGTTGAAGCTGCGACGTCATTTGCCAGCGACGATCCGATGTTTGCCGGACATTTTCCCGGCAATCCGCTCGTACCGGGAGTCATCCTGACGGAAGCGCTCGCGCAAACGGCCGGCATCGCCGCCGCTTCCGGTTATCCCGACGAGACGAAGCCGCTCTTTCTGCTTTCCGCCATCCGCGGCATGAAGTTTTTTCGCGCGGTTCGCCCCGAGGAACGGATCGATCTTCGCGCGGAGAAATTGGCGCAGGTGGACGACTTGGTGCAATTTAAGGTCGAGGCCAGCGTGAAAGGCGTGCGGGTTGCGGAAGGGCAACTCGTCTTAAGCATGGCGGCGGATTCAAAAGGAAATTAGGGACATGCGGAAGCTCGTCCCTCCGATTTAGGTTAGCATTTCAAACTTCTGAAAACTGTGGATACCCTGTCTCCGACTTCGCGGCCGCGATTTGCCGTCATCATTCCTGCTTGTGATGAAGAGGAATGCATCGGTCGCGTGCTCGATGAATTATCCGCGACGCTCGATCCCGAGAAATTCGCCCTCGTGGTGGGAGTGAACGGTTCGGTGGATCGAACCGCCGCGATCGCACGCGCGCACGGAGCGCTCGTCGCGGAGACGGCAGAGCGCGGATATGGCTACGGTTGTCAAAGCGCCATCGATCTGGTCAGCGCGATGCTTCCGCAAGTGCGCGCTTATATTTTTGTGGCGGGCGACGGCGCCAGTGATCCGCAGGATGTGCGCAAGCTCGTCGATGCCTACGAGCAGGGTTATGCCTTTGTTCTCGGGGCGCGGACCGGCCAGTTGGGCAACTGGCAGGTGATGAAGCTCTCGCACGTCATCGCAAATTTTGCGCTGGCTCTCTGGTGCGGGCTTTTGGCGCGCCGCTGGTTTAAGGATCTCGCGCCGCTGCGTCTGATCGACCGGCAATTATTCGAAGCCATCGCGCCGGCTGAGAAAAAATTTGGATGGACGATCGAGCCGCAAATTGCCGCGGCCCGTTTGGGTGCGGCGATCTGCGAGGTGCCGGCGCGAGAACGGCCGCGCCTGGCCGGAACGCAAAAAGTATCCGGCGTAACCTGGCGGCGCACGTTTGTCATTGGCTGCCGCATTCTGGCGGCCGGGTGGCGCGCGCGTTTGCGTTTTAATCGGAAAGCGGCCGTGGAATTTCGGCGGCGGGAAAAAGAATTCGTCGCGCAACCGCAGCGTGGATTGTAACAGCCTGCTCTGGTCGCGCGAGCATCCGCGCCGGTTGCTCTTCTCTTTTTCGCTCGCGTGCTTCGTCGCGATTCTCGCGCTTTGCTCGAGCTGCGCGTTTTTTCGCAGTCAGCCGCCATTGCCAAAACACGCGGCGATCGAATCAAAGGTCGCACCGGAAGCGGACGAAAAATTCGACGCACTCGTTCAGAACGCGGACATCATATATTTTCCCACCGAACTGCTCGAACTCGCGTCGCGCTCCGAGCCGGCGTGGAAATTGGTCGAGGCCGTGCACCGGCATGGAGGTTCCTTCGCGATCGGTACCGATCTCATCGGCGGCGAAGCCCAAGCGTTACTGGACCAGTGGCAGAAGCAGCCAAGCCCGACCGCTAACCTGATTCCTCAACTGCGCCTCACCGGAACCGCGCGCGAACGCGAAAGCTGTCGCGCCTTGCTGAGCGAAACAACCAAGCGGGCGGCAGGCCTTTT
This sequence comes from Spartobacteria bacterium, assembly GCA_003134785.1. Lineage (GTDB taxonomy): Bacteria > Verrucomicrobiota > Verrucomicrobiia > Chthoniobacterales > UBA10450 > AV80. The sequence continues at coordinate 52,112 of PLCN01000018.1, forward strand.
GGCGCTGGGTTGTTCGCCGGACGTTCTCGCCGCGCCGCCCAGTTCGCCCGGACGCGAAGAGATCGCGCGAAAGTTTCAGCCTCCCACCGACGATTTTCAATTATTCGCCGAACGCCTGGCCGCCGCCCGCGGAATGAACGAACAGAAGTTGCGCGAGGTTTATGAGACCGCCGTGCTCGAAGAACAATTCGCGGCCGATCGGATCGCGGGACATTTTCGCGCTCATGGCGAGGAGAAGCTGCTCGTCTTCGTTCGTCGCCTGCATCTCGGGAGCGTTCGAGGCGTGCCCTATTTCGTGGCGCAAAAAATAAAAACGCGGCAACTGGTGCTCGATTCGAGACCGCACGCGCCTTCGCGTTCTCAGCTAATGGCGTTGACTGGCCGGGCCGCTCTGGGGCTGGCCGGGCTCGAGGTCGTAGATGGCCCCCCACTCGCCGGTCGCAACTAGCTTTGCTTCCCGTTCCCAGGGCCGCTTGCTGGTGGCGTAGTTGGTTTTCTCCCGGCTGCCCCAAAATAAATAACGTGCTTGAAAGAAACGCGCGGTTTCTTTCCAGCTCGCGGCCCCTTGCATGAGCGTGGTGAGTTTGTCGTTGTAAGGAGAGAAATCGAAGCCCTGGGTCCAAAGGTGGCCGGGATAACCCAGGACTACTTTTCGGCCTTGGAGAAGCAAAGGATGATTGTAGGTGGGGTAAGCGGCGTAACGTGCCTCGGCCGGTAACTTCTTCACGGCCATACCGATCGCGTCTAACTCAGCGCGGTCTGCTATGCCGAAACCGGGACGGCCTACGGTCAATCCGCCAAAGAGCGTAACGAAGCCCGAACCAAAGAGCAGGACGTAGATAACGGCGCGGAGCGCAAGCGGCCAGCGCCAGAGCAATTCGCTCCAAAGAAATGGCAGAATGATAAAGTAAGCCCAGACAAGGATCTTAATGTTGTCCCAACCCCAGGGCGCCATTTTAACGAAGACTGACAAAAGGAAGAGGAGGACTGCGGCTAAAACGAAAACCATGCTATCCGACAGCTTAATGCGTTGCTGGACACCTTTGCCAAATGCGCGCCAAAGCAGCCAGCCGATCAAGGCGAGCACGATCGGAATCCAGAACCCGAAGTTCACAATCCAGAATTCGAGGAAATGAACGAAAGAATTGTTAGCGAGCGAATGCGCGAGCGGGTGCGCGAACTCGCCGTCGGTCTGCACCCAGCCGGGGTGAAACTCGAGGACCGATCCAGCGTGGAAGTGATCGGTGATCAACCACGCGATGAAAGCCGCCGGAACGAAAGCGAGCGCGAGCAGCCGCGCGATGTCGAGGCGTCTCCGTCCGTCGCCGAAAAGAAACAGGACCGCTAGAACGATGCTCAACGCCAGAAAAGTGTGAGCGTGAAAGAGCGGAAGAGTCGCGTAGAGCGACAGCTCCAACCAAAATGGCAGCGGAGGTTTCGTCGTCGAAGGAGAAGACGAGGGCGGCTTGGAATCCGCCGCTCCTTGGTTCTGCAGGGAATATTTGACCCGCCAATGGTAAAGCAAAAGTAACCCGACCGGCAGGGCGTAGAGCAGACCGCGTTGGGTCACCAGCATGGTCAAAGGTATGCTCTTCCAGGCGACGTTTGGAACGCCCTGGTAATCCAGCCATTGGTGCGTGCGAAGGAACTGAAAGCCCACCAGCCCGCCATTGAAAAGGAAGCCGGCGACGCCGAAGCAACCAGACCACCGATAGAAGGCAAAACAGGTAGCCGCGCACGACAACAAGCCAGCCCAGGCCAGCCCGCGGATAAGGTCGAGGCCCATGACACTGAGCAGGCCGTTGAACAGGTCGGTTCCGGCCGGGTATCGAAGCTTGCTGAAGACATAGATGGGATTGTCCGGCCAAAGGGGAACATGGCTGGCAAAGTTGTTTATGTAAGTAAGATGGAGCGAAAGATCGCCCAGGTTGTTAGGTGATTGGATCCTTAACTCGGCGCCGTCAACGTAAAGGAGCCAGCAGAAGGAGCGGACGGCGAACATAGTGAAGATGGCGACCAGAAGCCAGAGACACACGCGGTATCGCGCAAAGGCCGCGGTGAAGGGGGACCCCGACGCGGCGGAAACACTTGTCGCCTCTCGTGGTTCCTCCGGGATCGGCGAATCGTAGGTCTGCCGGTAGGCGAAGATAGCCGCAACCAGACCTACGACCATGGAACAAACCGCGATCGATTTGTTCAAGCCGTGACCGATCATTCCGGCCAAAAGAGCGGAAACAGTCCAGGCGTTGACGAAAGCCAGACCGGCGGCGAGCCACTTCATGGCCTGGCCGTCTTCCCAGCGAATTGCGGGACCTGCCCTTTGTAAAACCGCTCGAACACCTTCGCATTCAAATAAAGCTTTGAAGGGTCCTGGTAAGGACGGATGGTCAGCGGCTCGGTATAGTAAGCATCGCGCAGCTTGCTCTCTACCTCTGCGATCTTGTCCTGCTGCACCAGGAGAAAAGCAGCATCCAGTTTATCAGGCAGGTTGTCGTGCTCGTAGTAGCCTACCTTGGGGAAATCCCCGAGGACCCACGGGAAAGGGTAGGTGCTGCCGCGAATCAGGTGACCTACCAACTGGTAGTTAGTAGGGTCCTGTTTGGCCAGAGCCAGCAACGGACGCGTCAGCTTGAAAATGTCGTTGTAGGTCTGGACGTAGACGTAAGTCTCGGTCTCAGTGCTGCAATGGAAATAATTCAATGAGATGGCCATCGCTAGCGACACGGCCAAAGCAAGACCGGTCACGCCACGTTGAACTAATCTCATCATGTTGTCGCTGACCTCGAAGACAAACGTTCCTCCGGCCAATAAACCCAACCCACCGGCGACCAGCGCGCCGGCAATCGCCGATATGAACAGCGTGCCGCCTATGTCACCGCAGACCGGGCTAATGCTCGAAGCGGCCAGCGTTACCTTGGTGGCTTCGCGCAGGTAAGCTGGAAAGTCGCAGGCCGCGTGCACGGATGCGGGCTGAAAAAGATAACTGGCCAGCGCGCCCAACCCAAATCCGACCGGGGCAAAAGTAACCAAATAAAAAGCCTTGCGCGGAATGTTGCTACTGGCTGCTGCGGCCGCGAACACGAAAAGCAAAGGCCAGACCATGCTGATGATGCACCACGGTGTTTTGTAATGCACGATGCTGTAGGCCGCGAACACCCCCACTCCATAGATGGCCAGATACCGGATCACGACGTTCTTGAAAAACTGGCACGCCAAACAAAGGAACAGCCCAATCAGAACAGGGAGCTCATAGCGCAGGACAAGCTCCAGCCAGTAGGGCCAGGGCTTTTCGTGTCCGTTGCCATTCTTACCGGTCTTGAACCAGGTATCGAAGGTCTCGTATAGGCCCTTAACTCCGCCCCAGTTAAAGAACGTGCCCGAGTAAAAGAAGACGATGACCGCCGCGGCGGCGAGCACGACCACGGTGAGATCGAGAGCCGTCCAGCTCCGCCGTGCGGGTTTAACGTCAGCCGCGGGAGTTATCAGGTGAGAAACTCCCGTGACGAAGACCGCCATCATCGCGCACCCAAGATGGATGATGTACGTCTCCTTGGTCAGGATCATGCCGGCCAGGCCCATGCCGGTGCACCAAAGATATTTCGCCGTGCCCAGTCGCCATAGGCCCAGAAGGCCCAGGATGAACAGCAGGGAGAAGAGCTGAAGCCAGACCTCGTGGATCGAATAGCGGCCGTAAAAAATAAACCCGGGTGAGATAGCCATGGCAAGCGCCGCCACCCGACTAACGTTGCGGCCGACGAACGGCTCGAATCTCAACGCGAGATGAACGCAAACTATGCTGACGAAAACGACCGGGAGGCGCAGCGCCCAGAGGTTTCGACCGAGCAACGTCTGGGAAAGAAAGAGAATGTAGAAATGGAGCGGGCCGTGATAATTCGTCGGGTCGTATCGGTAAAAGCCGGTCTTGACCATCTGATCGACGAACCAGCCGTTGATGCCCTCATCGAAATGCGGCGGTTTCATACCGAGCAGGAGCAGCCGGATAACGGCGCCGAGCAGGATGATCGCCCAGGGCACCCAATTTGCGCCCGCGTTGGCCTCGAGGAACTGATCCAGCCGATTCCCCCACGTGGGAGAAACTGCTAGCGCGGGGTTCGCTCCGCTGCTAGTACGCGCTGCTATGCGCATTCTCGTGACCGGTGGCTGTGGCTTCATCGGGAGCAACTTTATTCGGTATATTTTGCAACATTACAAGCCCGCCTCGATCAGCAATGTCGATGTGCTGACTTACGCCGGGAATCTCGCGAACCTGGACGGAGTCGCGGAGGAACATGGCGAGCGCTACGAATTTTTCAAAGCCGATATCGCAAATTCCGACCAGATGGACGCGCTCATGACCGAGCACTCCTTTTACGCGGTGATAAATTTCGCCGCCGAATCGCACGTCGACCGCAGCATCAATTCGCCCCAAAATTTCATTCACACCAATGTGGTCGGAACCAGCGTGCTGCTCGATTGCGCCCGGCGCCACGGCGTCCAGCGCTTCATCCAGGTCTCGACCGATGAAGTCTATGGGTCGTTAGGCGCGACCGGGAAGTTCACCGAGCAATCGCCCATCGAGCCCAGCTCACCGTATTCCGCAAGCAAAGCCGGCGCCGATCTGGTCGCGCTCGCCTGCCACAAAACCTTTGGCCAGGAAGTGATCGTGACCCGCTGCTCAAACAACTACGGCCCGTATCAATTCCCCGAAAAACTGATCCCGCTCATGATCATCAACGCCATGCGCGACGATCCCCTGCCCGTCTACGGCGATGGCATGAACGTGCGCGATTGGATCCACGTGGAAGACCACTGCGCCGCCATCGTTGCTGCGCTCTTCGAAGGAAAACCCGGCGCCGTTTATAATTTCGGCGGCGACAGCGAGATGCCGAACATCGAAACCGTCAAAGCGATTCTGCAAAAGCTCGGCAAACCCGAGACCTTGATTTCCTACGTCACCGACCGCCTCGGGCACGACCGCCGTTACGCGATCGATTCCTCTTTCGCGCAGCAGGAACTCCAGTGGAAACCACTGCACAATTTCAAAGAAGGCCTCGAATCGACGATCGACTGGTATGTGAGCAATCGCGGATGGTGGGAACCGTTATTGGAGCGGACAGGTCGTCACTAAAACAAGGAGCGGCGGTTTCCAAACCGCCGTGGGCGCTTTGAAAAGCGCCCTCTTGTCCCCCCGTTGACATCTGGTCTCATGATGACCATAATCTGGTCATGAAATCAGTTAGTGTTGCGGAGTTGAAGAGCAAGCTCAGCCAGTACCTCGCCTCGGTGAGAAGCGGGAAAGAGATCATAGTTACTTCTCACCGGCACTCCATCGCCCGAATCGTCCCGGTGGAGGAAAGCGCGACTGACCTGGAGATCATCCCGGCGCGCAAACCGATTTCGAGCTTAAAGCAGATCAAGGGGGTGAAATTGAAAGTCGATCTGGTGGCTGATCTCCTGGCGGACAGGCACAAGCGGTGAATGTTTACCTGGATTCTTCTGTCGTGCTGCGAAGACTCCAGCGCGAACCTGCGCCGCTGGCGCGCTGGGGCCAGTGGGAACATGCTTATAGTAGTGTGTTGCTGCGCGTTGAGGTATTACGCACCATCGATCGCAACCGGCTACGCGGCGCGCTAAGCGATGGCGAAGCTTCCGAATTAATCAGCCAGGCGCACGCGTTTTTCGATGCGGTCGAGTTCGTCGCCCTCAGCGACGGCATCCTGAACCGAGCCTCACAATCATTTTTCACCGTTCTCGGCACGCTCGACGCGTTGCATTTGGCCACGGCCCTGCGACTCGTGGACGTGGGATCAATGTCGCTGACGTTCCTGACTCACGATGCGGAGCTGGCCCTCGCCGCGCGTAGCGTTAATTTCGAAGTCGAAGGCGCGTAAATTGCCCGCTCTGGAACGCGATCGATTCCTCCTTCGCACAGCGCGAGCTGAATTGGAAACCGCTTCACAATTTCAAGGAAGGCCTTGAATCAACGATCGATTGGTACGCCAACAATCGCAGCTGGTGGGAACCGCTCCTCGAGCGCACCGGCCGTCATTGACTCCCTCCAAGGAGCGGCGGTTTACAAACCGCCGTCCAAGCCTCAGTCTAGTCGCCTTCTTCAAAACAACGCCTGGACTGACGCGTCACCGTAGCATCAAGAACCTCGCCGAGTTTTCGCTTGCGCTATCGACGCCCAAGGCGTAAGAAAGCGTCCCCCCATGCCCCAGTTCACCTCTTCACACTTGCCCCAGAAGCCATTCCTCCTGCGCCTCCGTACATCGACGCAATCACTTTAACCAACATTTGTCTCAGCGATAGCCACGCCACTGACAGTCACACCACGATGACGACGAAACAAATCAAACCGAGAGACATCACCAATTCGCTCCATTACCGAAGGAGCCTTTTCCGATTCAGGAAACTGGCTGCGATGGTGTTACTATTTTTCTTGGTGACCGTGGCAGTCCGCGGCCAATCCGCGCTCGACGGTTTCGATCCTGGAGCAAATGGCACTGTCAGAGCTCTGGCCGTGCAAGGGGATGGCAAGGTTGTGGTCGGTAGAGATTTTACCACTCTCGGCGGGGGCGGCATCGGTACGACGATCCGTAACTATATCGGGCGGCTGAACCCTGACGGGACGCTTGATGACAGCTTCAATCCTGGCGCGAATGCCAATGTCAATGTCCTGGCGCTGCAAGCGGATAGCAAAATTTTGGTGGGAGGAAATTTTAGTATGATTGGCGGCGGCGGCACCGGTACAACCAACCGCGGCGGTATCGCAAGGCTTAATGTCGACGGAACGCTCGATACCAGTTTCGTCCCCGCAGTCGGTGGCTCTTTCCTTGCCATCGTCGTGCAGTCGGACGGTAAGATTCTTGTGGGGGGGTCTATAGGCACAGGCAGCTTTTCACCCATCCGAGATAACATTGCTCGACTCAACGCGGACGGCTCGCTTGATATGAGCTTTGACCCTGGGGCCGACAATCCAGTTTTGGCTCTGGCTGTGCAAACGGATGGCAAGATCGTAGTAGGCGGACAGTTTACCACCCTCGGAGGCGGCCTCACCGGTCACACTACCCGCAAGCGCATCGGACGGCTAAACCCTGACGGCACAGTCGACACCAGCTTCGATCCCGGCGCCGACAACGAGGTCACAGCTGTCGTGGTCCAACCGGACGGGGAAATTCTAGTAGGCGGAGATTTTGGAAAACTAGGTGGTGACGCTACTATTGCACGCAGCAGATTGGACGACTTAATGTCGACGGAACGTTGGACACGAGTTTCGATCCCGGCGTAAACGGTATCGTCAAAGCGCTTGTGATCCAGGCGGACGGTAAGATCCTAGTCGGCGGAAGTTTTGGCGGCATGGGGGGCGGTACCGGTACGACGATGCGCTCTAACATCGGGCGACTCGATCCAGATGGTACGCTCGACGCAGGCTTCGACCCGGGTGCGAACTCGGGGGTCGAAGCTTTGGCCGTGCAGGCGGACGGTCACATTTTGGTGGGTGGCGATTTCACCACGCTCGCGCCGAACGGGGGGTCGGCGGTGACACGCAACAATATCGCCCGTCTGGAAACCGATGGCAGGCTCGATCAGACGCTGGATCTCGGCACCGCTGACAGCAATGTTATCGCTACCGCTCTACAGCCAGATGGGAAGATTATCATCGGCGGCAGCTTTACTAACGTCTTGGGCGTGACGCGCAATCATATCGCGCGCTTAAATACGGACGGGACGCTCGACCTGGCCTTCGACCCGAACGCGAATGGCAGTGTCGGTACAATCGCCGTCCAGGCGGACGGCACGATCCTGGTAGGCGGTGCCTTTAACGGAGCGAACAGCATCGGTGGACAGGCACGCAACCACATCGCCCGGCTCGATGGTGCGACCGGCCTGGCAGATTCGTTCGACCCGAGCGCAAACGGCGATGTCGATTCCATCGCGGTGCAGGCGGACGGAAAAATTGTAGTGGGAGGCAGGTTCAATGGAACGAATAGCATAGGCGGCCAGACACGTAACCGTCTCGCGCGGCTCGATGCAGCGACCGGCCTGGCCGATTCGTTCGACCCGAACGCAGACAATGATGTCCGTTCGATCGCGGTGCAGGCCGACGGCAACGTTCTAGCAAGCGGTTCTTTCACCCATATTGGCGGACAGGCGCGGACGGCCGTCGCTCGCCTCGACGCCGCGACCGGTTTGGCTGATTCGTTCAATCCCAACCCGGACTGGGGTGTCGATGCTATCGGAGTGCAGCCGGACACGAAGATTTTGTTCGGCGGTATTTTTTATAACATCGGAGGGCAAGCGCGAACCTCCATGGCGCGCCTGGATGCCACAACCGGCTTGGCTGATTCGTTTGACCCGACAGTAGGCGGTGAAGTCTTTTCGATGGTGGTTCAGGCGGATGGCAAGGTCTTGGGAGGTGGCTTCTTCAACAACGTAGGGCAGGGCGACAACGCACAAACGCGCAACCGCATTTTTCGGGTCGATGGCACGACTGGATTGGTAGATTCGTTCGATCCGAACGCGAACAATAGCTTTCTTCTGTCAATCGCGGTGGCGGCCGATGGCAAGATTTTGGCAGGCGGAGATTTCACAAATATCGGAGGACAGACACGCAACTTCTTTGCCCGCTTGTCGAACGACACCGCGTCGTTGCAACATCTGGGTGTCACCCAAACCACTGTCACCTGGACGCTCGGCGGCTCCAGCCCGCAGTTCACTCGCGTCACCTTTGAATCCTCAACCGACAATGTGAACTATGCTTACCTGGGAAACGGCACGCCAACCGGCAGCGATTGGATCCTGACGGGATTGAACCTCTCCCTTGGACAAAACATCTATATCCGCGCTCGCGGCTATTATCGCAGCGGCATCTACAGCGGTTCGGAGAGCATAATGGAATCACTGCGAAATGCCTTTCTAAATGAGCTTGCGCCAACTCCAACGCCGACGCCGACCCCATCACCCACCCCTACTCCGACGGCAACGCCAACAAGCACGCCCACACCCACACCCGCGCCTACTTCCACCCCCATAGCTACCGCGACACCTACACCTGTACCTACCGCGACCCCTACACCCACCGCGACACCTACACCTACCGCGACGGTTACTCCTACACCGTCGCCTACGCCCACTCCGACGTCTACAGTCGCTCCTAGTTCTCTAGGGAACATTTCGACGCGCCTTCGGGTCCAAGGCGGAGACAATGTCCTGATCGGTGGAATGATCGCGACGGGGACAGCTCCTAAGAAGGTGATTATCCGCGCGATTGGGCCGACGCTGAGTGACTTTGGCGTTCCAGGCGCACTTACTGATCCGACGCTCGACCTTTATCAGGGCAATACTCTTCTCTTCAGTAATGACGACTGGCGTAACTCCACTCAGCAAGCTGAAATCGCGGCCAGCGGCTTCGCGCCGAACAAAGACGCGGAATCGGCGATCATCTGGACGCTGACGCCGAGCCAGAACTACACGGCGATCGTGCGCGGGAAAGACGGTCAAAGCGGAGTGGCGGTGGTGGAAGCATTCGATCTCGATGGAGCGGCTGCCTCCAAGCTCAGTAACATCAGCACACGGGGATTCGTGGACCTGGACGACAATGCCATGATTGCCGGTTTGATCGTTAGCCCAAGCAACGGACCTAGTCTCAAAGTGCTGGTGCGCGCGCTGGGACCGACGCTCGGCGATTTCGGCGTTCAAGGAGTCCTGGCAAATCCCACACTCGACTTGGTGAACGCGAGCGGCACGGTGATTCGCTCGAACGACAACTGGAAGGATTCGCAACGCACCGAGATCGAGGCAGCTCAGCTAGCTCCGAATCACGACGAGGAATCGGCGCTAGTGGAAACGCTTCCGCCCGGCGCTTACACCGCAGTCGTGCGTGGCACTGGCCGCACGACCGGCGTGGGATTAGTCGAAGTCTACAACATTCCGTAGCCGATTGTTGCTGCCGTCGAGGTTCGGACTTCCGCGTCTGTCCCTCCGGGCTAATTCAGTGTTCGCGCTTTGTTCTTGCGTATTCGGGTGAGCCTGATGAAATGCGGACTTGAAGGGAAACTCATCTATGAAAGCGCGCGCTTTCTTGTGCACGTTTGCCGCGGCCGGCTTCTTATTACTGGCTGCGAATGCCCAGGCAGCCACCATCACCGTGACCGGCACGGGCGATACTATCGCCGTTGATGGCGTGGTGACACTGCGTGAGGCAATCACTTCAGCCAATACCAACGCCAGCGTCAACGCCGATGTGTCCGCGCAGTCGCCGGGCGCCTATGGCAACGACACGATCAACTTCAACATTGCCGGCGCGGGCGTGCATACTATCTCGCTAACTGCCGCTCTGCCGTCGATCACCGGTCCGATAACTATTAATGGTTACTCGCCGCACCGCTCACCGACCAGCGTAATTATGTTCGCCCCGACCCGGCTGACATCGGCGCCTTTGAATACAATGCCACAATTCCTGTGACCCTGGCTAACATCTCGACCAGGACGTTGGCCGGCACTGGTGACAATGTCTTGATCGGTGGATTTATTATCACCGGCACCGACGCCAAGAAGATCCTCCTGCGCGCACTAGGCCCCTCGACCGGCGTCCCGGGAGCGATGGCCAACCCGACCCTGGAGCTGCACGCGTCTGATGGACATATCATCACCTCGAATGACAACTGGCAGGACGCCCTCAACAAACAGGAGATAATCGACAGCGGTATTGCGCCGACGAACGATCTCGAGTCCGCCATTTCGGTCATCCTCCAACCGGGCAACTACACTGCTATCATGCAGGGAGCGGATAATACGACCGGGATCGGCGTGGTGGAGGCCTACGATCTCGATCGCACCGGCAACTCCATCCTGGCGAACATCTCCACTCGCGCCCTTGTCCAGACCGGCGACAACGTTCTCATCGGAGGGTTTATCGTGCTGGGAAGCGCCTCGCAACAGGTCATTGTGCGCGCGCTCGGTCCGTCCACTGGTGTGGCGGGAGCGATGGCCGACCCCATGCTGGAGTTACACGATAGTAACGGAAGCGTGATCGGATCGAATGACAATTGGCGCACCGACCAGGAGGGAACCATCATCGGCATTGGTATTCCACCTTCCGACGACGCAGAGTCAGCCCTCGTGCAGGTGCTCGCCGCGGGTAACTACACGGCGATCGTGCGCGGCGTGAACGACACTACCGGAGTGGCCGTGGTGGAAGTGTATGCCCTTGATTAGTCAGCCACCGGGACTGAAAGCCATAACCTCGATATAACACATAACCTATGACCTCACGCAGATCACTTACCTTCCACTTCTCGGCAGCCGCCGTCATTTTGTTCGTTATTCTTGCAGCCGCTGTTCTGGTGCAGCCCTCAAGCGCCGCGGATCCGCTGGTTGTCACAGTGGATGTAACGCAGGAGCGGCAGCCGATCTCGCCGCTGATCTACGGTATTAACTATGAAGGCCAGGGTAGTTATGCCGAAGTCCTTGGCCAGCCGGCTGAAGTATCCAGCTCGGTGGTCAGTGATCTGAACGCTTCTCTCGTTCGCAACGGTGGCAATCTCGCCAGCCGTTATAACTGGCAGCTCAATTGCACTAATCATGACCAGGACTTCTTTTACGAAAGCATCGGCGCCGACGGTCAGGCCGTGGACGATCAGCGCGATTCGGATGTATTTGTTCGGGTGGCGCGGGGTGGAGGTGCGGAGCCATCCGTAACGATTCCGATGATCGACTGGCTCTCAAAGCTTGGCCCCGACGAAGGCATCCTGCCTAGCTTCTCTATTGCCAAGTATGGACCGCAGGATGATTCCGATATGTTTTTACCCGATGCCGGCAACGGACTCCAGAATGGTATTCCGATTATAGTTAACGATAAGAACGATGCCAGCGTGCCTAACTCTACCGCGTTCGAACAGAGTTTTGTGGACTACCTCCAGGCACATCCTTCCGAGCATCCACCGTTGAAATATTTCACACTCGATAATGAGCCAGACCTATGGTCGAACACGCACGCCGATGTGGTCCATCCGCATGCCGGATTCGCGGCGGGTAAGTTTGATCCAAATAATGAAGGCGATAAGTCCACGGCCTACGCGAACCGCTTTGTCCAGTTTGCGCGAATGATCAAGCAGCGCGTGCCTGACGCGTTGATCCTGGGGCCGGAGACTTCGAGTTACTTTGGTTATGCCGTTAGTCCATTCGATCGCCAGTACGCCAACAATCGGGCCGCCAACGGGGATCCCGGCGCCTATTTTTCCTACCCGCTGGATGGTGACCTTGCCGGCCACTATCGGACTGTTACCCAGGCCAATCCCGACGGAGAGTATATGCCGTGGTTGCTCGGGCAGTTGCGCTCGGCCCAGGGCAATGACTCGCGCCTCCTGGATTATTTCACCTTACATTATTATCCCGACGATGTGTCAGTAAGCCTCGATGTTACTCCGGCTCTGCAGGCGGAACGCAGCCATTCGACGCGAGCGCTCTGGGATCCAAGCTTCACCTTCACAGCCGATGGTGTGCCGGTCGCTTTACAGTTGATCCGGCGGATGCATACCTGGGTTGACGCGAATTATCCCGGCACAAAGGTCGGTATCACCGAATATGATTGGGGCGCCGAAAACCATGTCAACGGCGCGACTGCCCTGGCCGATGTTCTCGGGATTTTTGGCCGCGAAGGACTGGATCTTGCCACAGCATTTCCTTATCCGCCCCCACCGGATCCGAACGATCTGGCCCATACTGGCTTCACTTACTCGGCCTTTAAGATGTATCGGAACTATGATGGCAAAAAATCGACTTTTGGCGACATGAACGTGCAGCTATCGCCGATACCCGATCCAGACAACTTTGGCTTCTACGCCGCTCAACGCACTTCCGACAACAAGCTCACCGTTATGTTAATCAACAAAGGTGGATCGGCCCAGGATGTGCAGATTAATTTCGCTAACTTTAGTGCCGGGACGACGCCGCAGCTCTGGCGGATAACCGGAGCTACAAGCGCGATTCAATCGCTCCCCGCCGATTCTGCCACTCTGACCGCCAGCCAACTTAGCCTCACCCTTCCGCCGCAGAGCGTCACGCTTGCAGTTGTCCCTTCCGCTAACTCCGCTGCGACCACTCTGGGTAACATCGCGACGCGCAATCGCGTCGAGACCGGGGATAACGCACTCATAGCCGGCTTCATTGTTACCGGCAACCAATCGAAGAGAGTGATTATTTGCGCCATTGGACCCTCCTTGAACGCGATTGGCCTTCAGGACGTGCTAGCCAATCCGACTTTGGAACTGCACGGCCCCGATGGGAGCCTCCGATTCAAATGATAACTGGCAGGACTCGCCTAACAAACAAGCTATCATCGATACGGGGGTCGCGCCGACGAACGACTTGGAATCGGCGATCGTAGCGACGTTACCGGCCAGTCCTGGCGGCACGAATTACACCGCGATTGTGCGCGGAGCGAATAACGGGACCGGTATAGGAGTCGTGCAAGTGTTCGACCTGGATCGGACGGTAGATTCGAAGCTGGCGAATATTTCCACGCGCTCACTTGTGCAAACAGGTGACAACGTTTTGTTCGCCGGAACGATTGTGTTAGGCGACACAGCGCAGAAAGTGATCGTGCGCGCAATAGGTCCATCGCTGGCATCCTTTGTCTCGGGAGCCATGGCTGATCCAACTCTGGAATTACATGACGGCAACGGCGGGGTGCTCGCATCGAATGACAACTGGCGGAGCGATCAGCAAGACGAGATCATAGCGACAGGAGTAGCACCAACAGATGATTTGGAATCGGCGATAGTAACAACGTTACCCGCCAACGGTGCGCAGTATACGGCCATCGTCCGCGGCGCGGGCAACACCACGGGCATCGCGGTGGTGGAGGTCTTCGCGCTGCAATAGCTATCGCTGGTTTCTGGCAGGCATCCGCACAAACAGGCTTTGTCCACTCTCCAGCCCGGGCAATACAGCGCCCAAGCCGGAGACGACCGGGATAGGCGTCGTCCAGGTTTATTTTCTCCAGTAACGGAGTCCCGCCGCGCCATGAATAATAACTGGGTCGATAGCCCGAACAAGCAGGCCATCATCGGCAGCACTATCCCGCCGAGCAAAGACTTCGAACCGGCTATCATCGCGACCTTGCCGGCCGGTGGTGCGCAGTATACCGCCATCGTCCGCGGCGTGAATGGAACGACCGGCGTAGCTGTCGTAGAAGTCTTCGCGCTGAATTAGCCGGCGGGGCGACTAGGGCTTTGTCATCCCTCGACTTCGCTCGGGAGGACTTTGCTCGCGGTGATTCAACGCAATTACCCGGACGCGTCTCGCGACGCCGATCCGATGCGCCCGCCGATTAGAACGCGTTTCTTCGGAATGCCGCCGCCTGGACTGCCGACGGAGTCAACACGGCCAACGGGAGCGGAGCCGGCGGCGGCATTTTTCACGGCACGGAGTAACGACGCCGTTGTTGGACGTCTGCTTAAACAAATTTGTCAGGACGGCAATATCGTTTTGGAAAACGACGACTGGCAAACAACCCAGAAGCAGGAATTGGAAGACACGGGTCTTCAGCCAACTAACGATCTGGAGGCGGCAATTGTCATTACGCTTCAACCAGGTCAATACACCGCGCAAGTGCGCGGCAAAGGCGACGCGAGCGGCATTGGCGTTGTCCAGGTCTACTTCCTCCAATAGATCAACCTGCCGCTTCGACTCCGCATCGTAGGCGACCCGGGATCCCTCCGTTCAGGGAGTCGCGGGACTCAGGATGACCGATCTTTTGCGCTCCAATAATGTAGAGGCGCTTGTGCCAAGCGCCTATTGTTCGGTCAGGCGCTTGGCACAAGCGGCTCTACAGCGGCCCGCGGCGTGAATGACACTACAGGTGTAGCCGTGGTGGAAGCCCTACGCACTGAACTGAGTGATCCTGCACGAGCCTGACTCGTTGTTATTTCTCAGGATACTTGGCCGCAAGCCGGGCGACAGTGTTTACGTTTCGCCACGTCGCCCGAGTGTTAAGCGCTTTCTCAAAACGAGCGTTGGAAAACTTCGAGTCGCTCTGCTTCGCCTTGCACAGCCAGAAGACCTCACGGCCACGCACGTGGAACTCGTCCATCTCACTCTTCATTCCCACTACCGCCTTCTTTGCCTTGTCGGTTACCGGTTCGGAGAGGAAGCCTACGTTCAGCGCCAAGGCGGACTTTAGCTGCGATGCTTTAAATGGCTTATACCGAGCCAGGGCTGCAAGCTCCGCTTCCGTCCGGATAAATGCTTTAACTTCGTAACCCAATGCCTTATGTAACTGGCCTTCAATCCTCCGCTCGAGCGCGGCAATATTTTCCGAAGACGAGTTGAAGATAACATTGCCGCTGGCAATGAAGGTCTCGACTTCCTGGCAGCCAAGAGCTTCGAACTGCTGACGCAGTTTCTCCATGGTCACGTTATGACCCCCCACATTGATGGCTCGGAGAAAGGCTATGAGTTTTGGCATACGAGCTTACTCTGCTGTAGCCGCTTCGCTATGCGACGCGCCTACGATGGAATTTGTGACCGCTCCAATTATTAACGCTTAGGGGAAGAGAACCAGATAAGGGGCAAGATGAAAGACTTTATTTCCGTCTGCGATGGCTGCTCTGCAAACCCTGCTGAAATCGTCTCGCTTCGCTCCGCGCCGCCCATAGGGCGGCGGCTACAGAAGAATGAGCGGCGTTCGCCCTTTTGATAAGGGCCGGCTATCGAGCATCCCTGTAGCCGCTTCGCTTTGCGAAGCGCGAGCGATGCGTGGGCTCTGATTGAGACAATGCCCCTTAGCATTCCCCTCAACCATCGCGCCGCCCACAGGGCGGCGGCTACAGATAGGTCGTTACAGACGACGGCTCTTAGGGTTTTCGATGGAAACCAAAGCGCGCGCCCAAGAGGATGCCCGCGGCGCCTATGACAGGATTGAGCACATGCATCCATGTGGGAACTACCGCGAGGTCCACCGCCTCCCATTTGGTAACTTCCCCCGCGCGGATATGCAAACCGCCGACATCGCGCCTCATCGCTTTGATGCAAAGGAATATGGCGATAAGGAAGACAACGAAAGCCAGGACCTGGCAAGCCCGGTTACTTCTGCTTATGCACGCGCAGAGATAACCGCCTGCCATCGCTCCGAAGAAAGTGATAATGCCGGTCAACCCCAACCAAACGGTTGAGACTTCGTAACTGTCGGGTTGAAAGACCCGCTCGGGCCCAAGCAGGGCATAAGCACCGAAAAACAGAGCCGACCAAAGGAAAAAGAGTGCGGCATAACTTACGATGACTCCAAGAACAGGTCTCAGCATTGGTCTCCAGGGTTAAGGAAGCGAACAGATAGTCAAGCGCGACGGTCAGGCAGGAATCACAGCCACGGATCAGGGTTATGGCTTCCGATGGAAATCGCAACGCGCCACAGTTCCCTGATCTTTCTTCAGATGGGTCCACTCTTCGGCGTGATGGTTCGGAGCATCGATCATTAAAGCGACCTGAGTTTTCCGCGAACAGGCTGAGTTAACCAAGCAGAAGCAAAAACTAGAAGCATCTTTCCAAGCCGCATAATCAGAGGCTACAGAAGTTTCTCCAGATGAGTCGAGAGGTTTTGAGGCCGCGCAACTCGGCCTTCGCTAAATCGCTAAACCATCAGATCGTTAAATGAAGAATGAATCCCTACGCCAAACCTAGTGAGAAGAAAGTGGGCGCGCGACGGCCAAAGATTTCTCACTGGCCCAGCGCAGTCGAGACCCGGACTCGCCACGAACGGCAGGCGGAGAAAGAGGCTGTCGCGGCCGAGCGGCGAGCGATTAAGAAATCAGCGCGCCGGCATCTGAAGCGGGAGCTTCTCGCCGAGATGGAAGGAGAAATCGAAGAAAGCTCGAATATCGAAGCTCGAAATCCGAAACACTGACCGAATCGACGAAAGCACGAATGATCGTTTCGGATTTGTCCCTTCGTTCATTCTGATTTGTTTCGAACTTCGAGCTTCGGATTTCGAATTTGAGAACGCCATAGTCCCGGTACGTAGTTACCTGTGACCTCGGGGCGCAATTCCTGCTTTTTTAGATATCATGAGTGCACTCCTTGAGACCCATGACAGCTCAGAACACATCATCGATAATCGCCGCTTGATCCGCGGGCTGAAACACGCGCTGGACATGAATTACGCCCGCGTGATGGAAATCGCCAGGAATCAATGGGCATGCAGTTATGCCGGCAAAGACCCGAGCGATGCCTGCGTGAGCGTGCGCATTAGTTCCGGCGACCCGGAAAAGAGCGCGCTCCCTTGTGGCGGAATCCTAAGAAAGCCTCGCAAATCGTTGCTGAGCGGTAACCGACGCGGGTTGATCGCGTAAGCAGCGGCGCTGACTGGGCGCTCAGAGAGCGCGATTGTACTTCTTGAGCAGCTCACGTATCCGCTCGTGGGGTAGGGCTTCGACTTTGTGATTGTCGCGGCCGGTCATGCTTTGATTATCGACTAGAGCATTTACGACTGCTTCCTCGGTCGCTTGCACAACTGCTTCGAAGATCGGATCGAGCCGATCGTTCGGCAGGGTCTCCACTGAACGCGTGAGTTTATCGGGGTTGGACGCCTCCGGATTCGCGTTCGAGAACGCGATGAACAAATCGCCGGAGCCGTTGCCAGAGACCGTTCCGGTCCGGGCCAGCCCGAGCGCGACACGCCGTGCAAGCCGTTTCAATTGATGAGGCAAGAGCGGCGCGTCAGTCGCGACGACCGCGATGCACGAACCATTTTCTCTCGGATAAACCTGGCCCGGTATTTCCTTGCCGACCGGCATGCCCGCGATCACGAGTTGAGGGCGCCGTCCGAAGTTTGCCTGAAGCAGGACGCCAATCGTGTAGGTGCGCGGCGCGGCGTCTTTCTTTTCCCTCAAGTCGATCTTCCGGGACGCTGTTCCCGTTCCTCCTTTGAATTCGTAGCAAACCATTCCCGTTCCGCCGCCGACGCTTCCCTCTTCGATCGCGCCCCCGTGCGCTGTGTCCAACGCGTTGAACACATCCTGCGGCTTGACGTGAAAACCATTTACGTCGTTGAGCCAGCCGTCCCAGGTTTCCGCCACGACCGGCAAGCTCCAGTAAAAACCGCCGGGATCCGCCCCGCCGCGTTTTACGCGCCACGCGATGAGCGCGTCACGCACGACACCAACACTGTGCGTGTTAGTGAGAGCGATGGGGCCTTCTAAAAAGCCACCTTCCTCCACCCACGCGGTGCCGGTCATCTCGCCGTTGCCGTTGAGACTGAACACGCCCGCATAAACTGGATCGTCCTTTTTTCCACGCGGGAGAATTGCGGTTACGCCGGTGCGCACGGGACCTTTGCCGACTTCGAGTTTTCCTTCGCCGCTGATGAGCGTGGTGTAGCCGACCTCTACGCCGGCGACATCGGTGATGGCGTTCAGCGCGCCGGGTGTGCCGTCGAAGGGAATGCCGAGACCGCGGGCGCGGATGGCTGGGGAGTCCGACGGCGCGGTTTGCGGTTCGCGGGCGTCCAGAGGCGGAAGGACAAGGAGAAGCGAGAGAACGATGAGACGCGGTGAAGCATTCATGGCGGCAAAGAAACGTCCAACGTCCAACGTCCAACGTCCAACGCTCAATGGAAGAGGATGAAAAGCGAGATCGACAGCAACGGGATCTCTCCAATCCGGAAAATCCTGCTAATCCTGTCCCATTTTTCTGATTTCTGTTTTCGCAGACGATGGGGCGGATTAGATTCGAGGCGTGAGCTACCAGGTCTTTGCCCGAAAATATCGTCCACAGACTTTCGACGATCTGGTCGGGCAGGCACATGTCACGCGCACCCTCAAGAACGCGGTGCAGCAGAACCGGCTGGCGCATGCTTACCTGTTTGTTGGGCCGCGCGGGATCGGGAAAACGTCGACGGCGCGCATTCTGGCCAAAGCGCTAAATTGCGTTAACGGACCAACGATCACGCCGTGCGGCGTGTGCGATAGTTGCAAGGAAATCACCGCGGGAAACAGCCTCGATGTGCTCGAGATCGATGGCGCGAGTAACAACGGCGTCGAGCAAGTGCGGGAGTTACGCGATAACGTGCGGTACGCGCCGAGCAAAGGGCATTTCAAGATCTACATCATCGACGAAGTGCACATGCTCACGTCGGCTGCGTTCAACGCGCTTCTCAAGACGCTCGAGGAACCGCCGCCGCACGTGAAGTTCATCTTCGCGACGACTGAGCCGCAAAAAGTTTTGCCGACAATTCTGAGCCGTTGCCAGCGCTTCGATCTCCACCGCATCCCGGCGAACCTGATCGCGCAACATCTGCAATTCATCGCGGGCAAAGAGAAGATCACGCTCGATCCGGCAGCGGCGCACGCGATCGCGAAAGGCGCGGACGGCGGACTGCGCGACGCGGAATCGATGCTCGATCAACTGGTGGCCTTTTGCGGAGAGAAAATCGCGGAGCCGGATGTCTTGAACGTGTTCGGATTCACGAGCGAACAAACGGTGGCCAATTTCACGGACAAGATTCTGCGCGGTTTAACTTCGGACGCGCTCGAGCTGCTCCATGCCGAAGCGGAGAACGGCAAGGACATGATGAAATTGATGTCCGATCTGATCGCCTATCTGCGCGATGTGCTCGTGGGCAAAGTGAAACCGGACGCGCTGGCGGACGATTTGAATCCGGAGCTGCAAAAATCGCTGGAGGCGCAGGCGGCGCTGGTCGACACCGACCGGCTCCTGGAATTGATCGATCAATTCGCCGCGGCCGAGGGCCGAATGAAATGGGCGCCGAACAAGCGGCTGCACTTCGAGGTCGCGGTGATCAAGGCAATCCAAACGTTGAGCCAGGTAACGCTCAATGAGGTGATCGAAAATCTGGCGGCGTTGCGCGATGGAAAATCGCCGAAGGAGGAAGGCGCTTCCGCGCGTTCACGACCTCCCGAAGCAGGTCCCTCCGCGAAGAGCAACGCGAAGTTTCAGGACAGGACAGTTGCCGTCGAAACTCCTCGGGTGGCGGAGAAAACGCCGGCAAAAGAATCAAAGACGACAACGGCAGATCTTTCGCCCGTGCTGGAAGCCAAAGCGATCGATCATGAAGCGGTCTGGCAAAAAGCAGTCGAACAAATTCGGACGCGACGTCCCTTGATCAGGGGCTGGGTGGAATCGGCAAGGGCCTTGGGAATTGAAGGGCGTTTTTTTGTCCTGGGATTTCCACCGGAGCAAAAAACGGCAATGGAATCTGTAGCCAGTCCCCGCACGCGCGACTTTCTCGAAGCGCTGATCAAGGAAATCAGCGGGCAGGATTGGAAGATCAACTTCATTCTCAAGGAGGGTCTGCCGGTAGCCGCTGCCTCTGAATTGCCGCTGGCATCGGATTCCCAAGCGCCGAAGAAAAAGGGGGACTCGCAAGCAACCTTCAAAGATGATCCGCTCATCCGCGAAGCCTTGGAGATTTTTAAAGGCGAAATCAAAACGGTGAGCGATTGACTACGAAAGCTTTCGCGAGTTGACTCCGAAAGTTTTCGCGAGTTGACCATTATGAATCTGAACAAGTTGATGAAGCAGGCGCAGAAGATGCAGGAGCAAATGGCGAAGACCCAGGCCGAACTCGAAGACAAAACGGTCGAGGTGCAAGCGGCCGGCGGAAAGGTCACGGTGGTCGCGAATGGCTCCGGCGATGTGATTTCGATCAAGATCGCGAAAGAGATCGTCGATCCCGAAGACGTGGAATTTCTCGAAGAAGCCGTTCTCAGCGGCGTGAAGCAGGCGATCGCTCAGGGCAAAGAGCTGGCGCAATCCGAGATGACGAAGATCACGGGCGGGCTGGGAGTGACCGGGCTGGGGTTGTAGATTTCGCGCAGCAAACATTTTCTTCCTGTAGCGGCGGTCGATGACCGCCGAACGAGGAAAGAGAAACCGGTCGGCGGTCATAGACCGCCGCTACAGTTGCCGGATTTCCGCTTTGTGCCGCTCGAAGACGCACACCTTCCCTACCCCGAGCTGCGCCATTTTCTCGGCGAGCCGGTCGTAGTTCTCGCCGAGTTGCCCATGTGAGTGCGCATCGGAAGCGATAGTGAAGCGAATGCCTTTCGCGAGCGCGAGCTGAATGATTTCATCGGAGGGATAAAGTTCGTTCACCGGTTTACGCCAGCCGGCAGTCGACAGCTCCATGCACAAACCCCGCGCCGCAATGAAATCGAGCGCCGCTCCGACCAGAGTTTCGATCTTCGCCTTCGGGCGATGGCCGTGAATCTTGATCAGATCGATATGCGAGAGGCAATCGACCAGACCGGTCGCGGCGATTTCGCGGACCCGCTGAAAATAATCCGCGTAAATCTCATCGATGTCGCGACCAGCGAACTGCGCGGCACCGGCTGGCACGCTGTCGAACATCTGCTCCGGCTGCTCGAGAAAATGAACTGAGCCGAGGACGAAATCGAGCCGGTCCCAATTCTTCTCGACCCAACGCCTGCCCGCGCTCGAGCGAACGGGATCGTTATCCAGTTCCACCCCGGCGCGAATCTTCACGTCGGGATTGGCCACGCGCAGCTTGTCGATTTCATCGAAATCGATTCCTTCGTGATACCGGTCGTGATCGGTGAAGGCGATGTCGGTCAGCCCGATTTTTCGACCGTGATTGACCCACGGCTGGAGAAGCTCCTGGCTGTAGGGCTGAATCCGATGGCCTTGCGGATGCGAATGGTAATCGGAAAAGAGCTTCACGTTTCAGGATGTAGAGGCGCTTGTGCCAAGCGCCTAACCAATAAGACAGGCCTTGGCACAAGCGCCTCTACATTTCCCTTCCCTACGGCGCGGTCAGGAATTTTTGCCGGACGCGCAACTCGAGATATTGCGGAAAGAAAACTTCGACGACGAAAACTTTGTTGGGCGTGAGATCCCGCGTGGCGATCGTTTCCGCATAATAAACATGCTCCTGCGGATTGATCAGGATGTTACCGGGCTTGGGATCGAAGGCATGGTTGTCCGACCATGTGGTCAGGATCGCGTCGGACGAATTCTTGAGGTAAATCTCGACGCGCTGGTCGGAGGGGAAATCGAGCGTGACGGCGCGTTTCGAAACGTTGGTGAGCGTGATCTTGACCTCGAGCTGCCGGACTTCGGAAAGTTTCACCGGTTGGGGTGAGAGCTTCAAATCGAGAGCCAGGCCGCGGAGCCGCGGATCCTTGTAGGTGGGCGCGGGAGCGGACTGGAAGGGATGGAGCATGCGAGTGAACCAGCCGCCGCGTTTCTCGGGCGTGGACGTGGGATCCTGCGCGAAAAGGCGAGATGCCACCGCGCAAGAAAGAAAAGCCAGGGCGAGAGAGCGGCTCATGAGCGGCTAATCAGCAAACGTTGCAAATCCTGTCAAACCCTTTATCAATCCCGCCATGAGAACCGCCGTCGCTTCCGCGCTCATCGGACTAGTGACGGTGTCGGTCGGCGAAGGGAAACAGCGGCATTGCACGCTTCGTTTGCATACCGAGGCGAACGCCAATGACAGCGCCGTTTTCTCGACGACGATCCGGTCGCAGTCCTCGGGCAAAACCTCGGTCATCCAAAAAATTCCCGCCATCTCCGAGAATGACGTGGTCGCGTTTCAAGTCTATGCCGCGGCGGGCGGGACTTACGGCGCTTTGTTTGAGTTGAACGATCATGGCAGACTGGCGCTTGACAGTTTGAGCATCGAGCGGAGAGGAACGTTGCTTTTCATTTTTGTAAACGGGCGCCCAATCGCCGAGCTGCAAATCGACCGGCGCGTTTCGGACGGCAGAATCTACATCGCGTCCGGGCTCACCTCCAATGACATCGAACTGATGAAGAAAGATTGGCGGCTGATCGCGCTGCGGAAAAAATAAACGTAATGCGACCTTTTCTTTCGCGCTGCGCCATAGCTTTCATCGTCACCGTTCCAGTCATGGGGCTTAGCCAAACCGATCCGCTGAACCTGGCGCTTCCGACGGAGAACGACGCGATTTTCCGCGGCGACGGCGCGGCGTTCTACCAATACATCGAGCGCGATTATCAAGGTGAGAAATCGACGCCGTGGGAAGGTGGCCGCTATGGCTTTGTGCGGAACCCAGTCGAGACGCCGTCTGGAATTGTTTACACGCGCTTCCATGAAGGCATCGACATCAAGCCGCTCCAACGGGATGCAAGCGGAGAGCCGCTCGACCCGGTGCGCGCCATCGCGGCGGGCACGGTCGTGCATACGAACCTGGTGGCGGGATTTTCCAACTACGGAAAGTATGTGGTGGTGGAGCATCGCTGGGACGGCTGCAATTACTACAGCCTCTACGCGCACCTGAGCGCGATCACCGCGCACGTGGGACAACGCGTGCAGCAGCGCGATCAACTCGGCGTGATGGGACACACCGGCGAAGGCTTGAATCAGGCGCGCGCCCATGTGCATCTCGAACTGAACCTGATGTTGAGCCGGAAATTCGAGGCGTGGTACGATTTCTTTTCCCGGAACGATCCAAATCACCATGGCCTTTACAACGGGATCAACTTGATGGGAATCGACATCGCGCGGCTCTATCTCGAATTGCGCAAGCGACCTTCGCTCACGATTCCGGAGTTTCTCTCCGAGGAAGAAACGTTTTATCGTGTGCTCGTTCCGGCTTCTAAGAACTTCGATCTCGTCCGATTTTATCCCTGGATGCTCGCGCGGAAAACGGAGGGACAACCGGCCTCGTGGGAGATTTCGTTCAACCAGGTTGGCGTCCCGCTCAAGATCGAGCCGAGTGGGAAACATGTCGGCGGGCCCGAACTTTCGTATCTCAAGAAGAGTGGAGCCGATCCCAGTTATCTGACGCGCGGGCAGGTTGCGGGACGGGGCGAAGGCGCGCATCTCACCGAGAAAGGGAAGCAATTAATGCGGCTTCTCATTTATCCGGATTAATGGTGACTTAGCCAAACCACGTGACCCTCACCCAACCCTCTCCCTCAGAGAGGGAGTTCTTTCTCCAGCCTTGGATAGGGAGACAGCTGGAAGTGCGGGTTGAGCATTCGCGGCGGGGCCTGACCAACTCAACTCGGAGGGACGGGCTTCCGCACGTCCCATTCATTGCTTTTGGGTGCGACGCAATTTGGAGATGCCCGCTAAAATTGGGGACTGCGGAAGCACGGCCCTCCGAGCTGGGATCAGGCGGCAAGAATGCTATATGCTTCTTTACCGCACCGGCATGACGAAGATCACACGGCGACAATTTCTTGGGCTAACCGCGCTGGCCTTGCCGGCGGCCCTCGGGGCCGATGCGCGCTTCATCGAACCGACTTCACTGCGCGTGACAAAATTCAGTCCGGGCGGCGGGGGCGATTGCCGGTTTGTTCATTTCAGCGACTTCCATCACAAGGGCGATGTGCGTTACGCGACTGAAGTGGTCCGCACCATCAATGAGCTTGCGCCTGAGTTCGTTTGTTTCACCGGCGATCTGGTGGAAGACGCGCGTTTCGCGACGGAAGCGCTCGGTTTCATTCATCAAATCCAGGCGCCGGTTTATGGCTCGCCCGGGAACCACGATTACTGGAGTCACGTTTCCTTTCCCGAATTCGAGCGAGCGTTCGCGGCGACTGGCGGTGCCTGGCTGGTGGATCGGTCGATCGTTCTCGAGAAACATGATCTCGAGCTGGTGGGGATGGCCCGGCGAGGCATTCACGCTTTCGCCGCACCAAACGCAAGCCGGCAAGTGTTGCTGATGCATTATCCGGGAATGGCGAATTCGCTGCAGGGCCGTCGATTCGATCTCATTCTGGCGGGGCACTCGCATGGGGGACAGGTTCGGTTGCCCTTCTATGGCGCGCTGATCGTCCCGCACGGCGTGGGACCTTATGAACTGGGCTACTACGAAACACCCGGTGGTCCCCTTTATGTGAATGCCGGCATTGGCACCTATCGCGTTCCGTTGCGGTTGAATTGTCGGCCTGAAATTACGGTCGTGACGATGTGACCTCGTGTAACCGCCGCCTATGGGCGGCGCGGGGGGATCATCGAACGCAACGCCTGCGCTTCGCATAGCGAAGCGGCTACAGCTAACACGATGTCGGCACGCTTTGCGCGAGGGCCACTGCGTGCGGGATGGCGCCGGCGACAAAGCCGAGGCATTCCACAGCGCCGGATGGTTTTCCGGGCAGCGCTAGAACCAGCGAGCGCTCCACTACTGCCGCCAAGCTTCGGGAAAGAATCGCATTCGGCGTGATCTTCATGGATTCGCGCCGCATCGTTTCTCCAAACCCCGGCAGCTCAACGCGCATCATCGCGCGAATCGCTTCCGGCGTCACATCTCGCGCGGCGATGCCAGTGCCCCCAGTCGCGAGAATAAGGCCGCAGCCTTGATCGGAAAAGGAGCGCAGCGTTTCCTGGATGCGCGAGATTTCGTCGGAGACAACGGCTTCGGCGAGAACCTGCCAGCCGTACTTTTGCGCGGCGTCTTTCAAAGCTGGTCCGCCGAGATCGTCATATTCGCCCGCCGCGGCGCGGTCCGAAATAGTGATAATGCCTACTGTGATCCGCATGTGCGCAACATGGCAGTGTCATCCCGAGCCGGGCAGACGGCGAGGGACCTCACAATTGCAAATGGGGTCCCCCAACAAAAAGCGCGCGTAGCTTGACGTTAACGCGTGATGTAGCGCGAAAGCGTGAGAGCGCTTGCGAGGTCCCTCGCCGTCTGCGCGGCTCGGGATGACACTGCATTCCCCCTCTTCAGACATCGCGCTTGGTCTTCTTCAGCAAACGAATGTCTGTGATCTGCATTTCCTTATCCACGGCTTTGCACATGTCGTAGATGGTGAGCAACGCGACCGCCACACCGGTCAACGCTTCCATTTCCACGCCCGTTTGCGCAACCGTGCGCGCGGTGCATTTCACATCGAGCCCTGACCCATCAACAGCGATCTCGATTTCCACGTGGCTCAAGTTGAGATTGTGACAGAGCGGGATCAATTGCGGTGTTTGCTTGGCGGCTTGAATCCCGGCAATGCGCGCCGTCGCGTAAACATTCCCCTTCCCAATCTGATTCCTGGCAATGAGATCGAGCGTTTCCGGCCGGAGGTGAATTTTGCCAGCCGCGATGGCCTCCCGTGCGCTGCGTTCTTTCGCGGAGACATCCACCATTTGCGCAGATCCATCCTCCGCCAGATGCGTCAATCGATTCATCTTCAACCGCCGATCGCCACCATCATGCGCCCCGGCTCGTAGTTCTGCCGGAAATCATGCTGCTCTGGTTTGCGCTCCACCACATCCAGGAAAAACTGTCGCAGCTCCGCATCGTCCGCGCCGGCGCGCATGACCTTCATGATGTCGAACTCCAGATAACTTCCGAGACACGGACGGAGCTTGCCGTCACACGTCAGCCGCAATTTGTTGCAGCTCTCGCAGAAATGCAGATTGGTCATCGCTCCGATGAATCCGATGCGCTGGCCGCGTCCCGGAATTTTGTAATAACTCGACGGGCCATTGGTGCGAAAGGTGGGCTCGGGAATCAACGGGCCATAGTTCGCTTCGAGTCCGCGGCGCACTTCGGCTACCGGAAGAAAATTGTCTTCATGCAGCACGTCGCCTGTGCTGACCGGCATCAACTCGATGAACCGCAGCATCAGATTTCGCGCGGCCGCGTATTCCACCAAGGGAATGAACTGGCCCTCGTTCCGTCCGCGCATGAGGACACAGTTCAGTTTGATCTGCGGAAATCCCGCGGCGATCGCCGCTTCGATGCCGGCGAGCGCTTGCGGCAAATAATCGCGCCCGGTTGTTTGCGCATAGACTTCCGGGTCCAGTGTATCGAGCGAGACGTTGACCGATTGCACACCCGCCGCGCGCAACGCTGCCGCCATCGTTAGGCCGTCTGTTGTCGGACGCGGAAGTAAAGTTCCGTTCGTGGAAATGCCGATATCATCGAGGCCGGCGATCGAGGGCAAGGCCCGGAACAAGGAAAGGACATCACGGCGCGTAAGCGGTTCGCCGCCGGTGATCCGCACTTTCGAAACGCCTAGCTCCGTCGCGATGCGAATGAGCCGGAGCGTTTCTTCGTAGGTCAGAACGTCCTCGCGCGGGAGCCATTCCTGCAACTCGCGCGGCATGCAATAGGTGCAGCGCTCATTGCAGCGGTCCGTGATCGAAACCCGGAGATAGGAAATGCGATGGTGATATCGATCTTCCACTTGTGCGAAACCTTACGGTCGCGGCGCGGTTGAATCAAGAAAGCGGGTCGATTGACTCGATCCAAGGGGGGCGTATGATTTTTAACATGAAGCGTCAAATTTTTTTTCGGGCGCTGACTTTCGGCATTGCCGCCAGCGCATTAATCCTCACGAGTTGCTCGACGACCGAAACGCGAATCTCCGAGCATCCGGAAATTTTTCAAAACCTCTCTCCGAGAGATCAAGCTTTGGTTCGCGAAGGAAAGATTCGTGAAGGCATGTCGCAGGACGCGGTGTGGGTGGCGTGGGGTGCGCCCGATCAAAAGGCCACGGGCACCGCGCGCGGACGGCCGGTGGAGACTTGGATTTACAACGAATACACCTACGCGAATGCGCCTTATCCTTATCCGTTTGGCCCGTATGGGTACGGCGGATACTACGGCGGCGCGGTGGTGTTCCATCATCATCGTAACCATCGCTTCGCCATTATCGGAGATCCGTTCTACGATCCGTTTTTCTACTCGTACCTCCCGCCGCGTGTCGCTTACCCATCCAAGACGGTCTCTTTCGTTAATGGTCGCGTGGTTTCGATTCAGGTTCTGACGCCGCCGCGATAATCGCCCCAAGCCGACGACGGTCTTGTCGTTCGACTGCGGAAGCGCGATGATTCGCCGATGGCGTACGGCTCATTTCGGCAATTTCTCGACGCGCTCGAAAAGGCGGGGGAACTGACGCGCGTTTCGGTCCCCGTCGAGACCGATTTGCTGATTGCGGAATGGGCAAACCGCGAGATGAAATCGCCGGGGGGCGGGAAGGCGTTGCTGTTCGAAAATCCCACCGTCGACGGCAAACCATCGAAGTTTCCGCTCGCGATCAACACCATGGGATCGCGGCGCCGCATGGCGCTCGCGTTGCAGGTGGAGAGCGTGGAAGATCTCGCGCAGCAAATCCAACTCATCCTCAAGGCGAAACCGCCGACCGATCTGCGCGAGGGCTGGAGTCTGCTCAAGCAAGGGCTTCATTTGCTGCATGCGCGGCCGAAGCACTCGAAGGAGGGCGCGTGCCAGGAAGTGGTGCACCGCTTCGCGGAACGTCCAATGTCCAACTCCGAGGGGTTAACGCTGGCAGATCTTCCTATCCTGAAATGCTGGCCGAAAGATGGCGGGCGTTTCATCACGCTGCCGAATGTGCACACGCGCGATCCCGATACCGGCGCGCGCAATCTCGGCATGTATCGGATGCAAATTTATGACGAGCGCACGACCGGAATGCATTGGCAGGTGCACAAGGTCGGCGCGCGCCATGGCCAGCGTTATTATGAACGCGGCGAACGCATGCCGGTAGCCGTGTGTCTCGGGGGCGATCCGGCTTACACGTTTGCCGCGACCGCACCGCTGCCCGACGGGCTGGACGAAATTCTTTTCGCCGGGTTCATCCGCAAGAAATCAGTGGATCTCGTTCCGTGCAAAACGGTGGAGCTGGAAGTTCCGAGCGACGTCGATTTTGTGCTCGAGGGTTACGTGCAGCCCGGCGAGACGCATCCGGAAGGACCGTTTGGCGATCACACCGGCTTTTATACCGCCGTCGAGGATTACCCGGTCTTCCATTTAACGGCGATCACGCACCGCCGCGACGCGATTTACCCGACGACGATCGTCGGCATTCCGCCGATGGAAGATTTCTACATGGGCGACGCCAGCGTCCGGATTTTCCTGCCTGTCTTCAAAATGAATTTTCCGGAGCTGGTGGACATGACGCTCCCGCCCGAAGGCGTTTTCCATAATCTGGTTTTCGTCAGCATCCGGAAGCAATACCCCTATCAGGCGTTCAAGGTGATGCACGGGCTTTGGGGAATGGGGCAGATGATGTTCAGCAAATATATCGTGGTCGTGGATGAAGACTGCGATGTCCACAACACAAGCGAAGTGCTCTTCCGTCTTTGTGCGAATACCGATCCGGAGCGTGATAGCACCATCATCCGCAACCCGAGCGATTCGCTCGATCACGCGCCGAGTTCGCAGAACATCGGATCGCACATGGGATTTGACGCAACTCGCAAACTGCCCGGGGAGAATTATCACCGCTCCTGGCCGGAGCTGTTGAAGATGACCGATGAAGCGCAGAAGCTCGTCGATGCGCTGCAAAAAAAGGCGGGCTGATTGGTAGGGCGAGACTCTGTCGAGCCGAAGATCGCATCCAATCCGGCTTGGCTCGACAGAGTCTCGCCCTACCAAGAAATGCGGACACGTCTTAAGGCTTCCGAAAGTATCCGCCGCCCACGCTATCTTCTACGACAGCGCCGTGCGGAACCCGGCGCAGATTGTAAATCTGATATGGCGGATAGGGGCTCTGATAAAATCCGGGCGTGTCTGTTCTGCTCCCAAATGGAAAACCACCGCGCGGCCTCGGCCCGTAACGCACGGCCTCAGCTTCATCGATCGATGACCCGATGAGCGCGCCCGTGTTGGCACCGACCACCGCGCCGACGGCTGCTCCGCGCACATTACCGGTGGCGACGGCGCCGAGAATCGCACCTGTGGCAGCGCCCCAGCCGGCGCCTTGCCCAGTCGCGGTATCGCAGGAAGTGAAGGCGAATGAGGTCAGCAACAAACCCGAAACGATCAGAAAAATATTCTTCTTCATAATGTGGTCACAAAAATGAATCGAGAGGAAGTCAGACGGGAAATCAGTGTCTCCTGTTCAAACAAACTCGGAAAAGTTGCGCGGCGACGTGGCCGCCCTTCTCCAGCCGACTCAACCGGTATTCCTTTTCGAAAACGCGAAAGCCGTCCGATTTCATTCGCCGGAGCAGGGCCTGATAGATCGAACGCATTATTTCCGCCGCCACCATCGAGCGGCGATCCTCCCTCGGCAGCAGACTGGCGGCCTCCGCAAAAAATGCTTCGGCCCGCGCTGCTTCGAATTCCATCAAACGGAGAAACGGCTCGTTGTATTTTTTGAGGCGAAGATCCTCCTCGGAGTAATCGAAACGGGCGAGGTCCCGTTGCGGCAAATAGATTCGCCCGTTGCTCAGATCCTTGCCGACATCGCGAATGATGTTGGTCATCTGCAGTGCGAGACCGAGCTGGATCGCGTACTGACGGCAGGCCGGATTGCGATAGCCAAAAATCTCAATGCTGACGAGGCCGACGGCGCTAGCCACGCGGTAGCAATACAAACGCAGCTCGTCGAACGAATCGTAGCGCACGTTGTGCAAATCCATCTCCACGCCATCGATGATTTCCTCGAGCATAGCCGGCGTGAGAGAATATTTCGCGATTAGATCACGCAGGTCACGCGCGAGCGTGGGTTCATCGGGCGTGCCTTCACGGAGCCATTGCCGCCACGCCGTCAGGTCGCGCGCTTTTTCGTGAGGCGTGAGTTCAGTCGAATCGGCGATATCGTCGATCACCCGGCAGAACGCATAAAAAACGGTGATGTCCTGTCGGCGTTCGCGGCCAAGCGAAACGAAGGCGAGAGCGAGATTCGATTTGCTCTCGCGAGTGATTTTCGCTGCGTTCACTTTCTAATAACGAATCCACGTTTCCTGATTCGCGCGCGCGGTTTCGCACTGGCGGAACAAGCAGACCCATGAGGCCAAAAGCCAGCCCGTGATCAGTCCGCGCACACAAACGTAAATGATTTTCCACACGATAATGGCCACCACGCGATCCGCCACGGCGCCGCGGACGATGGCATCGCAGGCCATGAGAAAGAAAAAATGCTGGGCGGCGATGAGGAAAAACCAGCCGAAGCGGGACGCGTTCCGGCGAATGAATTCCCAATGAGCGCGCACCGCCGCGCCCAGACTTTCGTTGTGCAACACGAGCGAAATTTGGACTGAGCAAAATAGGATGATCAATCCGCTCATGATCAGGCGCTCGAGCGGCAAGTAATCGAGCACACCGGGAATGTTCATGAAGTAGGCCAGCAAAAGCGGGACTCGCACGATCAAAGTGCTCACGATGACTACGATGCCGGCCCATTCCAGCACATAGCTGAAACGGCGCATCGCGAACCGAAACAAATCTTGTTCACCGAAACTCAACCCTTTGATCCAGGCCAGGCAAACGGTGATCAGATAAACCTGAATGTAGACGCCGAAGAGGTATTCGAAGATGAACGCAACCGCGTCGACGGTCGCGGAGATTTGCAGAAGCCGCACGGCCGGGATCACGCCCCCCCACTCCGGCAGCCGCCAGAAAGCGATCGGTTTCAAGAGTGCCGCGAGGGCGCTGATGAGCAAAATCAGATAGATGAGGTAACCCCAAAATCGATAGCGTTTCCGCAGCGCGCGAAATAGCGCCGCGTGCAGTCCGCGCCAGTTGATGATCAAGAGGACTGCCGCGAGGACCGATAACGGATACGTCGTGGTCGCGTTGTCGAAAATCCCGGCGACACCTTCCAGCGCGGGCAACGGCACTTCGCGCCAGATTTCGACAAAGCTCGGCCATTCCCAAGTTCCCGGCGCGAGAAACTGGCTGAAGTCGAGATCGGACGGACCCTGGAGCGGAGTGAAGGTCGCGAATTGGAAAACCGAATAAGCGAACCCGAGCAGGACGAAGGCGAGCCAGATGCGCTTGAAGCGCGTGATGCACCGGAAGCCGTCCCGCAGTGCGAGCCGGATCGGGTTGAAGAGCATGACGATGGCGTAACCACCGCAAAGTCCCAGCCACGGATAGAGTCGCGGAACGTTATTCCACATGCCGCTTACTACTCCATCACGCCACTTCTACTCCTAACGAATGAGCCCCCAGTGGCGAGTGAAGGGCCAGTAAACGAACAGCCCGCGCCCGACCAGATTTTCCTCCGGGACGGGGCCCCAGTAGCGGCTGTCGGAGCTATTGTAACTGTTGTCGCCCATCGCAAAGTAGTTGTGCTCCGGCAAACGAAACGTGGCCTCGGGAGTGTTCAGATAAGCAGCGCTGCTCGGATTGCTGTAACCCCGATAGCCATCTTTTGCGTCCATCACGCGCTTGAATCCAAAACCTTCCGCCACTTTTCCGTTCACATACAGAAGTGGCGGATTTACCCGCAAGGTGTCGCCCGGAACGGCCGCGAGTCGCTTGATGAAAAAAGGCGCGCCCGTTTCCGGATCGCTGCGGATGCCGAAAATGTTGTCGGTCCGGAAAACAAAGACGTCGCCGCGATGCGGCTTGACGAAGTTGTAACTGAATTTATCGACGAAGACCTGATCGCCGGTGTCCACGGCTCCCCGCGCGATCGTTTCTCCTTTTCGGTAGTGCCGGCTAACCTGGACCTTGAAATCCTGGGCGAGCGTCTCGGGTGACGCGTAGACCAGGAAGGTTTGCCGCTCACAGCGGACTTGAGAAAAGGTGAAGAAGAACCCGAATTTTTTCTGCACGATCTCCCTGATGGTATCGTCCTCGGCTGAAACGACGTCGATGTAGTTGCGTCCCAGGACAAAGAATTCGGCGATTCGCCGAAGCGTGTTCGGCGCCGGTTCCGCGCTGGGATGTCCGATGATTCCATTGAGCGTCGGCTGCATTGAGCCGGTTGGGATTTTGAACGGCTGGAGAAAATAGGAACGAATGCCGATGGCCACGACGATCGCGACCAGAATCACTTCTACATTTTCACGCCAGGCCGCGTCCTTTGGCGTAGGCATGTGCTTCGTGTAAAGCGCGTGCAACTGTTCGGACTCGGTCTCGACCGCTTTCTTATCCCGATCGCGCAGCGTCTTCCGAACTTTCTCGATGTGCAATTTCAATTCCGAGATCGTGGCCTCGCTCAAAACGTCTTTGCGATAGCGGAGCAATTTCTCCGCATGACGAACGAGCAGACGGCCGTGTTTGATATAGCTGGGTGTGAACATGAAAATTACGAGCCGATTGATTTGGCCAAGGTAAAGCGAGTTGTCATTGCGCGCGCAGCACCTGGATGAATGCTTCTTGTGGAATATTGATTTTGCCGATGCTTTTCATGCGCTTCTTTCCCTCTTTCTGCTTTTCGAGCAACTTCCGTTTTCGCGTGATGTCGCCGCCGTAGCACTTCGCCGTCACGTTTTTCCGCAGCGCGGAGACACTTTCCCGCGCAATGATCTTTCCGCCAATCGCCGCCTGGATCGCGACCTGATAGAGTTGGCGCGGGATCACTTCCTTCAGCTTCGCCGCCAGCATTCGTCCACGGCTATCGGCGCGATCGCGATGCACGATGGTGGAAAAGGCATCGACCGGCTCCCCGTTGACCAGCAGATCGAGCTTCACCAGCTTCGCGGCGCGATAACCGGAATGCTCGTAATCCATCGAGCCGTAACCGCGCGTGATGCTCTTAATCTTGTCGTTGAAATCGACCAGGATTTCGTTGAGCGGCAGTTCGCAATGCAACATGACGCGGCGTGTATCGAGCGTCTCCGTGTGGTCCGTCAAGCCGCGCTTTTCGAGAATGAGCTGGAGGATGTCGCCGATGTTTTCGTTCGGGCAAAGCACGTAGGCTTTCACGATCGGCTCACGAATTTCCTCGATCACGCTTGGATCGGGCAGGTGCGCGGGATTATCGACCAGCAACGTTTCGCCGCGCGTGGTGAGGATTTCGTAAATCACGCTTGGCGACGTGGCGATGATATCCATGTCGTATTCGCGCCGGAGCCGTTCCTGGATGATCTCCATGTGGAGCAGGCCGAGAAAGCCGCAGCGGAATCCGAAGCCGAGCGCGACGGAACTTTCCGGCTGATAAACAAACGCGGAATCGTTCAGCCGCAGTTTTCCGATCGCCGTCTTCAAATGCTCGAAGTCGCCGGTGTTGATCGGGTAGATCCCGCTGAAAACCATCGGGTGGATTTCCTGGAAGCCGGGTAGCGGTTCGCGCGCCGGGTTGCGCAAGTCGGTCACGGTGTCGCCGATCTTGATGTCGGCCGTGCTTTTGATGTTGGCGATGAAATAACCCACGTCGCCGGCCTGGAGCCTTTTCTGCGGAAACATCTTTGGCGTGAAGACTCCGACTTCCTTCACCTCGTAGCGCCCGTCATTGTTGATCAGCTTGATCGCCTGATTGGCTTCGAGCTTTCCAGAAAAAACACGGACGTAAGCAACCACGCCGCGATAGACATCGAAGACACAATCGAAAACGAGCCCGCGCAAAGTTTCGTCGGCGGGTTTCGGCGGCGGCGGGATCCGATGCACGATGGCCTCTAGAATTTCTTCGATGCCGATTCCCATTTTCGCGCTGGCGTCGATCGCTTCTTCAGCCGGAATGGCAAGAATTTCCTCGAGCTGTTTGTGGACCGCGGGAATGTCGGCGTTCGGCAGATCGATCTTGTTAATCACCGGGATGATGGTGAGGCCCTGTTTGTGCGCGAGATGCACATTCGCGACCGTCTGCGCCTCGACCCCTTGCGCGGCATCGACGATGAGCAACGCGCCTTCGCACGCCGCCAGGGACCGCGAAACTTCATAGGCGAAATCGACGTGGCCCGGCGTATCGAGCAGGTTGAGGCGGTATTTTTCTCCCGACCGCGCGGTGTAGCGCATCGCGACCGGATGCGCCTTGATCGTGATCCCACGCTCGCGTTCGAGGTCCATCGAATCGAGCAATTGATCCTGCTTGTCGCGCTCGTGGATCGTGCCGGTGCGGTCGAGCAATCGATCCGAGAGTGTGGTCTTCCCGTGATCGATATGCGCGATGATGCAAAAATTCCGGGTCAGCTCGATCGACATAAAGCGCAGCACTATGCGGGCGCGTCCAATGTGGGTCAATCAAGGTGGACTTGAGCTGTAGCCGCCGCGCTGCCTGCCACGCCGAAGCAAGCGAAGGAGGGTGGGCGGCGCGAGGGCGATCTCGGCAAGAGAAGCAAGCCCCCACGCTTCGCACGCGCCGCCGCCGAAGCGCTTTGGCGCGCAGGAGGTAGCGAAGCGGCTACAGACCGAACAACGTTGCCATTCTCTCTCCCCTGCTGTCACATTGCTTCATGCCGAAGCTGATCATCCGTTCCGATTCTGGCGAACAGACTTCGCATGATCTGGTGGATGAGACGGTGACGATTGGGCGTTCGCCGGAGAACTCCATTCGCCTGGAAGACGTTTCCGTATCGGGCCGGCACGCGGAGTTAATGCTGGCGGGCGAGATCTGTTATCTCAAGGACCTCAATTCCACCAATGGCACGCTGGTCAACGGAGCGCCGGTCACGAGCGTGCAATTGCGCGCGGGCGATCGCATCCGATTTGGGAAAGTCGAAGCACGCTATGGGCGCGATGTTGCGGCCGCCGCTCAGCCTTTGCCGCGGGCCGTGGAGTTATGCGCGAAGCCGGCGGACTTTGCGAATGCGTCGCCTTTTCGGAATCGAAAAAAAGAGAAGGATTCGACCCGAACGACGATTCTCGCTTCGGTCGCCGTCGCGGTGCTTGCTTTTCTCGGCAGCGTGATCGCCATCTTCTTGATGCGGGCGCCGATGCTTTAGCGGCGAGAACTGCTCTGCTGCGGGGAGCGCAGGCTGCCAGCCTGCCCTTTTCGGCAGCTTGCCGAAAAGCAAAGCGAAACGCCAAAAGGAGCGACGCTATCCAGAACGCCGGCAAGCTGCCGGCTAGTGCAGGCAGGTTGCCTGCGCTCCCCTCTCACGGTCCGCGCGCGATCCAAAGCGTTCTCAATTCTTCCGGATCGGCGCCAGAATTGCGCAGCTCTCGCAAACTCATCGACGCATCCCGTTTCGCGAGCCGCTTGCCAGACGAGTCGGTGACTAATTCGGTGTGATAGAACTGCGGCGTGCTCAAACCCAGCGCGCGATAAAGCAGCAGCTGCCGAAAAGTCGAGAGCAGCAAATCGGCGCCGCGCACTGCTTCCGTGATTTCCATCGCCGCGTCATCGGCGACGACGGCAAGTTGATACGCAGGCACGTCGTCTTTTCTCCAGACGATAAAATCGCCAAAATCCACGCCGGCGATCGCGCGTTGCGGTCCTACACGATTGTCAATGAACTGCAACGCCTCGCCATCGGTCACGTGAAAACGCCAGTTATGTCCCGCAGGCGAATCGAGTTCGCTCTTCGTTTCGCCCTTCGATCGGCATGTCCCCGGATAAACCGGCTCCTCGTTTTCATGGTGTGGCGCACCGGCGGATTGAAGAACATCGCGCCGCGAACAGGTACAGGGATAAATCAACGCCGCGTCCCGCAATTTCCTCCACGCGGCAAGATAGATTTCGCGCCGCTCGCTCTGGA
The DNA here is from genome assembly GCA_003134785.1 of Spartobacteria bacterium. Lineage (GTDB taxonomy): Bacteria > Verrucomicrobiota > Verrucomicrobiia > Chthoniobacterales > UBA10450 > AV80. The sequence goes on from PLCN01000018.1 coordinate 88,398, forward strand.
CGTAAGGCGCAAACGCTCCGCCCAAATCCGGCCCTTCATCCCAACGCAATCCGAACCAGCGCAGATCTTCGATGACGGCGTCTCGAAATTCTTTCGCGCACCGATCGCGATCGAGATCTTCGATGCGGAGGACCAGTTGTCCGTCGCTTTGTTCAGCGCGTTCCTGCGCGCGCCAGAAAGTGCCGGCGTGACCGAGATGAAGATATCCCGTCGGGGAAGGTGCGATGCGGCCGCGGTAGGGAATTTCAGATTTCAGATTGCCGATTTCAGATTAGCGTGAGCGCTCGGCCGACTTGGAGACCATTTCACTTTGCAATCTTCAATCTGAAATCATCAATGAAAAAGCGTCTTCTGCTTTGGGACATCGACGGCACCCTCATCAGTACGGGCGCAGCAGGACAGCGGGCCATTGCGCTCGCGACGACTCAACGATTCGGAGGCGACTTAGAGGGCGTTGAGATCGCGGGGCGGACGGATACCGGCATCGCGCATCAGATCCTGGCCAAACATGGAGAGCCAATCACTGACGAAAGCGTGGCCGCACTTCTCGATCTTTATCTGGAATTGCTCGCGCTCGAGTTGCCGCGGAGCCAAGGACAGGTGCTGCCAGGCGTGTTGCCCTTGTTGCAGAAATTGCAACGGCAGCCTGGCACGTCGCTCGGCCTTCTCACTGGCAACTTGAAACGCGGCGCTCAATTGAAGCTCGAGCATTACCACTTATGGCAATTCTTCGCGTTCGGCGCTTTCGCGGACGATCATCACGATCGCAACCAACTCGGCGATTTTGCCCTGACGCGCGCGGAAAAGGGCACTGGCATAAAATTCGAATCCGCCCGCGTCGACGTCATCGGCGACACCGGACACGATATCGCGTGCGGAAAAGCGTTTGGCGCACGCACGATTGCGATCGCGACTGGCTCATGGCCGCGGGAAAAATTGAGCGAATACGCTCCCGACTTTCTCTTCGATGATCTCGCGGCGGTGGACGACGTGATCGCGGCGCTCGATTGGTGAGCAATTGACGAGCGCTCGGAGAGTGACATCTTCCCACCTTCAATCGCTATGACTTTACCCGATGCTTCCAATGTGCTGCCGCTCGAAGGCGAAATCGACCTGCACATCGCGCCGCGGGTGGCCGCTTTGCTCGACGCAATCATCGGCCAAAAACCTGAGCGCGTGGTGGTGGATCTTTCCGGGGTTAGCTACATCGACAGCTCCGGACTCGCGGTCCTGATTGAAGGAATGCAGAAGGTCGAAACGTATGGCGGAAAATTTCTCCTGGCCGGTTTGCAGGATAACGTGCGGCCGATTTTCGAAATCGCGCGCCTCGACCAGGTCTTCATGATTTTCCCTCACGTGGACGCGGCACTTGCCGCCGTCTGAAGCAAGATCTCGAGGGTCCGCTCGACGTTCCCGGAGATATCGAAGCGCTGCGCGAGTTCGAGAATGCTGGGGCGCGCGTGTTCGCGACGGGTCTGGTCGGACCAAAACAAAAGCGCTTCGCCGATCTCCCCGATATTCCGCGGATCGTCGATGATGCCGCCGTGGACGCCGTTCTCGATGATCTCGGAGAAACCATTGGCGCGCGTGGTGATCACAGGAAGGCCGGCTGCCGATGCTTCGAGACAGGCGTTGGAGAACGGATCGTAAATTGTGGGAAGCAGAAAAATATCGGCTGCTCCATAAAGCGCCGGCATGTCCTGAACCACCCCGAGAAACTCGACTTGTGCCGACCTGAATTTTCTGCGGTCGCCGCGTCCCGCCACAAAGAGGCGTATCGTTTGGCCACTCTGTTCCACCGCTTCGATCGCGAAACGCAGCCCTTTGCGTTCCCATCCGGAGCCGGCGAAAAGCACGGCGATGTCTTTCCTCTTTAAACCCAGCGTTTCGCGAATTTTCGCGCGGCTTTCCTCATCCCGCCGAAAAGCATCCAACGGCACGCCGTTGTGAACGATCTCGATTTTCTCGCTCGGAAATCCATAGAAGCGGACGATTTCATCCTTCACCATCCGCGAGTTCGCGATGACGCGACTGGCGCCGCCTTCGAAAAGCGATTTCTCGAGCGCGAGCGTGACTGAATGCTTGCGGTTCAGGATGCGGCTGAGCTTGTGCCACGGACCCGCCACTTGCGCGCGCCGCTCCAGCCACGCGCGATGCACGCCGTCACCGGCGCGATAAACATCGCATCGCCAGATGCGCTCCAGGCTCATCAACACATCACAGTCCGAGCGCGATGCGAGTCTCTTCATTTCATCCGCAAACGCTGCGGCCGAGCCGGCGGCGATGCGGGTGATCGGCCCGAAGCTCCACTCGTTAGGCGTCCACTCTTCCGAAGCATAAAGCCGGGCTTGATGCCCCCGTTCCACCACGCCGGCGGCCAGCCGTTTCAGATACGCCTCCGCGCCGCCGCTGGAAGAATATCCGCGCCGGACAAATCCAATGGTAAGATGATTCGAACGCATTACCTCAGCACCGAATGGGGACTTTACTTGGCTGCAATCGCCACAATAGTTGTTAGCCGATGGCGGGTGAAACTCTAAACGTCGCTCCGCCGTCGCCTCCTGCGACTCGCGAATCGGCGGCGCTTCCGAAGAATTTGCTCTATTCGATCTTCGCGCGAATCGGAGGATCGGGTCTCGACACGGACGCCTTCGAAACGTTGCGCGCTTCGTATCGCGGCGGATTTCTGGGACAAGCCATTGCGTACGATAATCGGCAAAAGGAAATCCCAGCCCGGTTGATTTACTCGCTTCGCTGGCACCCGGTTCGCCTGATTTCATTTCTCGATCGCCCTTATTATTATGGGGCGAAAAAAAAATATCTGGACTGGATCGCCTCGAAGCAACTGGCGACGGGACGCTTCGATCTCTTTCACAGCTGGTCGGGCGACTGCCTGCAATCGCTGCGAGTGGCGCACAAGCTGCGCATTCCGTCGATCGTGGAGATTCCCACCTGGCACCGCGACCGCGGAAAGGTCGCCGGCGTTCGTGCCACCTCACCACCCGCGCCCGAACTTTCCTGGCGTCGGCGTTGGAAAGAGAATCTCCTCCAAACGCGCAAACGTTTCCTGGAAGAATACGATCTCGCCAGTCTTCTCGTGGTGCTCTCCGGGAAGGCGGCCGAGACTTTCCGCATCCAGGGTTTTCCCGAGGAGAAATTGTTTTACCTCCCGCGCGGAGTCGACGTGGAACGCTTCAAACCGGGCGTTCGTCCGCCGATTTTCCGCGTGGTTTTTTCGGGCGCATTGATCGAGCGCAAAGGGATCCATCATCTGCTCGAGGCGTGGCATCGGCTCGATCTGAAAGATGCGGAACTGTGGCTAGTCGGCTCGGTTCATGACGAAGCGAAGCCGCATCTAAAAAAATACCGGCGGGATAACATCAAAGTCGTCGGCTTCGTCCGCGACGTGGAAAACTACTTAAGCCAGGGAACGATCCATGTTTTCCCGTCGCAATGCGAAGGCAGCGCCAAGGTCGTTTACGAGGCGGCGGCCTGCGGTCTGCCGCAAATCACGACGCGGGAAGCGGGCGATGTGGTGAACGATGGCGTGGAAGGGATCTTGGTCCGGCCGGGAGACGTGGGTGAATTAGCGACGGCGATCCTGGAGCTTTACCGGCATCCGGAAATAGTCGAGCGGATGAGCGTGGCCGCGCGCCGCCGCGTAGTGGAAAATTTTACCTGGGACCATTTTCGCACAAGGCTCCTCGGCGCTTACGAACTCGCGATGCGAATGGGACGCTGATGAGGTGCGTTCGATCTCAAAATCTTGGCGGCGAGGCGTGAGAGCTGCGATTGTCAGAAACGTTCAACGTCCAACGTTCAACGTCCAACGTTCAACTCCAGAGAATTTCAAACCCGCGCCCTCCCCCGTTGGATGTTGGACGTTGGACGTTGGACGTTGGACGTTCGCTTTCCCCTCCCCGTGAATATTCTCCTCCTTCAACTGAAGCGAATCGGCGACCTGATCCTGACGACGCCTTCCATCGCCGCTCTGCGCGCAAAATTTCCGGAAGCGACTCTTTCCCTCGTCGTCTCTCCCGCAGTCGAGGAGTTGCTCCCAGCAATTTCGGGAATCGACAAAGTTTTCGTGGTCAGAGGAAAAGCGGACGACGCCATGGATTGGCTCGCGCTCACCTGGGGCAAATTCGATTATTGCCTCGATTTCACCCGCAACGATCGCTCGTCCTTTCTCACTCTGCTTTCCGGGGCGGGAAAGCGCATCACTTCGGATCATCCCAATCTGCGCACGAAAATCCGGGCGCGCAGCTATAACGAGTTCGTGGAAGCGCCGGTGCGTTTATTGCACACAGTCGATTACCATCTCGCCCTGCTGAAACCTTTGGGGATCGAGAACGCTTCCCGCGCCATCCGGCTCGACCTGCCTAAGAGAGCGATGGAAAACGCGGAGCGACTCTTGCACGCATCCGGCGCCCGGAGCGACTTCGTCATGCTTCACCCAGGCTCGGCTCGGGCCGAGAAATTTTGGGAAACCGAGCGCTGGGCGGAGTTGATCGATCATTGCGTGCGCGAACGCGGAATGAAATGCATCCTCACCGGCGGGCGTTCTCCGATGGAGCAAACGCAGATCGCAGCCATAAAAAATTCGACGCTCTCGAACGTGATCGATCTTTCCGGAAAAACCGATCTGCTCACCTTGGCTGCGCTCGTGCGCCAAGCCCGCCTCCTCGTCACGGTGGATTCCGCGCCGATGCATTTCGCCGCGGCGTGGGACAGACCGCAGGTGGTCCTTTTTGGTCCCACCAACCCATTTCACTGGCACCCCCGATCCGAATCCGCAGTCGTCCTCGTGGGTGAATCCGAGGCAGGCGTAACCGAATTCAACCCCAAACAGCGAGCCCTCCCGATGAACCAAATCTCGACGAAATCGGTGATCGGTGCTATGGAATCGCTGCTGTCGGCTCCGGCGGCGCCCGCCATATGAGTGAACCACAAGCCACACCAGCCAAACCCTCCTTTTGGCAAACCCTCCGAACCGGCTGGGGTCCCTATAAGCGGCTCTATGGCTATGTGAAGCCGTATCGCGCGCGTTTCGTGCTAGGACTGGCTCTCGGCTTCGCCTTCGGCGTCATCAGCAATGGGATGATGCCTCTGGTCATCGCCAAGGTGACTGGCGCCGTGTTTCAGGGGGGGACTCCGACGGCTCAGCAATTCATGTCCGACAGCGGGATGCTAAACCGCGGCCCCAAGATTAATTCGATCCTCCTCACCTGTCTGCTCATCCCCTTGGTGATGGGGGCCCGCAGTTTGTGCGCCTACGGCAACGCCGTCTGCATGCAATGGGTGAGCAACAGAGTAGTGACCGACGTTCGCAATGAGTTGTTTAACAAAATGGTGCGTCACTCGATGGATTTTTTTAACAAGATGCGCTCGGGCTTTTTGATGTCCCGCATCACTAACGATACCCGGGGAATGCAGATGGCGCTCTCTACCATTAGCAGCGATCTGTTTAAGCAACCAGTCGCGATCGTCAGTGGCATTGCCGTCCTGCTCTATATGGATTGGAAGTTTACCCTGGTGACCCTCGTGCTTTTCCCCTTCTGCCTAGTGCCGATCATTCTCTACGGCCGGCGCGCACGCAAAGCGGTGCAGCATCAATTTGAAGACATGGGACAGATGTTGATGACGATGCAGGAGACGTTCGCCGGGATTCGCGTAATCAAATCCTTCGCGCGCGAAAAGCACCAGGAGGATTCCTTCCTCCGGAGCAACCAACTGCAATTTGAAAACATGATGCGCATGATCAAGGCCATGGAGGCGACTGGTCCGCTGGTAGAACTCATCGCTGCCTGTGGGGTGGGCCTGGCCCTGCTTTATATTTATTCAGCTAACCTGAGCGCGGCCCGTTTTATCGCCCTCAATGCCGGAATTTTCCTTCTCTACGATCCGATCAAAACTTTAAGCCGCATGCACATCATCATGCAGCAATCGATCCAGGCCACGACGGAAGTTTTTGCGATCCTCGACACAGAGCCGAGCGTGAAGGACGCACCGGACGCGATGGTCCTGACGCATTCCAAAGGCTTGATCGAATTCGACGATGTGACCTTCCGCTATGCGGGCGGTGTGACGAATGCGGTCTCCAACCTGAACCTGACGATCGAACAGGGAAAGAGTTACGCGCTCGTCGGTGCAAGCGGCGCGGGTAAGAGCACCATCCTCTCGCTCATTCTGCGCCTTTACGATCCCATCAGCGGCAATGTGCGCGTGGATGGGCAAGACCTCCGCACGCTCACCCAGAAATCGTTGCGCGAACAAATTGGTCTCGTCACCCAGGAAACATTTTTGTTTCACGATACGATCTTCAAGAACATCCAGTTTGGCCGGCTCGACGCGACCGCCGAGGAAGTCTATGCCGCGGCGCAGACGGCGTTCGCGCACGATTTCATCATCGCCCAACCGCATGGCTACGAAACGACCATCGGAGACAAGGGCTGCCTGCTTTCAGGCGGTCAGCAACAGCGGCTGGCCATCGCCCGCGCGCTCTTGAAGAACGCACCGATTCTCCTGCTCGACGAAGCCACCTCTGCGCTTGATTCGGAATCAGAGAAGCAAATTCAGCTCGCACTCGAAACACTCGCCGCCGGAAGGACCGTGATCGCGATCGCGCATCGCCTCTCGACGATTTTGTCCGCCGATCAGATCGTGGTGATGGACCAGGGGCACATCAAGGAAATCGGTACGCACCGTGAGCTGCTCGAGAAGTCTGGCTACTATCGGCGGCTTTACGACATGCAATTCAATCGAGACGGCGAAATAGAGGGTTTGGCAGAAACAGGAATCCTGGTCGAAGCGATTGGTTAACCGGAGGCCTCGCCGAGGCGAACTCTATCGGCGGGCCCCATTTACACATCAGGCCGCCTACCACAAGACGAATCAAAGAGAGGCGTGCTCTCTGTTTCCAGCAGGTGACCCGAAATCTCTCGACCGGCTCCCCTAAACCGGCGCTTTTCATTTCGAGCCTCGCAAACTAGCCTCCCGCAATGCCGTTCAACATCGACCTGCATACGCACACGTTCTTTTCGGGCGATGGCGTGTCGAGCCCCGAGGAGAACATCGCCGCGGCGCGCGAGAAAGGGTTGCATGGCATTGCCGTAACCGATCACAACACTTCCGACGCGGTCACTTATCTTCTCGAAAAGGGGTTGATGCGCGAGGACGGCCAGCCGGTCGATAATTTCCTGATCATTCCGGGCGTGGAAGTCACCACGAACGAAGGTCACCTGCTCTGCGTGGGCGCGACGCTGCCTTATTTGAAGGGCAAGCCGGCCCGCGAAGTCTGCGAGATCATTCACGAACGCGGCGGCCTCGCGATTCCGCCGCACCCCTACGATCTTTTTCGCGCCGGCATTCGCTTCCCGGTCCTGGAGACTTTGCCGATCGACGCGCTGGAAGTCTTCAATGCGGCCACCACGCTGCGCCGCTACAATCGATACGCGTTCAAATACGCGCAGTTGCGCGGCCTTCCGATGACCGCGGCGAGCGATGCGCACCATTCCGAGGCGATCGGCACCGCCTACACCATTCTAAATACGGAGGATTTTTCGGTGCAGGGAATTCTCGCGCAGCTGATCAAGAGCAACGAGTTGAATCAGCACTATCTCACTCCCCGCGACAGCATGCGCAAAACCTGGAACAACTGGCTTCGATTGCGCCGCCGGAAAAAATTGCCGATGACGACGGCGAAATTCGAAAACGGCGGCGAGAAACCGGAGTAGCTACTTCGCGAGTAGCTTCCCCAAGGCGGCCGCCTCATTCAACGGCGCCTGACAGGCGAAGTTTTCGCAAACATACGCGGTGGGCTTGTTCTCCACCGGCTTCATACCGCGAAGTGTCTCGAGCTTCTCCTCCAGGAATCTCTGGCCGTCGCCCCCATCAGCCAGGAGAAGAATCTTGTTCGGCAAAAAGTGCCGATGAACCTCCGAGAGTAGCGCGCGCGTGTCTTTTGAATCACGCTTCCCCGCGATGACGATCTGGCGCGGTTTGCTCAAGCTGAAATCGAGCGCGACCAGCAGTTGGGGCATCGCGCTGGGAAAATGGCCGATTTGCGGACTGAAGGCGGCGATTGTTTTTTCTACTCGTTCGCGCCAGCGCTGCTCATTGCGAGATTGCGCGAGTCGCAAGAGATTGAGCGCGGCGACGGAACTCGCCGCCGGTTCCGCGCTGTCGTTATCTTCCTTCATGCGCAGAAGGATGCTCGCGTCCTCGCCAGTGCCACTGAAGTAACCGCCGCGCTCCTGATCGAAGAAGAGGCGGTCCTGCGTTTCCTGCAACTCGATCGCGAATTGAAGCCAGCGCACGTCGAAAGAGGCTTCGTACAGGTCGAGCAAGCCTTGAATGACAAACGCATAGTCATCGGCGAAACCTTCCACTTCGCTCCGGCCTTCACGATAATTTCGCACGAGAATTTTCCGCGACTCGTCATAGAGCTGCGTGCGAACGAACGTCGCGGCTCGCGTCGCCGCGTCGAGGTAAGCCGGATCGTCCAGCACTTGGGCGCCGCGGGCATAAGCGGAAATCATCAAACCGTTCCAGGCCGTGATGATCTTGTCGTCGAGGTGCGGCCGGGGCCGTTTCGCGCGGAGCGCCAGAAGTGTGGCACGCGATTTGGCCAGGAGTTTCTGCACTCCCGTTTCCTCCTTTTTGAAATGCTTCGCGGTCTCCGCCACCGTCTGCAATTCGATCAAAATGTTTTTCCCGGCGAATTCGGCGTGAGGATCGGCCGCGGAAGGGACGTTGCCGTCCGGCTGGACACCATAATGAAAATTGAAAATCTCCGCGGACGATCCGAGCGCTGCGTCGAGCTCCTTCTTGCTCCAGATGTAAAAAGCGCCTTCGCTCTTCTGGACCGGCGTTCGATGAGCGCCGGGAGATTCCCGTCCGGTCTCGGGGTCATTCGGTCGGCGGTCATAGACCGCCGCTACAGGGGGAATACTGTCCGCATCCTCGGCGGAGAAAAATCCGCCGTCTTTCGCGGTCATGTCGCGCCGGACGTAATCGAGAATATCCCGCGCGACTTCGTCGAAGCGCGGCTCGCGTGTGATTTGAAACGCCTCGAGATAAGCGACCGCCAGTTGCGCCTGGTCATAAAGCATTTTTTCGAAATGCGGCACGTGCCAGTAAGCGTCGACGGAGTAACGGTGGAAGCCGCCGCCAAGGTGATCGTGCATTCCGCCCGCGGCCATTTTGCGAAGCGTGAAGAGGTGCATCTCGAGCGCGTGCTTGCCGCTCGCGGATTCAGGCGCTCGCGCGTGGACGCGGGCCAGAAAATTGAGCGTGACGGGACGCGGGAATTTCGGCGCGCCACCGAAACCGCCTTCGTGCGCATCGTAGCTCCGCGCGATTTGTTGATAGGCCGCTTCCAAGGTCGCCGCGCCGAGCTCCGTCGCTTCTCCACCGCCGGCCGCAGCTTCCACCAGTGCGGTGATGATTTGCGTCCCCTGCTCCGCGATCTTTTTGTGATCCTGTTTCCACGCCGCCGCGATTCGTTCGAGCACTTTGCTGAACCCCGGTTGGCCGTACCGATCCTCCGGCGGGAAATACGTTCCGCCGACGAACGGTTTTAACTCCGGCGTCAGCCACACGCTCATGGGCCAGCCGCCGCCGCCGGTCGTGGCCTGGACGAAAGTCATGTAGACGCGATCGACATCGGGCCGCTCTTCGCGATCGACTTTGATGTTCACGAAGTCGCGATTCATGATCGCGGCCACATCCGCGCTCTCGAAAGACTCGTGCGCCATGACGTGGCACCAGTGGCAGGTCGAATAACCGATGGAGAGGAAGATCGGTTTGTTTTCGCGCCGTGCTTTGGCGAAAGCTTCCTCGCCCCATGGAAGCCAGTCGACTGGGTTATGCGCGTGCTGGAGGAGGTAAGGAGATTTCTCGCCACTCAGCCGATTCGTGTGTTCAGACATTGGGTCAAAGTATCGGGTTGCTCGTCAAAGCCAAGAAGGGCGCTTTCCAAACCGTCCGGCGAAGACGGCGGACGCGACGAGACCGCCGCTCCTTGTCAAGAAACGCCCTCATCCCTAATACAAGTCCGTGAACGTGGATAATGCGCATCTGATTCTGCTCCTCGCCGGGATCACGATTGTTGCTTTCCTTTATTCGTCTGTTGGTCACGCGGGCGCTTCCGGTTACATCGCGGTGATGACGCTCTGCGGTCTCTCCGCGACTTTCATCCGGCCCACAGCGCTGGTTCTCAACATCCTGGTCGCGTGCATTGGCGCGTTCCAATTCTGGCGGGCCGGATATTTTTCGTGGCGGCTCTTCTGGCCTTTTGCGCTGCTTTCTGTGCCCGCGGCGTACCTCGGAGGTTATCTTCCTTTGCCGGCTGCCCTTCTCAAAATGCTGATCGGCGCTGTGCTTCTGTTTTCCGCCGTACGGTTATTTTTTCGCCAGGGCGATCCGCCAAACATCGAGCCCCCGTCGGTGCCCGCTTCGATCGGTGTGGGAGCCGGCATCGGATTTCTCTCCGGTTTGACGGGAACCGGAGGCGGCATTTTCCTGACACCACTGCTCCTGTTTTGCCGTTGGGCATCGATCCGACAGGCCGCTGCGATCTCGGCCTTGTTCATCCTGGTCAATTCGATCGCAGGTTTGGTGGGTTATATTTCCAGCGGCCGTCCGGTTCCAAATTTCGCCTGGATCCTCGCGGTCGCTGCGGTGATCGCGGGAACGCTTGGGTCCTATCTCGGCAGCCGGCGCTTTCCGGTGCGGACGATTTCGGTGATACTCGCGACGGTCCTGATCCTTGCCGGCTGCAAATTAATTTTTACCCGCTGAGTTCCGCGCAGCGCGCTCCTGTAGCCGCCGCCCTGTGGGCGGCGTGAGAGTTGATGCGGCTAACAGGACTCGCTACCAATGAATCGGACGCCGATCTCACGCTTCGCACAGCGAAGCGGCTACAGCGAAACGCACGGCGCGGTTTCGGGCGTCCATGGATTGATCCTGTGACCGGATTCCACAATCGCGCGTTCATAACGCCCAAGTATTTCCCGGAACTTCATCAGATCGAACGCGTGCCGCTGCGCGCCCATCGGCGCCAGATTTTTTTCCGCCAGCCGAAACAACCGGACCGCCGGAGCCAGGCGCCGCCCATGTTTCGGATGCGTCGGATGTTCGAATTGTTTTTGCAAATGAACGAAAGCGCCGGCGGCCTGGATCAGCCCTTTGAAATATTGCGCATCTTCGGCTGTCGTCGTCCGTTGGAGCCAGACCTGCTCGAGAACATCGTGCGCCTCATAATAACGCTGCTCGTTCCAGCAACGAAAAAACGCGCGATAATACGGATGATCGGCGATCGCTCCGCTGCCGGCTTTCGCCTCGCCGCCTTCCAGCGCTTGCACGAATTGGGAAATTCTCTCGCCTTTGCTCATGGAGGCCGTAACTTGGTGGCGCCTGCGATAATGGGCAAACGAGCACGCTGCAGTCTTCGGGAGGACACGTGGCACAGGCTTCCAGCCTGTGGATCCTCACAGCCAAGATGGCTGTGCCACGACTGAAAAATGACGCTGGCGGCTCTCACCTTTCTCCTTTTTTCCATCGCGATCCTGATCTTCTGGTCCGGCCTTTTCTCCGGACTCGAGACCGCGCTCTTCTCCCTCAAGCCCCATCAACTCCGGCGGCTCGAGGAAAAACATCCGTCGCTCAAACAATTCATCCAGGTCTTTCGCGAGAATCCGAGGCGCGTCCTCAATGTCCTCCTGCTGGGCGACGCGCTGGTCAATATTCCGGTCGTCGTCCTCTGTCTCCTCCTCATCTGGGAAGGCCAGCTCGCCGCGCGCGTTCCGCAATGGGTCGCGGCCACCGTCATCTTCGCCATCGTCGTTTTGCTGTGTGACCTGATCCCGAAACTGCTCGCGCTCTCTGCTCCCTATCGGCTTTCCGCACTCGGTGTTTTCACTCTCAAAGCCTTAATGCCTCTGCTCGACCGGGTCGGGCGTCTCCTCGAACACATCAGCACGGCGGTGGTCGAGCGCCTTACGCCGCGTCACCTGCAAAAACGGACGCGTTTGAGCGATGAAGAACTCGAGACGCTGGTCGAGATGGGGGAAGAGCAAGGCACGCTGCACGAGGCCGAAGGCGAGATGATCCAGGAGATCATCAAGCTCGGAGACAAAACGGCGAAAGATTGTATGACGCCTCGGGTGGATACTTTCGCGCTGCCGGACGACCTAACGAATGAAGAAGCCATCGTGCAATTGAAGCAGCGGCGCCATCGTCGCGTCCCCGTTTACGCCGACACGCCCGACCAGATCGTCGGTGTGATTGATGTGAAACGCTTCCTCCTGGATCCGAGCGAGCATTACACGGAAATGCTGGTCGCCCCCTCTTACGTGCCAGAGACGATGAAGGCGATGGATCTGCTCCGAAGTTTCCTCACCCACTCGCAGGGTCTTGCCATCGTGGTGGATGAGTTCGGCGGCACGGAAGGGATCATCACCCTCTCCGATATCATCGAGGAAATCATCAGCGACGCCGCACCGTTGGGCGACGCCAGTCTTTACATCGAGCCGCTCGAGGATGGGCGCTTCCTCGTGAGCGGGAATGCCCGGCTCGACGACGTGAGCGAGCATCTCGGATTCGAACTGGAGGCGGACGGAATCGACACCATCGGCGGTTACATTTTCAATCGGCTCGGCTATCTTCCGCCCTCGGGGACGCGGTTTGAAATGCCGCGTCTGGCCGTAACGGTTCGTCGCGTCGGACGCAAGCGCATCGAAGAAATCCTGCTCGAGAAAACTGCCTGCTTTGCGGACTGCGATGAAAACGCCGGCAACGGCGCCAACGAATCATGACCTACGCCTTTCTCATTCTTTGCTGTTGGACGGTGTCGTTCTTCTTCGCCGGGATCGAAGCCGGCTTGCTCTCGGTCGATCCCGTGCGGCTCCGTCACCACGTCAAACAACGGAAGGTGTCGGCCCTCCGTCTGGAGCGGCTAACGAAGCGGCCGGAGCGCCTGCTCATCACCGTCCTGCTGGTTACGAACATGGCCGACATCTGCGGATTACTTCTGCTCACAAAGTTGCTCGTTTCGTTTTTCGGTTACGCCGGATTTTTCTGGACCATCGTCATCGCGCTTCCGATCTATCTTTTCGTGCTCTCGGTCTTGCCGAAATCTCTCTTTCGCCGATTTCCGTTCCGCGCCTTGGCGGCGCTGGCCGGCGTTCTCGACATCATCTCCATCGTTCTCTGGCCGATCCTGGAACTTGGCGAACGTGCCGGCCGTCTTCTCATTCCGCGCCGAGCCAGCAAGAGCGCTCGTCTTTTCATCGCGCGCGAAGATCTGAAACAAATTGCCGTGCAAGGCGAACGCGAAGGCTCCCTCACCTCGACTGAACGCGCGATGATCCATAACGTCGTCGACTTCCGAAACGTCAAAGCCTCCGACGTGATGGTGCCCATCGAGAAAGCCGTGACCGTGCGACCCGACACTTCCGTCGATGAAACGCTAAAGCTGAGCGCGGTGACCGGCGTCGATCGGTTACCGGTCATTTCGCAAGGCCAGGCCGTCGGGATCGTGAATATTTTCGATATTCTCTTCGACGAAACGCGGCGCGAATCTCTGGCCAGCTACACTCGACGGATCGTCACCGCGAACGACGACGAGCCCGCTTATCGCATCATCCAGCGCTTGCGCGCGGCGCGTCTTGGATTGGCCGCTGTTGTCGATTCGCAAAGAAGGCTGATCGGCATCGTCACCGGCGAAGACACGATCCAGCGTCTGGTGCAAAGTGTTTGACGGTCGAGGCAACGCCTCCGAGCAGACGCGTTTATTGGGGACCAAGATCGTAAACTTCCACCAACGCGACGCCCACCGAATTCTTCTGGCCGCGAACGATCGCAGTGTAGTTGCCGGGCTGCAGAACCTTGTAGAGCGCTGATTCACGGTCGTCCGAGGGAGCGAGATGCGAGGCTCTGATGTTGTCGGCTCCGAAAGCGCTAACCCAGTTGTCATTGAAGTCGACGAGACTGCCGTTGGCATCGCGCAGTTCGAGGAAAGGATCGGTCATCGCATCCGCTATTCCGGCGGCGGCAAGCGATGGCCCGAGCGCGCGCACCACGACAGTCGTTCCTCCGCCGTTATCTGCGACAATGAAGCCTCCGATCATCACATTGTCGCCCGTGCTTACGAATCCGCGCGTGCTAACGTTGGCGAGGTGCGACTTACTGCCCTGCGCGAGATCGTACGCGTCCACCAAGCCGACACCGGTCGCGTCGCCCTTACCCCGCAGAATAACCGTGTAGTTCCCTGGCGAAAGAGTCGCGACAATGGCCGATTCTAAATCGTTCGTCGGCGCCACCCCGCTGTTCTGGATTTCCGACTGTTGACTGCTTTTCCAATTGTCGTTGCTGGCGAGGAGTTGGCCAGACGCGTCGTGTAACTCCAGGATTGGATCGCCCAACGTCCCGGGCACATTCGAACTGAGTGATGGGCCAATGCCGCGAACGATCACTTTTTTTGGCTCGCTGCCGCTCACGATCAATCCGGCGATGAGTGCATGGTCGCCGGTCTCGACGCGCAACCGGGTTGCGACATTCAGCAGGTGGAGCGAATGCGTGGGCGGAAAAACCGTGGTGGGGTTGGTCGGCGGCGGACTGGGCGCAGCAGGCGAAACGTTTCCCCCTGCCGAAAACTCGGAGGTGTTGCCATTCGGATCAATCGCGATCGCGCTTGCGGCTGCGACATTGGGCGGGAGTGGAAATGTCACGTTGAAATTCACATCTCCGGAATTGGCCGTCGTTACTTTGGCTTGCCCGAGAAAAATCTGCCCTTCGCCGAATCCGGAACTGTCCGCGCTTTCGTTGGCAAAGAATTCGAGGACAAAATTCGTCGAGGGCGTGCTGCTCAGGCCGCCGTAGATCGTGAGATTGCCATTGAACCCAAACGCAGCCGTGATGACGGGAAAATTCTGCAAGCCGTTCGCACCAGAATCGGAGTCGCCCGGATCGTTGGCCGTCACGCCATCGTCGCCAAGGTCGATTCCCAGCAGCCCGTTATCGTGAATGGAATTGGCGGAAATCCGCTGGGGTACGGTTGGGGTTTTCGAAATCTTGATGTCGATTCCGTTGCCCGAATTGAATGCAATTGTATTTCCCGGGTCCGCGTCCGCGCCGGAGACCGATCCAATGACACAACCGCCGGCATCCACCATGGCAATTCCGTTGCCCTTGTTGCCGAGCGGCTTGGAGCCATCGATCTGCGTCCCAATGAGATTGCCTTGAATCCTCAGCGTGGAATCGCCGGACGCGACGGAAATTCCGTTGCCGCCGTTTCCCGAAATCACGTTGCGCGCGCCCGGAGTGATGCCGCCAATTCGATTGCGATATGCTGGAATAGAAATGCCGTCGCCGCCGTTCGATAATGCGGCTGTGGCGGTCACGTCCGTGCCGATCAGGTTGCCCTGAACGAGATTGTCAAGGGGCGGAACCTGAGTACCAAAAGTGCCTAACGACGTATAGAAAAATAGCCCGACGCCGGTGTTGCCCGAAATCAAATTACCCGCGCCCGCAGCATCGCCGCCGATCACGTTAGTAAATCCGCTAATCCCCATGCCGCTGCCATTGGAAAGAGCGATTTCTCCAGTCGTATCCGTGCCGATAAAATTACCCTGGATTAGCCCATTGCTCGACGCGACCTGCACACCTGGGCCAGCGTTGCCCGACACAAGATTGCGGGCGCCTGTCGCATTACCGCCAATCGTTCCGCCCAAGGATGCCATGAATATTCCCGTGCCATTGTTCGCCAGCGCCACCGAACCGGAAATGTCAGTTCCGACAAAGTTTCCCAGGATCAAGGTACTGGAGCCGGTGAGCGAAATTCCGCCACCCGCGTTCCCCGAAACCAGGTTGCCGGCGCCGACTTCGGATCCTCCGATTTTCGCGCCATTGGAAATAACGTAGATGCCGCTGAGGCCGGCGGCACCGTTGGCTGTCGCGGTGCAGTTCGGCAACGCCACTGTTCCCGTAAGATCAGTTCCGACGTAGTTGCCTTGGATCGTGTTGCCGTGCGTCTGAATAGACCGAGCATCCGGTTCCAGAAAATAGATGCCGCGAGAGCGATTGCCGGAAATGATGTTTCGGTCTTCCTCGGCCGTGCCACCAATCAGATTATTGGAAGTGCTCGACGAAAAAATACCATCATCATTCGGGGCGGGCTGTTGTCCCGTCTTGTCAGTTCCCAGATAGCATCCTTGGACAATATTGTTTCCGTTCTGGCTGATGTTGATCGCGGCTTGGAAGCCATTCATCACCAAACCGCGAATCGTTGTTGCTCCGCCGGTGATAGTCAAACCATCCATCGTGACACCTGCCTGTGCGGTCAGCTCGATAAGTGGTGCACCATTCCAACCTGGCTGCGTCCAGCCATCAATGATCACCGGGTCAGTAATCGGGGGCAGCGCCGACAAAAGAACGATCATCCGAACATCGGTGCCCGGGATCGCAAAATAAATTTGATCAGGCCCCTTGTCATTCGGATGCGCATTTGCCCCTACGATGGCCTGACGCAGTGAGTCGACGCCATCGTCGTTTGTGTTGCGCACAACGAAGAGTGCTGTGGCCCCATCAACCACCGAAAGTCCCAGAGCGATGAAAGAAACAAGCGAGGTGAGGAGGGACTTCATCGGTTCACCGTAACCGGCTATTCTTTCGTGACAAACGCAACAATTGCATTGTCACCGGGGAAGATATGATCAAGCGCCTGGTGCAGATTGGCGGTTTTTAAAGGCGGGCGGCAGCAGCCGCGCTGTGGACGCCGATCGTCTTGCTTAATAACGAAGCGGCTACAGATCAGCGACGCAGGTCGTAGAATTCCACCAGGGCCACGCCACTCCCGTTTCCTTTGGCGCGGACAATGGCGGTGTAGTTTCCGCGCGGCAGCGAAAGCAGCATGGCGGATTCAGTATTATTGAAGGGAGCGAGTCCTGAGGAACTCACCTGATCGTAATTGGTCGACCAATCGTCATTGAAAGAGATGAGATTGCCGTTGGAATCTCGCAATTCCAATGTGGGATCGCCCAGCGCGTTGAAGAAGCCATTCTGCTGCAATTGCGGACCGATCGCGCGCACAACAATCTCAGCATTGGCCTGCCCGCCGCCGATGATGATTCCACCAATAAGCACGTTGCTCGAGTCGGTGTAGCCGCGGGTGCTGATGTTCGCCAATTTCGAGGTGTCGTTTTGGGAAAGATCATAAACCTCGATGAGGCCATTTCCGGCCAGCCCGCTTTTCTCTTTCAAAACGACTGTGTAAGCGGCCGGAGCCAGGGTGGTGATAATGACCGATTCACGATCATCTCCGGGCGCCAGCTGGCTCTGCATGATCTCGGCAGCCTGCGTGTCCTTCCAATCGTCGTTCGCGAGGATCACCCCTCCGTTCGCGCCATGCAGTTCCAGGACGGGATTATCTAGCGCCGGAACGACCCCCGAGGTCGCCAGCGACGGGCCCATTCCGCGCAGCGCCACTTTCTTCGGCACCGTGCCGGTGACGATGAATCCACCGATGAGCACGGCCTGATTATGATAGGGATCATCGTTGCCAGCAGACAGGAAGGCCCGCGAGGAGATGTTAAGCAGTTGCGCTGGCGGCGGGTTGGCCTGGAATTGAGTGAGCTGAATAGCGTTCGCCTCGTAGACAATCACAAATGAGCCTTTGCCATCGACAGTCGGCACCCGCGCGCCATTCGGTGCGTTAACGAAAGAGCCAGTCATCGGTCCGTCACTTTGGAGAAGCGTGACTACAGCGTCGCTGGCGAGGAAAGTCTGATTGCTGATCTCCACATCCAAACTTCCGCCCAGGGCGATTTTGCCGGTGATGGAATACCAGGTCTCGACCTCGTTGCGGATTCCGATCGTCAAATCGAGATGAGATCCGGAATTAAGAGCCAGATCTCCGTCAAGGACCGCCCCTTGCGCCGGGGCCACGACGGCGTTGGAAACTGTGAGGTTGCCCTTGATCGATCCGCTACCCGAAAGCACTCCCCCAAAAATGTTAATGCTATCCCCGTTGAGTGCGCTGTTGTTTACCGTCGTCCCGGCAGTCTGCGTGTAAGCGAAGCCGGGGTTTACGGCGAATGTTCCCTTGCCTTAGGGGAACTCCGGGATCCCGCCAAGATTCTCCATCGTTTCGATCTTGCCCTGGTTCGTGAAGTTCCCCGAGGGGCTGAAATCTTGAATCGGTCCCAGAATGAACGTTCCCGTGGCGAGGTTTTCACTGAAGTTCCGCAACCCATTGCCGCCAGATGAGTCGGCAATGCCGCTGTTTCCAATCAAGGTCAGCGAAGAGCCATTACGAACAATATCGGCCCCGCCAAAGCGGAGCACCGCTTCATCAATCAGCTCGAAGACACCGCCGCTGAGGGTGCGAGTGCCCGGATCGAAATTAGCGAATGATCCCGTCACGCTGAAAGTGGATCGTTGCGAGGAGAGTAATCCATCATTCTGGAAGGAGCCGAGGGTCGTGAAATTGCGCGCGTAAAGATAAAAGCTCGCGCCCGACAGATTGTGCGCGAAATTTCTCAACCCATCGTTTCCGGCCAGGTCGGCAATCCTCGACGCGGCACCGCCCAGCGAGATAAAGCTACCGTTGTTTACGATGTCGGCGCCGTTGAAACGTATCTCCTGCAGCGGTCCCGGATCCGTAACGCTGTAGGGGATCAAGAACTTCCCGCCGCGGAGAGTTCGATCGGCGGGATCAAAATTTGTGAGGGCCACAGTCGCAGTGAATACGGTAGACGCACTTGCGTCTCCAACGCTAAGCGTCCCGTCGTTGGTAAACGGGCGAGCGATGGTCAGACTGTTGGCGAAGAGAGCAAGTTCTCCGCTACTGTCGATTCGCGCGAGGTTTCGAAGTCCGTCATTTCCGAGTTCATCTTTTACCGTGCTGAGCGGGCCGAGAAACAGTGCTCCCTCACTCAGCGTGATGACATCGGCGCCGTTGAACTGAAGAGTAGCATGACCGCCCCCATCGTTACCGATGCTGTATCTCCCGCGCAGAGTCTTTCCGGAGAAGGTCGAGAGCGTTCCAGCGTTGAACAAGCTGGGAGCGGTGCCGTCGGAGGTGATGATCACGTGAAAGAAGTCGTCGACCGGAATCGCTGTTGTGCCGGTAACCGTAAACGTCCTGTTCGGAAAGTAAGCGTATCCGGTTAAGTTGAGGTTCGAGACCGTGGCGCTTACATCAACTACGATGGTCGCCTGGTCGGGAATCGTAACGTTGTATTGCTTGCCTGCGATATTGGCTGGGACCTCGGCCGGCATCCAGCAATTCGGGTCGCTGTAGGTCTGCTGGCAACCCCCATCGTAAGTGGAATTCACCACGGTTTGGGCAGCAGCAAATTCGCCCAATACGAGCAGCGTGAAAAGCGGAGCGAGGTTGCGGAGGGAAAGCACGGCCGAGCGTTACATGCCCCACTTTTTCTGTAAAGCACTAACTATGTCCCAGCCAGCAGCGCGCCTTTCGTTTCCAGTCCGAGACTTAATCCGGCGTCTCGTTTCTTCGACCGAAGCGCGCGTCCGAGGGGATTCGGAAGGGCGGCGTCTCTCCGCCCAAAATTCGAGCGGCGGTAACGAGCGCCAGATGCGAGAAGGCCTGCGGAAAATTCCCGAGCTGGCGTTTCGCGCGCGGATCGTATTCTTCGGCGAGAAGACCGAGGTCGTTGCGCAGGGCGAGCAAGCGTTCGAACAATTCGCGCGCTTCTTTTTCCCGGCCAAGCATATGCAAAGAACCGGCCAGCCAAAAAGAGCAGGCCAGAAAAGCACCTTCCCCGCCCGGCAATCCATCGACGTCCTCTTCCTGCGGTCGATAGCGCAACACGAGACCGTCCTGCATAAGCTCGCGTTCAATCGCCTCGATCGTGCCTCGCACCCGTTCGTCAGTAATGGGAAGAAATCCGGTGAGCGGCATCAAAAGGAGACTCGCGTCCAGCGCATCGGACCCGAAGTACTGGGTAAATGCTTTCTTCTCGACGTTGTAGCCGCGCTCGCAAACCTCCGCGTGAACTTGATCGCGAATTCTTTGCCAGCGCTCGCGGTGTTCCTCGCCCTCGCAGCCACATTCCTCCACCAGTTTAACAGCACGATCGAATGCCACCCAAGCCATCACCTTTGAATGCGTAAACTGTTTGCGGCCGCCGCGCACTTCCCACATTCCCTCGTCCGGGTTTTGCCAGTTTGCTTCCAAAAATTTCATCAACTCGACCAGCAACGCCCAGTCCGGCTCTTCCATTTTGATTCCGGCCTGATCGGCCTGAAACATCGCGCCCAATATTTCGCCATAGACATCGAGTTGAAATTGGTTTGATGCGCCATTGCCGATGCGGACTGGCTTCGAGTTTTCGTAGCCGGCCAGCCAGGGGATTTCGTACTCGTCGAGCCGGCGTTCGCCCCCGATGCCATAGATGGCTTGCATTTGCGCCGGGCTCCCGGCGATGGCGCGCAGGAGCCATTGACGCCACGATCTTGCCTCCTCGCGATAGCCGGCGCCCACCAGGGTGATCAGGATAAATACGGCATCCCTTAGCCAGCAGAAGCGGTAATCCCAGTTGCGGACGCCTCCTACTTCCTCCGGCAACGAGGTCGTGAGCGCGGCGACCATGCCGCCGGTCGGCGCGTAGGTTAATCCCTTAAGCGTGATGAGTGAGCGTACGATCGCGTCACGCCATTCTCCTTTGATCTCACTTTGTCCCGACCATTCCAGCCAATATTTCTCCGTGTCGCGCAGGGCGTGCTCGGCATTTACTTCTTTGGGCGGCTCTGTGTGAGACGCGAACCAGGTCAAGACAAACGGGACGCGATCCCCTTCGGCCACGGTAAACTCGGCAACCGTGGTCAGATCTTTGCCGGACGTTTCAATCGGAGTTCGCAAGACCAAAGCGTCAGGTCCCGCAATCCCCTCGAGTCCGCCGTTACGCTTCCGGACCCAGGGAACGATCTGCCCGTAGTCGAAACGGATGATCAACTCCATCTGCATCCGCACTTCGCCCCTGATTCCTTCAACGATCCGAATGATGTCGGGATTCTCCCCGCGCGGCGGCATGAAATCGATCAGGCGCACGGCGCCGCTTTTCGTTTCAATTTCTGTCTCCAGGATGAGCGTGTCGTCTCGATACCGACGACGCGTCTTCTCGACCTCTTCCTCGGGGAAAAATCGCCAGTGGCCATTTTTATCCTCACCCAGCAGCGAAGCAAAGCACGCCGGTGAATCGAACCGCGGGAAGCAAAGCCAATCAACGCAGCCGTCGCGGCTGACGAGCGCGCCCGTCTGCGTGTCGCTCAGGAATGCGTAATCTTCGATCCTCGCCATCTGCTGTTTGATCATACCAACCCGCGACTAGTGCAAGGTAGATCGCGCGTGCTTTCTGTAGCGAGGGTCTAGTCTCTCCGC
Organism: Spartobacteria bacterium; assembly: GCA_003134785.1. Lineage (GTDB taxonomy): Bacteria > Verrucomicrobiota > Verrucomicrobiia > Chthoniobacterales > UBA10450 > AV80. The sequence goes on from PLCN01000018.1 coordinate 109,804, forward strand.
CGTAGTCGGCGAAGGAGGATGACCGCCGAACGGAACCGTGCCAAGCAAACCACCTAATTTCGCCGCGCGTCCGGCGGTCATAGACCGCCGCTACAGGATGTTGATTGGCGAGCCGTGTTTGCAAATGCCACGTTGCCGCATGTCCGACTCGTTCGTTGAAGCCACCCACCTCATCGACCTCAGCCACACCGTCGAGCACGGCATGGTCACCTACAAAGGCCTGCCCGCGCCGATCATCTGCGATTATCTGAGTCGCGAAGCATCTCGCGCGCGTTACGCCGAGGGGACCGAATTCCAGATCGGCCAAATCGAGATGGTCGCGAATACGGGAACGTATATCGACAGTCCGTTTCACCGCTATGCTCATGGCAAGGATTTATCCGAACTCACGCTGGAATCGCTGGCGGATCTCGATTGCGTCGTGGTCCGCGCGACCGAGCGGAGTGGGCGCCCGATCGATCAGCTCCCGATCGATCTCGCGACCTTGAAGGGAAAAGCGCTCCTCGTCCACACGGGATGGGACGCGCACTGGCGCACCGATCGCTATTTCGAAGGTCACCCGTATTTGACGGGCGATCTCGCGTGCCGGCTCGTCGATGCCGGCGTCACGCTTGTCGGCATCGACTCCTTCAACATCGACTGCACCGACGATGGAAATCGCCCGGTGCATTCCGCGCTGCTCGGCGCCGGGATTCCGATCGTGGAGCATCTCTGCGGGCTCGCCGCGCTTCCTGATCGCGGCGCGCGTTTTTTTGCCGTGCCGGTGAAGGTCAAGGGAATGGGCACGTTCCCCGTTCGCGCCTTCGCGCGCGTGTAAGATCGCTTTTCCTACTCGTGCTCGTGATCGCTATCTTTGATCGAAAGAAACTGCCATGCGATCACGAGCACGAGTAGGAGAAAGGAATTCCGAGAGCAATCTTGCACTAGGCTGCTCCTGACGCAGCGAGTTTTGCGATGCCCTCCTGCGTGAGACGAAACACGGTCCACTCCGTCATCGGTTCTGCACCAAGCTTCTTGTAGAACTGGATCGCGGGATCATTCCAATCGAGCACCGCCCATTCCATTCGTCCGCATCCGCGCTCTTGCGCGATCTGGGCCAGCCGCTCCAGCAGCGCGCGACCGTAACCCTTCCCCCGCACAGATGGTCGAACAAAAAGATCTTCGAGATAGAGTCCCGGCCGGCCGAGCCAGGTCGAAAAATTGTAAAAGTAAACGGCGAACCCGACCGGCTCTCCTTCTTCGAGCGCCAGCAAAACTTCCGCGGAACGTCTGGGTCCAAAAAGCACTTCGCGCAATCCCGCTTCGTTCGCCACGACCGCATCCGGCGCCCGCTCGTAGTCCGCCAGCTCGCGGATCAAGCTCAGGATGATCGGCACATCCGCTTCCGTGGTTGTTCGTATTTCAAAATTTGTCATAAAGAAAATTTCTGAGGTGCGCCCGGTAGCCGCCGCCTGCCTGCCACGCCGAAGCAAAGCGAAGGAGGGTGGGCCGCGCAATCTCGGCTAACAATCTCGATCTCACGCTTCGCACAGCGAAGCGGCTACATTCACCGCGCCGCCGGTTCAAGTTTATAGATTGTAAGCTCCGGCGTCGCCTCGACAAGTGTTGCGCTCGCCGCCAAACGTTCTGCAAACTCGCGATAATATTTCGGCCACCAATCCGTTCCCCGATAAAAAACCAGATGAGTCGCGCCGCGGTTCCGCAGCTTCTCGAGATCCGCGATGATCTGCGCGCTATCGAACGGATTTCCCTGGTAAATTCCTTCCTCGAGAAAATGCCATCCCTTTCGGTGCGCGTAATAAAACACGGTCGGATCGCCATCGTCCGCGGCAATGATCAACGCGCTTGGTGTCGTCGCCTCCTTCAACTCGAGACCGAGATTTCGCAGTCCTGCCCCAGAGGGACGGTAAAGTGGACGCGCACAATGAAACGAAGAAATTCCAAACGCGGCCGCCAGGAGAATAGAGCCCATCGCCGAAATAACGCGGGGAGCTCCGAGCCGCGACGACGCCCATTGGCAGGCGCACCCGGCAAAGGCCGCGGCGATCGGAACCAGCGGAAGCTGATACCATTGATGGCGATTCCCCCACCCGACGAAAAAAATAAACGCGACCATCGCGGCGAACCACCAATGGAAAATCCCGGTGAATTTTCCGCGCGGTGCAACGAACACGCCGGCCACGGCCAGCGCGAACAGCAACGGAGTGAGACTCGAGCGGACCGTCTCCTCTGCGATTTTCCAATACCACGCCGGATTCATGATCCGAAAACCGCCGCCGCCGAAAAAGTGATACGGATAAAAAGTTTCCGCGATCCGATGGGCGTGCCAATACCAGATCGCGGAAGGCACCAGTGCGATCAGGGCGAAGAGCCAAAGTTCCCAATTCGCGAGAAGACGCTTCAGCAAATCCCTCCACGGAGCGGCGGTCTCCAGACCGCCGTCTTCGTTTTCGCAAAGACCCACGCTCGCCAGACCCCGGTTGTCAGAGGGCGGTTTGGAAAGCGCCCCTCCTTGAGGCGAAAATTTCGGGCGGTCATAGACCGCCGCTACAGCCAGACAGAACAACGGCGCACCAATCACCGCGGTCGGCAATTTAATCAGCAATGAAAGCGAAATGAGCAGAGCAGACGCGATCAGCGCCCTCCGATCATTTCGCTCGACCCACTCGAGAAAAAAATACATTCCCGCAATCGCCAGACTTAACGACGGAATGTCCGGCATAAACACGCGGCTCGCGACGATGCTGAGCGGCGCGAACGCGTAGAAAAACGTCGCCCAGATCGCCGCGACTTCTCCGAAAATCCTGCGCACGAGCAGAAAGAAAAACGGCAGCGCAGCCGCAAAAAAAATTACTCCCTGGATCCGCCCGACCCATTCCTGCACACCCGTGACCTGGTAACAAAGCGCCGCCGCGAAAGGCAGAATCGGAAATTCGGTGCCCACATATCCCTTGGCATTTCCCGCCCAATCGATTTGCGGCCGGGTGAAATGAAAACCGTTTTCGAAATAATTCCGCGCAATCGCCGCCACGTCGCTTTGCCGCCAGCTCCAGCGATCGACGAACGGTTGTTCGATCTGGATCAACCGCACCACCACCGCGGCCAGCACGATTAAGCCGACGATCCATTTCGACCGACTAGACATGACTTGGTAGTAACGGCGTCGGGAAAGATTACAAGGAGCGGCGGCTTCCAAACCGCCGAGCGCACATTGGGAAAGCGCCTACCTAGACGGATCGCGTCTTGACAAACGGCGTCGTTAAAGTCAATCGAGTACAGGCGCTCCGCCGAACGGAATGAAAACCGCTGTCGTTATTGCCGCTCTCTCGTTCGCGCTCATGGGCGCGTCTCGTGTTCGCGCTCAGGAGGAACCCAAGCTCGTGCCCGACGTGGTGGATTTTTCCAAACTTCTGCCGATGCTGCCTGAGGCACCCGCGGGTTGGACCGCGGACAGACCGGATGGCTCCACTGTCGATGCCGGCGGATTCAAAATCACGAATGTCCATCGCGATTACAAAAAAGGCACAGCCGACAATGCGCCCACGACCGCGATCAGCATCCTCGATTCGGCGGCCAACCCGGATTACGTCGCGGCCACCACCGCGGCCTGGACCATGACTACTTCAACTCCCGAAGGTTACACCAAGGCGCTCACGATCGATGAAATCCCAGGCTTCGAAACTTTCGAAAACGAAGGAAAGCACGGCACGCTTTGGCTGATGGTGGCCAAGCGTTACGTCCTGCAAATCGAGACCCAGGGCCAGGACGCGAAAGATCTCCAGGACTGGCTCAAGCGCGTCGACCTGAAGAAACTGGCGGGAGTAAAGTAGCTCGAATTTGCGTGTCATCCCGAGCCGCGCAGACGGCGAGGGACCTCACACCTACAAGTTGCGTCACACAAATTAAACCGACGCGCAGCTCAACGTAAGCGCGTGATGCAACGCGGAAGCGTCCGAGCGCCTGCGAGGTCCCTCGCCGTTCTGCCGCGGCTCGGGATGACACACAGTTTTCGCGCGGCACGCCGCTAAGGCTTCAGCACCACCTTCACGCAATCATCTTCCTTATCGCGGAAGATTTGATACGCGTGCGGCGCTTCATCCAGCGGTAAGCGATGAGTGATGATGTCGTCCAGCTTGATCTCGCCGCGCTCGATGATGCCGATCAATTCGTCGATGTATTTCTGCACCGGCGCCTGGCCGAACGCCATCTTGATCCCCTTGTCGAAGATCTGGCCGAGCGGGAACGCATCGTACGGCAACCCGTAGACGCCCACCACGCTGACGACTCCGCCTCGTCGCACCGCGCTGATTGCCGCTTTCAGCGCATTCAAGCTCCCCATTTCCATGTGCCAGATGTTTTTCAGTTTGTCCGTCAGCTTTCGATCAGCTTCGAGCCCCACCGCATCGACACACACGTCAGCGCCCCGCCCTGACGTCATGGCGCGAATCGCCTCGACCGCATTGCCGTCCGCGGCATTCACCGTCTCGGAATTCGCCGCGCGCCGCGCCATTTCCAGCCGGTAAGGCTGAATATCAACGCCGATCACGCGTTTCGCTCCCTTAAGCCATGCGATTTTCTGCGCCATCAAACCGACCGGTCCACAACCGAACACCGCGACGGTTTCGCCGCCTTGTAAATTCGCCCAATCGATCGCCGACCAACCCGTCGGAAAAATATCCGTGAGAAAAAGGACTTCCTCGTCCTTGAAACGATCGGAAATCTTCCGCGGCCCGAAGTTCGCATAAGGCACGCGCACGTATTCGGCCTGGCCGCCATCGTAACCACCGTAGAGATCCGTGTAGCCAAAAAGTCCGCCGCCCTTTTGATCGAGGAGACCGCCTTCCGGTCCGTAGTTTTCCGGGTTCGAGTTTTCGCAATGGCCGGGCAGTCCGTCGCCGCAAAAGAAACAACGCCCGCACGCGATCGGAAATGGAACCACCACGCGATCGCCCTTTTGCACCGCCGCGACACCCCGGCCCCGCTCTTCCACGATGCCCATGAACTCATGCCCAAGCACCATGTCGTCCTTTTGCGGAATGAACCCGTTAAAGATGTGCAGGTCCGAGCCGCAGATCGCCGTCGAGGTCACCCGGAGAATGATATCCTCGTCGTGTTCGATCTTCGGATCTGGAACCTGATTGACTTCAACGTGTCCTGGCCGGTGAAAAACGAGTGCCTTCATGTGGAGAAGAAACGAAAGTCATCCGCGACTCGGATGCGGAAAATTTCTCGCGTCGCAATCCTCACGCACTAGATTGCCCGCCGACCCATGGCCGAAGAACGCAAAACTTTAGAGCAACGCGCGCAGATGACCGACATCGAGCGCTTGCGGCATTCGGCGGCCCACGTTCTGGCGACCGCCATCCTCAAAATCTGGCCGGATGCGCAGTTCGCCGCGGGTCCGCCGGTCGAGAACGGCTTCTATTACGACGTCGAACTCGACCACCGCATCTCACCCGAAGATTTCGAGAAGATCGAGGCCGAGATGAAAAAGGAAATCAAAGCCAATCACACCTTTGAGCGCGTCGTTCTGCCGCGCGACGAAGCTTTGTCCATGGCCCAGCGTGGTGTCCTTGGTGCCCTTGGTGAGAGACCTTCTCCCAGCAAGTTCAAACTCGATATCATCCAGAACATTCCCGAGGGCGAAGAAATCTCGCTCTATCGCAACGGCGACTTCACCGATCTTTGCGCCGGCCCGCACGTCATGCGCACCGGCAACATCGGCGCGTTCAAACTCACCCATGTCGCCAGCGCCTACTACAAAGGCGACGAAAAGAACCCGCAGCTCCAGCGCATCTACGGAACCGCCTTCAAGAACAAGACCCAACTCGACGAGTACTTCGCGATGCTCGAGGAAGCGAAGAAACGCGACCATCGCAAGCTCGGCAAGGAACTCGAGCTATTCACCTTCGACGATCAGGTTGGCCCCGGCCTCCCGCTCTGGCTCCCGCGCGGAACGGCGATCATCGAGGAACTGGAGAAGCTCGCGAAGGAGACGGAGTTTGCGGCTGGCTATGTGCGTGTGCGGACGCCTAATCTAGCGCGCGAAAGCCTCTACATAACGAGCGGCCACCTGCCCTATTACAAAGAATCCATGTTCCCGCCGATGGAGCTATTCGAAAACAGGGCAGACCATGATGCGTTCACGACAGCAAACGCAAATCTTACGAAGACAGTCAGAGAGTGGTTTCCACAGCTTTTTCCAGGCAGCCTCTTCAAAGAAGAACTGGCTAAAGGGAAAGACTATCCTCAGATCGTTAGTGATGCGCTGAGTAAACTCGATCCTGAGGAGGCGCTCACCGTTAAGAGCCACCTACTTCAATTAGGCGCAGTCAACTTGTTGAAAGGCGGGACGCCGGAGCCCGATCGCTATTACCTCAAAGCGATGAACTGCCCGCATCACCACAAACTTTATGATGCGATCCCGCGCAGTTATCGCGACTTGCCGTTACGTCTCGCCGAATACGGGACATGCCATCGCTACGAGCAGAGCGGCGAGCTCTTCGGCCTCATGCGCGTCCGTTCGCTTCAGATGAACGACGCCCACATCTACTGCACCGAAGACCAATTCGAGTCGGAGTTTCTCGCCGTGAACGAGATGTATCTGAAATACTTCAAGCTCTTCGGCATCGACAAGTACGTGATGCGTTTCTCCACTCACGATCCCGAGAAGCTGGGCCAGAAATTCGTCGATAACTCCCCGCTCTGGCTTAAGACCGAGGACATGGTTCGCGGCGTCCTTCAGCGCAGCGGCATCAACTACGTCGAAGTGCCTAACGAAGCCGCCTTCTACGGACCGAAGATCGATGTCCAGGTCTGGAGCGCGATCGGCCGCGAATTCACCATCGCCACCAATCAGGTCGATTTCGCCCAACCGAAAAGTTTCGGTCTCGTTTACAAAGACCGCGACAACACCGAGAAAACGCCGCTCTGCATCCACCGCGCGCCGCTCGGCACGCACGAACGCTTCATCGGTTTCCTCATCGAACATTACGCCGGCAACTTCCCACTCTGGCTCTCGCCGGAGCAGGTCCGCATCCTACCCATCGGCGACGAAGCGCCGTTACTCGAATACGCGCGCGCCATCCAGGCAGAATTACGCGCCCACCAAGTCCGTTGCGAGCTAGACGCCAGCAGCGACCACATCAAAGCCAAGATTGCCAACGCCGAGCAGATGAAAGTCCACACCATGCTCGTCATCGGCAGTCGCGACATGGAAGCTAATGCCGTCAGCGTGCGCATTCACGGTAAAGGCAACCTCGGCGCCAAGCCGCGCGATGAAGTCATCGCGAATCTTATTCAAGCGATCAAAGAACGACGCGCATAATTGAAAGCAAAGAGTTCCTCCTGAACATGATGGTCTCGCGAAGAGTGCATTTCCTGCACGCAACGCTGATGGCATTCATCAGCTCTTGCGGAGCTGGTGCGTTCGGGCAGGCCAATCCGTGGCCCGGAGAGATAGAGCACCACTTTCGGCGCTTACGTGCATCAATCCAGAGAGACGAAGGACCCGTCGAGGTTTACGCCCTATTGAGCACTCTCACTCAGCGGGTCATCGAGTTGAACAAGGATGGCAGAGCCATGCTGCATTACGATGATGGCAACGGGCGCACTCGTGAGCGCGCGGTTCCGGCCGAGGAACTCGCGCAGTTGCGACGCTGGCTAAGCGCAAATAAAGTCGATGTGTTGCCGCCTTACGACGAAGGCGTGTCAGACGGCATCCGATACGAGTACGTTCACCTCGATCGCAAAGGCGCGGAAAGTCGCGTGCCGATGAACAATCCGCCGGAAACGATTGCCGCCGCTTCTGCGGTCGTTCGAGCGGCAACACCGCAGACAAAACGGCAGGCATACGGCGCCCTCATAAGACGAATGCTCGCACTCGACGCAATCCCCATACGAGTCTCGTACCAATCTCTTGAACATCTCCCCGGCTTCCGACTCGTTCACACCGGAGATAAGGATTACGTCAACGCGCTGTCATTGCACCACGGCCAACTCTTGGCTGAGGTGTGGCGGGAGGGAAAGGCAAAGACGTGGCATACAGTAACTGACAGTGGTATTGCGGCTGAACGCGTAGTCGAGCCACGCAATCCGCTGGAGCGTGAGTGGTGGCCAAGGTATTCAAGAGGCGAGTATGCAGATGCCACCGAAGGACCGTATGGAGGTAAACGGCAGCGTGGCTTCTCCTCACTGGAGATATCGCAAAGGTGACATTACCAATTCCCCCGGCGGGACCGAAATAATGTGCGATATGGAAGCAAACGCCGTCAGCCTGCGCATCGACGGCAAAGGCAATCTCGGCGCCAAGCCGCGCGGCGAAGTGGTCGCGGATATTCTCCAAACGATTCAGAACCGACGCCCCTCAAGTTAGCATTAACATTGACTCGGACTCAGAAAGGCCTTTCAGTATTTCCATGTCAGCACCCAACCCCCAGCTCGAGCCCGAAGAAAACCAAGTGTTCACGACCTTGCGGGAGCGGATCGCCATGCCGCTGCTCGAAGTCGCTGCCGCGACTAAGATCAACGTCGAAGAGTTACAAATCACAATTGATAAACTGGCGGAAAAGAATCTGGTCATGATCGATGATCGGGATGATCCTTTGAGCGCAATTGTCAGTGTAAATAAGAAATTTTTGTAGAGGACGCCGCTCACCTATGTCCCCCCTGGACCACGTTGTTTATTGGAGCATTTTGCTCGTTCCGTTTGGCATCGGGATTCTCTCCGGTGGCCAAAGCATATACGGCAAGATGGGCAACGATTTTACCGGCGTACTGACCAACATCTGGGGTTGGATTTACTGGCTCTCGCGCGGAATCGTTCCGGCTGGGGCGTATCTTTTCTGGTATTTCAAGCAGGCGCCTCCGTCGCATTCGTGGCAAGCCGCGCTTGTCTGCGGTCTGGGTGCGGAAACGATTCTGCGGACCAAGTTATATGTCACAAGCAAAACCGAGGGCGGAAAATCTGAGGACGTCTTTAAAGGTTTTTTTGATCTGATCGAATGGTGGCAGTCTCTCTGTCTGAGGCAGGCAGCTATTTCGCGAGCAGAAGGTCGCCAAAAGTACGTGAAGGACCAATTCGGCGCGGCCACCGACTTTCCCGCCCTCACGGTGAAACTCCTCACCAACGCGACGGGTTTTCCGCCTTTCGTCGAGACAGAAATCACTGACAAGATCAAGGCTTTGGTGACTCAATTCAACGCGGAGCCACCGCGGACTGCCCCCGAACAACAAGCACTCCTTCACCGCACTTATATCCTGAGGATTGGTTACGCCATGCTGGATACGGTCGGCAGATCTGGTTTGCTGACGTTGAACGCGTAATCTTCAACGCCAAACTGGTTCAGGCGCGCTTCGAAACGGGCTCCCTACCCATCGATCTTTGGTTCGAGATAGGCGAACGATTTCAAGACCTCTTTCAACGCTCCGGCATGCTTACGATAGCTCGCCCCGTCCCTGGCCGAGAGAACAATGTAAGCTACCGCGTGAGGTAGCTGCACGTAAGCAACCCGCTCGTATTGGGAGTAAGACTTGGTAGGAGCATATTCATTTACAAAGTAGGCCTGTCCATCGCCCGTCTTGCCGGATTCGATTTTTTGCTTCGGGAGGCCATGTTCCTTCTCCATCTCCTTGATCGCGGTGGCGACGAATGTCTCCACGTCGGTGTATTGCGTGCTGGCGATCCTGGCATACATGATCGTTTTGGCGTCGGCCCAGCTCGAACCCTTCGGATAAAGCACGCAGGGCAAACCCTGTTCTGCGCCTGCGCTGTTATCCAGCACCCAACCCTTCGGCGCGCTGATCTTGAAGGCCGCTTTCGGCCCATAAACTATTCCTCCCGGATAAGTATCCTTGGCTGAAGTTGAGTCGCACCAGGATAGGACAATGACTACAAGGAGAGCTATGCGCTTCATGAGCATAAGACAAGTATTAGAGGGGCGCGGAATCAATTACTGGCAACGGCGTTTAACTTTAGCTGATCGCTAAGGTAACTAACGAGATAGCGGAGAGGATGCGTACGATCGCCTGGCACCTTCGTTAGAAATAGCTTAAGCCGCAGTGCCGCCGCGGGGCGTGATCGGATCGCGGCGAGCAACTCGGCGCGGTTCTCGGCTTTCGCGAGATCGGCGAAAATGTTCGCCAGGCGAACGGCGGCTTCCGGTTGCAGATCCAGTTTCGATTTGTCGTCCAACTGGGGCAGAGTCAGATCGAGCGCTCGCCCCCAGTCGTGCATGCGCCAAAGCGTCATCGCCCGCAGGTTGCGAACTTCGGCCGCGTAGCGCCCATTCGGAAATCCGCGATCGTAGTCGTCCAGGGCTCCCAGCACGCGCTTGGGATCGAAGGCTTCTCGCTGATAAGATTTTTGTGTGATGTCGAAAATGTTATCGTTTGGTTCCGTTCCCGGCGCGGGCATGCCGACATCGCAGAAGTAGGGACGCGAAAGCGCCTGGACCGAGCGGGCGATGACGAAAAGGGCAGCTTCCCGCTTGTGGCTGCGCGGATATTTCTTCAAAAAATCCCGAGCCATCTCTTCCATTTCGGCGTGATCCCGGGAAGTGTAGGTAGCTTTGCTGTTATCCGCTTTTGGATCTTCAATGTCGGTCTCGACTGAAGTTCTCACGCCGGCGGTCAAGCCGATCCGGCTAAACTCGAGGTAATCCGCTACCGGCTGCATAATCGAATTTTTGAGCGCGGCGTCGATTTCGGCCAGGATGTCTTCGTCTTTCTTTGCGGGAGGATTCAACGTGCCGCTCGGTGGCTCCCAGCCATTGCTCTCCAAGACATCAAACCGGATGCCGACGTAAATCTTCAGCATCTCGTGGGTGATTTTTGGTTCGGAGAAAAATTGCGCGAGATCGTCGAGGAAGTTCACGCAAATCGCGTCGCTGATGTCGGTGATGTTTTTCTTCACTAGCGCATCGAGCTCGCGAACTTCCGCGGTCATGGTCGCCGGTTCCGCGACCACGGCCTTTTCCGGCAAGAGGGCGATGCGTTTGGTGAGATCGTCCCAGGCCGAACGGTCTTGGGAATTGTCTTCAGAGTTCCCCTTTCCGAAAGCGCCGAAGTCATCGTACGGGTAACCAAGAATATTCGCGTCGCGTCTTGAAGAGGTGTCGTAGTTCTGGTCCTCGAGCTTTGGCGCCGGGGGAAAACTCCAGTAGGCCGCCAGCCGTTTCGCCTCGACCGAATCCGGAGCTTCCTTGCGGAGCTTTTCGTAAATTTCACGAGAGACCGCTTCGCCTTTTATCTCGCGCGCCAACTGCTCGGCGTATTCCGAAGCGGCCGCGATCCTGGGCATTGTTTCCAACGCCTTCCATCGCGCCTGCGCCCCGAGCGGGGTTCCGGGCCGCGCCCGCGCCGCGTTCAACCACCAGCGCGAGGCATGTCGCAGCTCATCACGTTGTTCCAGTTCGGTATCGACGTCCTTGAGTCGGAGCGACCGCCCATTGTCGCGGCGCCTCGTCGCATCCAATGAAGTGTAGCGCTTCAGAAAATGCACCATGGTATCGAGCGGTACGCGCAAGAGCTTGCCACGCGCGTCGGCCCAGGCATTACCCAGGCGGACCATATCTTCCGCCTTCTCCTGCGGCGGACCAGCAGCGGCGAGCGTCAGCTTTTCGAGATTCTCGGCCACGCGTTTGAATTCTTCCGGCGGCATGAACTTCTTTGCTTCGGCAAAATTTTCCTGCGCCAGGTAGCGTTCGGCAATGACAGAGCGGATCTCCTTCTTCCCCACCTCGTCGAAGCTTGCGCTATCGACCGCGGTAGCCAGCTCGGTCAACGGCGCAAAATTCAGCAGCGTATCGATCGCCTGCTGGACCTGATCGAGATCGGCTCCGGAGAGGTTGGGATAGACCGCGCTCTCTTTCAGCTCCCAGGCTTCTTCAGTCTCGGGATAAGTTTCCGCGGTCGTGTAGCGCGAGCCTTCAAATGAGGAAACGCTCGAGTCGTCGGGTGCGTTCTCCGTCTCCGTTTCAGTTTCGCTTTCTTCCTCGGTCTTTGAATCTTTTTCGGTTTCCGGCTTCGCGTCAGTCTTCGTCTCCGGCGGAGTGTGCTGCGCCATCAGAGCCTTCAACTCCGCCACCGCTTCGCCGGCCTGGTGATTATCCTGCAGCGCGAAGGCAAGACGAAGGCGCACACCGGGCGCCATCGGATTTTTTGGAAATTTCCCCAGAAATTTTCGATAAGTCTCGATCGCCTCCGCTGCCTTGCCCGCGCGTTGCAGCGCGACCGCGCGCACCATGAGCAGATCGTCGCTGCGCTCGAGCTCCGCCGGCGCAAGATTCGTCAACTGCAAGGCCTGCTCTTGGTTACCCGATGCGCTCGCAGCCTGCGCCAGCATGGCCAGGTAACGCGGCTGCCAGTCACCCGCTTGATAGATTTGCTTTTGCTTCACCACCTCCGCGGCGATGCGCGGCAGTATCGTGCGCCGCCACTTTTTCACATCGGCCGGCTGATCGTATTTTCCGTCGTAGTTCTTCGCTTCCGGCGCGCTGAGGACAAGATAAGTGAAACCCATCGCAATGCGCGGATGCCGCGCGATCAAGGAAAACGCCGACGCGCTGTCGGGTTTCTCCGCGACGCGGACCAGGCATTTCTCGCACATGAAAACCGCGGACTTGATCGTCTCCGGATGTCCCGGCGTTTCCGCCTGGGCGATGTAGTATTCGAGCGCCTTGAGATAATTCTCGCCATCGAATGCCAGCGCGCCGAGCCAGCCGAGCGCGTCCGCTTCAAAGCTGCCTCCCGGATATTGCTTTCGATAACGCTCGAACATTTCCGCGGCTTTCGTGCGCGCGGGTCCACGCTTTTTGATATCGTCTTCCGTGCGATCGTCCTGCGAATCCATGCCGCGCCGAGATTCCGAAAAGGCACAGCGCGCTTGCATGAAGAGCGCGATCTCCGCGCGCGGATGTCTGGGAAATTCCTTCACCACGCGTTCGAACCAGGGCAGACATTCCCTGCGATCGCCACTTCGGTAGCTCGCGGCCCCCACCAGGTAGAGCCAGTGAGGCTTGAGCGCTCCCGCCGCCTCGCGCGCCTTTCGCTCCAGCTCCTCCGTGTGAGAGATCGGCTTGGTCGACTCGCTCTCCTCCGAGCTTTCTGTTCGCGCCGGGGGGTTGAAGACGCCTTTGTTCTCGACGCGCCATTTGATGTAATCCGCGGCCGCGACCTTGTTGTCCGCCGAATGGGTCAGCACGTCGTGGACATCGTGGAGCAGATTGCACCAGTCGCCTCCACTAGAATAATGCTGCCGCGCCTGGGTTAACAGGCCATCCGCGACAAAGACCAGGGATGCCGCGGGTTCTTTGCGCAGGCGCTCGGAAAGCGCGAGAATTTCCTTTGCGAAATCAGGCGTGTCGGTGTCCGAAGGGTGCGCGTCCGTCTCGAGAAAAATTTCGCCGAGCGATTTGCCCGGGAGAAAATCGAGAGAATCGCCCACGGACGGCGCCGGCGCGTCGAAGCCATCACCGCCAGTGGCGTAGAGACGGCAAAGCGGCGCGGCCAGAAAGAAAGCGCCAGTCGCGGCCAGCACAATTATTCGTCGATGTTTTTCCATTCAAACTCTCCAGGTGCGTTGCGAACGCGGTATCGAATCTGATCAAAACTTGCGCCGGCGGCGAGTTGAATCACGCCGGTTCGCCACGATTGCCGCGCGCGCAGGTGACTGAACCAGAAAGTGAGGCGCGTCGCCAGCGGCACGGCCACTGCCCGACCCGCGCCATCGGGATCGACATGTCCCAGCACGCGCCAAAAATCGCCGTCCTGCGCGTCGCGAAAAATCGGCGCCGGTGCATCCAGTTCCAAGGCATAACCGCGATCGAGATCGCTTTTGTCGCTCTCGCCGGAAAGCCTCGGCTCGAGGTCGGCATCGCCGTCGTTGAACAACTCGAGCTGCTGCGCCGTTTCCGTCTTTCGAACAACAAGATGCGAAGCGGCCTCCAGATGTCCGAGTTGCCGAAGCGACCATCCGCTCGGTGCACTCGAATCCGGCAGCCGAAAAAAGACCAGTCCACGCGCGCTTGTCTTTTTGGCCTGCGCAATTACGCGAATGAGCCCGGCCCGATCGGGCCAGCGCACCGCGAGAAGCTGATCTGTTTTCACGGGCGTGTTCGTCACGCGCGTCGGGGTTCGCGCCTTGAAGACTGTTACGCCAAGCACGGTAGGTCGAAACGTGGCGAGCGATTTGTTGAAACAGAGATCGTCCCAGTTCCACTCGCGCACATGACCGCGCGATTTTCCGGAGGGATCGAAGAGTGTCACCCGCGCAAAAGCCGGCAGCCCCGCGCGCCAGGCGATCTGGCATCGGTTCCAATCCGCGAGCGACCGCTCCAGCTTCTCCGGATCCAACAGCGGCAGCGGCGCGGCGCCTTCGACGACGGGGTCCGGCTCGAAGTCGTAAAGCATCGGCAGCAGCTCATCGACGCTCTGCTCGAGCGCGCGCAAGACCTGGCTTCGACTCCAACCTGGCAGCGCCGTGATACTGAGCCTCGGAACGAGCGCGTGGATTTTCTTCAGCGCCGCCGCGTACTCTTCGACCAGGCGATCCGGCGCATCGTAATCAAGCTGGAGTTCATCCGCCCCTTTCGCGACCGCGGCGAGCGCGCCGAGCAACGATTCGACCGATGTTTTCGAGAACGGAGTTCTCTCGCGCGAGTCGAGCCGAACGACCGGGACGAAACGCAGATCGTCGTTGCTCTCCGGCAACGGAAAGCGCACTTTCCACCGCCACGTTTCACCGACATTCTCGAGCTCGCCCGTCTGCCAGTAGATCGTCCGCACACCTTGCTCGGAAAGTTCCGCGCGCTCGGATTCCGATAACGTTTCGCTCCGTTGCCACACCCAAAATGCCATGTCGAACGCGTTCGCCGAGGAGCAGAGCAGTGTCACCACCGCAGCTATCCCCACTCCATAGAATCCGGAGCGGAATTTCGATTTGATGGTGAGAACGCGGATATTCATTGCGACGAAAAATGGCGCGGGCATGCTGACAAACCAGCTCTATTCTCGCAATCATCGCATTCCTAAAGCGGTCGGCAGCTGGTCGATAACCGAATTGAGAATGATGAAAACATTAACCGGCAAAATCCTCACTCTTTCCGCGGCGCTCTTTTGCGGCACGCTCCTTATCTCCTCCGCGCAGACGACCACGGCAGACAAGGATCTAAAGAAAAAGGAAGCAGAACTGGAGAGGCAAAAACTGGACCTCGAAAAAAAGAGTCTCGATCTCAAACGCCAGGAACTTGATCTCGAAAAGGCGAAACAGGAATTGCAGTTTCAGGAAACCGGCAAGTCGATGAGCATGAATTTGGCGGGAGACGTCCTTTTCGACTACAACAAGGCCGCCTTGAAACCGGCGGCGGAAGAGGCGCTGAAAAAGGTCGCCGTCGTTCTGTCGCTCTTTCCCGAAAGCAACGTGACGGTGGAAGGCTACACCGATTCGAAAGGAGGCAAGGGGGTCAACCTGCAACTCTCACGTGAACGCGCGACCTCGGTCAAGAACTGGCTGGTCAAGAATGGCGGCGTCGGGCCGGCGCACATTGTCGCGAAAGGATTCGGCGAGGAAAATCCAGTCGCGCCGAACACCAATCCGGATGGCACCGATAACATCGTCGGGCGCGCCAAGAACCGCCGCGTCACCATTATCGTCGATAAGCCGGTTACCTCGCCGACGCCGTGAGACTGAGGTAGCACAGGCATTTTGCCTGTGGGGACGTCAGGCGTCTCGCCTGATGGAAACCGCGAAGGTCAACGGGCGAGACACCCATTGGCCCACACGCAAAATGCCTGTGCTACGTCGTCTCAGGATTCTGGTTTATCCTTCAAGTGGATCTCTTTTCCGTCTAAACCTATGTAGACGGTCGTCAGTTTTTTCCCGAGCTCGTCGTAGGTCGCTTCCCAGCCATGGTAGCCGCCCTTCCTTAGGACCGGCTCCTGGTCCAGGCCATAATAAGTTCGCCGGATAACATTGCCGCGCGGGTCATAGGCCATCTTTATTATGGCATAGCCGTCAGGAAAAAGAGCCGGCTTTCCATCCAGGCCGAGGCAGGTGATGGTTACTTCGTTGCCGCGCTCGTCGTACTGCGATTCCCAACCATGGTATTTGCCTTCGTCCAGCGCCGGCTCTCCGTTCGCAAGGTGATAGGTCCTTCGGACAAGGTTGTTGTGCGCATCGAAGGTCGCCTTTGCTATGACATAGCCCTCCGGTCTGAGGGCCGGTTTGTCGTTCAAACCAAAATAGGTGGTAGTAATTTCGTTACCGCGGCCGTCGTACTCGGAGTCCCAGCCATGGTATCCACTCTTGTGCAAGACTGGTTCCTCGCGCACGCCATAGAAGCGTTTCCTCGTTACCTGCCCGCGCGAATCATAAGCTATCTTTACCATCGCGAAACCGTCCTTGAGCAAGATCGGCTTTTCGTCCGTCCCGAGGTAGGTCAGGAGAATTTGGTTGCCCCGCTCATCATACTGACCCTCCCAGGCATGGTTGCCATCCTCGTGCAGGACCGGTTCTCCCCTTACACCGTAGAAACTTGTTCGAGTTATATTCCCTTGGGCATCGTAAGTCGATTTGAAGATGGCAAAGCCATGAGGGCCTACAATCGGTTTGTCATCCAACCCGACATAGGTCCTCATGGTTTCGTTACCACGCTCGTCGTACTCCGAGTCCCAGCCATAATAACCGTCCTTGTGCAGAATTGGTTCGCCGTCGGTCCCGTAAAACCGTTTCCGGGTCACCTTCCCGCGGGCGTCGTAGCTATCGATCACCTGATGAACCTGGGAAGCCTGATCCAGGGTGGGCTTCCGATCGGTATCGAAGTAGGCTATTTCAAGTTGATTACCACGCTCATCGTACTTCACCGACCAAATGTGGTAACCGTCTTTGCCCAGAACAGGCTTCCCGCTGACGTCATAGTAACTCCTTCGAGTTACCTTGGCCTGGGCGTTGTAAACCGATTTAAAACTGGCCAGGCCCTCGGGAGACAGAATCGGCTTCTCGTCCAAGCCGACATAGGTGGTCATGATCCTATTCCCGCGCTCGTCGTATTGCGCGTCCCAGCCGTGGTACCCTTCCTTGTGCAGAACGGGTTCACCTTTGATGCCGTAGAATCTATTCCGGGTAACCTTTCCACGTCCATCGTAACTAGTCACCATCTTATAGATTCCCGATTGGCGATCCAGAGTTGGTTCCCGGGCAGCATCGAAGTAGGCCTGTTCAAGCTCATTCCCATCGGAATCGAATTTTTTCTCAAAGCCGGCATAGCCGGCCGGCAGGAGCGCGGGCTTCCCATCCAGGTCGATGTAAGTGGTCTCAATTCCGTTTCCGCGCTCATCATACTTCGATTCCCAGCCATGATAGCCATCCTTGTAGAGAGTTGGTTCTCCCTTTACGCCGTGATAAGTCCGCCGGGTTATATTGCCGCGCGCATCGAAGGTCGTTCTGACAATAGCATAGCCACCCGGGAGCAAAGCCGGCTTTCCATCGAGGCCAAGGAAGGTCGAGACATTTTCGTTGCCACGGTCGTCGTACTGCGATTCCCAGCCGTGATAGCCATACTTATGCAGGACCGGTTCCCCGTTCACTCCGTAGCAGCTCCTTCGAGTTGCCCTGCCTTGTTCGTTGTAAACCGATTTAAGTGTCGCCAGACCCTGGGAGAAAATAGTCGGTTTGTCATCCAGACCTATGCAAGTCGTTGCCGTCTGGTTTCCATGCTCGTCGTACTCCGCGGTCCAGCCGTGACAACCATCCATATCGAGGATCGGCTCATCTTTAGGACCATAGAACGTAATCAGGCTTAGTCTCCCGATGTCATCGTATTGGCGTTTGGAGACGGTCCAGCCAAGTTTTAAAGGCATGGGTTCGAGATCAGGTCCAAGGGAACGCGCCTCCATCAGCCATCCCTTGTCATTGTAGGTCACCCGCATGCCCGAGTTTCCCGCGCTGTCGATCATGTTCTTGCCGTCCGCGTCCAGTGACAGATTGAGCGTAACCTGGCCGCGAGAGTTATATTCCCGGCTCTCCCCGTAAGAGCCGACCGGCCCGATCGCGGGCAGGTTCTTCCCATCGCGATATGTGAAGCGGTCCTCCCAGCCGCGGCTATCGTAGTGGATCAAGACATATTCGGCCGAGGAACTGGGTTGCAATAGGGGGAATCCATCAGGACCGACAAACCGCGCCAGCCGCGTAGCCGAGGGACCCGCCCCAGGCGGCGAATAAATGAAGCCATAGACCATGCGACCATCCTGATCGAGCGCTCGCTCGTACATGATTTCGCCTTTGGCGTTTGAATCGAATTCCCACTGGCAAACCGTGTTGAGGCCCAGGCGCTCGGCGCGCTTTTGCGACGGGTCGCTTTGAGTATCGCCCGAGGAAGATTCTTTCCTCCACAGGTAGTTCCCGATCGTGTGGTTGGTAGTGGGTTTCAACTGGCTGTCGACCGCCACGAGTCGAAAGGCCGGCTCCCAGCGAAACTTCCATCCTTCTCGCGTGATTCCTTTGTGAACGATGAGATAAGAGAGAGGGAATCTGTGCGCCTCCGCTTCGGAAATTCGCGTGATGCCTACCGGGAAACCGTTCTGCTTGGCAAAGTCGGCATAGTAGGCCTTGTGTTCCTGGACGAAGAGGTAGTAACCGCCCCAAATGGTGCCGATCAAGGCGAGAGCCAGGGCGCAAGCTACCGCCAGGGTAAAACGATGCCTGCGTTGCTGCGCTGCCTGTTCGTCACGGAGGCGCTCCGCCTGGGCCAGTGCTTCGCGAGTAAGGCGGGAATCGCGGCTCGCCTTAATAACGGGAACAAGAACATCATGCGTGAGTTCAACGCGGCGAGTGTTATGCCTGTCCTCATAGGCCAGAAGCCGGCGGTTCACTAGCTCATTGAGAATGGGCAGAGTAACATCGGGCCTGGTTAGCGCGTCATCGAGCGCGGCGCTGTTGCGATGGCCGCTCGCGGTGAGGAGTTCGTCCTCGATAAAGAGGCGCACGCCGGGCGGAAAATCAGCCAGGGTCCGAAGGTAGAAGTCTTCGAAGATTTTGTGCTGCTCAACGTCGAGCAGATCGGGCGTGATCTTCGCTTCGGGTCCGCGCGCGAGACGCCGTTCGTTGAGTTCTCTCAGCACGAGACTGAGCAAAGCCGGCGCGACGGTCATCGCTTCGGGATCCGCGGCCCCGCCGGCGACATAAGTAACAATGCGATCCTCCACGCCAGGCGCGAGCAAAGGCGCGCCCAATGCGATGACCTGACGCGCCTGGCGATCGCCCATCGGCAGGAGGCGCAAGCGATTCTGGCCCAGCGCGCGAAAGTGCGAGCGAATGCGATCGAGGTCCGCGAGATAATCCTCCCGCATGGCCAGGAGGACCTTGAGCGGCACGGGCTTGAAATTAAATTCTTTCGCGCGCGCCGGATCGTCGCGGAGCAGGGCGGGAGGCCGGTTTTCCACCAAGTCCGCGAATTCGGCGATGAACGCACTGGCCCGGGCGACCCGAGCGGGATTCTCGCGCCCGAGCGTGAAGAATTCCTCGAACTGATCGAAAGCAAGGAAAGGTGTGACCAGGTCGTTATGCGAACTCCAAAAGTGGTTGCCCTCGCGGTGAAAATATTCCCAGAGCGTTTCCTCCGGGCGCGGCTGCGGCGCTTCCACTTTGGCGGCCGCGGCAGCTGTCGTGATCGCGTGAATTATTTGCGCCGCCAGCGGACCCGCGCCTTCGAGGTAATCCAGCCGGATCGGCACCGGCAAAAAATTATCCTCCCGAAGCGCGGGGAACAAACCGGCCTGCACCAGCGAAGTTTTTCCTAGACCGGAGACGCCATAAAGCAGCGTAAGCGTGTCGCGTCGCACCAGCCGAACCAGATCGTCGATCTCATCGCCGCGGCCGGCGAAGAACTCGCGATCTCCTTCGGTAAACGAAGCCAGTCCAATCCACGGATGTTGCGAGTCCGCTCGATCAGTCACCGGGTCGTTCATTGGGCGGCGGCCTTCAATCGACGTTCGCGCACGATATCGGTGAGAGCCTTGATGAAATCGGGCGCAGGCTCGCCTCCGGCAGCGCGGTTGTAATGGAAATCGCGGAAGCCGCTAAAGCTCACCGCGCTCTCCGGAGTGTCATCGACGATGACCGGATGGATCAGCCGCGCGGTGGCTCTGTCCATGTCGCGAAGCCGCTCGAGCGCGCGATTCCATTCGCGAATGAAGATGCCTTCATCACGCTTGTTGGTGTTCGCGGAAATCACTGGGACGAACACGTCGCAGCTGGCGATGTTCTGCTCGATCACCGGCCACCAGGGATCACCCGAGCCAAGGCGTCCTTTGTCGAACCAAACATCCAATCCTGCGTTGCCCAAGCTGCTTTGAAGGCGCTCGACCGCTTCGACATCCTGGCTGGCATAGCTCAAGAAAACGGCGGGAGGTTTGGTGCTAATAACCGAGGCGTGCACTTCGGGAGCGACATCGGGTTTGTCCGGAAAGGCGTCCCACTTCTCCGCGAGCTGGTCGACGAACTCGATCGGATTCGCGACGCCAAACGATTTGGTCTGCGGGCTGAAGTTCTCCAGGAAATCCCGCAGGTGAATGTCGGCCACCACCGCTCCATCGGCGACAAATTCGCGCGCCTCGTTGCCGCTGTAGAGACGATCGCGGCGGCTCAGCCGGACGAAGAACCGCGCGAGCCAGTCGGGGTGAGCGTTGCCAATCAGAAGCAGGCGCTTGGTGCGAAGTTCGTCGAAGAGATTAGCGAGACGCCCGGACATCGATTCTTCGTGGAGTTTCCAAATGAATTCGAGCGTCTCTTCGTCGATGAGCGCGCTATCCGGAATCCCGGAAATCCGGCCAAAGAGATGGAAGACAACTCGATGCGGCGAGCGCGCGTAATCCCGTGGAATATCCGTGAGGACCGAATTCGGCGCGTAAGCGAAAATATGATCGGCGGGCGAGCCCAGGGCTTTCGCGAGAAGCGAATCGACGGTCGTGCTGAGGAAGAGCCGCAAAGGCTCGATGGTCGCGAGTTTGCGCAACGGCTCGGGAATCGGGACCTGGCTCTGGGCGTCGCGCACCTCGTTGAGAATCTCGAAAGTCTTGACGTTAACGTCATCGCGCGAATTGCGGCGGCTGGCGTTGAGATAAGCCGCCACGACCTGGTCGATGCTCGAGCACGGATCGCATTCGATCTCTAGTTCCGCCGCGAGCCGGTCCGCGAGATATTCGTAAAGCAACTGCGCCCGGCCATCGATCTCGATCCGCAGCAAATCGCGTCCGACAATCGGAATGACTACGCCTTTGGCAATAGACTGGAGCAGCTTGCTCCATTGTTTGGAATCGTCACTCACGCTCGCTTTGCCTCTTCCTTGTCTTCTGCATACTCCGATCGCGTGGAGATTGTCAGGAACCGAGAAAGATCGCAACTCCGCATGGCAGTCTTCTGTAGCCGCTTCGCTGCCTCCTGCGCGCCAAAGCGCTTCGGCGGCGGAGCGTGCGAAGCGCGAGATCGACGTCAATAACAGCGCGATGCGCCGCCCACAAGGCGCCGGCTACAGAGAGCCGCAGCACTACCTGCCACCCCACGCTTTCCTGTTGCATTCCTCGCGGGGAATCGCTTTGCTCCGGCAAGCGCAACCATTCGCTGCCAGCCGAAATTCTAACTGGACGCCAAACATGGACCCACGAAATCCGCCGAACGCGAACCCCGACATCGACGAGCGAAGGCGCCCTGAACTTACTGTTCGCGGCCTGATCGTTGGCGTGATCATCACGTTGGTCTTCACGGCCGCCAACGTTTACTTCGGCCTCAAGGCCGGGTTGACGTTTTCGACATCAATTCCGGCCGCCGTGATTTCGATGGCCATTCTGCGCAGCTTCAAGAACGCAACCGTTCAGGAAAACAACATTGTGCAGACGGTGGCCTCGGCGGCGGGAACGCTGTCGTCGATCATCTTTGTCTTGCCGGGTCTGATCATGATCGGCTGGTGGACCGGGTTTCCGTTCTGGATCTCGTTTTTGATCTGCGCCCTCGGCGGCATTCTCGGCGTGATGTACTCGATCCCGCTGCGCCGCGCGTTGGTAACGAACTCCGACTTGCCGTATCCGGAAGGCGTGGCGTGCGCCGAGGTGCTCAAGATCGGCAGTGGCGGCGACAAGGAGAATGCCGGCGAAATCGAACACAGCCGCTCCGGCCTGCTCGCGGTGGTGTGGGGTTCAATCGTGGCCGCAGTCTTTGCCATCATCGTCGCGACGCAAGTCTTCGCTTCCGACGTGGCGGAAACTTTCCGCATCGGCAAGCGCGGCGCGGTGAGCGGTTACGATTTCTCGCTTTCGTTCGCGCTGCTTGCGATCGGTCACCTCTGTGGCCTGTCCGTCGGCATCGCCATGCTCATCGGCGCCGGCATTGGCTGGGGCTGGCTCGTGCCGCACTACTCTTCACTAGGCGGTGACGTCACCGTGGCTGCTACATCGAGCGACTGGTCCACCCTGTGGGCGGTAGCGACCGCGTGGCCGGCCGGCGTTCTCGCGCAAACCACCTGGATTCACAAAGTGCGCTTCATCGGCGCCGGAGCGATCGGTGTTTCCGCAATTTGGACGCTGCTGAAGCTGATGAAACCTGTCGTGAGCGGTCTCGCTGGCGCGATGGCCGCGTCGCGCGCGCGCAAGGCCGGCAAAGCCGATACGCTGCCGATCACCGAGCGCGACATTCCGATCGGCATCGTCGGCATCATCACGTTGGCTTGCATGGCGCCGATCGGCTGGGTGCTCGGCTACTTCGCAAATACGAGCGGACTCGGCGATCACATGTGGACGCTGGTGATCGGCGGCGTGTTTTACGTCTTTCTCATGAGCTTCTTCGTTTCCGCCGTCTGCGGTTACATGGCTGGACTGATCGGTTCGTCGAACAGCCCGCTCTCCGGCATCGGCATTCTCGTTGTGATTGGCGCCGCGCTACTGCTCGTCCTCGGCGTCCAGCCATACGTTGGGCCCGAAGCGAGCAAGGCGCTGATGGCCTTCGCGCTGTTCACCACCGCCGTCGTCTTCAACGTCGCCGCGATCGCGAACAACAACCTGCAAGATCTTAAGACCGGGCAGCTCGTCGATGCGACTCCGTGGAAGCAGCAGGTAGCCCTTATCATCGGCGTCCTAGCTGGCGCCGTCGTCATTCCGCCAGTGCTCAATCTGGTTAATCAGGCCTACGGTTTCGTCGGCACGCCGGGCGTGGAATTATTGCACAAGTCACCGTTGGCTGCGCCGCAAGCCGGCCTGATCTCGTCGCTCGCGCGAGGCGTCATCGCCGCGGACATCGATTGGAGTTTGATCCGGATGGGCGCCATGATCGGCGTCGCCATCATTATCCTCGATGCCATCCTCGGCCGCACAACGAAACACATGCGCGTTCCTGCGCTTGCCGTCGGACTCGGAATTTACCTGCCGACCGCGAGCACGCTCATGATCGTGGTCGGCACGATCGTGGGTTACATGTTCGACCGCGCCGCCGACAGGACGCCGAAACCAAAAGCCACGAAGGACCTTGGCGTGTTACTCGCCTCCGGCTTGATCGTCGGCGAAAGCACTATTGGGGTGGTC
Organism: Spartobacteria bacterium; assembly: GCA_003134785.1. Classification (GTDB taxonomy): domain Bacteria; phylum Verrucomicrobiota; class Verrucomicrobiia; order Chthoniobacterales; family UBA10450; genus AV80. Next base: position 133,366 of record PLCN01000018.1, read on the forward strand.
CTCTCCGCGATCGTCGTATTCTCGGGCGTAGCGGCACCGCTCGCGCTGGTCAGCCCCGAATTCGAAACGGCCGGGAAAATCATTGGCGGCGTAGCTTTCGTGGCGATCGGGTTCGCGCTCTATCGATGGATCCTGGGAATGGCGGCGCGGCGGTCCGCGTGAAGCGCGTGACTCGTTAGGCCACCTCGGATTCCAATGGTAAACATCGATCCGTCCAACCCGCCTAACGAGTTCCCGGACATCGTCGGCCCTCACCCGGTCAACCCGATCCTCGCCCGATTCCGTCCCTTCATTCCGCCTGGCGCGCGACTGCGCGAGCTGACGCCGGTGCCGCTCATCATTGGCACGCTGCTCGGAATGGTCTTCGGCGCGTCCTCGCTTTACCTCGTGCTCAAAGTCGGGCTAACGGTGAGTGCGTCCATTCCTGTCGCAGTCATCTCGATCACCATCTTCCGCCTTCTTTCCAAGCTCGGCCTGCAGGATTCGACTATCCTCGAGAACAACATCGTGCAGACCGCGGGCTCAGCCGGCGAATCAATCGCCTTCGGTCTCGGCGTGACCATGCCTGCGATCATGATTCTCGGGTTCGATCTGGAGATCACGCGCGTCATGCTCGTCGCAACCCTCGGCGGACTGATTGGAATTCTGATGATGATTCCGCTGCGCCGCGCGCTCATCGTGCAGCAACACGGTTACTTGAAGTATCCGGAAGGCACAGCGTGCGCCGAAGTGTTGAAGGCCGCTGCCTCGCCGGAATCGCGCGATGCCGCGCATGCCGGCGATGCCGTGGCGCGCGCCGCGGCGGACGAAGCGGTCAGCGGCGGCAAGATCATCATCGGCGGCTTCGCGATCGGCTTTATCTACTACGGCCTGCTGCAGATCTTCAAAATCATGAAGGAAATCCCGGAGAAAGTTTTCGGGAAACCATTCGGAGGCGCCTCCATTTCGATCGAGAACAATCCTGCCCTCATCGGTGTCGGTTACATCATCGGTCCGCGCATCTCGGCGCTCATGATGGGCGGCGGCGTCTTGTCCTACCTGGTCCTCATTCCGGCGATCAAATATTTCGGGTCCGCCGGAACGCTGCCGCTCGCGCCGGAAACTGCGCATAGCATCGCCGACATGTCGGTCGAGCAAATTCAGAAGGGCTACATTCTGTACATCGGCGCCGGGGCGGTCGCTGCAGCCGGCATTATCAGCCTCTTTCGCTCCATCCCGCTTATCTGGCATGGATTGAAAGGCGGGCTCGCGGACCTGCGCAGCACCGGTGTCGTCCGCGAAGACGTGCCGCGGACCGACCAGGACCTCTCGATGAAATGGGTCGTCGGCGGAGTCATCGCCTTGCTCATCGTCATCATGATCTCGCCGCAATTGAATCTGCGATTTAACTTGTTAGGCGCGGTCCTCATCGTCGCGTTCGGTTTCCTTTTCGTGACCGTTTCGTCGCGCCTGACCGGCGAAGTCGGCTCATCGTCGTGTCCGACGTCGGGCATGATGATCGCGACGTTGTTGCTGACGTGTCTCATCTTTCTCCTCATCGGTTGGACTGCGCCGCCCTACTTTGTCACCGCGCTGTCGATCGGTGGCATCGTCTGCATCGCGTCGTCGAACGGCGGAACAATTTCGCAGGACCTAAAGACCGGTTTCCTTGTCGGCTCGACGCCAAAGTCTCAACAGATCGCGATCCTAATCGGTACGCTCGCGTCCGCTATCATCCTCGGGCCGATCCTGATGAAGCTGAATCAATCCGGCACCGTTTACGTTCCTGTCGCCGGCAACAAGGATTTCGCCTTCCCTTCCAGCTATCATGCCGATCCCACCGATTACCTGAAGGCCGACAACGGCCAGCCGAAACGCGAACACTTGTCCGGCGCGCAAGCGAGCGCCGATCCCAACGAGTATTTCGTTTACCACAAAACGAACACCGACAACGGACCGGCCGGTCGTTATCTCGTGAACAACGATGGCGTGCCGGTTTACCTCGCCGATCCCGGCATCAACGGCGTCTACGACAAGCGGCCCGACGGGTCGAGTGTGCAAAAATTCACCGCGCCGAAAGCCACGCTCGTCTCCTACATCATCAAGGGAATCCTGGGCGGACAACTGCCGTGGGGCTTGGTCTTATTAGGCGTTTTCATCGCGATCGTGCTCGAGCTTTCCGGAGTTTCCGCGCTCGCCTTCGCGGTCGGCGTTTATCTTCCAATCTCGACCTCCGCCCCTATCTATGTGGGCGGAATGGTCCGCTGGCTCGTGGACAGGTACACCCGGCGCAAACATGCCGGCGTGAAGCTCACCGAAGATCAGCTGGTAGCTGAAGGCGACAAGAGCAACGGCGTCCTCCTCGCATCGGGCTACATCGCCGGGGGCACGCTGGCCGGCGTGATCTTCGCATTCCTAGCCATCCCAATGAAAGCCCGGCTCGATGCCTTCGAAAAATGGGCCAGCGCGCATAATCCATTTTTTGACGGGTCCAATTCCGATCTCCTTTCGCTCCTTCCGTTCGCGCTTCTCTGCCTCATGCTCTATCTGGTGGGTCACGATGTCGTATTCGCCCCAAAGTCGAAACGGACGGGAACCTAACGAATCTGAAGGACGCCCTCCGTGGCGTCCCGGGGCCGCAACTTTAGCGGCGGCGCTCTGTCACCCACGGGGCGGTTTCTTCCGTGGGGCCACGGGCCGATGGCAGCAAGAATTGTCTTGTCTGCCTGGACGGAATCCCTACGCTCAACTGTAACTCGAACAGAGCGACCTTGGTTTTTACCTCGCTTTGCACCGCGCTCCACCTCCAACGCATGCGCTCTCTCTCCTTCTCAGCTCGCCTGCTCGTCGCGGTGATTGTCGTTTTGTTCGTGAACGCCTTGATCGTGCTTGGCTTGATCGCAATCGGCATCCTGGGCTTCGGCACGCTCAACGTCGGCACCTTTGTCGCCCTCGGCCTTTTGCTCGGCGTTGCCCTTGTCGTTGCCGTTGGATTGCTAGGCCCCGGACCAATCAATCTCGGATTGATCATCGTCGGCGCTCTCCTCGCCGTGACCCTTTTCATTGCGGGCTTCCTCAACCAGGGTCCACCTGATCTAGGCCTGCTTGTCCTTGGCCTTTTGGTGGCCGTTGGCACCTTGATGGCCATTGGCCTCTTCGGCTCCGGCCCAATTAACACTGGTTTAATCGCGCTCGGCCTTCCGATCCTCTTGGTCCTTAGCCTGGTCGCATGGGGCCTGGGATTTATTCCGCTAGGTCTCGTCCTGGTTAGCATCTCGATCCTCGGCTTGATCGGAGATTTTGTAGCTCTCTTATGGCTCATTCTTCAAGTGCATCGCCTCCCGTTGCCTCTGCTTGGCTTGGAAGGATTGACTAGCATCCCCGGAGTTCCGTTTCACATCGGAGAGCTGCCCGATACCATTTTGAAGCTGGTTGAAAGGTCACAACAGATCCAGCCGGCCAAGGACGCCCTTTCGACCAACTTCACTCTTGATGCGGGCACCGCGAATGAGGTGACGGCGACCGGCTCTACCTTCATGTATGGCGCGGGTCAATCTCGCTCTCTGAACTTGCCCGAGCAATTCGCCATGGGCTGGACCGCCTTTGACAGTATCGACCAACGCGCGGCGCCATTGTTGCCGGCATGGTCCGCCTCTCTCACCGACGCCTACACCGCCACGGCTCTCTTCTGGCCGACGATCGCAAAGTATAACCTCGCTTTCAACCTGGCCCCGCTCGAAAAAGTATCGGCGGCGCGAGCCGACCAATTCAGAACTCCGCTCGATGGATACTGGACCACGCAGATGGATTATCTGCTGGAGGCGGGCCGCCTTTACGTCATTGACATGACCATCTTCAGCAAGGTGGCCTCGCCGGATACCGCGCTGCCCAGATTCGCTCCTTCCACTCTTACCTTCCTGGAATTCGAGCCCTTCCAAAAGACCTTCACGCCCTTTCTGATTCAGGTTTCCAACGGCGTCCTCACCCGGCACTTCACTAATACTCCCGCCACTGCCTCCACCTGGCTCTATGCGTTACAGGCGGCCAAAGCCTCACTCACGGTGTCGGGAATTTGGCTCGGGCATGTCTACCATTTTCATATGGTCACCGCGGCGATGCAGATGACCATGTTCCAAAGCTTGCGTCCGTCGCATCCGGTGCGTCAATTGTTCGGACGGCAGTCCCAATACTTGATCGGTTTCGACGAGTTCCTGCTCCTGGACTGGGCCATAGGTCCGCCTACTTCCATCACGAACAGCGGCGATTTTCTTCGCCTGATGGATACTTATGCCGCCGGCCGGACATTTTTTGCTGACGACTCGATCAATACTTTGAGCGCGCTAGGTCTGAAGGTGGATGACTTCACCACGCTGCCACCAGGGGACCCCAATCGCGTTGAGTGGGACCTATATCCGGTGGCTCGCTACCTTCTCGCTCTCTGGAGCGCCACTTCCACTTATGCCGGCTCCGTTATCGCAGCTAACTACCCGGAGGATCGGAGTGTGATTGACGACGCGCCCTTGCAGCGTTGGATCAAAGCCTCAGGGCATCCGTACCGGGGTAATGTGCGAGGGCTTCCCGACATGAACTCAAAGAGAGCGCTCACAAGCGTGCTCACCAGCCTGATCTACCGGGTCACCGCACACGGCGCCAGCCGAATGGAGCAGGCTGCTAACCCCGCGTTAACTTTCATGTCCAACTTTCCTCCCTGCCTCGAAGATTCCAGGATACCCGATCCCAATAGTTTCCTTACCACCCGTGAACTCCTGGCCTTCATGCCGAAAACCGGGACGATGGGTGAAATGGCAACCTTCCTTTTCACCTTTATCTACTCGCCTCCTTATATCCCATTCATTCCCCTCGGAGGAATTGAAGCCGAGCTGCCCTACCGAGGCCCCGCAAGAGTTGCGTGCAATAATGCCCTCATCCAATACCGGCGCGATCTGCAAACTTTCATGGAATTCTACGCGACCGATTCGAATTTCCAAAACTTCCCGGCCCAGATGGATTTCCAGGTTACCCAGGCGCAGCTCCACCAATGGGAGTTAAACATCGAAACCTGAACGGTAAGCTATTAATTATGATTGAACCATGAGTGACAGAAGCCTAATACGCCGGTCGCCTAACAGTCTTATTCTTGTTATTGCGCTCGCCTTCGCCCTGCTTACCACTGTTGCCGGTGTGCTGTTGCTCCTGGGTTCGGCGCTCCGGCACTCCAATTGGTCCGTCGACAGAATGGCGGTCACACCGGACCCGGAGTCCGACTCGGTGCTCCACTTGCCGGTCGTCGTTTTGATCGCGGCGATTTGTTTACTTGTGCTCCCTCTGATCTGGCGCTATCGCCAGCGCATCAGGAAAGCCATCTCACCTGAATTGTAGTCCCCCAGTGTCGTCTGCACCGAGGCGATTTGAAGGTCGTGTTAACTCGCGCTGGTGATTACGCGCAGATCTGCGAGTGTTATCGATATGGGCGATAAATCACCGAAGACAAAAAATAAGCAGGCGGCACAGAAACAAGCGAAGACCAACGCCGCGGCCAAACAAAAGAATGACAGCAAGGCTGCAAAGCAAACGGTGAAGCCGAAGAGGTAGGCCGACCCTCTAGTCAGGCGTAGTGCTTGCCGCCTTGGGCAAGGCCACGCGCCGGGTTTGGTCTACAAAGCCTCAAAGGTCGCGAACAAAGGCGCCAAATCGATCACTGCATTCGCAGCCGCCTTCAAGGCGCTTCCCAAATTCTGCGCGACCGAGGCCACTTCTACGCGAATACCCTTTCGCCGCAGTTGCGAAGCCAGATAAGAGAAGTCGGCATCGCCCGTCACGAGGATGACAACCTCGGGCTGCATTTCGGCAGATAGCTCTGCGGCATCGATGGCCATCATAACGTCCACGTTGGCCTTGTAGTGGCCTTCTTCGGTCGGCGAACCGTCCTTCGTTACCACCAGGAATCCATTGGACCGCAGCCAATGAACGAACTTGTTCTTCTTATCCCGCTCGTCCTGCCAGACCGGAATCGCAGGAGGCAACCCGGCATAAACCACCATTTCGATCAGCTTCCGCCCTGTCTTGGCGCCGGTCAGAAAATCGCGGAGCTTCTGCCAATCGAGGCCGCGTCCCTGGGCTCGAACTGAGCTGACTACATTCGACTCATCCACCAACACCAACACTCGTTCCCCTTCATTCCTCCTCATCCTTCGTCTCTTGTCTCCTCGCCATCGCCGGCAGGCTTCCCGTCGTCGTCTTCGGAAACCGGATTCTCCTTCGCCTCCAACTTGCGGAGTCGCTTTTCTTCCTTCTTTGCTTTCTTCGCCAGGTCCTTCCGGCGTTTTTCCCCCTGATAATTTGGTTTAGCCAATTCGTAATCCTCTCTTAGTGGGTTTTCTTGTGGTATCGTCCCGAGACCAATCGCGGTCGGGCGAGTAGCATACGGCGCTTCCCCACAATCCCAACTGGGATTAATCTTTATCCTGCAGATTTGGTTTTTCGCCCAGCTCGACAACTTCATTGCGACCAGATCCTTCCAATGCTCGAACCACTTCTCAAAGAGAGATGGGTCGCCCGTTTCCATTAGCTGAAAGCATCTGTCGCCATCCTTTTCCAACCAGCTGTTCACATAAGCGAGACCGTCCGGCAACATTCTTCCCTTTTGATGAAAGCGTTCATAGACCTTCTCTTTGCAGCCCGGAAGGAAACGCTCAATTACCATGTAGGATTTCATCAGGCGTTTCCTGGACGATCAAGAGACCGTCTCGAGACTAGGCGGCGGGCGGGACGCCGAAATGCGCGTCATAGCTTTCGTAACCGTAATATCCTCCAACATGGCGTCCAACGCAGCTACCAACGGAGGCAGCCTGGCAAAGCCTGAGAACACGGCCCGATCGCCGATCTCACTGTCGATGACAAAGGTTGGTCGCTGGGTGACTTTCAGCGCGTGAAACTCGGCGGTGCTTGCTCGGACTCGTCCTTCTATTTCTGGAGAACGCGCGCGCGCGCGTAGTTTCGTTTGGTCGAGTTCACCAGCTTGTGCGCCGATCTCGGCAGCAACCTGCCATTCGTCGGCTGGCTTGACCTCGCGCAACACCGCCGTGGCCAGCGCTAGCCTCACCCGATCATCCGTTACTCCGAGATCCCTGGCCGCTTCCGCGACTATGTTCCGCACAGGATATTCCGCCGCCCCGGGCTGGAGCCACTCCGTGTTTAACATGAAAGGAAGGCGCATGATCGTTCCGCTCCGGCGATAAAACCACGCTAATTGCTCTCGTGAAGTCGGAAGGCCCGCTGCATCCATCAGCGCGATCTTCCAATCAAAATCAACGCGTCCAGCGTAATGATCCTTGAGGGCAGCCCAGGCAGGCTCCGCCAGAAAACACCAGGAGGAGGCGACATCGAGGTAGTAAGTAATCTTGAGCTGCATGGCTGAGAGATCAAAATAAACGACACGATCCTGTTTGTTAGGTATCCATCAGTTTGCCTGTTGGCGCCGGGCTCGCGTTGCTACGTCGCCGGGTACGACGTTCCCGTCGCCGGACGAGCAACATGCGAATGATAAATTCACGCCGTTGTTTGTGACCACGGTGTTAAGAGAACGATTGTTCATTGCCTGCTTTGATTACGCCAGGAGATCCTGGTTACTCTTCTCCCTCGTAATAATCAGCCTCGTTTCCTTTTACGATCGCCTCCTCCGGACCTCCCCATGGGACCGCCCACTTGCCACTGTCCGGGTAGTAACAGGAATCTCCGCGGGGGTTATCTGCGATAACGTAGTAAACAAAATCTTCTTCTCCGGAGTTACTGAGCTGGTGCGCTTCACCTGGCCCGAACAAGAACGCATCACCGGCACTTACCTCGGTGGTTCCATCCTTGTCTCGGACAGCTCCGCGCCCTGAAAGCACCAGGTAAAGCTCCGACTCCGCGCCATGCGAGTGATAGGGACAATAGGCCTTGCCCTTCGGGATCCGGCTCATCGCCAGATCAAACGGATGCCGCTTGGCCAGATCGAGCGACTCACGATCGCGGCCCAGCGCGATCGACACGTCCTTCACGAACTTATGGTATTTTTCTTTCGGCGATTTCCGCTCCGTCTCTTTTACATCCTTCAGATTAACCTTGCGCATACCGTGATGCTAATGACGGGAGGCGGGCAGAACGAGGAAAATTCGACGGTGCCGGCAGATCACTCCCTCACCCTTCCTGCCGCAGGAAAGCCGGCAACCGCCGGACGCCGCGACGGGCCAGAAAGGCGACCACCACGATGCCAGGAACCGCGTACCCGCCGAACAACCTTAGGTCGGCTTGAAAATCGGCGCCGCCGCGATGCATGATCGTTAGAAGAACCGTCGCCATGACAGCAACCGCAAGGTGTGCGACCGAGCGCCGCCAATCGCTGAGGCGACCCTCTTCATCCGGATCGCCCCGGCGTTGTCTGAGGCCTCGGATGCGCAGAAAGGAAAGTGTGGTCAGGATAAGAGCCAGATCGCCGAGATAAAGTGAAAACGGCACCAACTGCTGCATCTCGAATCGGAGAAAGGTTTGCACCGCGTAGGGTAGGATCGCGATCCCGAAGAGGAAGACGAAGTTTACTACCATATCTGGCGTTCGGACGACGAAGTGGTGTCGGAAGATCCGGTGGTGTTCCAACCAGAACCGGCAGATCAAAGCAAAGGTGATGATAACTGTCAGCCAGCGCTTTGGGTCCAGGATTTCTTCGACTCGTGACGGGACATCCAGCCGCAGAGCAATGAGCGATAGGCTAAAGCCAAAGACGAGATCGCCGAAGGCCTCCAGCCGCGACGTGAGCCGGTCGTCTCCTGCTTTTGTTGGTTCAGGAAGCACTCGCATATCCTGCACCGAAACACACCGCGCGCATCAAGAACAAACCGACACCGTGTGATCGAAGTCTCCGATCGGGTAATGCGCCTGTGCGCGAGTCAGCGAACAGAGATCAGGGGTCGGCTCGGTCGGAGGTTTGGAAACCGCCGCTCATCTCCGCGTTCCCAAGTGCAACTTGGGAACGAGGTGAAAGAAGTTGCCGGGGCTTACGAGCGCAAGTCACCGCCGATGCTCAGCCTGATAATCGTTGACCACGAGGCAGGCGTGAATGACGCCGGGAACCCAGCCGAGCAGCGTTAGCAAAATGCTCAGGAAAAAGCTGAGGATCCGTCCGGTCATCAAGACGGCGACCGGCGGAAGAACGACGCAGAAGAAGTAGCGGAGCGCTTTCATTCCATACGATTACGGCATCCGCGGACGGAGACAAGCGGAGGATTCCAACCCGGTGAGGATTAGCGACGGGTGGACGTTTGGATAGCGGCGTCAGTTTTCTCCAAGGCCGGCCCTGTCTCCGATTCGCCTGACTTCTGCAACTCTTCCTCGGTATGAACTCTCTTGGTTGTCGCGTCGTTCGAAGACTGGACCACGGACTCCGTCTGACTCGCGCAACCCGAGAGCACCACACTAGCAATCGCGATGGCAACAAGAAAAATGTATAGGACTTTCATCATTATAAATTCGGGGCGGCCAAAGCGTTTGGTTGCATCCACCGAAACCGCCGAGCGGACCAGTCATGATCTGAGGTGGCTCGAGCGCTCCGCGCTCGATGCCAAAGAATGGTCCCGAAAGCGTTCGGGGCGAAAACAACATCGCGCCCTCCACGGCGGGCAGGCTGTGGAGCGCCCGATCGACCCGCTGCACCATCATCAACGAAATCAACAGACATCAACACATCTGCTGAGACATTCCGATGAAACTATCCGAGCAGGAATGGGCTGAGAGTGACAGCGATGGAAAGCCCTGCCTGGAACTGGTACGGGATATTGGCTGCGTAGCATAACCCTGCTTCATGGATTTTCGCAGTTGGCGATTTTTCTGCCGAGCTCAGGGTGACAAAACAGCCACTGGCAGGCTTTCTAGTCGGGGAAAGTGTGCATTGTCTGGGCGCGACTATACCTTTGCGGTCTCCCACGCCATGAAGTTATCGAGATCGCCGCGGACAGACTTAAGGGCGAGACTTATAACAAATGCGTCATCGATATGACCAAAGACGGGTATCCAGTCCGGAATAACGTCGAAGGGAGAGACGAAATAAATGAGAGCGGAGACTATCGTAAGCAAATTCGCCGATGAGATATCTCGATATTCGCCCTGGTGATAGGCGCGGACCAACCGAATCATCCCCATGAGATAAGGCCAGGTGTCAGCGAACGGGCCGCGCGGGATAATATTAATCTTGCCAATCGCATCCTCGATCAGCCTGCGCAGGCGCGCCGGGTCCTGCACATAAGATTTTGCGTCCGAGGTGGCCCTCTGAAAAGCAGCGCTCTCGGTGATTTCGTTCTGGGTTAGCGTGCGCTTGCTTTTCTCACGAGGCTCAGACGACGCTTTCTTTCCTGAGCGCGCTGGCTTGGGTGATTTTGGTTTTTGCATACAGGCTGCCCGGATACCAGAGAACCGAAACGATATCTAGCAGTTTATGCGGGAGATGCTCATCGCGGCAAAAGGATTGACGAGTCGAGATCACCCGAGCTATGGCAAACTACAATGCAAAAGAGCAATTTCTCGCCTCGCCTGATCGTCGAACCTCAAAAATTGAGTAATCTTTACATGGGCCACCGTCTCGCGCCCAGAAACTGTGAAAGCACAAAAAATCGCTCGAACGAATCGTGAGGTGAAGCGCATCGTCTCGCTGGTGCCGGCCGCGACCGAGATCGCCGCGGCACTTGGATTGATGGATCAAGTGGTAGGCGTGTCGCATGAATGCGATTTCCCGGGCGCGGCCAATGAGCGACCGCGAGTCACGCACTGCCCGATTCATCGAGCCGGCCTAACGAGTAGCGAAGTCGATGCCTGGGTCCGGTACACCTTGCGCGAGAAGGGCACCATTTACACGATCGACGAGCGCCTTCTGCGCGAGATGCGGCCTGATGTTATCCTCACTCAGAAGTTGTGCGATGTCTGCGCCATTGGCTATGGAACGGTGGCGCGGCTGGCAGCGACGTTACCCGGACCGCCAACGGTCATCAACCTTGAGCCATCCAGCGTGGCCGACATCTTTGATAATATCCGGCAGGTAGCCGAGGCCTGCGATGTGCCTGAGCGCGCGACCGCGGTCATAACCCAACTATCTTCCCGGGTTGAAACGGTGCGGAAGCGAGCCGCGGAAATCATATCACGACCGCGCTGTTTTCTCATGGAGTGGGTGGACCCGCCCTTCTGTGCCGGTCATTGGGGACCCGAGCTGGTGGAGATCGCCGGTGGAGTTGATCCGCTTGGACGGAAGCATCAGAAGTCGGTGCAAATAGCATGGAAGCAGGTGCTGGAGGCGCAGCCGGAAGTGATCGTCCTCGCGCTCTGTGGCTACGATGTCAGGCGGGCGGAACGCGATCTGGCGTTGCTCCGCACCTATCCCGGCTTCGACCTGCTTCCCGCGACGCGAGAGAACCGCATCCACCTGATCGATGCGAATGCCTTCTTTTCTCGACCAGGGCCGCGGATAGTTGACAGCCTCGAGTTACTTGCCGGTATTTTGCATCCCGAACACTTCCCGGAGTTCCGAAGTTTCTTCGCCCAGTGAAATCTTCGTCTTTATCTTTAGCTAACACTGTCGATCCGCGCAGGCGGGAGCGCGACCGCGAGAGGAGCGCCGACTTCACAAGCGATCTTTGCGCTTCCGCGTTACCTAACGCATTTACATTAGGCCACGCGCCATGTGTTTCGAGTAACTCAGTCTGCGACTGTGAGGTCCCTCGCCGTCTGCGCGGCTCGGGATGACACGCAAATCTTGAGTAACTACGTTCTTTGAACATGCCGCTAACAGCCATCGTTCGTGAGGTAAGCTCGAGCATCAACGATTGCGAGCTGTCGTTTCACGCGAGGAAGCCAATCGATGTTGCCCGGGCAATCGCGCAGCACAAAGCGTATCGGGATTGTCTGGCCGAACTCGGCGTTCGGATCATTTCTCTTCCCGCCGAGCCGGGACTTCCGGACGCCGTCTTCGTCGAGGATCCGGCAGTGGTCGTGGACGAGATTGCCATTATCTCGAACATGGGAGCGCCAAGCCGTAGGCCTGAAGCTAGTAGCCTGGCGAAGGTGCTCTCGCGTTACCGGCCGCTAAGGTTTCTCGCCGAGCCCGCAACTCTGGATGGAGGGGATGTCCTGCGCATCGGTCGTTCGGTCTTTGTCGGCCTATCGCGACGCACAAATCGGGACGGCATCGAGCAGTTGAGGGACCTGCTAAAACCCTACGACTACCTAGTCCGCTCTGTCGATGTTAGCGGCTGCCTTCACCTGAAGAGTGCTAGCTCCTATATCGGCAACGACACAGTTCTGGTGAATCGATCCTGGATCGATGCGGAACAATTTCACGGATTCGAATTGCTCGACGTTCCTGGGGAAGAGCCAGCTGCCGCAAACGCGCTCCTGGTCAATGATGTGGTCATCATCCCAGCTTCCTTTCCTAAGACGCGCAGCCTGCTCAAAAAGCGAGGATTTTGCGTGCAGATGATTGATGTGTCGGAGTTGCAAAAAGCCGAAGCCGGCGTGACGTGCACCAGTTTGATCCTCAAAGGAAACGGCGGCATCGAGTGAGCCACGCGCCTAAGCGCTGGTGACACCGCGCTGCGGCGTCGCGACATGTTGTATCGCTTCGAACGGCGCAGGGTGGCGTCCCTACCATCACCTTAATGGTCGTAGCGCTTCTCGCCGGCCGTGATTTCCACCTCCAGATTGTTTTGCGGCGGAGGCAACGGACAGGTAGCAAAAGGAGTAAAAGCACACGGCGGATTCTCGGCTTTGTTAAAGTCAAGCACCGCTTCCCCGTTCACGGCCTTATCGGCGTGAAGAAATCGTCCCGCCTTGTAGGTCTCGCTCTCGTTCGACCCATCACGGAAGATGATAAACAATGACCCATCTTCTTCCTCGACCGGTTGAAGCGAATACTCTTTTCCTTTGAGTGCGAATTTCAGAATGCCCGGACTCTTCATCTTAAAATGCCCGCCGAGGACATTTGGAATCAGCACCTCCTTCGGCTCCGACAAAGCTTCGAACCTGGCGGTAACTCTGTAACTCTCATCAATGGGAAACCAGTGCTGCCCCTTGAAAGCTAGTCTCGCCTTGCTCTTACTGTCCTTCAGCCGGATGCCGAACCGGTCTTCCCGCCTGATCAAGTAGAAGGTCTGGCTTCCAGTGCGAATCTCAGTGGGCTTTCCCTTTTCATCGGAGACAAGGTCAACCGTCGAAATTCTCTTGCCATCGCTCTGGGCCTCGACGCCGCCTTCAACCTTCAAAGCCGCCACGCCGTTCTTGAAATTGATTTCGCCGAACTTTCCTTGTTTGAAGTTATCGGTCAGTTGAACGTCAAACTCCGGACCCGCGCCGACGGTGTTGATTCCTTCCCTCAGCCAGAAAAGCCCAGCCAGCGCCAGCCAGCCGGTTTCCTTTTTCAGGTCGGTTTCTTCGTCGCTCCGCCATTTCTCGACTGCTTTGATGTAATCCGTTTGCGCGCGCGCAGAAGTCACCAGAACAAGAGCTATCGCCAGAAGAATGCTGGAACGCTTTGTCATTTGCCCGTTTTATAAACCAAAGATCGCAGCACTCCCATCCGAGACATCCGCGTGATCCGCGGTTTATTGCCGGCCTTTGTCATGCTCTCAGCTCCCAACTCTCAACCATCATACGCCTTCTGCAGCTTTGCGAGATCGAGCTTCTTCATCGGCATCACGACATGCATCACGCGTTTGAACCCGGCCGGATTCCTGGCCCACTCTCCGACCTTCGCCGGCACCACCTGCCAGGAGAGACCGTATTTATCCGTCAGCCATCCGCACTGCACTTCCTCACCGCCATCCGCCGTGAGCTTTTCCCAGTAGTAATCGATCTCCTCCTGCGTCTCGCAGTTGATCACGAACGAAACCGCTTCCGTGAACTTAAAGCGCGGCCCGCCGTTCAAAGCCACGAACTCCTGTCCATCCAGCTCGAAGTCCACCGTCATGACCGAGCCCTTTGTTCCAACAGGTTCCTCCCCGGTGTAATGCGTCATCCCTTTGACTTTCGAATTCTTGAAGACCGAGACGTAGAAATTCGCCGCCTCCTCCGCCTGATTGTCGAACCATAAAAATGGAGTAATTCTTGGCATTCGCCACACTGCCAGCGGCGCGACACCGCGCAAGTGTAAGGGAAATTAAGCGCTTCGTTCAGCGGCGGTGACGGCTGGCACTTCCTCAAGTAAAAGCCAGCTGCGCGCGAACCACGACCGCTTGGAAAACCTCGCGGAACTGCCTCTTCTGCTCGGTGATCGGTCCGTAAAACGGAGCAAGCGCACTCCATCCGCGAGCTTGATCAGATCGTCAGTTGTTAGGCGGTCCAGAATTATTGGCGTTATTCATCGTGGCCTGGGTGGCCGCACTGTCCTCTGCCGCACGCGCTGCCGCATCGGCCGCTGACTGATTGTTGGCGGCTTGAATGTTGTCCCGATCAATTGCCTCCTGCGCGGCATTAGATGGCTCTGGCCCATTCGACGTCCCCGGATCTGACCCCGACGACGATTGATAATCGCTGACACATCCGGTCATCAATATCGCACTGACGACCAACGAAAGAGTAATGGTGAGCCGGTTCATATTTCTTAAGCCAATGGACTGAGTCCGAACGAAAGATGGCGCTCATACCCAAAAGCGCAAATTCTGGAGCCACGTAGATCCTAGGTGGCTTTTGAGGATTGCAGCTTCAGGGTCGAGCAACGACGAAGTTCGTCCCCGTATTTTTCTTAGTCGGGAAAGAAATTACCCAAACCAGGCTTTTACCTTCATCTTCCACTTTGTCAGCAGACCAGCGGTTGACTGCGCTTGCCGTCCTGCTTTCGCGGAAGCGGGCGCATCATTCGGCCCGACCGTAATATAAAGCGTGTCGTTGCTCTGGCGCTTCGGATTTATTTTCGTTACCAGTGCTAATCCGGCGCGCTGAAAGGCATGGAGGATTCGATAGGCGTGACTTAGCCGAATAGTCTCGTCCGCCACCGTCAACTCCACGCCCGCAGGTATTTCATCCGCAGCCGGCTTCTCCTTTACGTTGACAATGTCGACCTTGAATCCCGTGTCCTCGAGCACACTGGCGATTTCGCGTTCATAACCAACCGCTTCCTGGTCGGAGGCCGTGGCCGTCATCGAGACCGGCCCTGGGATCGAATCTTTTAGGTGGTCCGAGATTTCTTCGCGCTGATCCGAAGTGATATGGCGGTCGCCCGTTGAGTGAGGGATTTGATTTGGCATATGTGGTAACAACGGAGGCGTCTTGATCACCCGCGGGAGGCGACGTTCGCATTCGCCGAAATCGAAATGGAGGGCCAGCATGGCACTGTTGAAGCCCGTTACATGCCACGCACTGGATTGCTTTGGTTTCGAACGGATTCTCCGCCCCTACTTCGCTCTTGAGGATCGCCGTCCAAGTCTCAAAATACGGCATGCACAAAAAGTATGCCCTCCTGCTCACGGGGTTTATCGCGAGCTCCATTGCGCGCGGCGCTGGCACGGACGCGACCATTACCCAGGAGGAACTGGTTCGCCGCACCCAGGAATTGTTCGACGCAGTCGTCCCAGGAAATCAGGAGCCGTGGAAAAAGTATTACGCCGATGACTGCGTTTTTGCCGATGAGAAAGGCCGGCAAATGGATAAGGAAAAATTAATCGCCGACATCTCTCCGATGCCGAAAGGATATTCCGGGACAATCAAGGTGGTAAAGCCAGTGAGCCGGATCATCGGCGACACCGCCATCCTAAGCTACGACTGCGACGAGACTGAGACCGTTTTCGGCCAGCATCTCACCGCTCGTTATCATGCCACCGATACCTGGCTACGGCGAAGTGGCGCCTGGCAAATCGTGGCCAGTCAGACCATGCGCTATTACGAAGATCCGGCGATCGGCCGGGTCGACCTCGCGAAGTTTCCGGAGTTCAGCGGCGTTTACGAACTAGCAGAGGGACAAACGAGGAAGGTCTTCGTGGAAGGCGAGAGCCTTTTCGTCGAGCGCAACGGCAAGCGCGAACAACTTTTCCCTGAGTCAGCCGACATCTTTTTCCGGAAAGGCGTTGAAGGCCGTGTCCTTTTCCGCACCTGGACCGACAGCAAGGTCGACGCCTTGATCGATCGCCGGAATAACGAAGACATCATCTGGCAAAGGAAAAAGTTGTAAGCGCCGCGGGTTTCTGGCCATCTTCCGCTCAGTCTCTCGCACCAACTCGACATCGCCTGTGGCTTGGTAGGGACGGCGCGCTGCGCCGTCCGCGATCATCGCAGTTTTCACGAAGCCCAACCCATCCGCCTTCTTCCCCCCGTGCTCCTGCTCGTGCTCGTGATCGTCATCGATCTCCGACACAGCCCTCGTTCCCAAGTTGCACTTGAGAACGCACTCCAGCCTATTTTTTGACCGCGATCGCGGCTGAATACTGGGTGTTCTCCCCCATCAGCTTGAAATTCGAGGAACGGCATCTGTGTCGTACGAACGACATCCTCGTTGACCAGAAAACGCGTGACGAGAAGACTGCTCTCGCCTATGTTATGGGCGTTCGTTCATAACATGCCAAACTCAGAATTTTGGAAGAAAACAAACGCGGCAGCGGCCAAAGCAGTTCATTCAGCAAAGGGCAAGCGCGACAGCGCCCTCCGGAGGGACTGGAAATCGAAGCAGGCTTCAAGGTCTGGCTCGCATTTGTACGTCAGCATCTCGGAAGTTCGTACTCTTGGGATAGGCCTTACCCGAGCGACCCCGGGGCAGCTTGCGTAGGTCAGGATTGGCCATGGTAGCTGATCGTGAAGAAATCCTAAGCCGGTTACGGGAATCGAAACGAAGCTTGCAAGCAGAGTTTCCCCTCAAGCGCATAGCGCTCTTTGGCTCCTACGCTCGTGCCACGGAAATTTCGGATCAGAGCGATATCGATATCCTTGTGGAAGTAGACCCTTCGATTGGCCTCGGTTTCGTCACTCTCGCGGAGCGGCTTGAGCAACTGCTGGGAAGCCGGGTGGACCTTGTCTCCCGACGAGCCATCAAGCCTTCGCTCTGGAAGCTAATCGAGCCGGAATTGATCGATGCCTAGGCGGGACGCAGACCTGCTCCTGGAGGACATTCGGTCAGCCATGGCGCGCATCGAGCGTTACACCAGCGGAATGGCGCGGGAGCAATTTCTCGCGGATGAAAAAACGATCGACGCCGTCGTGCGCAATCTTGAAATCATCGGAGAAGCCGTCCGTTGGCTTCCGGAGGACTTCAAGCACCGGCATGCGGGCATCCCATGGGGACAGGTGGCGGGATTGCGCAACCGGATCGTCCACGACTATTTCGGCCTCGACGTCGAGATCATTTGGCAAGTCTTGGAGGTGTCCCTCCGCGACTTCAAACAGCAGCTTCAGGCAATCAAACGCTGAGATGCGGCCCTAACTGCCGGTCACGAAGCGGCCGATCGCCCTCCATGCTCGTCACTCGCCTGCCACGCCGTAGCCTTGGCGAAGGCGGGTCACTGGTCACTTCCCCAATGTCACTCGAACGATTTCACAAACCCCAGGCCAGTCCCTCGGCCGGCTACGACACGGCGCTGGCTAAGATTCGCCGGGGACGCAAAACCAGCCACTGGATCTGGTACATCTTCCCGCAACTCGAAGGCCTCGGCCGTTCTTCTACGGCCCGCGCCTACGCGCTCCGCGATCTGGCGGAAGCCTGCGACTACCTGCGCGATCCGCTCCTCCGCGCCCGCTACGAAGAAATCGCCGGCGCCGTCGACGATCAACTCGCCCACGGCTGTGCGCTCGAAGAGCTGATGGGGGGCAGAACCGACGCTTTCAAGCTCGCCTCCAGCATCACCCTCTTCCGCGCCGCCGCCCAGTATCTCGCTGGCGAGGACCCGGCCTTTGACTCGCTCGCGCAACGCTGCGACTCCATCCTCGGACGAACCCGCGCTCAAGGCTACCCACCATGTGACCCGACCCTCGCCCGGGTGACGGGTTAGTCAGTTCGGCGTTGTTTGCCGAAATTCATAGACGGCCCCTTTGTTCCCCTCCCGAGAAGGAAAGGCATCGAGCCGCCGGGTACTCAATCTCTAACGGCGTTTTCCAGGAAATTTTTTTGGGTCTTTTCGACCTCCTTTGATCCGCTTTGCTCGGCTTGGAGGTCCGACTCGTTTCGCGTGCTCGCCGAGGGCAGCTTCCGCTCGGTCGAGTTTTTCTACAGCAATACCAAGTTTCCTACAAAGCTCATCTCTTACATTGTGAGGCACAGGAAAGAGATAAAGATGCCTAACAACAAGAGACGCGAGCAAATGCTTGTTTAATACATCGTCTCCCAGTTCTTCATGCAATGCCAAAATCTTCTTCCGTGGCACTTTCAATGTGTCTAGGGAAATGGAGACATCAACGAGCCGTGCCGCTTTGGTTCCGAATGTACTCACGACCTTAGCATACGTAGTCTCTTCTCCCTTGGCGCCAAGGCCGTGTGACATCAGTTTGATCATTCCAAAAATGTTTAAACGCACGAGCCAAAATAACCCACTCCGAACTTGCTTCTTTAGCAGTTCATCGTTTGGCGAGCCACCATACTTTTCGGCGAAACGTTCTACAAAAAACTGTACGAGCTCCTCCTTACCTTCCTCCAAAGTCTTAAGAAGAAATGAAAGGCCTCGCAGTCCGAGACCGAATCCCGCGTTCACTACATCGAACTTCTCGCTCGCGGTAAGGGAGCCCGGGAAATTCTTAAGGACTTGGCCGAGTACTAAGAGGGTGCGAACCATTGCATCCACTTTTCTTAAAAGGTCCCTGCCCTCGGGATCATCGAGAGCCTCTAGAGTCGTTGGCTTCGATTCCATTTTGTCCAGTTGATCATAGTGTTTTTCGGTATTGACCTCCGGACTGGAGCTCGGAAGCAGAAGCGTGGGTGAAAAATCCCCTAGGTCACGAAGAAACGCAGCGTCGTCCTCGAGTGTAACGGCGGGCATTGCAGCGAACAGTCGCGCAGCCTCTTCCAATATGACAGTAAGTAGATATTCGTTCTTCGAGAGATGCGCTAGGAAGATCCAAATATTGGCATTTTGCTCTACGTGAAAGTTTTGGCTTAGCCGGCGAATATGATCTTTCACATCTTCGTGGCTGAGGTGATCCCGGAAATATCGGGCCACAAAGAAGTAGTATGCGTATCCGTACTTGAATCGAAAGGCACCATCATAGGTCTCCAGCAATCGCGAATCTAACAAGCTCGACATTAAGAGTTGTCGATCAGGCTCAATTCCGTATTTCTCGCAATACTGTTGGTAGAAGAGCTTCAACGTAACATCATCCGCATCGGGTGCTTCACTAGAGAACAGGCGGTACGCGAGCTCGCTCAAAAATTGGTATTTGATGTCTAAACTAATCTCTTGACCATGCTGCGACAATGCATTCGTAATGAACGCCTCGTAATGATATCCGTATGAGCCGATGTTATCCATCGGTCGCGAGGATTCGATACTTTGCAGAAAGCTAAGAACAAAAACCGGATATGCGGGCAGAAAGCTGCGACCTAGCAACGTGTCGATGATTCGTTCACTCTCGATGACGCGCTCCTCCACAGAGACCAAATCATTTTGCGCACCAATCGAATGCCATCGGCGAATGAGCCGACGGCGCGCGGAACGTCCCAGCTCTCTTAATTCTAATCTTGCGAATTCAGGCAGCGACTGCTCATGCATGATACCCGAGGTAACTTCTTCGACGAACATCAAGGGGTCACCGAAGGCCACAATCACCTCAAATTTGTCTTCAAGATGCTTCAAGAGCGCTGCACGTCCTCTTGCTCCCAGTCGCGCCTTTTCGAAACCGTCGATAATGATTGCGCGCTTGCTGCGATCCGCTTGATCGAATGCAGGGAATTCTGGATTTTCATAGGCAAGGAGAAGGGCATTTTTTACTATGTCATCAACGTCCTTGATGGGTTGCCCCTTGAGCCGCTCGCCCTTTATGAAAATTGGCACAAGACCTTCCCTATAGAGCGTCCAAAACACCTTCTTGGCCAGGCTTGTCCGTCCTGATCGTTCTCGACCGAGTATCAGAATTCTCTTGTTCTCACGGAGAAAGGCGTCGAAACCCTCCCCTCGTAACCATTTTCCATCGTCAGTGGCTATGACGTCCTGTTCGGACGAAACAATCGTGAAATCTGGGTTGATGAAGATATCGTCAAGTGACAGTCGTTTGCCGGAACGATGAGCAAATTCGATTTCAGGATCTTCCAGAAATTCGATCTGCTCTCGACTTAGCCGGAAGCCAGCAACAAGTTCAGGAGATCGCAGGCGCAAAGGGATCCAGTCATCGTGATCGCCAAAGCGTTGAAAACTGCTGCCGGCGCGCCGGTAACGTCTGATGTTATGCGCACCTGCATCAAGATCGATGATAATTACGTTAAATTCACCCGGACAGTCGTCGGGTTTCCGCTGAAAGACCCCTCCAAACACGTAGCCCACCCGGTTGCCGTCGAAATCGCTTTTTGTGTATTCCTCGGGAAGATGTTCATGGCCAAAAAGTACAAGATCGGAGGCATGGTCCAACACAACATCGAATTCTCTCTTGCGATTAGGAGTCAGCCAGTGTGTCGGGTGATGCAACACACTTACGGAGAGATCAAGCCGGGACTCCGCGTCGTGCCCGGCGAAGTAGTTTCTCGGTAGTGCCATTCGCCCGGGCTCTTCAGGGTTTTGGGACACCCATGCTGTATTGTAGCATCGAAACCGGACTCTTTTGGCCCCTATCGAAACCCGGTGCTCGATATAGATTCCGTCCAAATTCGTATCTTGCTGTCTGAATGGTGGGAGCCCAACAAAATCCCAAAATGGTTTTTGGACCTTGATGCATTGTGCGATAACCGATGGGTCTGATAACCTGGTTTCGTTGCGAGGGATCGATTCTATTAAGAGCCTACGAACTGCATCGTCCAATGTAAAATCGCAATCGTGATTACCAGGCATGGCAATTATTACAGGTTTCCGGGTGGCTATGCGTTCAATCTCGGATGTTAAGGAGTCCAGCGTTGGGACAAACGCTGCATACTCCGAAGCGGTACCGGAGTAGGCTATATCACCGCACAGTAGCAGCACGACGGCGTCGACTTTTGGGAAGGATACCTCATTAAAAACAGTCGCCACCGATGGTAAGTAACGGTGAGCCACGTCGCCTTTGCCTTCGATGTGAATGTCACTTAGCTGGATTATTGCGAGTTTCATATTCGAATAACGACACGCGCCATTTGTTCACTGTCGGGGAGGTCGCTTTATGGAGACCCCCTGGGCCAAAGCCTGTTCAGAACACATAATAGATAATACCGTTGTGTCTCGCCGTAGGTTCTGTTCATTCGGGGGGGAGGGAAAGTTTCGCGAGAATGTTCTCGCTGTCGCTGTTTACATCCAATCCAGCGCCTTTGCA
Source organism: Spartobacteria bacterium (assembly GCA_003134785.1). Taxonomy (GTDB): domain Bacteria; phylum Verrucomicrobiota; class Verrucomicrobiia; order Chthoniobacterales; family UBA10450; genus AV80. Next base: position 154,762 of record PLCN01000018.1, read on the forward strand.
ACCCCTCCGTTGTTGCGGTTGAAATCGGAGGAGGATGTCTACGATTCTCGAACATTGTTTGTGGTGCCGCTGGGCGACGGACTCCGGTACGAGGGGGAATAAAGGTAAAGTAGCTAAGTAAAGAGTCGGCAGGCGAACGTGGACACGGGCTCTTTGGAATGCGGAATGCCGTTGCTCTCTCGACCTACTTTTTGGGCGTTCCAAGGTGCTGCCGAAACTTAGAAGGCGGAAGTCGACCGTTCGACAGGCTTAGGCCTGACGGGAAGGCGGAGGTGGCAGTTCAAGGGGCAAACGCGCGCTGAGCTTATTTTCGCCGGCGGCCGGTGGGAATCTTGCGACCCGCCTATGCCAACCACGTTTGCAAAAGGCTACGGCTAGCCAGGGGCTACGGCGTGGCTGGGGGCGCCAAGAGAGGATGTGGGAAATTTCCTTTTTTTCGCTCCGCGGTGTAGGACCACCACGGACGCGCGGGGGCTCCTTCCATGAAGCGAACGGCGGAGATGAAGGTGTCGAGAACGCAAGGATCCTGCCGGGTGCGGGTTCGATCGCACAAGGCCTGGTAAAGGGCGTGCGGGTCCTTGCCAATCAGTTCCCTGGGTTGTTTGATCCCGATCGATCGCAGATCGCGGGCGATCGATGCGCCGACGTTGGGGATTGCTTCGAGGACTGTGGCCAGTCGCGCATGGGTCGCCTTGCGGGTGGTCAGCGTCGTCGCGACGCGTCTCTTGGTGGTCAAGCTGGAAGTGCTCATTCCCGAGAATATTTCACACAATGGAGCCCGCGGGAAGCGGTGCGACATGGCCGAAGCCCGCAAGGGTGAGCGCGGGGACGCGCGAAGCAAAGGACACGAAGCATTATTTTCTGAATCCCGAAATCCCTTTGTGAACCGTAGCGACCATGGCGTGAGATCTTCAGCCTGAGTGACAAGAAGGAGGGCCCTTCGAATGCGGATTTCGGAATGCGGAATGGTGAATGGTCATCAGAATTCGCCGCTACAGGTAAGGGAGCATTACTGGGGAGCAATGGTTGATTGATACGCTCTTTCGTCCCTGACGGGACTCATGCCTCTAAACCCGTTTTTTCCCAGCGTTAAAACGCTGGGCTATTACCGGGAGCCGATTGCCTTCAGAAACCATATTGCCAGCCGAAGCGGAGCAGCCAGCTCCTTTGCCATGGGTCAGCGCGCGACGGACAAAGAAGAGATGCGCCGGCAAAGGTAACAATGCTGTTACTTTTCGTGGCTGCCCGGAGTTTCGAGAAAAAGACGGATGTGCTACATTGCGGAAGGAGTTCACATCACATGAAAACAATAAATTCCGTCGTTCTCGTTTTAGCTGCCGGCGTGTTGTTCTTCGCGAGTGCGAAGCAGATTACCGCGGGTCAATCGCGATATTCGCGTTCCAGCGATTCAATCTTTGCCAACAGCCTCGCCGATGGGGGGCGCATCAGGATGAAGCATTCGCCGGTTCTGGGACTCAATATCCCAATTGCAGTACGGATCGACGGGGTGCAGGCGGGAGCGTTTGCCAAAGGACACGTTTACCAACAGTACCTCACCCCGGGCCGGCACACCTTGTCTGCCAGCCGCCCCATGCGGATAAGCGATTCGTGGCATGGCACGCTGGATGTGCGGCGAGGGGAAACCTATTCCTTCGTGGTAAGTTGCACTCCGGCCCACGTCATTCTCCAGCCGGTAAGCCGGATTGATTAGGCCTTCGGAGCCGATTTAACCGCGGATGTCGCGGAGGACCCGGATGGTCCAGAGACATTCTTCTGATCCGTGTTATCCGCGAAATCCGCGGTTAGATCAGGTCCCCGAGCGTCACGGGGCGGCGGCGAGACACGAGATTCGGCGGTCATCCTCCTTCGCCGAGCTACGGCGGAGATACTAGACCGCCGCTACAGCTTGAGCTTCAGCTACGGTTGACCGCCTCCACCTGAAGAACCGTACACTTGCCCGGTGCCCTCTGGATGTGATGAATTGCGAGTGACGCGCCTTCGCCAGGCTACTCCGAAAGCATTCGCGAGCAGGCGGCGTGGCAGGCGAGTGACAAGTGAGGAGCGGACAGGAAATATTTTCCTTCGACCGATGCCGAGGTCGCTCCACGGTGTCGCAAGTGCGACCAGAATAAGTTTGTGGCGGCGTCGTGAACGCCCGCTAAGCTGATGTGAAGCTATGAAAAACAAGAAATTCCTCGGCGTGTTGTTAAGCGTGATGGCATTGAGCGGCCTGCAAGGCGCGGACCCACAGACACCGCTGCCGCAGGCGGGACAGACCGCACCGGACTTCAGCTTGCCGAGCGCGGAAGGCGGGACGGTTAGTTTAAAGGACTACAAAGGCAAATGGGTGGTGCTCTATTTTTATCCGAAGGACTTCACGAGTGGTTGCACGCTCGAGGCCCACAATTTCGAGCGCGACCTGGCGAAGTATCAAAACGAAAGCGCCATCATTCTCGGAGTGAGCGCCGACACGGCGCAATCGCACAAGGATTTTTGTGCGAAGGAAGGACTAAACTTCAAGTTGCTCGCGGACCCGCAGCTGAAGGCGGTGACGGCCTACGGATCGGTCATGGAGCACGAAGGGGTGAAGATAGCGGCGCGGAATACGTTTCTGATTAATCCCGAAGGTAAGATCGCAAGAGTTTACACGAAAGTTAAGCCCGCCGAGCACAGCGAGCAGGTCCTGAAGGACCTGGCGGTGCTGAAAAAGAGCTAACGCGTTCTCGACCCGGAAGCATGTGATGACCGGCGAACCACCGCGTTGTCATGTTCCGCTATCGCCACCGAAAGTATTCTTCCAGCTACGCTCAGGAGCATCGTAAGCAGCCCCTTTGCTCGCCAAAAACGGCAGCACATTCGCGAGCACGATCAGAGCTCCCATCTATCTTAGACAAGCTTGCTGTCAGCCTCCAGATTTATTAGTGATAGCTTATGGCTTCACCTGAAGAGCCGAAGACAGTTCGTCTCCGAGACAAGATCAGTGCTTACGGCGCCGCCTGGATTCTCGCATTCTTCGCCATCGATCCTACTTTGGGATTTTGGTCCCTCGTTTACATGTTACCGCTTGGTCTGTTTGCTTTCGTTGCTCCAGAGCATCGCCACGATGGCGGGTGGACAGTGCTCGCGGCGGGCTGGGTGATCTACCTGGTTCACGGCTTTTTCTATTTTCGCTCTCGAAGAATGAGATCGACTGTCGTTTTGTTAGTCCTTCTCGTCGTCTTGCTCGTGTGCAATGTCTCAGGATGTAGAGGTATGATTCATGCCCACTAGCGGGCGATGACGTGGCCCGGAAAATCTAACCGTCAACTTTTCTCTACGACGGTCTATCTGTCGTCCCATTGAACGATGTGACGGGAGGCTCTAGCTCGCGCTTCGCATAGCGAAGCGGCTACAGAAGAGATTCCTCGACTTGGACCGGAAAGATAAAGGAAAGTCATGTGTGTGGAGCGATCGAAGACCAGCGCGGGGTTGCTGATGTTCCGAAGCACGAATGGTGAACTGGAAGTGTTACTGGTTCATCCGGGCGGGCCTTACTTTCAAAACAAGGATGACGGGGCCTGGACCATCCCCAAAGGCGAAGTGGCGGAAGGGGAGGATCTGCTCACTCGCGCGAGAATTGAGTTCGAGGAGGAGCTAGGCCTTCCGCCCAGCGGAGATTGGATTGCAGTGGGCAGTATCAAGCAGAAGGGCGGCAAGACGGTTCATGCCTGGGCCTTCGAAGGTGATTTGAAGGATGACTTCAACCTGGCATCGAACACCTTCGAAATGGAGTGGCCGCCGCACTCGGGTCGCATGAAGCGTTTTCCTGAAGTCGATCGAGCTAGCTTCTTCCCGGTAGAGGCAGCGAGACGAAAGATCAACATGGCGCAAATCGCTTTACTCGACCGTTTGGTCGAAGCGTTGGATTCGCGCCAACAAGGAAAAGAATAATGGCGCGGCCTCTGTTCCTTTTCGCTCCCGGAGCAGGCGCGCCAACTACCCACCCGTGGATGCAACGTTGGAAGGAGCTGCTTTCGACCATCGGTGATGTCGTCGTCTTCGATTATCCCTACATGCAACAAGGGCGGATGCGGCCCGATCCGCGGCCGCAGCTGATCGCCGCGCATCGCCAGGCTTTGGCCGAAGCGCGACGAGACACCGCAACTTTTCTTATCGGCAAGAGCATGGGTGGACGCATGGGGTGCCACGTCGCGCTCGAGGAAAAAGTGGAGGGCGTCGTTTGCCTGGGATATCCGCTGTGTGGCGGAGGCGACCCGGCGAAACTTCGGGACGCAGTTCTCCGCGCTTTACAGACGCCGATTCTCTTCGTGCAAGGCACGCGCGATTCGCTTTGTCCGCTGGAACTGCTCGAGGGTGTGCGCACGCAGATGAAGGCGCGCAATTCGCTGCATGTCGTGGAAGGCGGCGATCATTCGTTGCTAGTGGCCAAACGGCAGCTCAACGCGAGTGGCGAAAGGCAAGAGGAAGTCGATCAGCGAATACTTGAAGCTATCGCCCAGTTCGTTAATGAGGTAACGCCTTGACGCGACTCGTTGTTCGGCGGTCATAGACCGCCGCGACAGGGGGAAGTTAGCTGAGCGGAAGCCAGTTGCCGGGTTGAGGCATCGGTTTCCCGTCAATAAGGGAAAGGTAGGTGTACTCAGCCAGCAGACGCTCGTAATCGGAGAGGAGTTTCATCGCGTCATTCGGTTTCAGGCGGTCGCTTTTGATCGCGGCATCGACCTGCGTTTTTAACAGGCGCATCAACTCGACTTTGTCCCACTGGGTCATGGCAAGCACTTCTCCGATGGTACTCCCTTCAATGACTTCCTCGATGTACCAACCCGATTCTTCGTCAGGATCGAGGAAGACGTGCGCTTCCGTCACACGGCCAAAGAGGTTGTGCAGATCGCCCATGATGTCCTGGTAGGCGCCGACCATGAAAACGCCGAGATAGTAGATTTCCCCCGGCGTGATGCGATGCAGCGGCAAGGTGTCCTTCACATCCTGGAGATCGATGAACTTCGAAACCTTGCCGTCGGAATCGCAGGTGATATCGACCAGCATGCCGTTGCGATCCGGCGGCGTGGTCAGACGATGGATCGGCATGATTGGAAACAACTGGCCGAGCGCCCAATGATCGAGAAGCGATTGGAAGACCGAGAAGTTGCAAATGTATTGGTCGCCTAGCGAGGTCTCGAGTTCCTTCACTTCCTCGGGGACGAAACGCAGGCCGCGATGCATGTTCACGATCTGCTGCGCGAGCTGCCAGTAGACGCAGTCGATCTTCGCCTTCGATTCGAGTTCGAGCAGACCAAGCGTGAACGTCTGTTGTGCCTCTTCCTTGATCTGCTGGATGTCGTGCAAACTCTCGAGACGGTTCCCGCGCTTGAGACGTTGCTTCACGTCGAGAATGTCGCGGACGAGCTTGTGATCCTTTTCGCTCATGTCGACCTTGAGCTTCGGCGCGGTTTTTTCGATGGAACTGAAAGCTTCGACCACCAACACCGAGTGGTGCGCGACGATCGCGCGCCCGCCTTCGCTCACGATGGCAGGATGCGTGACGCCCTCGGAATCGCAGACATCCATGATATTCCAGACGACGTCGTTCGCGTATTCCTGGAGCGAATAATTTGCCGAGCTATCGAAGTCGCTGCGCGAACCATCGTAATCAACCCCGAGGCCACCACCGACATCGAGATAACCCAGCTCGTGTCCCAGCTTGCTCAGTTTTGCGTAATAGCGCGCTGCTTCCCGCACGGCTCGCTTGATGGTGGAAATGTCCGGCACCTGCGAGCCGACGTGAAAATGAACCAACTTGAAACAATGCCCGAGCCCCGCTGCTTTCAACATTTCGCTCGCCGCGACCAGGCTGGTGGTGTCGAGGCCGAACTTCGCATTCTCGCCGCCGCTGGGGGACCATTTGCCGGACCCCTTGCTGTAGAGACGCACGCGGATACCGATGAGCGGTTCGACGCCGACTTCCTTGGAGGCGCGGATGGCCTGCTCGAGCTCTTCGAGTTTTTCCACCACGATGATGACGGATTTGCCGAGCTTGCGGCCGAGCAGCGCGATGCGAATGAACGCGCGATCCTTGTAGCCGTTGCAAATGATGAGGCTCTCCGGGTCCTTGTGCATGGCGAGCGCGGCCACCAGTTCCGGCTTGCTGCCGGCTTCCAGACCGAAATGAAATTCCTGGCCGGCATCGACGATCTCTTCGATCACTTCGCGCAGCTGGTTGACCTTGATCGGAAACACGCCCCGGTAATGATTTTTGTAACCGAATTCTTCCATCGCCTTTTTAAAGGCGCAGTTCACCGATTCGACGCGGTGCCGCAGTAAATCCTGAAAGCGAATGACGAGCGGGAAACCGAGACCGCGTGCGCGCGCTTCGTTTACGACTGCGAGAATGTCGATCGATCCGCCTTTGTCCTGGAGCGGGCGGACCTCGGCATTGCCGGCGCTATTGACCGTGAAATAGCCGGAGCCCCAGCCATCGACGTTGTAAGTGGCGATGGCGGCATCAACGTCCCACTCGGTTTTCATTTTTTCGGGCGCAGCGGCAATTGCAGAAGCGCATAATCAATTATCGCGGTGAACATGCAAGCACGCGTCGCGAAAAATCTCATCGCGAGGAGCAGACTCCTGTAGCCGCTTCGCTATGCCAAGCGCGGGATCAGCCCAATAACCTATTTGCTTTCCCCGCGCCGCCCATAGGGCGACGGCTACAGCAGCCCGCTTGTCTTTCGTAACCGGACTGATACGGTTTGCGCGGATGAACAAAACGGTGATCGAGGTGCAAGTCCGCGCGGTTTTACCCACGAGCGGCGGCTGCGCGGTTTTCCTCGGCAACAACGACAAAGTGTTCATCATTTATGTCGATCAAACGGTGGGGAGCGCGATCACTATGTTCATGCGCGATGTCTCGAAAGAGCGTCCGCTCACCCATGATCTGATGGGCCACCTCATGACCGCACTTGGCGCGAAGGTGGAGCGGGTCATCATCAACGATCTGAAGAATGCGACCTATTACGCGCGCATGATCATCCGCGCGGAGAACGAATTGCAGCAGAAGAAGATCATCGAATTGGACGGGCGCCCGAGTGATTGCATCGCCATGGCGACGCAGCAAAAAGCGCCGATGTATGTGAGCCAGGAAGTCTGGGACGAGGTTGACGACATGAGCGACGTCCTCCGCAAAATGGAGGAAGAAGGAATCAAGCCGGAAGTGGAGCCGGAGTCGGAATCGGAGTCGTCGGAGGAAGAATAGAGGCCAAGAGGCTGCTCCGCCTAACGAATAGTAAAACAAGCGTTGTCATCCCGAGTCGTGCAGACGGGACCGCGACCGTGGGAGGAGCGCCGACCTCGCAAGCGCTCAGCCGCTTTCGCGCTATGGCAGGCGTCTACGTCAGATCACGCGCCATCTGATTCGGTAGCGCAAACTTCATGGGAGAGGTCCCTCGCCGTCTGCGCGGCTCGGGATGACAAGCAACTTTTCGCCGCTACCCCAGCAGATCCGCGTAATGCTTCTGCGCCATCTCGGTGCAGCGGCCCAGAATCGCCGACGACGTATCCATCTCCATGACCTCGCCGACGAGCTGCTGGCATTCGGTGTGAGTGAGAGTTTGCACGGCACGTTTCACCCGTGGGACGAACGAGGCGCCCACACTCAACTCGTCCATTCCGAGTCCGAGTAGAAGAGGAACGAGCGCGAGATCACCAGCCATCTCGCCGCAAACGCCCACCCAGATTTCGTGCGCGTGGGCTGCGTCCGCCACCATTTTCAGGAGGCGCACGACCGCGGGATGCGTCGGCTCATAGAGATGGGCGATGCGCTCGTTCCCCCGATCCACCGCGATCGCGTATTGGATAAGATCGTTCGTTCCGATGCTGAAAAAATCAACCTCACGCGCGAGCCGGTCGGCCGAGATCGCGGCGCTGGGAATTTCTATCATGGCGCCGACTTCAGTCTCGCGATTAAATTCCTGGCCCTCCCGCTCCAACTCCTCTTTGCATTCTTCCAGGCAGGCGAGCGCGCGGCGCAATTCCTCCAGGCCTGAGATCATGGGGAACATCATTTTCACATTCCCCACGGCACTCGCGCGAATGATCGCGCGCAGTTGCGCTTTGAACATGACGGGATTCTCGAGACAAAATCGGATCGCACGCTCGCCGAGGAACGGATTCAGCTCGTCGCCTGCGTCCACCGCGCCCGCCACTTTATCGCCGCCCAAATCGAAGGTGCGAATGATTAACGGATGCGGCCAGACTTGTTCCGCTACTTTTCGGTAGGTGGCGTACTGCTCCTCTTCGCTCGGGAGAGTAGTGCGGTTGAGATAAAGAAATTCCGTGCGGTAAAGACCGATTCCCTCCGCTCCGTTTCGCGGCGCCGCCTCCACCTCATCCGGCAGCTCGACGTTGGCCGAGAGCACAATGTGCCGGCCATCGCGCGTAGTCGATTTGGTTTCGCGCAGTCCAGTAAGCTGTTCGGCAACCTGACCCTTTCGATGTTCCAGTTCCCCGTAATGCCAGAGCGTTTCGGGCGTCGGATTGAGAATCAGGAGGCCGCTGTAGCCGTCGAGCAGGACCTGCTGGCCAGTCTCGAGTTTCTCCGTCGCGTCATGCAAACCGACCACGGCGGGAATGCCGAGAGAGCGAGACATGATCGCAGTGTGCGAAGTGCGGCTGCCCAGATCGGTGGCCAGGCCGAGCACGAAGTCGCGGTTCATCGTTGCCGTATCCGAAGGCGTGATGTTATGCGCTACCAGGACGTGCCGGTCCGCCAAGGCCAGAAATGATTTCGGCGCTTTCCCCAGGAGATTTCGCACGACGCGTTTGGTCACATCCTGAATATCGAGCGCGCGTTCGCGCAGATAAGGGTCGTCGATTTTGCTCAGCGTATCGGCGTAATGGGTCGCGACTTCCTGAAAAACGAACTCCACATTGCAGAGATCGGCTTCGAGTTTCCGCAAAACTTCGTCGATCAAAGTCCGGTCCTCGACCACGAGCAGATGCGCGTCGAAGATGCCGGCATCCTTGGCGCCGATCGATTCGGCGATGCGCTCCTGCATCTCGAGAATCTGCGCGCGCGTCTGGATCAGCGCGGTCTCGAATCGCCCAATCTCGTTCTGAATCTCCGAGGGCTGAATATGATGCCGAGCGACCTCGTCGCTCTCTTCGCGGACGACGTGGATGGTCCCGCGGGCGATGCCGGGGGAGACCCCGACGCCCTGGAAGCGCGTCTCGTGTGTCGCGTTATCGCCGCTCATCAAGTGAGACTAACGCGGATGTCAAGACGGCTGTAGCCGCCTCGCTCTGCCGAGGCGCGCGCGATCCGTCTCAGGGCCCCCATTATATCCACACGGCGACAGAGCGCCGCGGCTGCAGCGGCTATTCTTCGTTGAACTTCGCGAGGATTAGCGCCTCAATTTCCATCATCGCCTTGTCCGCGTCCGGCCCCTCGCAACGGATGAGCAGCTTCGAGCCCTGCCCCGCGGCTAGCATCATCAAACCCATGATGCTCTTGCCGTTGATCTGCTCGCCTTCCTTCTCGACCCAGATCTCGGAACGATAGCGGCTCGCGATGCGCACGAACATCGCCGCCGGCCGCGCGTGCATACCGAGCCGGTTGATAATCGTAATTTCCTTTTCGATTTTCTGTCCCTGGCCCGCTGTCGCCGATCTCCGATTCAAAAGGCCCATTAGGTTTCCTTTGTCTCCATCAAATTGAGCAACTTGTCATTAAATTCCACCGCGCTGTTTCGTCCCAGACCTTTCAGCTTTTGGTCCATCGCCGCAACCTCGATCAACCGCGCAATGTCGCGGCCCGGCCTAACCGGAATCGTAATGTGCGGCACCTTCAACTTGAGGATCTCGTACGATTCCATGTCCAGCCCAATCCGATCGATCTCCTGGAGTTCGTGCCATTCTTGCAAAGTCACGACGAGATCGATCCGCTTCTCCATCCGAATACTGCCAATGCCAAAGATCGACGCGACATTGATAATGCCGATCCCGCGCACTTCCATGTGGTAACGCGTCAGCTCCGGTGCGGTCGCCACCAGCTCGCGGCCTTCGAGCGATTTCACCCGAGTCACGTCATCCGCGACGAGGCTATAACCGCGCTCGATCAAACCCAGCACGGCCTCGCTTTTCCCGATGCCGCTCTGGCCGCGGATCAGAACACCGACGCCGAGAATGTCCACCATGCTCCCGAACTCGGTCACGCTCGCCGAGAAATCCACCTCCATCGCGATCGTGGCCGCATTGATAAAACGCATCGTCACCATCGGAGTGCGAAAGACTGCCACCTGCTGTTCTTCCGCCACGGCCAGCAGCTCCGGCTCGAGATGCGCGCCGCGCGACGTCACCAGGCACGGGATTTTTTGCGCGCATAACGCCCGAAACCGTTGGATGCGCGTCTTGGCGAGGAGACTCTGCAAGTACGATTGCTCGGCCGCGCCGAGGACCTGCACCCGCTTTTCGGCGAAGTAATTATAGAAACCGGAGAGCGCCAGCCCGGGACGGTTGATCGTCGGCTCCCGGATCTTGCGATGAAAGCCGACCCGTTTCCCTTCGAGCTTGAGCTGAAGCTTCTCCGCATGCGCCTGATAAAAACTTTCGACCGTGACCACCGGGACATTTTTCCGCTGCTCACTGCCCGAAGTAATCGCCTGCGTTAACGGTTTGTCGCTCATCGCACATTTCATTTATCGCGGGAGCGACGCAATTTCCACCGTTGATCCGTCTCAGCCTTGAGCCGAATCCCCCCACAGGACGCAAAAGCGCGTGTCATCCTGAGCCGCGCAGACGGCGAAGGACCTCACAGTCGTTCGATGATCACACAAGCTGGAAGCACCATGTTCGACAGTGTGCGCCGCGCGCTTCGCGAAGCGTTTTTTGCGCGGTTACTCCACGACTGCGAGGTCATCGCCGTCTGCGCGGCTCGGGATGACAAGCAAGTAATCACGTTCCCACATTGCGCCTCCGCCTCGCTCTTCCGCGCCCAACTAAGTTGCAGCATCAATTCGCCGTCGGCTCGATCAGACCGAAATCGCCGCTCTTCCGGCGGTAGAGCACATTCAGGCGCGAGCTGCGCGCATTCAGAAAAACGAGAAACTGCCGATGCGACATTTCCAATTGCAGCACTGCTTCATCGACAAACATCGGCTTCACCGGAAGACGTTCGGTGCTAATGACGGCATGCTCGGCATGTTCGTCCTCTTCCGTCGGCTCCGGATGCAGCACGTGCTCATCGAGATGCTGGACGATATCCTTGCGCGGCCGGTGCTTCCGCATGAGACGCGTCTTATACTTCCGCATCTGGCGGCCGACCTTGTCCACGACGGCATCGATCGCCGCATACATGTCGTTCGTCTCTTCACACGCTTCGATCGTGATGTGATTCGAGCAAACGAGGATGACCTCGGCGGAGTGCCGGTATTTCTCCACCTCGAGGATGACGTGCGCCTCGATGATCTTGGGATAATCGAGATGCAGCCCTTCGATCTTCCGGGTGACGTGACCGCTGATCGCGTCGGTGATTTGCAGATGGCGGCCGGTGACTTTGACGTGCGGATGAAGGTTGTTCGATATCACGGGAGTTCCTTTCGCTTACATTCGAAAACGCTCGCCTAGATAGAGCTGGCGGCTGATGGGGTCGTTAATTAGAAAATCTTTCGTGCCTTCGCTTTCGACCCGGCCTTCGAAAATAAGATAGGCCCGGTCCACGATCGAGAGCGTCTCGCGGACATTGTGGTCGGTGATCAAAATCGCCAGACCTGATTTGCGCAGGTTGACCACGATCTGCTGCACGTCGTAAACCGCGATCGGATCCACGCCGCTGAAAGGCTCGTCGAGCATGAGCAGGCTCGGTTGCGTTACGAGCGAACGCGCGATGGTCAGCCGCCGCTTCTCGCCGCCGCTCAAGGTGAGCGCGGTATTTTTCGCGATTCGCTCAATACCGAACTGGTGGAGCAACTGATCGCAACGCTGGCGCCGTTCGTATTTGCTCATCCGAAGCGTTTGCAGAATCGCCATGATGTTTTGCTCGACCGTCATCTTGCGAAAAATCGATTCTTCCTGGGGCAGATAACCCATGCCGAGGCGCGCGCGCTTGTACATCGGATACTGCGTCACATCCGTTCCGGAAAAGATCACGCGGCCGCTATTCGGCCTAACGAGTCCAACGATCATGTAAAAACTGGTGGTCTTGCCCGCGCCGTTCGGCCCGAGGAGACCCACGATCTCGCCCGCGCGCACCTTGATGTCGATCCCGTTCACGACGGCGCGTCCGCCGTACAACTTCATCAACTGTTCCGTCTCGAGGACGAATTCCCTCCCGGCGGGTTTGGTGGAACCCGAGACCGCGGGAGAAGTGGGTGCCCTTTCGCTGATCATGGCTTCGGCGTCGGCGTGGGCGTCGGCGTGGGAGCGAGCGTAGGCGCTGGCGTTGGGGTTTGGGCGTTCGGATCCTGGCGGATCTCCGTGCGGCTCGGTCCTGTCGTTTGCAGCTGGCCCGCTTCATTCAGGATCATCACTGTGTCGGGGCTGGTGGCGACGTGAGTATTCATTCCCTGCTGCACGCGCGGATTCCCCGTCAGTTCGAAATTTCCGGTCTTGGCTATGTAAACCGCCTTGTCTGAGCGGCTCACCATGCGAGTGGGCGGACCGCCTGCGGGATCGGGCCGATCGCGCACCACGCCGACGTTACCCTCCACGATCGCCTTATCGAGTCCTTCGCCCTGCGCCTTGTTGATGAAAATCGTGAGCTTGTCTCCCTGGATATTAAAACGCGGGTCGATTACGACGATGTTGCCGGTAAAGACTCCGATTGATTTCGTCGAATCGAAAGTGGCTTTCTCCGCATAAATCTCAGTGACGATGGATTGCGCAGGCGGCTTTGGTTCCTTCGGCTTTTCGGTTTTGTCGGTTGCGACTTTCTCGGCGGGGATTTTTTCAGCGGGAACCTTGGCCGACTTTTCGGGAGTGCTGCCGGGAGTTCGCGAAGACAAAGTCGCGGGCGCGGAACCCTGGCCACGGGCAATTCCCGCGGCCACTCCGAAGCAGAGCACTGCGCAAACACGGCCAAGTTTTCTCATTCGCCTTCATTTCTGGGCGCGCGGTTTTTGCCATGCACCACCATCTTCACATTTCCTGTCAGCGTGCCTTGCCGCGTGAGCATCTCAAATTGCATCGCGTCGCCAGCGACCTCGAAATCCGCGCGCTTCACCGTGGAGCGCTCGGTCGAATTCAACACCTGCGTTTTCAGGTTGAAAATCGAGGTGGTCATGATGATTTCCATCTCGATCTGCTTCTCCGGGGTGAAGGTGGTGAATTTCATTTTCCGAAATTCGACCCGCTCATCATCGAGGCGCCTCGTCAAACCCGCTTCCAGTTTCCCGCGTAGATTTCCCTTGAGATCGTATTCTGGGAGCACCAAGCCCTTGGCATCATGACCGGCTGGGATCGGGACGTTGGTCACGCCTTCCTGCGGCTTGGGCCGTTCCTTTTTTTGGGGCTTCGCTGACGCCTCTGGTTTGGGTGTCTTGTCGGCAGCGAGAGCGACACAACTGAGGAGAGCGAGAAGGAAAAAAGCGAACGTCGCGCCCGACAACGGGGCGCGACCGCTACGAAACGGCAGCATGAATTGTTTTTAACATGCGGAGATGCTTCGGCAACTGCTTTAGCGGAATCTGATTCGGTCCGTCCGACAGCGCGCGCGCAGGGTTCTCGTGCACTTCCATAAAGATGCCATCGCAGCCAGCCGCCATCGCCGCGCGTGCCAGCACCGGCGCGAGCGCAGCGTCGCCCGAGGTGGAATCCCCCGCTCCGCCAGGCCGCTGCACCGAATGCGTGGCGTCGAAGATCACGCGGTAGCCTGCTTCACGCATCCAGTAGAGCGAGCGGAAATCGGCGACGAGATTGTTGTAGCCAAAGCTGGTGCCGCGCTCCGTGAAGAGAAATTTTTCGTTCCCGAAACTGGCGAGCTTTTCCGCGATGTTTTTCACATCCCAAGGCGCGAGGAATTGGCCTTTCTTGACGTTGACGACACGGCCGGTTTCAGCGGCCGCCCGGAGTAAATCGGTTTGCCGGCAGAGGAAGGCGGGAATCTGAAGAACGTCGATGGATTGGCCTGCGATCTCCGCTTCCGCGGGCGAGTGGACATCCGTCGTGACCGGAATTTTCAGTTCGGTACTGATGGCCGAGAGAATTTCGCAACCTTCCCGGACGCCGATTCCTCGATAAGAACGAATCGAAGTTCGATTCGCCTTGTCGTATGACGCTTTGAAAATAAATGGCACTGATTCGGCCGCGCAGATGTCCGCGATGCGCCGTGCCATGCGCCAGACGAATTTCTCCGATTCAATCACGCACGGCCCTAGGATAAACGCCGGATGCTTCCCGCCAATGGTGACGGAACGAATTTTGAGTGGCTTCGGTTTCACGGCGACGACGATCAATCGAGAAGCAGTCTCGCACAACGGACACCACGGTCACAAAGTTGGATTAGCAATTTCAAGGTGTCTCCTTTGTGTCCGTTGCGACCTCCGTGCGAGATTTTCTTCGGACAAGATCATAAACCGCGAAGGGTGAATAGAGCGCCAAATAAAAACAAAGCGCCAGCAGATGCATTTGGAAAATGTAAACGGCGCGTTGATCAGAGAGATAACTCAAGAGTGAAGCCGCCTCCGGTTTGTGAAGCAGATAGCCGTAGTTCACGCCGGTAATCAGATCGACCGCGATCGTAACCACAAAGTACAACTCCGACCACGCAAAGGTCCGCCAGATCGAGCTGAAATGCGGACGAAACCCGCGCATGATCATGACAAACGCAATCCCGATCACGATCCCAGAATGCCCAATGAAAAAACTCAGGAACCGAATATCGGGAAACGCGTACTTCAGGTCTGGCGTGACAATTGCCTGCGCCGTTCCGCCGATGCCCCAGAAATAAGCGACTTCGAGCCAGCGTTCACGACCCGTCAACAAAGCGACGATGATTGCGATCATGGCCCAATCGCAGAGTTGAAAAGGCAGCGCTTTCTCCCATGACAATCCGGCGGTCAGCGCCAGATAAATTTCGTAGCCCAAATAATTCCCCAGCAGCAGCGCGGCTAACAACCGGCCGACGACTCTTTCGCACCGGGGCCAGCGCGCCTTGCGCACAAACGACGCCAGCACAAATGGCAGCGCGATCGTCAGCGCGATGACCACGAGATGCGCCAGCCCGAAAGGCTGGAATGCCGGATCGACCTCCATCGCCGCGATAGAATCAACGAGCCCGCGGCTCGACAAGCACTATCGAATCACCCAGAGATTGCACGGGATCACGTCGGTCGCCCACTCCATATGAACGGGAAGACCGGCGGTCTTCGGATCGGCCGGCACCACCAGCATGTTTGCTTCGACCGATTGCACGAAATCCAGAACCGCATAACCGGTATTGCCGCGGATGCACCTCGCTTCGATCGGCACGTCGGTGTGCCCCGCCGAATCGATGAACTGCTCCAGCGCCACCTCTTCTTCCTCCAGTGTGCGCGGCGCCCGGTTTCCGCCCTTGGCCGATTTTTTCCGTGCCTTGGCCCGCGCTTCATCGAACGTGGTGAAGACGCGGATCACAAAAAGCTTTTCGCATCGCTCGAGCGCCGAAAGCCGCAAGGCCTTATGCAACGCCGCCAGGCCGTGCTCGGAATATTCCGCCATCAAAACGATGCGGGAGAGTTGTTTCGGTTGGTGGTCGGGCTTGGTGATGAGCATGACCGAGCACGAAGCCTCGCGCACGAGACGGCGCGCGACGTTGCCGAGAAATTGCCGGAGCGCTGCTTCTTTTTCCAGCGCGCCGGCCACGACGAGATCGATCTCATTCGCTCTCGCGGCTTCGAGAATCGCAACGGCCGGATCACCCTCCTGGTAATGAATCGGAGAATCGGCGGGCAGCTCCAGCTCGCGCAACGCACCCGTGAATTTCTGAATCGTCTCGTCGTCTCGTTTGCCCACGTAAATGAGATGCAACTCCTGGCAAAGGCGATCGCGAATGCGTTTCGCTTCCGCTATCACCTGCACGAATCGCGGCGAAAACGTGCTGGCGACCGCGACGGTCCGGTAAGGAGGATCGATCATGTTTTCGCGCCAGCTATTGTCCCGATTTGAGGACGTTGAGCAACTCCCCTTCTTTTTCGCCGAGCGCCGGGTTCTCCCATCCGCGCCGAACTTTCGAAATTGGACGCCTGCCCGCCGTAGCTTGCGAAGGAGGGTTGGACGTTGGACGTTTCCCTCATGATCCGACGCGCGATTTATCCCGGCAGCTTCGATCCAGTGACCAACGGCCATCTGGACGTGATCGATCGCGCCCGAAAACTTTTCGACGAAGTCATCGTCGCCGTCGCCCACAACGACCAAAAGCAACCGCTCTTCCCACTCGAGGAACGCCTCGCACTTCTTCAGGCCACGATCGGCAAAATCAAGAACGTCGAGATCGCTCCACTCGATGGCTTGCTGGTTGACTTCGCCGTCGCGCGCAAGGCGAGCGCGGTCATCCGCGGCCTGCGCGCGATCTCCGATTTCGAATTCGAATTCCAAATGGCGCTGATGAATCGCAAGCTTGAAGCGACGGTCGAGACGATTTTCCTCATGCCGAAGGAGGAATACACTTATCTCAGCTCACGGATCGTGAAAGAAATCGCGCGGCTTGGCGGCGACGTGAGTGAATTCGTTCCGGCCCGGGTCGCCAAAGCGCTCCGCACCAAGCTCAAGCGATGAACTCCGAAGGCTTTCTCGCGTGAAGATCCATCTCCGACAAATTCCCGCCGACGGCCTTCATCTCGAGGGCGAAGAAGAATGTCCGATCCCCGAACTCGCGACCGACGATGTCCGCTGCACGGGCCCGCTTCGCTACTCGCTCGATGTCGGAATTTCCGAAGGCGCTTTGTGGGCCAGCGGGACGCTAGCTCAGCCGGTCGAGCTGCGCTGCGTCCGCTGTCTCGAATCGTTTCCTTTCGACATCGAGGCCAAAGCATTCTCGCTTCATCTCGATTTGACCGGCCCGGAGCTGATCGATCTCACGCCGTATCTGCGCGAAGATATCTTGCTAAATTTGCCCGCTCATCCGCATTGCGATCGCGAAGGCGGCCGGAAGTGTCCCGCGGAACCGCGATCGGAACCTGATGCGTCACCCACCGAGGACGGCAAACGCCAGCCCGATTGGAGCGCGCTGGATAAGCTGAAGCTGTAGCGGACAACTCGTGCTCCTGATCTTGATCTTGCTCCTGATCTTGCGGGAAGGATTTAAGATTAGGATCAGGAGTAAGAGCAGGAGTTCAGGTTGTCTTTTCCCAAATCCCTGCTTTCCTGTTTGCCCTTATGGGAGTCCCCAAACGCAAAACTTCGAAGATGCGGCTGCGCACCCGCAAGGCGTCGCATCGCTGGCGCGCGCCTCAGTTGAATAAATGCACCCAGTGCGGAAGCACCGTCGCGTCCCATACGGCTTGTCCCTCCTGCGGATATTACAAAGGCCGGCAGGTGCTGACGATCGGCGGCTGATAATCGTGATCGCGCCTCGCAGTGCCGGCAGCATCCCGCCATTTCATTAACACCTTGCTTCAGCCAGGTGCTTTTGCGATCGACCACGGCGAAACCGTTTCAAACGGTTTCATCATTAGAGCTGCTCTCCACCCGGCTAAAGCCGTGTGTTAATGAAAGAAGACATCAGCTCCCATTTTTTTGATTTTGCATTCACGCGCTGAACTCCGCAAAATCCCGCTCCGATGAAAATCGCACTGGATGCCATGGGGGGCGATTTCGGTCCGCCGAATATCGTGGGCGGTGCGGTCATGGCACTGAAAGAGTATCCGTACATCGCCAGGCTTTTTTTGGTCGGTGATACGCCGCGGATCGAGGCGGAACTCAAGCAGCACGGCTGCAACGACGGCCGGATCGAAATCGTCCACGCCACGCAGGTGGTCGAGATGAGCGACGGCGCGGTCGACGCGGTCCGAAGAAAAAAAGATTCATCGGTCAGCCGCGCGGTTGATCTGGTAAAAAAAGGTGACGCGGCGGCAATCGTGAGTGCCGGACATACCGGCGCGGCCGTGGCGGCCACCACAATAAAGCTGCGCACGCTGCCAGGCGTGGACCGTCCAGGAATCGCGGCGGTTATTCCATCGGAGACCAACATCTTTGTTTTGATCGACGCTGGCGCCAATAGCGACCCGCGCCCGGACCACATGGTGCAGTACGCCATCATGGGCTCGGTCTATTCCCGGCATGTGCTCGGTTATGAAAAGCCCGCGGTCGGGTTGATGTCGATCGGGGACGAAGACATGAAGGGAAGCGACCTGACCAAGGAAGTTTTCAAAATGCTCAAGCAAAGCGGGCTGAACTTTCGCGGCAATATTGAAGGTCACGATCTTTTCGCCGACCCGGTCGAGGTCGTCGTCTGCGACGGATTTGTCGGCAACGTGATTTTGAAAACGTGCGAATCGATCGGGGACGCAATTTTCAAATGGCTCAAGCACGAGCTGATGAAATCGAAGACCCGAATGGCCGGCGCCTGGCTGGCGCGGAACGCTTTTCTCACCATCAAGAAAAAAGTGAACTACGAGGAATACGGCGGGATGCCGCTCCTGGGCGTGAACGGCATCTGCATCATCGCGCACGGAGCGAGCACGCCGCTGGCGATCAAGAACGCGCTCCGCGTCGCCGCCGAATCGATTGAACAGCAGGTCAACCCGCATATCGTCGAGGAAGTTCGCCGCCATCATGAAACGACAACCCCGCTCGAGTCCGCGGTCAGGTAAGACGCGGCGCACCGTCTCGATTATCGGCACCGGGAGTTACGTGCCGGAAAAAATCCTGACCAACGCCGACCTCATGCGGATGGTCGACACGAGCGACGAATGGATCACGACTCGCACCGGCATTAAAGAGCGACGCATCGCCGCCAAAGACGAGCACACCAGCGACATGGCCACGAAGGCGGCGCTGGCCGCGATGGAGCAGGCTGGAGTGTCGGCGAAAGAGATCGACCTCATTCTTCTCGCCACCGCCACACCCGACATGATGTTCCCCTCGACGGCCTGTCTGGTGCAGACGAAACTCGGTGCGACCAAAGCCGCTTGCCTCGACATCTCGGCCGCCTGCGCCGGTTTTCTTTTTGCGATCGAGATCGCGCAGCAGTTCATCACTTCACACACTTACGAAACCGTGCTCGTCATCGGCGCCGAAAAACTCAGCTCCATCACGAATTGGAACGATCGCAACACGTGCGTCCTTTTCGGCGACGGTGCGGGCGCGGCGGTTCTGCGGCATCGCGGCAGCGCGCACGGAGTGATCGCTACGCACGTAGGCAGCGACGGCACTTATGCCGATATCCTCTTCATGCCGGGGGGCGGCTGCCGCACGCCCATCACATTGGAAAATGCGGACAAGAATCTTCAAACCATTCACATGTCCGGCAAGGACGTCTACAAGCAGGCCGTTATCGCCATGTTGGCCGCGTCTAAGACGGTGCTGGGCCAGGCCGGGCTCACGATCGACGACATCGCTTGCGTCATTCCACATCAGGCCAACCTCCGCATCATCGAAGCGATCGCCGATCGGCTGAAGATCCCGCTCGATCGTTTCTATGTGAATCTCGATCGCTACGGCAACACCTCGGCCGCCGCGGTGGCCATCGCGCTCGATGAAGCGAATCGCACCGGCCGGATCAAGTCCGGCGATTACATCCTCATGGTCGTCTTCGGCGGCGGGCTGACGTGGGCAAGCACGGTGATCGAATGGTGACGCGATTTCGGAAACCGAATTGCGGAAACCGGAAAGCATAAGAATCTTTCCTTTCCGAAAGTCCGGCACCCGCAGTCCGAAATCATGTTGATCGACACTCACGCTCATCTCGACTATCCGGATTTCGCGCCTGATTTCGATGATGTCCTACGACGCGCTGCGGACGCCGGCGTCACGCGGATTATCACGATCGGCACTTCCGTTGAAAGCAGCCGGCGCGCGGTCGATCTGGCGGAGAAGTATCCGAACGTCTTTGCCGCGATCGGCGTTCATCCGACTTACGTCGAGGAATCCGGCGAGGACGTGATCACACCTTTGCGCGAACTGGCCCAGAGCTCACGCGTCGTCGCGATCGGCGAAACTGGTCTCGACTACCACTCGCTTCCGAGCGTGGAGTTGGCCAAGGACGGCAAGACGACGCAGGTTTTTGTCAAAGCGCTGCAGACTTCGACCGAGGAACAATTGGAAGCGGAGATCCATGACGGCGCTTACAAATCGAAACAGGCCAGTTTGTTCGAGCAGCAGCTCGATCTTGCCACAGAGCTCGGACTGAACGTCGTCATTCATCAGCGCGATGCGTGGGATGACACGCTTCAAATCATTCGACCGTATTCGGGAAGGCTGCGCGGCGTTTTCCATTGCTTCGGCGGAACGAGAGAACAGGCGGACGACGTGCTGGCGCTGGGTCACCTGGTTTCGTTTACCGGGATCGTCACGTTCAAGAATGGCGCGCCCGTGCGGGAAATCGCGGCCCAGTTGTCGTTAGGCGATTTTATGGTTGAAACCGATTGTCCATATCTGGCGCCGGTCCCCTTCCGCGGAAAGCGCTGCGAACCCGCGCACACGCGGCTGGTAGCGGAGTCGATCGCGACCGCGCGCGGGATCAGCGTCGAAGAGCTGGCGCGCGCGACGACGCACACCGCCGAAAGTTTTTTTCGTTTCGTCCGATGAAGCTATTTTCCTCAAAGCAGCGTCATCCCGGACCGAGCGAGGTGGGCGTGTTCATCGGTGCCGCACTTTCTTCTCACGCCATAACTCGCTGCGCGTTTCTCGTTTTCGCCGTTACAGCCTTCTTAACTTCGTGCGTCACGCCCGACACACGGCATCACGTCATCGTCAGCGTGCCGCAACAACGAATGGCGCTCCTCGACAATGGCGTCCTGCTCGCCACCTACCCGGTTTCGACTTCGAAGTTCGCGATCGGTGACTCGCCGGGAAGCCGCGGCACGCCGCTGGGCGAGCTCGAAATCGCAGAGAAAATTGGAGGCTCCGCGCCAAGTGGAGCGGTCCTCAAGGATCGAAGACTAACCGGCGAAATCCTGTAGCCGGATGTGCCCGGTCGCGATCCGATCGTGACGCGGATTCTTTGGCTGCGCGGACGCGAGGCCCGGAACGCCAACGCACATAGCCGCTACATCTATATTCACGGAACGCCGGAGGAGCGAAACATCGGCAGACCGGCTAGCTACGGGTGCGTCCGCATGAAGTCGCGCGATGTCATCCAGCTTTACGGCATCGTCGGCTGGGGCGCCAAGGTCACGATCGTGAATGAACCCCTCGAGGCGGTTGTGCCAACGGTCGCGCCGTCCACCGCCGTCGCTGACGCGATCAGGCAGTAACTGTAGCGGCGGTCTATGACCGCCGAGCGATTTCGATAGAGCGCGCCTTCTTCGGCGGTGACAGACCGCCGCTACAGGAAGAGATCACGGCAACTTGCCGAGGCGCTGCTGCGCCGTTGTGCGCGAGAGCGTTTCCACGTCCGCATCGACCATGATGCGCACCAGCTCGTGAAAGCGAACCTTCGGCTCCCAACCCAGATCCTTCTTCGCCTTCGCCGCATCACCGATCAGAAGATCGACTTCCGCCGGGCGCTCGTACCGATCATCGTGTTTCACGTAATCTTTCCAATCGAGATCGACGTGGGCGAAGGCAGTTTCGGCGAACTCACGCACGGTATGCGTCTCGTTCGTCGCGAGGACGTAGTCGTCGCCGGCGCTATGCTGAAGGATGCGCCACATGCCTTCGACGTATTCTGGCGCGTAACCCCAATCTCGTTTCGCATCCAGGTTGCCCACAAAGAGTTCCTTCTGCAGACCTAACTTGATCGCGGCGACGGCGCGCGTGATTTTCCGCGTGACAAACGTCTCGCCGCGTCGCGGGCTTTCGTGGTTGAATAAGATGCCGTTGCTCGCGCACAGACCGTAGCTCTCGCGATAATTCACCGTCGCCCAATAGGCAAAAACCTTGGCTACCCCGTAGGGACTCCGCGGCCAAAACGCCGTCGTTTCCGTTTGCGGAACCTGCTGCGCTTTGCCGAACATTTCGCTGCTGGAGGCTTGGTAGAATTTCGAGCGAATGCCGGTTTCGCGGATCGCTTCCAGGATGCGGATCGTGCCTACTCCGGTCACGTCGGAGGTGTATTCCGGAATGTCGAAGCTCACACGCACATGGCTTTGTGCGCCGAGATGATAAATCTCGTCCGGCTTCAATTCGTAGAGCAGCTTCACCAGATTCACCGAGTCAGCCAGGTCGCCGTAGTGCAGGAACAACCGCACGCCGTTGATGTGCGGATCGGCGTAGAGATGATCGATCCGCGCTGTGTTGAACGTGCTCGCGCGCCGAATAATGCCGTGGACCTCATATCCTTTCTCCAACAGCAAATCCGCGAGATAGCTGCCATCCTGACCGGTGATGCCGGTGATAAGCGCTTTTTTCATGGGGTGTTTGGGATTAGCTCATTGGAGGGACGACGGCAAATGATTTAGCTTGGCCGCACCATCAGCCGGGCCAGAATGGCGCGTTGCGCGGCGATCAACTCCGCGATTCCTTTCCGTCCGAGCGCCAGCATCTCCGTGAGTTGCTCATTCGAGAACGTCGATTCCTCACCCGAGCCTTGCACCTCGACAAACTCACCGTCTTCGGTCGCGACCAAATTGAAGTCCACGGTCACCGCCTTGTCCTCCTCATAGTTTAGATCGAGAACCGGGGAGCCCGCGAGCACGCCCGCGCTGACCGCGGCCACCAGTTTCCGAATCGGCGGGGCATCGATCTTTTTCTCGTCCGCCAATTTTCGGCAGGCCACCGCAACCGCCAGACTCGCGCCGGTGATCGCAGCCGTGCGCGTGCCTCCGTCGGCCTGAAGCACATCGCAATCGATCCACATCGTGCGCGGCCCAAGTTTTTCCAGATCCACCACGGCGCGGAGCGAGCGACCGATCAGTCGCTGGATTTCGTTGCTGCGCCCGTCGAGCCTGCCCTTGGTGATATCGCGTGGCTTCCGCGTGTTCGTCGAATAAGGCAGCATCGAATACTCCGCCGTCAGCCAGCCGCCGGTCACGCCTTGTTCTTTCATCCAGCGCGGAACCGTTTCCTCGATCATCACGCCGCAGATGACGCGCGTGTTGCCCATCGCCACGAGAACCGACCCGCTCGCGTTCGGAGCGATTCCCAGCTCGAAGGAAATGGGACGAACTTGATCGGCGGTGCGGCCGTCGGGACGTTGGTTAGGCGAGTTCAAATCGACCGCAGATTACGCAGATTAGCGCAGATGACAGAATAAATAATCGGCGAAATCTGCGTTAATCTGCGGATAACCCGTCCTAATGCCATCGTCCAAATGGGAGCTCGGGTAGAAATCTGCATTTTCTCGAAAAAAATCGCTTTTCGCGGTTGACGGTCTTTTTTCGACGGCTACCTTGTTGACCCCGCCTGAAGCGGGACTCCCGTAGTCGCAAGACGAAAAGAGTTGGTTCTCGCCTATTTTGGGACTGCAAATTGGAACTCAATTTTGTCCCGGCATGATGAATCCCGCATGGGCGGGATGAATTATCGCCGGAGATCAAATTGGGTTTTTTTGTGGGCTGAAAATGGGCGCGCACCGCTGGTTCTTTGATATCTACATACAGGGTAGTAAGTACAACTTTTAAGAGCTGAGTCTGAAAAGAAAGACCGGGAAGGTAAGATGTCCCGGTCCGAGAGTTTCAGTTATCAAGTTTGAGCGTCGAATTGGAAACGATTTGGCGTTCTACAGATTGATCAAGCTACAAAGAGCACATAATGGATGCCTTGGTGCCAATAGGCGATGAAGGACGTGGCTAACTGCGATAAGCCTCGGAGAGCGGTAAACACGCTGTGACCCGGGGATTTCCGAATGGGATAACCTGAGTGGGGTAACACCTGCTCGAGTCTCTGTGAATACATAGCAGGGACATCGCGACACCCGGTGAAGTGAAACATCTCAGTAACCGGAGGAACAGAAAGCGAAAGCGATTCCGTAAGTAGTGGCGAGCGAAAGCGGAACAGACCAAACCACCAGCTTGCTGGTGGGGTTGTAGGAGCCCGATGTGGTAGTGCAACGATTAGATGAAGCGAATGGAAAATCGCTCCAAAGAGGGTGACAGGCCCGTAATCGAAAATCCGCGCACGCCTAGGGATTTCCTGAGTAATACGATGCACGTGAAACTTCGTATGAATCCACGCCGACCACGGCGTAAGTCTAAATACTAATTGGCGACCGATAGTGAACAAGTACCGCGAGGGAAAGGTGAAAAGAACCGCTGTGAGCGGAGTGAAATAGTACCTGAAATTATGTGCTTACAAGGTGTCAAAGCCCCGCAAGGGGTGATGGCGTGCCTTTTGCTTAATGAGTCTGCGAGTTATTGTCAGTGGCAAGCCTAAGTCGTTCTGCGATGGAGGCGAAGCGAAAGCGAGTCCGAAATGGGCGACCATAGTCGCTGGCAATAGACCCGAAGCCGAGGTGATCTACCCATGAGCAGGTTGAAGGTTGCTTAACCGCAACTGAAGGACCGAACCCGTGAAGGTTGAAAACTTCTGGGATGACTTGTGGGTAGGAGCGAAAGACTAATCAAACCCGGTGATAGCTGGTTCTCCCCGAAATAGCTTGAGGGCTAGCCTCGTGTGCTGACCTGCGGAGGTAGAGCACTGGATGAACTAGAGCCCATACCAGGGTATCGAATTCAATCAAACTCCGAATGCCGCAGGGTGTAACACGGGAGTCAGTGCGTGAGGGATAAGCTTCACGCGCGAGAGGCAAACATGCCAGACCAGCAGCTAAGGTGCCCAAATACCGTTCAGTGGAAAGGATGTGAGGTTGCTTAGACAGTGAGGATGTTGGCTTAGAGGCAGCCATCATTTAAACAGTGCGTAATAGCTGACTCATCGAGCGATCTCGCGCCGATAATGATTGGCGATAAGCGGTATACCGAAGCTCTGGAAGACGGCTGGTTTCGACCAGCCGGATTGGTAGGGGAGCGTTGTAGCGACATCGAAGCGGAAGCGGAAGCGACCGTGGAGTTTCTACAAGTGAGAATGCAGACATGAGTAGCGACAAGACAGGTTAAATTCCTGTCCGCCGTAAACCCAAGGTTTCCTGGGGAAGGTTCGTCCTCCCAGGGTTAGTCGGGACCTAAGTCGAGGCCGAAGGGCGTAGACGATGGACAGCTGGTTTAATATTCCAGCACCGGCTGTGGTTAAGTGTAGTTGTGACATATGAGTAGAGAGTAGCCGTCGATTGAAAGTGACGGTCCCGCAAGGGGACGCTGAGGCCTCGGCCAAGGTGGATTGCTTAACACTTGTATCAAGAAAACCAATTACATGTTTCCACGGTTGCCCGTACCGTAAACCGACACAGGTGGGTGAGTAGAGTATACTCAGGCGCGTGAGTGAAACCTCGTTAAGGAACTCGGCAATCTAGCCCCGTAACTTCGGAAGAAGGGGTGCCCCGCACCATTTTGGTGATTCGCGGTTCGCCTGCGTAAGCAGGCCAACCTTCGATCTACTGGCAATCTCCAGCATAGGAGTCGCCAAAATGGTGCGGGGTCGCAGTGAAATGGGTCAACCGACTGTTTAACAAAAACACAGCACTCTGCTAAGTCGAAAGACAACGTATAGGGTGTGACACGTGACCAATGCGGAAAGATTATGGCAAGAGGTTAGAGCGCAAGCTCGAAGCTTCGAACCGAAGTCCCCGTGAATGTCGGCCGTAACTATAACGGTCCTAAGGTAGCGAAATTCCTTGTCGGGTAAGTTCCGACCTGCACGAATCGTGTAACGAGTTGACCGCTGTCTCAACGAGGAGCTCAGCGAAGTTGTAGTGGCGGTGAAGATGCCGCCTACCCGCAGTAGGACGGAAAGACCCTATGCACCTTTACTACACGCTGTTATTGTTGTTTCGATTTTGATGCTTAGCGTAAGTGGAAGACTGTGATTGAGCCCTTTTGGGGGTTCCTGAG
>PLCN01000007.1 GCA_003134785.1 Spartobacteria bacterium
CGACGCGCAACCACATTGCGCGGCTCAACAGCGATGGCAGCCTCGACACCGGTTTTGATCCCAACGCTCCCAACGCGAGCGGCTTTGTTTACAGCCTGGCGGTGCAGGCGGATGGGAAGATTCTCCTCGCCGGCGACTTCACCACGCTCCAGCCCAATGGCGCCCCCACCCCCACAACGCGCAACCGCATTGCGCGGCTCAACAGCGATGGCAGTGTTGACAGCGGCTTTGATCCCAACGCGAACGACACCGTTTACAACGTGGCGGTGCAGATGGACGGGAAAATCCTGCTCGGCGGCGAGTTCACCACGGTGGGAGGCACGGCACGCAACCAAATGGCGCGGCTCAACAATGACAGCGCGCCGCAGAGCCTGAGCGCGCCCGATGTCACGCGCGTGCAATGGCTACGCGGCGGCGCCGCGCCGGAGGTCGAGCAAGTCACCTTCGAGCTTGCCACCAATGGCCCCTGGACGCTGCTCGGCTCTGGCACCCGGATCGCAGGCGGTTGGGAGTTGACCGGCCTCTCAGTTCCCTTCAGCGGCTCGCTCCGCGCCCGTGGGCGTACCACCAATGGATATCAAAATGGCGGATCCGGTCTCGTCGAACAGGTTCAAAATTTCGTCGTGCCGCCGTCAGCGCTGACCTATTCCACGAATCCTGCCACCTACACGAAAGGCACGGCGATCACTAATAACACGCCGTCGAGCAGCGGTGCCCCGGTCGTTTCTTATTCGATCTCGCCGGCACTGCCTACGGGACTGTCCTTCAACACCAGTACGGGAGTGATTAGCGGAACGCCTACCGTCCTATCACCCGCCGCCGACTACACGGTCACGGCGACGAACACCGGCGGCTCCACGCAGGCGACGGTCAACATCACGGTCAACGATGTTCCGCCATCGGCGCTGACCTATTCGACGAATCCGGCGATCTACACCAAAGGCACAGCGATCACGAACAACACGCCTTCCAGTGGCGGCGGCGCGGTCGTTTCCTATTCGGTCCTGCCGTCGTTGCCTGCCGGATTGTCGCTCGACCCTGGCACCGGCATAATCAGCGGAATACCGACCGCCGTAGCCGCTGCTACCGACTATACGGTAACGGCGACAAACTCGGGCGGCTTCACCCCCGTTAAAGTTAACATCACGGTTAAGGACGTTCCGCCTGCGGGGCTGAACTATTCGGCGAACCCCGCCGTTTATACCAGGACCGTAACGATCACGAACAACACACCTTCGAACAGCGGCGGAGCAGTCGTGTCCTATTCGATCTTGCCGGCTTTGCCCGGCGGATTGTCGCTCAGTACCAGCACCGGTGTGATCAGTGGCGCGCCCGCTGTCCTATCGCCCGCGACCAATTACACGGTCACCGCCACAAACTCCGGCGGATCCACGACTGCCACCGTGAACATCACGGTCAACGATGTCGCGCCCTCAGTGCTGATCTATTCCACTAATCCGGCCACCTACACCAAAAACACGACGATTACGAATAACACGCCGACGAGCACCGGTGGCCCAGTCGTTTCCTATTCGATCTCTCCGGCGCTTCCTGCCGGACTCTCCTTCAGCACGAGCACCGGCGTGATCAGCGGAACGCCCACCGCTGTGTCTGCTGCCACGGACTACACCGTGACGGCGATTAACTCCGGCGGCTTCACGACAGTTACGGTGAACATCACGGTCAATCCACAGCCAACACCTACACCCACACCTACGCCTACTCCCGCAGCTACACCGACACCTACACCAACGCCTGGCTTGGTCGGCAACGTCTCCACCCGCCTGCCGGTCGGCGCGGATGATAACGCGCTCATCGAGGGCTTTATCGTGCAAGGACCGGCTGGCTCGACCAAGAAAATCATCGTGCGTGCGATTGGCCCATCGCTCGCCGCCTTTGGAATCGCCGATGCCTTGGCGAATCCGACGCTGGAGATTCATGATGCGAGCAATGCCACGGTCGCGACTAATGACGACTGGCAAACGACTCAGGTGGGTGGCCTCATCACCGGCGATCAATCCGCGGAGATCAGCGCGAGCCAGCTCGCGCCGAGTAACGATCTTGAGTCTGCGATCATCGCAAATCTTGCGCCGGGCAGCTACACCGCAGTGGTGCGCGGCCTGGGGAACACCGTTGGGACCGGCGTGGTCGATGCCTACGATCTCAGCGCTGATTCCCCGGCCAGGCTGGCCAACATCGCAACGAGAGGTTTAGTTCAAGCTGGCGATAAACTCATGATCGCCGGCTTTATCGTGCAGAATGGGCCGGTCACAGCCGTGATCCGTGCGATAGGACCTTCCCTGAGTGCCTTCGGCATTACCAATGCGCTCGCGGATACCACGCTCCAGCTAAGAGACCAGAACGGCATAATCGTGTTAGAGAATGATGATTGGAGGACGGATCAGGAGCAGGAACTCTTGAACACCGGCCTCCAACCGACTAACGACCTTGAGGCGGCCATCGTGGTGACGATCCAGCCCGGGCAATACACCGCACAGGTGCGGGGCAAGAATGACACAACCGGCATTGGCGTTGTCCAAGTCTACTTCCTCCAATAAACGGGGATCTCCCATTGTGCGCGGCGTGAATGCAATCATCGGCGTCGCCGTCGTAGAAGTCTTCGCGCTTAACTAATGTAGAGGGTGCCGTCGCGAGACTGCGCGCGTTGCTCTTGAAACGTTAACCGCTTGGATTCCGATGACAGCGTTGGGGCGAGAGGGCACATGTGCGGCGTTTCGTGCCCGCTGACAATTGTCTCGACACGATTACGAGCTCCGCTTAAGAACCAACTCGATTACGTCAGCCGATATTTCAACGATCTTCGGCGCGGTTGAATAGGCCGCTGAGCTGGACCTGCGCTGGGACGCCGCTTTACGCGATCGGTAGAGTTAAATGTAGCCAGTTCCTCTTTCCGCCGATGAAACTCATGTGCCAAGGTTCCCTCACACGTCTCCTTATTCCCGTAACCCCGGGCTGGATCGCCGACGCTCCGAAACGAAGAAAGGAAATGCAAATGCACAGAACTTTTTTTATGACGCTAAAGCTGACTGCCATTCTCACGCTGGCCATGGCCGGGGTGATGCTGGCGGATGTTTACGATCACAGCGGCACCAACGGCGATTTTACCGACGGCAAGTGGCTCAATCAAACGACTTCGCCCCCGGGCGGGCCAAACATTTACGGAAATCCCGGCGCCGGCGATGACGCCTACTTTTACGGAGCAACTATCACCGCGAGTGGCGGCGGCGTGCATCTGCTCAGTGGCGATAACCTGAGCTTAAGCGGAACGCTGACCGCGGTGAACGTGGGTATTATCAACGCCTTGTCCGGCGCCGGGACGCTCGACGTGCAAGCCATTGTGACCGACACCAACGGTTTCGGGCCCGTCGTGAGCATAGAGGGTGGCCATCTGAAGGCGCAGAATGGCGACGGAGTTGCCGGGGTCACGGCAGGTGGCACGGTGA
The DNA here is from genome assembly GCA_003134785.1 of Spartobacteria bacterium. Taxonomy (GTDB): domain Bacteria; phylum Verrucomicrobiota; class Verrucomicrobiia; order Chthoniobacterales; family UBA10450; genus AV80. Next base: position 3,465 of record PLCN01000007.1, read on the forward strand.
CGGACGCCACCTGTAGCGGGACGAACGGCTGCGGCGGATACGACGGAGGCAGCTCGCTCACGATCACGGGCTTGGGCGGCCCCGGCCAGGCAGGTTTCTTCAACGCCAGCACGCTTACGGCCAGTGGCGGCCTCCAGGATTTCGGGTTGAACTTTCAAAGCGGCAGCACGGGCAACGTCTCCACGATCAATCGTGGGTCAGCCACGGTTAACGGCGCCGGGTCTAACCTCACAGTGACGGGGGACTTTTTGTTGAATTCATCCTCGCTCACGGCCAGCAGCGGCGGGGTTGTCACTGTGAACGGCAACCTGACGCAGCCCACGGGAGCCTCTGTGTCCGCCACTGGCAGCGGTTCGACCCTTACCGTGGGGCAGGATTTTTCGCTGACTGGAGGCTCCATCCAGATCGATACCGGCGGAGCGGTCAGGGTGGGAACATTAACTCAAAACCGTGGCTCGGACTCTCTCGCCGGCGGCAACTCGACCCTGACGGTGGATCAGGATTTTTCCCTCATGGCAGGATTTCTCGATATCAGCGCGGGCGGCACGCTCACGGTGAACGGGCAGCTCGTGCTCGACGGTGGGAAAGACCTTGATGGTAATACCATCGGGGGCGGAGGGCATTGGCAGGGAATGGGGACGACCATCAACAGCAACGGAAGAATGTTCCTTGGCAACAACAGCTCTGGCGGCTTTTCCATTGCGGTCGACAATGGTGCAACGGTGCGAACCGGGGAGGTGCAGATCGGGTCAAACACCGGTTCTGTGGGGCAAGTTGATTTGTCGGGTGCCGGCACGGTCTGGGAAGTAAAGACGGTCGGACTGGTGGTCGGTCAAGGTGCGGGCGGCACCTTTAATATTTCGGACGGCGGGCGTCTGCTTTTCGACAACGGGACGCTTTTTGCCGTCGGGCTCGACTCGGGATCAAACGGACAAATGACCGTGGATGGCACTGGCTCCTCGATCGATGCCTCGCAGACACAGACCCGCATCGGCGCGTTCGCCGGCAGCATCGGCCGTCTGGCGCTAACGAATGGCGCTCAAGTCACCTTCGGGCAGGACTCCTTTATCGGAAAGACCGGGAATGGGGGCGTGTCGCTCTCGTCGGGCAGTCGGCTCTCGGTGGCGGGCAATAGCAACACCCGATTCGGTGTGGCGGACGACGCCGGTTCCTCGGGCGGCATTTCCGTCCAAGGTGGGAGCAATCTCACCGTCGATGCCTACTTTTTCATCGGTGTCCTAGGCAATGGTTTTGTCGGCGTAGGAACCGGCGGAATGGTCCAGAGTTCCATCGTTGCCCTAGGCGGCGAATCCGGAGCGATCGGGACCGTGGTCGTTGATGGCGCCGGCAGCATCTGGAATGCGTCGAGCGATGTTTTTGTCGGCCAATCAGGCAAGGGCGCTGGGAAATTGACCGTCTCTTCCGGCGGTGCGTTCAACGTCGTGGGGGAAGACCCGAGATTTGGCATCGCCAATGAAGCTGGCACCACGGGGGAGTTGGACGTGGACGGCAGCGGCTCAAGCGTGAGTGGGTCGCGTTTTATCGCAGGCGTTGATGGGGCGGCGACGGTGAAGATCACGAACGGCGGCACCTTACAAATGAGCAATGCCGCAATCGCCTCCTCCCCCGTTTCCTCCGGCGACGTGCTCGTGTCCGACGCCGGGTCGCTTTGGAAGGTGACGGACTTCGCACTCTACGTCGGTGGTATTCCGCTCGACACCGGGTTTGACCAGGGCGGGCCAGCGACCCTGACGGTCGCAAACGGCGGACTCGTTCTGGTATCGCAGCTGATCGATATTGCGCGGCTCGGAAAGATCGTCCTTTCCGGCGGCGCCGTCGGCATTGGAACGAACGCCAACCCCGCGGCCAATACCTTGCGGGTTGCGGCGGACGGGCTGCTCATTGGTTACGCGCGGGTCCAGGGACAGGTGATCGTTGCTGCCGGCGGAAAAATTCTCCCGGGGAATTCGCCCGGCATCCTGACGATCGACGGCAGCTACACCCAGGAAACAGGGTCAACCTTTTACGCGGAGCTCGGCGGCTCGGATCCGGGCACTGGCTACGACCAGGTCCAGGTAAGCGGAGCAGCGACCCTGGCCGGCAACCTCCAAGTCCGCCTAACGAATGGATTCACTCCGGCAGTCGGCCAAACTTTTCGCGTCCTGACCGCGGGTTCGATCAGCGGCGCCTTCACTTCTATTTTGGAGCCGAGCCAGGTGGGGATTTCCGTAACGAGTGATGCCACCGGTGTGACCGTGACCGTGACCAGCGTGACGGCCGGCGCACCGGCGATCAGCAGCGCGACTACTGCCGTCGCGCGACCGGGCTTGCCATTTAGTTACCAGATCGCGGCCACGAACAATCCCACCAGCTTCGGCGCGACCGATCTGCCGGCTGGCCTCACGGTTGATAACAACACCGGCCTCATCTCCGGCACGCCCACCACCACAGGCGCTTTCATCGTCCCCATCAACGCCAACAATGCCGCCGGCTCCGGCCAGGCCGACCTAATGATCATCAGCGACCCCACCCTCGGCAGTGTCGCGCTCCCGCCTTCCAACCTGCTTAACATCTCCACCCGGCTCAATGTCCAGACCGGCGATAACGTCCTCATCGGCGGCTTCATCATCACCGGGACCGATCCGAAGAAGGTCATCATTCGCGGCATCGGTCCGTCACTGGCCAATGTCGGCGTCCAGGGTTTCCTGGCTGATCCCATCCTGGAGCTGCACGACGCGAACACGACCCTCGAGACCAACGATAACTGGAAGACCCGGTCCGATGGCAGCAGCCAGCAGGCCGAGATTGAAGCGACCACCATTCCGCCCACGAACGATCTGGAATCTGCGATCGTGAGAACATTACCGGCGAACAATGCCTCTTACACGGCGGTCGTGCGCGGAAAGGACAACACCACTGGCATAGGTGTCGTGGAAGCCTATGACCTGGACCAGGCGGCGAACTCGAAATTGGGTAACATCAGCACGCGCGGATTTGTCAACTCCGGCGACAATGTCCTGATTGGCGGCTTCATCACCGGGAATGGCCTAACGAAAGTAATGGTTCGCGCGATTGGACCCAGCCTTACCAACTTCGGCGTAACGAACCCTTTACAGGATCCGACCCTGGAACTGCACGATAGCAATGGCGCCACGATCAGGAGTAACGACAACTGGAAAACGCGCGAGGACGGCACCAGTCAGCAGAGCGAGATCGAAGCCACCACCATTCCACCTACGAACGATTTGGAATCGGCGCTGGTGCAGACTCTCAGCCCCGGCAACTACACGGCAGTCGTGCGCGGCAAGGACAACACCACCGGCATCGCCGTAGTGGAAGTTTATAATTTGCAATAGCTGACAGTTGATCTACCTGAGTCGGATTACTCGCCACGGCGAAGTAGGCTTAGGTCGGGAAGACCTACCGGCGTAGCTGTCGTAGAAATATCCGCGCTGAATTAATGTAGAGGAGCTCTCGTTCCGGCGTTTTCGTTCCCGTGCCGGGCCAGGAGCGTCTTTCTGCCAATGGCGACAGAAAAGCATTTACAGCGGTCCCGACTCTTGACCAGACTGCGCTTGCGCTAAGTCTGTCAGGCGCTTGCCGAGCCGTAGCCTTGCGAAGGCTGGTCTCCAGCAAAGCGCCTTCCCTTCTTCCCGCTGGGTTATCGCTGAACGAAGGGCTCGTTTGGAGAAAAGGTATTTGCTTATGAGAAAGTCACGCTGTCGGAATCGAGTTTTGCTTGCCGGATTCATCTCAGCCGTGCTCACGGCGGCGTCGGCTGAGGCGGCCACCATTCACGTCACGAACTTGAATGACAGCGGGGCGGGCAGCCTGCGTCAGGTCATTCAGGACGCCAACGCCAACGACACTATTCAAATCAACCTGGTCGGCACAATCACACTGACCAGCGGCGGTCTCACGATCGACAAGTCTCTGAGCATTAGTGGCGGCCCGGGGGGAAGATTTACCGCGATCACCCGGGGCAGCGGCGCGCCTAACTTCCGTATCTTCACGATTACATCTGGGACGGTCTCTATTAGCAGCCTGGCGATCTCGAATGGCCTTTGCGGAAGCAATGAATTCGGCGGCGGCGCCATCTCTGTCTCTTCGCCAGCCAGCCTTTCTCTTAACTTTTGCACCATCTCCGGCAACGACGCCAACGGCAACAACGGCGGCGGTATTATTAATAACGGCGGCAAGGTCGATCTTTTTTCCTGCACGATCTCCGGCAATCAGGCTTCCGTCGGTGGAGGTATTGAAAACAATGGCGGCGGCGGGTCGAACACAATGTCGATCACCAACTGCACGGTCGTCGGAAACGGCGCCAGCAACACCTCCACCATCGGAGGCGGGGGTGGCGGCATCGACAGTAGCGATGCCTCTCTGGTGATCCTTAATTCGACCGTCGCGGCGAACAGTGCGACGACGAATGCATCTTCCGGCGGCGGTGGTGGGATTCGCAATGTCAGTTCCGGCCCGGGGACCAGCGCGCTGGTCGTCGGTAATACGATTGTGGCGGCGAACTCCTCAAATCAGCTGGGGCGCGATGTGCTCGGCGCATTTATTTCCCAGGGTTACAATTTGATCCGGGTTAGCGGCGACAGCACCGGCTTCGGAAGCACAGGCGACCAGCTCGGCACGGCCGCGTCGCCGCGGGACGCCGATCTGGGTCCTTTGCGCGACAATGGGGGACCGGTCGATACGAGAGCGCCGAACATCACCAGCCCAGCAATCGACCAAGGCACGGCGATGGGATCGACGAGTGACGGCCGCGGCCGAACCCGCCCCTATGATAACCCCGCAATATCCAATGCCAGCGGCGGCGACGGTAGCGACATCGGCGCGGTCGAACTACAGCCGCCCATTGTGGTGACGAACAACAATGACAGCGGCACGGGATCGCTGCGCCAGATGATTCTGGATGCGCAGACCGGCGACACCATCACCTTCGCGCCTAACGTCACCGGCACGATCAATTTGACGAGCGGCGAGCTGTATTCGCAGCTATCCATCACCATCGATGGACCCGGAGAGACGGTGCTGACAGTCGCGCGCAGCGCCGCGGCAGGCACGGCGGCCTTCAGGGTTTTTGAGGTTCTACGACCTACCACCGTAACGATTTCCGGCCTGACGATCTCCAACGGCAACCCCCCGGGCCCGTATGGCGGCGGCGGGATCTCGAATTCCGGCACGCTGACTGTCCGTGACTGCACCATCCAGGACAACAATTCTTCGGTTGGCGGGGGAGGGATTGAGAACTCCGGCACGTTGACTGTTACCCGGTGCTCATTCGCGCGCGATAATTCTACCGGATCGGGGGCTGGCGGATTGGAGAATACGTCGAGCCTCGCCACTGCTACTGTGACGGGCAGCACGTTTCACGACAATGTTGGTGCGAGCGGCGGCGGTATTGCCAACGAAGGCACGCTGTCTCTGACCAATTGCACGATCTCGGGTAACACAGGCGATCCATCCGGCGGCGGTGTTTACAACGCTACGGGAACCTTAACGCTCCTCAATTGCACGGTGGCGAATAACAGCGTTAACACCTCGGACACCAACGGCGGTGGCGGCGGTATCTTTAACAGCGGCACCGCCCACCTCGGGAATACAATTGTAGCAGCCAATTCCCACAATCAAGGGGGCCGTGACGTCTTTGGTGCGTTCGTGTCGGATGGCTACAACTTGATCCGCGTGAAAGAAAGCAGCACCGGCTTTACTGACGGTGTGAACCATGACCTCGTAGGCACGGTAGCCTCTCCGCGAAATGCTTTTCTTGGCTCGCTCCAGGATAATGGCGGAACCACTCTTACCTTGTCGTTAGGTAGTTCCAGTCCGGCTATCGATGCTGGCAATAATCCCACCGCCCCGGCGCGGGACCAACGCGGCTTCCTCCGGGCAGGCCGGAGCGATATCGGCGCTTTTGAGTTCAACGGCACGCTGCCCGTGACCCTGGCCAACATCTCGACTCGGGCCTTTGTCCAAACCGGCGACAATGTTCTGATCGGCGGGTTTATCGTCACCGGCAATGTTCCGAAAAAGGTCATGTTGCGAGGGATAGGCCCATCGTTGAATATCGCGGGGAAACTGGACGATCCAATCCTGGAACTTCATGACGGCACGGGCCTGCTAGTTATCGCAAACGACAACTGGAAGGACGCCCCAAACAAACAGGCCATCATCGATAGCACGATTGCGCCGACTAACGATGCCGAGTCGGCGATCTTGATGAATCTGAATCCAGGCGCCTACACCGCGATCCTGAAGGGCGCCGCCAATAACGGCACCGGCGTTGGTGTGGTGGAAGCGTACGATCTGGATCTAACGGCCAACGCGAAGCTGGCCAACATCTCGACCCGCTGTTTTGTGCAGGGCGGCGACAATGTGATGATCGGAGGGTTTATTGTGTTGGGAGTCGATCCGCAGAACGTGGTCGTGGAGGCGCTAGGCCCTTCCTTGCCTGTACCAGGGAATCTGGCCGATCCCACCCTGGAGTTACGCGACGGAAACGGAACTCTCCTCGACGCGAACGATAACTGGGGCGATAGCCCGAACAAGCAAGCGATCATCGACAGCACCATTCCACCTACTAACGACCTGGAATCCGCCATCGTGGCTACCTTGCCGGCAAACGGGGCGCAATATACCGCCATAGTGCGCGGCGCAGGTGGAACTACTGGCGTAGCTGTCGTCGAAGTTTTCGCACTAAACTAACCTGGCTCTCACCTCCTCTGGGCCGAGCTGCTCAGGCAGCTCACTTACCCATCGCATTGATCCGGCTGGCGCGAGAAGAGTCGGTGCCAAGGGTGACGCTAACACTCATACCGGGCTTTAGATCGGCGATCGTAGCTCTCAGACCGTTTACATTGATCTCGGTGAACTGTGAGATGGTAAAGGTCTTCGTCGCCTTCTCTTCCGTCACCGTAACTGTATTAGCACTTACGCTGGCGATGACAGGAGACCGTGACACTGGCGGCGGTGTAGCTTTCTTCTTGCCACCACTCAAAGCGGAATTGGTAATAACAATTCCAAGCAGAGCCGTGGCGATGAACAAAAGAAGTGGCAGTTTTCTCATGTTGTTTCTCAGGGTGATAGAGAAGGTTGGGTGCTATCCAAGCCTCACTTCTTGTAGAAGGGAATCTCCGGCAAAATCGGCGGCTCGATCACGTCTTCCGATTCTTCCACTTCCTCGGTGGAGTTCACCGGCTGGCCTCCCGGATTTACTAATCGGGCTGTAACAAAGATGATGAGGTTTCGTTTGATGTGCTGATCCACGTTCGTGCGAAAAAGCCGGCCCACGATGGGAATGTCACCGAGAAGAGGAGTGCGATCTTCGGTCTTCTGCACATCTTCTCGCATCAAACCGCCTAACACCACGGTTTGGCCGTCCCATACGCTGACACTGGTCGTAACCTTCCGAGTACTGAAAACCGGCTGGTTGATAACATTAGGCGTAAGGACACTCTGAGGACTATTGATCAAACCTCCCGTCACTGTGTTAAGAAAAGACGAAGACGGTGCGAGAATCGGGCTGCCATAATTGATGAAACCTTCGAACTCCACCACTTGAGGAACTAGATTCAGATCAATGGTCACTCCATCAGGACCAACGACTGGTTCTACTTCCAAAGTCACCCCAGTGTTTCGCGTTTCGAAGTGAGTCGGAGTGGTAGGCGTGACTGGAACCGAAGAGTTGTTTCCCAGAGGTATGAGATCGCCAGTCAGACCACCGGCGTCAGTCCTTACGGCACCTACTGTTTGCGGGATTTGCGGAGGCTGAAACTCGGTTGGATAACGAAACTCCCGCACGATCTCAATCATCGCACGCTGGCCGCTCTTGGTGGTGACGCGCGGAGCGGAAAGCAAATCGACCCCTTTTTTCTGATTGAGGGCTCGAATAACCACTTGGAACTGAGGATCGGTCAGTAAGCCGCCGATTCCGAAAATGCCAGGCGATAGCACCTGGCCCGTCGTCGTTCCCAAAAGAAGTGAATCGATCGCATTTCCAGTGATAGCCAGGTTTCCGTTTCGGTTTCCGGCGGTCACGGAGTTCAACCCGTTCGTCGGAAATGGGTAATCGGCCTGGTTGACGGCGGCGCCTGTGCCTGAGGTCCCACCGTTAGCCGCAATCTGGCCGCCACTCTTCAGGTTAAATGGTCCGAGCAGCCAGTCAAAGCCTAGAGCTTTGAGATTATTCTGAGTGATCTCGACGAACTTGGCCTCAATCTCCACCTGCTTCGGGCCCGAGACATTCGCCTGCTCCACAATCGCGTCGACTAGCTCGAGGTTGTCAGCCGTGTTGCGAACAATCAGCCGGCTGCTTTGCGGAAGGAAGTTTGCGCTAGCACCGGGCGGAAAGGCGACGCCTTGATTCTCGAGAAATTCCTTGGCTCCTTCACGATTCACGAGCAACCGGCCGCCGGTCGTCTCCTGCGTGTCCTTCCCGGTCCCGTTTGCTGGAGGTCTGCCGGTTGTCGTAGCGGGCGCATTCAAGGACGACACATTTGCGTTCAGAGTTCCGCTAATGAATCCGGGCGGGACGCGATATTCTTTCGTGAGGAGATCGTTGCTTTGGTCGCTGATCGGAATAATGGAAACGGCATAGGGCTCGATTTTCACTTTGAGCCCGGCCTGGCTGGCGATGTAGCGCAGCGCTTCGCCGAGAGGAATTTCGTTCAGCGTGATGGTGATCCTCGCCTCGGAGGGTGAGATCGACGGGACCGAAACCGTTGCCGCCGGAACGGCCACGGGCGGGGGCGCCACCGAGGCATCGGGCAAAGCACCGGTCGCGGGAGCGATGGGCGCAAGGGCGGCCGTCGTGCTTGGCGTCGTGAAAGGTTCCGCGGGCCGGCCAGGCATCGTGAACCGCAAAACGATGTCCACTCCTTTGCGTCCGTCGGTTCCCGGATCGTTGGCGGCGGCTTGTTGCCTCAGAAATTCGATCGCTTCCCGCACGCTCGCGTCGCGAAATTCGATCTTGGGAATAATGATGCTGTTGAGCTTGTTCGTGATGCGCGCGGTGCCGGTCGCATCTTTCCGGAATGCGTCGGTGATCGAAGTGGCGCCTGGCCCGAATTGCCGGACTGGCTCTTCCCAAGCCTTCTGCACATGCCAGAGCTGGCGGGAACGCGTCTCGTTGTAGGCCTCTTCACCGTAGTGCGTTTTTGTAAGATTGATTTTCTCTTCGCCGCGCCGCGCGGCCACGTTGTACGGATCGAGATTCAAGACCTGCTCGTATTTCTTGAAGGCCAGGTCGTAGCGTCCACTGTTGTAATAACCATCGGCCTCGCTCAGGAGTTTTTTTACTTCTTCGACCTTGGCGAGGAACTTTGGTCCCATCGTCCGGTTGAAGTAACCGGGCACTTGCAGATGGGCCAGCAGCTCCGCGGCCCGCCGGCAATTTGGATCATACCGATCGTTCAGCATTTCCCGGCAGACCGCCTCGGCCTCCGCGTATTTCCCCTCCGCAATCCGTTGTTCCGCGAGCTTGATTCCACTGGCGCAGAAACCGCTGACCGCTTCGTCGTGGGCTTTCTCGCTCACCACCGCGTCAGGGAGCAAACTTACCGCCGTGCGAAATTCCTTGTGCGCCGCGGCAAAGTTTCCCGCGGCCATCGCCGCCTTGCCGCGCGCGAGAGCAGCGTCGCCGTGCGGAAGGGCCGCCTGCCGCCGCGCGGCTTCGCGATCCGCAACGTATTCGGTGTTCTGCGCGAAACAGTCCCCGCTAATCCATGTCGCGAAAACGGTGGCGAGGGCGGGAACAACGGTGCAATGGCAGGAGGGATTTGTCATGGGAGGAGACCGCAGGGGGTTTAGGGGATGAGCGGACCAATTTCGATCGCTTCACTTGGTTTTTGCGTGTTGACGACGACCGCTTTGGCGGACTGAACGTCCACCAACTTATATCTGATCTGCTCTTCCGGTTTCAATGAAAATTCCTGATCCTTTTTCACCGCGAATTCCCGCGGTTCGCCCCAAGCATAAACAAAATTCGCGACCGACTCCGGCGAAGTCATGATCTTCTCCTTAACCAGGGTGAGCCGCTCATGTGTTTCTTGATTTTCCAGAGTCAATTCGGAGACATCAATCCGGGTTCCGTACTTATTCAGCTCCGATTTCTCGGTGAACTTCGCGAGCTTGAACTTCGTGCCGCGAATTGGATCGCCCAGTCTTAGAAATTGTGTCGGCTCTTTCAGATCGCTGGTGTTGATCGCGAAGGTGTCGTCGACCCAGGAGGCAAAAACGAGCCGGAAGGGCTCTTGCGCGAACGATTTCAATTTGAGCTTGGCGATGAAGGGCGGATGCGCGTTTTTGTCGGTGGGGTTCGTGTGGTTTTGCCATTCCTCGAGATTATCGAACCCGTCCGCGTCGGGGTCCTGGGTGAGCACATCCGCATCGGCGATCGGCAAAGCGAACTCCTCCAACCACTCGTTGGGCACAGGCGGATGGACTTCGGTGGTTTGCAATGTCGTCGGCAGACCGTTGGCACCAATGAAATGTTTCGCGGGCACGAACAAGCCGGAGCGGCTGCTAAAGGTCCATTGGGCGGGATGCCGGAGTTTCTCCGTCGCCTGCTCCATCTCGACCGCTTTCGCAGGGGGCACTGCGGGTTTTGGCGGCGGCGGCATTTGCAGCGACGAAAAGTTTTCGCCGAACTGCGAGACGCTCCGCACGATGAGCAGCGCGGAGCAAAGAAGAAACAGCGCGGCACTGAACACTGCTACGCGATCGTAGTGGGCACGGATCCAGGTCATATGTTTTCCTGTAGCCGCCGCCCTATGGGCGGCGCGGTGCGAACCGTGATCTCGAAGCGACATCTCGCGCGTCCCACAGGGACGCGGCTACAGAAGAGGCAGCCCTTCGCCGTTCTCAAAAGGTGAACCTCACGATCTCGATTTTCGCGGTCGTTTCGATGCGCTCGTTGCCAACAATGAAACTTAACGCAGGCCCAGCGGCAGGCTTCGCTCCCGGAGAACCGGCCGGAGCGGGAGACGGCGCGGCGGGAATAACCGCAGGTATTTCCACGGTAGCTTCACGGGGCGGCCCTTTCTCCTTTTCGTTCCGGACATGCAACAGCCGAACGATGTAGAACTGCTGGTTCGCTCCGGCGATCTGATTGAGGATTTTTCGCGCCGAGCCCGGCGTGGAAATGAAGGTCGCTTCCACCACATTGCGTTCGAGTAATTTCGTTCCGGCCGCGACCGTTCCCGATTTCTCACCAGCAGCCGGAGCGGCTCCGTGTTCCTCCGGCAGCGGAGTCCGGCGGAAAGAAGTCAACGCCTCCACGTGCGCGTCGAGCAACGTGTTCAGGAGCCACTCGACTTCCGCGAGCTCTTGTCCGAGCAGAGGCGCCGCGACTTCGCTTGGCAGCGCGGAAGCAAATTCATCGAAGCCGAGATAAAATTTGTCCGGAAGCTTCACTTTGTTTGCGCGCGCCTTGTCGGCGATTGCGGTGATCGCCATGCGCAAATGCGATTGGAATTCATTCGGCGCCATCGGGGCGACCGGCGCGACCCGCAGTTTCAATTCGTCTTTAAACTTGGCGAACGCGGTCGCGTAATTATCGGCGTGCGCCTTCATCTTGCGCAGGTTCTCCTGGCTCGGATACGGCGCGAGCCGCTCGAGCCGATTCAGCTCCGCCGCGGTCTGGTTGAAACGGGCCGAAGCTTCATCCCAGTCGGTCTTCGCGCTGAACAAGAACCAAACGGCGCCCAGCGTGCAGAGTCCGAACAGAATCAGAAACGTGCCGAGGAAACGATTCTCGCGAAACCACTTCATGAGCGTCCCCCCTGTAGCCGCCGCCCTGCCTGCCACGCCGAAGCCAGGGGAAGGCGCGTGGGCGGCGTAACGCGCGACTTGGTTTCGAAGCGCCCTCTCGCGCGTCCCACAGGGACGCAGCAACGATTCTCGCGAAACCAGTTCATGGGAGCGGGACCGGTTTTCGCAGATCGAGGCGCAGCTCGTAGGGAAAGGCCCACTCCGCATTGTTCGGCGTGGTCGGCTTGATCACTTTCGCCTGGTTCCTTGGGTCGATCGCGAACCAGGGCGACGCGACCAGATTTCGAAAATAATCGACGACGACTTCCTGTTGTTTCGGATTGAACAAATAGAGACCGCGCACGAGCAAACTGTCGATGGCAGGCCCAGCCGGCGCTGCTTCCGGGCGCGAGGAGGAAGGGGTGGGAACGGGAGTCGTGTCCGCACGGACCATGCGCGCATCCGGAGCGCCGAGCGATTTGCCGCCGGAGGTCGGGACCAGTTCGGTGATCCAGATGTCTTCCCTCGGCAATCGCGCATTCAGCTCTTCGACGATTTGCGGCCAAAAACTGCGATCGTTAATCGCGGCCACGAGCGGCGTGGAAACATTATCGAGTGAAGCTGTCTGTTTCCGAACCTGGCTCATTTGCGTTTCGATCCGCCTCATCGCGTCCACTTTTTCCTCGAGTCCTTCCGTGGTGCGACGGACGATATGCGCCCCCTGCGCGTAGTACGCGCCCCAGCCAAGCAAGCCGAGAACGAAGCAGACCGCGGCTGCGATCAGAAATGGCCGGCGCTTCTCGAATTCCTGTCTGCGGACGACAATCTTCGGACGAAGATTGAGTTCCATCGGACAATGTCTCGCCATGCGAAGGGCGAGACCCACCGGTTCCCCCAGCAGATGTGTCGATCGCGAAATTTCCTTCGGATTCGCGGAGTCCGCGACAGCCACGTTGCGCAAAGGATTAAAAAAATCCGTCGGTAGTTGCAGTTTCTCGTGAAAGAACTCTTGGATGGACTGCGTACTCGCGCCTCCGCCAGAGAGAAAAACGCGTTCCGGTGCCTTGCCTTGTTGTTGCGTGCAATAGTGACTGATCGAGCGCAGTAATTCCGCGTGCAGCCGCGTCATGGTGCTCCGCACAATTTTTGAAACGCGCGCCCCATCGCCGTCCAGCCTCTCGGTATCGCCGGCAAGCGCCACCGATTCATCGCGCTTCTTACGAGACTCGGCCGCGGCGAATGATTCGTTAAATTCCTTCGCAATCGCGGACGTCACAGAGCTTCCGCCAATCGGGACACTCCGCGTGAAAATTTTTCCCGGCTCGATAAAAAGAAGGTTCGTCGTGCGCGCGCCGATATCGACGAGGAGCGAACAACCCTCCAACTCGCCGTAGTTATAGCGAAACGCGTTATAGAGAGCCATTGTCGCCAGGTCCACAATCGACGTCCGCAGACCCGTTTCCTCGACCGCGTCGTTGATCTCCTCGAGCAGGTCCGCCTTGATGGCGGCAAGGATCACCTGGATTTGCTCGCCCTCGCCCCCACCGACGAGTTGATAATCCCAAACTACTTCGTCGATCGGGAACGGAACGTTTTGTTGCGCCTCAAAGAAAATAATCCGCTCGATTTTTTCTTCTTCGATCGGCGGCAGCTTCACGAAGCGCGCGAAAACCGATTCCTCCGCGACCGTGTAGCTGACTGGTCCGCCTCTGATTTCCAGCTCCGCCATCATCTCACGCACCGTGGCGACAATCTGGGCGCGGCGAGATGTTTCTCTGCTTGGATCGGCCAGAAGCTCTCGTGATCGGTAGCCGCATAGGATCAATCCGCCCTGCGGTTGAACGCGAAACTCCGCCAGTTCGAGGCTCTGCGAGCCGAGGTTGAGAGTGGTGATGCGCGTCCGGGGGGACATTCCATCTGCGAGAATTCCACAGTTCGCCCGGCTTACGCCAGCTCAAATTACGGAAAAGAACAGATGAAAAGGCGTTTGTGCCAGACGCTGTTTCATTGGCCAGGCGTTTGGCACAAACGCCTCCACCTTTAGTCAATCCGGAGTTTCCTACAGCGGATAGAAGTAGAGCTTCTTCTGGCCGAAATCGATGATCGTGCCGTTCTTCCCCAGAATGTCCATCCCGAGCAGGCCGATGATTTTGCCGCGGCTGCTATCGTAAAATGCGAACCGCCCAACACGCAAATCAGGCGCACGCACATTGACCCCCGCGATCCGGAATGAGCCGAGATTGGTCAGCTTCGTCCGCGTCTCAGCGCCGGCAGCGTCGATGAGCAGGTTGCGTGAGCTGTACATTCGCGCCTTCATTTGCGGGCTGAAACGCTCGTCCACCGTGGCAAAGGTGGCGCCGGTATCGACGAACATTGCGCCCGGCGCGCCGTTGATCTCCACGGCCACCAGACAGTGATTGCGAATAATCGCGAATGGAACACCGGCCAGCCCTGCAGCCTTCAGCGCCCCGCCGATCACGGCCCGGCGTCCCGTCCCCGGCGGACGGAGATAAAGACGCAGGTTCTGCAGATCGATGATGGCGGAGCACGTACTTAGGAATCCCGAACCGATGAAACCGTCGGCATTTATATTGTGGTGGGTGTAGGAATGCTGCAGGCCTCCGATCGTTCCGAAGAAAATGGGCACCTGCCGCATGAGCACGTTGCCCAGGGAGACTGTGTCGGCCACGCCTTTCTTGAAGCCTAACATTTCCTGGCCGCTCGCGGATCGGCCGAACCGATTCACCCCTTGCACGGGCGAATGCAGGACCGTCCCAAACTCGCTCTCCACGGTAATGCCTTCGTCCGACCAGCCGGTGTCAACGATCAGGCGGGCCTTGCGTCCATTGATCGTGGCCGACACCGTGAGGGTGTTGGGCTCCGGTCGCTGCAACTCGACCATTCCGTAGCCGTCGCGCCGCAAAACCTCCAGCGAGATGCGGGCGTTGGCCGTGACGGCAAAGAAACAGATTGCCGAATTTAGTAGAAGAAGCAGGGCAATCTGCTTGCGAAAATGTCGGGTCACGGTCCTCCGCGAATTACGATTGAGTCCAGGGATGCGTGTCAGGGGGAACATTTGATCGGGAGGATTCTACAATTCGGCCCCCTCACGCCAGCCTAAAACTGCGGAAAAGGACAGATGGGGGTCGTAGACCACCGCGATAAATGCGGTCCTAATAGAATGGTCAGGAGCCCATTTGCTCCATCGCCTTGTGCATCTCCTCCGGAGTGACATCCCTGACATGGGTGCCGATCGACCATTGATGACCGAAAGGGTCTTCCAGCTTGCCGTAGCGATCGCCCCAGAACATGTCGTCGAGCGGCATGGTGACCTTCGCGCCCGCGCGCACTGCTTGCTCGAAGGCGGCATCCGCGTTCTCGACGTAGAGATGAATCGTGACGGGCGAACCTTTGAGATGTTTCGGACCGTAGGAATTCCAGTTTGGGTTCTCGTCGTTGAGCATTATGACTGAATTGCCGATGCGGATGCTGGCATGCATCAGCTTGCCGTCCGAGCCCAGCATGCGGCTGAGTTCGACCGCACCGAAAGCCTTCTGGTAGAATTCGACCGCATCGGTCGCCCCCGCACAAATCAGGTGCGGCGTTACCGTGTGCATGCCCTCAGGAATCGGTCTGACCGAGGGGTTCGTGCTGTTATTTTCCTTACCGGTTGGGTTCATGGCTCCTCCTTCTCTTAGTTTGAGTTCGTCGTGTGATGCGGTGAAGCTACAGTGACGAATGACGAGGGGCGAGTGACAAGCGGAAAGATCGACGGTCATCGTCCTTCGCCGACTTCGGCGGAGAGCCGGAACTCGACCAGGGTGGATGGTTCCTTCGAATAATCCTTCTGCGAATCGATGGCGTAAGGATGCCAGGTAAAGGAGAAGAGGCGTTCGGGTTCCATCTTCTGCACGACCGCTTCAAATTTTAGATGCTCGTAACCGGGATAGGTGATGTGGCCCCGCGAGGTTTGATCGGGAACGAAGGGCGCCTCCAGGTTGACCGGGAACCTCTTCGAGAATTCCCGGTAGTCAGTCAAAGCCCACCAGACTCGCGCGATCGGCCACCGCCTACAGGATGCGGAGATTCGGCGGTCATAGACCGCCGCTACAGAAGGCGATGCAATTCGACGGTCATTGGCGCTGCCTCCCAATCGCAAAACCCTTTGCTGAATCCAAATTGAAGGCGAACTCCGTCTCATAGTCATGACAAGCATTCGCTCGATCTCTTCCAGGTTATTGATTTCCATTTTCCCGGCGATCGTCCTCTTGACGGCAGCGGCCCTAGCGGAGGCCGCGCCGCAAAGTCTTTCGCTCGAGATCAAAGAGGGAAAACTTGCGGGTCCGGGCGCGGAGGTCATCCGGCCCGAATTGGCCAAGGCGCAATTTATTCTCTTTGGCGAAGATCACGGTTTCGCGGATTCGCCGATTGTCCTGCGCGCCATCGCACGCGAGGCGCGGCCGTTCGGTTTCAAGTATCACGTGGTCGAGGTCGGGCCGCTTTCCACCGCCATGATCCGCGAAAAACTGGCGTACGATGGCACTCCGGGATTGCACCAATTGGTCCACGAGGTTCCGCTGGGAATTCCTTTTCTTTCGTTGAAAGACGATGCGGAACTGGCCAGTGACTTTCTCGGGCATGACTCCAAAGGGAAGCCATACCTCTGGGGGATCGATCAGGAATTTATTGGCTCGCCTCCGTTTCATTTAAAACGCCTGGTGGAAATCGCGCCTAACGAGTCCGCGCGCGCGGCCGCCGGGAAGCTGCTCGCGGAAGAGAAGGACGCGGCGGAAAAAGGAGCGCAGGACAAATTCCTGCTCACGCGCTTCCACGAAACGGATTTCGCCGCACTGGACGTCCAGTTCAAAGGACAAGCCGAAGCGCAAAATATCATTGCGGAATTGAAAGAGAGTGCCGCTGTCTATCAACTTTGGATGAGCGGTCACAATTACGAAAACAATGCGCGCCGCGCACGGCTGCTCGCGAAAAATTTCCTGGCTAATTACAAGTCGGCGGCCGAGCCCCAGCCCAAGATCGTATTCAAGATGGGCCTGGAGCATGTGGCGCTCGGCACCACGACCATCAACACGATTGATCTGGGCACGCTGGCGACATCCATCGCACGAGTGAATGGCCAGACGGCCTTGCGGATCGCTTTTCTACCCACGGGCGGACACAACACTGCTTTTGCGCCAAAGCCTGGGAATCCCGCCAGCGTTCAGGTCTATGACAGCACGGAGACGAAGGAATTCTTCGCGGCCATAGGACTCGATGCTGCGGCGCTCCCGAAGGATGGCTGGACGCTGGTGCCGCTGGAACCGATCCGCCAATCGCTCGATACCAAGGGCATCGACGCTCTCAAACCGTTCTCGCGCTTTACGCTGCTCGGATACGATTACGTTATCACCACGCCGGACGCGAAGGCGGGCGTATCGCTCTATTGAAACGGTCGTAGTGCGCCGCTACGAATCCAACGCGGTCAATCGATTGAGATTTTTTTCCGGCCCCCGCGATCAATTCTTTTTCGATCGCCGGCCAGCGATCGTGGGCCTTGCCGCCTACCCGCAAGCCGGCTACGGTGTAACCGGTGGAGGCAACATCTTCGTAAAACCGGAACCAAGAGCAGCGTTACGGCCGCTCTTGAAAGACTTGCGCCTTACGCTTCCTCATTTCTTCGGCGATCGTCCGGGCGTCGCCGCCTTCAGCGTGCAACTTCTCGATGATGTTATCATAACTCTGTTCGTCGCGGTTTTGGCTCAGCTTGAAAACATTCTCGAGCTCCCGCACTTCCATCTCGAAAGCGACGATCGCGTTTTTCAAGGAATCGACATAGGCCTTCGGCAAGTGGCGGAAGAGGGCGGGCGAATTTTCGTCATTCTCGAAGCGGGCCGTGGTTTGTTCGAGGATCCTCAAAAGCTCCGATTCGCCGAGGAACCGGATTTTACCGCGAGCATGCACGCTCATGTAATTCCAGGTGGAACCGGTCTGCGGATTCGAATACCAGCGCGCGCTCACATAAGTGTGCGCCCCCGAAAAGACACAAAGCGCCTCGCTATTTTCCTGAAACGCTTTGTGATGATCGGTATTTCGCATCATGTGCCCGCGCAGAAAGAGGCGCTCGCCTTCTCGCCCGTGAACCAAGACCGGTACTTGCGTCGCGACCGGCACGCGATCGCCGGAGCCAATCAACATGGCAAACGGATGTTGGTGGATAAAATCGAGGACGGCCTGCCGCTCTCTCTCCTTAAAGTAAGGCAAATCGTACATGATGATTACTTTGCCTTGGAATTTAATTGGGGGCCAGAACGCGTGCTCAGAAAAAGTAGGCAAGAACGTCGCCGGCCGTTGGCTGGAAGATGGTTTTGGTGACGCCAAAACCAACGCGCGGGACACGCGCGCTACCCAGGCGAATGCACCACGGGTAGACGCTCTGCTTTCTTCCCAGAAATTTTGCTGGCGTTCGCGACGTTTCGGAGGAGAATTCTCGCCATGGCCAAACGCGCACTCTTCGCCGTCGCTGGATTTTTTGGGCTGTGTTTTTCGTTGTCCGCGCTGCCGACCCAGAGCCCGGAACAATACCTTTTCGAGGGCAACACGTTGAACCGTCCATTTCTCGGGCTTGCGCCACTCTCGCTCGCGGATCAGGAGCGCGTTTCATTCATGAGTGCTTTCACGTGGCAAACGCCGGTGGATTTTCTTCCACCTTTCAACCCGCCTGAGCCGCAGGACGCAGAGGTTTCAACGACGTCCGAGCGCAGGAATTCGGCCGATCGCTCCGTTGAAATGCGCGCTCCGGATCGGTTTTATTTCAGCGGACAAATGGGCTTCCTTTACGGAACATCCAGCGGCAAATACGGTCGCACCGATTTTCAATCCTACATTTTCGGAACCGTGGGGACTGACAAATTCTCCATCACCGCCGGCGTACTCCATCAGGAGTCGAGCGGACACGTTCCGCGCTGGGGCCGATAAGCTCCGCGGCCCGCCTTAGGGTTACGGCACCGGGGTAGGTGTGGGCGTATTCGGGATCGCTGTAGCCTGCCAGCCAACTGCCTGCCATTTGCCGTTCCGTTTCAGGAACGTGCCGGTGTTCAGATAATTGGTGATCGTTTTCGCCCCCGCTTTCTCCGTCGTGGCCACCAGACGAAAGGCGACAATGGCGGTGTCGCCGTATTGCTGAATGCGAACGTCTTCCGCGGTGTAAACGTTGGTCTCGTCGCCTGGCTTCGCCGACCCCTCCTCGCGCAACTCGCGCATGATGTCCGCTTTGCCTTTACGGCGGCCTTTCGCCGAGGTGTAGATCAAGTCATCCGCCCAAAAGCGGTCGTGCATTGCGCTGTCGTTGCGGCCGGCGCCGGCTAGGAAATCTCTTAGGAGCTTCGTGAGTTCGCCCGCGTCCGGCGCGTTCTGCCCGCGGAGTCCGCCGGCAACGCAGAGCAGCAATGTGGCAGAGAGAAGAATTTGTTTCATGGGATTGAAGCAGTGATCAGGGACAACTGACGCGTGGCAAGCGAAAAGTGGCCGCATCTTTGGTGACAGGCTGCGTCTTTTTCCTGCGTCGGGCCGATTGGAGCGCGATAGATTTCTTGTGTAACCGAGTCGCTCCCGCCGCTGTCACATAAGAAGGCGGTGGACCGAAATTTTATGGGAGCAACTCTGAAGATTTTGGCGGTGGACGACGAGCCGGCAATTGGCGCTTCGCTCTCTTTTATTTTCGAACGCCCCCGCTATGAGCTGACCAGCGCCCGCAATGGTAACGACGCGCTGGCTCGGCTTTCAGCCGATCCTGCTCCCTACGACGTGATCATCACCGATAACGAGATGCCGCACCTTTCAGGCGTGGAACTGGTGCGTGCGCTGCGCCAACGGAGCTTCCGCGGCAAGATCATGGTCTTATCGGGCCACCTCACCGACGAAATTCGAGCTAGCTACGAGCAAATGAAGGTGGACGTCATCCTCGACAAGCCCTTCGATGTTCACGAACTGCGCCACACGCTGGATCTCTTGGTGGCCTGAGTATTGCCGTCACTCTGCGTTCGGCCGATCTGTAAAAGGTTGGGCTTTCATTTAATAGTTGGCAGGTTATCTCATGCTTTTATGCTTCGTCGCAGGATGCTTGATTTTGCAGTGCCATGAACTTGCCGTTATCCACTCTTCCTCGAACCAACTCCGACGATCGCTGGAAGTTTCTGCGCGATGTCCTGGTCTTTCAACTCAAGATGTTTCTCGATAATGTGCGCGGCTTCGCGCTGATGCCAGTCTCACTGGCCGCGGCGCTGATCGACCTTTTCTATCGAGGTGAACGCGAAGGCGCGCTTTTCTACAGGGTGCTGAGGTGGGGCTTGCACAGCGAAATGGTGATCGATGTCTACAGCGCGATCGAGCATCACGAAGCGAGCGATTTCAAAATAAGCAGGAACTATACGGTGGATGGCGTCATCGCTCGGCTGGAGGGCGTGGTGGTGCGCGAAGTGGAGAAGGGTGGCACGGCGGCCACCGTCAAAGCCGCGATGGATCGCGCGATCGACCAGTTTCACGCTGAAACGGGTGGCGCGCGTGACGCGGTCGTGCGCACGGCGGAGAAACTGCGGAGCAAGTTCGATCGCGACGCCGACGGGAAAGATTCGGCGGATTCATCATGATGCTTGCCGACCGCGCCTTAGCCCTCCTGCATGAATGGGTCCAATCTGAAAGCTTGCGGCGCCATTGCTACGCGGTCGCTGATTCGACGCGGCATTTCGCGCAGTTGCGGGGCGCGGATGCGGATTTATGGGAAGCGGTCGGACTGCTTCACGACATGGATTACGAGCGGCATCCGAACCAGGATCAAAGTCCCACCGAAGGACACCCTTTTGTGGGAGTAGCCAGCCTGCGCGAGCAGGGATGGAGTGATGAGGTTTGCCGCGCGATTCTTTCGCACGCGGATTATTCGCGCGTCACGCGCCAGACGCCGCTCGAGCAAACGCTTTACGCGGTGGATGAACTGAGCGGTTTCGTGATGGCGGTCGCGCGAGTGCGACCATCCAAGAGTATCCATGAGGTGGACGTGGCCGCGGTGAAGAAGAAGATGAAGGACAAAGCCTTTGCGCGCGCCGTGAACCGCGATGACATCGTGCGCGGAGCAGCGGAGTTGCAGATGCCGCTGGAGGAAGTAATCGCCGGTGTGATCGCGGCGCTGACAGGTGATGCGGAGAGGCTGGGACTTGCGGGAACCGCGAGCTGATACAATTCAGACGAAAGGCGACCCGCCGGTTTAGGGCGCGGGTTAAGCGATAGCTCAGCAACACCGTGGACCGGCTAAAAGACCCACGGATTTATAGGACGCAATATATTGAAGGCACATGGCATTCGAACCTGGACAAACGTCCCCGGTTTGAATTGCCACCTTTTGAAGGCGGTCGTCGCGTAGCCATCGAGCAATTTGCTGCCGGTGCTGGTTTCAATTTCGACGCGTGCAACTCCGCCTGTTATTTTATCGATGTAGAGCAGATAGATTCCGGCTCCGGTGATCTTTGATCGTTGTGCCTCCATCGGATACTCGGGACGCACCGAGAAAGAGGTATATTGCTTCAGCTCTTTTTCGGACATCTCACTCTTGTGTCCGTCTTTCCAAACGACGCGGACGCGATCCGGTTCTGCCGCGGTGACTCCCGGTCCGCCCCAGATTACGAGAACGAACGCCGAGAAGACGACGAAGAGGCGCGCTAACATCAAGAGCAAGGACAGCTAATTGCAAGCTGCTTGTCAACTCAGCAGGTGGGACGCTGGAGCGGTTGAAAGGTGAAGCGATGCAGGGCGTGCCTCCGCGCGAACAGTCGGCGGTCATAGACCGCCGCTACAGAAAAAGTGCGACTCTGTAACGTCTCCGGCAAAGCCGACTCAAGGGCCTGGCTTTGGCACCCGATTCGGATAGGGCGGAACCGGAGGCAGATCGTACCGCTTGGTCTTGAGCTCCAGCTGGATCTCCTCGATCGCTTTGTCGAGCTGTTGGTCTTCGCCTTTGAACTCTTTCGCAGGATCGTTATCCACCACGATGTCGGGATCCACGCCGTGGCCTTCAATGACCCAGCCTTTGCCATCTTTCGAGTAAGGCGCGAACTCAGGCCGGAAAAGCTGACCGCCATCGGTGAGCGGAAGCGGGTTGCGAATGCCTACGACACCGCCCCAGGTCCGTTTGCCAATGAGTTTGCCGAGACCCATCGCCTTGAAACGATAAGGAAAGATATCGCCGTCGGAGGCGGAAAATTCGTTACACAAAGCCACCATGGGACCCACGAAGGTCTGCGCTGGATTTGTTTGCGGCGTGCCGTTGCGCGCGATCTCGATCATGACCAGTGCGCGCCGCAGCCGCTCGATCACCAGTGGTGAAACAAAGCCACCGCCATTGCCACGCACATCGACGATGAGCGCCTTCTTCTTGATTTGCGGGAAGTATTGCTTGGTGAATTCATTCAACCCAGGCTGGCCCATATCGGGAATATGAATGTACCCCACCTCGCCGTTGGTCTTCTTGCTGACTTCGTCGACGTTCTTCTGCACCCAGGCCTTGTAATAAAGCGGCGATTCATCCGCGATCGGCACAACGGTAACGTCGCGCGCGCCGTCATCAGCCGGCTTGGAGTTAACCCGCAGGATGACCTGCTTGTCCGCGGTGCCGATAAGCGCTTCGAAAAGGTTCGGCAAGGTCGAAACTGGAATACCGTTGACCGCCAGGATGTAATCGCCGGACTTAACGTTTACGCCGATAGCGGTAAGCGGGGACCGCGCGTGCTTGTTCCAGTTCTCACCCGGAAGAATCCGCTCAATCTTGTAAGCCTTCGTCGCCGGGTCGCGGGATAGCTCCGCTCCGAGAAGACCCAGCTTGATGCGCGGAGTCTCAGGGCGCTCGCCTCCGCCGGTATAGGCATGGCCATTGTTCAGCTCGGCAATAAGCTCGCCGATGAGATAAGTCAGATCGTTGCGGTGATTCACGAAGGGCAGCAGCGCGGCATACTTATCATGCATCGCCTTCCAATCGACGCCGTTCATGTTCGGCGCGTAAAAGAAATCGCGCATGTGTCGCCAGGCTTCGTTGTAGATCTGGGTCCACTCAGCGTGCCGGTCGAGGTGCATGTCGAGGCCCGCTAACTTAAGCTCATGGTCCTTGGTCTCTAGCTTGTCCTTGGGCAAATCGATGATGGCGTAATCCTTCTTGATCTTGACCAGCATCTTCTTGCCGTCGGCCGTGATCTCGTAAGTGTTAACGTCGCCCAGCGTCGTCTCTTTCCTGTCTTCGAGGCTATAGACGCAGAGATGCCATTTGCGATCTCTGCCGTCTCCGTCATCGTCGTCGCCATCAGCCTGATCGTCACCCACAGTGCGGCGGAGATAGAAGATCCGGCCATCAACCAGTCGAAGGTTACTATAGTTACCGGGCGGGATTTCCAAGGCGGAGAGCCGGTCTTGAATGCCATCGAGGTCCACCTTAACGGTAACCGTCTTCTTCGCATCTTTGTCCTTGTCCTTATCGTCGGCGCTCTTCTTGTCGTTAGTCTTCTTCTCGTCGGCTTTCTTAGCTGAATCCTTCTTATCGGAATCCTTCTTGTCTGCGTCCTTATCCTTGTCTTTGTCCTTGTCCTTCTTCTTACCGACTTCGTCGCTGCGCGGCCCCAGCGGCGCTTCCGTGTCCTTGGCGAGCGTGACGAGATAAACCCGCTCGAGATCACGATAGACGTTCGAGAAATCTGTCTGTCCGAAGATCGGCTTGAAATCACGACTCGAGGTAAGCATGAGATACTTTCCGTCGTCGCTGAAAGTAGCATTGTCGGCCGAATACCAATCGTCAGTTACAGCCGTAGTTTTCTTATCCGCCGTGGAGAAGAGATATACTTTGTCGCCGCCATTGTCCTCCGGCCGCGACCAGGCGACCCACTGGCTGTCGGGCGACCAATCATAACCGTTGATCTCGCCATACTTATCCTGGTCGACCTGCGTAACTGCTTTGCTCGCAACATCGACATAGCGGAGCCGCTGCAAACGATCGCTCCAAAGCAGCTTCTTGCTATCGGGCGACCAGATGGCTTGGTAATAGTAGGTGTCGGCGTTGCTCGTTACCTGCTGCGGCTGGCCTTTGCCATCCTGGGAGCGGACGTACAGCTCGTTCTCGCCGGTCGCGTCGGAGTTGTAAGCGATCCATTTGCCGTCCGGCGACCAAACCGCGTCTCGCTCATGTGCATTCGAGGTCCTGGTCAGATTTCGCGCGGTGCCGTCTTTCATCGGCACGGAAAAAAGATCGCCGCGCGCCACCGCGATGACCCGCTGCGCGTCCGGCGCGGTGCTGACTGACTGAATGTTTTTTGAAGCGTCGATGAAGGCGGACCGGCCGGAAGCGAAATCTTCCTTGATTTCGATCGGCACCGGCGCCGCCTTGCCGCTGGCGAGATCGTAACGCCAGATGTAGCCCGCCTGTTCGAAGACAATCGATTCCTTGCCGATCGAGGGGAACTTAATGTCGTAATCCTTGAAGCTCGTGAGTTGCTTCGTGTCCTTGCCGGCCAGGTCGATCGAGAAAAGATTCATCACGCCGGTCCGGTCGGAGGCAAAATAGATGCGGTTATCCGGTCCCCACATCGGGCAAATGTCCTGCGCCTCGTTGTTGGTCAGGTTTGTGGTCGTGCCGGTTTTGAAATCATAGATCCAGACATCGTCCGCCATGCCCCCGCGATAATGTTTCCAGGTGCGGAACTCGCGAAAGACGCGGTTGAAGGCCATCTTGGAATCATCGGGCGAGAAGGAAGCGAAACCGCCGCGCGGCAGAGGCAATTGTTGCGGCAGATCGCCGTCGAGTCCGACCGTGTAGAGTTCGCCGAGGAAGGAATTGAACATCTTCATTCGCGAGCGGAAAACCACGAGCGGCTTCGTGTTTTCCCACGTCATCACGATGTTGTTCGGGCCCATCCGGTCCGAGATATCGTCGCGGCCGAGAGTGGCCGTGGTGGTAAGACGCTTCGGCTCGCCGCCTTCGCCAGGCATCAGGTAGACCTCGGTGTTGCCGTCGTATTGCGAAGTGAACGCGAGCTGTGTTCCGTCCGCTGAGAAGCGGGGAAACGAGCTGTAGCCCGGGCCGCTGGTCAAGCGTCGCGCGGTGCCGCCATCTTTGTGGATGGTGTAAAGCTCGCCCGCATAGCAAAAGACGATTTGCCGGTCGTTGGTGGCCGGAAAGCGGAGAAGGCGCGTGGTGTTGGGCAGGTTTTGAGCGAAAGCGGAAGAATTGATCACGAGCAGGAGGACGAACGCGAGCACGAGGCGGAGAGGTGAAATAATTCGCATAATGGATGAGCAATTAAGCTGCGTTCGAATGGAGCGAGTGCAACGGGAAAGTAGGGTGAAAGGGAAGAGACTTTGGTAGGGCGAGACTCTGTCGAGCCGAATCCACGCAAGACGGCTCGACAGAATCTCGCCCTACCAAAGCGGATTGACGCTGGCGTGCCATCTTGGAAACGGGCAGGCTGAGCCACGCGGAGAATCATGAAGCTCAAATTCTTTCTCCTTTTCCTGTGCGTCTCTGTCGGCACGGCGGGCGCGGCGTGGCGCGATCCAGTTCGTGCGCCGCACGGCATGGTGGCATCGACTGACCGTATCGCTTCGCAGATCGGCGTGGAGGTGATGAAACGCGGCGGCAATGCGGTGGACGCTTCGGTGGCGGTGGCTTTCGCTCTGGCGGTGACGTATCCGGCCGCGGGCAATCTCGGCGGCGGTGGCTTCCTGCTGCTGCGACGCCATGATGGAAGCACGACCGCGATCGATTATCGGGAAACGGCTCCGGCGGCAGCGACGCGCGATATGTTTCTCCTTCCGAATGGGGACAAAATCAAGGGTGACGGCTCGTCCACGATCGGCTATCGCGCCGCCGGCGTGCCAGGAACGGTGGCGGGAATGGCTTTCGCCTTGAAGCAGTATGGATCCGGAAAGCTGAGCTGGTCGCAGTTGCTCGAGCCAGCGAGAAAATTAGCCGCCGAAGGATTCGTAGTAACGCATCGCTTGGAAGGAATGCTGCAGGACAATCAATCATTGCTCTCGCCCTACGCGGATAGCCGCCGCATCTTTCTGCGCGACGGAAAGCTCTATCGCGAGGGAGAACTCCTGCGCCAACCCGATTTAGCAGCGACGCTTGGGCGCCTGCAGAAGAAAGGTCCGCGCGAATTCTATGAAGGTGAGACGGCGCGCCTCCTCGCGGATGATATGCAACGGCATGGCGGTTTGATAAGCCGCGATGACCTGAGGCGCTACACCCCGAAGGAACGCGAGCCGCTGCGGGGGAGTTATCGCGGTTTTGAAATCATTTCGATGCCACCTCCTTCGTCCGGCGGCGCCGTCCTGATCGAGATGCTCAACATTCTCGAAGGATTCGACCTTAAGAAGCTCAACCCGCTTTCTTCCGACTACTATCATCTTCTTATCGAAGCGATGCGGCGGGCTTATGCCGATCGCGCGGAATACATGGGCGACACCGATTTCGTCCGCGTGCCGATCAGTGGCCTGATCGACAAAGCCTATGCCGAGCGGCAACGAAGCTCGATTAACCTCGAGCGTGCGTCAGCCAGCAGCGAGATCAGCGCCGGCAAACCGGCGGGTTACGAAGCGACCCAAACCACCCACTTCACAGTGGTGGATGCCCAAGGCAATGCCGTCGCTAACACCTATACCTTGAATGGCTGGTTTGGCTCGGGCGTCGTCGCCAAAGGAACCGGGTTCTTGCTCAACAACGAGATGGACGACTTCACGACCAAGGCGGGCGCGCCCAATCTTTACGGCGTGGTCCAAAGCGAGCGGAACGCGGTGGCTCCGCAGAAACGGCCGCTCTCCTCCATGACGCCAACTTTCGTCCTGCGCCAAGACGGCAGTCTCTTCTTCACCGTCGGCAGCCCGGGCGGCACCACGATCACCAACACGGTCCTGCAGGTCATCTGCAATGTCATCGATCACGACATGAATCTGCAGCAGGCGATCGACGCCCCGCACATCCATCACCAATGGCTGCCGGACGAGGTGGTTTATGAGCCGCTGGGATTGTCGGACGACACCCGGCGAGCGCTCGAAGCGCGCGGTCACACGTTCACAACCAAGCCAGAGAATATGAGCGACGCGCAGGGGATAATGATCGAGGAAAAAACTGGTGTCCGTCTCGGCGCGAGCGATGCCCGATATGATGGTGCGGCGGTTGGGTATTGATCGAACGTGAGACATGAAAGGTGAAAAGAACCGGCGAACCGACAACCGATAACCGATAACGCGCCCTTGACGGCGCGAGAGGAACCGCAGAGCTTCAGTGTCGATGCGAAAATTACTCATACTCACGCTTCTTTTCGTCCCGCTTGTCCTTCAAGGGGA
Organism: Spartobacteria bacterium; assembly: GCA_003134785.1. GTDB lineage: Bacteria > Verrucomicrobiota > Verrucomicrobiia > Chthoniobacterales > UBA10450 > AV80. The sequence continues at coordinate 30,591 of PLCN01000007.1, forward strand.
GACTCCTGCGATGCCGAAAGACAAGGAGCTGAAGGCGCTCGTGTTCGATTCGCTCTTCGCCTTCAACAAAGGGGTCCAGGAGAAGAGCTTCGCTACTTTTCACAAGGAGCGGCTCTCATCGCCCTTTCGCGAGCAATACTCTCTCGAGAAATTCACCGCGACATTTCAAGTCTTCCTCGACAAGGGCTACGACATCTCGAACATAGCCAAGTCAGAACCGGTGTTCGATGCCCCCCCGGCGATCAACGACGACGGCGTTCTCGTTCTCAAAGGTCATTATCCCACCCGACCCAACACGGTCACCTTCGAGCTCAAGTATGTTTATGAGTCGTCTGCCTGGAAAATCCTGGCGATCGACGTGCGCGTGGTTCCATTCGTGGAGAACACGGGCCTGGTGCCCACCAACAAGGAACTAAAGAAGCTGGCACTCGATTCTCTTCTCCTCTTCAACGTGGCCGTTCAAACAAAGGACTTCGAAAAGTTTTACGACAAGACCGCAAAGGTCTGGCAAAAGGAGACTACTCCCGAAAAGCTGCTCGAGATCTTCCAGTCCTTTATCGACAAGGAAATCAACCTTGCGCCCATCGCCAGGCTGGATCCGACCTTCAACGGCGCTCCCGCCATAAACGAAGACGGCTTTCTGGTGATAAAAGGGTTCTACCCGACGCAGCCGAGCAAGGTCTCCTTCGAACTCAAGTATGCCGATGAGAACGAGAGCTGGAAGCTCGTGGGAATAAACGTCCAGGTGAAACCGACCGCGGATAAGTCCGATAAGAAGGACAAAGAAGACAAGAAGGACGACGACGACGAGTAGAAGATCTGCCCTGTAGCCGCTTCGCTATGCGAAGCGTGAGAGAAGACTAGTCTGCAACCCGGCGCGCCACCCACAGGGCGACGGCTACAGGCAGCTCCAACGTCATAAAGGGGCCGGTTCCGTCTCGTGGAGGCGGCCGTAGTCAACCGTAAGTCTCCCCTCGCCCGTCTCGGTGTAGATCTCGACGAAACGTTCGCCGAAACGAAAATCGCGCCAGGAATAATCCCTCTGAGTCTGCACGGTAGCCTGGATCACGGTCTCGATTCCAACGACCGATACCACCAGCCGCGAATCAGACTCCTGCAATGACTCGGCGGTCATGCCGTAAAGCGGACTCTTTTCATCGATCGTGTGCCGCAGCGTTAGCGCCACGGGAAATGTAATGATGTGATCGAAATGAAGTTTGAGTGAGTAGAAGCGGCGAAACGTCTCTCCTTCTTTAATCTGTTCGTCCCGCATGAACATGATCTTGAACTCGGCCTCGGCCATGCCGTAATGCCTTAGGTTCGCCACCCTCAGCATCAGGGTAGGGCGACCGTCAAATGGAGCTATCACCACGGTTCTAGTGAATTCAATGCGAGCTGTCGGGCGCGAGAACCGGACAAAAATCAAGCCAGTCATGACCGCCAGCCCGAACATTCCGACCATAATCTCGACTGTCGTGAGAATGTTCCCATAAAGAGTGGTGGGATACATGTGTCCGTAGCCGACCGTGGCCAGAGTCTGCACGCTAAAGAAGAAAGCGGCCGAGAAAGAGCCGCGCGGCATTTCGGCGATAGAGTTGGGCGCGAGTTCATATAAGAACGCGAAGATGACATTTAGCGCGAGGTAGGCACTGGAGATGAGGGCGGCAAACTGTGGCCAGCTCAAAGACAGAATCCAATGGTAAGCGTCCCGCCACTCCCGTTTCCCGGTGTTGATTTTCAGGAACTCGAACTGACCGACATGGACTACGACCCCGGATTTCTTTTTCATGGGAACAAGCGCAAATAGAAATGAGAACGGAGAAAGGCGAAAGCAGAATCGTGCGCGAGCGTTTGCGCAATGGGCCGGCCAAGCGCCCCCGCCCCTCACTCCCAAGTTGCGCTTGTTTCCGAAGCTGTGCTTCGCGAAGTTAGAAGGCCGGTGACCCGTTTACCTGCGATAGTCTTACCAATACATCATGAATTCACCAGACTGCACTCACCTCGATCAGATTAAGGATGATGTCGTTCCCAGCGCGAATGGGTGCGAAGAATGTTTGCGCATCGGTTCTACCTGGGTCCACTTGCGGCTCTGTCTGACGTGCGGACATGTGGGCTGCTGCGACTCGTCACCGAACCGGCATGCGTCAAAACATTTTCACGCCGCCGGCCATCCCATCGTGCGCTCTTTTCAGCCGGGCGAAGATTGGGCGTGGTGTTACATCGACGAAGTGATGCTGACTTAGAACCAGATTGGTAGGGCGAGACTCCGTCGAGCCGGGAAAAATCAGGAAGGGATGACAGGGTGCCATGACGCGGCTCGACGGAGTCTCGCCCTACCAAGCAAAGGACGCAGAACGATCCTGTTTTTTTTGTTCGACAGGTATGCGCGCGATTGAGTAATACCCGTGACAGATCGGGCTGCTGACCGATTTTGCCTAATATCATGTGGACCATGTCACTGCCTTGGTGGGAATTCGTCCTCCGCGGAGTGATCGTTTATTTTTTTCTGATCGTGCTGCTGCGCGTGACGGGTAAACGGCAGATCGGACAGATGGCGCCGTTCGATCTCGTGCTCCTCCTGGTTCTAAGTAACGCGGTGCAGAACGCGATGAACGGCGGCGATAACTCGATCATTGGGGGAGCGATCTCGGCAGTCAGCTTGGTGGGGACGAACTGGGTGGTGGGCCTCTTGACCTACAAAAGCAAACGTCTGGAAGCTCTGGTAGAAGGCCGGCCGGAAGTTCTTATCTATAATGGGAAGCTTTTCGAGGAAGCGCTAAAGCACACGAAGATTACCCATCACGAGCTAATGACTGCTTTGCGCGCAGCCGGGTGCGCCACCGTGGAAGAAGTTCGAGGCGCCCTGCTGGAAACGGATGGGAGCATCAGCGTGATTCCCAAGGGGAAGTGAAGCTGATTTTTCGGTAAAACGCTCTCCGCAGTCCTCGCAATCCCCGCGCCGATGCCGCCGCGTTAATCGTCGTCGTAGCCGATATGCGCCGTGAAAAGCTTCACAGACGCCAGCCACGTTCGGAAGAGTTCCTTGACCGCGCCCATGGAAGAACCGCCTTCCAGGTCGAGATCGGCCTCGAGCACCGGATCGCCCTCTTTGTCGATATAGGCACGCGTGTAGCGCTTATCCCGGTTCCATTCGTTAATCCGGGCAAGAGGGGTCTTATGCTTGAATGAGACGTAAAGTTGCAGGTTTTTTTTCTTGCTCAGAAGAAGCGTTTTGTAGCCTGCGAGCTGAAAGCGATAAGTCCCCTCCGACACATTGTCGTACTCGATTTTTAACGTCCCGAGGATTCGCTCGGTATCCGCGTAACTAATTTCTTTGATGACCTTGTCGTCTTGCGCACGCACGAACGGAGCGGACAAAAACAGAGCCGCGCAGCTGAAGGAGACGCCAAGAACCGGCAGACAGCGGTAACAGGTTTTCATGGGACTATTGGCGCGATCTTTGTTCTCCCGTCCCGAGATAGCAAGTGAATTACTTACCTGATTAGGCACTTCGATCAGCGGAGAATCCTCCGCGCCAGGCGAAGTAAACCGGGATGCCGGTCAGGACGAGTAGATAACCGATGCCGGAAGTCGTGGGCGCGAGATAAGCGAGGTCGACGATCAAAAAGGCGGCGAGAAGAACGGAGATGATGGGAACGATTGGGTATCCCCAGGTCCGATAGGGGCGTTCGGCGGCGGCATTCTTTCGGCGTAGGACGATGACCGCTACAACCAGGAGCACGTAAAAGACAAGGTCGGCGGAGACGATGTATTCGAGTAACTGAGTGTAGACGTTGCCATAGCTGACCGCGCCGGTCGCCGGGTCGACGATCACAGTGCGAGGCAGAGTGAGAAAGGCGGCCCAAATTCCCTGCGCGATCAGCGCGGCGGCAGGAACACTTCGCGCATTGATGGTGCCGATGCGGCGGAAGAACAAACGGTCGCGCGCCATCGCGTAATAAACACGCGCGCCGGCCAGGATGAGCCCGTTGTTGCAGCCGAAGGTGGAAATCATGATCGCGGCCGCCATCGCGAGCGCACCCGGATTGCCAAAGACGGAATTCATCGCGGCGACGGCTACGCGATTTTGCGGAGCGTGCTGGATTCCATCGAGCGGCAGCGTCGCGACGTAAGCGAGGTTCGCGAGGAGGTAAAGCACGACGACCAATCCGCAGCCGGCTAGGAGCGCGCGAGAGAGATTGCGGCCGGGATCCCGCACTTCACTTCCGATGAAGGTCACGTTCGTCCAGGCCGTTTGGGCGAAGAGCGGACCGACCATGGCTTTGCCAAAGAGCAACGCCAGCGCAAGCCCGCCGACGACGGTGAATCCAGGTTGCGCTAACTGCGGGCTCCAGCCGTTTTTCCACGAATCCCACCAGTCCCAGGAAAGCGCCGCGCTGTCCGCCTTCCAACCTAACGACAGGCCAATGACGATGAGCGCAAGAAGTGCCGCCGTTTTCGCGAAGGTAAAAGTGTTCTGGACAAACTTACCCGTCTCGAGGCCGCGCGTGTTTGTCCAGGTCAGCAATAGAATCAAGGCGACGGCTACGAGTTGTTCGGTGGAAAGACTGATGGCGTAGCCGCCGAAGAGATGCATTGGCCTAACGAGAAAATGATCCGTGGCGATAGCCGGCGCGAAGACCCCTACGAACTTCGCGAAGGCAATTGCCACCGCGGCGATGGTGCCCGTTTGGATGACGAGAAAGAGCGTCCAGCCGAAAAGAAAACCAAGCGAAGGGCCGTAGGCTTCGCGGAGGAAAACATAAACTCCGCCGGCGCGCGGCATCATCGCGGCCAGCTCCGAGCAGCAGAGGGCGCCCGTGATCGTCATCAAGCCGGCTACGGCCCAAGCCAGGAGCAGCCAGCCGGGCGCGCCGCTCAGCCGCGCGGATTCGGCCGAGGTAATGAAGATGCCGGAGCCAATCATCGAGCCGACCACAATCATGGTCGCGTCGAGCGGGCCAAGACCGCGAACTAATTTCTGATTTTCGCCGCGCGATTGTTCAGCGTTTTGCATGCGAGTCTAGATCTTTGGTAGGGCGAGACTCTGTCGAGCCGTCGGGTTGTGTAGCCGCGCTTTGATTCGGCTCGACAGAGTCTCGCCCTACCAAAAGAAATATTCATGGCGGTGGAGCAGGCGCGGCGATCAGAACCTTTTCGAGTTCGAGGCGTTTCCGCAACTCGCGCACGAAGATGACCGCCTGCGGATTGTCGCCATGCACGCATACGGTGCCGGCCAAAACAGGAACATCCGTTCCATCTACGGCACGTACTTTCCCCTCGAGCAACATGCGGATAATGCGATCGGCGGCTTCGACCGGATCGTGCACAAACGCATCGGGGCGCGACCGCGGAACAAGCGAGCCACCCGCGAGATAATTGCGGTCGGCAAAAACTTCGGACGCGGTCTCTAGTCCAAGCTCAGTGGCAGCGTAATCGAGCTGGCTCCCGACCGGTGCGAAGAGGATTGCTTTCGCGTCGAGGGTGAAGATGGCATTCGCGATCACATCGGCCAGCGCCCGGTCGCGCACGGCCATATTGTAAAGTGCGCCATGAGGTTTGACGTGATTCATTCGCCCGCCCGCCGCGCGCGCCAGGGCTTGAAACGCTCCGACCTGATAAGCGACGTAGGAATAAACTTCAGCCGGTGGCATCGCCATTTCGGTACGGCCAAAGTTTTCGCGATCGGGGAAACTTGGATGCGCACCCACCGCGACACCCCGTTGGAGTGCCGCTTGGATCGAAGCGAAAATCGAGGCCGGATCGCCGGCGTGAAAACCGCAAGCGATGTTCGCGGAGCTAACCAGATCGAGAATTTCCTCATCGTGCCCCGCGCCCTCGCCGAGATCGGAATTGAGATCGACGACGAGGTTCATGACCGTTGCAGGCTCAAGCCAACGCGGAAGCGCGCGAAATCATCCTCGCGTTCGCGCAAGAGCTGCTGCGCTTCGGCGAGCGAGACTTCGTGGAAACGAACGAGATCGCCGGCCCAAAGCTGCGCGGCAATCGGCAGGTCCACCGTAATCACGTGACCGATTTTCGGATAACCGCCGATGGTTTGGCAATCACCGAGCAAAAGAATCGGCTTTCCGTTCGGCGGAACTTGCAGTGTCCCCGGAGCGACCGCTTCCGAAAGCAGATCGCTTGCATTCACACGCTCCAAGTTCGATCCATCGAGCCGGGCGCCCATGCGATCGGAATCAAGCGTGACCGTGAAGGGTTCGCCGACCAATGCCGTTTGGGCCGCGGGAGTAAAGCGCGTCCAATCCGGTCCACGCAGGATTCGCAGAAAACGGTCTCGTTGCGCCGTCGTGACCCAGGCGGACGACGCAGTCCACTCCGCAATTTTCCGGTCGCCAAACATCTCCGCCATGCGAGCTGGTGAGATCGCTGGATCTCCGAGCTGAAGCGTATCGCCATCGCGAAGCGTCCGCCCTTCATGGCCGCCGAAATTTCCGCGCAGATCGGTCGAGCGACTGCCGAGAACCAGTGGCACATCGATCCCGCCGGAAATCGCCAGCCATGCGCGTGAGCCCGCGTTCGGCGCGGTCATAATCAACTCTTCGCCCTTCGTGATCAGACCCGCATGACCCGGCGGAAGATCGGCGGCACCAATCCGAACGGTGAACGCGCCACCACACCAGGCCACCACGCGCTGATCTTCAAACCGCAACCGCAGTTTCCCTAAAGTCGCTTCGAGACCGGCGGCGTTGTCTTCATTGCCGACCAACGCGTTTGCCACGCGCATCGCATGCGCGTCGAGCGCGCCTCCAATCGAAACACCGGATTGTCGGAAGCCCGCTCGACCCAGGTCCTGGACGGAGGTCAGAAAACCGGCGGACTGAATAAAGGCGTTCACGGCGAAAATGAATCGAATTCTTTCCTCGAAATTTCTCGGAACCGGACTCGATCTCCTGCCTGAAGCATCGTGGGAGGGTCGCAGTGAACGTCGAACAACCGAAGCGGTGTGCGCCCGATCAAATTCCAACCGCCGGGCGAAGTTCGCGGATAGATCCCCGTTTGCCCGCCGCCGATTCCAACCGAACCAGCGGGCACTTCCTTGCGTGGAGCGGCGCGCCGCGGGGTCGCGAGTTCCGGTGGCAGCCCGCTCAGAAACGGAAAGCCAGCGATGAATCCCACACAGCTAACACGATAAGCCCCGCTCGCATGCCGGCGGATTACTTCGGCCTCAGCCAGATCAGTCACCCGAGCCACATCACCGAGATCGGGCGCCAACCCGCGATCGTAACAAACCGGAATCTCGATCAGCGGCGCTTCGATTTCGGCTTCGTTTTCAAAAGATGACGCGTTTAAGATGCTCTGGATTTTTGCGCTGAGAAAATCGAACGGCGCTTGATCGGAATCGGCGGATTCGATTCGGGCCGGATCATAAAAAACCCCGATCGTTGTGTAGGCAGGCGCCAGCTCGGTCACGCCCGGAATTGCCGCGGCCTTGAGATAGCCGAGAGCGGCAAGCACCGCATTCAAGGACGCTTCAGGATCACGCGCAAAATCATCGACGACGCGTATGATCAGCGCGGAGTCTCCGAGCGGCTCGATTCGCATGATTGCGTACTGTAGCGGCGGCCGTCTATCGCTGCACTGCGTTACCGGACGAGTCTTCCGCCGAAACCGCCACAGCCACGTCCTTCACCGATTCCTTAATCTTTTCGACCGAAGGATGAACCTCTCGAAGCATATCATGCTCCGCCTCGGATAACTGCTCGATCCGTTTCGTTACGGCGTGCAACTCCTGCAGCATGGTTTCCTGACGGGAGGAGAGCCGATGCATCCACCAGAAGCAGACCACCCAACAGCCGGTGCCGACCCAGCCGAGGATAAGTGCGATTGTCTGCATATCGAAGCGCGTGTTCATGCAGCGATCCTCGCTCGTGATTTGATATGTCGTCTCATCCGGATAAGAGGAAGGGAATTAATCGCCGCGCTTTGCGCGAAAGCCAACTCCAATGAACTGCCTCATCCCCCTCGCCATGAACCTCGCGGGAATGCTCTTGATCTATTCGCTGATGGCTCTGGCACTCGCCCGGCTGAGCTGGCGCGGGCGCGGCATCGTCCCCCCACTCGCGACGATAATGATCGCTGGTCTTTTTTGGAGCGCACCAGCAACCCTGGCTGGAAAAATCTTCGGCCCGGTTTCCTACTCGCTCTGGTTTGGCAACTGGCTCATCTCCGGGTTCAGCGTCGTCATCCTTTGTCAGACCGTGCGCTGGATTCCGCGACAACTGGAAGATACGGCGCGGCTCGATGGATGTGGCTGGTTCGGGACCTATTATCATATCGTTTTACCACTCGTTAGGCGCGAGCTTGCGCTAATCGCGTTTTTGACCTTGATGGGAACATCAGGCCTGTGTTGGGCCGCTCTCACCATGCGTGGTGGCCCCTATGCCTTTCAGCCGCCATGGTTCGCCTGGTTGTCGCCGATCTCGATCGACGGCGAATCCAATCCAACCCTGGCCCTCTTTCTGGGCGAGATCGTCGCCAGCTCCATAGTCTTAACCCTGCCGGTGATGTTGGTCTTCCTTTTCGCGAAACGTGCTCTGTCCCCGTCACCGCGCTAGGATGCCAGATAGGAGCGATTGACCCCAATCGCCCGCGGTCGGTTCGGCGAACCGCCCTTACTTCCCCGTCAGTTCAGGTGGATCGCTTCGATCTGAATATCGACTGCGACATCGTTCCCGATCATCGAGACGGCTTCGATGCTCCTGCTCCATGCTAGTCCAAACTCGCTGCGTTTGATCGGCGCTGTCGTGATGCGCCAACGGCTAGTTTGATTTTCGGCCGCTCCGAGCAATTGCGCGTGAAGTGTGATCGTGCGCGTCACGCCATGCATTGTCAGATCTCCAATGATGTCGCCGGAGCTCGGACCAGTCTGCTTCACGCGGCGGCTTTTGAAGGTGATCTCCGGATATTTGCCGACGTTAAAAAAATCGTCGCCGCGCAGATGCTCGTCGCGCTTCGCAATCGCGGTGTCGATACTCGCCGCCTGAATCGTGGCGATGACGGAGGATTTTTCCTGATGCTCCCGATTGACTTCGATTGTTCCGCTGAACTTCGTGAACTTGCCTTTGGCAGTTCCGAGCATATGTCGAACCTTGAAGTCAATCGTGGACTGTGCCAGATCGGATTTGAAAGTCTCGTTCGCGCGAACGCTGGAGATACCGACGGCCAGAGACAGGCCGGCCGCGAGCAGCAGAGTAGACGTTTTCACAGGCAAAGGTCGTTCCACCGTCCATCCCGTGGCAAATCGGCGAAGGTAACAGCGGCGTTACCTTGCGAGTTAGACAGACCGACGACGAGTCAAAGCGCTTTTTGTAGCCGCTTCGCTGCGAAGCGCGGTAGATGCGTCGCATTCAATCGTCCACCCGCCTTAGCCTTGGGGCCAACCAACACGCCGCCCACCCGCCTCCGCCTCGCTTCGGCGCGGCAAGCAGGGCGGCAGCTACAGAAGCGCCGCGAGTGCCTTGCGCAAGTCCGCGCGCGAGCTCGGCAGCCGCCCGAAGAGATTTGCCAGCGCCATCGCGGGATCGCTCTTGAGCATCTTGGTGTCGTGGACGCCGGCGATTCGCGCCAGCTCAGTTTCGAAGTGGAGCATCGCGCGAAGGTTCGGGTCCTTCGCGCTCAGATAAGTGAAAGCGCGCCGAAGCAGCGCGAATAGCTCCGGCTCGTGATGGTCGGACTCGGTGCAGATCTCGATCAACTCCACGAAATAAGATGCGGCCTGCGTCCGCCGAAAATTTTCGCGAATACCGCCGAAAGGATTCTTCAACGCAACTTCCGTCAGCGTATGCAAGTTCGACTTCCTGCTGCGCGCGATCTGGATTTCTGCTTCGAAGAACAGATCCAGTTTTCCCGCGAATGGACTTTTCGCGCGCCGGGCGCCGCGCGCGACGGTCTGGATGCAGCCTAACGATTCCGTGCACCACGAGATGATAAGACTCGTGTCGCTCAGCTTTCGCTTACGAAGCAGAATGGCCGTGGTACTTTCCATCGACGGCAAAGGAATAGACAGGATTAACGGGATTCACAGATTGGTTCTCCTCATCCTGTTAATCCTGTCTGTCTAAATTCGATGTTGTTCCAACAGTTTCGACGAGGCGAAATAAACGCGGCAGTCAATCCCACTTCTTCATCTTCGGCCAAAGCGCTGGCAGAGGAGCGTTCAGGTCGCGGCAGACAAAGATTTGGAAGTGCTCGTCGCGCCGCGAGTACGGATGGTAGGTTCGGCCAGCGGACTCCACGCTGGCGAAGTGTTCTCGATCACCCGTGCCATCGCTGCCGAGCACGATCACGCTTTCGCCGGTGTAATCGCGCGGGCCCCAATACCAATAGTTTTGATGATTGCTGATCGCCTTCGGCAGCCCGTATTTTTTCCCGAAGAAATCGATCGCTCCCGCCTGGCCGTAACTGTTGGCAAAGATCGCGGTCACCGCGCGTTGCTCGGGCGGCAGCGCGTTATAGACGCGCGCCACTTCCCGCGCCATTTCCTTCCAGCCAAACTCATCGGCGAAATATTGCGGCAAGGGACCAGTCGGCTGGTTCTCGGCCTTGGGCGGCTCGAGCCCGATCGCTTTTTGATAACGGATATAAGTCTCGGCGCGCAGAACGGGCGACACCGTTGGCGCAAGCAAACAAGTCGCGGCCACGATCAACCCAACGTAAATGCCGCGGCTCCACCGGGCCCTTTCGCGAGTCATCTTTTCAAACGCGATCGCGCCGGCCGCGAAGAGCATTGGATATGCGGCGGAGAGATAATAATTTTTCCCTTTCAAAACAATGAAGGCGCCAAGCATTAAGACATAAGTCCAACCGAGGATCCGATAGCGGCTGCCATCCCGATTCAAGAACAGCCAGCCAATACCGCCGAGCCAGAGCGGAAACAGAATCGGATTCATCAGCATGGCTTGGTCCGCGACGAAAGCGATCGGACCGCGCACCACGTCTCGTCCAGTGCCGCGAATATTCTGCATTAATTCGAGGAACGGAAAGTTGTGCCGAATCAGCCAGATCAAGTTTGGGAGAAAGATCAGGAGCGAGCAAAAAGCTCCGAGCCAGATCCAGGCGTTCGAGAGAAAACGGCGCTGCGGTGTGAGGAGCAACGCAACAAAAACCGCCAGGGCGAAAAAGGCAGTGGTGTATTTATTTTCCATCCCGAGCCCGAGGAGAACGCCGAACCAAAGCCAGTAATGCGGGTCGCTTCGATTGATCGCGCGGACGATGCACCAGACACATCCGAGCCAGATGAGCGGCTCGAAGGCGTTCATTGTCATCCAATGATGGAGCAGCAGGTAAACGGGAGCGGCTATGACCGCGAGGGCCGCGAGGGCCTGGGCAAAAACACCCCCGCCCATTTCGCGCGCCAGCTTTCCGGTTAACCAAACCGTCGCGGCGCCCGCGAGCGCAGGCAGCAGACGCAAGCCGATGAGCGATTCGCCGAAAAGGTGGCGCGCAATCCAAGTGATGAAAGCGATCAGCGGCGGCTGATCGACGTAACCGAAATCCAGATGCTCGGAGCAGGCGAGATAATACAGCTCGTCGCGAAAAATTCCGTAACGGCCGGCGGTGAGAAGATGAAAAATAAATTTTGCGGCCGCCAGTAACAACACGATGCCAGGACCGGAAAGAAAACCCGAAGCGGCGGGCGGTCCGGCACGCGTGAGGTGAATCGCCCTTTCCATGTCAGTGGCGCGGTCGGTGAAAACGCGAGGCCGTCAATCACCGCTCTTGCGGGCTGAGACCGTGGCCGGCGTTTTTCCCGGCCGATACATCGACGCTCCGTAACAAACGGCGGCGGTTCCATCGCGCGCGTAACGCACCTTTTTTAGATTCGCGTCCCAGCGTTCCAGGTAGCTGCAGTTCGCGGTTTTGTCGCTCCCGGGAATGGGAACATAACGCACATAGTCAAGGGCCAGGAAGGCCGGTTCCCCGGCCAATGGAATGGGCGCGGCCCAATTGGGCGACAGCCGAACAAAGCGACGATTCGTTAGGTCGAGGGCGTAGTCGGTATCGCCATCGGTGCTGCCCAAATGCACTCCGAAAAAGGCGAGACGGAGCGGCGGCTCAATCAGAAAGCGGTCCCCTTTTTCCTTCAGCTGGAGTTGTTCGACCGCACCTTCAAAGCCGGGCAGCTTCGCGAATTCAAACTCCTTTCCCGATTTCAGATCGCGCAGGAGGTAATGCTTCCCGTGCTCGGGGCCGTTGACGGAGTCATCCTCGTCCTGCTTTATTTCGCGCAGAATCAGTTCGACGGAACCATCGGGCGCGCGGAAGTGCGGACTGCGCTGCCCGAACGGCGTCGAACTTTCATCGTCACCCGAACCTTCCATTTCCGGCCACGCGAAGTAGGGCGAGCTTTTGGTAGCGTCATACCATTCCGGTGCCGCATCCAGCCGCTTGAGCGCATCGCCCTTCGGCTGGACGCTCCAAAACTCGAACTTGTTTTCACCAATCTCCCGCGTGAACACGATCGTCTCGCCATCCGGCGCGAAAATCGGATCGAGATCCTGGCCCGAATCGTCCTTGGTCAATTGCCGGAGAGGCATTCCGTCTTCGCGATACAGAAACAGGTGCGCGTGGCTCTCGCCCTGTGCCAGGAGGTATCGGATCGCGACGACGATTTCCGAAGCGGCGTTTGCACTTGCGATTGCCAGAACCATGCACGCCAGGAGTGCGAACAGCCGGAGCCATCTCATCCAAAGAGCGGCGTTCTCCAGACCGCCGACCAACCGACGGCGGTTTGGAAACCGCCGCTCCTTGAAGCGCGACAACATCTCGCCGGTTTGCCGGAAGTGATGATTGTTGTCAATCATAGCGATGGAGCCGCGCGCTCGCGCACCGCGTCGTCATCCTGAGCCGCGCAGACGGCGAAGGACCTCCCAACAGGTCAAAGGTTACTCAAAGCAGTTGCCGTAATGTTCAAGGTTAGATCTACGGGGGACGCGAAGCGGTGGCACGCGGCCCTTCCCTTCGACTGCGAGGTCCCTCGCCGTCTGCGCGGCTCGGGATGACACGCATTTTTTGAAACCGCTATCCTAATCAACGATTGCCGATATGCAGGGCGCGCTTTTCCACCGCGAGCGCGGCTTCTTTCACAGCTTCGCTTAAAGTCGGATGGGCGTGCACGGTGCGACCGAGATCTTCAGAGCTGCCGCCGAATTCCATCACGGCGACCGTTTCGGCAATTAACTCCGACGCAGCGTGCGAAAGAATATGCGCTCCCAGAATGCGATCAGTTTTGGCATCAGCGACAAACTTCACCACGCCTTCGTAATCTTCGTTGGCCACGGCCCGGCCATTCGCGCGGAAAGGAAACTTACCCACGCGCACATCCATCCCCTTCTCTTTCGCTAAGTCTTCCGTGAGGCCGACGCCGGCCAGCTCGGGGTTGGTGTAGATGATTCCAGGAATGACCTCGTAATTCACGTGACCAGCTTTCCCGGCGATCATTTCGACGCAGGCGATGCCTTCTTCCTCCGCTTTGTGCGCGAGCATCGGGCCGGCGATGACGTCGCCGATCGCGTAGATGCCTTCGACGTTCGTGCGGAAATGTTCGTCCACTTTTACGCGGCCTCGATCATCGAGCGCGACACCGAGCTTTTCTCCGAAGACTCCCTTGGCAAAGGCGCGGCGCCCAACCGAGACGAGGACTTTGTCGGCTTCGAATTTCAATTCTTCGCCGCCCTTTGTCGCAGTGGCGACGGCGCGTCCCTTTTCGACTTTCACCGAGCCGACTTTGGTTTCGAGATGGAAGGCCATCCCCTGCGCGGTCAGCGAACGCTGAAGCAAATTCGCGAGCTCGAGATCGAAACCGAGCGCGATCCGCGGCAGGAATTCCAGCACGAGCACTTCCGAGCCAAGCCGGCTCCAGACCGATCCAAGTTCCAGACCAATCGCGCCACCGCCGATGACGAGCAGCTTCTCGGGCGCCTTCTCAAAGGTGAGCGCTTCGGTGCTGCTCACAATCACGTCGCCATCGAACTTCATGTTGGCCAACTCAACCGGCACGCTGCCAGTCGCGATGACGATGTGCGCCGCTTCGATCTCCTGGCTCTCGCCTTCGCCGGGCTTGATCGTGACGCGGCCCGCCGCGGTGATCGTTCCCAAACCTTGGAACGTCGTGATTTTATTTCCCTTCATCAGCGCTTTCACGCCGCCGTTCATCGTCTTCACGACCTTGTCCTTGCGCGCGAGCATCTTCGCCAGATCGAGGCCGACATTGTCCAAAATGATGCCGTGTTTCGCCGCTTCCTTTTTCGCGAAAACATAATGGTCGCTCGAAGTGAGAAGCGCCTTGCTCGGGATGCAACCAATGTTGAGACAGGTGCCGCCGAGGTCCTTGTCTTTCTCGACGATGGCGGTTTTCAACCCGAGCTGCGCCGCGCGAATCGCCGCGACGTAACCGCCCGGTCCCGAGCCGATGATGACGACATCAAATTTGTCCATGAGTGAGTATCAATGCCGGCGCGTCGTCTGCAATCAATGTGGGAGGGGCCTTTGTGCCCCGACTCTTTGGCCTAGATGCAGTCGGGGCACTAAGGCCCCTCCCACACTTGCCACATTCAAAAATCCAGCGGCAGTTTCTTTGGATCTTCGATGAACTGCTTGAGCGTGACGAGAAACGTAACGGCTTCTTTTCCGTCAACGGCACGATGATCGTAGCTGAGCGCGAGATACATCATCGGGCGGATAACGACAGCCTCCTTGATCGCGACCGGTCGCTTTATGATCGCGTGCATACCGAGAATGCCACTTTGCGGCGGGTTCAGGATCGGTGTGCCCATCATCGAACCGTAAACGCCGCCATTTGAAATCGTGAACGTGCCGCCCTGCAAATCTTCGATCTTGATCTTCCCTTCGCGCGCCCGAGTCGCGTAATCCGCGATGTCGCGTTCGATTTCAGCGAAGCTTTTTTTGTCCGCATCGCGCACCACAGGTACGACCAGCCCTCGCTCCGTCCCGACCGCGACGCCGATGTCGTAAAAATGATTCTGAATGAAATCGTCGCCTTCGATTCGGCTGTTGATAGACGGCTCTGCTTTCAATCCTTCGACGGCCGCCTTGATGAAGAACGACATGAAGCCAAGCTTTAATCCGTTCTTTTTCGTGAAGGCGTCTTGTGACTTCGCCCGAAGATCTTGCACCGCTGTCATGTCGCATTCGTTGAAAGTCGTGAGAATGGCGGCCGTGTGCTGCGCCATGACGAGCTGCGCCGCGATCTTGCGCCGTAGCGGTGACATTTTCTTGCGCGTGAATCGTTCGTTCTCCGATTGAGCCGCGGGTTTTTCTTCCGCGCGATTCTCCACCGCTTTCGTGGATGGTGGCGCCGATTCCGGAGGCGCGGCGCGATTTTTCGCGGCGGTGATCGCGTCGCCTTTAGTCACCCGCCCGCCCTTCCCGCTCCCGCGAATCTCCTGCGGATCGAGTTTCTCCTCGGTCACGATGCGCCGCGCCGCAGGCGAAAGGACGTCGGACGATTCCGCCGGAGTGACCTGCTTCGGCGTGTCCTGCTTTTTTTCCTCTGCCGCCGGAGATTTTGTCTCCGATTTCGAAGGGCTCGGTTTCGCTGCGGGCTTGGTCTCGCTCCCAGAACCTTCCTCGATCGTCGCAACGACGTCGCCGATTTTCACTTCGGCGCCCTCCGCCACAAGCGTTTGCAGGACGCCGTCTTTTTCGGCGTTAATTTCGGTGGAAACTTTGTCGGTCTCGAGCGTGAAGAGCGGGTCGCCAGCCGCGACCTGTTCGCCCGATTTTTTGTGCCAGACGGAAACGACCCCGCTGGAGATCGATTCGCCGACGGCCGGAACTTTGACTTCGATGCTCATGAAAGCGTTACATTATGCGCAATCGTCGCGCGCGGTCGAACATCAATGTGGGAGGGACCATTGTGCCCCGACATCGTCGCAAAGGCGACTCCCACATTAAGAATCAGACGCTGAAAGCATCGGCGATCAGTTGGGCCTGCTCGCGCTTGTGAAGAACGAGCGAGCCCACTGCGGGACTGGCGCTCGCGTTCCGGCCCGCATAAATAATCGTGCGGCCGAAAAGCGCCCACAGCCGCGGCTCCATGAAAGTCCATGCGCCCATGTTTTGCGATTCCTCCTGGCACCAGATCAGTTTCGCGCTCTTGGGAAATGGTTTTACCATCTCCCGCAATTTAGCTTCTGCGAGCGGATAGAGTTGTTCGACGCGAACGATCGCGGCATTTGTGATCTTCTCCGCGTCCCGATAATTCAGGAGATCGTAATAAACTTTGCCCGAGCAAAGAATGACGCGCTTCATTTTTTCCGGCGGCCCCACTTCGGGTGAGCCGAGGATTTCGGCGAACGCGCCGTTGGTAAAATCTTCCGTGCGCGATGAAGCCTGCTCCGAACGAAGCAGACGCTTCGGCGTCATGATGATGAGCGGTTTGACGAAATCGCGTTTCATCTGACGGCGCAGCACGTGAAAATACTGCGCGGACGTCGTCACGTTGCAGACTTGAATATTATCTTCCGCGCACGCCTGGAGGAAGCGCTCGAGCCGTGCGCTGGAATGCTCCGGCCCCTGTCCTTCATAGCCGTGCGGCAGCAGCATCACAATCCCGCTGGGCCGCTGCCATTTCGATTCGGCGGGGATGATAAATTGATCGATGATCGTTTGCGCGCCGTTGGCGAAATCGCCGAACTGCGCTTCCCAAAGACAAAGCATGTTCGGATAATCGAGCGAATAACCGTAATCGAACCCGAGGACCGCGGACTCCGAAAGCAGGCTGTTGTAAATGCAAATGCGCGCCTGCTCCGGCGCGAGATGGAGCAGCGGCATGTAGGGCTGCCCGGTCTTCGCATCGTAGATGAACGAGTGGCGCGTGCTGAAAGTGCCGCGGCGGCTGTCCTGTCCCGAGAGCCGGACCGGAATGCCTTCGAGTAGCAAAGATCCAAACGCGAGCGCTTCGGCGTAATGCCATTCGTACGGACCGCCCGCTTCGAAAACCTCCCGGCGGCGATCGAGCACGGTGCGCTTCACTTTCGGGATGACGTCGACGTTTTCCGGAACGCGCGTCAACCCATCGACAATCTGCCGGAGCATGTCCGGGCTGATCGCCGTCGGTTTGCCTTCACTCTTATATTGCGGCTGAAAAACCGCGGTCGATTCCTGGAAACGCGCCTTCTCGCTCGCCTGCTCTTCCTCGATCGATTTCACTTCCTGCAAAACCAACTCGAGACGCATCTCGAACTCCGCTTCCAGACTCGCGCTTTCGTCTTCGCTCAATCGCCCCGCATCGATCAACTCCTTCTTATAAAGCTGCGCGACTGACGGACGCTTCTGGATTTTCGCGTAGAGATCGGGCTGGGTGAACGACGGCTCATCCCCTTCGTTGTGGCCGTAGCGGCGATAGCAATACATGTCGATCACGGCATCGCGTCCAAACTCCTGCCGGAAATCGAGGGACAACTCGGTCACAAATTTTACCGCGAGCGGGTCGTCGCCGTTCACGTGGAAAATCGGGACCTCGATCATCTTCGCGATGTCGGTGGCGTACATCGAAGAGCGGGCGTCTTCCGGCAACGTGGTGAATCCGATCTGATTGTTCACGACCACGTGCAACGTGCCGCCGGTGCCGTAACCGTGGAGCTGCGACATGTTGAGCGTTTCAGCAACGATGCCTTGCCCGGCGAAAGCGGCGTCGCCATGAATGAGCAACGGCAAAACTTTGCGGCGCAACTCCGTGTCTTTGCGAATGCGTTGCCGCGCGCGCGCGGTGCCCTCCACCACCGGGTCTACTGCCTCGAGATGGCTCGGATTGGCGGCGAGACGAATCTCGACCTCGCCGTTTTCCAGTTTCCGAACGGTGCGATATCCGAGGTGATATTTCACGTCGCCGTCACCCGCGACGAGGTCAGGAATGTAGTTGGTCGAAAATTCCGTGAAGATGACCTGGAGAGATTTCTTCAGAAAATTCGCCAAGACATTGAGCCGGCCGCGATGCGCCATGCCCATGCAGATTTCCTCGATGCCATGACCCGGGCAGCGCTGCAGAATCGTATCGAGAATCACCATGAGCGATTCCGCGCCCTGAAGTGAAAAGCGTTTTTGCCCTACGTAACGCGTGTGCAAGAAAGTTTCGAATGTCTCCGCCTCGAGGAGAGAACGCAGCACGGCGATCTGTTCCTCGCGCGACGTGTTGTGTTTCGCGGGACGTGATTCGAGCCGGTGCCGGACCCAATTGCGGATGCGCGGGTTCTGGATGTGCTGAAACTCCGAGCCGATCGAATCCGCGTAAATGCTTTCGAGCAGCGCGAGCATTTCGCGTAGGGTCATTTTGCGGCCATCGAGAAAGAATTTCGATGAAACTTGGAGGCCCAGATCCTTCTCGCTGAAACCAAGCTCGCGCAGGCTCAGGAGCGGATTCTGCGGACGTTTGTCGGCTAGCGGATCGATGCGCGCAATAGTGTGCCCAAGCGTCCGATAAGCGTAAACCAGTCCGTCCACTCGGGTCTGTAGTGCGCCTTCAGAAACTTGATCCGCCGGCTGCCCGGCCGTCGCCATCGCGCCGTTGCTCAAATTCAAATCGCCCAGCTCGAAGCCCTCGAAAAACGCGGACCAACCCGAATCGAGCGACTCCGGGTTCTCCTGCCAACGCCGGTAATTTTCCTCGAGCAGATCGAGGTTCAATCGAGTGGCGAAAGAGGGACGCATGGCAGATTCAATCTGCAAGGCATCCGCGGGCACGGCAAGTTGACAGTCTCAGCGGTGTTCCGTTACTTGCAGCGTCTAGATGACTGCGGAAGAAATTTACGAATCCGTCACCAACGGCGGCGCGACTGATTTCGCTCAGGTCGCCGCGATTCTCGATCGTCACGGCCCGTGGTGTTTGATCGGCGGTCTCGCGGTCAATTGCTACGTCGAACCGATCTACACGGTCGATGCCGACATCGTGGTGGTGGCGGAAAATCTTGCCGCGGTTCGCGATGAACTGGCGGCGGCTGGATTTCGAATCGAGCAATTCGCTCACTCGCTCAATGCAAGCAAGCCAGGCAGCAAGCTCCAAATCCAATTCACCCAGGATGCGCGCTACCAGGATTTCATCAGCCGCGCCGAGCGGCGCGAAGTTCTCGGCAACTTAATCCCGGTTGCTAAGTTGGAAGATATTATGCAAGGGAAGATTTGGGCGTGGAAAGATTCGGAACGACGGCCAACGAAACGAAAGAAAGATGAACTGGATCTCATGCGCATCGGAGAAGCATTTCCGAAATTGCGCCATTTGATTCCTAACGACATCGTCCGGCAACTAGGAAGCATCTGAATGTGAGCATCGGATCCGAAACTCTGGGTAGCGCACGCGTCTCGCGTGTTGGTTTCGGCGTCTCGCCGAAACGAACTTCCTTGCGCCGGCGTATTCGCGAAAGAAAAGTTCGCGATGGCGAGACGCCGTCGCCAGCACGCGAGACGCGCGCGCTACCCGGAAAACTCTGCGCATACGCGTTCGCTCTTGTTTTGGCTGGGTCGCTATCGGTCGCGCGTTCTTCATTCGCCCAGGCCGACCCCGCCACCGAGCCGGCGGTTCTGGCGGTGGCCAAAGTGCTGCCCGCAGTCGTCAACATCAATACGGAACGCGTCGTTCGCCGCCGGGTTCGCGATCCATTTGAAGATTTCGCGGCGCAATATTTTGGAAATTATCGGAGTCAGCCCCGCGAAATCCGGCAGACGCTTCAAAGCCTCGGCTCGGGATTCATCGTCGATCCGGCGGGTTACATCGTCACGAACGAGCACGTCGTCCAGCGCGCCGCCGATTTGAAGATCGAGGTCACGATGAATGACGGAAAAATCTACAACGCCCATTACATCACGGGCGATCCGAAGAAGGACCTCGCTTTCATTAAAATCGACGCGAAGGCCGATTTCCCGTTCATCAATCTGGAAAACATTTCGCCGAACCTCCTGGGCCAAACGGTGCTCGTGGTCGGCAACGCCGCGGGCTACGGCAGCTCGATCAGCCGCGGCATCTTGAGCGGGATGAAGCGCGACATCACGGTCGAAGACATCGATTACAAAGATTTGCTGCAGACGGATGCCGCGATCAATCCGGGCAATAGCGGCGGCCCCGTCATCGATTTGTCCGGACGCCTGGTCGGAGTCAGTTCGGCCAAGATGGCTTTCACGCCGCAAGGCGTCCCAACGCAGGGACTCGGCTTCGCTATTCCGGCGGAGACGGTTCGCGCCAGCGTGGGCGAGTTCAAAAAGACGGCGCAAAATCAGCCGCCACCGAAAAGCAAATCCACTGAAAGCGAAGCAGTCGCGTCGCACGCTCAGCGCCTTTTCGGAATGCAATTGCAAAACCTGACGCCCGATTTGACCAACGCGCTTGGCTACGCACAAGGCCGCGGCGTTCTCGTGAGTGCGGTCGAGCCCGACAGCCCCGCGGATCGCGCGGGAATCGAGCGGGGCCTGGTGATTTATCGTGTCGGCCGATACAATGTGTCGTCGGTCAAGCAGCTGGAAGGTTTGCTTGCGCGGGTGGGTTCAGGCACCAGCGTCGATTTCACCGTCGGCGTCATCCGCGCGAACGGGCGAGGCGAGCAAGTCGAGACCGTCCCACTGACCGCACGCTGAGGAAGAGAACCGCGGATGACACAGATAACGCGGATAGATGTTGCTGCGGCGATCGTTGGGAACCATTGTCCCCATCTGTGCTATCCGCGTTATCCGCGGTTCAAATTTAGTGCGTTTGAAAATCTCAACGCAACGCCGTTTCAGTTGTCTGACAGCATTACCGCTTCATGATCAAAGTCGAAAACCTCACCAAACGTTACGCCGGCCAGACCGCGATCCAGGATCTGAATTTCGAGGTGGGCAAAGGCGAGATCATGGGTTTTCTCGGGCCGAACGGCGCCGGCAAAAGCACCACGATGCGGATCCTCTCGAGCTTCATGCCGCCGACTTCCGGGCGCGCGTCGGTCGCGGGCTTCGACATTTTCGAACAATCGCTCCAGGCCCGCGCGCACCTCGGTTACATGCCGGAAAACGTTCCGCTCTATAATGACATGCGGGTGACGGAGTACCTCGATTATCGCGCGGCACTGAAGGGCGTGCCGCATCGCCGCGTGGCGGAGCGCGTGGGCGATGTGAAGGAGCTATGCGGACTCAAGGAGGTAGAGAAGAAAATAATCGGCGCGCTATCGAAAGGTTACCGGCAGCGGGTCGGCCTGGCGGATGCGCTGGTCCATGAACCCGATCTGCTTATTCTGGACGAGCCGACGAGCGGCCTGGATCCCAATCAGATTCGCCAGGTGCGCGACCTGATCAAGAACCTCGGCAAGCAACACACCATCCTGCTTTCCACGCACATTCTGCCGGAGGTCGAGATGACTTGCAGCCGCGTGATCATTATTAACAAGGGACGCATCGAAGCGTGCGACACGCCGGAGAATTTGTTGAGCCAGATCCGGACGGCGGGCGGTGTGATTGTCGAAGCGAAGGTCGGTTCGGATAATGGGGCGGAGGCATTGAAGAAGATTCCGGGTGTGCGCGATGTGACCGCATCAATCGAAGGCGCATGGCAGATTTTCGCGTTACGCGTGGAAGCGCATGCCGATGTGCGAGAGGAAATCTTTCGTCTGGCTGCCGCGCGGCATTGGACCCTGCGCGAGTTATCGCAGCGGAAAGCGACGCTCGAAGATGTATTCGTGGAAATCACGCATCCGGATGTGGTGTGAAGAGATGAACAGTGCCAAACAAATACGGGAGGAAAACGGTGTCATCCTGAGCCGCGCAGACGGCGAAGGACCTCACATAATGTCAAACGCTTCCGCGTTACGTTCGGCGCACACCGCGGATCACGCGCGATCTCTTCAAGTAACTGTAAATTGCAGGTGCGAGGTCCCTCGCCGTCTGCGCGGCTCGGGATGACAAACTACGATGCGTAAGTTCTACACACTCCTGACTCGCGAGGTTCGCAGCTACTTCTACTCCCCCATCGCGTACATCGTTCTCGTCTTTTTCCTCTTCGTCAGCGGCGCCGATTTTTATTTCCAGCTTACCTTTATGAACGGGCAGCCCGTCTCCTATTCGGTCCAGGAAGCATTCTTCAATTCGGTTTTCTTCTGGTTCGCGTTCGTGCTGATTTTTCCGCTGATCACGATGCGATTGTTCGCGGAGGAATTTAAGCTCGGCACGATTGAGCCGCTCATGACCGCGCCGGTGCGCGACTGGCAGGTGGTGTTGGCGAAATTTTTTGGCGCGCTCTTCTTCTACGCGATCCTTTGGATTCCGACGCTGCTTTACTTCGCGGTCTTCCAGACGATGACGCATCAATCAGCCGCGAACTCGACCGGCGCCTATCTCGGCGCCTATTTGATGCTGCTTTTGCTCGGGATGTTTTACATCTCCATCGGCTGCTTCGCCTCGGTCGTGACCAAGAACCAGATCGTGGCCGCGGTCATTTCGTTTTGCGCCATCACGCTTCACTTTTTCTCAGGGCTGATCTCGTTCGTGCTCCGGGAAGTAAGCTCGTCCACCCGGCAGGTGCTCGGCTATTTCTCCGCGCTCGAACAAATGGGAACGCTCTCGCGTGGTGAGATCGATACGCGGCCGATGGTTCTCTACGTCAGCATGACGATCCTGATGCTGACGCTCACTTATCAGGCATTCCAATCACGCAAGTGGAGACTGTAACATTTCGGGAGCCACGGATGAACACGGATGAAACACGGATAAGACAAATTTCTAGAGCGAACGCTCTCCCGTTCTTCCCATCCGTGTTTCATCCGTGTCAATCCGTGGCCAAGTAGAATGATGAACGACGCCGCTCCTCTCCACGATTCGGCCAAGCCGCGGAAGATCCACCGCGTTCGCATCGGCGTGAACGTTCTGATCCAGATCGCGATCCTGTTCCTTCTCGCGGTGATGGTGAATTACCTCGGGTTCGAGCATTACCGGCGCTGGGACCTTTCCCGCGATCAGAAGTACGCGCTGTCGGATAAAACGAAACGCTTTCTCCAGAGCATGAAAGGCAAAGCGCGGATCACGGTTTTCTTTTTGCCTAACGACCCGATCGGCTCGGATGTGCAGGGAATGCTGATCGAATTTCAATACGCCGCGAAAGGGAAACTCGACGTCGAGAACATCAATCTGGAGCGCAACCCGACGCGGGCGAAAGAGCTGCTCAATAAATACAAGGTCGTCACCGGCGAAGACCTTCTCATTCTCGATTATGATGGACGCAACAAAAGTGTGAAGGCGTCCGAGATGGCCGAGATCGATCCGGGGCAGCCGATGTTTGGCGAGGCGCCGAAGGTGGTTGCCTTCAAGGGCGAGCAGGCGGTTACGAGCGCGCTGATGGAGTTGGTCGAAGGGAAAAAGAACACAATCGGTTACGTGGTCGGGCACAAGGAACCGCCGATCGCGGATGCGCCGCCGGCCAATCCCATGGCGCCGGAGACGAAAACCAGCCCACTCCGGGTGACGAGAACCTTTATCGAAAACGAAAACGTTAAGTTCCAAGAATTAAATCTGTTCGAAGTCGGCGCGATCCCGGCGGAGCTGAAAGCCGTCATGATCGTCGGTCCGCAATACGATTTTTCCGATCGCGAAATGAAGCTGCTCCGCGATTTTTGGGAGAAGCAGGGGCGCATTCTCCTCTTGCTCGATCCCGCGGCGAAAACTCCGAAACTCAATGCATTTCTCTATGAGCTGGGAGTGAAGGTGAACGACGACCGTCTCATGGCCATGGTGAAGACGGGCATCCAGGAAGTGGCGTTGTTGCGCGATGTCCAGGCGATGTTCCTCGCCGATAGCCCCATCACGAAACGACTTGCCGACGCACGCGGCATTTTCCCCGGCGGCGCCAGCTCGCTCACGCTCGAGCCTGATCGCGTGCGTGCGGCGAACATCCGGCTGCAACCGCTCGTGCAAGCGGAGAAGGGTTATTGGGCTGAAGCCGATTACAATTCGGAAGACCAGGCCAAGTTTCAGGCCGATGCGCTCCGGAATGGCGAGGCGATCCACACGATCGCGGTCTCGATCGAGAAAGGCGGGAGCGCCGATGAGCGCGTCCAGGCCAACTCATCGCGCATGGTGGTGGTGAGCAACGCCATGTTCATCGAAGACACTGCTATTCGCCAGGATCAGCAGCCGCTCGATCTCATCTCCGGGTGCGTAAACTGGCTCTTGAATCGCGAGCAACTGATCGGGATCGCGCCGAAAGTTCCGCAGACGCTCACCTTCAGCCTCGATGAAAACGCGTTGCGGAATTTGCGCTGGCTCGTCCTCCTGATCATGCCGCTCATCCCGGCGGTCCTGGGCTTCGCCGTTTGGTGGCAGCGCCGCACCTAACGAGTAGTGCATGAAAACAAAAACGACGCTTCTCTTGCTCGCGGTCGTCGTGGCGCTCGGCCTCTACATCAAATACTACGAGAGCAAACGGCCCAACACCGAGGAGGCCCGGCGGCAGGCCCAGAACGTGTTGAATTTCGATCGGGACAAACTCGATCACATCGTCATCGAAAACGGCGACGACAAAATCGAGTTGCGCCGGCAGGACAAGAAGTGGCGGCTTGATGCTCCCTTCAAGGACCAGGCTGACAGCGGCACAATCGAGTTGCTGCTAAGCGACCTGGATAGCTGGCAAAAATTCGAAACTATTTCGGCGGATGAAATCGCGAAGGACAAAAGCCGCCTCGACGAATTCGGTCTGAGTAAGGCGAAGCTGAAGCTGAAATTGCTCGGCCAGGACGCGCCGGCTGAAATTGTGTTTGGGAGCGACGCCGCGCTCGAGGGGAAGATGTATGTGCGCCTCGGAAACTCGAACGACGTCTTTATCGCCGCGCAATCGGTTCGGAACGATATCGCAAAAAAACCCGAGGAATTCCGCGACAAGAAACTGACTGACTTGACGACCGCGCAGATTACGCGTGCGCTCTTGAAGACAGCCGCGGGTGAAATGGAATTGGAAAAGAAGGCGGACCATTGGGAAATCGTGAAACCGTTGCGGGCGCGCGGCGATGATCAGAAGATCGCGGACCTGCTCGCGCAAGTCACCACGGCGCGCATTGAGCAGTTCGTGGCGGAGGACCGGGGCGATCTTCATCCTTACGGTCTGGCCGAGCCGCGCGGCTCCATCACGCTTTTTTCGGCCGACGACAAACAGGGGCAGATGCTCCAGATCGGCGGCGTGCCCGAGAAAGCGAAGGAACAGGTCTATGTGCGATTCACCGCCCGGAATGCGGTTTACACTCTGCCGAAAAAAATCGAAGAGATCCTCGGCCTGAAACCGTCCGATTTGCGCGATCGCCACCTCGTTCGGATCGAGATGGACATTCTCGACCGCGTCACGATCGATGCTGCCGGAAAAGGGAAAACCGTGCTGGCGCGCAAGGACGAAACCTGGACGATCGCGAGCCGAAACAATCAGCCAGCGAACTCAGTGGAAGTGAAGCGGCTACTCGATCTGGTCCAGGCCGAACAGGTCACGAAGTTCGTCGAGGATGTAGCGTCGGACCTGCCGAAGTACGGGCTCGATAAGCCGCAGCTTCAGTTAATCTTCAGTTCGTTCGCATCGGAAAATACGGCCGAGACGACCGCTGGCGAACATCCTTTCGCTACGATCGCGTTTGGAAAAGTTGAGAGGGACAGCGTCTACGCGCGCCTGGGCGATGAGCCATTCATCGTCGCGGTGCGACGTGCGTTCCTCGATAATATTTTTACCGATCCGCTCCAATGGCAGGAGCTGGCGATCTTCCGCTTCAAGCCCGAAGAAGTGCACAAGCTGACCGTGATGACAGATCATGAATCCGCGCTGATCCGCAACCCCAAACAGGAATGGACCTGGGTGAAGGGAAGCGACCCGATCAATCAGGTAAATGTGCAATCGCTGTTGAACACGCTCACCGTTTTGCGCGCTGTCCGCTGGGCGGGAGCCACCGCTTCCGCGCATGCTTTCGACAAGCCGCAGGTCACGATCACCTTTACGACGTCGCCCGACGACAAGAAGGTCCACAAGCTGGTGGTCGGCGGTCCCGCCGGTGATGGCATGTGGTTCGCGCGCACGGATGAGCGCGAAGGCACTTTCGTTATCAGTAATCCGGACTTTAACGCATTGCGCTTACCGCTCGTGACCACGCCGCCGCCCATAACACCTGCATCTATTCCAGCGACACCGGCGGTGGGAACGCCCGCACCTACTATCGCTGCGCCGCCCGCAGTGTCAGCGTCGCCGAAGCGGTAATGCTATAACCGCTTCGCTATGCGAAGCGAGATTGATGCGGCGCGATCGTTTGTGACGCGGACGCTCACGCCGCCCACAGGGCGGCGGCGGCTACAGGGTGCGCAGTGTTTGTGCGGTGTAAATGGCAGCGATGCCGCCGGTCAACGGCTGAACCGCCGCATTCACGAAGCCGCTTTCCTCGATCAGCCGCATCATTTCCTCTCCACTCGGAAATTTTTCGATCGACCCGCCGAGATAATCGTAGGCCGACTTCTGGCCTGTGACGAGCGAAGCCAGAAAGGGTAAGCACCGGTGGAGATAGAACCGATAGGTCGGGCGCAACGTTCCGACCGGCAACGAGAAATCCAGAACGAGCAAGTGTCCGTCCTTGCTTAAGACGCGCGCCGTTTCACCCAGAGCCAGATTCCAATCCGACATATTGCGCAATCCAAACGCAACCGTGACGCAATCGAATGATCCCGATTCGAACGGGAGGTGCATGGCATCGGCCAACACTGTTTCTCGAACGCCTTTGGATCGCGCCACCTTCAGCATTTCCGGCGAGAAGTCGGCCGCGATAATCGTTGCGTCCGGCAATCGACGTTGAATGGCGAGCGCCAAGTCGCCACTGCCGGTCGCGAGATCGAGCACGCGTCGTGGCCGCCATCCCTCCACGATCTTCGCCGCGCGCCGGCGCCATAAGAAATCGGCGCCGCCGCTGAGTAAATGGTTCGCCAAATCGTACCGTCGCGCGATTCGTCCAAACATTGCGCGGACCGCATCGGGATCGCGCGAAGAGACAAACGCGCCCGAAGATTTTGAAGCCGGCTTCAAGGATGTAGAGGCGCTTGTGCCAAGCGCCTAGTCTCAACAATCAGGCGCTCGGCACAAGCGCCTCTACATTATTCCAGCGGCGGCTCCTCGCGTTCTTCTTCGCGCGGGACGAGTTTGTTCTGCGTGATGATCCGCGCGCAGGTGTTCCAACGCAGCAAAGCATCGTCATTTCCCGGCGGACGGACGGCTTCCGCTTTTTCGTACCAGCTCATCGCGTCGCGAAAACCATCGTAGGCGTAAAAGCGAGATCCAGGAGTGCCTTGCGCGAGCTTCGCCTTGGCGCGGCGTTCCGCCAAAATGCCGGCGTAATAGGCGCGTTCGTATTCGCCCTCCACCCGCGACAGGAGTTCCTTCGCCTGGGTATCACTGACGCCGTAGCCTTTCCCGAAACGATCCGTCACCGCGAGCAACAGCGTGATCAAGGCGGTTTGATTTTCCGGGTCCGCCTTTAACACATCGAGACAGATGCTCTCGGCTTCGGCGGGTTCGTTGAGCAAGCGATAACGCTCCGCCTTTTCCAGCGCCGCCGGAATCGCTTCTGGCGAAAGTTGTTTCAGTTCTGACATGCGTGAATCAGTTCAACGATTCTTCTTCAACTTCCTCCAAATCCAACCGAGCGGATCATAAAACTGATCCACCACGCGTTCCTTCAACGGGATGATCGCGTTGTCGGTGATCTGAATGTTCTCCGGGCAAACCTTCGTGCAACATTTCGTTATGTTGCAATAGCCAATCCCCTGCGTGGCTTTCAACTCCGGGATGCGATCTTCAGTGTCGAGCGGATGCATCTCCAGCGCGGCTACGTAAATCAGGAAGCGCGGCCCAATGAATTCGTCGTGTTTCCGGTGATCGCGCAAGACGTGGCAGACATCCTGGCAAAGAAAGCACTCGATGCATTTCCGGAATTCCTGGACGCGATCGATATCTTCCTGCGCCATTCGCCAAGTGCCATCCGCGGCATCCGGGGCGCGCGGTTTGAATTTCTTGATCTTTTTCTTCACCTGAAAATTCCAGGAGACGTCCGTGATCAGGTCTTTCACGAGAGGAAAAGCTTTGATCGGCTCGATCGTGATCGGCTTGTCCAACGCCAGATCGCTCATGCGCGTCATGCACATCAGTTTCGGCATTCCGTTCACTTCGGCAGAGCACGAGCCGCACTTGCCGGCTTTGCAGTTCCATCGGCACGCCAGATCGTTCGCCTGTTTTGCCTGGATGTCGTGGACGGCGTCGAGCACGACCATGCCTTCAGCAACTTCGGTTGAGTAATCTTCGAAGCCGCCGGCCTTCGCATCCCCCCGCCAGATTTTGAAAGTGGCCGTGCTCATGGAGCGGCGCCCTACGCTTCGCCTCCGCAGCTGTCATCCCGAGTCGCGCAGACGACGAGGGACCTCTCAGTCGCAAATTGCGTCACGCTTACGTCAGGACGCGGCCATTGGCAGTTGCGAGGTCCCTCGCCGTCTGCGCGGCTCGGGATGACATCGGTTTTAAACGCGCTCACTTCATCTCCTCGATCACTTGCTTGAGATAATCCGGCATCTCGGGAAGTGGATCCAACCGGATCTGCATCGAACCGTCCGCCGCCTTGGAAATCATTGTGTTCACTTTGGCGAACTGATCGTCCTTATCCGGATAATCGTCGCGAAACTGCGCGCCCCGGCTTTCTTTCCGTTCCAAGGCTGCCAACGTGATCGCCTCGGAAACAGTGAGAAGCGTCTTCAAATCGAGCGCGGTGTGCCAACCCGGATTGAATTCGCGATGCCCGATCACACCAGCGCGGTTCGCTCGTTCCCAAAATCCCTTCAACTTCTCCAACGCTGTCTTCATTTCCGATTCGGTTCGCACAATGCCGACTAGGTCCTGCATGGCTTCCCGCAGGTCGCGTTGGACCGAGTATGGATTCTCGCCGGCCGCTCTTTCAAATGGCGCCACGGCCTCGCTTGCCGCCAGATCAATCTTGCCCTGGTCGATCTGACCTAACGAATTCTCTTTCGCGAATTTCGCCGCGTATTCCCCCGCGCGTTTTCCGAAGACCACGATGTCGGAGAGCGAGTTTCCACCGAGGCGATTCGCCCCGTTGATCCCCGCGGCGCATTCTCCGGCCGCGAATAAACCCGGGATGCGCGACATTTGGGTGTCGGCATCGACGTGAATTCCGCCCATCGCGTAATGCGTGGTCGGTCCCACTTCCATCGGCTGCTCGGTGATATCGATGTCCGCCAGTTGTTTGAACTGGTGATACATGCTCGGCAGTTTCCTTTTGATATGTTCGGCCGAGTTCGACATTTTTTCCTTGATCCAGGCAATGTCGAGATAGACGCCGCCGTGCGGAGTGCCCCGACCCTCCTTAATCTCCCGCACGATGCAACGCGCCACGTGATCGCGCGTCAATAACTCCGGCGGCCGCCGCGCGTTTTTGTCTCCCTGACAATAGCGCCAGCCTTCTTCTGCATTGTCCGCCGTCTGCGTGCGATAGTTCTCCGGAATCTGCTCGAACATGAAGCGCTTGCCTTCGTTGTTCGTCAGGATTCCGCCTTCGCCGCGAACGCCTTCGGTCACCAGAATTCCCACCACGCTCGGCGGCCAGATCATGCCGGTGGGATGAAATTGGATGAACTCCATG
The DNA here is from genome assembly GCA_003134785.1 of Spartobacteria bacterium. Classification (GTDB taxonomy): domain Bacteria; phylum Verrucomicrobiota; class Verrucomicrobiia; order Chthoniobacterales; family UBA10450; genus AV80. The sequence continues at coordinate 60,242 of PLCN01000007.1, forward strand.
TCGATCAATTCCGCGCCCGCATCGTAGGCCAGGGAAAGGCCGTCGCCCGTCGATTCCCAACTGTTGCTCGTAATTTTGTAAGCACGGCCAAGTCCGCCGGTCGCGAGCACGATCGCTTTAGCACGAAAGATCTTGAAACGGCCGCGCTCGCGTTCGTAGCCAAACGCGCCAACGACACGCTCACCCTCTTTCAGCAACGCGAGGATCGTGTGCTCCATGTAAACCTCGATGCCTTGATGAATACCGTGATCCTGCAACGTCCGAATCATTTCCAAGCCAGTGCGATCGCCGACGTGTGCCAGCCGCGGGTATCGGTGGCCGCCAAAATTTCTTTGGAGAATACGCCCGTCTTTGGTGCGATCGAAAACCGCGCCCCATGCTTCCAACTCGCGGACGCGATCGGGCGCTTCCTTCGCGTGCAGTTCCGCCATGCGCCACTGATTCACGTATTGGCCGCCGCGCATGGTATCGGCGAAGTGGACTTTCCAATTGTCGCGATCATCGACGTTCCCGAGCGCCGCCGCGATGCCGCCTTCAGCCATCACGGTATGCGCTTTCCCCAGCAGCGATTTGCAGACGAGCCCAACAGAAACGCCAGCAGCCGACGCCTCGATCGCCGCCCGCAATCCCGCGCCGCCAGCGCCGATTACGAGCACATCGTGTTGAAAAGTTTGGTAGTCGGCCATGAGGCTGGTTCTACAGAAGCCTCAGGTCGTGCCAAATACCCATCGAACACAAGCGCACGTAGAGATCGGTGAAACCGACCCAAAACAAACTTAGCCAGGCCCAGAGCATGTGCCGGCGATTGAAGCAACTCACGCAACGATAGGCGTTGTAGCAGGAAGGCGAGCGTGAAAGTTGATCGCGAAATCCGCCGATCAAATGCCGTAGTGCGTGGCAACCAAAGGTGAAGCCCGCGAGCAAAACGACATTCAAGGCCAGGACAACCGTCCCCACACCAATTCCAAAAGATATTTTTCCAGTCGCGGGATCAGCAAACCAGAATGCTTTCCAAACATCCTTGCTGAGCACGAAAATGAAAATGATCGCGAGGTAGAGAAAATAGCGGTGCACGTTCTGCATGATCAGCGGAAAGGATCGTTCGCCGAGGTAGGTTTTTCTCGGCTCGCCCACGGTGCAGGCCGGCGGGTCCGCCCAGAAGGCCTTGTAATAAGCGCCGCGATAATAATAGCAGGTGAGGCGCAATCCACCCGGCGCCCAAAGGATCAGCAGCGCCGGAGAAAACAAAAGCCAGCCGGGCCACCAGAGTGGTTTCGGTCCGAACCAGCTGTGAGGCGAGGCGCCGAAAATTTCCGGCGAATAAAATGGAGAGAGGTAGGGGCCGAAGTAGTAGTGGTTCCCTTGGAAGGCCGCCCAGGTTGAGTAAACGATAAAAGTCGCGAGCCCGAAAAAAACCAGGAACGGCTGCATCCACCACGCGTCGACTCGCATGGTTTGTCCGAAGGTCCGCGGCGGCATGGTAGTTTGTGCTTGGGCCATGAGTGAAAAAGAGTCGCCGCTTAGATAGCGACGGCCTCTCCGCTTTTCAAGAAATTCCCCGCATGCAGCTGTAGCCGCACCGCTGTGAGGCGCGTGTACGCGGCCCATAGGGCCTCGGCTACAGGGGTTCGAAGCCGGCGAACATCGTCTCGGCTTCGGGCACCGTCTTCAGCGGGACGCACTCGCAGACCGCAAAGAATTTATCCCAGAGCGCAAGGACGCGCGGGTTCTGGTGCGCTTCTTCGATCGCCTGATGCGATTTCCATTCCGAGACCTCGATAATCGTGCCGTCTTTCGCGCGCATGATTACCGGCACGCGATCGGTCACGAGACCTTCCTTTCGCAAAGTCGGCACCCGACTGCGCACAATTTCCAGCAGCTCTTTTTCGCAGCCGGGCTTCGGCCGATACGCCACGATCACAACAATGCCAGCCATAGGATTTGCAGCTTAACCCTTCGCGCCTTGCGACTCGACAAAAAGTTTTGCCGCCTTGTAATCTCCCACAACCAACGCCAAGGAATTTTCATGGCCACCAAAGATCCCAGAATCGACGCTTACATCGCCAAGTCGGCCGCTTTCGCCAAACCGATCTTGAAGCATCTGCGCAAAGTCGTCCACGCGGGTTGTCCGGACGTGGAGGAGACAATCAAGTGGCAGTTTCCCCACTTCGATTACAAAGGCGTGTTGTGCGGAATGGCCGCCTTCAAACAGCATTGCGCATTTGGTTTTTGGAAGGAGACGCTGATTTTCGACGGCGACAAACCCGCCGAGAAGACGGCAATGGGAAGCTTCGGTTGCATCAAGTCGCTGGCAGATTTGCCGAATGAGAAGGCGCTTATCGGGTACGTGAAAAAAGCGGTCGCGCTCAATGAAGCCGGCATCAAGGCGCCCGGGCGAACCAAGCCACAAAAGCGGGAGCCGTTGGAAGTTCCCGGCTACTTCGTCGCCGCTCTGAAAAAAAATGCGGAGGCACGAAGTGCCTTCGAAGCTTTCGCCCCGAGCAAACAGCGCGAATACCTCGAGTGGGTCACGGAAGCGAAACGCGAGGAGACCCGCAACGAGCGGCTAGCCACGTCCATCAAGTGGCTCGCGGAAGGCAAATCGCGTCATTGGAAATACCAGCCCGCGAAGAGATAGCTCCCTGATACCAGCTCGAACGGTTACCCATGAATCTACAGCTGGAAAAAAAAGAGCAGCGTGACGGGCTCAACATTGGTTACGTTCCTTGGCAGTCCGCTTTCCTCGGCTACCAATGGCGCGGCCTTGCGGGTAGATGGTGGTGTAGTTAAGTCGCCCTTTTAAGAGGAGGACAAGAGGTAGCCAGACGACGTCTTCGTTGTTTCGGCGGTTGTAACGCCTCCGATCGGCGAAAAAAGGACCGGTAAACAATGAGGTGCGATGCGGCTTGGCCGAGACCACGCACAGGTTATCGTTGGGGAACGAGATTAACATGAGTAACATTGAATCCGACAATCGCGGTCTGCTGCTGGCTTGCCCGAACTGCGGGAAGCGAAACCGGCTGAAGTATGAAGGACTAGGTCAGACCTTTCGTTGCGCTCAGTGTAAGAACGAATTGCCTTCGCCCCGTGAGCCAATCGACATCAAGAGCGATTTGGTTTTCGACGCCTTGACGAGCCGCTCCACTCTGCCGGTCTTGGTGGACTTCTGGGCGCCATGGTGCGGCCCGTGCAAAATGGTGGCGCCTGAACTTGTCAAAGTAGCGGCTGAAACCTCCGGCCACTTCGTTGTCGCCAAGGTGAATACCGAGCAGTTACCCAGCCTGGCGCGAAGGTTTCGGGTCACCGCTATTCCGACGATGGCGGTATTCAAAGGCGGAATCGAAGTCGCGCACCAAGCCGGCGCGATGCCGGCGCCGGCGATCCGCAAGTTTGTCGAGCCCTGGCGTTGAGTTCGAACGCGATCCGGTAAGAATGCTCACGAGAGGAGTCGAACCTCCACGGGTTTCCCCATACGGTCCTGAGCCGTACGCGTCTGCCATTCCGCCACGTGAGCCGATCAGCGGTTGCTAAGGTGCGTGCGCGACGGGTGCGCGCAAGCGCAAACCAGTTAGACCCGGCGCTTCTTGCGTGCGCGATCCTCGATCTGGTTCGCCTGCCGCGCTTTGCCTAACGACCGCAAGAGATCCGCGTAGTTCGAGGCGACGATCTCATAATCTTCCGGCGGTTTTTCCGACGCTTCCTCCCAGGTCTTGATCGACGCGCGGTAAAGCTCGGAAGCCCGCGCATAATCACCGTTGGAATGATAGACCACCGCGAGGTTGCACTTTGACTGCGCGATGTCCGGATGCGTCGGGGGATGGGCCTTCTCGCGGATCGCGAGCGCACGCAGATGAGTTCTCTCGGCCTCGGCGAAACGGCGCTCGTTCGTGTAGAAGACAGCCAGGTTATTCAGGACCGAAGCGACATCGGGATGATCCGGCCCGAGCTGCTTCTCATAAATCTCGAGCGCGCGCAGATAGTAAGGCTCGGCGGCTTTTTGCCGGCCGGTCTTGCGATGGATCAAGGCCACGTTGTTCAACATCGTGCCTAGATCGGAGTAAGGAATGTCTTCCAGTTTCGAGCCGGTCTTGAAAGCGGTTTCGTAGTAACCGATAGCCGCATCGGTTTCGCCCAGATTATCGCAAAGGAACGCGAGCCGCCGGGACGAGCGATAAAGAGCGCGCTCATCGAGCGGTTGCATTTTCTCGATCAGAGCGTGCGCCTTGATCAGGTAAGGTTTGGCCGCGGTCCGATCACCGGCCTGGTCATGAAGCTGACCGAGCTTTTCCAAACTCAGCGTGTAGCCGCTCTCCTCCGGCTTGAAAGCGCGTTGGGCCAGCTCGAGCGCGGTCTCGCCGATGCGAATCGCCTCAGGCAGGCGATTGCTGGCGCGCATCATCTCGAGCTTGTCGTTGAGGATGCCCCACAACTTTGCGTCGCCCTTCATTCCGCATCACCAACCCTCAGTCAACTGGCTCACTAGCTGCACCGCCAGTTGCTCCACGGCCAGCGGCAACGCCTGCCGTTCGTCCGTGCTTACATCAGACCCGACGAAGAAACTGGTCGTGCCCGATGCCGCCCCGGTTGTGATCACCGTGTGGCCATCACGCGCGACAAGCTTATAGGTCACGGTTAGGGCTAAATTGAACTCCACCGTCGACAGGACATCGCCTCGAACGGAACGCGCGGGGGAGCGGCTGAGCGACTTGATTTCACCTTTCAGGATCGCATCGGCGTCGTCTTCATTTGCGATCCGAAGCGTACCGTCCTGCTGGAATTGCTTGATCACTGTGCCCGCAACCAGCACTTCGATGCGCGGGTTGAGCGTCAGGTTGGTGAAGGTCGGCACTGCAATCGTATGGATATCTTTCAGGAACGCCGGCGTGGCCGGGCCGAGATGGTAACCGGCGCATCCGCTCAAAAGAGGCGCGAGCAGAAAAATGAAGAGCGCCTTTTTCACGACTGCGGCGTGGCCGCCGCTTCCGGGGACGGCGAGGGCGATGACGCCGGGACGGTATCAGTCGTGGAGGATGGAGGCGCAGTCGTAGTGTCGGGCAAAAGCGAAGCGGGCGGCGGCAGGGAGATATCGGTGTCCGAGGGCGGAAGCGGCGCGTCGCCGGGCGGCATGTTTGTTTCAGAACGGGGACCTTCAGCAGTCTCCGTCTTCTTTCTCTTATTGGCGGTGGCCGCAGTCACCGCGGGAGGCTGCAGCTTGGCGTCGCCAACTTTCTTGCGCAGTTCCGCGATTCTTTTTTTGGCCCGCTCGCCTTCGGCCGATCCCGGTTGCTGCCGGATGACATCGTTATAATAAATGGCGGCAGCGCGATAATATTTTTGCTTGTCGTAATATTTCGCGATCTGGAAAGCGCTGCTGGTTTGCTTGTGCTCGAGTAATTTCACGTTCTCCTTGGCCTGTGCCGCTTTCTCGCTGTTGGGATGGCGGAAGAGAAAATCCTCAAATCCGATCTTGGCATTTTTCGTCGCCGCCGGATCGTAGGTGCCGGCTTTCGTCGCCTGCGTCCAGATGTAGCCGATCTGATATTGGGCGTCGGCCGCGAGCGGATCGTTCGGGAATTTCTCGACCACCGCCTGGTAGGCGGCGATGGCCAGCTCGTTCGAGCCTTGTTTTTCGCGAGCCCGTCCGATGTCGAACTGCGCATGCGCAGTGTATTTTCCGTACGGTGCCGTGCGGACGATAGCCGCGAAAATGTCGAGCGCGTGATCCATCGAGGCCTTGAAGGGAATGCCGAGGATCTTCACTTTTTTTCCCGCCAAATACATCTCGCCGATTCGAAAGAGGGCTTCGATCGACTCGTCGAAACGCTCGCTCTTGGGGAATTTTTCAGCCAGGACGGAATAGCTTTGCGCGGCTTTGAAATAATCGTGGATTTGCTCCTGCAATTGCGCCATGTGATAGAGCGAACCCGGCGCGAGCGTATCTTTGGGATGGCGTCGCACCAGCGCGCTGTAAGTCTTGATCGCGCGCTTGATGTTTCCGTTCTTTTCCGCCTCCTGCGCCTTGGAGAACATCTCCTGCGCGTTGCCGCTTATTTCTTCCTCGCCCGGCGTCTTGTACGTTGCCTTCTCGCCCGGCTTAAAGATGACCGATCCCGCCGCGGGCTGGAATAAACCGAAGCAAATCAACAGAGGCAAAAAAAGTATGCGAAAGGGAGATTTCATCGCGTTGCGCAGGGTAGCTACCTTGAGAGCCCAGTCAAGTTGGCCGCCGCAAACAAATGGCTGCTCCCGAACCCAGACGGAGGGTCGCTAAGACAGCTTTCCCCGAGGTGGGATGCGATTAATTTGAGTTCCATTGAATCTCACGGCACAGCAAAAAATCCGGCTCGGCGCTTGCGCCTGGAGTTTTGAGGAATGGCGGGGAAGCTTTTATCCGGCGGAGTTGCCGCCCGCGCGGTGGCTGGAATTCTATTCGCACTATTTTCCCGCGGTTGAGATCGATTCCACCTTCTACAGCGCTCCCGCGGAAGGGACCGTGCAGCGTTGGGTGGAACACACGCCAGCCGCATTTCGGTTCGCCTGCAAACTGCCGCGCGAAATCACTCACCGGTGCCGTTTGCGCGATTGCCGCGCCGAGCTGGCGGCGTTTCTGCGCACGATGGAACTGCTCGCGCCGAAGCTTCAGGTCATCCTGATTCAGTTGCCCTCTTCATTTTCGCCGAAGGACGGGCGCCCGGTCTTGCGCGGATTCCTCGAACAACTTCCACGCGATTTCCGGTTTGCGATCGAGTTCCGCCATCCTGGCTGGCATCGCCCGCAAATCATCCGTCTCCTGGAAAAGCATCGCATCTGCTGGGTTTGGGCCGATACCAGTCCGCTGAACGAACGCAATCTCGCGCCGTTCGAGTTTCTCCCGCGCACGACCGACTTTCTTTATCTGCGGCTCCTCGGCGATTACACCACAAAATACGATCGCGACGGCGGGCACGTCCATCGCTACGGCAAACTTCTTTGGAAACGCGAGGCCGCGCTCGAAAGCTGGGCGCTCAAGATCGAACGGCAGCTGGCCGATACGCGCAATGTCTGGACCTTCGTGAATAATCATTTCGAAGGTTTCGCGCCCGAGACCTGCCAGCGTCTCGCGAATCGTCTCGGCTTCGAGCTGCCCCTTCCCTCGCCCGCCGAAATTGCCTCCGCTGATCCTGGCCAGCTCGATTTCTTCAGAAGTGCTCCATAACCCGCACTCCTGCTCGTGATCATGCTCCTGATCCTGATCCTGATCTTTCAGGACGTGCAACAAGGATCAAGAGCAGGATCATGATCAGGAGCAGGAGATTAACGAATCTCCGCCGCCCCAAAATAAGGCTGCAACTTTTCCGGAATCCGAATCGAACCGTCCGGCTGCTGATAGGTTTCGATCAACGCCGCGAACAATCTTGGCAGTGCCACGCCTGATCCGTTCAACGTGTGGCAGAACCGGTTCTTCCCTTCCGCGTCTTTGAAACGCAAGTTCATCCGGCGCGCCTGAAAATCCTCGAAGTTCGAGCAGCTCGAAACTTCCAGGTATGCGTTCTGCCCCGGCGACCACACCTCGATGTCGTACGTCTTGGCCGAGCCGAAACCCAAATCGCCCGTGCACAATTCGATCACGCGATAATGCAGACCGAGCAGTTGCAAAACCCGCTCCGCATTCGCCGTGAGCGATTCGTGTTCCGCATACGAGTTCTCCGGGGCGGTAACCTTCACCAGCTCCACCTTGTCAAATTGGTGCACGCGAATGATCCCGCGCGTTTCGCGCCCGGCCGATCCCGCTTCGCGCCGAAAACACGGCGTATACGCGACAAATTTCTTCGGCAACTCCGACGCCACGAGAATTTCTTCCCGATGAAAATTGGTCACCGGCACCTCCGCAGTCGGCGCGAGGAAAAGCTGATTCTCCTCGAGGCCATACATGTCCGCCTCAAACTTCGGAAGCTGCGTCGTCCCGATCATGCAATCCCGCCGCACCAAAAATGGCGGACTAATTTCCAGATAACCATGCTCGCCCGTGTGCAGATCCAGCATGAAATTTATCAGCGCGCGCTCCAGCTTTGCGCCAGCGCCGGTGAAGCAAATGAATCCGCTGCCGCTCAGTTTCGCCGCGCGCTCCAGATCAAAAAGCTTCAGCTTCGTTCCGAGCGCGACGTGATCCAAAACCGGTCCGCTCAGCGCAGGCTTTTCGCTCCAGCTTCGCACCACCGGATTCTCGCTCGCATCTTTCCCGACCGGTGCCGCGGCGTGCGGCAAATTTGGAATTCCGAGAAGCAATTGTTTCTGCTGTTCGTCGGCGGCGGTCGTCTGCTCGTTGAGCAACGCAATCTGATCGCCAATTTCCCGCACTCGCGTCTCGAGTTCTTCCGACGATTCACCGCGCGAGCGTTTCCCGCCAATCTCCTTGCTCAACCTCTTGCGGTCGGCGTTCAATTGCTGCAAGGCCGTTTCCGCTTTGCGGCGTTCCGCATCCACACGCAGCACTTCGTCGATCCTGGCGACATCCTCGTCGGACCCGCGGGTAGCGAGACGGCTTTTCACAAAGTCGGGCTGTTCGCGGACGAGCCGGATGTCGAGCATGCCTTGGCATATCAGCGACACGGAGGAAGCGCAAACTCTCGGCTGTGACCGCGACACGTTAATGGGGCCGCTTCAAATCGAAGCAGTTGACCGCGGATGACACGGATATTGGAACAAAGGACAGGCGAATTTTGCCAAGCTCTCTTTCAGCAACCAATCACATATGTTCCCTCCGCTTCTCCCATCCGAGTAATCCGCGTAATCCGTGGTTAATTTCGAATTTCCTGCCGATCAAAAGGCCGCGTGACAATCGCGACTCGCGCCTGATATTTCCGCGTGGAAAGATTCAACCTCCTGAGCGTCGCGCTTGGTCTGGCTTGTCTCGCCGGCATCAATCTTTACCTCACCGTTTTCGCCACCGGCCTCGCGATAAATCAACACTGGATCGTCCTCTCGCCGAACTATCAGTCGCTCGAAGTCCTCGGTCATCCCTTGATCATCGCCATCGCGGGCGTCCTCTATTTCCTCGAATTTTTCGCGGACAAAATCCCGTGGATCGACACCGCGTGGGACGCCGTTCACACCGTCATCAGGCCGATCGGCGGGGCCTTGATCGCGATCCAGGTTCTCGGCCACTCAAGTCCGGCCATGGATGTGCTCGTGCTGCTGCTCGCCGGCACCACCAGTCTCGTCACGCACACTGCGAAGGCGTCCTCGCGCCTCTTCGCGAACAGTTCGCCGGAACCGTTTTCGAATATCGCACTCAGCGTGGGCGAAGACATCGCCGTCTTCGGCGGGCTCGCGCTCATTCATTACAACCCGATCATGGCACTGTCAGTTTTCGCGCTCGCCATCGCCGCGTTTCTTTATTTCGCGCCAAAAATTCTCCGCTCGATGAAAGCCAGGATCTGGCTCGCCTTGACGAAATTGAATGGCCCCGCCGACCTGCATCGCGCGTCCGCTCTGCCCATCGCGCTTCCCGCGCGGCTCGCGCCGATCTTCAGCAAACAGAACGTGCTCGGAGAAACCATCGCGTGGGCCGTGCCCTGCATCAGCGGACGTGGCCGCCGGATTCCCGCGAATCTCTTCGGCGCGCTCGTCGCGACGAATGAAGAACCGCACAAGATTGTTTTCGCGGCGAAGAAAAACTGGCGGCCGTTTTGTCAGACGATCGAGCTGGAAGGTTCGACCATCACGCACGAGCCGCAGTTTCTTTCGGAAAATCTCGCGATCGCACCGACAACGGGACGCGGTCCGAAATATTCGTTCATGTTCACGCGCTCGCGCGGTCCACTGGTCGAGCAGATTGCGGAATACTTGCGAGAGCGTCCCAGTTCACCACGCGCAGTCGAGACATTGGCGCCCGAGCCCGTCGCGCACGTTTAGCGTCGCGTGTCATTCCGAGCCGCGCAGACGGCGAGGGACCTCGCAACTGCAATCTTCGCTTTCTGGAATGATGAAGGCACACTTTACAGATGGGAGGTCCCTCAGCGTCTGCTCGCTTCGGGATGACTGCTGATGAATGTGCTACCTCCATTCGATCCCCAACTCCCCACGCGGCTCTCCCTCGGCGCGAAAAAATCATTGTCAAAATGCAGTCGATCCTCCGACAATCGCCTTCCCCCCGATGCTGCTCGCTGACCAATATTCCGACCTCCGCGATTCCGCTCGAGTCCACGAACGCGCTCTCTTTCCCGCGCGCCGCGCGCCAAGTGAATTGGAATTACAAGCGCGCTGGTTTGCCGGCGATTTCGGAAAACACTTTCGCTCTGTCTCCGGCGATGAAGTCGAGATCGTCCAATTCGGCACCTGGAATCGCGAAGCCGGACCGGATTTTTCCGACGCGGTTGTGCGCCTCAATGCCGGCGAACCAACCCGCGGCACCATCGAGTTCGACCTGGCGGATCGCAGCTGGGAAACGCACGGTCACGCCACCAACTCGGCCTTCGATAACGCGGTCCTCCACATTTTCGTGCAACAAAGTGCGCGCGTTTTTTTCACCCGCACGAAATCAAACCGGAATGTGCCGCAGGTGCGCGTCGATCCGGATACCCTGACGGATTCGTTCTCCGCGAACGTGCCGCTCGCGCGTCCCGGCCGCTGTCAGGCGCCGCTGAAAGATCTGGAGGAAGAACGGCTCGGCTGCATTCTTACCGCCGCCTCGCAGTTTCGCCTCCAACGAAAAGCCGCGCGGATCAAGACCATTGCGGAAAGTCACGGGCGCGATGAAGCGCTCTTCCAGGAAATCGCCGCGGCGCTCGGCTACAAACAGAACAAGCTCGCCTTTACCCTTCTCGCCCAGCGCTTGCCGCTCGCGTTCCTGCGCAAACAAAGCGATGACGCGGAAGCGATCCTTTTCGGCGTCGCCGGATTTCTCGAAGCGCCAGACCTCGGCGTCTACACACCGGACACTCGCGAATACGTCAGAAGACTTTGGGACCGATGGTGGCCATATCGCAACGAAATGCAACGACTGGTGCTGCCACCGAAACTCTGGCGTCTGAGCAGCACCCGCCCTCTCAACCATCCCCAGCGCCGCCTCGCCGCCCTCGCCACGCTCGTTCGCGCGTGGCCTTCATTCACCCGCTCTCTCGCCGGCAGAAAGACGGAGGCTGCTGAAGAATTCTTTCTCCGGCTGCACCATCCTTTCTGGAATTTTCACTACACCCTCACCTCCGCTCCAGCGGCGACAGAGATGGCTCTGGTAGGCGAATCACGAATCAATGAAATCCTGGCGAATGTTCTCCTCCCGTTGTTTCTCACAGAAGGCAGCGACATTTGGGCCGCCTACGAAAAACTGCCGGCTCGTCTTTCCAATCGTCGACTCGAGACCGGGGCCACCCGGCTCTTTGGCAGCGACCCGCGCCGGCCGCGCTTCACGAGGACCGTCGCCTTTCAGCAGGGACTGCTTCAAATCTACGAGGATTTTTGTTTGCAGGATAACTCCGATTGCGCCCAATGCCCCTTCCCCGAGCAGATGCTGAATTGGAAATGAATCTTCTTCCTGTAGCGGCGGTCTATGACCGCCGAAGCGTCGCCAGCCGTCGATCGGCGGTCATAGACCGCCGCTACAGTTTTTGCTCCGCGCAACAATCCTTCGCCGCCTTCACTCTCATAGAGCTCCTCGTCGTCATCACGATCATTGCCGTCCTGATCGGCTTCTTGTTTCCCGCCTTCCAAGGCATCCAAAACCAAGCCAAGAAAACGCAAGCCAAGAACGACTTGCTGCAAATCGTAACTGCGTTGAATGCCTACTACACCGAGTACGGAAAGTATCCTCTAACTCCTTCCGCTCCCGCAGACACAACTTACGGTTCGACGACAACGAATGACAGGCTGTTTAACATTCTTCGCTCCGTCAATTCTCCCACGGACAACCCGCGCGGGATTGTGTTTCTTTCACCGCCGGACGCGAAAGATCGTACCAATCCCAAGGCCGGCATTAGCACCGCCTCAGCATCAGTTGGCCAATATTTCGACCCTTGGGGAAAACCATACATGATTCGCATCGATACGGACTACGACAATCAAGTTCCCAATCCGTATTCGGCAAATGCGGGAAATGCGCCTCTCCGAAGCGGCGTCATCGCGTGGTCATTCGGGAAGGACACTCAGTCGGAAAGCTCGCCTGGCCCAGCTCCTGACAAGAACTCCGCAATAAACAAGGACGACGTAATCTCCTGGCAGTAACACGGCAAATCGTCGCCCGCGAACAACGCTTGACTTTCCCTCTCTCATCCTTCATCCGTCTATCTTCGACCTTTCCGCCGCGGGTGTAGTTCAATGGTAGAACGCCAGCTTCCCAAGCTGGACACGAGGGTTCGATTCCCTTCACCCGCTGTTTTACCTATGAAGGAACCTCTTCTTTCGGCCCGCAGTCATAACAAAAACGCCCGAAAGTCATAACACGTCCGCCGAAGGTCGGGACAATTCGCCACAGTCCGAGGGCCACAAAACGCCCTCCTTTTTAGTCTGTGCTCGTCGCGGTTCGACATGCTGGGTAATGGCCTTGATCGGGGTGCAGCTGGACGCCTCTCTTATCGCAGATTATAAACCTCGATGAGAGCGATTCCGGAGCTGTCACCTTTCCCTGCCACTATGGCGGTATAGGCTCCAGATGGGAGAATAGCCACGATCGCAGATTCCAAGTCATTCGAGGGCGGCAGTGCGGTAGCTTCGATCGCCTGCTGATTCTCTTTCCAGTTGTCGTTGGTGCTAATCGTGACGCCATTTCCATCATGCAATTCAAGCGTTGGATCAGGCAAAACGCCGGAAACGCCGGATTGAGTAAGCGACGGACCGATCGCCCGGACGATCACTTTGGCACTGCCATTGCCTCCTCCAACGATGAAGCCGCCAATCATCACATTATCGCCAGGGGCCACGAAGCCGCGGGAGCTGATGTTGGCTAGCTTAGAATTTGCGCCCTGGTCCAAGTCGTACACTTCCACTACTCCGATGCCGGTGGTTTGATTCTTGCCCGCAAGAACGGCGGTATAAGCCCCGGGAGCAAGCGTCGCGATGAGGGCCGATTCCAGATCGTTCTTTGGCGGGATTGTCGTCGCCCGGATGTCAGCTTCTTGAGACTGCTGGGTTTGATCGTTGATCTTCCAATTATCGTTGGTAATGACCGTGCCATCCGGCTGATGGAGCTCCAGGGTTGGATCGGCCAGCGCACCTTGGACACCAGCACCGGCTAACGAGGGGCCGATTCCACGGATAATCACCTTCTTCGGATCGGTGCCCGTGATAATAAAACCACCGATCAGCACGTTATCGCCAGTCTGCACTGCCAGCCGGGTGGAGATGTTTTGAGGCACATCGGTCGCGGGTTGGAAGGCGAGATCCTGCGGATTGCGCAGACCCGTCGCGTAGGTAGTTTTCATTCCATCGGGTGCGACCTTCGAGATTGTACCCGCTGCATTATCGGAGACGAAAAGGTTGGCTGCGACGTCAAAGGCTACACCTGTCGGCTGCGAGAACCCCGACGCGTAGATGCTCTTCACGCCCGCAGGCGTGAACTTAAAAACAGTGCCGCCGCCGGAACTGCAAAAAACGTTGCCATTGGCATCGACCGTTACGGCATCCGGAGAAGTCAGGCCGGAAGCGAATGTGCTCTTGATGCCCAAGGGCGTAAATTTGAAAATGTTGCCGCTTCCGAAGTCAGTCTCGAAGAGGTTGCCAGACGGATCGAAAGCGAGACCCGCAGGAATGTTCAGTCCAGTCGCGAACGTCGTCTTTGTTCCGGACGGACTAAATTCGAAGATCGTGCCACTCCGATCGCCTTCGAACAGATTTCCCGATGCGTCGAAAGCAAGACCGAAAGGCTTGTTTAATCCCAAGGCGAAAGTGGTTTTGGTTCCATCGGGAGCGAATTTGAAGATCTTGCCGCTTCCGAAGTCGGACACAAAAAGATTAGCATTCGCGTCGAAGGCGAGCCCAGAGGGGTTGACTAGTCCTGAGGCGAAAACAGTGGACGTTCCATTCGGAGCAAATTTGAATATCGTGCCACTACCAAAATCCGCCTCGTAAAGATCGCCGGCGGCAGCGCGAGCATTGAAGGGAGCAAGGACGACCAAGAGCGTCGCGGCGATTAAGGACACCCAAAAGAAAGTGGCCCCTTTCATGTCAACAGCTTAATACCGCGGACACCATTAGCGAAATCAATTTATCGTGTACTCTTTATTTACAATCCGAATGAGACTGGAATCGCTCGATCTCAATCTCTTCCTCATCTTTGCATTTGTTGCCGGGTGGCTGGCCCTTCTTGTACGATGCAACAGCCCAACGACACGATCATTTTGATTCGCCCGCATCGCGATGGATGGGAGTCTTTCGAGTCGCCTGGAGTGCAGCCCTACTTCCCCGAACGCCGGATGGCGATCGGAACTCCTGCAAATTGTGGTCTGTCGCGCAAATCGAAACCGCTGTTGCCCGACTAGAATTGGAAGGCCATCTCTGATGAATGTGATTGGCCAGCCTTTATCACGAAAGATTGTCACCAGACTCCGACTCCACCTCGATCACCGATGACTTGCCGAGCAGGCGCATTGCTTCCGGACTCGCGCGAAACTTCTCTATCATCTTCCCAAAGTCATCGAATTCGACCTTGACCACGCCATAGTGCAATTGAACTTGCGGTTGCGAAAATTCAGAGGGAAATTTGCGTTCTAAAAGCCATGCGGAGGCTTGCCAATTGCCTTTGTTCGCCGCGGCTTGAACGTTCGCTATCTGTTTCTGGATAAAGGCGGCTTCCGCGTTTTGAACATCAGAGTCGAATTCCAGATCGTTCCTCCGCCATTCGGCAATGGTCGAATGATGAACCTTCACTTTCCCGGCCGCTCTGTTCGGGGAAAGACCCAGCGCCACCAGCTTGCAGATCGCGGCCCGCAATTGCGGCGTGTTCTTCGAGGCACTGCGCTTCATCGTGGATCCCACCCTACGGAATATCCAGCTAGAGTTCCAGTGAATAGGAACGGAGATCATCTTTACATCGTCGCGGGCGAAAGGTGAGAATCTCCACCACCGAATGAAAGAGCCGCGAAAGATCGGAAGGAATACACCGGCGAAAGGCTGCGAGATCGCTCGAGCTATTGGTTGCTCCCCAGCCATGATCACGGCGTCGAAAAAAGCGGGGTACGTGTTCCAATACGGTAGCATAACGACAGTTCGCCATTACCTCGCTTGGCGCTCAGCGAATCCCGATTTCAGAATCACTTCCTATGTAAAGGAGCATTCAATGCCCGTGCGAGAGCGACTGGCGAAAGGGCATTCTCAACGCCGCCGGATCGATACGCAAATGGAACTCGGCCGCATCCATCGCGCGCTCGGTGATATCATGGAACAGAAAGGTGACATCGAGCAGATGATTCGGAGTACCGGCGCTCGTTGCAGATCTTCGCCCAACTGGCTCAGAACCAGCCAAAGAATCTTGCTGTCCAGGACGAGCTGGCCCGCGCCTATGAGACGCTCGCCGACGGGCTCGGCCGGATGGCCAACGCCGACGCGGAACGCCTAACGACTTATAAAAAATCGCTGACCATTTGCGAAGAGTTGTTGCGGCAGGATAACTCGAACGCAAAGCGGCAACGCGCCGTCGCGCTCAACCTGATTAAAATCGGCATCGCTTCTGATCCACACCAGCCCGACGCAATCTTGTCCATCCGGAAAGGATGCCGGCCTACTTTCTACGATCGTGGCCAGCATCAAGGGAATCCAAACGCTCAAGGATGCGTACGACACGATCTCCGGCGTCCTGACCGCATTCGGCGTCCAAGTCAGTTGAACTGCCCGCGGTTCAGAGGCTCAACCTTGGAGCAAACTCATGCCAGGCCAACCTAGCGCGAAGAATCCACCACCAACACACAACGAAACCCATCGGTATCGTAGCGACCCCCGGGGGGAACACCGCCGCGAGCTAAGGATTGCAGATGCTCGCGGTGAAAGTTGGCCCACGACGCCCCGCGCGTCGAACGGTAGTTCTTTTTCGGCAGGATCCAATCCTGGCACATCTCCCATAGATTGCCTCCCAGGTCATAGATCCCAAATCGGTTCGGTGCAAAACTCCCCACCGGCGAGGTTCGCGGATATTCGTCCCGATACCCTTCAATGGGCTTCCAATCGGCCCAGACTGTTTGAGGCTCGGCCTCGCTCCCGGCGTAATTGCCGGCTCCGGCTGGCGGCGGAAACTTTGTTCCCCAGGGATATATCGCCAGTTCCCCATCTTTCGCCACGGGAGTGTTCCCTTTTTCTTTTTCCAACTCCACCGCCGCACTCCACTCCGCGTCCGTTGGCAACCGGTAGCTTTGCTTGGGGCTGATCCGTTCAGCCTTACGCTCCTGCCCCGTCAGCCACTCGCAGAATGCGTTCGCGTCCTCCCAGCTCACTCCGCAAACCGGATGCTCTCCCGTCTGCGCAAATCCAGGGTCCTTCCACGTTCGCCCGACGCCCTTCCAGCGACCGTCCTCCAGCGAATACATCCCGCCTTCCGCCTTGTGGCCAGTCGCGTTTACGAAAGCCTCGTAGTCTTTAACCCGCGTCTCCCAAATGCTGAACAACACATTCGTGTTGGGCACCGGCACAAACTTCATCCCTAGGCTGTTCACATACGGCTGTTCCTTGGTTGCCGCGGCAACCGCCTTCAGTGGGTCCTCCTTTTTGTTTGCTTCCTGGCCAACCAGGACGCCAGCCGTAAGCAGAGCAACGAGTGCTGCCGCGAACACTAACTTTCGTCCACGATTTACCGGAGAGCGTGGAGCGTGAGAAATAAAAACGTAGTGCGCCATGTGCGTATTCTATCTTCTTCTCAAGTGTTAGGCAATAGCACTACCTTGCTGCGTTTCGCATTGGAATCACGTTCTCCGCCGGAGTATCACTCATCAGTTGCGCCATGCGCTTTGAGTGTGCGCGGTTGACGTGACTATAAGACTAAAATTCGGTTTCTGGACCAGCCTGGCGGATGTGCGGTACGACAAAATGTGGCACAAAATAATCAAACCCATTTTCCCTCACATGCCGAATACGATTAGAACGCGCCTCACCGAGCCGTGCCGCAGTCGCGGAAAGGCACGCGCCGGTTGAGACGTTGATTGTGTCGGCGCCCGGCATTTTCGACGGCGAAAAGCTGTCAAAAATTTCAGTTGTCGGACCGCCTTCTGATCAGGCCCCAAATCCGCCATCGGCCGCGTTCTCGTCTTTTTCTTTGCCGACACCGCCGTCTCCATCTTTCGGTTCTCTCTCCTTTTTGTCTTCAGCCATATCGGTTAATACGGTGGACGATGGCTTATTTGCAATGGAAATAAGGCGTGCGTGCGATTACATTTTTAGTTGCTCGCAACCTTTTCGCCGGATATTCAATCACGGCGAGGGTTAGCATTTCTAACGCGGGGATGTCTCTGAACGATTTTAGCTAAAATTACGTTATGTTACCACTGAGAGAAAGGCGGACGCGGGGTAAAATGTTGCGTGACAAAGTACGACGCGACGCCCATGCGAACTGGACTTCGAAGAAGGGCAGAAATGATCCGGTCGCGACAATTCTTGCCGCGAACAGCGACCGTCTGCCGTCCTTGCTGCCGATCAAAATGGGAAGAATGGCGGCAAGCCCGTTCGCTTTCTTTCGCGGAGCCGCGCCTCTCATGGCAGCTGATCTGGCCGAGTTTCCGGTAACGGGGTTGCATGTGCAAATTTGCGGCGACGCTCACGTGCGCAACCTAGGAGCCTATGCGGCGCCAGAGGGTCACCTGGTATTCGACATTAACGACTTTGATGAGACGATCCCCGGACCGTGGGAATGGGATTTGAAACGGCTGGCAACCAGTCTCGTTCTTGCGGGACGCGAGGCCGGAGAAAACAAAAATGGGTGTCGCGATAGTGTGGAGGAAATGGTGCTTCATTATCGCACTTCGATGAATCGCTTTGCGTCAATGAGCGTGTGCGAGTTAGCAAAAGTGGAAATTCGTCGTGGTGCTAAAGGCACACCGGTGCATGCAGTGTTGCAGAAGGCGCGTCGGGTAACGCCAGTCGACACGCTGAACAAACTGGCCGTCCTGGGGAGGCGAACCGGTCATCGCTTTCACGATCGTCCGCCGGTCTTGCGACATGTTGATACGAAGACCCGGTGTGAGGTATTAAAATCGCTTCTCGCTTATCACGAGACCATCCCCATAAGCCATCAATGGATCGTGCAAGCGTACGAGCCCGTGGACGTTGCATTTAAGATCGTGGGGACAGGCAGCGTCGGGACGCGCGATTATATCGTTCTACTTTTCGGCAACGGGGTCGAGGACCCGCTCATCCTCCAGGTTAAAGAAGAAGTGCCGTCTTGCTATGCACCGCACCTCTCTCGCAGAGCGCCTGTTAAACATGAAGGACAGCGAGTGGCGGAGGCCCAAAAGAAAATACAGACGGTCACCGATCCGTTACTAGGATATACCACAATCGAGGATCGACACTTTCTTGTGCGGCAGCTCGCAGACCACAAGGCGTCCATCAATCCCCCAGATCTCAAAGGAACGGCCTTACTCGAATATGCGGTCGTTTGCGGTGAACTCTTGGCAAAAGGCCATGCGCGAACAGGCGATGCTGCAGCTATTGCGGGCTATTGTGGGAATTCCTTTAGGCTCGACACCGCCCTGGCCAAATTTGCTAAGCTCTATGCTGATCAAACCGAAAGCGATTATAAGCAGTTCACGAAGGCAATTAGCAAAGGTAGAGTCCGCGCTGCGCCGGGCAAATGAAAGCTGGAGCGAGCGTCAACATTGCAATGCCGCAAGGAGTTCTGCGGAGCAAGGTAGGACGTTGGCCTGCTGCATCTCTGGAACTTTCCTCGATTCGTGACAACCGACTCGGCTTTCACAAACCGCCTTCCGATCGCTTTTAAGACCGCTATTCTGACTTTGCCAGCAAGACCGTTTCCACGCGTTCTAAATCACCCCCGACAACCAGTAATGACCACTCCCAAACCGAAGCTAATCGATTTCGAGTTGCTTCCGCATGAATCGAAGGCCGAGGGAGGCGCTCAGGCCGTGCCTCGCATCATCGCTCTGCTCATGGACGATTTATTTCGAGTGCCGGGGACGAGCAGGCGATTCGGCCTCAATCCCGTGCTCGACCTGATTCCTGCAATTGGCGATGCCTCTGCCGCCGTCGTCTCAGCGATCACGCTGTTTGTCGCCGCGCGTAACCGTGTTCCGAAAGTGGTGATCACGCGAATGGGCCTTAACATTCTGATTAACGCCCTGATCGGCATTATCCCCGGCGTCGGCGAGGTGTTCGCCTTCTGGTTCCGACCCAGCCACCGCAACTATGAGTTGCTGAAGAAGCACACACCATCGGCGAGCGGCGGCGCAAACACTTCGACACGAAACGATACCGTCTTCATATTTGCGATCATAGCGGTCGTTTTATCCATCTTCACCGTGTGCGTGATCGCGGGCCTATTCGTGTCGCTGCTTCTTGCCCGCGCGCTTTTTGGGCATCCCTGAAGACGCAAAGCGCGTAGGCGAATAATTTCGTCGCGGTGTTTGTCGAGTCGGGACATGCTTTCCAAGTTTGCGACGCTTACCCGTGTTGGAAAACAAATCAATCGCGCGAAAGCCGAATCACTTGAGACAGTGGCTTCTTACAGGCCAGGAAATCGGAGAACGGCAAGGGCCTCATGTGCAATCACGCCATGCGGAAGAAGAGCAATCTTGGTGCTGTGCGGCCGAAGGTGGTTGTAGCGATGTCGGAAGTGTTCTATAACGACACGGGCTTCGGTCAGGGTCCGGAATCAGGACACCGAGACGAAGCCGGAAGACGAGAGGGCTGGTGCGAAGAAAGCCCTGTGAGCGACACCGGGCGGTACAGATCGAACACGGCACGAGCAAAACGTTGCCAAAATCGCTAGTTGCGCGCGACGATTCGTAACTACTGTAGGTTGTAAACCTCCACCAAACCAACACCCGTCGTGTTGTTCTTCCCGCGCACGATGGCCGTATAGTTGTCGGGGGGGAGCGTGGCAACGATGGTCGATTCCAAATCGTCCGTCGGGGTAACTGTCGTGGCGCGGATGTCGGCTTCCTGTGATTGGCCGGTCTGATCATTGATCTTCCAGTTGTCGTTGGTCACAATCATAGTTCCACTTGAGTTGTGCAGTTCAAGGGTTGGATCAGCTAACCGCCCGGGAACGGGAGTGCCATTCACATTGAGTG
>PLCN01000014.1 GCA_003134785.1 Spartobacteria bacterium
CAATACTTTTCACACAGTCTCTCGATGGAGCGAACGGCCACCCGCTTTACGTTCGCTTCTCACATGACTAACCCCCTTTCACTTCGACCGACGCGCGGTCCCCGTGGCCGTCGCTCATCTCTTTCTCGTTAGGCCACTACACACACTTATGAGCATATTCGGAAGACCAAAGAAGACGCCACCATCAGGCGATGAGATTCGCACCATAGAGAAGGAATTCGAGACCAAGTGGCGCATCGGCGCAAGGACTGCCGTGTTAATCGTTCGACTGACGAGTCGGTTTAGGTCAGAGATTTCGTTGTCGGCCGGTGAGGACACAGTTAATGCCAAGAGTACGGTGGATGTAATGATATTTCAATCGACAGCGGACAGTGAGAACACGCGACACGGCCCATCAACGGCCGGTTTTGCTTCGTTGCGTGACACCGGCCTAAAGGCTGGTTCACGCATCAGGGTCACCGCGCGAGGCCCAGACGCAGCCGCCGCGATGGACGCCCTATCGGAGTTGTTTTCATGCGGCGCACGCATTGACCTGTGTATTGAGCCGGGCTGTCCCTCGCCTCCGATACTCAATGGCTACACGCCAGACATTATCCATTACGCTTGTTCAAATGGCCACGCCTGGACAGTGCGTCGCAGCGATGCGAGCAAGGTCCAACCAGACGCTTGAGCCAATGAGCGCCGACGATGGCCTTTGTGAATTCGATGCGTTATCGGCGGCGCTCATGGCTCAGCTTCGTCGTTAGATCGTAACGCCGCTCGCCTCAGCCACACGTATGAACATCCTCATTGTTACACTCGTCCTCCAGCGGACGATGCGGGATTACGCGCCAGCCCGAGCGTACATCGATTCGTTCGACTGGCGTTATGCCTGCGCGCCAACCGCTACCACGCACGTGATGCTACTTCGCACTGACACGCCCGAGCAGGAGATAGAGCAGCGACTGCGCAGCCACATCGACGCGACAGACGACTTCTGCCACGTCGACTGCTACGACACTACCGAGGGCCCGCGGCAGCTGCTTGACGCAGCAGATTCTCTCCGGCAGTGGTTGCAGTAGTTATCCACCCAATACTCGTTCAATGGCAACGTGTGTTCGCATCAGCATCCTCATAACGGTGCTGGCACTGTTGGTCGCGAGCTGCTCACGTCCCAAAAACGCGGCAGAGCTCCCTAAGGAGTTCAACGAAGCATTGGGAGTATTCCTCGACGAAGCTTCGAAGTTGGCGTCAATGACAGAAGCGACAGCCAAGCAACCGGAATTCGAAGAACAACTAAAGGTCGTCGAAGCTGCCTTTGTGAAGGCAGATCGGATTTGGCCTCACGGCGATCGATACTCGAAAGCAAGGGCGCTTTTTGCCGAAGCGCTGGATGACTGGCGCGCGTGCAACGAACTTCGGGTCGCTGTTCTCCTCGGACATATCCGCGCGACCGCTGAGGGCCAGGTAGCGGTATTGTCACAGGACCGACGGCTCGACGCAAAATCACGATCTCGCTTCGACAGCGCCCAAGAACAGTTGACTGATCTACGCACCCGCGAAGCGCGAGCGTCGCACAAATTCGCGCAAGGACGCGCATACTTGGACTGATGTTATGCTTGCCCAACGATCTAACCAGGCGATGCAGCGAACCGCGAGCCGCGCTGCGACTTACCTTCTGAGTGTTTGCCATCCACCCGCTCACTCCGAGTCATGCTTTACAGGGCTCGCGGTCGCTGATCTTGGGTCTCGTTAGGCCCATTCATGAAGATCTCTTTTCCATCCGAGCGTCCAGATGGTCACGCGCCATGCGTTTGGCATGTTCAACAACTGTTACTGCAAGCAGTGGAGTCGCTTCTTGGGCCTCGCGAAGGGCGTTACACAATTTGCCAACCGAGATTTCTGACGACTGATGGCCAACCTCACATCTGGAGCAACGCCGACCAGGCCGGTGCGTACCTCAGCACAGCATCAGCGGGTTATTGGCCGACGCTTGTGTACGAGCTTGCTCATGAAACCGTACACCTGTTGAATCCCGTCGTGGGCTCCACGAACTTACTTGAGGAGGGAGTCGCAGTCGCTTTCTCCGTCTCTCAATCCGCATTGCTGACAGATCACCCACAGCGCCCCTCCCCAACAGATAAGCGATATGTGACCGCACATTCGTTAGTTGAGGGTCTTCCAGGAGGCGCCTTCCCGGCCGGCCGCTTAGTCCGAGAGCGCTTTGGTGCTCTGGGTCGTCTGACACAGCCTCAGCTTGAATCGCTCTTTCCTGCTGTTGGTGCGTCAGTGCTAACCAAGCTTGCAGCTCATGATGTGCCGTAATGGGCCTAACCCCTATGTAGGGAGTCAAGCGTGGATGCAGGGTATGGGTTGGTTCTAGTTCATTGGTTTTGGGTTGGTAAGTGGTTTGAGTTAATCTTGGAGACGCCTCCTCTTCCTTTTGCTCGTTGGGTTTTGTGTTTCCAGCCCCGAAAGCTTTCGGGGTGCATGCGGCCACTGCCGGAGCGCAAATTGACTCCGAAAGCTTTCGCGAGTTGATCAATGCGATCGGTGGAAGAGGAACTGGGGGAGCGTTTCTGCTTGAGCCTGGCCGCCCAGCTCAAGAACGCCTCCTTTTTGAAGCGCTGCGCCGGCTTCGGGTTGCCTCCTCCTTCCTGCACCACCACCACGTAAAACTCCTGGTGCACATCGATTCCAAGCTTGATCGTTGCCTTGCCCGGATTAAACTCCGAGCGGGTTTCCTCGAGTGAGGACGACTCTACCTTTATGGTATTATTCATATTGTCGGGTGTAGGTCCCAAACCCGCATCCGACAACTCCCTTCATGTCATCTAGGCGATGGAGCGAACTCCGAAAGTATTCGGAGTCGCTGATCTTGGGTCTCGTTAGACGCTCGAACACACCCTATGAACAAACAACCTAAACCCGAAAAGCTTTCACCAAAACAACGTGAAGAACTACTCAGGGTACTGGAAGCCCGTTTTAAGAAAAACACCAGCCGCCATCAAGGTATTGTATGGGCCAAAGTGCAAGCAAAGCTGGAAGCGAACGCCGAAAAACTATGGTCACTTAACGAAATGGAAAGAACCGGCGGCGAACCGGATGTGGTTGGTCATGATAAAAAGACGGGCGAATATATCTTTTTCGATTGTTCAGCGGAAAGCCCTGGCGGACGCAGAAGCGTTTGTTACGACCGTGAAGCACTGGATTCCCGGAAAGAACACAAACCGGAAAATAACGCTGTCGATATGGCAGCAGCCATGGGCATCGAGCTTTTAACAGAAGAACAATATCTGAAGTTACAGAAACTGGGAGATTTTGATACGAAGACTTCGAGTTGGGTGAAAACACCTCCTGATATTAGAAAACTCGGCGGTGCCCTCTTTGCTGACCGTCGCTACGGCCGTGTCTTCGTGTATCAGAACAGTGCGCCCTGCTACTATCGGGTTAGAGGGTTCCGTGGCTCGCTAAAGATTTAAGTTTGTCTGGCCTCTTTGCTTTGGCCTTTATATTCGTTGGCTTTCGTTCGCTGCTCGTTTGGCACCCACGCGCCTAACCATGCGCGCTCCAGTGAACTCCGAAAGCTTTCGGAGTCGCTGAGCTCTTTCTCGTAAGGTGGACTCAAGTGGCGGTGGCGCCGAGCAGTGCTGCGAGCTATGGTACTCGACGACAGGGCGACATGATGGCAAACACGGATTCTCACGTAACGATCCACATGGCGGCGAGCCTCGACGGCTTCATCGCTCGAAAGGACGGGAGCGTCGACTGGATGGAGACGTCCGACGAATTCGCAGGCGGGGACACCATGGACCCAGGATTCATCGAGGCGTTCCTCAAGACAATTGACTGCTACGTCATGGGGTCGCGAACCTATGAGACCGCGTTGAGTTTTGAGGCCAAAGGGTTGGGGTGGTCGTACGGCGACAAACCCACCTTCGTCCTCACTAGTCGCGATCTACCACGAACCCGGGATACCGTCGAGTTCTACTCAGGCGATCTCGCGCAGCTTGTGAATGGACGCCTGCGGCCGAGGTTCCGTAGCATCTGGTTTGTTGGAGGCGGTGTGGTCTCCGCCGAATGCCTTCGTCTCAGGCTAGCCGACGAAGTCCGTTATTCGATCCTACCGATCTTGATTGGTGATGGGATCCCATTCTTCGACAAGCTCGACCGAGATGTCGCCCTGCATCTGGCGGAGGTCAAAGCCTACGAGAGCGGTACGGTGGCGCTTCGTTACGAGGTGCAAGGAGATCGCGAGAGACGGAACGCCACCTAACCAGGCGCGTAGCGAACCGCGGACCGTCCTTATGCCTAGGTTTGACAGTACGCGAAAGTTGTTTGTAATTCGCGCGGTCGCTGATCTTGTGTCTTGTTAGGCGACCAGGGAAGCACTGATAGCCTCCGATTCTATGCTGAAGAAGAACCGCTCGGCACCAAATACGGCCGTAACACCCGTGCTGTACTACCCCGACGTGCGCAAAGCAGTCGAGTGGCTCACCACGGCCCTGCCGTTTACCGAACGTCTCCGCAATTCCGACACTCGGTGTCAGCTCTTGCACAGGAACGGGGCCATCGTCGTCGCCCAACCCGGCGTCCACGCTGACGCCGCTCCTTCGACGCAGCAGAGCCCCGCGGCGCACTCCGTCATACTTCGTGTCACGGGGATCGACGAACTCTTTGGACGCGCCAAGGCAGCTGGTGCTCGTGTTCTCGCTGAACCCGCGGATCACATGTATGGCGAACGCCAATGCTCGTTCCTCGACCCATGGGGACATCCGTGGACACTTTCGGAGACGATTTTCGATTCCGACCCAGCCGACTGGGGCGGTAAACTCCTGGTCGAATGAGTGCGGTCGAAACCGGAAAGTCGAGCCATGCTCGACTGGTCGCCTAACCCCTACGTAGGGAGTCAAGCGCGGATGTAAGTTAGGCAACTTTTCAATTACATATGGTTATGAGCAAATCACAAAGTTACCCGTACGCCACTCACCTCGACATCAAGTTCCCAGCCCTCAGTCTGGTAGATGTTCCCTCATTGGTGAAAGCCTGCACCGATCCCTGGTACAACCAGACGCTTTGCAAAGTGAATGACTCTGTGGTGCGCCTGGGGGTAATGCAGGGCGATTACCATTGGCACAAGCACGATAAGGATGATGAGTTTTTCTTTGTCCTGGAGGGCCACTTCGTGATCGACCTTGAAGATCGATCGATCGACCTTCAGCCCCAGGAGGGTTTTGTCGTTCCTAGAGGCGTCGTTCATCGGACCCGCGCCCCTGATCGAGCAGTTATTCTAATGGTGGAAACCGCTGCCATCGTTCCCACCGGCGATGTCTAACGCGCTCGGCTCGGAGCTTTCGCGAGTTCGTGGAACGGATCCTAGTCCTCGAAGTATGAGCCGCTCACGCCGCCGCGCCAGGTGTGAACGATGGCGTTGCCGTCATCGAGGAGAGAAATGCGATGAGCGCGAACCTCGTCGACGGTGATTACAGTGGGGCCGTGCTTCGTTGCCGCAAGCGTGGCGAGCCCGGCCGCGGCGCAAAGCAATGCGATGAGAACATGGTTCTGCCGTTCGACGCGCTGGAGGCGTGTTTGGATGTGAGTGAGAGCTGTGTCGGTCATGGCGCGATGGTAGGTTAAACCACGAACGGAGCAACCACCTTTGCCACCGGTTCTCCCGCGGGGGCGATGGCGAAGCGCCTGGTGTTAGTTCTCCCTCTCCGGTCTCGACTCACCCCATCGGCGCAATCGGTTATGTCCGCTTCTTTGCTGTTGCTAGTGCGCAGAGGCAGTGGCGGCGCCTTCTCTCCTTGTGATTAAACCATCCAAGTAGAAGTCGGAAGTTAGAGGTCAGACTTGACTCAAAGACGACGGAGGCAAACAATCGGAGGGAAAGGACCCTTGGGACATGAAGAAGAAAAAATCAGCGACGAAAAAACCGGCCACAAAGAAATCCGCCACGCGGAAGCCGACCGCGAAGAAATCGACCGATAAGAAAACGACTGCTAAGAAATCGATCGGGAAGAAGTTAAGCACAAAGCGATCGACTCTGACGTTTCTGACCGAGAGCCTGCCCGGTTTCACGGTCGGGCGCCTCAAGAAAACGCGCATCCAGGCAGTCGGCGGCACACCTCCGTACAGTTTTGGGTTAGCCCAGGGTAGTAATCTTCCCGCAGGTCTTGGCTTTAATTATCAGGGAACCCTTTGGGGGAAGCCCACCCAAGCCGGGGATACCACCATCTTTGTCAAAGTGATAGACTTGATCGGCGGCCATCTCACCCAGGCTTTTGATGTGCAGATAAGCTCTCCGTAACCGGAGATGAAAATCGGAGGCGCCTGGTGCGCCGTTCCCGGATCGACAAATTCGGGATTGCCTGCGAATCGCGTGGGGAATACGATCAGCTTGTCTCGTGAATGGCTTGCATTTTTCGCACGCGCTTGTTCCGGGCGTCATCGCCGGCGTCCTCTCGATCTTCACCAGCTGGTTGTGGATGGGAGCGATTTTTCATCGCTTCCAAAAGCTGACTCCGCAGACCTGGCGGCGAGAGACGGGACTGAGTCACGCCCTTTCGAGCGCCTTGCACATTCTGGCCGCGATCGGGATCGCCATTCTTTTCACGATCGTCGCACGAGATCAGGGTGGATACTTTTCCGCGGGAATACTCGGCGGCGTACGATTCGCCCTTGCCTGCTGGTGTGTATTCGCGCTGCCCATAATTCTGGGCGACGCGATCTACCTTAACCTGCATCCTCTTGTCGTCCTCGGGCAGCTTCTCGACTGGCTTTCCACTTCGCTGCTCGCAACGGTCATCACCGCGTGGTGGCGCACTCGTTAGGCCAGGCCGGCTGTGAGAGAGGCGGGGGCGGGAATCGAACCCGCGAATAGAGGTTTTGCAGACCCCGACCTTACCACTTGGCTACCCCGCCCTAATGCGAACGGAGAGTAGGAGCGGCGCATGATGCTGTCAACGAAGCGTGCCGTCTCTTCGAGCGGCACGAGGGCGTGCCGACTCCATTTTACCCGCCTACGCCAAATCCTTGGAGACGGCCCGCCCTCAGGGCGTTGGATTTTTTTCTTGGAATTTCTACCGACAGCTTGCCCGCCGTAGCCTTGCGGAGGAGGGTTCCGCCGCTTCCGCATGCCAACTCTTTCGTCTCAACTCTTCGCCCGCGCCCTGAATCGAATTCCCGGCGGTGTGAACTCGCCCGTGCGCGTCTTTCGCGGACTCGACCGCGAACCATTCTTCATCGATCGCGCGGAAGGCGCCAGGATCTGGGACGTCGACGGCAACGAATACATCGATTACGTCGGCTCATGGGGGCCGGCAATTTTGGGGCACGCACCTCGGGTCGTCATCGCTGCGATTCGCGAGACAGCCGCCCGCGGAGTCAGCTTCGGAATTCCGAATCCGCTCGAAGTGGAAATGGCGGAGTTGATCTGCCAATGGGTTCCTTCGATCGAAAAAGTGCGAATGGTGAACAGCGGCACGGAAGCGACGATGTCCTGCATCCGTCTCGCGCGCGGATTTACCGGACGCGACAAGATCATCAAGTTTGACGGCTGTTATCACGGGCATGTCGACGCGCTGCTCGTGCAAGCGGGCAGCGGCGCGCTCACCCATGGACGAGCCGACAGCGCCGGTGTCCCGGCAGATTTCGCCGCGCTGACCATTTCGCTTCCCTTCAACGACATCGAAGCTGTGCGCGCCGCTTTCCGCGAAAACGCAAAGACCATCGCCGCCGTGATTCTGGAACCGATCCCGGCCAATGCCGGTCTCTATTTTCCGCGAGGAAATTTTCTCGAATTGCTGCGGGAGGAATGCACCAGAAACGGCGCGCTCCTGATCTTCGATGAAGTGATGACGGGCTTTCGCCTAGCGCGCGGCGGTGCGCAGGAACTCTACGGAGCGCGGCCTGATCTCACTGCGCTCGGCAAAGTGATCGGCGGCGGGCTGCCGGTCGGTGCTTTCGGAGGACGCGCGGAGATCATGCAGCAGTTGTCGCCCGAGGGTCCGGTCTACCAAGCCGGGACGCTTTCCGGCAATCCGCTCGCGATGGCTGCCGGCCTGGCGCAGCTCCGCGAACTCGAGCGGATCGATGGTTGGAAATTGCTGGAGACCGCAGGCGCGCGTTTCGAAGAAGCCGCCCGCGCAACGCTCCGAGACCTGAATGCGCCCTGCACCTTTCACCGAGTGGGTTCGATGTTCTGCCTTTTCTTCACGCCTGATGCCGTGATCGATCTAGCCACGGCCAAACGAAGCGATATCAAAAAATTCGCAACCTTCTTCAGAGGCTGTCTCGATCGCGGCGTTTACTTTGCGCCTTCGCAATTCGAGAGCGGCTTTCTCTCCATCGCCCACCAGGATTCCGATCTGGACGCCACTTTGCGGGTGATGCGCCAAAGCCTCACCCTGTAGCGGCGGTCTATGACCGCCGACAGCGTCTCACTGAAAGCGATTCGGCGGTCATAGACCGCCGCTACAGAAGACAAGACTAAGTCTTTGCGTCACAGGGCCGCTTGGACTATCACACTCCGCTGTGAGTTCCGCTTCCTCGGGCCCCATTCGCGCGGTCGCGAAATTTTTCTTCGACGGCGATCGAAAATTTTTCGTGAAGGGCGTCACCTATGGGCCTTTCAAGCCGGACGCGGAAGGCCATTATCTCGGCCCGCGCGATCAGGCGGAGCGCGATCTCGCGCAGATGCGCGAAGTCGGGCTCAACGTCGTCCGGATCTATCACGTCCCGCCCCTCTGGTTTCTGGATTGTTGCGCGGCGGCCGGGATGCGCGTCCTCATCACTTTGCCGTGGGCGAAACACGTCGAGTTCCTCGGCCGGAAGGCATCGCGCCGCGCGATCGTCGAGATGGTTCGGTCAGCGGTCGCCACCAATCGCGGCCATCCGTCGATCTTCGGCTATCTCGTCGGCAACGAAATCTCCAGCACCATGGTGCGCTGGCTCGGCGTGAGACAGGTGACCGAATTCGTCGAGCATCTGATTCGGGTCGGGCGCGAGACGGATCCGAACGTTCTTTTTTCCTACGCCAGTTATCCGCCGACGGAATTTCTCCTCCCGCAGAACAGCGATTTTTCCTGCTTCAACGTTTACCTGCACGACCAGGGCGACTTCGAGCGTTACCTGCTTCGCCTGCAAAATCTCTCCGAAGATCGTCCGCTCATTCTGGGCGAATTCGGGATGGACACGATTCGCCACACCGAAGAGGAACAAGCGAGCATGCTCGGCTGGCACGTCGACAGCGTGGTGAAATGCGGGCTCGCCGGAACGATTTTTTTCACCTGGACGGACGAATGGTTCACGGGCGGGCAGGAGATCACCGATTGGGCGTTTGGCCTCGTCACGCGCGCGCGTGAGCCGAAGAAATCGTTCTTCACTTTGCGCGACAAGCTCGGACAGGACAACGCTGCGCTGCCGCATCGCCCGTTGCCAAGCTCACCGTTCGTCTCGGTGATTGTCTGTTCTTATAATGGAGGGAAGACGCTGGCCGAGTGTTTGGAGTCGTTAGGCAAACTCGATTATGCCCACTACGAAGTCATCTTGGTGGACGACGGATCGACTGATAACACGCGTGAGATTGCTGCGCGCTTTCCCAACGTCCGCTATTTTCACCAAACCAATCATGGTTTGAGTCACGCGCGAAACTACGGCGCCGCCGTCGCAAAAGGAGAAATTTTCGCTTACACCGACTCCGACTGCATGGCAGATGCCGACTGGCTCTATTACCTGCTGAGCACGCTCTTGAACGGCGATTATGCGGGCGTGGGGGGCCCGAATGTTTCGCCCCCTGCGCAGAGTTGGGTGCAAGCCTGCGTCGCCGCCGCGCCGGGCGGACCGAGTCACGTCCTCCTCACCGACACGGTCGCGGAACACATTCCCGGTTGTAACATGGCCTGGTATCGGTGGGCGTTTGAAAACGTCGGCGGCTTCGACCCGGAATATCACAAGGCCGGTGACGACGTCGATTTTTGCTGGCGGGTGCAACAAGCCGGGCACGAGATCGCCTTCAGTCCCACCGCGGTCGTGTGGCATCATCGCCGGTTTACGCTCACGGCATTTCGGAAGCAACAGGAAGGCTATGGCGAGGCCGAATCGATGCTGCGTTTCAAACACTTGATTTTTTTCGGCCCAACCGGTACGGCGAAATGGCGGGGACAGATTTATGGAACGCCGCGTTTCAGTTGGTTCATCAACCGGCCGATCATTTATCACGGCGTCTTCGGCGAAGGCTTCTTCCAATCGATTTATCCTACGCCGCAATCCGAAGTGGCCGGCTATCTGGCCAGCATCGAATGGTTCGCGCTTGCGGTTTTTCTTTTCGGGCTCGGAATTTTTCTGCCGGCGTTGCGCATCGTTCCCTACTTGATGTTCGGAGGGACGTGGAGCGTCGCCATCTCCTACATGCTGCGCGCTCGCATCGAGCCGAAGTTCGACACCATCCCCGCGCGCTTCCTGGTGATGTTCCTCGCCTTCGCCCAGCCGCTCGTGCGCGGATGGTCGCGTTATTTCACCTGGCTCCATTTTAAGCGCACGCCGCGCGGCGTCATTAGAACACACGAGCATCTGCCGGCGGGCGAGGAATTCGGCGGAAGTTTGCGGCGCCGCAGCTATTGGAGCGAGGAAGGGAAGGACCGGCACCATCTGCTCGGCTCGGTCTTTGGGCTCCTCGACGAGGAAGGCTGGCGCTATTCCACAGACACGGGTTGGAATGAGTGGGACATCCAAATTTACGGAAATTTGTGGTGGAGCATTACGCTGCAAACCGTGACCGAATATCACGGCGGATTAAAATGCCTCACGCGCGCTGGTCTTCGTTACCGGTACGTGACCACGACCGTGATCATCAATCTCGTCCTCATTACGTTGCTGGTTTACCACCAGCTCAACACTCGCCACATCGACCTATGGCTCCTCTCGCTTTTCTTCGCT
This sequence comes from Spartobacteria bacterium, assembly GCA_003134785.1. Taxonomy (GTDB): domain Bacteria; phylum Verrucomicrobiota; class Verrucomicrobiia; order Chthoniobacterales; family UBA10450; genus AV80. Next base: position 10,918 of record PLCN01000014.1, read on the forward strand.
TGGATCGTCTTCCTGGGAATTCGAGCCCGCGCCTTGAAATCTCGCGTGGCGGAACTCGTGGATGTTGCGGCTTTTCGCGCCGGCCTTCGGCGAATTTCCCGTCGCCCGGCTGCGCCAGAAACGCCGCCTCCGCCGAAGTCACCTTCCGCGGTTGAAGTGGGATAGACGGAAGAGAAATGCGCCGCGCTCAGCTCGTCCGTTTCGCGATCGCGCTCACGGGTGAGATTCTTTGCTGCGCTTCCTTGAATTTGTTCGACGACTGGTCGCGCGAGGAAATGCCCGTGAAATTCGTGGCCGCCGCCATGATCTGTGGGATCGCCTACTTCATCGCGGTCAAAGAATTTCCCATCGGCGCGAACGTGCGGACGCAAGCGGCGATTTTTTGGTCGTTCGCCGTCGTTTTGCGTTTGATCGCGTTGCCTCTCGCCCCTAGCGATGATGTGTGGCGTTACCAGTGGGAAGGAAAAATTCAGCGAGCCGGCTTCAATCCGTATGTCAACGCGCCGGACGATCCGAAACTGGAACAACTCCGCGCGGAATTTCCAAATTGGCAAAAGATCAATCACCGCGAATATCGCGCGATCTATCCTCCCGGCGCCGAGCTGATCTTTCGAGCGCTGAGCGTGATTTCCGATCGTCCTCTCTTCTATAAATTTCTCTTCGCCGCCGCCGATCTGGCGACGATCGCCGTGTTGTTGCGTTTGTTAGGCGGGACTAATCGTTATGCGAATGCAGCCTGGTATGCGTGGAATCCGCTGGTCGTTTACAGCTTCGCCGGCGCCGCTCATTTCGACAGCTTGATGATTCTGCCGATGACGGCCGGAATCTTGTTCCTCACTCGATTCGAAATCGAGACCGATTCGCGCCGAAAATGGTTGCTGGCGGTCGCCGCTTCGGCGGCGTTTGGCGTCGCCATCTCGATAAAGCTTGTTCCCGTTCTCCTGCTCCTCTCGTGCGTTTTCGCGCTTCGTCTCCGCGCGATCACGCTGGTCGTGAGCGCGGCAATTCCCGCGCTGCTCAATCTCTGTTACGGCTATCCGAAAATCCCCATCTGGGAATCGCTCCGCCGCTTTGCCTACGTGACCAGACTAAATGATCTTTTCTGGTGGCTGATCGAAGACACGCTTCGGCCGAATCCGTATCAGAAAAATTATCATTATAATGTGACGCTGATAATCTGCGTGGCCGTCGTGTCGCTTTTGTTCTGGCGAAACTGGAAACGCGGGATGATCTGGGCGCTCGGGATCGCGCTTATCCTGAGCCCAGTGCTGCATCCCTGGTATTGCACCTGGATTTTACCGCTGGCCGCGTGGCGACGCTCCTACGCTTGGCTCGTGCTCTCGGTAACGCTCTTCGCTTATTTCCTGTTTTGGAATGAGCGGCTCTTCGCTTTGCCGTGGCACGCCGAGCCGTGGATGCGGGCGATCATTATTGTTCCGCCCGTGGTTGCGGCAGTTCTATTTGGCATCACACAAAGGACACGAAGGGCACAACGGCAAGAAACTTTGTGACCTTTGTGTGAGTTCCTTCTCGCCGGTTAATCTGGAATCTGCCGCATCGCTTTCGCGAAGTCCGACGGAACCGGCGCCTCGAAGGTCATGACCTCGCCCGTGCGCGGGTGGCGAAAGGCGAGCTTCCACGCGTGCAGCATTTGCCGCGGGAACGTACCCGCATGTTTGCCGCCGTACAATTTATCGCCGAGCACCGGATGAGCGAGGTGATGCAAATGCACGCGGATCTGATGCGTCCGGCCGCTGTGCAGTGTGCACTCCAGGAGACTCATGTCCGCGCCAGAACGCAGGACGCGATATTCCGTCTTCGCGGCTCGTCCCTGCCGGCGCGCGATGCTCATCCGCTGACGATGGACCGGATGCCGGGCAATGGCCGCGTCGATCACGCCCGTCGATTTTCGCGGAACGCCCGCCACCAGCGCGAGATAGATTTTCTGCATCGTCCGCGCGGCGAATTGCTTCGAAAGATCACGGTGCGTCGCATCGTTTTTCGCGACCACGAGACAGCCGCTCGTTTCCTTGTCCAGACGATGGACGATGCCCGGCCGCTCACGTCCTCCGATGCCCGAGAGATTCTTGCAGTGGGCCAGCAACGCATTCACCAAAGTATGTGCCTGATGTCCGGCGCCGGGATGCATCACCACTCCAGCCGGCTTGTTCAGCACGAGCAGATCGTCGTCTTCGAATAAGATCTCCAGCGCGATCGGCTCCGGCTGTGCTTCGATTTTTTCGAGTTCCGGTTTGGTCAGTTCCACGATGTCGCCCGAGCGCACTGGATCGCGCGGCCGGGGCGCTTTTCCGTTTAGCCTAACGAATCCTTCGCGAATCAAAGTTTGGAGTCGCGCGCGGGAAAAATCGGTGAGCTCTAGCGCGAGAAAGCGGTCGAGCCGCAAGCCGGAACGTTCGCGCGCGACTGTGAGCTGGATCATGAATGGGCTGCCGCCGCTCGGATAAACATTTCCGCGCTTCTTCTGCCGACACGCCAAGTGTTAGCATCAGTCCGCAGTGCCGAGCGCGCCCGATAAGGCAAGCCAGGAATGTTCCGTCCAGGGCGTCGTCGTTGATGTAACGGTGAAGAGCCGGTCGCGCGCGTCCAATGCCGGGCCTGCGGTGAAAAGTTTCCGTGGACGTGGGCGGCGGGGGCCCAGTTTACAAAGCGCGATACGCGCCGCTGCGAATGACGAAGGGTCCGGAGGCCGCGCAGGAAAAAGGGTTGATCCATGGCGACATAAAAGACGAAGAAGCGAAACTCAACCGCCAGCTCAGAAAAACCCAAAACTAAACCGCAGAGCGAAGGAAGGCCCGTTATTTAGCCTTCCACGCCCGCAAATAGCACGCTTAGTGACGACCGCTGATCTGGATACCGGGGTATCTGTTCAACTGGTCGGCAATCGGGGCATTCCCGTTCCGCTCCATCTCCCGCTGATCGATGGTCAGGACGGGACCATTGTTTCCAATCGTGATGATGTTGCGTTTCTTCACCCGCTGTTTGATGTGAGAGCCGGTGAGGGTAACCCACTCATAATCCGCATTGTCGGCCTGCGTCTTCTGTTCGACCACGGGCCGATCAGCCATGGCGGAGCCCAAAGACAGCGCGCCAATCATTGCACCAAGTATTAGCCGTTTCATACGGACAAAATACTCGTGGCTGGACTTCGCGTCAAACGGCCAGGCCATCTAAATTCGAGCGTTCCCGCCCTCCATGGTGTCCAAGAATGCTCGCGCAAAGTTTTACAGCCCAATCGACAATGCTAGGTTAACGCGTCTCGACTGGCTGCGTTGCCGCGAGGCGCTCATCCATGACCCAAAACCCACCCTTTCCATCGCCAGAAGAATTGAAATCGAAGCTCGCCGATTTCATGAAAACGAATTTCGGCGACAAGGTTTCGTTTGCGACTTACACCGAGGCGGAGACCGCGGAAGCTCCTTCGGACGAGAAAACGAAACGCATCGACGACGAGCAATTCGTCTTCGATTTTTTGCCGCGCGATATCAAGGCGCATCTGGACCGGTTCGTCATCAAACAGGACGAAGCGAAGAAGGTGCTCTCGATCGCCGTCTGCGATCATTACAACCACGTCAATTATTTGCGCCGGCTCGAGAAGGAAGATGCCGTGCGCGCTGAGGAGACGGAATACGCAAAGCAAAACGTGATTCTGGTCGGGCCGACCGGCGTTGGAAAAACCTACCTCATCAAACACATCGCGGAGCTGATCAAAGTTCCCTTCGTCAAAGCGGACGCGACGAAATTCAGCGAGACCGGATATGTGGGCGGCGATGTTGAGGATTTGGTTCGGGAGCTGGTCGACAAAGCGGACGGCGACGTGCAACTCGCGCAATTCGGAATCATCTACATCGACGAGATCGACAAGATTGCGGCCGCGGGAAATCTGGCCGGACGCGATGTGAGCGGGCGCGGGGTGCAAACCACGCTGCTCAAGTTAATGGAAGAAACTGATGTGCCATTGCGGAGCGCGAACGATCTGCAGGCGCAGCTACAGGCGGCCTTCGAATTTCAGAAGCGGGGTGGAAAAGCGAAGCGTGAAACAATCAGCACGCGCCACATTCTTTTTGTGGTGAGCGGCGCGTTCGAGCGTTTGAAGCAGCAGGTGTCGCGGCGTCTCACGCAAGGCCAGATCGGATTCAACACCGAGCCCCGGCTGGTGATGGACAACGAATTGTTTCAGTACGTCACGACGCAGGATTTTATCGAATACGGTTTCGAGCCGGAATTCATCGGGCGCCTCCCGGTTCGCGTCGCCTGCGAAGAACTGATCGCGGACGATCTCTACCAAATCATGAAGTTTTCCGAGGGGAGCATCCTTCGGCAATATGAGCGCGCCTTCCGTGCTTACGGCATTGAGATCAGCTTCGAGGATGAAGCGTTGCGCTTGATGTCCGAGGCCGCCGCAAAAGAAAAAACCGGCGCCCGCGGTTTGCTCACCGTCTGGGAAAAACTGTTTCGCGACTACAAATATTACCTCGCCGGTTCGGGCCTCAGCCAACTGCGCGTTTCGGCGGAGCTGGTGCAGGAACCCAAGCGCGTCCTTGATCGGCTCAGGGCGGAAGGCCACAAACAGGAAGAGACTGCGCTCGCTCAAAGCGCCCGCGCCTTCGCGGATCAATTTGGGAATGAGCACGGACTTCAAATTTCGTTCGATGAAGCGGCTCTCGCCCGGCTGATCGAACGCGCGCAGGCGGAACGCATGACCATGCCAGATCTTTGCGCGCACCTCTTCAAGGATTACCAGTTCGGGCTCGGTCTCATTCAAAAAAATACCGGGCAAAAAACCTTCGTCCTCGACCGGGGAGCAGTTGATGCGCCCGATAAGTTCTTGAGCGATCTGGTGGTGCAGTCCCACTATCCAGTTGCGCCCGGGGAAAAGAATTGAGAGCGATCCATCACAGATGAAACGGCATATCCTTTCAGCGCTCATCATCGGCCTGATCGCGGCTGCCATCGTGATGGGCTTGCACGTGAGCGGCCTGCTGCTGCGACCGGAACTGGTGATCAAGAATCTTCTTCTGCGCCATGCCACCACGACACGGTCGCTCCTCGATCAGATGCATTATCCGTTCGTGTTTATTTTGGCGGCCGGTGTCGCGTGGATGACCCTGGCGACGAATCGGCGCGGGCGGCTTGCTTTAATGGTGGGAGTTCTGCTTCTCGAATTGGCGGGAGTGGCCTGGGTCTGTTCGCTGTATCACGTTTTCTTCCAGCCCTTGCCGTCGGTTGCCGGGGTGACGCTAGGTTTTCTTTTCCCGGTTGCGTTGATTGGATTCGCGGGCGTGATGGAGCGCCGCAGCTTGCGCCCTCCCCGCGAACCGCGTGTGCCGCGCGAACCCGCAGCGGTTCCTGTCGCGCCGGTTTACGAGAGGCCGGCGCCTCGGGCCAGGCGTGGCGACGCGGTGCCCGATTCCGTGGCGAAAACTTACGAAGTCACTGCCGTCGTTTGCGACATCGCCGACAAGCACGATCTCGCGGAGGAATGCGAGCCGGCAGTCTTCGCTGAGATCACGGAGAAATTTATTGCGCACGCGATCGAGGCATTCCGCGCGGCAGGCGCTTACGTTGAATCGGTTGGTGGCGAAGGGGTCGTGGCCATCTTTGGATTTCCGGAGAGCGACCGGCAACACGCGGAAAAGGCGACGCGCAAAGCGATGGCGCTCACGCAGTCTTTCACTGATTCCAACAAGCGAACCAAGATCGAGGCGCTCGCCAACGCTGGTATTCACGCCGGGGTAAGTTCCGGGACGATGATTATGGCGCCGCTGAAAAATAACGGGCAGCGCGCGATGCTGGCGACGGGCGAGCCCGTCGAGTTGGCGCGGCGATTTTGCATCGCCAATCGCTTTTACGGATCGAAAGTGCTGCTCGGGCCGCGCACGTTCGAGCTGGCCAGCAAAATTCTCGTGGCGCGGCCGATCGATTTTCTGAGCGGCGTCGATGTGCGCGAACGCCACGAGATTTACGAACCGGTCGTCCTGGCGCTGGAGGCTTCGCGAGATGAAATCACGCGTCGCGATGCGTTCTGGAATGGCGTGGTCCTTTACCGCGAGAAACGTTGGGCGGAAGCCTATTCACAATTTCAAAAAGCGCGCGGCCCGGAGGGTCACGAAGATCGCCCACTGCAATTGTATCTCCGCCGGCTCGAACCGCTGGCCTTGCAATTGACCGATACTCCGCTCGACGCGTGAAGCGCAGCCGGCTTTGAGGAAAACCGAATACCCGTCGGCCATCCGCGACTTGATCGCGCAGTTGCGTCGCATGCCCGGGATCGGGCCGCGCTCCGCGGAACGCATCGCTCTCTGGATCGTGCAATCGCGCGGCGATCAGCCAGAAGACATCGCGCGCGCCATCACCGCGACCCGCCAAACTGTGCGGCCCTGCCCGCGCTGCGGATTTTTCACCATGGAGGAAATCTGCGGAATCTGCTCGGACACGTCGCGCGCTCCGGATCTGCTTTGCGTGGTCGAACAGGCCACCGACATTCTTCCTCTGGAAAAAACGAGCGCCTTCCGCGGGCGCTACCACTCGTTAGGTGGCCGCATTTCCCCGCTCGACCACATCGGTCCCGATGATTTGCGAATCAAGGAGCTGGTCGCGTGCATCGAGCAGGAGAAATTTTCCGAAGTCATCCTCGCACTCGCCGCCGACGTGGAAGGCGAAGCTACGACCAATTATCTCGTTGAATTGCTCAAGCCGTTTTCGGTCACGCTAACGCGAATTGCGCATGGCTTGCCCGCCGGCGGCGGTCTCGAATCGGCGGACGAGCTTACGCTCTATCAAGCGCTTTCCGGGCGGACGAAACTGTAGCTTTGGCACTTCGTGCCCCCACTACGCGTGTCATCCCGAGTCGCAGAGACGACGAGGGACCTCACACCTGCGAATGCAAGCCTCCCTTTGCCGGGAAGCGTCCACTGCGTTTGCGAGGTCCCTCGCCGTCTTGCGCGGCTCGGGATGACAGCTCGGACACGCCCGAGCGCCTATGTCTGAATTTGGGCATTGGATTTGCCGCCGCTTTACCCTGGCGCGGTTGCCTTTCTCCATCGGTGCGAATAGCTTCGCGTTGATGTCCTGCGCGAAAATCGATCCGGCGTTGCACCAGGCGCAAAAGCCCCCTTGGATCAAAGTGCGATTGCCTTCAAATCCGGTTTTCTTCTCGACCAAGGCGCTCATCTCGGATTTGCGGCTGCACACCGTCTGCGAAAGCGCGCAGTGCCCGAACCGCTGGGAATGCTGGAGCCAGGGCACCGCGACAATGATGATCGCGGGCGAACGCTGCACTCGCGCGTGCGGCTTCTGTGCGGTCACCACCGCCAAGCCGTTTGCGTTGGAGGAAGACGAACCGCAGCGCGTGGCCGAAGCCGTGCGCCGGATGGGATTGAAGCACGTCGTCGTTACCGCGGTGGCGCGGGATGATCTCAAGGATGGCGGCGCGAATCACTTTGCCCGCACGATCGAGGCGATCCGCGCGATGGATCCTTCCGTTATCGTGGAAGTTCTGGTCCCCGATTTTCATGCACAGGATTGGTGCATCCAAATCGTGCTCGAGGCTGCGCCCGACATTTTCAATCACAACATGGAAACGGTCGAACGCTTGACGCCCGTGGTGCGTTCGCGCGCGAAGTACCGGACCTCACTCGAAGTCCTGCGCAAGGCGAAGGAATTTTCTGCGCAAGTCGTCACCAAGAGCGGAGTAATGCTTGGCCTCGGCGAAAAAGAGCCGGAACTTTTCCGGACGATGGACGACCTGCGCGAGATCGGGTGCCAGGTGCTGACTCTCGGCCAATATCTGCGACCGACGCCGCAACATCTTCCGGTGGTTGAATTCGTCACGCCGGAGCGTTTCGATGCTTACGGCGAGATCGCGCGCGCGAAAGGTTTCGAGCACGTCGCCTCGGGGCCGCTCGTCCGCAGCTCGTATCACGCCGCGGATTTCCATCCGGTCGTTCGTTAGCAAAATGGCGGTGCCCCGGGATGACGCCGCGATCGACCGGACGACCGTCGCCGCTGTCATTCCCGCTTACCTCGAAGAGAAACACATCGCAGAAGTTGTCCGGCGCACGCTTCCGCAGCTCGATCGTGTCCTCGTCATCGACGATGGCTCGACCGACGCAACCGCGGAAACCGCGCGAAATGCAGGAGCGGAAGTCATCGTTCATCCGCATAATCGCGGCAAAGGCGAATCGATCAAAACGGGCCTGCGTCACTGGCTCGATCGCAATTTCACATACGTCGTGATTCTCGATGGCGACGGCCAGCACCGGCCGGAAGAGATCTCGCGCTTTCTCGCCGCTGCCTCCACACGCGCCGAGCTGTTTGTCGGCACTCGCATGAGCGACGTGCGCGAGATGCCGCTCTTGAGGCGCTCGGTCAATCGCTACATGAGCAACAAAATCAGCCGCCTCTGCGGCCAGCCGATTCCCGACACGCAATGCGGCTTTCGCATGGTGCACCGCAATCTCATCCCGGACTTGCTTGGAGGCGCCGATCGCTTCGAGTACGAAACGGAAATGCTAATTCTGGCCAGCCGCAAAGGCTGCCGGATCGAGTCAGTCCCAATCACCACGGTCTACTCCGACGAAGTCAGCAGCATCCACCCCGTGCGCGACACTATCCGTTTTTTCAAACTGATGCGGCGTTACGAGAAGCCGGAGGTTTGATCTTAGACCAACCCACGCCGCCGGAAATCGCCCATGTTTCCGCCACTGGAACGTTCGATCAGATCGATCGTGAATTTTAGCAGGCAGACTTCCCAGGCATCGTCCACGCCTTGGATCACGGCGCTGAGAGGTTCTTCGGAATGTTCGACCTGGAGTTTGGTCCGCGCGATCACGGCTTCCAGAGTATCGCGCACGGTGTTTTCGGTGACGTCGGTTTTCCGAAACTGGAAGCCGTAGCGCAGCACCGCCATATCGCGCGTGCGCTCGCGCAGTTGGTCGACATATTTCGAGGCTTTCTCGCCGAAGCCCTCGAGCAACAACCGGCAGTAATGTTCCGTCGTCAGGATTTGCGGACGTTCGGCGTGAATTCTTCCATCGCGAACGCGGATCTCGTTGACCTGATCCATCAATTCCGAAATCAGATAGAACCGAAAGCTGGTGCTGCCGAAGCTGGCGATCTGGCTTTCCGGCGCAAGAATTACGCGCGTGTTTTCGATCGCGTATTGAAAATCGTCTTCGGTCATCAGTAACGGCCTACGTTAATCGACCATCCGGCAAAAAGGAAACGCGATGGTAGGGTGACGCTCTGCGGAGCCGTGGTCCTTTCATGTGCGGCTCGACTCCGAAAGCTTTCGAGAGCGGGGCAGGGTCTCGCTCTACCAATTCAAAATTATGCGGCGGAATCCGCGAGCGGAACGGCGGCGACCTCGCGATCGCGACCGGAATGCCACCTGTGCACTGCTTCGGCGGTAAAGATGGCGAGCGCCGCCCAGATGAGGCTGAAAGTGATGAGATGATTGCGAGTAAAAGGTTCGTGATAGAGAAAAACACCCAGAAGAAAACTTCCAGTCGGCGCCAGGTATTGGAGGAAACCAACAGTCGTCATGCGGAGATGCCGGGCAGCGTGTCCGAACCAAACGAGCGGCAGACCGGTCACGACACCGGTGGTCACCAGAATGAATGTGATCGGCCAATGGGCCGGACCGAAGGTGAGATTGCCCGCGCGTTGCAGCTGGAGCAAATAGATGATGGCGACTGGAGTGAGCAGGGTGGTCTCGAGGAAAAGACCGGGGATCGGACGCGTCCCGGATTTTTTGCGCAGCAGGCCGTAGGTCCCAAAAGAGACGCAGAGGATGATGGCGATCCAGGGGAATTTCCCGTAACCGAGCGTGAGGTTGAGCACGCCGACCAGAGCGAGGAGCACCGAGACGAGCTGCCAGCGCGTGAGGCGCTCGCGCAAAAAAATCGCGCCGAAGAGAACGTTGACCAGCGGCGTCATGAAGTATCCCAGGCTGGTTTCGACCACGCGGCCGATATTCACGGCCCAGATGAAAAAGAGCCAGTTGATCGAGAGCGCGAGACCGCTGGCTAAACAATAGAGCAGGGTGCGACGGGAGCGCGCCGCTTCGCGAAGCTCCGGCCAGCGCCGTTGCCAGGTGAGCAAGACGATTAGGAAAAGGATGGTCCAGACGAAGCGGTGCGCGAGAATTTCGGCCGCCGGAAGGGTCTTGAGTAGCTTCCAATAAACCGGGATGAGTCCCCAGGTAGCGAAGGCGGCGAAGCCGGCAATTAGCGCCGAGCGTTCCTCACGTTGTTGGGCGGGAGATTTCGGCGGCGCGTGCATCAAATCGCATTCCTATTTCATGGTTCGCGTGCTCGGGCAAATAACGTAGAGGCGCTTGTGCCAGGCGCCTGTTCTATCGGTTAGGCTCTAGGCCCAAGCGCCTCTACATTTTAGAAATCGACGGACAACCCACTGAAAACGAAAAATTTCTTTGCCGAACTCAAACGGCGCAAAGTCTACCGGGTGGCGGTCGCGTATGCGATCGTGAGCTGGCTGCTGATCCAGATCGCGACGCAGGTCTTTCCGTTTTTTGAGATCCCAACGTGGGTCGTGCGGCTGGTGATCGTGTTACTGGTTTTGGGTTTTCCGGTTGCACTCCTTCTCGCCTGGGCGTTCGACCTGACGACTGAAGGGATCATCCGCACGGACGATCTTGTCGAGCCAGCGCCGAGCCAGGCAGCCGGCAGTTCAAAAGCGCTCCGGGCCACGCCCACGCCGCCGCCGGAAAAGAGCATCGCGGTGCTGCCTTTCGATAACTTTACGGACGACGTGCAGAACACGTACTTCGCGGATGGCATTCAGGACGACATTCTCTCAAGCCTCGCGAAAGTAGCCGACCTCAAAGTGACCAGTCGGACATCTGTCCGGCAGTTTAAAACGGGAACGCGCAATCTTCGCGAGATCGGGGAAGCGCTCGGCGTGGCTTATATTTTGGAAGGCTCGGTTCGCCGCGAAAGTAATCGGGTGCGAATCAACGCGCAGTTGATCGACGCCCGGACGGACCAGCATGTTTGGAACGATACCTATGATCGCGAGATCACGGATTTGTTTGAACTACAGAGCGAGCTGGCGCGGCGGATCACATTCGCGCTTCGCGCCAATCTCTCGCCGCGCGAAAAAGCCAGCCTGCAAATTCATCCGACGGCGGACATGGCGGCGTATGAGCTTTTCCTGCGCGCGCGCGATCTTTTTCGCTGGAGCGGCTCGGGCGATCCGCGCGAAAACGGTGAGCGCGCTCTTCATCTGCTGGATGAGGCCATTCAGCGCGATCCTCATTTCGCTCTCGCGCATTGTCTGGCTTCGCGCGTTCATGGCGAACTCTATTGGTTTGGTTACGACAGAAGCCGAGCGCGTCTGACCCAGGCGAAGCTGGCGGCGGATCAAGCATTGCGCCTTCAGCCTGAGCTCGGCGATGCGCGTCTCGCTCTTGCGTACTATTATTACTACGGTTACCGCGATTACGAACTCGCCCGCACGGAACTGGCCATCGCGCAGCAGGCCACGCCTAACGATGCCGAGGTCTGGGACGCCGCCGGTGCGATCGATCGACGCCAGGGCCGCTGGGATGATGCAGTTCCGAACTTTGAAAAGGCGAGAGAACTCGATCCTCGCAACAGCGCGGTGCTTTGGAACCTGGCCGAGACCTATGCTTGCGTCCGCCGCTTCGATGATGCGGAGCGCGCTTTTGCCGACGGGCTGACTATTCATCCCGAAGCTCATTTGTTCGCGCTCGCGCAGGCCGCGATTGAACTGAAAACGAACGGCGAGACAGCGCCGTTGCACGCCGCGTTGCGCGCGATTCCGAACGACTTCGATCCGGGCGGCGCCGTGACCACGATCGCGCTGCGTCTGAGTCTGATCGATCGCGATTATGCGGAAGGCGCGCGTCTGCTGGGAGCAACGCGTTACGAGAAGTTCAACGATACCGGAGTGGGGGGGCCTGCGGCGGTGTTTGATGGATGCACGCTCCCGAAGGCTTGGTACGAAGGTCTCATCGCGCGCGGGCGAGGGGAGGTGGATGCAGCCGAGCGCGCTTTCGCGGAGGCACAACGCATTGTCGAAAGCGATCTGGCGCAGTGGCGCGACGATGCGAAGACGATGGCCCTGCTTGGTTTGCTGCAGGCGATGCGAGGCCAGAAAGAAGAGGCAATCCGCGTGGGCCGGCGGGCAGTGGAGTTGTTGCCGACTTCGAAGGACGCCTACGACGGGCCATTACTCGCAACAAAACTGGCGGTGATTTACGCGCAGGTCGGTGAACTCGATCTCGCTCATGAGCTGCTCGCGGATTTGGTGAAATCTCCGAACGGTCCGACCGGGGGGACCTTGCGGGTTGAACCGGAATGGGAACCGTTGCGTGGTGATCCGCGTTTCGAGAAACTGATTGATGCGGCAGTTGCGACCGGCTAACAAGCCATGCGCTTTTTGTGGGCAACTAAGCGGTCATCCCGAGCCGCGCAGACGGCAAGGGACCTCGCAGTCGCAGTGCCGGCCACCGAAAAACAAACCACCCTTATCCGATTGTGGCGCCCGATCCGACGCGAAAGCGAATGAGCACTTGGAGGTCAGCGCTCCTCCCATGGTCGCGGTCCCGTCTGCGCGGCTCAGGATGACACTCGCCGTTGTCGTGAGTGACAAGTCGGTTTGTCCTTCGGTCGATTTCCCGTAGCCGCTTCGCCATGCGAAGCGTGGAATTGGCTATCGAGGAGAAGGTGCATCTCGGTTCCCAGTAGCACGGCACCACCCGGCGCCTCGCATAGCGAGGCGGCTACAGTCACTTCTTCGGCTCGAAGAGCGAAAGGTAGCGCTCCAGCCCTTCGTCTTTTAATTTCTCGACTGGCACGAAGCGCAGCGCCGCTGAGTTCATGCAATAGCGCAAACCCGTCGCTGGCGGACCATCGTCGAAGACATGGCCGAGGTGTGAGTCGCTCGACTTCGAGCGCACTTCCGTGCGCACTCCAAATGAGTGATCCACTTTCTCCACGACATGCTCCGGCTCGATCGGTTTCGTAAAACTCGGCCAGCCTGTGCCGCTCTCGAATTTATCGATCGAACTAAAAAGCGGCTCGCCGCTGACCACGTCCACGTAGATGCCGGCGCGGTGATTGTTCCAATACTCATTCTGAAACGCCGGCTCCGTTCCGCTTTCCTGAGTAACACGATATTGCAATGGGGAGAGCCGTTTGCGTAGCTCAGACTCGGCAGCTGAATTGGCGTCGTTCGTTGGCGGTTGTGTCATAATCCTAACAGCATGCTAGCACGTCCGGCGCGTTTCGCTGGCAGGTAAGGAGATGGGTCGGGATGCTTCAAGCAAGAATCTGGCTACTCGTTCCGCCCGGCTTCGGGCACGCGGATGTAACGGCTGAGGATCAAACCGACCGGGCGCGAATGCGGCGGCGCGCAGTTCGGGCTTGCTGCGCATGAGGCCGCTGCTTTAAGTGGGGCGGTGACGCGTTTCAACCCGCCAGCTAGCTAAAAATGGCGTTAAGCAGATTTTGGGTCGTTCTCTTCCTCGCTTCGATAGGCTATCTCCTCGTCCTGCTGTTTAGCGGACGATACTACGCCATCGAATTTGCCGTGAACGGCAAGAAGGACGAGCCGCTGCTGCAACGCGAGTTTTACGTCGACCAAGCGTCGCCGGAATTGCGGAGCAGCTTGCAGAGCGCGTCCGACCACACGGTCACGATCGGCGGCGAGCAATACAAGATCGACAACGGCGTGGTGAAGGTTTACTCCGGCAAACAGGCCGCAGATGGAATTCTGCCGACGTGCAAAAGCACCATCCTCGATCTGCTCTTGCCGCTGATCGCGTACCTGTCGTTCTTCAGCGGCATCCTGCAATTGTTGATCGACAGCGGCGCTTCGGAACGCGTCGCGAAACTTCTCAGTCCGATTTTCGTTCGTGTTTTTCCCGAAGTGCCGCGCGGTCACCCGTCGATCTCGTATATGACATTGAATTTCGCTGCGAATTTTCTCGGGCTCGACAGCGCGGCGACACCTTTCGGCTTAAAGGCGATGGAGAGTCTGCAAGAACTGAACAAGGACAAGGACCGCGCGAGCAATCCGCAGATCATGTTCCTTTGTTTGCACGCGGCCGGGCTCACGCTCATCCCGACGTCGATCATTAGTTATCGCGCGGCGCAACACGCGCTCAATCCGGCGGACGTGATGCTGCCTTGCATTATTACCTCATTCATCGGCACGGTCGCGGCGCTCGTCCTCGTCGGCATTCGCCAGCGGATCAATTTGCTTAATGCCACCATCGTCATCGCCATCGGCGGCATCGTTGGCGTCATCACGGCATTGCTCATTTATATCACGCGGCTCGATCTCATCAGTAAGAGCCATTTCACCGGCAATCTCTCCAACGGCGTGTTGCTAAGTCTTATCTTAGTGATTCTCGGTTACAGCTTGTGGCGCGAGAAACAATTCGGCGCCAAAGGCACCACCATTTTCAATTCGTTCGTCGAAGGCGCCTACAACGGCCTAACTGTCGGGCGCATTATCTTCCCTTATATTCTCGGTATGCTGGTCGCGATCTCGCTTTTTCGAAATAGCGGATTGTTCGACATGTTCGCGGGCGCGCTGGCGTGGATCTTTCGCGCCTTCCACGTGAACGAACAGATCGTGAATGCGTTGCCCATCGCGATTCTTCGGCCATTCAGCTCAGCCGGTAGCCGCGGATTCCTCATCGACGCCATGGGTACATACGGCGCCGACTCCTTTACCGGCCGGCTCGCCTGCGTTTTCCAATGCGCGGCCGAGACCACCTTCTATGTCATCGCCGTTTATTTCGGGAGCGTGAAGATCAAGCACACGCGATACGCCCTGAGCACCATGCTCCTTGTGGACCTGATCTGCGTCTGCGCGGCCATCTTCGTCTGCCTCGCATTCTTTCAATTGCCGGCAGGCGCTCCAGCCGCGCCTTAACTGAGCCCGCTGCTTGGCCGCTGCCTGGTCATTAAAGCCGAGATCCTTCGAAAGCCACAGAACCATCGTCTTGTTCGTGACCGAGTACGCGGTGTAGATGAGGAACTTGATCAGGAACGTGAGCCACAACTCGCGTTGAGCTCCCTTGAGGACGGTGAATTTCGCGAGAAAACCGATAAGACCCGTCGCTGCGACTGGAACGACGTTCTCTTCCGGCACGAATGGTCCTTTGATTGCTTCTCCCACGGTTTTTCAGCTACGACATTTTCGCGACAAAACAGCCATGGCGACGAACTTGCCGTACTGCGCGGCAGAATTCTACGGTCGAATTTTTCCTTCTGGGGAGCGCAGGCTGCCAGCCTGCCCTTCTCGGCAGCTTGCCGAGACGCCTGCTCGACGCGGCAACGCGGACAAACTGCGTGCGTTGCTCAGTGTTGCCGGCAAGCTGCCGGCAACTGCAGGCTGGCAGCCTGCGCTCCCCAGAGAAAGAAATGACGCGCTACAAGTGAGTGTGAGGCGTCACTTGGCGCAATTGCACTTCGCCGACGTCGAGCTGTAACGCTTCGCGCGCGACGCGGAGGAAACTATCGGGCGGATCGGTCAACGCGACTTGCAGGCTGCCGGTATTTGCTTCCGGAGCGCGCAGGTTTTCGCGAATCAAGAGATCGCGCACGGCGCTGGCGCAATTTTGCGCGGAGTCGACGAGCGTGATTGTATCACCGAGAAGTCGAGCAATGGCCTTACGCAGAAGCGGGTAATGCGTGCAGCCGAGCACGAGGGTATCAATTCCTTCGTCCACGAGCGGGCCGACATATTGCATGATGATCTGGTCCGTGATCGGGCGTTCGAGCCAGCCTTCCTCGATCAGCGGCACCAGGAGCGGACAAGCGCGAGCTGTCACTCGAATCTCGGAATCGAGCGAGCGTAGCGCGCGTTCGTACGCTCCGCTGTTAATCGTCGCACGGGTTCCGATCACGCCGACCTGACCCGATCGAGTGGCGGCGATGGCGGCCCGAGCACCAGGCAGAATAACTCCCGTCACCGGAACGGGGACGCTCTCGATAAGCTGCGAAAGCGCGACGGCCGAGGCGGTGTTGCACGCGACCACGACAGTCTTCGCGTTTTCTTCGAGCAGCATCGCCGCGATCTCGAGACTGTAACGCTGAACCGTCGATGCGCTTTTGCCGCCGTAGGGTAGGCGCGCGGTATCGCCGAGATAATAAATGGACTCGTTAGGCAAGAGGGTGCGCAACGCGCTGACTACGGTCAGACCACCAATTCCGGAATCGAAAACGCCAATCGGCTGTGACTTTTCGGCGGAGCCACCTTGCGCTTTTCCGTTACTCACCGGCGTTGATCGAGATCGAAGGTGGATGAGGCGGCTCGCTGATGGAACGCGCGTGAGGCGGCAGGTTTGTTTTCGCCACGGCGAAGTTTGTGGCGCCGGCGCGATAATTCACCGCGGCGTTATAATTCTCAATCCCCTGCGCGATGGCCGCGCCGAGTTGATGGCGATATTGAGCCGTGGCGATGCGCTGTCCTTCCCTCGGGTCGCTGATGAAACCGCCTTCAAGGAGAACCGCCGGTATTTTGCTATTGCGCAAAACGTGAAAGCGCGCGTGACGCACGCCTCGATCGAAAATGGAAACCTTCGTCAACACCGCGGCATGAATGGAAGCAGTCAGCGCCATGTTCTGGCCATCGAGCGCGTTACCGGCGTGGTGCCCCTGGTCGATGGCGGAGATGTGGTGTTCGCTCGAAGCATTCGAGGGCACGCCTTCGGGCGCGAGCGCGTAGCTTTCCAAACCCGCGCCGCCGGAGGAAGAGTTGAAGTGAATGCTGACGAAGACGGCATGGGAAAAACGATTGGCGAAATTTACCCGGTCTTCCAGAGAAACAGCCACGTCGTTCACCCGGGTCATCTCCACTCTGTAGCCGGCCCGGATTAGTTGCGTGCGGGCCGCGAGCGCAACATCGAGCGCGAATCCCTTCTCGGTTCCCCAGCTGCTCGAAGCGCCTTGATCGGATCCACCATGGCCGGGATCGAGCACCACGGTTTCCACTCTTTCCGCCCTCTGAATTCGGCTCGGGCGCAAGACGGGCTCGATGATTTTGCTGACATCCATCACGGAGACCAAGTCTTCGTCGCCGTTGCTCAGGAGCGGAAAGTTTGCGAAGAAGCGGACGCCGTTGATGGAAAACTCGCTCGTGCCTGCCTGGGCCCGGATGACGCGGCGCTCGCTCCGGAGTGAGACGGTGCGGCTGATTCGGGTGTATTCCGGGAATTGGTAGAACTGCGCGACGTTGGCGAAGGTAACGTATGGTCGATCGCGTTGGCGGACCACCGTCCAGTCGTTAGCGAGCGCTGCTGAACCAATCAAGGCGAGCACGAGACCCGCAAGAAAGAAGCGCTTTCGATTTTTCTTCCTCGTGTTCATGTTCGTGCTCCTGCTCGTAATCGTGATTTCCGCTCCGATCAAGCGGGGACGATCACGAGCACGAGCACGAGTAGGATGAGGACGACGCGGAGGGCGGAGTCCGAAGAGGAGGCGCCTACGCGGCGTCTAGCAGGCCGCTTTGCAAGACGTGACTCAACTTTAGCAGCAGGCTGCGCGTGGTATAGGGCTTGGTCAGGCAGCCATCAACGTTGAGCGCGGTGATCTCGGCTACATGGGAATCGTCGGCCCGGCCCGTGGAGACGATTACTTTGAGTCCCGGTTCGATCTGGCGCAGCGTGCGCACGAGCATTAATCCGCCCATCCCCGGCATGGCGAGATCGGTCACGACTACGGCGATGCGGCCCATCTGTCGCGCGAAAAGAGCGAGCGCGGTCGGGCCGTCTTCGGCGACGAGCACTTTGTAGCCGTGGCTCTTCAGGATAAGCTCGGCTACTTCGCGAATGCTCGGTTCGTCGTCGACCAACAGGATGGTTTCACCGTGTCCGCGCGGGATCATCCCATCCGCCTGTAGAGCACCGGAGGTGTCGACGGTAGGTTTGGCAGGCACGAAAATTTTGAAGCTGGTGTGACCCGGCTTGCTGTCGACGGCGATAAAACCGCCGTGGCTCTTGACGATACCGGCGACGGTGGAGAGCCCGAGGCCGGTGCCCTTCCCGATGGTTTTAGTGGTGAAGAAGGGATCGAAGATTTTGTCGAGGACCTGTTTTGGTATTCCGCTGCCTGTGTCAGTAACTTGCAGCATGACATGCGGCCCGGCGGTCGCGCCAGGCGTCATCCTCGCGTAAGGCTCGTCGACGTCGAAATTCTCGGCGCCAAGACATAACTCGCCGCCCTGGGGCATGGCATCACGCGCATTGATGCAAAGATTGAGAAGAACTTGATGGAGCTGGGTGGAATCAGCTTCGAGTGAGCGAATGTTTTCCTCGTAGCAGGTGCGCAGGGTGATCGACTTCGGGAAGGTCTGGCTCGCGATTTTTGAGACTTCTTCGAGGAGGTAGATTGGTTGCAGCAGGGTGCGGTCGCCATCCGTGCCGCGGGCAAAAGTGAGGACCTGTTTGATGATGTCAGCCCCGCGATGGGCGCTCGTTTCCACGATATCGAGAAATTTTGCCCGCTCGGCTGGTTCCATCTCCCCGCGCAAAACGGGCGCGGCCATCATGATCGGCACCAAAATATTGTTGAGATCGTGGGCCACGCCGCTGGCGAGAGTGCCGATGCTTTCGAGTCGTTGTGCGCGGAGGAATTGTTCCTCGATCGTTTTTTGCTCGGTAATATCGGTGTTGATCACGAGCTTGGATTTCGGCTGGCCATGCTCGTCGCGAACGAGAGTCCAGCGGCTGCGGACGACCACAGTGCCTCCTTGTTTGGTGAGGTGACGGCATTCGCCCGACCACGCCCCGGTCTCGAGCAAGGTGCGCTGCACCGCGAGCGTGTTGACCGGCTCTTCCTGATACAGGAAATCTCCGCTCAGTCGCCCACTCGCTTCCGCTGCAGTCCAGCCATAGAGAACCTCTGCGCCGTGATTCCAGAACTCGATCCGATCATCCATATCGCGGACCATGATCGCGTCGTGAGCGAGATTGAGGAGGTTGGCTTGCTCAACCGTTTTTCGCTCGGCCTGCAAGAGACTCGTTAGGTCGGCGAGGGAACCGACGATCCGGATTGGCTTGCCCGCGTCGTCGAGAACCACGCGCCCGCGGCCAAGGAAATTTCCGAAGGTGCCGTCGCCGCGCAGGATGCGGGTGTGTGCTTCGTAGCGACCACCGTTGGCCATTTGCTCGCGGACTGCTTTTTGAAAGGAAGCGCGGTCATCCGGATGAAGCAGGGCGGTAAACGCCCCGACACTCGGAACGAACGAGTCCCGCTCGAGGCCGAACATCTCGTACATGCGATCCGACCAGGTCAGCACATCGGTCACAAAATCGTGTTCCCAGATACCATCGTTGGAGGCGGCGATGACGAGTCGGAGGTGTTCCGCGCTTTCCCGCAAAACGATCTCAGCGCGGGCACGTTCGATGATGGACCACGAGCGCTCGACGACTTCCTGCACCAGCGCGATCTCGGCATTGGTCCAGTGCCGCGGGGTTAAATGGTGGACTGCCATCATTGCGACCAGAGAGCCATTCTTGATCAGCGGGCAGGAGATCATCGCTTTGATTTGGATGGCGTTGAAGGCGGCGGCACCTTCGGCGGGTGTCAGCTCGGCATCGACGTCTTGCAGCACGAGCGTGCGGCCGGCGGCTATCTTTGAGTGGGTATGCTCACCGAAATCCGACAGTCGAAATTCACCGATGACGCTGGCGCATCCGTCGGTGTAATCGCCGGGCACGGTCAAATGGTCGCCATCTTTTTCCACTTCGGCATAAGCGCAGCGAGAAACGCGCAGATGCTTTCCAAGCAACTGCGCGACGGCAGCCATGATTTCGTTGGGCTCCGAAAGAAAGTGGGTCGCGTCGCTTAGATCGTTGAGGAAACGGAAGCGCCGCTCGCTTTCACTGAGGACGTCTTCCGCCAGTTTGCGCTCGGTGATGTCCGTGTTGGCGCCGATCCACTCACGAACGGCCCCGTTGGCGTCGAGGACCGGCACGCCGCGCACCGAGAAGAGCCGGTAAGTCTTATCTGCGCCGAGCATGCGATACTCGATTTCAAAGACGCTTTTGTTAGCCCTGCACTCGTCCCAATGACGCAGAGTCCGGGGTCTGTCCTCCGGATGCACGCAATCGATCCATCCGGTTCCGATGATTTCTTCCAGGGTCTGGCCGGTGTAGGCCCGCCAGCTGGGCAAATCCTCTAGGACCTGGCCCGCAGGATCGGTTTGCCAGACGATTTCCCAAGTGGCTTTCGTGAAGGAGCGGAAACGCGCTTCGCTCCGGAGCAACTCTTCTTCAGAGCGCTTGTGTTCGGTGATGTCCCGAACGCTTCCTTCATAATAGAGAGGATTGCCGGCGGCGTCGCTGACGGTACGGACGTTCTCGGAAACCCAGATCGTGCTCCCGTCGGTGAGCTTCGCTTCGTATTCGAAGTTGTTTGCGCCGCCATTTTCGAGAAGGCGCTGGAGTTCGTCGCGCTTTGCCGGATCGACGTAATTCTGCTGCTGAAGACCCTTGCGCTCCCGGATTAATTCCTCGGGGCTCGCATATCCCGCCATCCGCGCTAACGCCGGATTGGCCGATATAAAAACGCCGTCGAGCCCGCTCTGAAAGATTCCTTCTGAGGCGTTGTCGAAGATGGAACGGTATTTTTCGTCCGCCTCGTGCAACTGCCTCTGCACGGCTTTGCGTTCGGTGCTATCCCGCACGATCACCTGGACCGCTGGTTTTCCTTCATAGACGAATGAGATCACTCTCGACTCGACCTCAACCGTTGAGCCATCGAGCCGCAGCAGCCGGCGTTCTGCCGTCGGCGGCTGGTTTCCTGCGGCGACTTCTCGCGAGCGGCGGGCTACTTCGTCGCGTTCGTCCGGATGCAGAATGTCGGATACGCTTCGGCCGATGAGCTGTTTGAGGCTGTTTGCGCCCAGCAATTTCATCGTGGCCGGATTGACGAAAACGATTGTCTCGTCACAAACCACAAGGATTGCATCAGGGGAATGGTTGACCAGGAGGCGGTAGCGCGCTTCGCTCTCGCGCAGCGCTTGTTCCGCCTGCTCGTGCTCGTCCACCTCGGTCCGCAAACTCGTTTTGTCCTTCCTGAGTCTGCGAACGATTCTCAAGACCGCGGCGCCCGTGCCTAGTGCAATGACGATCGCGAGCCCGATGAGGATGTCGCCGGCGATTCGCGCCTGCTCGATCCGGCCGGTGGTGTTCGCTGCAATCCCGCGACCTTCCGCTTCCTCGGCACGGAGCAACGCATCTAGCGCCCATTGGTATTGATCGTAAGCCGGGACTTGCGTCGTAAGCGCGAAAGCCGTCGCTTCCGCGTTCTGTTCGGCGCGACTCAACGCGAGCAGTTGCTCAGTCCGATCGGAGTAAGCCTTGCGCGCTTGCAGCGCCTCGGCATAAAGCCGTTTCTCGATTTCGTTATTGGCGGCTTTTTCGTAGTCGATGAGATTCTTGGTGTTCGTCTCTGCCAATCGGGTGATGAGATGTTCATGGCGCTGCCTCTCTTCGGGATTCGTCGCTGCCACATGCCGAAAGATTTCCACTTGCCGTAAGCCCAGGTTCTTGCCGACACGGTGAAGAATCGCGATCTCTCCCATGGCGGAAGATCGCTCCGCGCGGTTGAGGTTTTCGATAGAGCGCAGGCTGAAGAAAAAGACGCCGCCAATCGCGGTGAGGATGGCGCAGAGCAGGGCAAAACAAAGAACGAGCCTGGTGGCCAAGGGGAATCCGCCAAGGAGGGGGCGGTTCTCCCGCGACAATCTAGGGTCCAAAACTCTGATTATGGTGCAGATGCTGAGCCATCCTCCGAAGAAACGCAGATTTCTCGCGGACATCGCAGCCGCAGGCACGGTTTTGATTTTGCAATCGCCGCGCTCTCTTCGATGATTGCTCCCCATGGCGGAAATTTCCAAGACCTACGAGCCGGAAACGGTCGAGCCGAAGTGGTACGCCCGCTGGGACGAGGCCGGGTGTTTTCGGGCGGACGCGCATTCGCCGAAGCTGGCGTTCTCGATCGTCATTCCGCCGCCAAACGTCACAGGTATTTTGACTTTGGGTCATGTGCTCAACAACACGATTCAAGACATTCTGTCCCGTCGGGCGCGCATGCAGGGCTTCGAAGTACTTTGGTTGCCGGGCACCGATCACGCCGGAGTAGGAACCCAGACCGCTGTTGAAAAACATCTTCGGCGAACGGAAAACAAGACGCGCCATGATCTGGGCCGGGAAGAATTTCTCCGCCGCGTCCTGGATTGGCAGGACAAACATGGCGGAATCATCATCGAACAACTCAAGCGCCTGGGCTGTTCCTGCGATTGGTCGCGGCAACGTTACACCTTTGATGACGATTATGTCCGCGCGGTCGAGCGAGTGTTTGTCGATCTTTACGGTAAAGGCCTGATTTATCGCGGCCGCCGGATGATCAATTGGGACCCGGCGGCGCAAACCGCGCTATCGGATGAAGAAGTCATCGCGAGGGCGCAGAAGGGGAGCCTTTACTACGTGCGCTATGAGATCGTCGAGGAACTGGGGCGAGACCTGGAAGTCGCCACGACGCGACCGGAAACAATCATGGCCGATACCGCGCTCGCGGTTCATCCGAACGACAAACGTTACGCCGGTCTGATCGGCAAACACGCCTGGCGTCCGCTCGTGCGCGAGAAGCTTCCGATCATCGGAGACGCAGCCATCGATCCGGAGTTCGGCACCGGTGTTTTGAAAGTGACGCCGGCGCACGACAAAATCGATTACGAAATAGGTCTCCGGCATTCGCTTCCGGTGATCGACGTGCTTCATCCGGATGGCCGGATCAATTGTCCGGCCGTTCCCGAACTGGATGGTCTCGACCGTTTCGCCGCGCGCCAGAAAGCCGTCGAATTGCTGAGCGAGCGCGGTTTGCTCGCCAAAGAGGAGCCGCACGAAAACAACGTTGGCTTTAGCGAACGCAGCGAAGTGCCGATTGAGCCCCGACTCAGCGAGCAATGGTTTCTCCATTATCCCCAGACCGCGGAAGCGTTGGCGGTGGTGCGCGATCATCTCATCCGTTTCTTTCCCGCGCATTGGGAAAAGGTTTACGCGCAGTGGCTCGAAAACATTCAGGATTGGTGCATCAGCCGGCAAATCTGGTGGGGTCATCGGATTCCGGCCTGGTATCGAAACGAGGCCGCAAGGAAATCGGAAAGCGAAAACATCTACGTCGGCCTCGAGGCGCCGGCTGATGCGCAAAACTGGACCCGGGATTCGGACACACTCGACACGTGGTTCTCGTCCTGGCTTTGGGCCTACGAAACGATGGACGTGGAAACGCGCCGGAAATTTTATCCGACGTCCGTTCTTGTCACGGCGCCAGACATTATCTTTTTTTGGGTCGCGCGCATGATCATCGCCGGCCTCGAGTTCAAGCCGGGTAAGACTCCGGCGATTGAAGACAACATTGCGTTTCGCGATGTCTTCTTCACCGGACTCATTCGCGACAAGCAGGGTCGGAAAATGAGTAAGTCGTTAGGCAATTCCCCCGATCCGCTCGATTTGATCGCCAAGTACGGCGCGGATGGGTTGCGCTTTGGTTTGATGCGGATCGCGCCGAGCGGGCAGGACATCGCGTTCGATGAAAAGCAAATCGAAGAAGGCCGCAATTTCGCGACGAAGCTCTGGAACGCCGCACGTTTTCGCCAGATGCATGGACCGAGCGAGGCCACGCCGCGCCTCGAGAAACACGCGCTTTCCATTTACTCGATAGAAGTATTGGCGCGGTTCGATGAGCTGCTGGCCACGACCGAAGCAGCTTATCGCGAATATAAATTCAACGAGGTCGCGCAGCGGCTTTACGATTTTTTCTGGAGCGATTATTGCGATTGGTTCATCGAAGCAGCGAAGACGGAGATCTTCAGCGAAGACGAGGCACGCAAAAAATCAGTGCTGGCCGTGATGGATTTCGTCTTGTCCGGATTTCTACGGCTGCTCCATCCGTTCATGCCCCACATCACGGAAGAACTTTGGTCGGTTTTTGGATTCGGCGGGCCAGACGACGACATCAAGTCCAGCTCGATCCAGTTCACTCCAATGCCGCCGGCCGCATTATCTTCGATCAATCCGGAGACGATCGGTGAAGCGAGGAGCAAAGTGGCAAAGGTTTACGAAACGATCCTGGCCGGCCGCAATCTGCGTGCGACCTCGCGAATTCCTTCGAACAAGAAAGCGCGTTTCATCTTGCTCCCCAGTGGCGCAGACGAAAGGGAATTGCCCACCATCTCCCGCTTGCTCAATGCCGAGGAGCTAACGCTCGATTCGAAATTTCAGCCAGAAGCCGGCGTTCCGGTGGCGATGACTTCGCTTGGTGAACTGTATCTGCTCATCGCGGGTGGCGATAAATCAGCCGAGCGGGAGCGGCTCGAGAAGGAAATCGCGAAGCTCAAAAACGAATTGCGCATCGTTGATGGAAAGCTCTCAAACACTTCCTTCGTCGACAAAGCGCCACCCGCAGTCGTGCAGGAACATCGGCAGCGGAAAGCCGATTTTAGCGAGCAGTTGACGCAACTGTGGAAGGCGCGCGCAGCAATGGATTGAAGAGGACGCGTTGCGTGTGGATCTCCGCGCCGCGCGCTTCGAAATATTCCTTCAGTTCCGGCGTGTAGAGCGAGTCGTCATATTCGCGATTAAGCTCCAGGCAAATCTGTCCGTCCGGCTTAAGCTGGCGTGCCGCCAAATCGTCGAGGAAAAACTCCCACTCTGGGATCTGCCATAGTTTGTCGGTCTTGTGACCGTTGAAGCAGATCATGTGGGCGGCGATCACATCGAATTTCGAGCCCAGATTAGGCAGCGGTCGAAAGGCCTCGATGCGCCAGATTTTTCGCTTCACGCCAAGCAAATCGATCATCTCGGTGAAGCCAGGCTCCTCATCCAAATCCAGTCCGAGAACGTCGTGACCGAGATATCGATTGATGTAGAGAAAATATCCGGTGCCGCACCCGATATCGAGGACCCGTTTGCGCCCACCTAGATCGAGACCCAGATCGCGCACACGCCGGAGATTGATTTCCATCCACAGTTCCAAGTCGAGATATTTCGGCCAGGCATCGCCGGGATCCGCCACCGCATGGCGTTGATAGACTTGCCGGAACTTTTCTGCGTCGACGGTCCTGGTGATGCGCGCCGCGTCAAAAGTAAGGGGCGCGCGGCCGAGAAGGACTTGCTTTACATGACGCCGGGCGCTCGCATACGCGTCGCCCGTGAGCACCTTTCTTAGTTTGTAGGAAAATCGCATGGCCGAACTGGAGTCGAAGCGGCTTCGTAATCCGGTCGCGAAGTACTGTCAACACGCGGCATCGGCTTCCAGCCGATGTCCCACCGGCAAGATGCCGATGCCACGCCTGTTCCTGTTGTCACCGCGTGGCTATTTTGCCTAGATTGCCCACAGCAACGTAGCCGCAATGACTCTCTGGAAAAAATTGCTTTGGATCGCCATTACGGCGCTCGGCTTTATAGCGATCGCGGTGCTAGCGCTTTCCCGGGGCGAACAAATCAGTGCGTTGTGGATCGTCACAGCGGGCCTCTGCGCTTTCGCGGTCAGCTATCGCTTCTACAGCAAATGGCTGGCAACGAAGGTCCTCGTCCTGAACGACGAGCGGGCCACGCCCGCGATTGCCAATGAAGACGGGAAAGATTTTGTCCCGACCAATCGCTGGATGGTTTTCGGCCATCATTTTGCGGCGATCGCGGGACCGGGTCCGCTGGTAGGGCCAGTGCTCGCGGCGCAGTTCGGATTTCTGCCCGGCACGCTTTGGATTTTGATCGGCGCCACTCTCGGCGGCGGCGTGCACGATATGATCGTGCTTTTCAGCTCGGTCAGGCGCCGCGGCAAGACACTCGGGCAAATGGTGAAAGAGGAAATTGGTCCCGGGGTGGGCGCGCTCGCTCTCATCAGCGTGCTCTTGATCATGATTATGATCATGGCGGTGCTCGCTCTCGTGGTGGTGCAGGCACTCGCGAAAAGTCCCTGGGGCGTCTTTACCATGGCGACGACGATCCCGGTCGCGCTCATCATGGGACTGGGATTGCGCACCGGAAAAATCAGCGTCACCTGGATCACGGCGTTCGGACTCGCGGGCCTCGCCTTCGCGGTTTGGGGCGGACAATTTCTTTCATATTATCCGATGATCGAAGGCTGGTTTCGACAGGATGAAAAATGGCTCGCGTGGGCGGTCATGATCTACGGATTGGCGGCGTCGATCTTGCCGGTTTGGTTGCTTCTCACGCCCCGGGATTATCTCAGCACTTTTCTGAAACTCGGCACGGTCGCGGCGCTGGCCATCGCGGTTGTCGCCTTGCGGCCGATGCTTCTGATGCCGTCGATCTCCCGCTTCATCGATGGGACCGGGCCGGTCTTCGCGGGACCCGTCTTTCCATTCGTCTGCATCACGATTGCGTGCGGAGCGGTCTCCGGTTTTCATTCCCTGATCGCCTCGGGCACAACCTGCAAAATGCTCGCGCGCGAATCGCGGATTCGCGACATCGGCTACGGCGCGATGGTGACCGAAATGATGGTCGCGCTCATGGCCATGATCGCCGCCTGTATCCTTCAGCCCGGCGAATATTTCGCGATCAACACGAAGGGCGCGCCGACTGAAGTGGTCGCGAAGATCAGCGCGGCAGGTTTCCCGGTCACCGAAACGGAAATGCAGCAGCTCGCCACAGGCCTCGGCGAGACGACGATGTTCGGCCGCGCGGGCGGGGCGCCGACTTTTGCGGTCGGGATGGCGCATATGTTCTCGCGCATCTCCTCGAATCCGACTGCGCTCGCGCTCTGGTATCATTTCGCGATCATGTTCGAGGCGCTCTTTATTTTGACGACGCTCGATGCCGGGACACGTGTCGGGCGATTCCTGCTGCAAGATTTGCTGGGCAATTTGTGGAAACCGCTGGGCAATACCAGCTCGTGGTCCGCCAATCTTTTTTCGAGCGTCCTGTTGGTTGGCGCGTGGGGGTGGTTTCTGTATCAAGGCGTGATCGATCCGCTCGGCGGCATCAATAGTCTTTGGCCGCTCTTTGGCATCGCGAATCAATTGCTCTCCATCATCGCGCTCTGCCTCGGCACCAGCGTCCTGATCAAAATGGGCAAGACGCGATATCTTTTTGTCACGCTCGTGCCGCTCTGTTTCATGTGCGTCGTCACGTTTAGCGCCGCCTACCTGAAAATCTTTTCGCCCGATCCGAAGCTCGGATTTTTGAGCGGCGCGGAATCGCTCATGCAAACGGCCGGCACGATTGGTGACGTGGCCAAGGCCGCACAGATGACGAGACAAGCGGCCATCTGGCGTTTTGACGCATTGGTCGCGTTCGGTTTTGTGGTGCTGGTCTTTCTGATTGCGGCGGGGAGCGCGCTGGAATGGTGGCGACTCTTGCGCGGGTCGAAGCGCATCGTTCTGCATGAGAGCGAATTCATCCCGCTCGATCGCGCCGAACCCACCGGCGTCTAATTTGATGCAACGACGAGAATTGCTGCGCGTAGTTCGTTCTCTAGTCGAACAGCCCACGGCGCCGTTTCACGAGGATGCGGTGCGCGATGCGATCGTCGCGGAATTAAAAAAATGCGCGCATGTTCGGATCGAGCACGACGCGTTCGGCAATGTGATCGCGCGCTATCGACGTGGCACTCGGGCGCGGCCGCGATGGGCCTTCGCCGCGCACATGGATCATCCCGGCTGGGTGCGCACAGAAAAGGGCGACTGGCGCTTCCTCGGTTCCGTGGCCGAGCATTTTCTGGTCAATCCGCGGATGCGCGAGTTCGGCGACTTCGCGATGTGGGACCTGCCGGCCTTCGAATTGAAGGATGAGCAAATCCATTCGCGCGCCTGCGACGACTTATTAGGCTGCGCCGAAATCATCTGTCTCTTTCAGGAGTTGGAAGCTTCGCGCGCAAACGTTCATTGCCTCGGTCTTTTCACTCGGGCCGAAGAAGTCGGGTTCTGGGGCGCGATTCAACTGGCGCGGTCAAGAATACTCCCGAAGGAGATCACGATCTTCTCTTTGGAAACCAGCACGCCGCGCGGCGGGGCGGAAATCGGCCGCGGTCCGATTGTGCGTGTCGGAGATCGGTTATCCATTTTCGACAGCGGCGAGACTGCGCGCCTCATGAGCCTGGCGGCAGCGCACGACATCCCGGTGCAACGCTGCCTCTTGGACGGCGGCGCCTGCGAAGCGAGCGCGTATCAGCTCTATGGTTACCGATCAGTGGCCGCGAGCATTGGTCTCGGCAATTATCACAACTGCGCTGCCGACGGGAGCATCCAGTGCGAGTACGTGTCGGTGGCCGATTATGCGAAGATGGTTCGGCTCTGTCTGGCAGTGGTGTGCGAAACGAAGAGATCCGATCCGAGCAAGGACCTTCGCGATACGCTGGAGAAAAGAGCCGAACGCTATACGCCACTCTTCCGGAAAATGTAGAGACGGTCGCCGCGGCGACCGCCTGTTTGATTCGTTAGGCGCTTGACACAAGCGCCTCTACATTTCGCTACTTGCGCCGCAGTGGCACGATGATTTCTTCGTCGCGACGCGCCAGAATCACGCGGCCATCCTCGATCCTTTTCACCGTGAGCTGATAAGTCTGAGTGCCCAATTGCAACCCAAATGTCTGGCCTTCCTGCATCGCTTTTCCATTGATAATGGCGAAGTGAGCGCCCGTATCGAGCGTGATCGAACTGACGAGAAAAGAGGACGGCTGAATTTCCGGCCCGACATGTTCGCCAGAGGTGGTTTGGGCCTTCGCGACCGGCTTCCAGCCGATGGGCCAGAACGGATTGCGGCCGCTTGCTTCCATCGTGAAACTCGACTTGTGTTTCAGGTCGATGCCTGAAGCGGCATCCTCGGCGCGCACGCAGTGCAGGCCCAGAAGCGCGACGGAGAAAATTGCTGCGAGCGTTTTCATCGTTTCACAATCGCCGTCATCGCGGTCAAGCTGACCTGCTGGAACTGCGGGTCATCCGCGACGGCGTGGAGGTTGAGGTGCGTGATCGACAGTAGCGGTTCGCTGTTTTCCAACACTGCGATCGCCTTCCCCGTGGTGGCGAAGTCCGTCTGCGGTAAGTCGAGCGACCAGGTGTAACGCATCCAGTTCGCGAGCTCGGGCTCTCTGAACGGGGAGCTATTCTCAAGGCGCGCCGTCGTCTTATCGATCTGCTGATTGGCGAAAAAGATCTTCATCCGCGGCGGGAACCAGGCGATCGGCGCGCCTTCGGGGCTGAGGGCTTTGAGGGCGGCGAACCGCGTCGTGGCGGCGCCGGCCGCCTGCTCGAGATTGGTCGCTTTCATCATCTCATTCTTTGAGCCGGCGACTTTACGTTGCAGGTCGTCGATCGTGGCTAGCATCGAATCGCGGCTCTTATTGAGCGGTCCGAGAAAGAAACTGAAGTAGACGTAGAGCAAGACCACGAAGCCCATCGAACTCAGCGCGAGCTTTTGGATTTGATCCTTGGTTAGGTTGAGTTTCTTCATGGCTTTGGAGCTCGAACGCGTTCAGGCGCGGGAGCAGGCGCTGCTTTCGCGGTGGATGGAGCGGTAGTGAAAGTCACACTCAAGCCGAAACGAGCCATGGCCATATTATCGCCGCCGATTTTTACCAGCGTGTCCAGGTCTTCGAGCGTCTTGAATTCAACCTTCACTTCGCGGTAACTCTGTCCGAGCTGTTCGAGGAGTAATTGCCGAAGCTCTTCGGCGGCGGCGCGCGGTTCCCGGCCGGCCGCGAGACCTTCGATCATCACGCTCACGCCTTTGTTGTCCTCGAGCACCGTGCCATCCACGCTCGTGACCTGCGCGTTCAGGGCGACGCAGCGCGAAAGTTTTTCCAGGAACGGCGCCCAGTAAAAGCGACTGTCGATCATCCCATCGAGCACTTTGATCGTGCTGATAATACCGTTCAATTCCGCGGAACGTTTTTGCGCTGAGGTGACTTTCGGTTCCACCTTGGACCAGTCGTGCTGGATCGCGCTGAAGCGGTTGCGGATCTCGAGCGTCTTGTAGGCGTTCCACATGTAGTAGAGGATCATCAGCGTGCCGATTGCTCCCAGCACCATCATGCCGATCTTGAGCGGATCGCGTTGACGCTGGCGCTGTTGCGAGATCTCCTCATGGAGGAGGTTGAGATGGAGTGCCATGCGCGCTTTTAGTTCCTGAGATATTCAAACGCGGCGCCGCAGGCCACGTTGAGCGAAACGAATTCACTCGGCAGGGCCTGGCGTTTCGCCGGAGGCAGCGCCACTTCGCAGGTCTCGAGCGGGTCCCAGATTTCGCAGGGCAATCCCAGCTCGTCGCTCAAGGTCTGCAAAATCGTTTCCGTGCGGGCGAGGCCGCCGGAAACAAAAATGCGATGAATGCTTTGTTCGTGCTGTCCTTCGAAAAAGCCGATCGAATTGCGAACTTCCGTGGCCAGCCGGCTGAGTGACGTTCGGCAAATCTCGGTCATGCCGGCATCGCCTTGCTGCATCATGACGCGAGCGGCGTTCGCATCGAGTGCGCCGTCGGCGGTGAGGGCTTGCGTCAGCGCCTTGCCGCCATAATCGATGCTGCGCACGAGCACCAGATCCTTCTTGCTGCCGATCATCACCGTGCTCTGCAAGTGACCCATGTCGAGAAGAAGGAACGCGTCTTTCGCGAAGGTTTCCGGATAGGCGAATTCAAAAGCGTTGAACGAGCAGACTGGCGCGAGTTGCAAGATGTCCGCTGAAACGCGCGACTTGCTGCACGCTTCGGAAATTTGTTTGACCGTCGGCCGCAGCATTCCGCCGACGAGATATTTGGTCTTGGCCGCACCGTCCTGCGCAAGAGTTTCGGACGTTCCGATGGCAGCGCCGTTGGTTCCGTTGCCCGAAATCGGTGCGCAATCCAGGACGAAATCCTTGCACTCCTGGTTCAAGACCATGAGGCCGTTGAGTCGAAGAGCGTTGCGCAGAAGATCGATCGGCGTATTGGGCTGCTCGATGATGCGAAGAAGCGATTCGGGATCCGAGACCGCGATGGCGCAAGCTTTGGCGCTGCCGCCCAAGTCTTTGAGCAAGAGCTTGAGTTGCTGCGCCAAATCTTCGGGGGTCGTAAGCTCGTCTGGCACCTCACGCGAGGCGTAGCTGGTGAGCACGAATCGTTCGTCAGCTTTTCGCTGAAGCAATACGCCTTTAAAAATGTGCTTCCCCAGATCGATACCAAAGACAGAATTTGCGCGCCTCGCCATAATGCTGTCATTCCTGTAGCGGGAACCGTGCCGACAGCCCTGGTTTTCTGCCTTCCTCCCCTGTAGCCGCCGCCCTGTGGGCGCAGTGATTCCGGGATCCGAATAAGCGGGATTTCCGCGCTTCGCACAGCGAAGCAGCTACAGCGAAACTTATTTCTTCGCCGGGCTCGCCTGGTAACCGAAGAAATGCCGGCTCTTGATGATTTCCGCCACCTCCGGCGGAACCATTCGTTCCCACGCGGGATCGCCCGACTGCAATTTTGCCAGCGCTTCCGGCGGATAGATGCGCAAATACTCCGGATTATAATCGGTGATTTCCTGGATAAACTCGTTGTCGATCAGGTAGCGGAAGAGCGATTTCAAATTGGGCGCGACCTCGAGCTTCGTCGCGGTCACCAGCTCGCCGGTTTTCTCATCGATCATCGGGTAGACATAGAGTTTCAAACCGCTTTTGAACATCCGCCCGAGCGCCTCGAGAATTCCGCCTTCGAGGGTGAGATAGTATTTCTCGTCGAAAATCTCCATGAGGCTGGGCACGCCCATCACGAGACCGATCGTTCGATTGGTGTAACGCGCGAGATAAGAAGCGAGCCGAAAATATTCGCCGAACTTCGAGACCATAACGGTGCGGCCGAGCGCGCCCAAAATGTCCACGCGCGCGAGAAAATCCGCGTGGTTGAGCTGGCCCTCCGCCAGCAGATTTTCCAGCGTCATTTCCATCAGGACGACGAGATCCTGTTCCGCGCAGCCAGCCTGTTTGAGAAAGGCCGCGCGCGCGCCGTTCAGCATATCGTTCGTCGCATGCGTCACGGGCCGAAAACTGCCGCGCTCTACCAGGATCGCTTTTTTGTAGAGAATGTCGGCGGGCTGGACCGTCTCACCATCGGCCGTGAACATGACCACATCGGTCAGCCCCTGGCTCACTAGTTGTAAGCTCATAAGACGATTGTCGATGTTCGGAAACGCCGGACCGGAGAATCTGATCATGTCCACCTGGATGCGATCCGGCGCGAGATTTTCCTGGAGCGAAGCGATCAACTTCTCCGGCGGCCGATGGTAAAACGCGCCGTAAAGCAGATTTACTCCGATGATGCCGAGCGCTTCCTGCTGATCGACGTTGGATTCATCGAGCATCCGGATGTGGATGATGATCTGGCTCGGCTCGCCGTGTGAATCCTCTTGGAAACGAACGCCCAGCCACCCATGCGATTCGTTGTGCTGCTTGAAACTGCGCGCTGCCACCGTGTCGGCGAAAACAAAAAAGGCGCGCTCGCTGCCGAACTTCTTGTCCAGCCGCTCGATTAACAGGCTGTACTCGTGGTCCAGCATCGTCTGGAGCCGCTTGCGGCTGACGTAGCGGTCGGCTGGTCCGTAAATGGCGTCGCTGAAAGTCATGTCGTAGGCCGACATTGTTTTCGCCACGGTGCCGGAAGCACCGCCCACGTGAAAAAATCGCCGAGCGACTTCCTGCCCTGCCCCGATTTCGGCGAAGGTGCCGTACTTCTTCGCGTCGAGATTGATCTGGAACGCCTTCTTGTTGGTTCCGACGTCCATCTCCGCGTTCATAGGCACTCAAGATGTGGACATTTGTGCGCTTCACAACTAACCGACACAGGCATTCTGCCCGATGGACGGTTACAGGCGCACCCGTTCCGCGCTGCTTGCCGGAATCCAGCCGCGAAGATCGTTTGGCAACGCGGCGTAAACCCAATCGCCGCGCTCGCTCAAGATCTTGATCTCGCTGCCAGCCGGCAAAACCAGAACGCTGTTCGCATTATCCGCCGTGGCCAGCCGTGCCTGGATATTCTTGCCAGTCACGATCGCGAGCGCTCTTCCGTTACTGCCAGTCTCCAGCGTATAAAGCGCAAAGACCGCGCCGGCAAAAACTGCGAGCGAAAGTAGGATCAACGCGACGACCCTTGCCGAACGCCGGCGCAAAAAGACAAGCCGCGCAACAAGGAAAAGCGCGAGCCAAAACGCGAGTGAGGCCGCGATCGAATATTGTGTGGGCGTTCCAGCGCCAATGTAACGCTCGATCACATTCTTCTTCAGCTCCAAAGCCCGAGCTTCATCGCGCGCCAGCCGAAGATTCGCTTCCGCTTCGGGATGATGCGGGTCGAACGCCAGCGCGCGCTCGTAATTCAGGATGGCCCGTCCGAAATCTCCGAGACGAAACCACGCGTTCCCCAAGTCGTAGAACAGCGTCGCGCTCAATTGACCCGACTGGACCAGAGCTTGATAGCCATCGACCGCTTCCCGAAAATGTCCCTCGCTAAAATCCTGATTGGCTTTCGTAAACGCCGGGTTCTGATCTCCGCGAACGGAAGTGGCGTTGGCGCAGACGAGAATGCCCGCAACGAGCCCCAGAAGTACTAAGCGCATTCTCAATTTCATCCTCTCAGGTTGTCCACTAGATCGAGAACTTCCTTTCGGGTTTCCGGCGGGAGCAGGCGAATGCCGTTTGACCCGGCGCCGCTGTAGCGGACCTCGTCGCTCTTCTCGAACAAGTGCTGCAGACGCACGCGCGTTTCGTCGTCCGCGCGGAACGCGGTCGCCGCGATTTCCGCGTCGACCTTGTTCGGGTCGAGGTTCTTCGCGAGCGCTGTCTTCAACTGAACCGCCCGGGAAGCGCGGGAAAAATATTCCTGGGGCGAGACATCGTCGCGGTGCAAGCTTCGGTGCAGCTCCGCGGCTTCGCGCTGCAGCGCCTCACGTCGCTGCGCCTCACGGTTATCGAGATGCGCCTGCCGGATTTTCCAACCGATGTAGGCCAGCAGAACCAGCAGCGGAATAAGCTGCGCGAGCAAGAACGACCGGCGCGCGTAGAAGGGCGTGAACGATTGTGTCGTCGTCGGCAGCTCCGTCATTTGATAAAGAATGTCCTGTTGTTTCGGCGCGGGCGCTCGAGAGGCCGCTGCTGTAGGTGCGTTCGCTGCGGCCGGCGGAGCGGTCGGCACTGGGACCACTCCAGCCACTCCACCTTCGACGTGGATCGGGACCGCATCGCCGCGCAGGGTGACGTATTGTTCCCTCAACGAATCGAAGTATGTGAAAAGCTGCGCCGGAATTTTATCTTTCCGTTCGTTCGGACTCAGGACCGTCTCGAACGTCTTCGTCCCGCTGATCCCAACGTCATCATCCTGTTTGAAATTCGCGGACGGCGGATATTTGCGCCATCCCTTGTCGTCCTCGAACACCGGCGCCGTCACCCGATCGAAATTTCCGCGGCCAGAGATCCTCGTCGTCACCGTGAATGGATCGCCCAGCTGTCCCGACTTCGGGTTCGCTTCCGATGTCATCGTAAAGTTGCCGATCGCACCGGTGAAACTCGGTGGAGCATTTGGCGGCAATGTCTTTACTTCGATCTTGACCGGTTCGCTCGTGATCTTGATCGGCACCGGTTGGGTCAGCTCCGCGAAGAGATTCGGCATCATGTTGTCGAAACCGTCGTCCATTCCGAAAATGTCCCGCGGTGAATGTTGTCTCGACCGCGCCCGAGGCCACTGCATCAGGGTTTCCAATTCCGCGGGCCCGACTTCCAGACTGCCCGCTTTGGCCGCGGCGATGGCGGTCTTGTAGATGAAGACATAGAAGGGCTTTCCGTTCACGGTCTCCTGCTTCTGAGTGGGTGGCTGAATCTGCTGGATCGTGAAACCCTGGCCGTTCAATTGCAGTCCATGCAGAATCGCGTTCGGGTCGAAGCGCGCGCGGGTGTCGATCCAAACGCGAATTTCCACCGGCACTATCTCACCCACATAGACGTTCTTCTTCGGAATGATCACTTCCGCGGCCGACAGTTTTTTGGGATCGATTGTCGTGCGATCTCCGGTGGTTGATTGCCGGCTCGAACTCCCGCCGACGTCCAGGGTGAGCGCTTCCGTTTTGAGTGAGGTGCCTCCCGCGTTAACGGTCTGTGGCGGGATGGTGAACTTGCCGGCCTTTAGCGGCATGATGGTGTAGTTGAACGTCACGCTCGAGGTGACGTTGAAGTTTCTCATTTCAAACGACTGCATCTGTCCCGTCGAACGAATGTCCAGACCGTCCACGGCGATCTCAGACGGCGGCGCGGCATTCCGGGCGCCGCTCACTTTGAGTTGAAGCTCGACCGGCTGCCCGACCGCGGTTTCAGAGCTGGTGAGAACAGCGGTGACGGACGCATCGTCGGCGCTCGCCGGATGCACCAAACCCGCCAGCGCGAGAGCCGCGATTACGAAACGCGCGAGGAGACGATGATGATGATGATGCAAGTGCGACATTCGGGACAGAGCTACCAGTCTTTATAGACACGTCGCGAAACCTTGCGTTCATCAAGTTGCACCCGCCGTTCTTCGTCTTTCATCGACTGCAAAAGAAGTTCCGCCTGTTTCTCGCTCATCTGGCCGTCCTTCTCGGGTTCGGCTTCCGCCACCTCGGCGCTCTGCTCATCCTGATTTGGCTTTTCGTCGCCGGCTCCCTTTACTTCACCCGCCATTCTTTTCGCGGGAGAAGAACCGGGCGTCGGGTTCGGTGAATTGCCGGGGCCTTCACCTTCGCCTGGCGATGGAGACGGGCTTCCGTTTTCTTGGTCGGAAGGCGTTGGTGATTGATCGGGCTTTTCCTGATCGCCCTTCGGCGAATCCTTTTGGTCGCCCTTGTCGGAGCCTGCGCTGCTTTGAGGCGAGGGCGAAGGGCCTTGCTGATTTTGCTGCGACTGCTCGTCGTTACCGGGTGAAGGCGACGGCGAAGGTGTTTCGTCAGGTTTGGGTTGATCCTTGTTTTTGTCTTTTCCCGCCTCGTTCTTGGCCTGTGATTGATCGTCGCCTTTGTCCGGCTTCTGCTGGTCGCCCTGACCCGATTGGTCTTTCTGATCCTGTTGCTGCTGGTCCTGCTTTTTTTGCTGATTCTGTTTCTGCGGTTGTTGATCCTTTTGCTGGTCTTTGTCGTCTTTCTTGGAATCGTCCTTTTTCTTGTCCTGCGGTTTTGGCGATGGCGAAGGAGTGGGCTGCTGTTCGCGCTTTCGTTTCAATTCCTCGATCTTCCTTTTCACATACTCGAGGTTCTCCTGCGCCTCCTTGTTATCCGGCGCAATCTTCAGACTCTGCTCGTAATGCTGGAGTGCGTTCGTCCAATCCTTCAGCTTCTCGTCATCTTTCTTCTGACCGTCGCCGCGCTGGTAGAGCGTGTTGCCGAGATTGTAATGGCTCCTGCTTTGCAGGCCCGCATCAGGTGAGAGCAACGCCTGGCTGAACGAGTTCAACGCCTTGTTAAAATCCTTCATCTTGTAGGCGGCGGCGCCGGCATCGAATTCGATTTTGTCCGCGGCGTTTGTCTGTGGATGTTCTTTCAACGTCTTCTCAAATTCCTGATAGGCTTCGGGAAAGTTGTCCTGCCGGTAAGCATCGAGACCAGGCGCCGCCGCAAAGGAGAGGTTCGCGAGCAGCAAAAAAATCGCGGCCATCGCCAATGTCTTTTTCGCTTCGACTCTTCGCGATACGACCGCACGCACCCGCTTTCGCTCTCGCATCAGGAATGACGTAGCCAGGAAACAAAGAGCTGCGCCCAGCGGCCACTGATAGCGCTCGACTGGCCGCCGGGAAAGCCGCGCGTCAATATCGCCTGCTTGCATTTTCACGAGTCCTTCGTTGAAGAGCTGCCTCATCGTGCGCGGTCCATCCTCGAGGTGAAGATAAAATCCGCTCGTGGTTTCCGCGATTTCTTTCAAACGTTTTTCGTCCAGCTTCGATTTCACCAGTTGCCCATTGCTGTCTTTGACGAAGGCCGTGCCGCCGCCTTCGCCGTTGATCGGAATGAGCGAGCCTTCCGGCGTGCCGACGCCCACCGTGAAAATTCGCACACCAGCATCCTCCGCGGCCTTCGCCGCTTTCGCCGCGTCGCCGCTAAGCTCTTCGCCGTCCGTGAAAATGATCAGCGCCCGATTTCCGATCGCGCTTTTGCCGAAAGTGCGCACCGCCAGATCGATCGCCTCCGAAATATTTGTTCCACCTTCTGGGATTGTGTTGGTGTCGAGGTCGTTGATCGCCTCGACCGCTGCATCGTAATCGATCGTCAGCGGCGCTTGCAGGAATGCGCGACCCGCGAACGCGACCAGACCAACCCGATCGCCCTGGAGTTCGTTGATCAGATCCTGCGCGGCCAGTTTTACTCGCTGAAGGCGGCTTGGCGGTACGTCGTTCGAAAGCATGCTACGAGAGGTATCGACCGCGAGGATCAGGTCCAATCCCTTTCGTTTTGCGTCGTCATAAGTGTAACCCCAGCGCGGCTGGGCCAGTGCTATGATCGCGAGAGCCAGTCCCAAAAGGACGAGCGCGAATCGGACGCTCCGTCGGCGACGGTCTACCGCGCGGGCGAGATTCGGCAGCAATCGCTCCGACACGAATTCGCGCAGCCGCAGCATCGCTCGCCGCTCGCCGCGAACGAACAGCGCGACGAGAAGCGGAATAACGAGCAGAGCCCAGAACCATTGTGGCGAGCCGAAAGTCATAAAGTGTTTACGGCAGTTTCTTCCAAATCGTTTGCGACAACAAAATCTGCGCTACGAGCAGGGCACAACCCGCCATGATGCAGGCGGGAAAGAGATCACGGTATTGTTGATATTTTTTTACCGCTACCGTCGTCTTCTCCAGCTTGTCGATGTCGTGAAAAATCTGTTCCAGCGATTTCGTGTCGGTCGCCCGGAAAAATTGCCCGTCCGCGATCTTCGCTACTTCCTTCAGGCCGGCTTCGTTGAATTGAACGCGCTGGTCTTGATACATAATGTTGCCGAACATGTCGGTGTACGGCTTTCCCGTCCGCGGATTGAAGACTGGATAGGGAGCGATCCCATTGATGCCCGCGCCGATCGCGTAGAAACGAATCTTAAGCGCCTTCACCGCCTCTGCCGCGGTGTTGGGCGGAATCTTGCCGGCATTATTTTCCCCGTCGGTCAGGAGCACGATGACGCGGCTCTTCGAGTGCTTGTCGTTCAGCCGATTTGCCGCGGCGGCGATGGCCGAGCCGATTGCGGTGCCGTCTTCCGTCATGCCGGTCCGGACGCGCTCGAGGTTCTGCAAGAGCCAATCGTGATCGAGCGTCATCGGGCTGATGACGTAAGGATGGCCGGCAAACGCGATGATGCCGATCCGGTCGTTAGGCCGCGCCTCGATGAACTGGCGCGTCACTTCCTGGATGGCCTGGACGCGCGTGGCCTGCTCGCCGCCGATCGAAAAATCCTTTGTCAACATTGACTGCGAGACGTCGAGCACCAGCATGATATCGATCCCGCTGGCTTCCACCTGCGTGAGACTCTTGCCCAGCTGCGGCCGCGCCATGCCGATGGTGAAGAGCACGAAGGCGAGCAAAAATAGGCTACGCAAAAACCTGCCGGTGCGAGCGGCGCTCTTTTTTCCCAAAGACCGAAGTGCACTGGTCGAAGAAAAGGTCAGCGCGGCGGCCGGTCCGCTTCTCCCGCGGAGGTAAGCGAGCACCGGAATCCCCAGCAGGAGCAAGAGCAGCCAGGGCTGCGCGAAAGTGAGGGCCGAGTTGGCCGGCAGCCAGTCACGCAAGTTCAAGTTTTCCTCCTTCCACAAAGCGCGTCGCTTCCTCGAGGAGCAGACGGCTGTCCTCCGTCGTCGCGTCGTAACGCGCGAACTTGATCAGGTCGCAGCGGTTCAGAAAATCCTCCAGCAACGATTTTTCGTCCTCGGAAAAAGGCGACGCTTTTGCCAGCGCGCTCAGGAACTCCACGGAGGTCTGGCGCGTGACCGGCAGATGATACTGCTCTGTGACATAACGCCGGAGAATATCGGAAACGCGGATGCTGAATTGGTATGGCGACAAGGTCTCTATTTCGCGACTGATTCGATCGAGCAGCTCGAGCGTACGCTCGAGCGGCGATTGTTGCGGCTTGGGGCGCTGCCATCGGCGCCGGATCCACCATCCGATGACACCGAGGAGGACGAGTGCAATCAGCACTCCGCAAAAAATCACCCACGGAGGCAACAGCGAGTAATCAACCGGCGGCGTGATGTCGTGAAATTCTTCGGCAGCGAGGGAAAGCATAACGCAATGGATTCAGCGCACAGCGAGGCGCCGCTCGCGTTGTTTGAAAAACGAACGGAGCGCGGGCAGGTAGTCTTCGCCTGTTCGCAGCGAGATGGCATCGATGCTGTTGCGACGCAGCGTTCGATTCAGTTCGGCGCGGTTCGTTTCGGCTAACGCGCTGAAGCGTGAACGGGTCGTCCGGTCCGCGGTATTGATCTCGATCTGCTCGCCCGTCTCGGCATCTTCCAGCGTGATAATCCCGACGTTTGGCAGCATTTCTTCCCGTTGATCCTGAATATGGATCGCAATGAAATCATGTCTCCGTCCGCTGACGGAAAGCTCCCGCGAAAAATCACCGGTCTGAAAATCCGAGACGAAAAAAACCACCGCCCGCCGCGTCACGACCTTGTTTAGATAATCGAGCGCGAGGGCCGGCGCGGTGCCGCGTCCCGCCGGTTCAAAAAACAGAATTTCGCGAATGATGCGCAACGTGTGCGAGCGCCCTTTCTTCGGCGGAATGAAAAGCTCCACCCGATCGCTGAAGAGAAGCAGGCCGACCTTGTCGTTGTTCCGGATGGCACTGAAGGCCAGCAAGCAGGCCACCTCGGCCGCGAGCTCGCGCTTGGATTGCGAGACGCTGCCAAAATTGCCGGACGCGCTCACATCCACAATCAGCATGACCGTCAGTTCGCGTTCTTCAGTAAATTTCTTGACGTACGCAGTGCCAAGCCGCGCCGTCACATTCCAGTCGATCGTCCGAATTTCGTCACCCGGCTCGTATTCGCGCACGTCTTGGAAATTCATCCCCCGTCCCTTGAAAACGCTATGGTAATCGCCGGCAAACGCCGTTTGGACCAAGCCTTTGGTCTTGATCTCGAGCGCGCGGATCTTTCGGAGAATTTCCGCAGGTGTTTGGCGAGTATCGTTCACTTGTAATTGGAAAGCGGTCGCGAGATAATTGTTCGATGTTGCAGGAAATCCGCGACCTGATGCAGAGAGCGCCATTTGCTCCCTTTCGGGTGCATCTCGCAGACGGTCGAAAGCTTGAGGTTCCCCATTCCGATTTTGTCTGGCTGCCGAAGCCAGGTGTTTTCTTTTTCTTTCATGAAGATCGTGGATCCAGTGAACGAATAAATCCGCTCCTCATCGTCAGTATCGAAAGCGCAAACGGCGCCGAGTCGCGCTGATCACGGCACGGGAAGTCCGGCAAAGATTCGGTCGATGATTGTCTCGCTCGAAATTGTTTCCGCTTCCGCTTCGTAGCTGACAATGATGCGATGCCGCAACACGTCGGCGCCGATGCTCTTGATGTCTTGCGGGGTGACGTAGCCTCGACCATTCAAAAACGCGTGGGCGCGCGCAGCGAGCGCCAAATAAATCGTCGCGCGCGGCGAGGCGCCGTAACGAATGAGACCCTCGAGTTGCAGATTGTAGGAAGCCGGTTCGCGCGTAGCCCAGACGACGTCGACGATGTAATCTTTTACGCGGTCGTCGATGTAGATGCTGTTCACAACTGCACGCGCGGCGATGACCGATTGCGGATCGACCACTGACGTGACACTCAGGTTCGGCGCGGAAGTCGCCATCAAATCGAGGATCTGCCGTTCCTCGGATTTTTGCGGATAACCGATGTGCAGTTTCAACATGAAACGATCGAGCTGCGCTTCCGGCAGTTGATAGGTGCCTTCCTGCTCCAGCGGATTTTGCGTCGCCAGAACCAGGAAAGGATCGGAGAGGGGATAAGTTGTTTCGCCGATTGTCACCTGGCGTTCCTGCATCGCTTCGAGCAGCGCGCTCTGGACCTTGGCGGGCGCGCGATTGATTTCGTCGGCGAGAATTAAGTTGGAAAAGAGCGGACCGAGCTTTGTGGTGAACTCGCCGGAACGTGGATTGTAAATGAGCGTGCCGATCAAATCCGCCGGCAGCAAATCGGGCGTGAACTGCAAACGCTGGAAGCCTGTCTGGATGCAGGCGGCAAGTGTTTTCACCGTGAGCGTTTTGGCCAGGCCGGGCACGCCTTCGAGCAGAATATGACCGTTGGCGAGCAGGCCGAGGAGCAATCGATCAACCAAATATTTCTGGCCGATCACGACGCGGCCGATTTGTTCGCGCAGCGGCGGAATCCATTGCCCCATTTCCTGCACTTGCTGTGTGATTTCCTGCGTCGATTTCATAAGAAGGTTGAGACAGGCGAGGCGAAAGAACGTTCGATCTAACGCCGCGCCCGCATATTGCGATTTTGCGCGTCGCTTCCTTCGATGTAGAGGCGCTTGTGTCAAGCGCCTGTTCGATCGGTTAGGCGCTTGGCGCAAGCGCCCTACATTTTCTCAGCGCGCGCGCGGCAATTCAAGAGGACCGGCAGGCCCGGATACGGTTCGGCCGCGCGAATGCGGCCTTCGAGATATCGGCCGTAGGTTTCGCTCAGCAGCTTCGGCTGATTC
The DNA here is from genome assembly GCA_003134785.1 of Spartobacteria bacterium. Lineage (GTDB taxonomy): Bacteria > Verrucomicrobiota > Verrucomicrobiia > Chthoniobacterales > UBA10450 > AV80. The sequence continues at coordinate 52,604 of PLCN01000014.1, forward strand.
ACAAACAGGACAAACTTCAGCGCTTCGAGCGCTCGGTCGTCTTCGCCGTGCGCCTGGGCAGCATAGAATAATTTCAGACGGCGAGTTCCGATGGTCGGCGGCGGATTTTCCTCGAAGGCAGCGCGCAACAACCGGTTCAACACACCGGTTCCGATGCGCACGTGCGCGGCCTTCCGGACATCGGCGATCAAGCGAAAGAGCTGTTCGACATTCTCGCCCGTCAGCGCGGATGCGATCAGGATGGGCGCGTAGTCGAGAAAGAAAAGATGCTCTCGGGTCTCGGTCATCAATTTTTCCATGGCCGCTTTCGCGGCGCGTGGCGGCTTTACCAGGTCCCATTTATTCAAGATGACCAGACAGGGCTTTTCGGACTTCTGGATCAGCCCCGCGATCTTTTTGTCCTGGCTGGTCACACCACTCGTTAGGTCGATCACGAGAATGCACAGATCGGCCCGGCGGATCGTGCGTTCGGCGCGCATCACGCTAAAAACTTCCACGGAGCTGGAATGCTTGCTCCTCGCGCGAATCCCGGCGGTGTCGATCAGGAGGTATTCCTGCCCGTCACGCTCATACTTGATGTCGACGGCATCACGGGTCGTGCCGGGCAGTTCGCTGACGATGGTGCGCGCATCGTGCAGAATCGAATTAATCAGCGAAGATTTTCCAGCGTTCGGGCGCCCGACGATGGCGAGGGCGAGGGGATGGTTGATGGTTGGTGGTTGATGGCCCGGCTCGCGAATGCTTTCGGAGTTGATGGAACTCGAAGCAGGCAAGAGTAAGTCGATCGTTTCCAGCAGACCGGAAATGCCACGACCATGCGCCGCGCTGATCGGAACGGAATTCGCAAAGCCCAACCGCATGAAATCGTTTTCCAAATCTTCGTGGTTCGGATGGTCGATCTTGTTGATCACGAGCACGACTGGCGTCTTCGATTTTCGCAGGATTCTTGCCAGCTCCTGATCGATCGGCGTGAGTCCATCCTGCGCGTCGACCACGAACAAAATCACGTCGCTCTCACGCATCGCCGCGTCGGCTGAACTTCGGACCTGCACCCTCAACTCGACTTCGCCCGCGCCTCCGATTCCTCCCGTATCCCAGATGGTGAACGGCCGCAGCCCGCGCACGCAGGGCGCCGCCAATCGATCCCTCGTTATCCCGGGTTGATCGTGGACGATCGCAATGTTCCGGCCGGCCAGCCGATTAAAAAGCGCGGACTTGCCGACATTCGGGCGGCCGACGATGGCGACTTTGCCCACGCTCTCAGGCGCGATTTTCCGGTCCTTGGCTGCGATCACGCCGCCACGTTAACCCACTTTTGCGTTGGCGTGGCCTTGAGCCTGCAATTGCCGCACGCCGTCCCTCACGTAAATCACGCCGGAGACCAGCGTAAAGAACCCCGCCGCGAAAACGACATACAACAACGGCAAGACCCGCAGCTGCAACATCACCCACGCGATCGCTGCCATCTGCAAGACCGTCGCCACCTTCCCCGTCCAGCTCGGCCTGACGCGCACCTTGCCGTTTAAGATATGAAGCACCGCGCTCCCAACCAGGATGACTGTGTCGCGGGAGATCACGAGCACGGGAAACCACGCGGGGAATTTTCCGTAATGAAAATCGACCGTGCTCCAGTTGCTGATGCTGAGCGTGATGATGCCGCTCAAAAGCAAACCTTTGTCGGCGATCGGATCGAGGATCATGCCGAGCGAGCTGCGCTGATTGTAGCGGCGCGCGACGTAGCCATCGAGGCCGTCGCTTACCGCCGCGAGAAGAAAGACCGAAATGGCGGCGAAGCGTTCCCAGTCCTGCGGGTTACCTTCCTGGATGCTTTGCCCATAATAAATCGCCAGCGTCACGAAGATCGGGATCATCAAGATCCGGATCACGGTGATTTTGTTGGCGGTGGTCATGGAAACGCGTCGGGGTCATGAAACTTTGCAAGGCCGGCGCGAAAACTTGCAAGGCAATTTGGAAATCAAGTTTCCAATTCCGCCGACCCTGTGCCCGAAGTGGCCGTGTGCCGTCCTTCGCAAAATTCCTCGATCATCTTCTGGTTGAAGGCCGGGATGTCGTCGGGTTTTCGGCTCGTGACGAGGCCATTGTCCACCACCACTTCCTGATCGACCCAATGCGCCCCCGCGTTCCGGACATCGGTCTTGATCGCCGGCCACGACGTGACGGTTCGGCCGCGGATAACGCTGGCATCGATCAGGACCCACGGCGCGTGGCAGATCGCCGCGACCGGCTTGCCTTCACGGAAAAAATGGCGCACGAACTCGAGTGCCTCTGCGGAGGAACGCAGCGTATCCGGATTCATCAACCCGCCCGGGATCATGAGCGCGTCGAATTCCTCCGGCTTCGCCTTGTCCAGCGTTTGGTCCACCGCGACGGTATCTCCTTTGTCAGCGTGGTTCATCCCCTGGATCTTTCCGGCTTTAAGCGAGACCACCGTCGTCGTGGCGCCCGCTTCATCGAGCGCGGCGCGCGGTCTCGTCAGCTCCACTTGTTCGAACCCGTCCGCAGCCAAAATCGCTACTTTTTTACCCGATAGTTTGTTCGCCATAAGATTTTCTCCTCGTAAACGTATTGCGTCATGTGACGCGAAGATACTACGAACCACCGCAGCGTATCGGATGTAGGCCGCAGATTTCCACGGTGGCTTGGGCGTTCGTTTCGTTTGTCATCCTGAGCTGCGCAGACGGCGAAGGACCTCACACCTGCAATTCGCAGCTACCAAAAGACAGTGGCGCCTTCTCCGAGGATGACGCCCAATGTAACGCGAAAGCGATTGAGCCATTGTGAGGTCAGCGCTCCTCCCAGGGTCGCGGTCCCGTGTGCGCGGCTCGGGATGACAATTGCTGTCGATGATGAACGACGACTCGATACCGTCAAACGCGCTTTTCAAAACAATCTTGGTCTGCGCTCCCAGCCGAGTAAGATGCAATTCGTTTGAGCCGATGTGGCGAAATGGCAGACGCAACGGACTTAAAATCCGTTTCCGGTAACCCGGAGTATGGGTTCGAATCCCATCATCGGCAGTCTTCTCAAAAGTTTTGCTCCGACGAAATGCAGGCCGGCAATGACAACACGGGGCAACATGAACTCGCAAGATCGATCGACTGATCCGTTCTAGGTGGCATCAGCGTTTCTCTTCTGATTTCGTCGAAGCACGCCACAGATATAGCTATGAAAACTAAAATGCTCTTCATCTTCGTTTTCCTTTCAGCAATCGCAGCTCTTGCCGCATCTCCTGGCAGTGATTACCCGCTACCCGAAGGTGCGCTGGTTCTTGAAACTCAATCTGTAGCGCCGAACAGGGCGCTTGTTCTTTGGATGCTCAAGCCCACGAAGCATCCCCGGGAAACACCGGACGAACCTTATACCTGCCCGGAACAGACGAGAGGAAGTTATTACACCGGCGCGACCAGAGTTTCCCTGGTGGACACCAAGACTCGCCGCGTCATCAACACAGTAAAGATCCTTGGTGGAGATGATGAAACAGAAGACCAGCTCGATCTTCCGTACAATATTCGTTCAGATTTTTACTACCATGTCGAAGGTGTCGCGAAGGAGAGCGAGGGGAAACCTACCATCATGTGGTTACAGGATTACAATGGGGATGGAAAGGCCTTGGAGTTTGCCTTGTTCGATGCCCAGGCGTGCATGGGATTGGGAACTACATTGATTGGATACAGCGAGCGCCAGGACAAGGTAATTCAGTATCAAACTCGCTTGAGCACCAAAGATTCGAAAGGCAAACGCTCGACCAAGACTCAACGTTGGGTCGATTATTTGTTCAGCAAGAAACCGGTGAGCCCGGGCTCGTGGAAATACGAGATCGATTACCGGGGCCGGGCCGGTGACCTCGATCAGTACGAGGTGCACTACGACAAGCAATCGGAGCGGTTTGAAGGCAAGCTGATCGAGACAGGCGGCGAATAGGGGCGAAGGATTTCATTAGTCAGAATGGACTTGCCAAAGGAGTTTCGATTCGTTGCTCTCTAGCTTGTGCCCGCGGCGGAACGTCCACTTTTTCTTCCGATCATCCTCGGCACGCCGAGACAGGGGAGGCGCAGTGAACATCCGGCTCACCTCGTTTTGGAGGAGACGAAAAAGCGCGCGGGAGTGGAGACGGAGTTGATCGATATTCGCTCGCTACACATGCGCCTCGACGATGCCGGCGAGGAAATGAAGGATCCGGCTTTTTCCGCCACGGTCGAACGGGCGGATGGGTTGATCCTGGTCGTACCCGAATACAATCATGGCTACCCCGGGCTTTTGAAACACGCGCTCGACATGAACCTGAACGAATACATCCACAAAGCGGTGGGCATTTGCGGCGTCTCGGCCGGAGCGGTTGGGGGAGCCCGCGTCATCGAAAATCTGCTGCCGGTCATGCGCGAGCTCGGGCTCGTCACTACTTTTACGGACGTGAATTTTGGAACGGTGCAGAAGATTTTCGATGAACAGGGAAAGCTGCTCGACGAGAGTTTCGTTCGCCGCGTGAACAAATTTCTCGACGAGCTTATCTGGATGGCGCGGGTCCTCCGCTACGGTCGCGAAAACATCGCGCCGTAATAGCGCGCTGGTATTCCCATGGCCCGCTCGATCGAGCAGCGGATGAAGGAGCTCGGCATCCTTGATTCCGAATTGGAAGAAATTTTCGCGCGCTCGGGCGGACCGGGCGGCCAGAACGTAAACAAGGTGTCGACCGCGGTCACCCTGCGACACGGACCGAGCGGTGCCAGCGTCACGGTGCAGGATTCACGTTCGCAAGCGCTCAATCGCAAACTCGCGCGCGAGCGATTGCTGGATGCAATCGAGCGGCGCCGTCACGACGAGCGGGCCGCGGAAATCAAGCGCCGGGAAAAGATACGCCGCCAGCGGTCGCCCCGGCCGCGCGCTTTGAAGAAGCGAATCCTCGAAGGCAAGCAGCAACGGTCGAGATTGAAAAAGTTAAGATCGAGCGTTGATGATTGAAACCCGTCTCCAGCGCGAAGGAGAAAGTCAGCCGGTTAATCCAAAAATCTTCGTCCGAAATACATCTGGCCGAAGAACCTGCACCGATTCGTCCTTGAAGGAACAACTTCAACTATGAAAAAACTTATTATTCTCACTCCATTCCTCACGATTGCCGCCGTTGTCCTGACCTCGTGCACGACTGTCGTGGAAAAACCAGCCCCCACGACCACCACGACCACGACACAATCGGAAACGATGAAGAGAACCCCGCCGCCCTCGACCACCGTCGAGCAGACAACTACGCGCTCCTCGGGCAATTACTAAGCGCGACCAAGCGACAACACGATTCGGAAGGGGCACGCTCCGCGTGTCCCTTTCCTTTTACACCGCCGGTGTCGGTGTTGGGTCCGCCTCAACTTCGGCGCTCTCCTGGCTCACGACCGGCGCGATCGCTTGCAATTTCTCCGCGCCGCGCAAATCCATCAGCTTCACGCCCATCGTGTTTCGGCCGACGGCGCGAATCTCTTTCACCCGCGTCCGCACCATCTGGCCCTTGGTCGTGATCAGCATCAGCTCATCGTTCTCTGTCACCGAGAGCGCCCCGACGACGTTGCCGGTTTTCTCCCCGGTCTTCATCGTGATGATGCCCTTGCCGCCGCGCGATTGCCGCCGGTAATCGTCGAACGGCGTCCGTTTTCCGATTCCGTTCTCGCCGGCGACGAGAAGCATCGCGTTCGGATTCACAATCGCGATGGCAACGACCACATCGCCTTTCTCCGGGCGAATGCCCCAGACGCCGACGGTGTTTCGCCCTTGATCGCGCAGTTGCTCCTCGTGGAAACGCAAGCTCATGCCCTCTTTGGTGATGAGCACGACCTCGTTGTCGCCCGTCGTTAATTTCGCGTCGATCAGGCAATCGTCCTTCTCGATCTGGATCGCGATGATGCCGCCTTTCCGGACGTTGCTGTAATCGGAGAGGTTGGATTTCTTCACGATCCCAGACCGCGTCGCGAAGACGATATGAAAATTCTCGTCCCACGTTTCGTCCACGGTGTTCGCACCCGTGCCCGATTTCTTTGATTGAATCCGAATCGTAGCCGCGATTTTTTCGTCAGCGCGCAATTCGAGCAAGTTCGCGATCGAACGCCCCTTGGACGCGCGGCCCATTTCCGGAATCTCGTAAACTTTCTCTACGTAAGCGCGTCCCGACGCGGTAAAGAACATCAGGTAATCGTGGGTGGTGGCGGTGAAGAGGTGCTCGATGAAATCGCCTTCCTCCTCCTCCGTAGCCCCTTCGCGCGTCGTCATTCCGATCACGCCTTTTCCGCCGCGCCGTTGCGCGCGAAACGCGCTCACCGCGGTCCGCTTGATGAAACCGCCATGGGTAATGCTGATAATGCAGCCTTCGTTGGCGATGAGATCCTCCATGTTGATCTCGCCTTCGTCGGGCACAAGCTGCGTGAGCCGCGGCCCCGCGTGCTTATCGCGGATGTCGCGCAGCTCCTTCTTGATGATCTGAAAGACGCGCGACTCTTTCGCGAGAATGTCGCGCAAGTCTTGGATCGTTTCGATCAAGTCCTTGTATTCAGCCGTGATCTTTTCGCGCTCGAGGCCGGTCAGCTGGTACAAGCGCAACTCCAGGATCTGGTTCGCCTGGTGTTCGCTGAACGCGTAACGGCCGTCGAGCAACCGCGCTTCGTTCCGGATCAGGATGCCGATCTTCTCGACCTGCTTCCGGGTGAATTCGAACGCGAGCAATTTCACCCGCGCTTCATCCCGATTCGCCGATCCCCGGATGATCCGGATGAATTCATCCAGGTTCGCCAGGGCGATGAGGTAACCTTCGAGTGTTTCCGCGCGTTCTTCCGCTTTGCGCAATTCGAAACGCGTGCGCCGCAGCACGACTTCACGGCGATGATCGATGTAAGCCTGGTTCGCTTGTTTGAGCGGCAGCAACTTCGGCCGGCCGTGATCGATGGCCAGCATGTTGACTGCGAAGGAACTTTCCATCGCGGTGTGCTTGTAAAGATTGTTGATCACGACCTTCGGGTTCGCGTCGCGCTTCAACTCGATCACGACGCGCGTGTTCTCGTCCGATTCGTCGCGGATCGCGGTGATATCGGTCAGCACCTTCTGGTTCACCAAGTCGGCGATGCGCTCGACCAGCGTCGCCCGGTTGACGTTGTAAGGAATTTCCGTGATGACGATCTGCTCGCGATTGCCCTTCAACTCTTCCACGCCTGCTTTGCCGCGGACCTTCATGCTGCCGCGCCCGGTCTCGAGATATTGTTTGATTCCCGCGAGTCCGAGGATGGCGCAACCGGTCGGGAAATCCGGCCCCTTCACGTGCTTGCGCAAATCATCAATCGTGATTTCCGGATCGTCGATCTGCGCGCAGATGCCGTCGATGACTTCACCGAGATTATGCGGCGGCATGTTGGTCGCCATGCCGACCGCGATACCGGTGCCGCCATTAACCAGGAGGTTCGGGAACGCCGCGGGAAAAACGGTCGGCTCCGTGCGCGTCTCGTCGTAGTTCGGGACAAAGTTGACCGTGTCCTTGTCCATGTCGGTCATGAGCGCCGCGCCGAGATGCGTCATGCGCGCCTCGGTGTACCGCATCGCCGCCGGAGGATCGCCTTCGACCGATCCGAAATTTCCCTGGCCATCGACCAGCGTTTCGCGCATGGCCCAGGCTTGCGCCATGTGGACGAGCGTCGGGTAGATCACCGCTTCACCGTGCGGGTGATAGTTGCCGCTCGTATCACCGCAAATCTTCGCGCATTTTCGATGCTGCCGGTTGGGGAACAGAGAGAGATCATGCATCGCGTAAAGGATGCGGCGCTGTGAGGGCTTCAGCCCGTCTCGCGCATCCGGCAGCGCCCGCGAGATGATGACCGACATTGAGTAATCGAGGAACGACCTCGACACCTCCTCGGCCACGTTGATCAGCTCTATTTTTTCGTTCGGGTTATACATTTTGAAATTCTAAATCAGCCGGGCGCGCGTAGTCGCCGCTCTGTCATCCCGAGCCGCGCCGACGGCGAGGGACGTCGCAATAGCATTTTGCGCGTCTTGAACCTTCAGAAGCACAATATCGGCGCTGACGCCGCGCCTATTCTGGTTTGAGTGACCAGTCGAGTAACTGAGAGGTCCCTCGCCGTCTGCGCAGCTCGGGATGACAAGCACCTTACACATCCAGGTTGCGAACATTCAGCGCGTTGTCCTCGATGAACTGACGGCGAGGCTCGACCACATCGCCCATCAAGATCGTGAACATCTTGTCGGCATCGACGGCGTTGTCGTCGTTAAGATCGACTTTCAGCAGTTTGCGTTTTTCCGGATCCATCGTCGTGCTGAACAGCTCTTTCGCATTCATTTCGCCCAAGCCTTTGAAACGCTTGATCTGGACTCCGCGCCGTCCGATCTCAACGATCTTCTGGTGAATCTCGGGAATCGAAAACAGCGGATGCACGGTGGCCTTTTCCCCTTCGCCTTCGATTAACTCGAAGATGGGATGATCGCTCGCGGCATAGTGATCGACCTTCAGCCCTTTGCGCGCGAGCTCCGCGATAATTTTTTGAATGGTGGCCGACTCGTGAAGTTCCACTAGCTTCGCGCGCCGCCGGACGCCGCCGTTGGATTTAGCTGGAACCACCGCGAGCGGCAGCAACTCCTGCTGTCCCATCTCCGCGTCGAACAAATTCAGATCGAGGTTTCCCTCGTGGTAGTCGCGCACCTCGCGTTGATCGTGGAAATAACGGACCGATTCCTCATTGCCCTCTCGCACTTTCACGAGATAGGACGGCAGTTTGCCACTCTTCGGGTCCCGCTCCGCGAGGTAGCTCTCGAAATCGCCACCGTGCCGCCGCACCGATTCGCTCAGCTTGGCCAGCTTTTCGAGCGATTCGAGAATGTCCTTGAGCTGCGCGGCGCTTAGTTCCTTGTCGTCGGCGAGGTTTTTCAGCCGCACGTCCTCGGCACCTAACGAGATCAAAATTTTGTTCAGCTGGATGTCGTCGTCCACGTACTCCTCGCGTTTCTTGCGCTTGATTTGGTAGAGCGGCGGTTGCGCGATGTAGATTTTCCCGGCGCGCACCAGTTCCGTCATTTGGCGGTAGAAGAAGGTCAGGAGCAGGGTGCGAATATGCGAACCGTCCACGTCCGCATCGGTCATGATGATGATGCGCCCATAACGCAGCTTCGTGATATCGAACGAGGCTTCGTCCTTCGCGGTGTTTTCATCTTTCGGCTTGCCGATACCGGTGCCGATCGCCGTGATCATCGATTGGATCTCTGTGTTCTTGAGCGCCTGATCGAGACGCGCCTTCTCGACGTTGATCAGTTTGCCCCGAATCGGAAGAATGGCCTGATAACGCCGGTCGCGACCCTGTTTTGCGGAACCGCCGGCCGAATCGCCCTCGACGATGTAAAGCTCGGTTAAATCCGGATCGCGCTCCGAGCAATCGGCCAGCTTCCCGGGAAGACCGCCACCAGTCAGTGCGCCTTTGCGAATTGTTTCACGCGCCTTCCGGGCCGCTTCGCGCGCACGGGCCGCGGTGAGAACCTTGTCGAAAATTCGTTTCGCGATCGGCGGGTTCTGATCGAAAAAGGTCATCAACCCGTCGTAAACCACCGAGTTCACGATGCCGTCGATCTCGGTGTTGACCAGCTTCACCTTGGTCTGCGATTCGAAACGCGGATTCGGCAGCTTGATACTGAGGACGCAAATCAAACCCTCGCGCACGTCGTCGCCCGAAATCGCCGGGTCCTTGTCTTTCATCAAACTGTTCGACTTCGCGTATTGATTGACAGCTTTCGTCAGCGCCGTGCGGAAACCGGTCAGGTGCGTGCCGCCGTCGGGGTTCGGAATCGAGTTGGCGAAGGGAAGAATCTGGTCGTTGTAGCTGTCGTTATATTGCAGGACGACATCGACGAACACTTCATCACGCTGCCGCGAAAGCACGACAGGTTTCGGGTGAATGACCTGCTTGTTTTCGCCGAGCTGCTTGACGAATTCTTCGATGCCGTGCTTGTAGAAAAAGGTTTCCTTCTTCGATGAATCGCCGCGCTCGTCGGTGAGCGTGATCTCGAGACCCGGATTCAGAAAAGCAAGCTCGCGCAAGCGCGACCCGAGCCGCTCGAACTTGAACTCCGTCGTGATCGTGAAAATCGTCGGATCAGGCAGGAATGTGATGAGCGTGCCGGTGTTCTTTTTGCTTTTGACTTCGCCGATCACTTCCAGCTTCTGCGTGGTTTTCCCCCGCTCGAAGCCCATGGCGTAAACTTTCCCATCGCGAGAAACCTCGACCTTGAACCAATCCGACAGCGCGTTCACGCATTTCGCGCCGACGCCATGGAGACCGCCGGAATATTTGTAGGCGCCCTGACCGAATTTCCCCCCCGCATGCAAATTCGTCAGCACCAATTCGACAGCCGGCATCTTGAATTTCGGATGCATGTCCACCGGAATGCCGCGGCCGTTATCGCGCACCGAAACCGATCCGTCCACATGCACCGCCACTTCGATCTTGGTGCAGTAGCCGGCAAGATGTTCGTCGATCGAATTATCAAGAACCTCGAAAACCATGTGGTGCAAACCGCGTTCATCCGGATCGCCGATATACATCCCAGGGCGTTTGCGAACGGCCTCGAGCCCTTCGAGTTTGTCGATCTGGGCCGCATCGTATTTCTGGCTGGCGGCAATGCCGGTGGCGGCATCCATGGCTGATTTTCCGAGGGAAATTTCGTCTTGAGCTTGGAGCATAAAACGGCAGGAGAACTGCCGGCCAAAAACATAAGTCAGAACCGGCGAAGAACAAATAATTATCTGAGCTGTTGAGATGCCGCTCAACCACTATATCTGGCGGCGAGAGGGAGCGCAGCGCCTGCATTTTGTGTCAGCCTATCCCGGACAGAATTGCCCCGTCAGCAGCCTAAATCAGTCGATTTTTGGCGGCGATGCCCGACCGCCGCAAAGATGCGAAATGGAGCCCTACAGACGGCGCTCGCCCGCTCCCGTGCGGTGCTTACGTCGGGCCAGATGCACTGTTCGCCGGCAACTCGGCGATCGAGTTCAAAACTCGATATCCCCGCGCGTACGTCTTCTGGTAATCGGCCGCAGCGGCGGTGATCTCGAAGACGATCTGTTCTTGCGCGCGTAAATTTAGGAAGGTAATCGCGCGGCGAATAGTCGAGCCGAGAACACTGTAGCTGAAAATGAATTGCTGGCTGGTCCAGCCGTTGATCGCAATCGCCTCCGCCTTTTCCTCCTCCAATTGAATGTTAATGGCGTCAGGCGGAAGCAGAGCGCGAGCGGCCGTGCGATAGGCTTCAAGATTTTTTCCGTCGAAGCGCAGGGCGGGTTGCACGGGCGATTTCCACAACTTCATGCCGGCGGACTTGATATCGCTGAAGCCGAAGGCGATGGAGTCGCTCGTTCCACTGACCGTCATTTTATTATCTATTCTTAACGAGAGGCGTTTGCCTTCGTCCTGGAAGAAGTATCGCTTCGCCGGAGGGCCATCGTTGCCCACGATGATCTCGTGCGGAGTCAGATCGAGAGCGTACGCTCCGCTTGAGATCAGACCAGGAATCAACAGCGCTGCGGTAACCCATTTCTTCATAATCAAAGCTTCCTAAAACCGCACCAGTGCGCCGCGACCGATAGTGACCGCATCGAGACTTCCGGGCGGAGGATTATTGACAAAATTTGAATCAAAATTCCAAATGCGGTTTGGCGGAACATAGATGCTGCCAGTATCCCATTCGCCGATGGCGACCTGACTGGTGAAAAGTTCAATCATCGAACCGGTGTACCGGAAAGTATTGTTGGTCCAATCTTCCAGAAAGCGTGGGAAGTTGTTTAAACCGCCGGAATACCCGTATTGAGCTCCCGTAGTGGGATTCGTCCATCCCGAAGGAAGAAAGCCGGCTACGATCGCCGTATTCACCGTGGTGTCTGAAGCGTTCCGGGCGGAAAGCGCCGAGTTAGAGTTCTGATCCTTCCAACTGTTGGAAAGGATCGTGACGGCATCGGCGAACACCGCGGATGAACCTCGCGTGCTTGCGTTCGTCGTGTTGTAGTCGCCTTGGATATAGACTGGGTTCTGGCTGGCGACGGTTAAGCCCGCGGTGGGCAAAGTGCTGCCGTTTACGAGACGAATCCCCTGCGGATTGTTGGCCGGAATTGCCCCGGAAATGTCGGTTTGGTCGATGTAGAGGATGTTGTTGAAGTTCGTAGCGGCGTTCAGCGTTGCTTTTACCGCCCCGAGGTCCAGGGTCGTCAGATCCACATTCTGTGCTTCACGGCGATCATAGATTGTGTTCTGCGAAAGGGCATTGGTCAGAGTAACTACCTGTGCCGGCGTGAGGACAGTGCCATTCTGCGGGATGACCGTTGGCGTATATACATTCTTGCCTTTAGCGTCGGTCGTCACAGTGATGTGAATGCGAATTCCGGCTTTGTTGTAGAGGCGGCGGTTGGCAATGGGGGTCGGATCCGGATAAACGGCAGTATTTGCCGGAGGCTCAATCAATTCCCGCATCGAATCATCGTTTGGATTCAAATCCCCGGTTGAATTTCCGTTGGGGTCTTTCGGAGGATGCAAGAGCGTCGTGGCATCTGTCCCGAGCGGTTCGATCCGGCTCACCTGATCGACCTGCTGGTCCTTGCCGCCGTTTGAGTAAGTGGGAGGAATCTCGCTATTGGGCTGCCAACCACTCCAGGTGTTCGCTTGAGGCGGATCCACGTCATCATGGTAACCTCCGTTGGTCACATAGGAAAGATGTCCGCCGAAGGTGAGAACACCCGCTGACGATGAGCTGACATAGGCCCTACTATTGGTGTGGACGAGACCGCCGATAGTCATCGTGGCCGGCCGAAAAAGCTCGAGATCATTTTCGAAAAAAGCCGTCGCCTGGAAAAGCGGGACCACGGTGTAATTGATGGCGCGCTTGACCCCGTATTGCACTGTGCGCCCACCCATAAACGTCCCCATCATCTGAACGGTGGACAGATAGTTGGTGTTAATACCAACCCAGCCAGGATAGTTATCGAGGTTGACCGTGGTCGGCGGAGGGGTGGCCGTGGAATTAGCCGCGGCATAGGGTTGGCCGTACTGGTTCGTTCCAGTCACCTGAAGCGCTGTCGCGTAAGAAAAGCCGGAGAACTGAGGGATGGTGGCGCCCAGAGCTGTGGTCAAGCGCGCGTTCGAAACCGGCGCGTAATAGCTATTGATCGTCTTGACCCACACCCCATATCCGAACTCCACGGCGCCTTCCGCGGCACTGCGCAATGCTGAAAAATCACGACTGGAATCCGTCTGGCGCGCGGTGGCACTCGTCATACTCACCGCGATCCCGATGGCGACCGTGATCAGGAAAATGATGAGCATGGTAATGATTAGGGCCGACGCTCGCTCTTTAACTCTTAGAATGGACTTCATGTGAATCAGGGAATGTTTCTGGGCCGTAACATGGTGTCGACGCGCAGAAAGGTGTTGAACTCGTTGGCTTGTTGCGTGGCCAGGCGCTTATTGAACTCCTGATTTTCCGCCCGCATGGCGATATTGAGAAAGCTGGCTCCATTTTGCGTTACGATGGAGAACGGCTTGTTCTCCAGAAGACCGTTGATGGTCTTAGTGCCGATTTCACGCGTCAGGACGACATACTTGGTCGAATCATTGTAGTCGATCACCGTTTCCGCATCGCGATACATCCGTAATTCGGCGTTGGTTCCGCCCACAGGCACGACTACGAAGGCTTTCCGGTGCACGATGTAGGCCGTCTGTTGCGAGCTGGAACCCCAGGGGATCGCCGTGCCTGACGCAACTGGCGGCACTGTGTAGGTACCTAATGCGCCTTGAAGAGTCACCGTCACCATCATTCCCGGAGATGGCGCCGGAGAAGGAGCGGGACTCGCGAACGCCGACGACGGAGTACTACTTGAAGCCACCAGCGCGCGCGTTGATCCGTCCATGATAACGACGTCGTTTTTTGCCGGCACCGGCGGATTAGCCAACGGGTCGGTGGAGTAAAACAAATTGAAAGAGGTAGCTGCCGCGGCCAAGCCTGCTCCGGGATTGCCGACGATGTAGGGTCCGCCAAGGTATCGATCGAAAAGGATTCCGGCCGCCGGGACCGAGGAGTCAGCTACAGTTCCATCGGCGTTAATCAAGGTAGGCAGCCGGTTCGCCTGGTTAACCTCGGCATAAATGCGGTCGAGCGCTGTGCGCACTATGATGTTGGAAGAATTTAACGAGAGATTTTTGGCCAGAAGGGTGGTCGAGCTGATCAGCATCGAATAGGCGATGCCGCCGACCAGGGCCAGGACCGCGAGCGAGACGCAAATTTCCACCAAAGTGTAACCGGCGGCTCGCATTGTGATTGCGTTTCGCTTCATTTGTCCACGGAACGGATGGTGGTCATTTCGTAACTCATAGCGCGGCCGAAAAGGGAGTAATCCAGGTGGAACTTGACCCGGCGAATATCGGGGGTGGGGGCAGGAACCGCGCTTGGTTCGGCCAGCACCGTTCGGGTCAACGTTCCGGTGATCGTGGGCGTGCCGTCGCGGCTGGTGTAAATGGTTACGGGGCTGCTGCCACCCTTTTCATCCCAAACGGCGCCGCTTGCGTTGGTCAAGTTCAGGATCCCGTTCGCTGGGGGGCTTCCCGGGGCGAAGGCCGGTCCGACCGCCGCCTCGATGTTGCGCTGGACAATCTCCCGAGCGCTGCTCATGACCCGGGTGCTAACCGCGTTCTTGTTCAAGATCATCAAAGTCGCAATGGCGGTGGAGGCGACCAATCCGAGCAGCGCGATGGCGATGATAATCTCCACAAGCGTCACGCCTTCTTTCGCGCGCCGATCCGGCGGGCAAAAAACGTGGCTGCCGCATGAGTTCCTCCGGGAAGCGGCTAAGCGATGAACCTTTGGGGTAGGAAAAACTTTACGAAATTGCATGCAACCGCGCTGTAGGAGCAAACCACACGCCAATTGTGCAGGTACCTGTGAGCACACCGCGCCTGTCCTAGCTCGTTGAAGCCCAATGGGTCCGCCTTGACCTAAATCCGAGTGCCGCGAGGGTTGACACCGTTTATGCGATTTCAAACTCTCTACGAAGCGCGATGGATTTTTGCCATGCTGGTGCTTCTCGGAATCGCGAGCTGTTTTGTTTCGCTGTGGCTTCTCCTGCCAATCCTCTTGCTTCTGATTTACACGATTTCATTTTTCCGCGATCCCGAGCGCGTCGCTCCGGCGGATCCCGATGCCGTGCTCGCCGCGGCTGACGGTACGGTGGCCGACATCATTGAAATCGAAGAAACCGAAGTGCTGAACGCGCGGACGCGGCGCGTTGGAATCTTTCTTTCCGTCTTCGATGTCCATACCAATCGCGCCCCCATGGATGGGCGCATCATTTATCGAAAGCGCCACGAAGGACTTTGCCTCGACGCGCGACATCTCGAGTGCACCAACAAGAACAGAGCGATGACCTGGGCCTTTGAAAATCCTCGAGTGACACTTGTCGTTAGGCAGCTCACGGGCATGATCGCGCGCCGAATTGTCGGCTGGTCGAAGGTGGGGGACGAACTCCGGAAAGGGGAGCGCTTTGGGATGATTCGCTTCGGATCGCGAACGGAAGTATACTTGCCGCTCGATGCCGACGTTCTGGTGAAGGTTGGGGATCGGGTGACCGGCGGCGCGAGCGTGATAGCGCGACTTTCCAGAAAATGAGTCAGTCGAACCCAAAGATTTATCTGCTGCCGAATTTGATGACGGCAGGAAATCTTTTTTGCGGCTTCGCGGCCGTTCTCTGTATCTACGACGGCGCGCAAGATACCAACTACAGCGTCGCGGCCATGAAGTTCCACGACGCGATCTGGTTCATTCTCGCGGCCTGCATTTTCGATTTGCTCGACGGCCGCCTCGCGCGTCTCGGCGGACACGACAGCCCATTTGGCCGCGAGTTCGATTCTCTCGCGGACGTTGTTTCGTTCGGCATGGCGCCGGCGCTGCTCGTTTACCAGATCGTCTTGGGCGAATTCCAAAACCTTGGCTGGATGATTGCGTTTGTTTATCTCGCCTGCGGTACGCTGCGTCTCGCCCGTTTCAATTGCGTCGCCGCGAACGGCGAATCGGCTGGCGCCGATAAAAACTTTACCGGCTTTCCCATCACCGCCGCGGCTGGTGTTATCGCGTCGATTACATTGTTTCTGCTCTGGCTGGATGAGGGCCAACGGTCGATTGGAAAATGGAAATACGTGCTGCCGCCTTTGATGCTTTTCCTGTCGTTCATGATGTTCAGCAAGTTTCGCTATCCGAGTTTCAAAGCGATCAACTGGCGCACGACCCAAACGACCCCGCGCTTCTTGTTCCTCATCGCGCTCATCGCGGTGACCGTGAAGTTCTATCAATGGATGGCCGCGATCATTTTTCTCGCCTACCTCCTCTACGGTTTTCTGCGGCCGTTCCTTTCGCCGAGACGTCGCCGTGAGATCGAGGAAGAAATCGGCGAAGAACCTCCCGGCGAGACGGTCGACGAAGCGCCGGAGCATCTGTAGCGGCGGTCTATGACCGCCGAAGGAATTAGTGTCGGCGTCTAATCTGCGAGATCGTTCGGCGGTCATAGACCGCCGCTACAGAGGCTGATTCAGTTGCGCTAAGATTTCCGGATCGCGAACATCAGCCCAGCTTCCCGCTAACTCGAGCGCCTGCACTTTGTGACCGGCAAGCGCGAGATTGCGAACTGCATCGGTCAGTTCGAATTCCCCGCGGGGAGATCGCTCTAACTTCGCGATGTAAGGGAAGATGCTCGGCCGGAACGCGTATACGCCAGCATTGTACCACGGACTGGTCGGCTCTCCCGGCTTTGGTTTTTCGCGCAAGTCGATCAGCTCGAATTTCTCGTTCACGAAAACCGCTCCGCCCTGGCTCACGTCTTCACTCCGCTTCACGCTCACCACCGCTTCCCCTTGGGCCAGCGCGGCGCAAATGCGCGGATAATTTTCCGGCGCAATCAGAATGTCGCCATAGCTCAAGACAAATGGGTCGTGGCCCACAAAATCGCGCGCGAGTTCCACAACTTTTCCAGTCCCGTCCTGCACAACTTGAGTCGTGTAATCAACTCGCACGCCCAATTTCGACCCATCGCCCAAAAAATCACGGACCACCTCAGCGTGCCAGCCGACGATGATCTGAAAATCGGTCAGACCCGCGCTGCGCAGGCCTTCAATAATATGCTGCAAAACTGGCTTGCCCCGCACTTCCAGCATCGGTTTCGGAAGCTCTTGCGTCAGCTCGCGCATGCGCGTTCCGCGACCGGCGGCCAGGAGAACTGCTTTGTTCATCGGCGACACATTGCAATGGTTTTCGCAGAAACCAAAGAGGCGCAATTCAACGGCCGCGCCAGCGTTCTAACGGAGATCGCGATTTTTCTCGGCGGGGCGCGTTCAACCTTGTATGCCGATGCGCATGATGAAGTTCCTGCGCACGCTGCATCTTTACCTCGGCTGTCTCTTCGCGCCGATCCTCATTTTTTTCGCCGTCACCGGTTCGTGGCAGTTATTCAATTGGCACGAATCGAAAAAAGACAAGACCTACATTGCGCCGCAGGCGCTGGCCGCGCTTTCGTTCGTGCACAAGGATGCGCACGTTCCCGGGACGCCGGGTCAGCAGCCGACGCCGCTCCGTTATTTCATGCTCGCCGCGGCCGTTGGCTTGGTGACCACAGCAGTGATCGGAGTCGTGATGGCGTACCGGTTCAGTCGACGGCCGCTGGTCGCCACCGTTTGTTTGTTCGCCGGAATCGCATTGCCGGCGACGCTGCTTTGGATTTACCGGTAGCGCGAGATTTCTGATGGGCAGCGCAGGCTGCCAGCCTGCAGTTCGTAGCAGCTTGCCACGAACATTTACCGAGAAACCGAGACGCGAACGCCCTTAATTGGTATTACCGCAAGAATCCGCCCAGCAAGCTGCCGGACGGAGCAGGCTGGCAGCCTGCGCTCCCCAGAATCTGATTGCCGCAATCTTTTTCATGGATGCATTGCTCCCATGGCCTCCCCAGAAATCCGCGCACGACATTTTTCCCCGGAGGGCTAAATTGGCCGTTCGCGCATGAGCTCTTTCGCCGTTACCGGATTTCCCATGGACGAGCTGAATCTTTTTCTCGCGGGCGCGCATCCAGATCCGTTCCGGCTGCTTGGGCCGCATCGGATCGGCGACGATCTCGCGGTGCGCATCTTTCGGCCGGACGCGAAGGAAATCAGCATCGTCGCCGGAAAAGAGCAGCAGCGTTTCTCCGCCGAGCGGCTAAGTCGTGAGGGATTTTTCCAGGCGATTCTGCCGGCGATGAAACGCGAGGTGGATTACCAGATTCACCTGAGCGGTTGGGATGACTCGACCGCGATCGTGCACGATCCGTACGCCTACGGCCCCATCATGGGAGAGATCGATCTGCATCTTTTCTCCGAGGGAAATCATTTGCAGATCTACGAGAAGTTCGGCGCGCATCTGCGCACAGTCGGCGGCGTTGCCGGTGTCTACTTCGCGGTCTGGGCGCCGAACGCGCAACGCGTCAGCGTCGTCGGCGACTTCAATGGCTGGGACGGGCGGACGAATCCGATGCGGCGGCTCCTGGGCAGCGGCGTGTGGGAAATATTTTTGCCGGATGTGGGCGAAGGCGTGCACTACAAATTCGAGATCAGGACGCCGGCCGGCGCATTGCTGCTTAAGAGCGATCCGTTCGCGCTTTTCAATCAGCATGGCAAGCAGACCTCATCGCTCGTCTACAATCTCGACCGCTACCAGTGGGACGACCGCGAGTGGATGGAGGCGCGACCGGCGCGGCGTTTGCAGACGAGTCCGCTCAGCATCTACGAAGTGCATCTCGGTTCCTGGAAGCGAAAGACTGACGAAGGCAATCGTCAGTTGAGCTACCTCGAGCTTTCGGAAACGCTGCTGCCTTATGTGATGGAGATGGGCTACACCCACATCGAGCTGATGCCCGTCGCGGAGCATCCATTCGAGGGCTCGTGGGGTTATCAGATCACCAATTACTACGCGCCGACCAGCCGGTTCGGATCGCCGGACGAGTTCCGGCATTTTGTTGATAAATTTCACCAGGCTGGCATTGGCGTGATCATGGATTGGGTCCCCGCGCATTTTCCGAAGGACGCGCATGGCCTCGCGGAATTCGACGGCACCGATCTCTACGAACACATGGATCCGCGCCAGGGCGAACATCAGGATTGGGGGACGTTGATTTTCAATTTCGGCCGCAACGAAGTGCGCAATTTCCTGATCGGCAACGCACTCTTCTGGCTCGACAAATATCACATCGACGGCCTGCGGGTGGACGCCGTCGCGTCGATGCTCTACCTCGATTACTCGCGCAAAGCGGGCGAGTGGATTCCGAATGCGTTCGGCGGGCGCGAGAATCTCGAGGCGGTTTATTTCCTCAAGCGCTTCAATGAAGTTTGCTACGACCGTTTTCCAGGCATCATGACGATCGCCGAAGAGTCAACCGCGTGGCCCGGCGTCTCGCGTCCGACCCATCTCGGCGGACTTGGCTTTGGCTTCAAATGGAACATGGGATGGATGCACGATTTCCTGCATTACATGTCGCTGGATCCGATCTTCCGCCGGTTCCATCACAACAACATCACGTTCTCGCTGATGTATGCGTTCCAGGAGCATTTCGTTCTCGTGCTCAGCCACGACGAGGTCGTGCACGGCAAACGTTCGCTCATCGAAAAAATGCCGGGCGACGACTGGCAGAAATTCGCGAACCTTCGGATGTTTTACGCGTGGATGTATGGGCATCCGGGCAAGAAGCTGCTGTTCATGGGCGGCGAATTCGGGCAACAGCGCGAGTGGAACCACGATCGGGGACTCGACTGGGAGCTGCTTGAGTTGCCGCGTCACGACGGCCTGCGCCGCCTGGTGCAACATCTCAATTACGTTTACAAGACCGAGCCCGCGCTCTGGGAACTCGACGATACGCACGAAGGTTTCGAATGGATTGATTTTCACGACGCGGATAACAGCGTCGTTGCATTTATGCGACGCTCACGCGCGGGCGACGTGATCGTGTTCGCGGTGAATGCGACGCCGCTGGTGCGGCAAGGTTACCGCCTCGGCGTTCCGAGCGCCGGTTTCTATCGCGAGATCATCAACACCGATGCGGAAACGTACGGCGGCAGCAACGTCGGCAACATGGGTGGCTTCGAGGCGGAGGAATTCCCGTGGCAAGCTCGCACGCACTCGCTCATGATCAGCCTGCCGCCGTTGGCGACGGTAGCATTCAAACTCGACGCGCCGAAAATCGGAGATCCCTGACCACGGAGGGCGAACTCCAAATTGCGCGAGAGGGTCTAGGGCATCGCGTTTTTTGTGCTGGACACGCCGCCGCATTAGCGCTGTCATTTGGCTTCAACCCGGCGAATTGTTTTTCGCCATAGTCTTACATCCCCCTTATGAACAAACATCCTTCCTCCGCGTTTACACTCATCGAAATGCTCGTCGTGATATCGATCATTGCCGTTCTCGCCGCCTTCGCCGTGCCCGCTCTAACCAACGCACTGACTCGAGGGCAGATGACGGGAACGCTCAACAACACGCGCCAATTTTACCTGGCTGCTCAGCAAATGGCACTTGATGGCGCCACTAATTCCGACGCCAACCTGTCCTGGCCCGGGGACGCGAATCCTGCCCTGACAACGCTGCAAGAGTATTGCACCAAACTAGTCCAAAACGATTACCTGAAAGTTGGGGACCTCCAAAAACTCCTAAGCGCGCCGGGTGTGAATTGCACCGCGACGGCTGATGCAGCGACCCCTCCAAACGTCACACTTGGCGGCAAGAGCGCGCTTAAGATTTATAAAGTGAAAGAAACCGATTCATCGAATACGATTCTCGCTGTCACAGCCAATTACACTTATGATTCAGATCTGGTCAGCACTGCGTCGCCCTTTGGCGACAAAGGTTTCATCGTTCAGCGTAAAGGCGGTGACGCGTCGATGTTGCGAAAAAACCAAGCGAAAGCAGCCGCGGGCGCAGAAGCCAATTTTCAATCTCTGGTGGGAAAACGGCCAGGCGATCCGGACGGGTCAGGCGGTGTTTCAACGGGTGACACGACTGTCGCTCTCACGAATCCGTAACGCGTCGAATCAAGTCCCCGCGGTTACGTCAGCTGGACTCTTCCACACTTGTCATTAGGACTGCGCCAGAGAGAGCACGTCTCCCTCGCTTTTACCCTAATTCAACTGCTGGTGGTGATCGCTCTTATCGCCATTGTCGCGCTCCTGTCTCTGCCCGCGCTAACCGATGCGCTGAATAAACGAGAGATGACGCGCACCATGAATAATGCGCGGCAGTTGTATCTTGCCGGCTTCCACATGGCCACCGATGGGATCGCAAAATCGGACGCGAACGCTGCCTGGCCTGGCGATTACGCAGCGACTAATCTCGCGGAGTATTGCTCCAAATTGGTCCAATACGATTATCTGAAGATAGCCGAACTTCAGCAAATCCTGAGCGCGCCCGGTTCGATTTGCACCGTTACCAGCTCCGCCGGCCCGCCGCTTACAATGATCCTTGCCGGCAAGAGCGCGCTCAAAGTGTATAAGGCGACGAGGAGCGATTCGTCCGAGACGATTTTCGCGGCCAGCTCGAATTATATCTACGACACGCCACTGAGTCCGACCGCTGAACCTTTTCGCGACAACGGTTTCATCGTCATCCGGAAAAGCGGCGACGGTGGCGTTTACCGGAAGGACCGGGCGACGCCGACCGGTTATGGCAACGATCCCGTCAGATTTCAGTCGGAGCTTGGAAAATTGCCCGGCGCGATCAATGGCACGGTCGTCCCGGGCGATGGCGCTACTGTTTTGGCCGGACCGCAGTAGGAATGACTTCAGACTCGAACTCACCATCCGAGACGCGCGTGCGAATTTTAGATTTCGGGCGCGCTGCCGCGACGGTGTGAATCACATTCCCGGCCGAATCCATTGTGATGCTGTAGCCACGGCGCAGCGTCGCTTCCGGGCCTAGAACGCGCAGGATTCCTTCGACGCGGTGGAAGCGTTGTTGAGCAGCCTGCAATAGTCGCGGCGGCTGTGCGGTGATGCGCCGCTGCAGATCGACCAGATTGGCGCGTCGCAGAGTCAGCTCGCGCTTAGGGTCGTGCGACTTGAGCGATTGCGTGCGCGCGGAGAACGACGCGCGCGCATCGGCCACAAACTGCTTCAGCCGCCGCCGCAGCGATTCCGCGGTAAGATCGAGTTGCTGCTGAGCGTCGCGCAGCCGTTGTATTAGCTCGCGCGCAAGCGTGCGCTCGGACAAAAAGCGCAGCCGTGTTTGGCTTTGCAGCAGAAAATTGCGCAAATATTTTTGCAAACAATTTGCCAGGTCGTTAACGAGGCGGCCCAGCTCAGCCGCGTCGGCCACGATCAATTCCGCCGCCGCACTCGGTGTGGGCGCGCGCAGGTCGGCCACGAAATCGGCGATGGTGAAATCGATCTCATGTCCGACGGCGCTCACGATCGGGATCGCCGAATGGAAAATGGCGCGCGCCACGATTTCTTCGTTGAACTCCCAGAGATCCTCGATGCTGCCGCCGCCGCGCGTGATCACAATCACGTCCACCGGCTTCCAAGCCTCATTCGACGCGGCCAGCTCATTAATCGCCGTCGCGATTTCCGCCGCAGCGCCAACGCCCTGAACGCGCACGGGACTGATGAGCACCGCGACGTTCGGCGCGCGGCGACGCAGCACGTTCAACACATCGCGAATCGCCGCGCCGCTCGGCGAAGTGATAATGCCGATGCGCTTCGGAAATTTCGGCAAGGGTCGCTTGCGCGTCGGGTCGAAAAGGCCTTCCGCTTCCAGCTTCCGTTTTAGCGCTTCGAACTTTGCCTGGAGGAGGCCAGCTCCGCGTGACTGCAGGATTTGCACACTGAGCTGGTACTGGCCGCGCGCTTCAAAGACAGAAACGTTGCCGTAGACCTGGACCTGAGCACCGTCGGCGAGCGTCTGCGCGGTGGGCGACAGCGTGTTGCGAAAGATCACACACGCGATCGCGGCGCGCTGATCTTTCAGCGTGAAATACTGATGGCCGGACGGATGCAGTTTGTAGTTCGAAATTTCGCCCTGCACCCAGACCGCGCCGAATTTTGTTTCGAGCGCGCCGCGAATTTGTCGCGTCAATTCAGCGACCGTAAAGACCTTCGAGGTGGCCTGGAAAAAATCGGCGTCGAGCATACCGGGAGCGTTGAAATTCATCTGGGTAGCGCACGCGTCTCGCGTGCTGGTTTCGGCGTCTCGCCGAAACGATCTTTTGAAAAGTTCGCGACCCCGAAAGCTTTCGGGGTCGCCAGCTCCTCAGACTCATCCAAAGCTGTGTCGCGCCGCGTCACTGCTCAAATAAATCGGCATGCACGCTGACCGGCGGTTTCAAACCAAGCTTTCGATAAGCGTTCGGCAAAGCCACGCGTCCCTGCGCTGTGCGTTTGATATAACCCTCCATGATGAGATACGGCTCGTTTACCTCTTCGAGCGTGCCGGCTTCCTCGCCGATCGCGACCGCAAGCGAGCTTAGCCCGACCGGACCGCCGTTGAACTTGTGGATCAACGTTTCGATGATGCGTTTGTCCCATTGATCGAAACCGTCCCGATCGATCTCGAGCATGGTCAACGCGCGATCGGCCAGTTCCGCCGTGATTTTTCCGTCCGCTTTCACCTGAACGTAATCGCGCACCCACCTGAGCAGGTTGTTCGCCGTCCGCGGCGTGCCACGGGTGCGCGTGGCGATTTCCGCCGCGCCCTCTGCGTCGATCGGCACGCGGAGCAAACCCGCGCTGCGCGTGATGATTTTGTGCATCTCTTCCGCGTGATAATAATCGAGCCGCGCGCTCATTCCGAATCGCGAACGCAACGGCGCGCTCACCATTCCCGCGCGCGTCGTCGCGCCGATGAGCGTGAACTTCGGCAGCTGGAGCCGCAGACTGCGCGCCTGCGGCCCTTGATCGATGATGATATCGAGCCGGTAATCTTCCATCGCCGGGTAAAGATATTCTTCGATCGTCGGTTGGAGCCGATGGATCTCGTCGATGAAGAGGACGTCGCCTTTTTCGAGACTCGTCAGGAGACCAGCCAGCTCTCCCGCTTTTTCGATCACGGGTCCGCTGGTGTTCTTCACATTCACGCCCATCGCGTTCGCGATGATGTTGGCCAGCGTCGTTTTCCCGAGACCGGGCGGACCGCTGAGCAGAATGTGCTCGAGTACGTCACCGCGTTTTTTCGCCGCTTCCACCAGGAGTTCGAGCCGTTCGCAAACTTTCACCTGGCCGGTGAACTCGCTGAACATCGGAGGCCGCAGCGAGACTTCGAAAGCGGGATCAGGGTCGGGAGGTTTCACGCGGCTTTTCGTTCTTCCAAATTCTTCGTCATCACCAACTCCGTGCCGCGCGGCTTCAAGACGTAATCGACTTTGTCGAACGCCGTTCGGATCAAGTGCAATCCGAGGCCGCCCGGTTTGATCAGATGATGCTCGCGGCCACGCATCGTCGTCGCGCAGGTTTGCTTGCCGTAATCGCGCAGCCGCATCCGGACGCAACCGCGCAGGCCCTCGAGCGAAAGCGAAATCAGCTGATCGTCCCGCAAATGATACGCGTGCCGAATAATGTTGGTGCAGGCCTCGTCTACTCCCAGCACCATGAGCGTCCGTTCCTTCTCGGAAAAAGGGTACGCGTCGAGAAAGCCGCGCACGATTTTTCGCATCAACGCGAGATTGCCGGTGTGGCTGGAGAACTCGACTTTCTTTTTTTTCATCAAGCGTGAAAGGCTGAACATAGGCCGATGACAAAATTTCGGAACCGAAAACTCGGTGGACAGCCGAAGCAAGCATAGCTCTCTTTCGTCATGTGGAAATCATTGCTCGCCTCGCTCTTTCTCGCCACGGCAGCTCTAGCGCAAGAAAATCCGAGCGCGTATGAGGCGTTGCGCGTAGTCGGGACGCAACTAAATCGCGACATGGTGAGCCGGATCATTTCCGTCACGGGCGTCGACGGCGATCCCCAACCAAGGACCTGGAAAATTCTTGTGGACGACCGGCGCGCCGGCGGCGTCCGCGAAATCGTGGTAGAAGACAATCGGATCGCTTCACAGCGCGTGCCGAATCGTTCCGTCACCGGTTCCGCCGAAGGCGCCACGATCAACACCGCGAAGCTTAACCTCGACTCGACCGGCGCCTATTCGGTTGCGAGCCACACGGCAGAAACGTCCCATGTCACCTTTACATTCGTGAGTTACACGCTGCGGACGGACGATCGCGGCAATCCAACCTGGGTTGTTACGCTGGAAGATCGCTCGCGGAAACCGCTGGGCACCATTCACATTAAAGCCAACGACGGCCGGATCACGCGGGTGGAAGGCATGTATTCGGGCCGCAACATGGATCAGGTCGAAGAGGACCATGAGCAGGCCGATAATCGCGATGTCGACTCGGAAGACGATCCCGAGGACAACATCGTTAAACGGCGCATCAAGCGGCTCTTCCGGAAAACCAAGGAGGAAGCTCGCCAGGTCTTCGTGCGAACCCGCCGTTCCTTCGTAGACTTCGTGAATCGCTGGTGAGCGAAGGTGTGTAAGAACCTTTCAACGCAGTGGTCGAATCAAGGGTAGGCTTATTCTAATCGAGCATGAATGACATCACCGATTCGGACAAAGATGTTTGGCCCGCGCTTCCGTTCCCTGAATGGAAGGAAACCTGCGCCACGCTCCACATGTGGACGCAGATTGTCGGTAAAGTTCGCCTGGCGCTGGCGCCGTGGACCAATCATTCCTGGCACGTCACGTTTTATCTCACGGCCCGCGGCCTAACGACTTCACCGATTCCCTTCGGCGCGCGCGTTTTCCAAATCGATTTTGATTTCGTCAATCATGTTCTGCGAATTCAAACCGGCGACGGCCGCGAGAAAGTCATCACGCTGGCGCTAAAGTCCGTTGCCAAATTTTACAGCGAAGTGATGAACGCGCTGCGCGAGCTGGACCTCGCGGTCGAGATCAACACGACGCCCAACGAAGTCGATCCGGCGATCCCTTTCGAACAGAACGAAAAAAATTCATCTTACGATCCGGAATACGCGAACCGGTTTTGGCGCGTCCTCTCGCAGAGCGATCGCGTCTTCAAAGAATTTCGGGCCGAGTTTTGCGGCAAGTGCAGCCCTGTCCATTTTTTCTGGGGCAGCTTTGACCTCGCCGTGACTCGATTCTCTGGCCGGCGCGCTCCGCAACATCCCGGCGGCGTCCCGCATTTGCCCGACGCCGTCACCCGCGAAGCGTATTCGCATGAGGTCAGCAGTCTCGGATTTTGGCCGGGCAACGAAATGATGCCTGCGCCGATTTTTTATTCTTACGCTTATCCGGAACCGAAAGGATTTCCCGATGCGAAAGTGCAGCGGTCCGCGAGTTATAACACGCAGCTCAAAGAGTTTGTGCTTCCCTACGACGGAGTTCGTCAGGCCGCGGCGCCCGATCAGGCGCTGCTCGACTTCGCGCGCAGCACCTACGACGCGGCCTCGACCCTTGGAAATTGGGATCGTGCGGCGCTCGTGGAAGTCAAACCTGACTTGCATTCGCCGAGGCAACACCGGTAAGTTCCGCGCGATGCTTTCCATCAATGAAGCGGGGGCGGAGCGTGGAGCGTGGCGCGCAGTTCCGAAAGGTTGGCGGCCATTGTATGGCGACTTCGATCGGCTCGGCGTCAGCGTCGAATGGCATGATTTCAAGACGGAGCGGCCGCTCGATTGGGGACTGAGCTTTCATCCGCGCAGCATCGAATTCTGCCTGAACGTGGAAGGCCGCGGTGCAGTCGGCACGCAATCTGAAGCGGATTATGTTCCGGGCACCGCCGGTTATTACGCGCTTACGGACCAACCACTTCAAGCCTCGCGCCAGGCTGGCGATCATCATCAGTTCGTCACCCTGGAATTTTCGAGGGAGCATTTGCAGAAGCAGCTGGCAGATTGCGAAGCGGACCTCGATCCACTGCTGCGCTCCGCGGTGTTCCCCGGGAAAGAACGTCCGATCGTTTCCGCGGCCCGCCCGATGTCGGCCGAGCAGCATAATGTAGTGGCGACTTTGCTTCAGCCGCCGGTCTCCAAGTCGGCGCAGAGTTTGTGGTATCAGAGCAAGGCGCTCGAGCTGATGGCGCATTTTCTTTTCACGCCGAAAGATCCCGAGTTGTTTTGCATGCGTCAGAAGCGAGTCGCGCGCGATCGCGTCGCGCGCACGAAGGAATTAGTTGCACGCGATCTTGCGCAACCGCCGACCCTCGAGATGCTGGGCCGCGAAGTTGGTTGCAGCCCGTTTTATTTGAGCCGCATTTTCTCGCGCGAAGTCGGCCTCACCATCCCGCAGTACCTGCGAAAGTTGCGCATGGAACGCGCCGCCGAGCTTTTGCGCATGGGCCACCACAACGTCACGGAAGCCGCGACCGAAGTCGGCTATTCCAGCCTGAGCCATTTCAGCAAAGCCTTTTGCGAAACGATCGGGTGCTGTCCCGTCCTGTACCCAATGGCGAAAAATGTGGTGTTGGATCGGTGACGGACTATTGAACCGCGGATTGCGCGGATTTCACGGATAAGAAAAGCAGTTCTGCGAAACCATATCCGTGTAATCCGCGTAATCCGCGGTTAGAATTTCGATGATGAAAATCACCCGCGCCCTCATCTCCGTTTCAAACAAGAAAGGCGTCGCTGCTTTCGCGCGCGCTCTCGAGAAACAAGGCATCGACATCATCTCCACCGGCGGTACGGCTGATTTGCTGCGCAAGGAGGGCGTGCCCGTCCGCGACATTTCGAGCTTCACCGATTTTCCGGAAGTACTGGAGGGGCGCGTAAAGACACTGCATCCGCGAGTCCACGGCGGCTTGCTCTACAAGCGCGGCAATCCGTTGCACGAAAAGCAGGCGAAAGAATGCGGCTTCCAGCCGATCGATCTCGTGGTCGTGAATCTGTATCCGTTTGAAGCGACGGTCGCAAAGCCCGGGGTCACTCTCGCGGAAGCGATCGAGCAGATCGATATCGGCGGGCCATCCATGATTCGCAGCGCGGCGAAGAATTATGAATCCGTCACCGTGGTCGTTGATCCGGCGGACTACGACACGATCCTGGAAACGATGCGAGATCACGAAGGCGAGACGACTTTGAAATTGCGCGAGCGCCTTGCGATCAAAGCGTTCATCAAAACCTCGGACTACGATCGCGCGATCGGGACTTTCCTGAATCAGGAACAGGCGACAGACGCATCCTTCTCTCTCTCACTCCCGCTCGTCACGCGCCTGCGTTACGGAGAAAATCCACACCAGACCGCCGCCCTTTACGGAGATTTCGATCAACACTTCAAAAAGCTGCATGGGAAGGAACTTTCGTTTAACAACATTCTCGATATCAGCGCGGCGGCGAACCTCATCGCTGAGTTTACCGAGCCGACGGTCGCGATTCTGAAACACACCAACCCATGTGGCGTCGGTAGCGATGACGATCTGCGCGAGGCATGGGAAAAAGCATTCGCCACCGACAAACAGGCGCCGTTCGGCGGCGTGATCATTTGCAATCGACCCGTGAACGAAGCTCTCGCGAAAGCGATCAGCGAAATCTTTAGCGAGGTGATTATCGCGCCGGAGTTTGAAGCCGAAGCGCGCACCCTGTTTCAAAAGAAAAAGAACCTGCGGCTAATTCGCTCGCTGACGCCACGATCCACGGATAAGCAGCCCCAAGACATTCGTTCCGTCACCGGCGGTGTATTGGTCCAGGACAAGGATTCCGGCGAGTTGGTCGATCTCGCCACGAAAGTGGTCAGTGCGCGCGAGCCAACGGAAGCGGAAATGGCTGCGATGATCTTTGGCTGGCGCGTGGTCAAACGCGTGAAGTCGAACGCGATCGTTTATGCGGCAGCGGATCGGACGCTCGGGATCGGCGCCGGACAAATGTCGCGGGTGGATGCATCGCGGATCGCGATTTGGAAAGCGCACGAAGCCGGGTTGTCACTCCAAAGCAGCGCAGTGGCGAGCGATGCGTTCTTTCCGTTTCCCGATGGACTCCTGGCCGCAGCCGATGCCGGGGCCACCTGCGCGATTCAACCTGGTGGGTCCGTCCGCGACGAAGAAGTCATCGCCGCCGCGAACGATCGCAACATGGCCATGATTTTCACCGGCGTGCGTCACTTCCGGCATTGAACCGCAGCCTCGCGGAGCGATCGAATGAAGTTGATCATCCGCGAAGCGAATACGGAAACCGATTGGCTCACCGGAATCTGGCCGATTTTCCGCGAAGTCGTGCGCGCGGGTGATACTTATACTTTCGCGCCCGAAATTGATGAAGAGACCGCGCGCCAGCAATGGATGTTGCCCGCTCCCGCTGGAGTTTTCGTGGCCGTCAAGGAGGACGATGGCGCGATTATCGGCACATCATTTGTCAGGGCGAATCAGCCAGCGCTCGGCGGGCATGTGGCCAATGCCGCTTTCATGGTTGCTGGTGATGAGGCGGGGCATGGTGTGGGCCGCGCGCTGGCAGAACACGCGCTCGAGTGGGCGCGCGGGGCGAATTTTTCCGCGATGCAATTCAACTTTGTCGTTAGCACGAATGTGCGCGCGATAGCTCTGTGGAAGCATCTCGGCTTTGCGATCGTGGGGACGATTCCAGAAGCCTTTCAGCATCAGGGGCTAGGCCGGAAAGTGGATGCATTCGTAATGCACCGCTTTCTTTGAGATCGGCTGCGATTGTCGGCTAGCCAGCCGGTCTTCGAGCTGCGCGAAGCATCGATCCTTGCACAACTACGCCGATTACCACCAAAGCGGCGAAAAGAATTACCGCGCCGCTTTGTGGCAACACAATCCCGTTGCCGATAAGATGCGCGCCTTCCACCGAGGAAAGGAGAATCAATACCCAATCGAATAAAGCCAGCAGCAGAAGCGCCCCCAGGATTCCGCCGATGACGAAAGTGATCCCGCGGTTCTGGGAGTAATCGGCGTAGAATGCCGCCAGCAACGCCGAAGCGGCGCGCCCTCCCGCGACAAATCCGGCCACGGCAATGGCAACTTTCTGCAACAAAATCGCAAGCAGAGCGCCGAGAATGCCGAGGCCGAGCGCGATCAGCAGCGTCATCCACACCGGCGGATCGCGCATGAAATAAGTCGCGATCTCAACGCCCACCGCGAACCCGAGCGCCGCGACGAAGAGCCAGAAAAGTTTCCGTCCGAAGAGGAGGATCGCCGCACCAACGATCACGCCAATAATCGGAACAGAAAAGTTCGCCGGCAGCGTCATAGAGTATTTATGTCACGCGTAATTGCACGTCATCCCGAGCCGCGCAGACGGCGAGAGACCTCTCAGTTACTCGATGGTCACTCAAGCCTACGATAAGCGCCACGCCAGTAGCGATGTCGCCCGCCTGAACATTGCGAGACGCGTAACATGTTTTTGTGAGGTCCCTCGCCGTCTGCGCGGCTCGGGATGACGTGCGTTCTCTGTCAGCCGTCATTTCTTCTTCATCATCTCATCCCGTTTCGCCTTGAACTCAGTCCCCGGCTTCCACTCAGGATATTTGTCACCGTTCGCCACTTGATAACCGACTTCGAATAACAGCACAGCGTCTTCCGCTGCGCCCGAAAGATCCCAGGCCGGATCCACCTCGTCGGAGGGCTGGTGATAATGCTTCGCGATATATTCGTTCCTCTTTTCCATTCCAAATCCGGGCTGTTTCCCGATCACGTCTTTGCCTACTCCGGGATAAAGCGACGGAACGCCGAGCTTGGAAAATTCGAAATGGTCAGCGCGGTAAAAGCTGCCTTTCTCCGGCTGGCTATTCGGTTTTAGCACGCGGCCGTGACGCGACGCCGCGTCGCCGAGCATGTCGTCGAGCGTCGAGTTGCCGTCGCTCGTATCTTCGATGTCTTTGGTTTTCCCCCACGCGCTCGCGCCGTCGACATTGATGTCGGCGAGTGTTTTCTCGAGCGGGTAAAGCGGATTGTTCGCGTAGAACTTCGCTCCGAGCAAGCCGGCTTCCTCCGCGGTGGGCGCCATCACCAGGACCGAGCGCTTCGTCGGCGCCGGCAACTTCTTGTACGCCTTCGCGATCTCGAGAATGGTGGCCACGCCGGATGCGTTATCCAAGGCGCCGTTGAAAATCTGGTCGCCTTTCAATTCCTCATGCCGCCCGAGATGGTCCCAGTGCGCGGTGTAGAGGATCCATTCGTCCTTCAGCTTCGGATCGCTCCCATCGATTTTTCCAACGACGTTGCGCGACTTGAATGAGCGCACCGTTTGTTTCAAATCAAAGTTCGCTTTCGCGGCGATCGCGACCGGACGGAACTCCTTTGTCATCGCCGTCTTTTTGAGTGCGTCGAAATCGAGGCCGCTCTCGCTGAGCAGTCTCTGCGCGACATCGAGCGTGATCCACGAACGCACCGGCACGGCGTCCATATTCTTGTTCGCCGCGTCGATCTCGAAATTCTCTTTAGCCCAACTCGTCCGGACGACCGAGTATGGATACGCCGCCGGCTCGGTCTCATGAATAATCACCGCGGCAGCGGCGCCTTTTTGCGCGGCAATTTCGTATTTGTAGGTCCAGCGCCCGTAGTAAGTCATGGCGCGGCCCTTGAACATTTTTGGATCAAGCTTCGTTGGGTCGGCCGGATCGGGAATCGGCGGATCATTAATCAGCATCAGGATCGTTTTGCCTTTCACATCGACACCTTTGTAATCGTCCCAACCGTACTCCGGGGCGACGATGCCGTAACCGACAAAAACGATGTCGCTGTTTTCCGCTTTCACTTCCGGTTGAAGGCGTGCCGATGACGCGACGTAATCATCCGGGAATTTTAGCGTGATAGTTTTGCCGCCCACCATAAACGAAGCCGTCGGGACCGTGGTAATTCCGGCGAGCGGAACTTCCTGCGTGTAGGAGCCGTTCGGATTGCCCGGCTTCAGTCCTAAGGCTTTGAATTGTTCGCTGATGTATTTTACTGAAAGCTCTTCACCTTTCGAGCCAGGCGCGCGGCCTTCGAATTCATCAGAAGCGAGAACCTTGATGTGCTTGAGTAAATCGGCCGCGTTGATGGCATCGCTCGCCGCCTTGGGTGGCAGCGCGGTAGGATCCGCGGCGATTATTGAACCAGCCGCAGCAAAAATAAATAACCAAGGGTAAGAACATTTCATAAGTTGATTCCCTAATGTAGAGGCGCTTGCGCCAAGCGCCTAACCAACAACAACAGGCGCTTGGCACAAGCGCCTCTACATCTATCTTCCTTCCTTCAACGGCACCGAACCTTCTTTCTTCGCGCCGCCGATCCCGATTTTTTTCAAAAATGGCTGCACCGATTGTTTGCGTCCGAGAAATTTTTCGATCGACTCGGTGATGTCGCGCGAATCGCCTGGCTCGTAAATATCGTGCCGCAAGCGCAGTCCCGCTTGCTTGTCCTGGTAACCGTCTTTCGCGGATTCGAAAACCGTCGCCATATCAGCGGCGATCGCATCGGCCCAGGCGTAGCCGTAGTAACCGGCATCGTATCCATTCAGGTGGCCGAAGTAGCTGACGAAGGTCGTCTCCGGCGCGATCGGCAGGAAAACTTTTTCGAGAATCGGATTTGAGACCGCGACGGCGTCGTAGGGTTTATCTTCCGGGTGCGGGGCATGCAGCGCGAGATCGAGCGAGGCAAAGGCAAATTGGCGCCGGTAGTAAACGCCCACAGTAGCCAGCTTCGCTTCCGTTAATTTGCCGATCGTTTCCGCCGGAATCTTTTTCGCGGGATCGCGATAATCCGCCGCAAAAGTATCGAGCACTTTCTTGTCCCAAACCCAGTTTTGCAGCATCTGCGAAGGCGCCTCGACAAAATCGCCCGGCACATTGGTTCCCGCGAAGCGCGAATATTTCGCGCGCGTCACAATCGTGTGCAGCGCATGACCGAACTCATGGAAGAGCGTCTCCACGTCGCCGTGGGTCAGAAGCGACGGCTTGCCCTCGCTCGGCGGCGGAAAATTGCAGAGCAGCGCCACGGTCGGCCGCTGATATTTTCCATCGGGCAGGAGCTTGCCTCCGATGATCTCAAATTCCGCGAAGTGATTGAACTTCCCTTCGCGTGGAAACATATCGAGATAGAACATCCCGAGCGGCTCGCCTGTGGCGGCGTCGGTCACGGCGTAAAGTTGGAGATCGTCGACCCATTTTTGCGGCGCGGAGATTTTCTCAAACTTCAGGCCGAAGATGCTCTGGTAGATGTTGAACATTCCCTCGAGCGTTTTTTGAAACGGGAAGTAGACTCGCAACGCCTCGCTATCGACGGCGTATTTCTGTTTCTTGAGCTGGTTCTGATAATAACGAAAATCCCACAGATCGATTTTTGCCTTCGCATCTTTCGTTTCCACGGCCTTTAGTTTTCGGAGCTCTTCGACTTCGGCGCTGAACTTGGGCTGCGTCCCCGCAATGAGATCGTTGATATATTTCTCCGCGCCCGCCGCGGATTTGGCCATCTTAACTTCGGTCTGATAATCCGCCCACGATTTGTAGCCAAGGCGAAGCGCAATTTTATTCCGCAGCGCCAGCATTTGGTTTAGCACGGCGACATTTTTCTCTTTGGCCATGCTGTCGTGGATGACGTAGAGCCGCTTGCGCACTTCTTCGCTCATCGCGTTCTCCATCACGGCGGTGTATTGCCACGTGACATTGGCTTTCACCGAATAGGCGTCATCGCCGGTTTTGATTCCGGGCGAGGCGAGGAAGCTTTCCGGCACGCCCTCGAGATCGGCTTTGGTAAAGACGACCGGGGCCTGCACCTCGACAATGTTGGAATCGAAATCCGTTCCGAGCTTCGAAAGATCTTTCCGAAGTTTTTCCACCTCCTGCCGCTTCTCCGGCGAAAGTTCGAGACCCGCGCGCCGGTAATCGCGCAAAGTTTCCTTGAGCAGCTTCGCGTCTTCACCACTCAGCTTTGGGTTCGTCTTTTCGAAAGCCTTCATTGCCTTGTAAACGTCTTCCCTGTAATCGATGCCGACCGCCCAATCCTGGAATAATTTCACGGCGTTTTCCGCGGCAGTTCGCATCGCGGCGGACGAGTTCGTTTCCTTGATGATCGTCGCTTTGTTCGCTGCGATGCGCGCCTGATAATTGAGATCGTCGAGCGCGACGATCGTGCTTTTGAACGTGACTTTGCGCAGGTCCTGCGCGCCGATTTGATCGAGAGCTTTGTTAGCGGTCGCGATCGCGTTTTTGACGGAGGCTTCTACTGCTTCGGGCGTTTGTTCCCAGTCCGGCAGCGTGAGAATGGAATTCGCTTTCGCCGCGGCGTCGCGGAAGGAATTAGCGGTTTTCAGATCATCAGAGCGAACGTTGTGGGCGAGTCCGCAGAGAAGAAGGGTGGCAAGGAGCTGTTTCATAAGTCGAGAAGCGGAAGCGGGAACATGTTGGAGAAGACGAAGCCGGTAAAGGGGAATCCCGTAGCCGCTTCGCTATGCGAAGCGCGAGGGTTGGGCGTGATACAAATCGCGGCTCGGCGCCGCCCACAGGGCGGCGGCTACAGGTGCTACTTTGCGAAAATTGCGGTGCCGTGCGATTGAGGCCGGAGGACGATGCAACCGTACGTCGAAAAGTTTCTGCTCGCGTTTATCCCGCTCTTTGTCGCTATCGATCCGATTGGTCTCGTCGCGATTTTCTTGGGGCTCGGCGGCAATGCAGATGCACATCGCCGGCGACACGAAGGGACGCTCGCGCTCATTACCAGTCTCGCCGTCGCCGTCGGGTTCATTTTTCTCGGCAAAATAATTTTTCGCGCGCTCGGCATCACAGTGGCGGATTTTCAAGTTGCGGGAGGCTTGATCCTGCTCGGCATTGCGGTGCGCGAGCTGTTGGACTTGAGCGGTCATAATCGCTATGCCGGTGAATCCTTTGGAGTCGTGCCACTTGGCATGCCGCTCATCGCGGGGCCGGCGTTGCTCACGGCGCTTCTCATTCTGGTCGATACGGTCGGCATCATTTTCACGCTCTTGGCTTTGCTGGTGAACCTGCTCCTGGTCGGATTCGGATTCCGCTACGCGGACCACCTCACCCGATGGATGGGGCCGCAGGGCCTGAAGGGCGCATCGAAGTTGATCTCGCTCCTGCTGGCCGCGATCGCGGTGAGCCTGATTCGGCGCGGCTGGCAGACGGCTTGATGTAGAAGCGCTTATGCCAAACGCCTGACCAACTAACAGGCGCTGGGGATCAGCGCCTCTATATCTCAGAACTGGCCCGTCCGCAGCATCACGAGCGTGCAGCCTTCGACGACTTCTATACCAGCTTCTTCCGCCTTCGCCGCGAGTGCGCTGTTCTCCGCACCGGGATTCATGATGATGCGACGCGGCTTCGCCTCAATGATTTCGCCGATGAGCGGATTCGACCGCGCTTCGCCGAGGTAAAGCGTGACGGTATCGATCGGGCCGGGCGCCTCAGAGATTTTCGGGTAACACTTTTCGCCCAGGATTTCCTCGAAGGCGGGATTGACCGGTAGGGTTCGGTGCCCGTATTCGTGCAGCAGCTTCAGCGCTTGGTAAGCATAACGGTCCGGCTTGGGCGACGCGCCGAGGACGGCCACGGTTTCGGGTGAGCGTAATTTTTCCATCTCTGATTAATCGAAAAAGGTAGGATCGGCAGATGTCCAGCCGCCATTGGTTGCCCTTGCACGGGTTGACACCCGGTGCCTCCTTGTTACTATCCTCGCTCTTATGAGATTCCCTTTGGCGTTGACCACCAAGATCGCCGCCTACATTATTACGCAGAAGCTCCGCCGGACGGAAAAGTTCGCCACCGTCCTGCAGTTGGAGCCGTTGCATACCTGCAACCTCACCTGCACGGGTTGCGGCCGCATTCGCGAATACTCGACTTCGCTCAAGGACATTTTGCCGCTGGAGGATTGCCTGAGCGCCGCGAACGAATGCAACGCGCCGATGATCTCGATTTGCGGCGGCGAGCCGTTGATTTATCCGCAGATCGAAGCGCTCGTGAAAGGTCTGCTCGAACAGAAGCGGATCGTTTACATCTGCACGAACGCGATGTTCATGCGCAAAAAGATGCGCGAATGGCTCGCGGGTGAATTGCGGAAATCGGATAACGGAAAGCGAAAAGAGCTGGAAGCGAAACTGAGTCTCCTGGTCGAGCGAGGATTGGTTTCTGAGAAGGACGCGGAAGCCGTGCGCCAGGGCCCGAAAGATCCAGAGAAGCCGACAATTGGTCCGAGCCGCTGGATGTATTGGAATGTGCACCTCGATGGCCTCGAGCGGACGCACGATCTGATCGTCGAGCGCGAAGGCGTTTTCAAAGAATGCATTCTCGCCATGAAAATGGCAAAGCTGCTCGGTTACCAGGTCGCCACCAACACCACGATCTACAAGGAAACCGACATGGGCGAAGTCGAGCAGATGTTCGATTTCCTTTCCGATCTCGGCGTGGACGGTCACACCATCTCGCCCGGTTACGAGTACGACGCCGCCAAAAAAGACATGATCAAGCGGCTGAACTTGCAGCCGGAAAATTTCTTCCTCACCCGCAAGATGACGATTGAGAAGTTCAAGAAGATCGAGGAATGGATGGGCAAATACACGCTCTTCGGCACCCCGATTTACTTCGAATTTCTCGCCGGCAAACGCGACTTGACCTGCTCAGCCTGGGCGATTCCGACGCGCAACATCCGCGGCTGGAAAGGCCCCTGCTATCTCATGACCGACGCTCACTACTCGAGCTACGCGGAGCTGCTCGAAAAAGTGCAATGGGAAAAATACGGCGTGGTCGATGGCGTGGCGAAAGACAGCCGTTGCGAAAACTGCATGGTCCATTGCGGATATGAGCCGACCGCGAGTCTGGGACTGAACGCGCAACGCGGCGACACGTGGAAAAATATCCGGTTCAACTTCGGCTCGAAACCGAAACCGACCGGCCTGGGCAACGAGATCACGGCGTTCAACGGCGTTACCTCCGGCAATGGCCATTTGACCGGCAAACGCGCCGAAGTCGCCGCCCAAGCTTCCTAGCGATGCCTTCTTCACCCGCGAAGCTCATCGCGTTGCCAAGCGTTGTACCCGACGCCGCTCATCCGGCAACGAATGCGGAAATCGCGGACGCCATCGCGCGGGCGCGAGAGAACTTGCTTCGCCAACAGCATCCCGATGGCCATTGGTGCGGCGAGCTGCTGGTCGATAGCACGCTCTGCTCCGATCACGTCCTCTTCATGCATTGGCTGGGCGAAGTGGACGATGCGCTGCAACAACGCTGTGTTCGCCACATTCTGAAACGCCAGCTGCCGGACGGCGGCTGGAATATCTATTACGGCGGCCCGAGCGAAGTGAACGCGTCGGTGAAAGCTTACTTCGCGCTCAAGCTTGCGGGTCATTCGGCCGACTTGCCGTTCATGCAGGAAGCGCGCGCGAATATTCTGCGCCTCGGCGGCATCCCGCGCATGAACACTTTCAGCAAGCTTTACCTGGCGCTGCTCGGCCAATTTCCGTGGCAATATCTGCCTTCCATTCCGGTGGAGATGATCCTGCTGCCGAAATGGTCGCCGTTTAATATTTACAAAATGTCGTCGTGGAGCCGGGCCATGTTGATCCCGCTCGCGATCATCAATCATTTCAAGCCGACCCGGGAATTGCCGGGAATGAAGCAGCTCCACGAGCTGTATCCACTCGGGACCGAGCACAAGGATTTCACACTGCCGCGGGACCCGCGATTTTTTGCCTGGCGGAATTTTTTCCTGCGCGGCGACCACGCGCTCAAATTGATTTCGAAATTCGGATGGCGGCCGATGCGCCGGCGCGCGATCGAAGAAGCCGAGCGCTGGATGCTGGAACGGATCGGCGAGGGGAGCGATGGGCTCGCAGCGGTTTTCCCCGCGATGCTCAACTGCCTCATCGCCCTGCGCGCTCTCGGTTATTCTTCCAAGCACCCGGCTTACGAAAAGGCGGCCCGCGATTACGCCGGTCTTTTTGTGGATGACCCGGAGGATTTCCGCATTCAGCCCTGCATGTCGCCGGTTTGGGACACCGCGATCAACGTTATTTCACTGGCGGAGTCTGGTCTGCCGGCAGACCACCCAGCGCTCCAGAAAGCGGCGGGCTGGCTGGTGGACAAAGAAGTGCGGCTCCGGGGAGATTGGGCGGTCAACAATCCTCATCCCGAGCCGAGCGGCTGGGCCTTCGAATACAACAACGTTTATTATCCGGACACCGACGATACCGCGATGGTTTTGATGGCCTTGCGCCTGGTTCGGCCTAACGAGCCCAAGGCGTTGGACGAATTGTTCGGCCGCGCGCTCGAGTGGCAATTGAGTTTCCAATGTGACGACGGCGGCTGGGCGGCCTTTGACAAGGAAGTCACACAGCATTGGCTCGAGGACATGCCGTTCGCCGATCACAACGCCATTCTCGATCCAACTTGCAGCGACCTGACGGCGCGCACTCTGGAACTTTTTGGTTACATCAACTTCGACGCCAAAAAGCGTTCGGTGCGCGAAGCAGTGCAATACCTGATCGATACCCAGGATGACGATGGCTCGTGGTACGGACGCTGGGGCGTGAACTATATCTACGGAACGTGGCAGGTGCTGCGTGGTCTGCGCGCTATCGGCGAAAACATGACGAAGGATTGGATCTTGCGCGGACGCGATTGGCTCGAGAGCTGCCAGAATGACGACGGCGGGTGGGGCGAAACGTGCGCGACGTACGAGAGTGCGGTGCTGAAAGGCAAAGGCGAAAGCACGGCGTCGCAGACGGCCTGGGCTCTCATGGGAATTTGCGCTTGCGGCGATCTGGACCGGCACAGCGTGCAACGTGGCCTTCATTATTTGTTGTCCACGCAGCGGCACGAGGGTGCGTGGGATGAGCCGCAGATAACGGGGACCGGTTTCCCGCGCGTCTTCTATCTGAAGTACGATATGTACCGGCAAAATTTTCCGCTGCTGGCGCTCGCGACCTATATCAATTATCGGAACGGGCTCGGGCATTATCCGAGCTTCTATCGCTGCGGGAAATGAGCGAAGGCTCCGCGCCCAAACGCGGACCAATGTGGCGGTGTCCGGATTGCCGCCGGCAATTTGCCAACCGGAATCAATCGCACGCCTGCGGCCGATACACGCTCGCTTCCCATTTCGACGGGAAATCAGCGAACGTCCGCGCGATCTTCGACAAGCTGCGCCGCTTCGCCGAGACGAATGGATCCGTCACGGTGCTTCCCGAGAAAACGAGAATCGCATTTCAAGTGCGCATGAGCTTCGCCGCGTTCGTCATTCGACAACGTTGGGTCGACGGGCACGTCGTGCTGGCGCGTCGACTGGAAAATAAACGCTTTCGCCGCATCGAAACTTTTTCTCCCAGGAATCATCTGCACACCTTTCGTTTCGCGAACGCCGATGAGGTCGACGCCGAAGTTTCCGCGTGGCTGGCGGAAGCGTATCGAGTTGGCGAGCAACGCCATCTTTCTTGAGGCTCTACATTAATTGACGCGCAGCGTTCCCGGCGAGACATTGCTGATTATGGCCTACGAACTACCAAAACTCCCTTATGCCTACGACGCTCTCGAGCCGCATATCGACGCGCGGACGATGGAGATCCATCACACGAAGCATCATCAAACTTACATCACCAATGTTAACAACGCGCTCAAGGACAAACCGGAGCTGGCTGCCAAATCCGTCGAGGACTTGATCAAAGATCTCAACGCGGTCCCGGAAGATATCCGCACGGTCGTGCGCAACAATGGCGGTGGACACGCGAACCATTCCTTCTTCTGGAAAATCATGGGTCCGAATGCGGGTGGCGAACCTTCCGGCAAACTGGGCGGCGACATCAAGTCTACGTTCGGCAGCTTCGACGGGTTCAAAGAAAAATTCGCGGCGGCGGGCGCGGGCCGGTTCGGCAGCGGTTGGGCCTGGCTGATTAAGAACAAGAGCGGAAAACTGGAAGTGGTGTCCACTCCGAACCAGGACAGCCCGCTCATGGATGGCAACACGCCGCTTCTCGGCGTCGACGTTTGGGAGCACGCTTATTACCTCAACTACCAGAACCGCCGCCCCGATTACATCAAGGCTTGGTGGAACGTGGTGAATTGGGACGCAGTGGCAAAGAGTTATTAAGAGGCGCAACGGCGCGCTTGCGCTTCTGTAGCGGCGGTCTATGACCGCCGTAGTTTAAGAGTTCCGGCGGTCATAGACCGCCGCTACAGAAATGGCTTTTCTAAACGACAACTATCTCAAGCTCCAGGCCGGCTATCTCTTCCCCGAGATCGCGCGCCGCGTCCGGGAGTTTTGCGAGGCAAATCCCGAAGCTGCCCGCCATCTGATTCGCTGCGGCATCGGCGACGTAACCGAGCCGTTGCCGCCGGCGGTCATCGCTGCGATGCATCATGCCGTCGATGAACTGAGCGTCCGCGAAACGTTTCGCGGTTACGGCCACGAGCAGGGTCTCGAATCGCTTCGGGAAAAAATCGCGCAAGAAGATTATCGCGATCGCGGCGTCGATCTCGCTCCGGACGAGATCTTCATTTCCGAGGGATCGAAATCGGATTGCGGCTACATCCTCGATGTTCTCGGAGAGCAAAATAAAATCGCGATCACCGATCCGGTTTATCCGGTCTACGTCGACACCAACGTAATGGTGGGTCACGCCGGCGATGTGAACGAATCCGGCCGATACAAAGGGATAACGTATCTGCCTTGCCGTGCCGAAAACGGTTTTGTGCCGGAGCCGCCCGCGGAGCCCGTCGACATTATTTATCTCTGCTTTCCAAACAATCCGACCGGCGCCGTTGCGTCTCGCGCGCAACTGACACGTTGGGTCGAGTTTGCGCGCGCGAATGAAGCGATCATTCTGTTCGATGCCGCGTACGAGGCTTACATCAGCGACCCGGATGTCCCGCATTCAATCTTCGAAATTCCAGGCGCGCGCGAGTGCGCGGTCGAATTCCGAAGCTTCTCGAAGAATGGCGGGTTCACCGGAGTGCGCTGCGGATTTACCGTGATGCCGAAAAGCTTGCACGCCCGCACCGCCGATCGTCGCAAGCTTCCTCTCCATCCATTGTGGCATCGCCGCTGGAGCACGAAAGCGAACAGCGTGAGTTATCCGGTGCAGCGCGGGGCGGAAGCCGTCTATACCGAGGAAGGCCGCGAACAAGTGCGTTCCTTGATCGACCATTATATGGGAAACGCGCGGATCCTCCGTGAGGCAGTGGAGCGCGCCAGACTGGAGGTCTACGGTGGAGTGAACGCTCCCTACATCTGGGTCAAGACGCCATCTGGCCTAACGAGTTGGCAAATGTTCGATCGCATGTTGCAGGAACTCAACGTCGTCATTACGCCGGGGAGCGGGTTCGGCTCTTGTGGCGAAGGATTCTTCCGCATCTCGGCCTTCAACAGCCGCGAGAACGCCGAGGAAGTCGCGCGCCGTTTGCAAACGCTGGCCGCCCTGTAGCCGCTTCGCTATGCGAAGCGCGAGATCGGGTCAATATTGCGTGCTCGTCATCGCCGCCCACCGCCTTTGCCTTGCTTCGGCGTGGCAAGCAGGGCGGCGGCTACAGCGGACGCTCTTGTCCTCGTAGTCGACGCTCGTTAAACTTCCGGTAGAGAGTAACAGCGTGCCAGTCACAACTAAAAATCTCCCTCAACTTTATCGCTTTTGTTTCCTGATGACGGGCGAGGCGGGCAAGGCGCAGGAGGCGTTTCAAGATACCGTTCGAGAGGCGGCCTTGCGGGTTGCTCGCGACGAGCCGCCGCCGGATCGTCTCTGGTATTTTCGAGATGCGCGCTGGCGTTGCATCGCGGTCTGCGAAGAGGGCCTCCAAGCCGAGCCCGGCATGTTGGAGGAAGCGGACATTTCGCCGGTAGCGCCGATGCAAATCGCTCAACTGGATCCGGACCAGCTTGGTGTTTGGATTTCCGCGGCGCCGGAGCCGCAACGCAGCGCGCTGGCACTTTTCTATCTCGATGAGTTCACTCTCCGCGAGATGATTGACCTTTTGGAAATCAAAGCTCCCGAGTTCGCTGCCTTGATTTCGAGCGGGCGCCGTCAATTCCAGGCGTGGCTGGATGCCACCACGCCGTACGAAGAACCTTTCGATGCCAGCCAAATCTGACCCACTTCTCGGCTGCGCCCCGATCACCGAAAAGCCGGGGATGGATCGCGCCATGCGAGTGGCGATCAACCGCGCTCGGCATGGCAAGCAAGCCGCGGCGTTTTCCCATCAGCAGGCGTTTGATGGCGCTATTGCAAAACTTGTCCACGCCATCCCGGTCGATGCGCATGTCGCCGAATGGTTCGCCAAGGAGAGCCTGATTCCATTGGTCAAACCGCCCTGGAAGAAAATTCTGCTGAACCCCGTGGTGCTCTCGATTGCGCTGGCCCTTCTGGTCATCGGCGGCGTCTTCGCTTATCGTGTCCATGAGCACTTGCGGGATTTCCCTGGCGCGGACAAGGCGAGAAGGCTCTTATCGCTCGCGTCTTCCACTCGCTCCGTTCTGCTCGATCCGCTCAAAACCGAGGCAGGCGCTTTGAGCGATCTGTTTTTCATGAAGTACCGGCTCGAGCATTACGATATCCCCGCGGAGTTCGCCGAATTCCGCACGCTCGGCAGCCGCGTGTTCGACGACGACGAAGTCCACGGCGTGGCGCAAATCTGGATCGTGGAAAAACGAATGCAGCTCTTCCTTTTCCCCGCCGAAAAAAATCCCAAAGACGGCAGTGTGACCGACTTTTCCGACTGGCGTTTTGTCGAACTCGAAGGCTGGACTGGCGCGGTGAAGCAGCGGAACGGCGTTTGCTTTATGGCTGCGATCCGGGGCGGCGAGAAAGATATCGCGCCTTATCTGGAAAAGAAGAAGCAGTGAGGATTGTTGCAGCGTAGAAGCGGGCGGACTCAACGTTGACACTTGGAAGCCGCGGGATTCAATTTGTCGCGCGTCGCCAGGGTAGCTCAGCGGTAGAGCAGCCCCGAAAGCATTCGGGGTTGATCGATTGTGAGAGAATCGGAGGATAAATGGATTTTGATGCCAGGGTAGCTCAGCGGTAGAGCAGGGGACTCATAAGCCCTTGGTCGGGAGTTCGATTCTCCCCTCTGGCACCTTCTTGACACGGCTTGGGTTTACATCCTTCGCGGATCATCCGGTCGCCACTACATCGGATCGACTGTCGATCTTGATGCCCGCTTCGCGCAACATCTACGCGGTCACACTGCGACAACGAAACGGCTCGGTGGAGCACTGAAGATTATTGCGAAGAAAGAAGTCGCGACGTTAGAACAGGCGCGCGAAATCGAGCGTTTGCTGAAAGCGAAAAAGAATCCAGAACTTGCCATATTTCACATCACGCGAGAGTAGAGCACCCCGAAAGCTTTCGGGGTTGGTCGGGAGTTCGATTCTCCCCTCTGGCACTTCTATAATGGCCTCGCTTCGCATAGCGAAGCGGCTGCAACCTGTAGCCGCCGCCCTGTCGGCGGCGAAGCGTCTTTTGAAGGAAGACCGTCCAAACTGAATCATGATCGAACGCTATCTGGAAGACTTGCACGTCGGCGATCGGTTTGAATCCGATACGTTCCCAGTGACGGAGGAAGGCATCATTCAATTCGCGCGAGAATTCGATCCGCAACCATTTCATCTCGATGCGAACGCCGCGGAACAAAGTGTTTTCAAAGGCCTCGCGGCCAGCGGTTGGCACACGGCTGCAATGACGATGAAGTTGTTTGTGACCGGCGGTCTAATGCTGGCCGGAGGTTCGGTCGGATTGGGCGTAGATGAATTGCGATGGCCGCGACCCGTTAAACCGGGCGACACGCTTCGGCTTCAGACCGAAATAGTGGACGTGCGACCGTCCCGATCAAAACTGGATCGCGGCATTATCCGCATCCGGAATGTGACAACAAATCAACGCGGGGAGGTGGTGCAAACATTCCTTGCTTCAGTCCTAGTGCGGCGGCGTCCGATATCTTGAATCTTTGACTGATAAGAAACGTTGTCATCCCGAGTCGCGGAGACGACGAGGGACCTCTCACTGACAGGGCGATCACCCCACGGTCGAGTACGCCACTATTGCAGATGAGGGGTCCCTCGGCGCGCTGCGCCAGTCTCGGGACGACATTGCGTTAGCTTTCTTGCGCTATTTTCTTGCACCCCGCGAGATCGAGTTTGCCGGAGGCGAGAACAGGAATCGCTTCCACTCGCCGAACCGCTTTTGGAATCCACAGATTCGGAACACCGATTTCGGAAAGCGCAGTGCGAATTTGCGACAGATCGATATCGATGCTGCTCAAGAGCACGAGCGCTTCGCCTTTCGCCTCATCCGCCGCGCCGACAATGGCGATGACGCGATCGGAATGGTCCGCGGTTTGGAGGACCGAGAGAATCTTCTGCTCGATCGTTTCATGCGGCACCATTTCACCGCCAATTTTCGAGAAACGCGAAAGCCGGCCTTCGATGTAGAGGAAGCCGTCTTCGTCGAACCGGCCGATGTCGCCGGTCTTGAACCAACCGTCGCAAAGAACTTGTGCCGTCAGTTCAGGCGCATCGAGATACCCTTCGAAAATGTTCGGGCCGCGCAGCCAAAGCATTCCGGTATCGTGGAGCGAGCCTTTCTGATCGGTTTCCGGATCACGAATTTCAGCGGCCATTCCGGGCAGAAGTTTGCCGACCGAGCCCAGGCGGTTGGAAGGTTGAACGGGCGCCCCGGCCGCTGCTGCTTTCGGTTCAGGCAAATTCACGCTGACCACCGGCGAGGTCTCAGTTAGCCCATATCCTTGCAACACTCTGGTTCCGAAACGGGCTTCGAAACTTTGCGCTAATTCGTCGGGTAATTTTTCCGCGCCCGTGATCAGCAGCCGCAGGCTGCGTAGTTGGTGCGGCTCCGATTTGCGCAAATACGCGCGCAAAAATGTCGGCGTCGCCAGCATCACGGTGACGGCGTATCGCTCGACGATATTGGCAATC
Source organism: Spartobacteria bacterium (assembly GCA_003134785.1). GTDB lineage: Bacteria > Verrucomicrobiota > Verrucomicrobiia > Chthoniobacterales > UBA10450 > AV80. Next base: position 97,548 of record PLCN01000014.1, read on the forward strand.
TTTCCGGCTTCGAGTGGATTCGGGTAGCTGACGCTGCGGACTCCTTCGATCAGCGGGTACCAAAGCGTGACCGTGCAGCCGAAGCTGTGAAAAAATGGGAGCGATGCCAGGATCAGATCGTCTTTCTTCGCGTCGAGCATGACCGCGAATTGCGAGACGTTCGCGAGGATGTTGCGATGGCTCAGCACCACGCCTTTCGGTTTGCCCGAGCTTCCGCTGGTGAAAAGCAGGATCGCTTCGGAATGGCCGCCGGTGTGCGGGAGGTGGAGCAATCGCGCCAACAAAGCGGACGGCAGCGCGAGCCCAAGAAGCCACCAGCCTACGATGGTGCGCTTCATCCGCGGCAATGTTTCATCCAAGTGAATGACTTGCGGCGTCCAGGGAAAATCATCCAGGCGCTTCGCCAGCAAGCGCGCCGAGATGATCGTGCTGAGGCCCGCCTGTTCTTTGGCCGATTCAATCGAGTCGCGTGCGCTGGTGAAATTCAAATTGACCGGGATCTTGCCGGCGAACGCGACCGCGAGGTTTGCGATGACCGCGCCTTTGCTTGGCGGCAGAACGATCCCGATTCGTCGCTCGGGACATGTTCGCGTCAAATACCGGCTCAGCGCGATCGCGCAGCCGAGCAGCTTTCCGTGCGATAAGCTTGTGTGATCGATGCCGTCGGTCAACACGCTGCGAAAGCGATTTCCTTTCAGCCCGCGCAGACAAGCGCGCGCGAGGTGGTCGCGCAGAACCGGCCGCTCGTTGTAGCAAAATTCCCCGAGCTTGAGCAGCCGCTCCCGCACGGTCGCAATATCGGCCGCTTCAGCCGGGAGTGGTTCTCCGAACGCAACCATGACTCGATACGGCACCGCGCTCGGCCATTTGGAAAAAAAGCGGCCGCCCTTGAAGGAAAAGATCGAACCCCAGAGCCGATCGAGCCACACCGGAACAACAGGCGCTTCCGCTTGCCGCGCGATTATTTCGTAGCCTCTTCGCAAGCGGAGGAGCGATCCAATCCGCGAAAGTTCTCCTTCCGGGAACAAGCAAACAATTTCACCGGCACGGATTTTTGCCGCCGCTTCCCGCATCGCATCTTTCGCTTTGCGAGAAGTGATGGGGATGCAGCCCACCGCGCGCAAGACCGGATGCAAAAACCGATTTCGATATACGCCCGCGTCGATGATAAAACGAATCGGACGCGGACTCGCGAGGAGAAGAACGATCGCGTCCACCCAGGTGATATGATTCGGCAGCAGGAGAAAACCGCCCGGTGGCAGACCTTCCACGCCGACCGTCGTGACACGATAAATGAGACGCGCGATTCCCAAGCCGACAAAGCGGAGCGCGCGTTCGGCGGCTGATGATTTCGCCATGGAATATGATTTACAAGGAGCGGGTTGTTCCGTGCAATCGGCAATTCGATGACGGCTATGGAATCAAAGGCGAATCCGGGCGCACGGACCGCGCTGATTTTGCTGCTCGGAATCAATCTCTTTAACTACATCGATCGCTTTATTCTCGCGGCGGTCGAGCCCAATATCCGGGCTGCGTTTTTCGCGCCGGGAGATCCGAACGCGATGGCGATGACGGGGACTCTAGCGCCGGCGTTTCTCGTCACCTACATGCTTTCAGCGCCAATTCTCGGTTTCCTGGCGGATCGCTTTTCGCGCTGGGTCATCGTGGGCGTCTGCGTGATTCTCTGGAGCTTCGCGACGGCGGCCACGGGCTTCGCGCTGACGTTTTTCGCGCTGTTCGCCACTCGCATTTTTGTGGGGATCGGCGAAGGCGGCTACGGGCCCGCTGCTCCCACCATTCTCGCTGATTATTTCGCGCTCCAATCGCGCGGCCGCATCATGGCGATTTTTTGCGCGGCGATCCCGGTGGGGAGCGCCCTCGGATATGTGCTGGGAGGAATAATCAATCATCAACTCGGCTGGCGTTGGGCATTTTATCTGGTGGCCATTCCCGGAATCATTCTCGGTCTGTTTTGTTTTTTTCAGAAGGACCCGCGGACGCGAGCAGGAGTGCAGCACGAATGCCGGCGCGCGCGCAAGGAGGACTATCTTACTTTGCTGCGGACGCGCGCCTTCGTCTTCAATTGCCTGGCGCAAACCGCGATGACTTTTGCGTTGGGCGGCCTCGCTTTCTGGATGTCGGCGTATCTAATTTTCCGCCATCAATCGCCCGCCCTGGCAACTCCGATTTTTGGCGGAATCACTGTCGTGGCAGGACTTCTCTCGACGATCCTGGGAGGATTTGTCGCGGACCGGCTCCAGAAACGTTTCGGCGGTTCCTACTTCCTCGTCTCCGGGCTGGGAATGCTTCTCGCCTTTCCACTCTTGCTCGCGATGCTTTACACGCCCTTTCCGCTGGCGTGGGTGTTCCTCTTCGGAGCGGTTTTTTTCGTTTTTCTGAACACCGGTCCGTCGAATGCCGCTCTGGCCAACGTGGTTGGATCCAATGTTCGCGCGACCGCTTTCGCGCTGAACATTCTGATCATTCACGCGTTGGGCGACGCGCTTTCACCGCCGCTGCTTGGCGCGGTGGCGGGCCACTCCGATATGAACGTGGCTTTTCTTGTTGTCTCAGCGGCCATGCTCGTCTCCGGAGTCATTTGGCTCTTCGGGATGAAATATCTCGCCGCGGATACCGCGGCCGCGGAGCCGCAATCAGCGGCGTAGCAGCGACCTATTCCAACTCGTAGGTCGTGATCTCGACCTCGAATCCGTCGGGATCTCGAAAGTAAATCGACTGCGAGACTTCGTGATCCTGAAAATGGAAAGCGATGCCTTGACTCGTTAGGTCTTGTTGCGCCGCGAGAAAATTCTTCCGATCCGCTCGCAGCGCGAAATGCAGCATGTTGCCCGGCTTCCGAGGTGTGCCCGCCGCTCGATCGCTCCCGCGTGGAAACAATGCCAACGCCGTCTTCCCTTTCCCGACAAAGACGGGAACGCCTGCCCACATTCCTTCGTAGCGGCGTTCGAATCCGAGAACCTCGACATACCAATTCGCCGAGCGCTCGACGTCGCGCACTGCCAGCGCGATGTGATCAAGTCCATCCAGTTCGAACACGGTGTCCAACTTGGAGGAGGGGCCTGACTAAAGCAAAAGATGGAAGCTCTTCCGGCCCACCAGGGCGAGATTCACCTTGCGCAATGTCGGGCACTGCGTTGCGTAAATCCTCTCTCGCGGGAGACACTCATTTTACCTTTTCGTGGCGACAACAGTCAGGCGAACACTGCCTTCTTCTTTTTTTCAACGCGATCCGCTTCTTTGTGCGCGAGAGCTTGTCGGCACCGAGCTGCTCTGGGGGAAATGCTCCGGCCTTGTCGTTGAGACGGAGGCTTATCTCACTTTGCATGACGAAGCCTGTCACGCTTTCACTCGACCGAGCACGCGCGCGTTCGTGGAGCGGAACGAACCGGGTGCGGTCTACATTTATCTGAACTACGGCGTGCACTGGATGCTGAATGTGCTCGTCAAAGGCGGGAGCCGAACCGGGCTCATTCTAATTCGCGCCCTCGAGCCGCGACGCGGGGTAGCCATCATGAGGGCACGCCGCGGGGTGGACGACGTGCGGCGCCTTTGCTCTGGACCGGGCAAGTTGGCTCAGGCTCTCGATATCACTAAGAGGCATCACGAAATGAATCTTTGTTCGGACCCGCGCTACGCTTTCGTGCATGACCACGGAGTCGAACCCGCGGTGGTGGCCGATCCGCGTATCGGGATCAGCCGCGCGAAAGATTTTCCCTGGCGATTTACGCTGGCGGACAGTCCGTTCGTGAGCGTGCCGGTTCGTCCACGGAACGCGCGGAAGCGATTGACCCCGGCGAAGAGTGCCCTGACTTTCACCGCGAAATGATCGTCAAAAAACAGCGCGTCCTTCTCGGCATGAGCGGTGGCGTCGATTCGAGCGTGGCCGGTTATCTCCTGCGAGAACAAGGCTACGACGTGGTCGGCGTGACCATGAAGGTCTGGCCGCAGGATTGCATCTCGCGCGCCGAGGACAAATGTTGCGGCCCGCAGGCTGTGGCGGACGCGCGGGGCGTAGCGCACTCGTTAGGCTTTCCGCATTACGTCGTGGACGAGGCCGATCAATTCGAGCGTTTGGTCATCGATTATTTCTCCAGCGAATACCAGGCTGGCCGCACCCCGAATCCGTGCGTGATGTGCAACGAGAAGCTCAAGTTCGGCAACCTCTGGAAAAAAGCGGAGGCGCTGGGTTGCGATTACATCGCGACCGGCCATTACGCGATCATCGAGCATCATCCTGATCGCGCCGTCTTGCGCAAAGGAGTCGACCCGCGAAAGGACCAATCGTATTTCATGTTCAGCTTGCGCCAGGCGCAACTCCAGCGCGCGCTGACTCCGCTCGGCGGCATGTCGAAGCCGGCGATCCGCGAGATCGCCCGTTCGTTAGGCCTGAAAGTGGCGGACAAGGTCGACAGCCAGGAAATCTGCTTTGTCCCGGGGAATGATTACAAAGCGTTCCTTCGCTCGCACCTTGGCGCGGAAGAGTTTCACGCGGGCGCCATTTACGATCTCGATGGAAATTTTCTGGGCGAACACGGCGGCATCGAGTTCTTCACCATCGGTCAACGCAAAGGCCTGCCGGGTGGTTCCGCGCAACCGCGCTACGTCGTCGATCTCGATCCGGTCACCAATCGTGTCATTGTCGGCGGCGCGGAAGATTTGGTTTCGGACGATTTCGAAATCGATCAAGTGAACTGGATGAGCCGCGGCGATTCTGATGATCCGATCGAGGTGACGGTCAAGATCCGTTACAGCCATCCTGGAGCGCGCGCGACGCTGACGCCGCTGGAAGATGACCGCGCGCGCCTTCAATTGCACGAACCGCAGAAGGCCGTCACGCCCGGCCAGGCCGCGGTTTTTTATGATCGGGACATCGTGCTGGGAGGCGGCTGGATTTGCCGGGCCGCGGCGCTTCAGCCAGCCTAACGAATGAACGAGGAAACTCTGCTCGCCTGCAGCACGTTTCCGGACATCGAAACGGCGCGAGGCATTGCCCGGCAATTAGTGACGGAGAATTTCGCGGCCTGCGCGAATCTCATTCCGGCAGTCGAGTCGATTTATCGCTGGCAGAATAAAATCGAAAACGCGAATGAGACACTTGTCTTTTTCAAAACGACGCCGGCGCGCTACACCGCATTTCAGGAAAAGCTGAAATCGCTCCATCCCTACGATGTGCCGGAAATTATCTGTCTCCGCGTAGCCGATGGGCTTCCGGAATATTTGCGCTGGGTCAGCGCCGGTTGTTCGCCGGGGTAGAGACGCCACGCCGCGGCGTCCGGTCGGCGCAGCGCGGCGACGCCGCCTCAATCTGTTTTCGGCGGCGGAACGTTTCGGAATTCGCGGTGCCGGATTTTTCCGCCGGCATGCGCGATGTAAAATCCCGCGCCCAGTGCAAACATCGCCATGATCAGCGTCGCCACGGCGAGCGGCCGCGCACTCTTCGGCCATTTCTTCGGGATGAAGATCGCCGCGGCCGCTATCAGCGCGAGTGCGTAGAAAGGGAAAACCAGATTGTGCGCGCGTTGCGCGTGCGCCTTTAGCCAGGCTGCGCCGTCCTCGTCGGTCATCGCCTGTACGCTGTCTTCGGCCACGTCGCCGTAATGAACGACAGGCCACGCTGAAGCGGCGCAGGCGAAAACGAGAACAAGCGCCGTGACCTGTCCGCCTCTAGACCCGAGGTACAACGCCGTGATCAATCCGAGCAACGCAATCGCCAATCCGTAAACCGGAAGGGGATTGAGCAAAACGTGAAGATATTCCGGCTGATGCAGATCGCGCAAAATCGCATTCATCGGGCAGGAGGAAGAGGCGCTTGCGAGACGAGCTTGATTTCGGGGACCAACGGATATTTCGCGTAATCGGCGGCGCAGAAATGCCACCACTCAGTGCGCAATCCATAGAAGCCGCCGTGCGCCATTGCTTTCTGGAGCAGGTTCAAATTCGTTCGGACCATGGCATTGTTTCCCTGGTAAGTCAGCATCGCGGCCGGCGTGAAGTTGTCGAAATCAGTCGGCATCGGCACGTCTCTGCCCGACCGATCGACGAGCGTCGCGTCGACCGCCACGCCACGGGTGTGGTTCGAACCGACTCCTCCGTGTGGGTCGGCCACATAGGAATTATTACGCGTCGACTCCCACAGTTGCTGCTGCGCGCTTTGCGGCCGGTAGGCATCCCAGATTTTCAAGCCGTACCCTCGATCATTGAGAAACTTCTGCGCGACGAGCAGACGCAACGCGACGCTGGCGCGCACGAGCGCCGGCATTCTCAGCGGATAGATTGGCCGGTGGATGAAGTTGTTCGCGCTCGCGTAACGCAAGTCGATCACGATCGTCGGATCGATGGTTTTGATATCGACGAATTCACCTTCGGCCGGCGGCGATGGAGCGGCGGAGAAAGTGGAAGCGCACGCGAACAAATTCATTCCGAGGATTGCCAGTATGAAACCTATCGCGCACGTATTCACAGCGGGTTGGGCAGCCCGGCGGCATGAGTGAGAAGCCGGGTCACTGTTCCAATCAGTTTTCAGCCACGGCGGGCACAATGTCTGTCTTTGCAATACGCCGCAAGAGAAGTCGTGCACTATTCTCAGGAACATCGAAACGCAGTTGGATATCCTCGCCCTGAGTTTCCACTTCCGGTGTCTGGACGTGGAGAAACAGATCGGAATCCTGGATTCGGAGCCAGCGTTGCGGCTCGCTTCGAATTTGGCGGCCGAACTCCCGGGCGGCATCGGCTGATTTCAATTTCATGACCAGCCGCGCGCGCACGGGATTCTGCAACGTGAGCGATAACCCAAGCAATTGCGACGCCTCGAGCAACTCGCGGCTAAAGACAGGGTGAAACATTTGCGCGAGCTTTGGCGGATCGCGTGAGATAAGGCGAAGCGCGCTGCCCTGGTTCAGGTCCTGGAAACGATCGAACAACTGGCCGGTGGTTTTCAAATCGGGCTGAATGCCCAGACGCACGCGCACTAATTCTTCCACTTCGGGCACAGAACCAACCGCGAGTGTTCTCGGACCGACACGTGCGAGCGCAAAGTCGGATCGCATCCAGACGGGCAGACCGCTGATCGGACGCTTCTCAAAGGCCTTGTCCGTCTCCACCGAGCGGAGGACCTGGGAAGCATCTCCGCGCGTTTCCACCAGAACGAACTCGCGCGTGGTCCCCGAGTCGGTCGTCATCCCGCGGGTCACCCTGACAGCATCACGCGGTAAATTCAGCGCCGGAGTTTGTTGCGCGCTTCCGTTGAGGCCGGACCAGACGTCTTTCCATTCGGCCGCCTGATCTCTCCGCCAGCGTTTCGGCAAATCATCGCGATCGAACTGCTCGGTGTTGAGCGAGAGGATGGCTTCTGTTTCCTGCGGCAGCCATTCCCGTTTCTGCGGCGTTTGAAAAACGAGCGGGAGAATGATCGCGAGCAAAACGAGCACCGAGACCACGCTGAAATAAAATCGTCGAAGCTCCTGTTTGTCGATCTGACCCGACAGCACAGCCAGTTCCGCCGTGTGCTGGGAATGCCGGTCCACGGCGGTGCGATGCTTTTGCACTTCCTCCAGCAAATGCGGCGCATTCGGCGGCGCGATGCCGTGCGAAGCGAGATGGCGCCCGATATTGAGGTAGGCGGGATTTTTCTTTTCCTCCACCGTTGCATGTTGCCCGCGCGCGCTCTTGAGCGCGTCCTGTTGGGCGCGGCTGCTCTCGTTCAACACGCGGTCGCGCGCTTCGTACTCCTCGCGGATCTGCGTGATCTTTTTTTCCACCGCCGCCAGCTCGGTTTCGTTTTGCGAAAGCTTTTCTCTCGCTGAGCGGCAAGCTTCGGCACTGCCGAGCCGCGCCCGCGTCACTTCCGCCCGCTCTTCCGGAAGGCGAACGCGCCGGGCACTGATTGCGGCCGTCTGGGTTTCGAGATCTTCCGGGGGCGGGACCAGTGCCTGCAAATCCGCGAGTTTCTTCAAGAGATCGCGGTCGGCGGCATCGTTGTCCTGGAGCCGGCGTTCGACGCTTGAGAGTTCGCGATCGCAGAGATCGGAAGCGGCTTTCGCGGAATTTCGCCGCTCGAGGATCGGTTTCTTTTCTTCTTCGAGCTTGGCCAGCTCTGCATTCTGCGCTCGCGCGTTTTCCTGACGCTGCAAGTCGATTTGCCGGATGCCTTCCTCGATTTGCGCGATGCGCAGCGCCACTTCCTTTTGTTCCTGCTCGAGTTTCTTCAGCGCCACGATCTCGTTGCGGACCTCCGGGAAATTGACCGCCTGTGAGCAGCCTTCGCGGCCGAGATTCACTTCGCTCCTTTGCAGCACCCGTTTTTCGTGGCGCAACGCCATCCGCGTTTTCTGCCGGCGAATCTTCAGCCCGATCTCGCGCAGACCTGTTCGAATGAAACTCACGGCGTAAGGCTACGTGAGGCGGCGCTTAAGCCAAGCAGCTTCAAGGAGCGGGCGGTTTACAACCGCCGTCAGGAAACGCGGGCGGTTTGGAAAGCGCCCCTCCTTGGCACCGAAACGGCGGCTCTCATTCTTCCGTCTCGCTCAGCTTCGCCAGAACGCTCAGGTCCTCCAGCGTGGTTGTGTCGCCGGTAACACTTTTGCCGCTCGCCACTTCCTTGAGCAAACGCCGCATGATTTTCCCGCTGCGCGTTTTCGGCAGCGCTTCCGCGAAACGGATTTCGTCCGGCTTCGCGATCGCTCCGATGTGAACGCCAACATGATTCCGCAATTCGTGCTTGAGCGAATCACTGGCCACGATTGTTCCCTTGAGCGTGACAAAGGCGACGACGCCCTGGCCTTTGAGTTCATCCGGCCGGCCGACGACGGCCGCTTCCGCCACGCTGGCGTGACTGACGAGCGCGCTTTCGATTTCAGAAGTTCCGAGACGATGGCCAGCGACGTTCAAGACATCGTCGATTCGGCCGACGATCCAGAAATATCCATCCTTGTCCCGGCGCGCGCCGTCGCCCGTCAGATAATTTCCTTTGTACTCGCTCCAGTACTGTTTCTTGTAACGCTCCTTGTCGCCGTAAATCGTGCGCAGCATCGAAGGCCAGGGCCGGCGAATGATCAATTTGCCGCCCACGTTCGGGCCCACTTCTTCCCCCTTTTCATCGACAATCGCAGCGTCGACGCCAAAAAATGGAAGTGTGGCGCTGCCGGGCTTCGCCGGAATTGCCCCGGGTAACGGCGTGATCATGATCGCGCCGGTTTCAGTTTGCCACCAGGTATCGACCACCGGGCAACGGCCGCCCCCGACCTTTTCGCGGTACCACATCCACGCCTCAGGATTGATCGGCTCGCCCACCGATCCGAGCAGACGCAGCGACGAAAGATCATGTTTCTTCAGCCACTGATCGCCCCAGCGGATGCAGGCGCGGATCGCCGTGGGCGCGGTGTAGAGAACGTTGACGCCGTATTCTTCGATGATCCGCCAGAAGCGATCCGGCTCCGGCCAATTCGGCGCGCCCTCATACATCACGGTCGTGGCCCCATTCGCGAGCGGGCCGTAAACCACATAGCTGTGCCCGGTCACCCACCCGACATCCGCGGTGCACCAATAAACGTCGTCATTCCGGAGATCGAAGACATACTTCATGGACGAGTAAACCTGGACGAGATATCCGCCGATCGTGTGCAGAATTCCCTTCGGCTTTCCGGTCGAGCCGCTGGTGTAGAGAATGTAAAACGGATGTTCGCTATCCAGCGGAACGGCCGGGCAATGCGCGTCCACATATTCCAGTTCACGATGCCACCAGACGTCGCGGCCTTCTTCAATATGAACGTCGTTGCCGGCGCGCCGGAAAACGATGACGCGTTTGATTGAAGTCTCGCCGCGCAACGCATCATCGACATTTTTCTTCAATGGAACGATCGCGCCTCGCCGGTAACTACCGTCCGCGGTGATGACCGCGATCGCCCCGCAATCGGCGATGCGGTCCCGAATGCTGTCCGCGCTGAATCCGCCGAAAACGACCGAGTGCACCGCGCCGATCCGCGCGCAAGCGAGCATGGCGATGGCCGTCTCGGGAATCGTCGGAAGATAAATAATGACGCGATCGCCTTTGCGAATTTTGTTTCGCTTGAGCACGTTCGCGAAACGGCAGACGTCGCGGTGCAGTTGTTGATAAGTGAGCGCTCGTTTGTCGCCCGGCTCGCCTTCCCACAGGATCGCGGCTTTGTTTCGGTTCGGCCCGGCAAGGTGCCGATCGAGACAATTCTCCGAGACGTTCAGCTTCCCGCCGACAAACCATTTCGCGAACGGCGCCTTCCATTCCAAAACTTTCCTCCAGCGTTCTTGCCAGACGAGTTCGCCCGCTTCGCGCGCCCAAAATTTTTCCGGGCGATCGATCGATTCACGATACATTCGGCGGTACTGTTGGAGGCTGCCAATCCGCGCGGCCTTTGCGAATGCTTTCGCCGGTTTGAAAACGCGCTTCTCGATCAGGTGCGACTCAATGTTTTCGGCCATGGTTATCGAGAGGCTAGCAATCCCGCAGGTGCGCTCAATGGAAACTTCGAGCAGATGAACTGTGAATCCGCGATTCGCGAGAGACTAATCAAGGAGCGGCGGTCTCCAGTCCGCCGTGCTTTTCGTCGGCGGTCTCGAGACCGCCGCTCCTTGACGGCGTGGAACGCCTTGTCTGAAGACACGCTCTCGGAAACATCCTTGACGGAAGCCCCGATTCGTTTGAAAGCGATTGCCGTGTGGCGTCTCGTAAATCCCCAATGATCATTTCTCGGAATCGCATCTTTTCCGGTTTAGTCATTTTGACACTGCTGATCTCTTCCGCGTTTGCGCAGCAGTCGAAGCTCACGGCAGAGTTGCAAACCGCCGCGCCACAGACTGCCGCGCCGTCCGAAGGCATCAGCGTCCTGATCCTCGGCGATTCGCTGGCCTTGTGCGGATTTGGCAAGAGGCTGGACGACAGGTTCCGGAAAAATCCGAAGGTGAAAGCTACTTTCACTTATCTCGCCTGCGGAACGAATCCGCTGAGCTGGCTGAAAGACAGGCCCTACGCCAATATCAAAACGCATTGCGGTTTCGTGAGTATCGAATCGAACGGTCCCGGTCGCGCGAAAGTACTCGAGGACGTGTATGGCATGAGACGCGGGCACGTCCCCATTCCGCATTCCGTTCCCAAGCTGGAAGATTTGCTCGCGACATTGCGGCCCGACATTTTGATCATGCAAACGGGCACGAATCTTTTCGATATCTTCCCCGATCACAAAACCGTGAACCCGCACCGTCAGGGTCCTGCGCTCCGAACCTATCTGGTTCCTTTCATTGCCAAAGCGGTCGGGAGTTCTTCAACGTTAAGGAAAATTTACTGGGTCGCGTCTCCCACTTCCGGAAGAGTTTCGAAGGAGATCCAGGACTTCGTGGTCGAACAAACGCGCACGGACATCGGCGGCATCGCCAACGTCATCGATAGCCGGACGCTCGTCGCGTATCCGTATCATCACATGGAGCCCGACAAAGAGCATTTCATCGGCGCAGACATGGATCTCTGGGCCGACAAAGTCTTCGAGATCGTCGACCGTGACCTCTCGCTCCAGCCGTTCGCCACGCTCAAGCCGTTGTCGGAAAAAGCGCCCGCGCTGGCGATGACGCACGATCAGGCGACGACGCCGCCGATCGAGAAGCCGAAGGATTCGCGGCTGCAGGTGAAAGCGAAGCTGATCTTCAAGACCGAGCCGATCCCGGTAAACGAATTGTTACCGTACCAGGAGTATCTCGTCGGCTACGTTTACGAGATTAACAAAATTGTTGCTGGCCAATATTCGGAAAAACAAATACTCGTGATGCATCCCGCCTACATTGGATTGAAAAGGCAAAGGCTCCATTATCGCGTCGGCAAGACTTACAAACTTCAGTTGCACGAACTGGAAGACACGCTTTGGAAAACCGTGAAATCCAAGGATGACTCTGGATCGATCAATCTCCTGCCCTATATCCGGATCCAGGATGAAATCAAACACCCTGAGCATGCGCATTAAGAAAAACTGGTCGCCTCTGCTCCAGTCGGCCCTCTTGCCGCTGGCCTTTCTGGTCGGCATCGGTTCCTTTGTTCTGGTGGCGAGTGGCAAGCAGAAGTCCAGCAAGGCCGTGCCCGAAGGTCCGCCGCCGAGCATCCTGATGGTGGGCGACTCGTTGTCCGTCGGAAAATTTGGCGAAGTGATGCAAGGGCATCTCGCGCAGAAATATCCCGTGGCTGCTTATGCTGCCTGCGGTTCGTCTCCCGAGCATTGGCTGACGGCGGAACCGGATTTCATTACCAAGTGCGGTTATCGCCAGCACACCTTTGACTCCGACGTCTTCCGAGACTTCACGAATGGGAAGCCGCCTCGACCGACGCTCACGCCGAAGCTGACGAGGCTGATCAACAAATACAAGCCGACAATTCTCATCGTCCAGCTCGGAACGAATTGGATGGATCGCTCGCTCACGGACGAACAAATGAACAACTATATCGACCGCTTCGTCAGCGAAGCTCGCCGCGGTTCGGTTCAGCAAATCATCTGGATCGCTCCGCCGGATTCCTTGCGCTTAAGGAAGACCCAGGGGCGAGTGCACACGCTGATTCGGCAGGCGGCCAGACGCGATGGTTTTCAAGTGGTGGATTCGCGGGAGTTCACGCACTACGTCGCCGGAAAAACCGGTGGGGATGGAATTCATTACAATAGTGAAGCCTCCGAAGCGTGGGCTCGAAAGATTCAGGGCGATTTGGATTCCAAGCTGTTGCGCAGTGTGCGCGAGCTGAAATTCAGCAGACTGAAGCAAGAGAGCTAGGCCGATTCAGGCACGCCGCTACGGGTCTTGTATCCGGCGACAAACTGAGCGCGCAGGCTTGCGAAAGTTCCGTTCTCGATTGCGCAGCGCGCTCGCTTCATCAGGTCGAGATAGAAATGCAGGTTATGAACAGTGATCAATCGCAACCCGAGGATTTCTTCAGCTTTGATCAAATGCCGGATGTAACCGCGTGTGAATTCGCGACAGGCCGGGCACCCGCAGCCTTCTTCCAGCGGTCCCTTTTGCATCGCGAACTCGGCGTTCTTTAGATTGAGCGAGCCGCCGGCGGTGAAAGCCGTGCCGTTGCGCGCAAGTCGAGTGGGCAGCACGCAATCGAACATGTCCATGCCGCGCCCGATCAACTCGATCAATTGCGGCGGCGTGCCCAGTCCCATCGCATAACGCGGTTTGTTCTCCGGCAAATGCGGTTCGCTCCATTCCACCGCTTGCATCATCTCCGTTTCCGGTTCTCCCACACTCACGCCACCGATCGCGTATCCATCGAAATCCGCCGCCGCCAGCGCCTGCGCGCTCGATCGCCGCAGATCTTCGAACGTCCCTCCCTGCACGATCCCGAATACCATTTGGTTGATGGTTGATGGTTGATGGTTGATGGCGTCCCGCGCGTCATTCTCGTCAGTTGAACGTTGAACGTTGGACGTTGGACGTTGGACGTTTCCTCCTTCTTTCAGCTTGCGCGCCGCATCCTGACATCGGGCGGCCCAGCGGTGCGTCCTCTCCACACTTCGCGCCGCGTAATCATATTCGCACGGCCACGGCGGGCACTCATCGAGCACCATTGCGATATCACTCCCGAGCGCCGCCTGAATCTCCATCGCGCTCTCCGGACTAATGAACGTCGGTGTCCCATCGAGATGATTTTGAAACGCGACGCCGTCCTCCGTGATCTTCCTCAACTTCGCGAGCGAAAAAATCTGGTAACCGCCACTATCCGTCAGGATCGGCCCATCCCAATTCATGAAGCGATGCAATCCGCCAAAATGGCGAATTACTTCGAGTCCCGGCCTAACGAATAGATGATAAGTATTCCCCAGAATGATCTGCGCCTCGAGTTCATGCAGCTCCTGCGGGCTGACGGCCTTCACGCTTCCTTGTGTTCCGACCGGCATAAACGCCGGTGTCTCAATCACGCCGTGACCAGTCGTTAGGCGGCCGCGCCGCTCTTTCGACGAAGGATCTTTGCCAAGCAGTTCGAACATATTGCGCCGCAGCTTCCCGAGGGCGATGGCTGATCGCAAGCAAGCAGTGTGTTACCTTCGACCGAGAGAATGCGTGTGCTTACGAAAATATTGCGGCGACAGCCGAATCGCGAAAAAGCGAAACCAAACGAACTCTTGGCTGCGCCGACTTACAATATGTGGGGACGCGTCTCGGATTTCGCCGCGGAAATTCAGAAGAGCGAGTTCATGGTGGGAATGAGCCAGTATTTCGAAGGACCCGACGGTCACGGACTCATGGGCGCGCTGGATTGCGCGACGCTCTACGGCCTGACACGCTGGCAGCGGCCGGCGGTAGTAGTGGAGACTGGCGGCTATCTCGGCATGTCGTCGGCTTTCATTCTCAAAGCTCTGGCGGACGAAAGTCTGGCGCAGGCAAAGTTATACAGCCTGGAGATGAACCCGGATTGCGATCACGGCGCGATGATCCCGAATGAATTGCGATCTCAATTTGTCCCGCTCAAAGGAAGAGTGGAAGATTTTCTCAAACGCGACGAACTGCCGTCGCCGATCGATATGTTTTTACACGATAGTTCGCACCGCTATCGGCACATGCTCTGGGAGTTTCGGCAGTTTTGGGCGCGGCTGCGCGACGGTGGGCTCCTCGTGTCGCATGACGTCCACTTCAACGCTGCCTTCGCCGGGTTTGTCGCGAAGACGCACGCGCGCGACAAAAATGGGGTGATGGATGTGGAGCGCACGACCCATCACGATTGGGGTCGCTGGGGCTACATCGGTTTCGTGATCAAGAAGTCGAGCTGAGCAGCCGCGCCGCGCTTCGCTCGAAAAGATTTAGAATGTCGGAACCGGTTCTCAACGTCATCGCCAGTGCTTCGGAACTCGTTGTGAGCTTCGGCAATCAGGCGGTGCTCGATCACGCGACTGTGACGATTTTGGAGGGCGAGCGCGTGGGTCTGGTTGGACGCAACGGCTCCGGTAAATCAACATTTCTGCAAATCGCGGCGGGCGTGATGACCCCGGACGCCGGTGAGTGCAATCAACGCCGAGATCTTGTTGTCGGTTACATGCCGCAAATGTTCGAGCTCGATGAGAAGGCGACGGTGCATGCGAATATTCTCTCCGGTGCGCAACGCGTTCTGGACTTGATCGCGGAATACGAACTCGCGCCGGCCGAAGGCGCCCGGAGCGGAATCTTGCTCGATCAGATCTCCCATTTCGATGGCTGGAATCTCGAGCACCGGATCAAGAGCCTGATCACGAATCTTCATGCGCCGGAGCCGGAACGCATCGTGTCGAGCCTTTCCGGCGGGGAAAAACGGCGAGTCGCGCTTTGCCGTTCGCTGCTGGCGCGTCCCGATTTTCTCATTCTCGACGAACCGACAAACCATCTCGACACCGAATCGATCGAATGGCTCGAAGATTTCCTGGCTCGCTATTCCGGCACCTGCCTTTTTGTGACGCATGACCGTTATTTCCTCGATCGCATCGCGACGCGCGTGGTCGAGCTTTCCCGCGGGAAATTTTACAGCTATGACGGCAATTACACCGATTACCTGCTCGCTCGCGCTGAACGCGCGGCGGTCGAGGAGATGCAGGAGCACAAGCGGCAGAAGTTTTTGAAGCGCGAGCTTGAATGGGTCCGGAAAGCGCCGCGCGCGCGCCGAACGAAATCGGTGGATCGGGTTGAGCGCTACTTTGAGATGGCGCAACAGGGGCTGCCCGAAGCGGAGCTTGATGTCGATCTCATTATTCCGCCCGCGCCGAAGCTGGCGAACCGCGTGATCGAGTTGCGCGAGGTGGGGATCGAGCTGGGCGGCCGCACATTGTTTCAGAATGTTTCATTGAATCTTGCGGCCGGAGAACGGCTCGGCATCGTCGGGCGGAACGGTTTGGGGAAATCGACGCTGCTCAAGATCATGCTGCAGCAACTGGAGCCAACCAGCGGCGTGGTGGAAATCGGAACGCGAACCGAGATTAATTACGTCGATCAAAATCGACTTCTACTCGATGACGCGAAGACAGTCTGGGAGGAAGTCGGGGAGGGGAGCGAATACGTGCGCCTCGGCGAGGAGAACATCACGCTGCGCGGATATCTCCGGCGATTCCTTTTTACCGAGGAGCGTATCAACACTAAGATCAATCAGCTCAGCGGTGGCGAGCGGAGCCGCGTTTTGCTTGCGAAAATTCTCAAGCGCGGGGGTAACGTTCTCATTCTCGACGAGCCGACCAACGACCTTGATCTCGGTACGCTACGATTGCTCGAAGAAGCACTCGTGGCCTTCGGTGGCAGCGTGATTGTGGTGAGCCACGATCGCTATTTTCTCAATCGCGTTTGCACAGCGATTCTGGCTTTCGAAGGGGATGGAGTTCTGCGGTACGGCGTCGGGAATTACGATTACTACCTGGAGAAACGATCCGAGGAGGCCACGGCAAAAAACGTCGAGCCGACCAAGCCGAGCGCGTTACCACGGCCTGCGGCAAAGGCTCGCAAACTCAAATGGAAGGAAGAGCGGGAGCTCGAAGGAATGGAGGCCGCGATCCTCACCGCGGAAAACGAAGTCGCCAGAATCGAAGCTCTTTTTGCGAAGCCGGACTTCTACGTTACGCACGCGACCGACTACGCAAAGATCGAGGTGGAACTCCATGACGCTCGCCACGAGGTCGCGCGACTCTACGCGCGTTGGGCGGAGCTTGGCGAGCTCGCGGGCGTGAGATAATCAGCGATCCGGTGCGGGCGGCCCATCCAAACCTCGACACCGGGAGAATGGTTTGCGCCAACGCATTCGGCGCTTCTCCACCAGTCGCCGGTCGAGGCGAGCAGATCGTCCGCGGTGATTTCAATTTCGATTGGGGTCTGCGGCCATGGTTCGTGCCAGACGCGGAAAAGACGGCGGTGCCGACGCTGGCAAGTGAAAGCGGTGTACCGCTCCAGCAAAAATTCAGTCAGCGATCCGGCATCAGTCGGTTCGAAGGCGGCCGCTGCAATCGGCGCGCGATATTCAAGACGGCCTTCGTTCGCCGCGACAGTTCCGAATATTTCGCGGTCCTCATGCGCATGTGCATATCGGAGGTGTCCGAACCGGTACGGCAAACCGAAGGTGCGCGGACCCAAGCGGACGCTCAATTGATTGGAAAGCCACTCTGCCAGAAAAAAGATGCCCGGCTCGCCGGCCTGGCGGACGTAGGTGCGAACGTTGAGAAATTCGTGCGAGGCGATTGGCTTGAAGAGCCATTCGCCAAACCGCCCGCCGACTCGCGGACGCATTCTCAACAAGGTGAACGCGACGATGCTGACAAACGCGCGGCCGTCACGCAGATCGAGCGGGAAAGGAATTTGCCGCTGCAAGATGACAGGATCGGCTTCGTAGTGAATGAAGACCGCCCGGTCCCAACGGGCGAGGAACAGCGGCTCGCCCGCGTTCGCGAGCGTTCGGCGCTTGGCCGCGTTGCTTAAATCGACGGTGGCCGTCGCAGTCGTCACGGGGTTCGCCCTATTTGGAAATGCCCACCATCCGCAGCGCCCTATCGCCTAGCTTCGCGATTTTGATCACGGCGGGCGTCGGGAGTTTCTCCAGTCTCTCGTAGGCGGCGCCGGCCAGTTCGAAAAATTCCAGCAGGTCCGACAAGCGACGGCGGATCTGCGCGTCGGCCGCTTTCGGTTTGCTGGCTTCCGCAAGGCAGTCGCGCAGGACATGCACGGTCGGGTCGATCTCCCGTTTTTTCCGCTGGTGCGCAATCGCCCGGAACATGGCGAAGACATCCTTTATCGAGGAGAAGTGATCGCGGCGATCACCCAGGACGTGAACGATTTTGACGATGCCCCAGTTCTGTAGTTCGCGCAGGCTGGTGCTGGTGTTCGAACGCGCGATGCCGAGCGTCTCCGCGATTTCATCCGCGGGCAGGGGTTTCTCGGAAAGGAAGAGGAGGGCGTGCACTTGGGCGACGGTGCGGTTAATGCCCCAGCGCGTGCCCATCTCTCCCCAATGCAGGATGAATTTTTGTGATACGGGAGAGAGAGTTGCCATAAATATCAGTCTATTCTGTCTAAACAGAAATAAAAGAAAATGGCTTCTGCGTCAATGATTCATTCCAGGTCCTAGCGCTCGTTCGCGGTGGACGAGTGGTTCCGTCGGCGGTTTGGAAAGCGCCGATCCTTGGGCGAAAATATTGTTGCAGCGCTTCGAATCGTTCCTATATTGCCGGCTCTCCGCATCAGGTGCGTGGGAAGGTAAACGCGGCCTGTGCGGTTTTTTTGTCGCCCGGATTACGAAGATCGGGCGGCTTTTAATTTAACGAAGATGCCAACAATTAATCAGCTTATTCGCAAGGGACGAAAGAAGGTCTCGGTGAAATCGAAATCACCGGCGCTCAAGAATTGTCCGCAGCGCCGCGGCGTGTGCACGCAAGTGATGACGCGCACACCGAAGAAGCCGAATTCCGCTCTGCGAAAAGTGGCCAAAGTGCGGTTGACGAATGGCCAGGAAGTGATTGCCTACATTCCCGGCGAAGGACACAATCTCCAGGAGCACTCGATCGTGCTCGTGCGAGGTGGACGCGTGAAGGATTTGCCGGGCGTGCGTTACCACATAGTGCGGGGAACGCTCGACAGCCTCGGGGTTGATGGACGCCGTCGCAGCCGTTCGAAATACGGCGCGAAACGTCCGAAGGCCGGGGGCGATGCAGCGGCCAAGGAAGCGAAACCGAAGAAGTAATTTTTTAATAAGTACGGAAACAGAATCACATGTCTCGTCGGCGGAAAGTTTACAAAAAAGAGGAGAAGCTCGACTCGCGTTACGGCAGTCCCGCGGTCGCGCGCCTCATTTCCACCGTGATGAAACGGGGCAAGAAGTCGCTCGCGGAACGGATCGTTTACACCGCGATCGATAAATCGCGGGAAGGTTCGGACGCTGTCGATCCGCTCGAAATCGTAAACAAGGCGCTGGAAAATGTGCGCCCCCGTCTCGAAGTAAAATCGCGCCGCGTCGGTGGCGCTACTTATCAAGTGCCGATGGAAGTCACGCCGGCGCGTCAGGTTTCTCTCGCGATGCGCTGGATCGTGCAATACGCCGATAACCGTCGCGGCATGCCGATGGCCGAAGCGCTCGCCGCCGAATTGAAAGACGCCGCGGCTGGCCAGGGCAACGCCATCAAGAAACGCGACGACACCCACAAAATGGCGCAAGCCAATCGCGCCTTCGCTCATTTCCGCTGGTAACCAATTTTCCTGTCATGCCCGCCACGCTCGAACAAAAATCCGCTGCACCGGCGAATCCGAATTCGCCGAATCGGAAGTATCCGCTCGAGCGGACGCGCAACATCGGCATCGCCGCGCATATTGACGCCGGCAAAACGACGCTGACCGAGCGCATTCTTTTTTACACCGGCATGATCCACAAGATCGGTGAGGTGCACGAAGGCAACACCGTGACTGACTGGATGGAGCAGGAACGTGAGCGTGGGATCACGATCACTTCGGCGGCCACGACCTGCGCCTGGATGCAAAAGCCGGAGCCCGATGTCTTCAAGATTTACGAAGGCATTAAGATGCGCGTGAACATTATCGACACGCCAGGCCACGTGGATTTCACGGCGGAAGTCGAACGCTCGCTGCGTGTGCTCGATGGCGCGATCGCGGTATTCGACGCCGTCGCCGGCGTGCAGCCGCAGTCGGAAACCGTCTGGCGTCAAGCGAACAAATACAACGTCCCGCGCATAGCCTTCATCAATAAGATGGACCGCGTCGGCGCCGATTTCGAGATGTCGATCGACTCAATGCGGAAGAAGCTCGGCGCGAATGCCTGGCCGATTCTCCTTCCACTCGGCAAAGAGGATTATCTCAAGGGTCAGCTCGACGTCATTAATAAGAAGGCCGTCATTTATTCCGAGAGTGAAGACATGGGATCAGTCTACGAAATCACCGACGTGCCCGCTGAGCACAAGGCGATCGTGGACAAGGCCTACAACGATCTCGTGACAGCGATCTCTGATCTCGATGATGAAGTCGGAACAGCTTTCTTGGAAGAAAAGCCGATCACGCCGGAAATGTTGAAAGCCGGTATCCGGCGACAAACCATCGCGAACAAATTTGTGCCCGTCGTGGGCGGCTCCGCTTTCAAGAACAAGGGCGTGCAGTATCTCGTTGACGCGGTGATCGATTATCTGCCGAGTCCGTTGGACATTCCTCCCGCTGTCGGCATGGAGCCCGACACGCATGAGAAGATGCAAGCGCCGACAGACGACAATGGCACTTTCTGCTCGCTCGCCTTCAAACTTTGGAGCGACCCATTCGTCGGCAAGCTGGTTTTCTTCCGGGTTTACTCCGGCACGCTTTCCAAGGGCGACACGGTTTACAATCCGCGCACGAACAAGCGCGAGCGCATCAGCCGCCTGATTCAAATTCAGGCTGACAAGCGCGAGGACATCGACACCTGTTATTCCGGCGACATCGCCGCCATCGTGGGAATCAAGAACATCACCACGGGCGACACGCTGTGCGACGAAGACCATCCGATCCTGCTCGAGCCGCCGTCGTTCCCCGATCCGGTTATCTCAATGGCGATCGAGCCAAAGACGAAACAGGACCAGGAGAAGATGGGCGTCGCTCTGCAGCGGTTGTCCGAAGAAGATCCGACTTTCAAGGTCTTCACTCACGAAGACACCGGCCAGACGATCATTGCCGGCATGGGCGAGCTGCATCTGGAAATCATCCGAGATCGCATGTTCCGTGAGTTCAAAGTGGATGCGAACGCGGGCAAGCCGCAGATCGCGTATCGCGAGACGATCACTGCTCCGGCGGATGGCGAGGGAAAGTTGATCAAGCAGTCGGGTGGCCGCGGTCAATACGGCCACGTCATCATCAAGACGCATCCGAACGAGCGCGGCAAAGGCATCACGATCGAGAATAAAGTCGTCGGCGGAAATATTCCGAAGGAATACATCCCGGCTTGCAAGAAGGGCATCGAAGAAGCGGTGCTCAACGGCGTCGTCGGCGGCTACCAGGTGATCGACGCGCACATCGACATCGTCGACGGCTCATATCATGACGTCGATTCCAACGAGCTCGCGTTCAAGCTCGCGGCAATTTTTGCGGTGAAAGACGCCTTCAAAAAAGCAAAGCCAGTTCTGCTCGAGCCGATCATGAAGGTCGAGAACATGACGCCGGAAGAGTATCAGGGCGACATTCTCGGCGACTTGAATCGCCGCCGCGGCAAGATTGGCGCGATCGAATCGAAAGGGAACCTCACGGCAGTCCAGGCGGAAGTCCCACTCGCGGAGATGTTCGGCTACGCCACCGCCATCCGCTCACTTTCAAAAGGCCGTTCGAGTTACTCGATGGAGCCATCACATTTCGAACAGGTGCCGGCGCAGCTCGTGGCGGCCGTTTTGGATCAGAAAGAAACTAAATGACGAACGGGCAACGCATCCGCATCCGCTTGAAAGCATTCGACCACCGCATGCTCGATCAGTCCGCGATCGACATCGTGGAGACGGCGAAGCGCACCGGCGCCCGCGTGGCGGGGCCAATTCCGTTGCCGACCTTGATCGAGAAATTCACGGTGAACCGCTCTCCCCACGTCGACAAAAAGTCGATGGACCAATTTGAAATTCGGACGCACAAACGCCTGCTCGACATCATCGAGCCGACCGCGAAAACGGTCGACGAGTTGAAGAAACTAAACCTGCCGGCGGGCGTGGACATTACGATCAAGATTTAGCGGTCTCAGCTTTCACAATTTGCAAACCCACGATCATGAGCATCGGCCTACTAGGACAAAAAATCGGCATGACCAGCGTTTACGACGCGAACGGTCGCATGCGTCCAGTGACCGTAATCGCGGCGGGCGATAACGTGCTCCTGCGCCGGGTGACGGCGGAGAACGATGGTTACTCCGCAATCAAAGTCGGGTTCGGTGCGCAGAAAGAATCCCGCGTGACGAAGGCGCTGCTTGGCGAATTCAAGAAGGCGGGATCCGAGCCGAAGAAACTGATGAAGGAATTTCGTTTGGATGCGGACGCGCCGGAAGGCGACATCGATTTGAACGTCACGCAATTTCAACCCGGTGATTGGGTTGATGTGATTGGCCGCTCGAAGGGCAAAGGATTTCAGGGCGTGATGAAGAAGCACAATTTTCAGGGACAAGGTGCGGCCCATGGTTCGAAAACGCACCGGCGTAACGGCGCGGTCGGTAACCGTTCCACACCGGGGCGCATTTGGAAAAACATGGGCATGCCCGGACACATGGGTGACGAGCGTGTCACCGTGCAAAACCTCCAGGTGATGCAGGTGCGCGAATCCGAGAAAGTGATTTTGATTAGCGGTGCCGTGCCGGGATCGAACGGCAGTTATGTCGTGATCCGGCCTGCCATCAAGAAACCTGCGGGAGAGGCGAAGGCGAAATGAGCGCGAAAGTTTTGACGGCTGAAGCGGCGAAGGAAGCCAAGATCGAATTGATCGAGACTGGCCGGGGCACGCAGGCACTCCATGACGTGGTCGTGGCGATGCGAGCGGCGCGTCGATCCGGATCGGCCAACACGAAGTCGAAAGCGGACGTAAATCTCTCGGGCGCCAAACCGTGGCGGCAAAAAGGAACCGGTCGTGCGCGCGCCGGGTACAAGTCATCCGTAATTTGGCGTGGCGGGGGCGTCGTTTTCGGACCGAAGCCGCGCGATTACTCGAAGAAAACTTCGAAGACACTCCGGCGTCTCGCGTTTCAAAAGGCGCTGAGCGAGCGGATCAAAGCGGGTGACGTGCTGACCGTCGACAAATTCGGCGCCACGGAGACGAAGACGAAATCATTTGTCGCGATGTTAAAGAAGCATACCGATGCGCGGAAGGTTTTGATCCTGTCCGATTCGTTTGACGAGAACACCTACCGTTCGGCGCGAAACATCAAGCCGGTGTTGCTGGCGACCGCGATGAATGTGAATGCGGAGCAACTTCTGGCCTTCGACAAGATTTTAGTAACGCCGACGGCGTTGGAACATCTGGCTGAAAGGATGAATCGGGAATGAACGAACCATACGATCTCATTCAGACCGTTCAGCTGACCGAGAAGGCCTCGCTCCTGGGCGAGAAGCTGAACAAATACGTTTTTCGCGTCTCGCCGCGCGCGAACAAGATTCAGATCAAGCAGGCGATCGAGCGCTTGTTCAACAAAAAGGTCGTGTCCGTCAACACCTGCAACTATGCCGGAAAAAAGAAGCGCGAACGCCGCGCCGATTTCGGCCGCAAACCGCATTGGAAAAAAGCCATCGTGACGCTGAAGGAAGGCGACAAGATCGACTTGGTATGATGACCGTGCGAACTCAACGAACGGGCGCTGTAGGCACTTCGCCATACGAAGCGCCGACACAGGACATCGCTGCTCCTCACGCCGCCGACAGGGCGGCGGCTACAGAAGAATAGTTATGGCTCTCAAGACTTTTCGTCCACTTACTCCCGCGCTTCGTTTCAAGTCGCTGCCGGCTTTTACCGAGATCACCAAATCGAAGCCTCATAAGAGTCTCATCGAGGTTAAGAAGAGAAGCGGCGGCCGGAATAACAACGGTCGGCTCACGTCGCGGCACATCGGTGGCGGACATAAGCAGAAATACCGCAAGGTTGATTTCAAACGCCGGAAACACGGCGTCGCAGCCGAAGTGACGGGGATTGAATACGATCCGAATCGCTCCGCGCGCATCGCTCTTATTAAGTACGCGGATGGTGAGATGAGCTACATCCTGGCGCCGGATGGATTGATAGTCGGCGCGAAAGTGATGTCGGGGAATGAGGCTCCGCCGGATCTCGGAAATTCGCTGCCTCTCAGCACGATCCCGCTCGGCTCGAACATTCATAATATCGAAATCGCGCCGGGACGCGGCGGACAAATTGCGCGCAGCGCCGGACAACAGGCGACATTAAGTAACCGCGAAGCGGGCTACGCGCTGGTGAAACTTCCGTCCGGCGAAATTCGCCGGATCCACGAAACTTGTTTCGCAACGATCGGTCAGGTCGGCAATGTCGATCACATGAACGTGGCGAGCGGCAAGGCTGGTCGCACGCGCTGGCAGGGCCGGCGTCCGCACGTGCGTGGCATGGTCATGAATCCGATCGATCACCCGATGGGCGGGGGCCAGGGCAAATCCAAAGGCGGCGGTGGACGGCATCATCCGGTCAGTCCGTGGGGACAACTGGCGAAGGGATTCAAGACGCGGGCGAAACACAAACCGAGCGATCGGTTCATCATGCAGGACCGGCGCAAAAAGTAATTTTGATTTATGGCTAGATCGTTAAAGAAAGGACCATTCGTTGCCCCGCATCTTCTCGAGAAGATCGACAAGATGAATACATCGGGTGTTAAGAAGCCGATCAAGACATGGGCGCGCCGCTCGATGGTAACGCCCGATTTCGTCGGGCACACTTTCATGGTCCACAATGGCAAAATTTTTATCTCCGTCTTCGTGACGGAGAACATGGTCGGTCACAAGCTCGGCGAGTTCTCGGCGACGCGTATCTTTAAAAAACACGGTTCGCACACCGCGAAGGTGACGAAATAGTTGAGATTTTTGAGTTGAGAGTTGAGAGAAAAAACTTGGGAACCTGGGAGAAAACAAATCTCTCAACTCTCAACTACAGACTCTCAACTTTCTTAGTGTTCGTGACGCTGGCTCGCGGGCTGGCGGCAGAGGGGAATAGTTCTTTGTCAGAATCCAAAATTGAAAGTGCGGAAACGAAAGTGACCGTCGCGGAGCTTCGTTCACAGAACGAGGAATTGCGGTCGCAGCTTTCGCTCCTGCGTGAGTCGGTCAAGACATTGACCGACAGCCTGGCGGCGTCGAATGTGGAGGCGGAAGTTTTTCGCCGGAAATATTCGGACCTGCAGTTGCGCATGGAAGCGCTCGGGCTCGACGCGACGAACAAGGATCGCGCGAAGATCGAGCAGCGGCTGTTGAGCGCGGTCTCCGATCTGCAATTGGTGGAGAAGGAACGCGAACAGTATCGTGACCAGGCGTTGCGGTTGAGCGAGGCAATTTTGCACCTGCTCAAGACCTCGACGGGAGGCGATGCGCAGGCGCGGATGGAAGTGGAAACGCAGTTGCGCAGCACGAATGAGTTGATCGCGAAGGCGGAGAACGCTCCGGCCGAAACGGCGACGTTGATGGATGGCAGCGTGATCAGCGTGAAGGAAGAATGGTCGCTGGTGGTGGGCAATCTCGGGGAGAAGCAGGGAGTGAAGATGGGAATGCCGCTGCGGGTGATGCGGGGTGACAAGCGGATCGCGACGCTACGAGTGGTGGATGTGCGCCAGAAAATTTGCGGTGCGGTGATTCAAGAAATGGGTTCTGAAAAAATAAAAGTGGGCGACCGCCTCCAGGCGGATGCCCGGCAAGTGAGTTTGAAATAGAAAAATAAATGCAAGTTAGCTCGACATATCGGTATGCGAAGATTTCGCCCTTCAAGGTGCGCGAAGTCACGCGCGCGATTCAGGGCCTGCCGGTTTCGGCAGCGCTCGATCTCGTCGCGTTCAGTCCCAAGAAGGCGGCTTTTCTGATCGCGAAAACGCTCAAGAGCGCGGTCGCGAACGCAGAGAACAATGCCAACCTGCGCGTCGCTGGGCTGGTCGTGAAAGAAGCGACCGTCGGCGAAGGGCCGACGATGAAGCGCATGATGGCGCGCGCTCGTGGAAGCGGCAGCCGCATTCTGAAACGCAGCTCGCATATCCGGATCATTTTGACGGACGAGATCGAGATCAAGACTCGCGATAAGAAAAAGGGGCAGAAGAAAAAATCGAAGAAGAGCGGGGGCCCGAAAAAGGGCGACACGAAACGGGCGCCGAAGGCAGAAGCCGCGTCCGAGACTGCTTCTGAAGAAGTGAAGTCAGAGGCTTAAGAATTTATGGGACAAAAAGTTAATCCGATTGGTTTTCGTCTCGCGGTAAATCGCGACTGGCGTTCGAAGTGGTACGCCTCACGCCAGGAGATGCCGGCGTTTCTGCACAGCGATCTCAAGATTCGCAACTACGTGAAGAAGAAGCTCCAGTTCGCCGCGGTGTCGAAGATCGTGATCGAGCGCGCCTGGAACAGCATCCGCGTGACGATTTACACGGCGCGGCCCGGAATCGTGATTGGCCGCAAAGGCGCGGAGATCGAGAAGATGACCGAGGAGATCTCAAAGATGGCGCAAGGCAAGCAGATCAAGATCGACATTCAGGAAATCAAGACGCCGGAGCTGGATGCCCAGCTGGTGGCGGAGAACGTGGCGCTGCAGATCGAGCGCCGAATTGCTTATCGCCGCGCGATGAAAAAAGCGGTGCAGGTGGCAATGGATTTTGGCGCGCAAGGAATTCGGTTGCGCAGCTCGGGCCGATTGAACGGCGCGGAGATTTCACGCTCGGAGTGGTATCGCGAAGGCAAGGTTCCGCTGCACACATTGCGCACTCCAATTGATTATGGCTTTGCGGAGGCGAACACCGTTTACGGTAAAATCGGCGTGAAATGCTGGTTGTGTAAAAAAGAAGAGCCGGTCACTGAGGCACCTGCTGTTTTGCCGCCGCCGCCGGAGCCAGCGGAAGTTTAGAAATTTTTAGGAGACTGTTATGCCATTGATGCCAAAACGCGTGAAGTATCGGAAGACCCAGCGGGGCAGCCGCAAAGGGACCGCTTCGCGCAATCTGAGAATTGATTTCGGCGAGTTCGGTCTGCAGACGCTCGAACGCGCCTGGATCACGAACACGCAGATTGAAGCTGCCCGCGTGGCGCTGACCCGCAGTATGAAACGCAAAGGCAAACTTTGGATCCGCATTTTCCCGGACAAGTCGGTGACGTCGCGTCCGCCCGAAACCCGAATGGGCAAAGGCAAGGGTCAGCCGGAATATTGGGTGGCGACGGTCAAGCCGGGTAATATTTTGTTTGAGTTAGATGGCGTAACGGAATCGGTTGCGCGCGAATCGCTCCGGCTCGCGGCGGATAAATTGCCGGTCCGGACGAAGTTTCTCACCCGGCACCACGTCGCCGTGGCCTAACGAATATGATATCGATTCACCAGTCTGAGCAGCGCTGTAGCCGCCGCCCTGTGAGCGGCGTGAGATGCGGCAGCGACTCCCCCCGGCGCTTCGCACAGCGAAGCGGCTACAGGAACAGAAGGGACGCCTGAATATGAAATTCAAGGAAGTTGCGGAGATGAGCACGGATGAGTTGCAGACGAAGAAGCGCGATATGCGGCAGGAAAGTTTGCATCTGCGTTTGCAGCAGCAAAGCGGGCAGTTGGAACAGCCCAGCCGATTGAAGCTGTTGCGCCGGCAGGTGGCGCAGATCGAAACGGCGCTCTCGCAACGAGCCGCGAAGGCGGAAAAGAAATAGTTTTTATGGCCGACGAAAATCAGGAAGCAACGAACACGGGCACGATCGAAGCGACTCGCGGAGCGCGGAAGACGCGGACCGGAGAAGTCATTTCGAGCGGGATGAACAAGACGATCATCGTCCGGACGGTGACGCGCGTGCCGCACGCGAAATTCGGCAAGATCGTGAAGCAGATGAAAAAATTTTACGCCCACGACGAAGAGAACAAGGCCAAGGCCGGAGACACCGTCCGGATCATGGAAACGCGGCCGCTGAGCAAATTGAAGCGCTGGCGGCTGGTGGAAGTGGTGCAGAAGTAGCGGAAGAGGGAGAGGAAGATTTTTTATGGTTTACCTACGATCGAGACTCGATGTGGCCGACAACAGCGGCGCGCGCATGGCGACGATGATTGGCGTGATCGGAAAGGGAACCGCGCAATCGGCCGGCATTGGTGATGTCATTGTGGCGAATGTAAAGGAAGCGAGCGCGACTGGGACGGTGAAAAAAGGCGAGGTCGTTCGGGCGGTACTGGTGCGGACCAGGCAGCCGATCAAGCGCGGAGACGGCTCGATTCTCCGCTTCGATAACAACGCGATCGTCATCATCGATAAAGACCTGAATCCGCGCGGTACCCGCATTTTCGGGCCGGTCGCGCGCGAGTTGCGCGAACGCAATTTCATGAAAATTGTTTCGCTCGCCCCGGAAGTTTTATGAACCGTATCAAGCTCCACGTCCGAAAAGGCGACAACGTCGAGGTCATCTCCGGGAACTTCAAAGGCTCCTCAGGAAAGGTGCTCGAAGTGATCGCGCGCAAAGAGCGCGTGCTGATCGAAGGCGTGCGGATGATCAAGAAGCACCTCAAGAAATCGCAGGATAATCCGCAGGGAAAGATCGCCGAGCGCGAGGGCCCGATTCATATCTCGAATGTGAAGGTGCTCGAGCGCGGCGAGAAAGCGGCGGCGAAGGGCAGGGGCAAGAAAAATGCCACCAAAGAAAAGGCCTCGAGAAGCAAAGGCTCAAAGGAAAAAGAAGCGAAGGAAGAATAGGCCTGACGCATGAAGAACGAATTTTATCAGGATTACAAAGAGCGGGTCATGCCGGCGTTGCAAAAAACGCACGGCTACAAAAATCCGCATCAGGTCCCGAAAGTGGAGAAGGTCGTGATCAATACTTCGGTCGGCTCGCAGTCGGATGTGAAGCAGGCGTTGGAAGATGCGAAGGCCGAGCTCGCCTTGATCAGCGGCCAGAAACCTTCCGAAACCCGCGCGAAGAAAAGCATCGCGAATTTCAAATTGCGCCAGGCTCAGGCGATCGGCGCGAAGGTGACTCTGCGCGGCGACCATATGTATGAATTCCTGGAACGCCTGATCAAAGCGGCGCTGCCACGCATTCGTGACTTTCGCGGCGTCTCCCCAAAAGGTTTCGATGGTCACGGCAACTACACGCTCGGCGTTTCCGACCAGGCCATTTTCCCCGAGGTCGAGCTCGATAAAATCAAGCGCAACATCGGATTTGATGTTACCATCGTCACCACCGCGCGGACGAACGAAGAAGCCAAATCGCTCTTGAGTGAGATGGGAATGCCGTTCAGCGACCGGGCCAAGAAACCCGCCGCAGCCGCGCCAGCCGAAGCCACTGCATCTACATGAGTACTGTTACCGATCCTATCGCCGACCTTCTCGCTCGCGTGCGCAATGCCGCGAACGCCCAGAAGACTGAGATGTTCGTTCCATACTCGAAGATCAAGGCGGAGATCATTCGCATTTTGAAGGACGAGGGCTACATCACGGATTACTCGGTGGATACGGAAGCCGCTCATCCGCGAATCAAGATTACGAACAAGATCGCCAATCGTACGAGCGCGATCACCGGTTTGAAACGCGTGAGCCGTCCGGGCTTGCGACGCTACGTTGGCGCGCAGGAAATCCCGCGCGTGCTTGGTGGAATGGGCGTGTCGATTCTTTCCACGCCGCGCGGAATTCTTTCGGGACGCGAAGCGAAAAAACAAAACGTGGGAGGCGAGCTGCTGGCTTACGTCTGGTAGGCGCGTCTAATTTTATGTCACGGATCGGAAACAAAGCCGTCGAGATTCCCGACAAAGTGAAGGTGAACATCGGAGATGATGGCGCTGTCGCTGTCGAAGGGCCGAAAGGGAAGCTGAGCTGGAACCTGCCGCGCGAGATCAAAGCGAGCGTGAAGGACAATCGAGTCTCGCTCGTGCGCGATGCGGAGACGCGGAGCGTGAAGGCGTTGCACGGTCTCTCCCGCAGCCTGGTGCACAATATGGTTCTGGGCGTGAGCGAAGGATTTTCGAAGAACCTCGAGATCGAGGGAGTCGGTTTCAAGGCAGCGGTGCAGGGTTCGACTCTCAATCTCGCTCTCGGGAAATCTCATCCGATCCTGTTTCCTATTCCCAAGGAAATCAAAATCACCGTGACCGATAACACCAAGATCGCGATCGCGGGGATCGACAAGAAATTAGTCGGCCAGGTAGCGGCGGACATCCGCAGGTACTACCCGCCCGAGCCTTACAAGGGCAAGGGTGTGCGGTATGCTGGCGAAATCGTGCGCCGCAAGGAAGGCAAGACCGTTCAATAGTTATGGCAGCGCGCGATCGTAAAGTAATCAGGCACCGTATCCACACGCGGATCCGGAAGAAGGTCAGCGGCACGGCGGAACGTCCGCGTCTCGCGGTCCATTTTTCGGGTAAACATGTTTACGCGCAGGTGATCGACGACGATGCGGGCCGGACACTAGCCGCAGCCGGAACGACCGAGGAGAAGCTCGCCGGAAAAACCAAGGCGCACGCGAATCTTGCGTCGGCTGAAAGAGTGGGGAAGGCAATCGCCGAGCGGTTGCTCTCGAAGAAAGTCGACAAGGTCATCTTCGATCGTGGCGGTTTTCTTTATCACGGAAAAGTAAAAGCTCTCGCGGACGCGGCGCGCGCAGGCGGACTGAAATTTTAAAAGATCATGGCACAACAACACAGCGGCGGCGGGAGACGGCAGGAACGCCAGACGGACAAAAGCTCGGCGGCCAGGGGTGACACGACCGAAAAGGTAGTGTTCATCAATCGTTGCGCGAAGGTCGTCAAAGGCGGCCGGCGTTTCAGCTTCAGCGCGTTGATTGTCGCCGGCGATCACGATGGCAAGGTCGGCGTGGGATTTGGCAAAGCGAATGAAGTCGCGGAGGCGATACGGAAAGCTTCCGAAGCGGCACGCAAGTCGATGGAGAAAATGTCGCTGCATGAAAATACGATTCCGCATGAGACGATCGGCGAATACGGGGGCGGTCGCGTTCTGCTGCGCCCGGCGTCTCCGGGAACGGGTGTAATTGCAGGCGGGGGTGTTCGCGCGGTGGTGGAAGCGGTTGGCATTCGCGATGTCCTCGCGAAGTCGCTCGGCTCCAGCAACCACTCGAACGTGGTGAAGGCAACAATCGAAGCGTTGCGCGCTTTGCGCCGGCGCGATGAAATTTTGAAGACGCGCGGCATTCGTCTGAACGACGGAAAGGGCGAGCAATCATGATCGGCCTCCACAACATGCGGACGCGACCGGGCTCGAAGCATCGCGTGAAGCGACTCGGCTGCGGCGAAAGCTCCGGCCACGGCAAGACCAGCGGCAAAGGTCACAAAGGCCAGAAGGCGCGTTCCGGCGGAAGCCTGCGTCTCGGATTCGAGGGCGGCCAGATGCCGCTCATTCGGCGTTTGCCGAAGCGTGGTTTCAACAATGCCGCATTCCATAAGAATTACGCCATCGTTAATTTGAGCGATTTGAGTTCCTTCAAGGAAGGCACGGTTGTGAACGAGCAACTGCTGCGCGATTCGAAATTGATTCGCGGCAACGGAGCGGGACTAAAGATTCTCGGAGGCGGCGAATTGAAGCACGGTCTGATGATCGAGGCCGACAAAGTGAGCGCCTCCGCGCGCGAGAAAATCGAGAAGGCGGGTGGCAGTGTGACCATGCGCGAAAAGGTTGTGCAGGGTCCTCGCGTTGCGGATGAACCATCGCAACCGGCCGAGGCTGCGGAGCCCGAGACGAAGGAAGGTCCGACGTCAAAGTCGAAGGCCAAGACAAGAAAGCCTGCCGCGAAAAAGAAGGCGCCTGCCAAACCCGCGTCGAAGAAAAAATCATCGGGCAAGAAGTAGTTCTCGGGTTGATCACGAATTCTTAGACGATGGTTTCGGCGTTTCTCAATACCCTCAAGATACCGGAGTTGCGTCGCCGGATCCTGTTCACGCTGGCCGTGATCGTTATCGTGCGTCTCGGCGCCGCCATCACCACGCCCGGAGTCAATCAGGCAGTGATCCAGGAGTGGTTCCGCACTTCGCTCACGGAAAAACAGGGAGGCAACGTCGCGGCCCTCTTCAATTTATTCAGCGGCGGCGCGCTAGAAAACTGCGCGATTTTTTCGCTCGGGATCATGCCCTACATTAGTGCGTCGATCATGTTGCAATTGCTCACGGCGGTCATTCCGCAGTTGGGGCGATTGGCCAAGGAAGACGGCGGGCGGCAGAAGATCATGCAATACACGCGTTATGCGACGGTGTGTCTTTGCCTGGTCCAAGGGTACCTGCTCGCAGTCTCGTTTCAGCACCCAGAGTCGTATCACACGATGCTCCCGGGAATCACCGAGACGATCCAGAAGTTAGGAATCCCGCTGGTGGAAGATCTCGGGGTGACCTTCCGCATTGTGACCGTGTTGTCGCTCACCACAGGCACATTGTTTTTAATGTGGCTGGGCGATCAGATCACGGAGCGCGGGATCGGGAATGGCATTTCGCTCATCATCACGGTCGGTATTGTCGCGCGTCTGCCCGCCGCGCTCGCGCAAGCGTGGAAGACATTCGTGCCTTCGGCTGAAACCGGGACGAGCCAGGTAAATCCGGCGATTCTCGTTTTGATGATCGCGTTTTTGTTTATCGTGATCGCCGCAGTCATCGCGGTGACGCAAGGCGTGAGAAAGATCACGGTGCAATATGCCAAGCGGGTCGTGGGCCGGAAAATGTACGGCGGCCAGACGCAATACATGCCTCTCAAAGTGAATTATGCGGGCGTCATGCCGATCATCTTTGCCTGGGCCTTGCTGCTTTTCCCGGCGACGATCGTGGGTCTCGCCTTCAAGAATAGCCGCACCGCGCAGACGATTGCCAACATGCTTTCGAATGGCTGGCTTCACTACGTTGTCCTCGCGGCGATGATTTTTTTCTTTAGTTATTTTTGGGTGGCGACGCAATTCCAGCCGGCGCAAATCGCCGACGATCTCAAGAAATACGGCGGGTATATCCCCGGTGTCCGGCCCGGTAAACCGACCGCGGATTTCCTCGATCACACGATGACGCGTCTTACCTTTGCGGGTGCGATTTTCCTCACCATGATCGCCGTTTTGCCCAGTCTAATGAGCCAGGGTTTGCATGTCCCGACCATCACAGCGCAGTTTTTCGGCGGGACCAGTCTCTTAATTATTGTCGGCGTCATTCTCGATACGATGCGGCAGGTGGAAACACATTTGATTCAGCGCCACTACGACGGATTTCTGCGCAAGGGTCGGATTCGCGGCGGCCGTTTCGACCGCGCGAGCTATGCGCGCGGTGATGCGGTCCACGGCAGCACGCTGATGTGGCTCTATGTCGCCATTGCGGTCCTGGTCATCGGCGGGGTGGCGTTCTTCCTTTACGGACACTGAGTGAAAAGACGATTGGTGCTTTTGGGTGCGCCGGGTTCCGGAAAAGGAACTCAAGCCGAAATGATCACCCGGCATTTCGGGATTCCGGTCACGTCGCCGGGTGCGATTCTGCGCCGCGAGCGAGATCTGGGAACGCCGCTCGGCCTGGAGACTGCTGACACAACGCAACATGGCGGATTGGTTTCCGACAAAATCATCGTGGAACTGATCGAAGATTGGCTGCGCTTGCATGGCGGCCACGGCTTCGTTTTCGATGGCTTCCCGCGCACGATCCCGCAGGCGGAAAGTTTGCAAAGCATTTTGGTGCGGCATCGGACGCCGCTTGTCCTGGCGATCTGGCTCGATGTTTCGGAGGAAACGGTTGCCGAGCGCATCGCGAGCCGGCTGCAATGCCAGAGCTGCGGATTCACGACCAGTCTGTCGAGCGGGAATTTTGCCGAGCGTCCCGTTTGTCCTTATTGCGATGGACCACTCGTTAGGCGAAACGACGACGACGTCGAGGTGCTGAAGAAGCGTCTGGAGGAATTCAACGGGAAGACGCAGCCGCTCGCGGCCTTTTACGAAAAGGCGGGGGTCCTCCGGAAAATCGATGGCAACCGCGATCGCGAAACGGTTTTCGGAGATATCTCCCGTCTGATCGAACAATCGGCATGATTCCGATCAAGTCCGCGAAAGAGATCGACAAAATGCGGCAGGCTTGCCGCACGGCGAGTGAGATTCTCGATCAGGTGAGCGAGCTGATCCGCCCCGGAATCTCGACCAAGGAATTGGACCAGGCGGCGGCCGATCTGATGCAGGAAGCCGGGGTGCGGAGCGCATTCCTCGGTTATCGCATCGGCCATCGCGTTTTCCCCGGGAATATTTGCATCTCACTGAACGACGAGATCGTGCACGGCATCGGCAGCCAGCGGCGCATTCAGTACGGCGATATCGTCAAGCTCGATATCGGCGTGATCGAGGACGGCTGGGTGGGGGATACGGCGTCGACTGTTCCCGTCGGCATGATCGACGAACGGACCGAGCGTTTGCTGCGTGTGACTCAGGTCGCCTTGCGTCGCGCGATTGAGACCGCTTCGGAAGGCGTGCGGCTTGGGGACGTTTGTGCGGCGATCGAGGAGGTGGCGACGCACGATGGATTTACCGTCGTCCGCGAATTCGTCGGTCACGGCGTCGGCCGCAAACTGCATGAAGAACCGCAAGTGCCGAACTACGGCCGACGAGGCAGCGGCCCGCGGTTGAAGGCGGGCATGACGTTGGCGCTCGAGCCGATGATTAATTCTGGAACTGCTTCCGTCAGATTACGCGATGACGGCTGGACAGTTTGCACGGCGGACGGGATGCCGTCGGCTCATTTTGAACACACGGTCTTGATTACGAAGAACGAGCCCGAAATCCTCACATGGCGCGGAAAGACGCAATTGAAGTAGAAGGCAAGGTTCTCGAGCTTCTGCCCAATACAATGTTTCGCGTGGAGTTGCCCAATGGCCATCGCCTGCTCGCCCATATCTCCGGCAAAATGCGGCTTCATTTCATTCGTATCTTGCCAGGCGATAAAGTTATGCTAGAGGTTTCACCTTACGATTTGTCGAAGGGGCGGATTACGTATCGCCAGAAGTGACAACGCGGAGCCGATCTCCGCGTTTTTCGTCTCGCCGAATCTTTGAGTTATGAAAGTGCGACCATCAGTAAAAAGACTTTGTGTAGCGTGCAAGATCGTGAAGCGCAAAAATGTTGTGCGCGTAATCTGCACGAACCCCCGGCATAAGCAGCGGCAGGGGTGAGGGGAACTTGGCGAATTAACGATTTAGCGAATTTGATATGCCCAGACTACTAGGAGTTGAAATTCCGGCCGATAAACGGATCGAAGCGTCTTTGACTTACATCTACGGGATCGGTCCGAGCACCGCCAAACGGGTCTTGGAGCTGACGAATATCGATCCGAACCTGCGCGCGAAGGATCTGACGCCGCATCAGATCAACGAAATTATCCAAACGATCACGGGCAACAAGATGCTGATCGAAGGCGATCTTCGCCGGGAATTACAGAGCAACTTGAAGCGCCTTCAGGCGATCAATTGTTATCGCGGCATTCGGCATCGACGCGGTTTGCCGGTGCGCGGGCAGCGCACGTCAACGAATGCTCGGACGCGCAAAGGTCCTCGCAAGACCGTTGGCGTTATCCGGAACAAGGACGCGAAAGCCGGCAAGGTTTAACATTTAGGATTCATCATGGCCGACTCAGACGAGAAGAAACCCGCGAAACCAAGCAGCGCCGACAAACCCAAGGCGAAAACGCCCAAGCCGAAAGCATCTGAAGCGGATGCCGCTGAAACCCCTGCAGCGGAAGTGGCCGCACCAGTTTCTGAAACCCCAGCCGCGGCGAATGAAGAAGCTCCGGCGGCTGTAACCGCTGCCGTCGAAGCACCCGCGAAGCCCGCCAAGAAACCACCCAAGGCGAAGAAGGAAGAAGCCGCGCCAGCCGAGGCGCCCAAGGAAAATCTTTCGCTTGATCCGAATGATGTCGAGAAGCCGAAAATCGTCAAGGCGAAGGGGAGCAAGAATGTTCACACCGGCATCGCGCATGTCCTCTCGACGTTCAATAACACAATCGTGACGATCACCGATCTGAAGGGGAACGTGATCGGATGGTCGAGCGCCGGCAAAGTTGGCTTTAAGGGCTCACGCAAGAGCACGGCCTACGCCGCACAGATGGTCGCGCAGGATGCATCTCGCCAGGCGATGGGCCACGGTCTCAAAGAAGTCGAAGTGCTCGTCCGTGGCCCAGGCGCCGGCCGCGAATCCGCCGTCCGCGCGCTGCAAGCGATCGGTCTCGATCTCACCGTGATCCGCGACGTAACGCCAGTTCCGCACAACGGCTGCCGTCCTCCGAAACAACGCCGCGTCTGATCCTTTCTCAACTCTCAACTTCCTACTCTTAACTTTCTTCATGGGCAGATACACCGGACCGAAAACCAAAGTCAGCCGCCGCTATGGCGTGCCGCTCTTTGGACCAGCCAAAGCGCTCGAACGGAAAAATTATCCGCCCGGCATGCACGGGCCCAAAGGCTCCCGCCGAAAGCAATCCGATTACGCGATCGCGTTGGGCGAGAAGCAGAAGCTCCGGTATCAATACGGCCTGCTCGAAAAACAATTCCGCCGGATCTTTCAGACGGCCTTGCGCAAACGTGGCGTCACCGGCGAGACATTGCTGCAGCTTTTGGAAACGCGGCTCGATAATGTGGTCTTCCGTCTTGGTCTCGCCAATACCCGGAGTGGCGCGCGGCAGTTGGTTTCACACGGGCACGTCCAGGTGAATGGGCGCAACGTGAACATCGCTTCCTACAACGTCAAAGCCGGCGATGAAGTCACCGTGAAAGACAAACCGAAGTCGCGGCAGCTCGCGTTGCGCAATCTGGAGCTTACGCAAATCGCGCCCGTGCCGGATTGGCTCGTGGCGAATCGCGACGCGCTCAGCGGCAAAGTTTCGCGCATCCCGACCCGCGACGAAATGCAGCCCATGGTCAACGAGCAGTTGATCGTCGAGTTGTATTCGCGCTAAGTCCTGAGCAATTCCAGCGCTTTGCTGTAGCTGTGGCGCTGGAGAAAGTGGCGCAATTGCGGATCGATCGTCGGCGGCAAGCTGCGCTCGATCTGTTCGATCCGTTCCGAAACTTTCCGCAGCTGTTCCGTGTGGTGAACCGGATCACGACGGCTTTCGTTATCGGCAATGATCGCCAGACGTTCACGTAAGGCGGCAGCCAGGTCGGCCAAGTCTTTTTGCATCGGAAAAGCTTGAAACGCCAGGCGCTTTCGCGCAAGCGTCCATTCGTGGGAAAGGCGCCGGCGAAAAAAATTCTGGTGGTGGATGACGACGTGGGTCTGATGCGAGTGACGCGGGAAGCGCTCACGTCGTTCCTGCGCTGCGAGGTGGATACTTCACCGAATCCTGAATACGCCTTCGAGCTGGCGCTGAAGAAAAGTTACGATCTCCTGATCTTCGATTTTTCGATGCCGATGATCGATGGCGCGATGCTCTTTTTTCTCATCGGGAAAGTTTACAACCATTCCGAGCCGCCGCGAATCGTGCCGCCCCTGCTGCTCGTGACGGGCAAAGGAGATGAAAAGCGCGCGCAGGATCTTTTGAAAGAGGCGGGCGTCCGGGGATTGGTAGCGAAGCCATTCGCGATCAATCGCCTGATCGAAAAGGTGCGGGAGTGTTTGCCCGGGATCGAAAGCGCCAGCGGCACATAGGCTCTTCACGGGTGCCATTCTCGGTAGGGCGAGACTCTGTCGAGCCGGTAGTGGTTGCGTTGCCTCGGCTCGACGGAGTCTCGCCCTACCAAACTGATGGCAGACCGTCTGAACTAGGAACTGGCGGGGCCGGCTTCCTCGATCAATTGGCGCTTGGCTTCGACCCAATCGTGCGCGGAATCTCCGGGGAGCGAAAGTTGAAGGCGGCGCTCAGCGATGAAATAGGCGCGAATGCGGATCTCTTCATCGGATGGCCCGGCGAGCTTCGCCGAAGCAGACTTGTCGGAAACGACTGACTTTGCTGCTGAGACGGTTTTGTTCTTTGGCGCGGCCTTTTTCTTCTTGGGACTCGACGACGTGGCTTTTGCTTTTGGTTTTTGAGCTACAATACCCTCGGCAGCGCGCGCGGCCGGATCCAGGCCTGCGGGATCCGCGTTCGCTTTCTTTTCCTGATCGATTTTGGATTTTCTGGCCACGTCAGACCGAATACCGAGCGGAGAGGTGTTGCAAGCGGATTCTGCAAACCGTTTGCGTGAAGGGGAAAGTTCGAGACCGTGCAGCCATGCGACACTTTGTTTTCCGCTGGATTATCACCACCGTGGCGGTAATGATCGTGCCGGTGTTCATCAGCGGAATCCGATACGACACGTGGCCATCGCTGATCGGCGCCGCCCTTTTGCTTGGCATCCTAAATGCATTTGTGCGTCCCGTGTTGTTAATCCTGAGCGCGCCGCTGATCTTGCTGACGCTGGGATTTTTTATCTTGATCATCAACGCTCTCATGTTGCGTTTAGTCCCGAGCATGGTGATCGGGTTTCACGTCGATAGCTTCGGCAGCGCGTTCTGGGGTGCTCTGCTGATCAGCATCATCAGCTGGATCTTGAGCGCGTTTTTTCGAGGAAGCGACGGGCGCGTTCATGTCCTCACCCATCACACTCAGATCAAGCGCGTGGAAGGCCGCGTGATCGACCCGGGGGAAGACAGGCTTAAATGACTTATTGCCTCGGGATGCTTTGCCGCGCCGGCGCGGTGTTTTTGTCCGACTCCCGCACGAGCGCGGGGATGGATAACATCACGATGTGCAGCAAGATGCGAATCTATGAAAAGCCGGGCGATCGCGTGATTTGCATTCTCAGCTCGGGAAATCTTTCGCTGACCCAGGCGACGATCGCTCTGATCGACGAGGATCTTCACTTGGGCGGAACGGAAAAGGGGCGGAAGCAAATAACAAACCGGCAGACGCTTTACGAGACGGTTCGCTATGTCGGATCGAAGGTTCGCGAGGTGGAAAAGCGAGATCGCGCAGCACTCGAGGCCGACGGATTCGATTTCAATATCCACCTCATCGTGGGCGGACAGATCGCGGGGTTCGCGCCGGAAGTGCATTTGGTTTATCCGCAGGGCAACAGCATTCACGCGACGCGCGATTGCCCGTTCCTCCAGATCGGCGAGCGGAAGTACGGCAAGCCGATCCTGGACCGCGGTTTCAGCTACGAGACGAACCTGGCGGATGCGGTGAAGGTCGGCATCATTTCGATCGACGCCACGATGAAAAGCAACGTGGCGGTCGGGCCGCCGATAGACATTCTTTCCTACGAAAAAGACTCGCTCCAAGCGAAATCGCGGGCCCATCTCGGCGAAGACGATCCTTATCTCCAGGAGATCGGGCAGCGATGGCAGGACGGGATAGTCCAGCTCGTCAAGCAAATGCCGCCGCCGGATTTCAGTAAGCCGGCGCTGGGGTTTGCCACGGCCGCCTAGGGATCTTCCGGGCCTGATGTTTGATCGAGACGATCGTCCACTCGTTAGGCCGCGAGTAAAGATTTGCGGGATCACCAACAGTGAAGACGCGCGGGCCGCGATTGAATTCGGAGCGGACGCGCTTGGGTTCAACTTTTTTTCCGGGAGCAAGCGCTACCTGCCGGTCATCGAGGCCGCCGGATGGATCGCGGAGCTGCCGGCCGAAATTGTGAAGGTAGCGGTGCTGATGAATGCCAACTGGGACGAGGCCGTCGCAGTGGCTGGCCTGGCATTCATCAACGCTCTTCAGTTGCACGGCATGGAAACGCCTGAGTTTTGCCAAAGACTGGCGGAGAAAGGGATCCAGTTTGCCAAAGCGATCCCGGTCGCAACAGCGCGTCCTTTACGTGACACTCCGGAGTTCTTCACGCGGACGCTGATCCTCGATTCCAGCGAGGCGGGGGAATTCGGTGGGAGCGGCCGGACATTCCCGTGGGAAATGGCTCGAGATTTTGTCCAGGCGAATCCTGGTCTCCGCGTGATTCTGGCCGGCGGCTTGACGCCGGAAAATGTCGCGCAAGCGGTGGATTTCGTGAGTCCATTTGGAGTCGACGTGACCACGGGCGTGGAGTCTTCACCCGGCCGCAAAGATCATGGGCTTTTGCGCGCGTTCATCGCGGCTGCCCGGGGCTAATAGCCGACTTGGCCGGGCGATCCTTTCCCGCCTGCTCGAAGCCAGCTTC
Source organism: Spartobacteria bacterium (assembly GCA_003134785.1). GTDB lineage: Bacteria > Verrucomicrobiota > Verrucomicrobiia > Chthoniobacterales > UBA10450 > AV80. The sequence continues at coordinate 137,278 of PLCN01000014.1, forward strand.
GTCGCCTAGAGACAGCCGCCGAGCTGGCGGGGCTGGTCTGCTTTCTGCTTTAGACCCATTCGCACTATTCATCCCACTTATACTTATGGCTAATCGTTCCACATCTTTTTGCTGCGCAGCGGTGGCATTATTCGGTTTCGTCACCATCGCTAAAGCGCAGACTACCTCACCGATCCCATCGGCCAGCCCTGTCACCACAGGCGTCGTGCAAGCGGCGCCGGCAGATTCGCTAACCCAACCGGCCACGTCACCTTCACTGCCGACAGCGACCTTAACGAAAACAACCGATAGTTCCCAGCTCATGATGGTGCAGGCCACCACCGCGGCGGCGTCTCCAGCGACCACCGCGAAGCCAATCACTCCAGCTTCAACCGAAACCGCACCTGAGACCGACAACGGCGGCGTCGGCGTTCGTGAATTTCAAGGCGATGATGTCGGCCAGGTCCTTCGGCTTCTCGCCCGGCAGTCGAAAATCAACATGGTGGTGAGCGAAGCCGTCACGGGCACTGTGACCATGCGGCTGGAAGATGTCACCGCTCTGCAGGCGATCGCGATCATCGTGAAAGCCAAGGGACTGTTCATGGCCACGATCGACAACGTTTACTACATCAAAACACCGGCGGAAAAAACGGCGGAGCCGACCGAAAGCGCCAGCTATCAATTTAGCTATGCTCGTGCGAAGGAAACCGCCCCGTTGCTGGCCGCGCAACTTTCCAGCAAGGATGCACCGCAGGTGGATGAACGTACGAACACCATCTTCTATCGTGAGACGGGCAGCAATATCGACAACATCCGCAAGCTTTTGGTCCAACTCGATAAACCGACCAAGCAGGTCATGATCGAAGCGCGTTTGGTGGAAGTAACCGCGAACCCAAAGCAATCCTACGGAATCAACTGGTCAGGTGTTGTTGGGGGGGCGACCAACCCGCAGACGATCAAGTTCGCGGGCAGTCAACCGGCAGGACCCGCGACGACTACTATCAACCCCGATGGCACTGTGACGACCATCCCTGGAACCCCCCCACAGGCCGTGATCGATCCAACCTCGGGAAAGCTAACCGGTTCCGATTTCATCTTCAACAACAGTCTAACGAGGTTAGCTGGACAATTCGCGATTCTTTCGGCTCCGCAGATGTCCGTCACGTTATCGGCCTTGAATGAGGATTCCGACGCTGAATTCCTGGCGAACCCACGTGTCGTCACCGCGGACAACATGCAGGCGAAGATCGAAATCATCCGTAATCAGCCGGTCCCGCAATTGAACTTCAACGAACAGACCGCAACGGCTGTCTTTGGCGGATTTCAGGATAAGAAATTTGGGAATACCCTGATCGTCAAACCATCGATCAACAAGGACAGCTTCATCACGCTGGCAGTAAAACCTGAGATTAGTAACAAGGTCGGCGACGCGCAGTTCGTTTTCGCCGGCGCCACGGTAGCCAGCCCGATTATCGACACTCGTTCTCTCGAATCAAATGTTCTGATCAAGAGTGGTGACACGCTGGCGATTGGCGGTTTGCTTCAGGACGAAGTCACGAAATCCCGCACCAAGGTCCCGGTCGTAGGCGATGTCCCAGTCCTCGGGTATTTATTTCAAAGTCGAACCAATATCCGGACAAAGCGAAATCTGCTTGTGTTCGTTACGCCTACGATCATCGACCAACGTTACGGCACGGGCTTGGAAGACCAGGTCAGTGGCGTGCACCATACCGGTGAGGAATACGCGGATCCGAACGGCTGGAGAAATAACGCCAAGGGCGCAGTGCGGCTCGTACCAACTTCGAATCGCCAGAACGCCGCGGACTACCCGAAACCGGGTACTCCTCCCGCGCCGGCGACCAGTTCCAGTTCGTCAACAACGACGACAACGACTTCGACCGATAAGGTGCAATTCCTGAGCACGGCCAAGGACCGAGACTTTTAAGGAACGAAAGAGTGTGGGGTTGAGAGGGGGCGGATTCTCGTGAGAGGTCCGCCCTCTTTGTTTTGAATGTGGAGAGGCCTTAGCGCTCCGACGATTAATTGGCATCCGGTCGCGGCGCTTAGGGCCCCTCCCACATTTCAGTTCGCCAGATAACGGCTAAGCTGGCTCCGCAACTCGGTGCGGGCGCGGAAAAGAAGGCTCTTCACCGCGGGCACAGATTGATCGAGCACGTCCGCGATTTGCTCGTAGCTGAGACCATCGTAGCGGCGAAGAACTACCGCCATCCGCTGCGTTTCGGGCAACTGCGCGATCGCGGTCTCGATGGCGCGCTGCAGTTCCTGCTCGAGCAACGCTGCATCCGGAGCCATCGCGCGCTCGTCTTTCATGGGCCGCTCTTCCTCCTCGGGCTCGAGTTGCAGGGGCGTGTGCGCGTGACGAGACCGGCGCCTCAATTCATTGAAGACGAGATTGCGCGTAATTTTCAGCAGCCAGGTGGTAAACTTCGCGCGCGGGACATAGCGCTTCGCGCTTTTCCAAACCCGCACGAACACCTGTTGGGCAATGTCTTCGACCTCGGAATTGTTTCCCAGCATTCGAGCCACCGTCCCCACGACCAGCCGCTGATGCCGCCCCACCAGCTCTTCGAACGCGTCCGTTTCCCCAGCGCTGACGAGCTGCATCAAACGCACGTCTTCGGCGTCCTCGTTGGTCTTTCCCGCAGGGGTCAGCTCGTCGCGGGACATTATGAATGTAGACGCGCCAGCGGCCGCCTGGTTACAGGATTAAGCCGCTCCAAGCGGGAAGGTTCGCTCTGGGTTGGCTTCTCCCGCGCTTTCGGTTGCAACTGAAGTGGAGTATGTGCATCATTGGTTTCGAAAAATCTGACCCGCGCCACCGTCTTGATGAATCTATCTCTCATTCCCAATGACCTTCGACCCATCGCGGAAAAGGTCGAGAGCCGGCAGCGGATCTCGGAAGCAGAGGCGCTTCGATTGTATCGTTCGAACGACATTAACGCGCTTGGCATCATGGCCAGCGCGGTGCGGGAGCAAAAAAACGGAAACGTCGCGACCTACATTCTCAATCGCTACATCAATTACTCGAACCTTTGCATTCTCTCCTGCCAGTTTTGCGCCTTCGCGGCGAAAAAGCGCGATGCCCATGCCTTTGAGCGCTCGATCGACGACATTGTGGCCGCGGTGCAGGAATCGCTCCTCGTGGGCATCACGGAAGTCCACATGGTGGGCGGTTTGCATCCGACGTTGAAAAAGGATTGGTATCTCACGCTTCTGCAACGCCTGCACGCGCTCGATTCGAACCTGATCATTAAAGCTTTTACGGCCATCGAGGTCCGGCATTTGGCCCAGCGCGTTTTCAAGCTCTCGATCGCGGACACACTGACGGTTTTGCGTGAGGCGGGTCTCGGCGCTCTCACGGGGGGCGGCGCGGAGATCTTCGATGCCGGTGTGCGGGACGAGCTTTGCCGCGGAAAGGAAAGCGCGGAAGAGTGGCTGGACGTTCACCGCACCTGGCACCAGATGGGGGGCCGCAGCACTTGCACGATGCTCTACGGCCACATCGAAACGCTCGAACAGCGGGTGGATCACTTGCGGCAACTGCGCGAGCTGCAGGACGAGACAGCGGGATTTACTGGATTCGTTCCATTCGCCTTCGAACCCCAAACCACCATTCTCGCTCACGTGAAATCTGCTTCGGCCGTCGAGCAGCTTCGCAATCTCGCGGTCAGCCGCATTTACCTGGATAACTTCGATCATCTGACCGCGTATTGGGTTTCAATGGGATTGCCACTGGCGCAGATTTCTCTTAGCTACGGAGTAGACGATCTGCACGGCACGATCATGGAGGAAATGATCTTTCATATGGCCGGCGCAAAAACGCCGCAGGAACAAACTGTCGCGACGCTCGAGAACGTGATCCGCGAAGCCGGCCGCGAACCAGTGCAGCGGGACAGTTTTTATCGGCATTTGTCTCGAGTGCACCCTTCGGCTCCCGCTCCGCCGGGGATCGAGTCCGAGCTCGTTTGCGCGTAACGTGTGCCTTCGAGCGACCTCTTGCGGATCGGTTGCGTCAAGTATCTCAACGCGCGTCCGTTGATCCACGGCTGGCCGGGCGAGATCCTGTTCGACCATCCGGCGAAGCTCTGCGAAAAGCTGGCCGCCGGCGCGCTCGACGTCGCTCTCGCCTCGAGTTTCGAATTCCTTTGGAACCCGAGCTACATCCTGGTCGATGATATTTCGATCTCTTCTCACGGCCCGGTCCACAGCGTTTTTCTTGCGCACTCCGGCGCGCTCGCGGAGATCGAGGAAATCGAGGTCGACCCTGCGTCGCTCACTTCGGTGAACCTGTTGCGTTGTCTTCTCGCCGAAGCGAAACTTTCGCCCAAGCTCGTGGCCAGGACCCGGCTGATCCAACGGGCGATTACGCCCAAGCTCGCGAAATTCTTCATCGGCAACCAAGCCATCCGTTTCCGCGATGAGAACGCGGGGAATTTTCAGTTTTGGGATCTCGGCGACCAATGGAGAAAAATGACGGGTCTGCCCTTTGTTTATGCCCTCTGGCTCATTCGGCCCGAGGTCATGTCACCGAAGCCGATCGCCGACAGCTTGCGCGCCTGTCGTGACGAGAATTTTCGGAACCTCGGCCCGCTCATTGCCGCGGAGCAGGAATTCAGCGCGGAGTTCTGTGCCTATTATTTCAACGATTGCATAAGGTATGGTTTCGGGCCGGGCGAGAAAGAAGGGCTCTGGACCTTCCGGAAATTATGCGAAAAGCACGGCCTTCTCTCTCCCGATCCCAGATTCGTGCTGTAGACGAACGGCGCTGGTCACAGAGCAACGGCCTGCGCATTGGCATTTCAGGCTGGACTTATCCGCCCTGGCGCGGGGTCTTTTATCCCGCGAAACTGCCGCACCGCCGCGAGCTGGAATTCGCGAGCCGCGCTTTCAATTCCATCGAAATCAACGGTTCGTTTTATTCCCTTCAGCGGCCCTCCAGTTACTAACGCTGGTATTCCGAGACGCCGGAGGGATTTGTCTTCAGCGTCAAGGGCGCGCGCTTCATCACCCACATGAAAAAACTGCGCGAGGTCGAAATACCTCTCGCAAATTTCTTCGCCTCCGGTGTTCTTTGCCTGCGCGAAAAGTTGGGACCGATCCTCTGGCAATTCCCGCCGAACTTTGGCTGGAAGGAAGATCGGTTCAGCGACTTCTTCGAGTTGCTGCCACGCGATACCGCCGCGGCGGCAAAGCTGGCCTGTCGACACAACGACAAGTTGAAAGGAGGCGCATGGACGAAGACGGACGGCAATCGTCCGCTGCGCTATGCGGTGGAGATCCGGCATCCGATTTTTATGGTGCCGGAATTCTTTGCGCTCCTTCGCCGGCATAATATCGCGTTCGTGTTCGCGGACACGGCAGGCAAATGGCCATATGCGGAAGATCTCACCGCCGATTTCGTTTACTGCCGATTGCACGGCGCGGAGGAACTCTACGTCAGCGGTTACAGTCCAGCCGCGCTCGATTCGTCGGCCGCGCGAATTCGTAAATGGCGCCAGGGAAAGCAACCGCGTGACGCCAAGGTCGTTTCCGATCGAACTGCCCGCGCCGGAAACCGCCACATTTACGTCTACTTCGACAACGACGCGAAAGTTCACGCGCCCTTCAACGCCAGATCGCTCGCGAAGCAGTTTCAGATCACGCCGTCGTAATTTGCCGAGGTTCGGAAGCTGCCCCCCTTGCCACGCAACCTCCGCGCCAATAATCTCATTCGTGGAGAGACGCTGGATAATTGCTCAAGCTGAAGCGGAGCCGAATGCGGAAATAGCCTGGGCGGGAATCTGCGACATGCCCTGCATCCTCGCATTGCTCAAGCGCAAAGGCTTCGCAAGCGCTGATGACGTGACCGCTTTCCTGCAGCCGCGCCTCAGCTCCCTCAGCGACCCCTTTCTCCTGCCAAACATGGCTGCTGCCGTGACCCGCATTCTCCGTGCGATTGATAACCGCGACCGCATCGTGCTTTTCGGCGACTACGATGTTGATGGCGTGACTTCGCTCGCGCTGTTGTCAGAAATGCTCCGCAGTTACGGCGTCGCGCCGGAATTATTTTTGCCGCTACGGATGGAGGAAGGCTACGGCATGAGCCCGGAAAGCGTTGACCGTTGCTGCGAGCAGCATCATCCGCAACTCCTGATCGCCGTCGATTGCGGCACGTCTTCGATCGATGAAATCGCCGAGTTAAAACGCCGGGGCGTCGATGTCATTGTGCTCGATCATCACGAGCCAAAATCCGCCTTGCCCGATTGCGTGGCCGTGGTGAATCCAAAAGCCGAAACCGGTTGCGCGTTTCACTATCTCTGCAGCGTCGGAATCGTTTTCAAAGTCTGCCACGCTCTGCTCAAGACGCGGCCCTCGCCGAAATTCGATTTGAAGGCAAACCTCGATCTCGTCGCGCTGGGAACCGTCGCGGACATCGTCCCGTTGCAGAACGAGAATCGCATTTTCGTTCAGCGTGGAATCGCGGAAATCGCGAGATCCAAACGTCCCGGCATTCGGAAACTAATGGAAGTCGCTGCGGTGCGGTCGCCCGTCGCGGCCGAGGACATCGCCTTTCGTCTCGGTCCGCGTCTCAATGCGGCGGGACGGCTCGCCACGGCGGAGAAGGCCTTGCGGCTCCTGGTTACGCAGGATGAAACAGAAGCGACAGAATTGGCGGGACTGCTGGACGCGCAGAATCGAGAACGGCAGGCAGTCGAGAAGAAGATCTTCAACGAAGCGGAAGAAAACTTGGCGAAGGTTTTCGATCCGAACCGCGATGCCGCCATCGTCGTTGGGGCACGCGGTTGGCATCCGGGAGTGCTTGGGATTGTTGCCTCGCGTGTCGCGCGAAAATATCATCGGCCCGCGATCGTCGTGGGCTTCGATTCCGGCGGCCTTGGAAAAGGGAGCGGTCGAAGCATCGAGGGCTTATCGTTGGTCGAGGGATTAGACCATTGCAAGAAATGGCTGGAAAAATTTGGCGGTCACGAAATGGCGGCGGGTCTGACCGTGCGCGAAGAAAACTTTGCTGGATTCACCGATGCGTTCCGCAAGGCCGCGCGTGAGCTGCTGTCAGACGAAAACCTTCAGGCGCGGCTCCATCTCGATCACGAACTTGCCTTCTCCGAACTCAATGGTGACTTGCTGCGTTGGCATCAGGCGCTGCAACCGTTTGGCAGCGGCAATCTGCAACCGATGTTCTTCGCGCGCGGAGTCGAGCCGGCCGTCGAGCCGCAAATTCTGAAGGAGAAACATCTGGTTCTGCGCCTCCGGCAGAAAAACCATTTTCGACGCGCAATTTTTTTTGATGGCGCTTCGACGCCGTTGCCTTCGTCTCCGTGGGACATGGCGTTCCGGCTCAACGCGGACGAATACGAAGGCGAAACACGGTTGCAGATTCACGTTGAGGCGTTGCGCGCAGCAGCGCCGCTCGAATGATTTCACCCTCGCAATTGCTCGCCGAGCTGGACTGGATTCCGCGCCCGAAGTTAACGGCATTGCGCCGGTTCGGCATCGAAATTGTTGAAGACCTGCTCACTCATTTCCCGCGGCGATATGAGGACCGCACCGAGTTCCCCGGTTTCCCGCGCCAGGAGAGCGATGTGCCGATTTGTCTTTGTGGCGAAGTGACGAAAACGCAGCTGCGTCGTTTCGGCGGCTGGAAAAAAATCTTCGAAGCCACTTTACAAGAATCGGATGCGAACGCGTTGAGCCAGCCGCTGGTCCTGCGCTGGTTCAATCTCCATTACGTGCAAAAAATGATCGCGACCGGCCAGCGGCTCATTGTTTTCGGAAAGCCGCGGCTCCGCGGCCAGCGGCTTTGCATGGAGCACCCGGAGTTTGAAGTGATCGAAAACGACGAGGAAATCTCGATTCACTTTCGTCGGATCACTCCGATTTATCCGGCGACCGAAGGACTGTCGCAGCGAGCCTTTCGCGGATTGATCCATCGGGCGCTGGAAGAGCTGGACGAGACTTCGATCGAAACAGCGCTACCTCGGAACGTGAATCTGGGTGAGCGAATTCACGCCTTGCATGAAATTCATTTTCCCTCGACCCAGGCGGAACTCGAGGCGGCTCGCGAACATCTCGTCTTCTCCGAATTCTTCGCCATGCAGATGTTGATCGCGTCGCGGCGATCCACGGCTTCGTTGCGGAGCGGACAGGCGCATTGCGGGTCAGGAGAATTGCTCGAGAAATTTCTGCGGGGGCTCGCGTTCGATTTGACCGACGCGCAGACGCGCGTGATCGACGAGCTACGCCGCGATCTTGCGAGCCGGCATCCGATGAACCGTTTGCTGCAAGGCGATGTCGGCTCCGGCAAGACCGTGGTCGCGATTGCCACGATGCTGCTTGCAGTGGAAGCCGGTTTCCAAGCCGCGCTCATGGCGCCGACACAGATCCTGGCCGAACAACATTACGCCGTGTTGTGCCGCTGGCTCGAACCGCAGGGTGTGCGCTTGGCCTTGCGCACCGCCGCGCGCCGGGAGAACAACGCTCCGCTACCGCTTTTCGATCAACCGCGGAAACAAGAGCTGGGGAGCGCAGGCTGCCAGCCTGCAGTATCCGGCAGCCTGCCGGACACATCTTCGGGCCTAAGCGGGACCCGCTATCGTCGCCGGCTCCTTCCCCACTTCGAACGACCGTGGGCCAAATATATGATCACCGTCACCGCGCGAAATCACCGCATCCTATCTGATAAGGCCCGCAACGTAGTGCTCGAGTCGGTGCTTCGCTGGAAGGATCACCGCTACGAACTCTACGCGGCATGTGTGATGCCGGATCACTTGCACCTCTTAATTGAGCCGATGGTCGAACGTGAGGACGATTCTGGAACGCCGGTTTTCTTTTCGCTCACAAAAATTCTGCATAGCATCAAATCGTTTACCGCCAACCGAATCAACAAGGTCGAGAACAAGAGCGGAATCGTATGGGAGACCGAATCGTTCGATCGTGTCATTCGCTCGGAAAGCGATCTGCAGGAAAAGTTCCAATATATTACTCGGAATCCTTGGGACGCGGGTGTTGTGAAACCCGGAGCGGAGTATTCGTGGGTTTGGTGGCCGGAGATGGAGCCGGAGGCGCGGCTTTCAAGGAATGCGCCGCCAGACTTCGCGGCAGGCTGCCGCGAAGGGCAGGCTGGCAGCCTGCGCTCCCCAGAAAAAGACACACCGCACATCATTATCGGGACGCACGCTCTCCTTTACGAAGGCGTTTCGTTCGAGAATCTGGGAGTCGTGGTGATCGATGAGCAGCATAAGTTTGGGGTGTCGCAGAGGGCCCGGCTCACAGCGCGCGAGCCGGCGCCGGATGTCCTGGTGATGACCGCGACGCCGATTCCGCGCACGCTCACGATGACTGTCTACGGCGATCTCGATGTGTCGGTGATCGATGAGATGCCTGCGGATCGCGGCAAAATCATCACGGCGGTGCGCGATCAATCGAAGCTCGGCGAAGTGCTGACCTTCATCCGGAGACAACTCGAAGCGGGACGGCAGGCATACGTCGTCTATCCGCTGATCGATGAGAGCGAGAAGCTCGACGTCAAAGCCGCAGCCGCAGAGTTCGAAACGTGGCAGGAACGCTTGCGGCCGTTTCGCTGTGAGTTGTTGCATGGCCGCATTCCCGCGCCGGAAAAGCAATCGATCATGGAGCGCTTCCGTCGCGGAGATACGAGCGCGCTCATCAGCACGACTGTGATTGAAGTCGGCGTCGATGTTCCCAACGCGACGATCATGTTGATCGAGAACGCGGAACGCTTCGGGCTCGCGCAACTGCATCAGCTTCGCGGTCGAATCGGACGGGGCGAACACAAATCGTACTGCATTCTTTTGAGCGAGGAAAAATCGCCCGAGACCGTGGCCAAGCTGGCGGTGCTCGAGAGAACGAGCGATGGCTTCGAGGTCGCGGAAGCGGATTGGGATCTGCGCGGCCCGGGCGATCTTCTCGGAACTGCGCAGAGCGGTTTGCCGGCGTTGAAGCTGGGAGATCTGAAGAAGGACGCGGCGGTCATGCGTCGGGCGCGGGCGGCCGCCACTGCAATCATGGAAGCCGATCCGGAACTCAAAAGGCCCGAGAATCAACGTTTTCGGAGATTGATTGTCGAAGAGCGGGGACGTACGTTCTCGAACGTTAGCTAATGAAAAATCTAATTAAATTTCTCATTTTCGTCTTGCTGGTGAGCGCCGGCATCTCCGCGCTCTACGATTACCGTCTCAAACACGGCGGCTTGAATTTCCTCGCGGCCGCTTCGCCCAGTCCAGAAAAATACACTCTCCCGACCACTACCACGGTCGATCCGAAAGAGGTGGTCGGTCTCGAGAATCTCAATCGCGAACGGCGGACGCTCGTCAGCAGCATCCTGCCTTCGGTCGTGAGCATAAAGACTTCCAAGAAAGTAGCGCGCCGTAGGAGTGACGCGCTCGATCCGGGCGAGTTTTATAATCGCAACCCGCGCCAATACCGCAACCCGGATGAAGATGCGATGGTCCAAAACTCTCTCGGGTCGGGCGTGGTCGTTTCCGCCGAGGGGCACATCATCACGAACAATCACGTGGTCGATCAGGTGGACGATATCGAGGTGCAATTGAGTGATGGCCGCACGAAAAAAGCGAAACTCGTGGGCGCGGATGCGCGGGTGGATCTGGCGGTTCTGAAAGTCGATGAGCCGGGGCTGAAGCCGCTTAAGTTTGGCGACTCGGATGCGATGCAGGCGGGAGACTTCGTGATCGCGATCGGTAACCCGTTTGGGTTCGAGGAAACCGTGACCGATGGAATCATTAGCTCAAAAGGCCGGCCCAACCGCGTCGATGGTTACGGCGAATATTTACAAACAAACGCGGCGATCAATCCGGGGAACAGCGGCGGCCCGCTGGTAAACCTCCGCGGTGAAATCATCGGCATCAACACCGCCATCTACACGAGGAGTGGCGGTTCGGAGGGAATCGGGTTCGCCATTCCGTCGAATACCGTTCACACCGCGCTGGAGAGCTTGCTGCAAAACGGCCGCATCATCCGCGGGTATCTCGGCATTCTGTCTCGCAATGCGGCGCCGGCCAGCCGGGAAGTCGTGGGAGTCACGGTCGATGACGTCGTTCCCAACTCCCCGGCCGACGACGCGCAAATGAAAAAGGGAGACGTGATCCGGAAATTCAATGGCCGCGAGGTGAAGACTTTTCAGGAGCTGAGCAGTCTCGTCGCGCAGGCCGAGTTGAATAAGAAGGTTGACGTGGAAGTGACGCGCAATGGCAAGACGGTGAAGTTGACGGCGGAAATTCGAGAAGCTCCTACTGATTATTCGACCGCGCGGGTCAATCCTCGGCCGTCACCGACTCCGCGGATTCCCAAGACACCGCAAACGCCCTCGGAGCCGGATGAGCAAAATGATGAAGCTGGAGTGCTCGGTTCGATCGACGTGGGCGAGCTTACTCAGGACATGGCGCGACGCCTCGATCTGCCCAAGAGCGTCCGCGGTGTACTCGTGACGAAAGTGACGGACGACGAAGGCGAGCTGCGCACGGGCGACGTGATCGAGGAAGTGAATCAGCAGCCCGTTAGTTCGGTGGCTGAATACAAAAAGATCGTCAGCTCACTCGATCCCAACGAAACGCAGGTGCTTTCGGTTTGCCGGCATCGCACGCGTTCGTTTGTCGTGTTGCGCCCGAAGTAGAAATGGAGCCGGCGCGCCCTCGCGCCGGGAGTGGAATGGTTGTATTTCAGGACGCGGTTTCCCCAAAACGCTCGCGCTGGGGAAGGCCACAAGGAGCGGTTTGGAAGGCAGTGAATGCCGAAAGCCCGCGCAAACAGCCCAAAGCTGATCTGCCTACAGAGAAGGTGGTGCCGCCGAAGCGGGAGACGCCACCTGAAGCTCAGCATAAACAGCCACCGGCTGACATGCCGAGGGAACACGTCGCTCCTCCTGGTCCGGGACCGAACGGGGCCGTGAACACCGAAGGCCCTCGCAAAGGACCAGACCACAAGAAGCCTGAATCATCGGCGACGCCTGCTCCGTAAGTACAAGAAGCGCGAACTGAAACTAAGCGGCCCCGGAGAAATCCGGGGCCGTTTCTTTTAGAGAAGCTCGGCGATCTGGACCGCGTTGAGCGCTGCTCCCTTGAGGAGCTGATCGCCCGAGACCCAAAACGAAAGACCGTTCTCAAACGCGCAATCGAGGCGGACCCGGCCCACTTCGCAATTTTCCTTGCCGGCAGTGTAAAGCGGCATTGGATAATTATTTTTTTGCGGCTCATCCACCAATTCCAGGCCTGGCGCTTTTGCGAGGACTTCATGTGCCTCCGCCACGGAAACAGCGCGATCGAATTCCGCGCTTACCGCCACGGAATGCGCACGGTAAACAGGGACGCGAACGCACGTAACCGACGCGCGAAAGTTCGGCAGATGCATTATGCGCCGGCCTTCGTTCTGCATTTTCATTTCCTCTTTGGTGTAACCACCCGGCAGGAATGAATCGACATGCGGAAGAACGTTGAACGCAATCGGGTGAGGATAGACTTCAGCGACCGGCGACCGTTTTTCGGCGGCCGCCTCGACCTGCGCTCGTAGCTCGTCGATCGCGCGCGCGCCGCTTCCCGAAACGGCCTGGTAACTCGCCGCGAAAACTCGCCGCACGCCGAACGCGCAGTGCAGCGGATAAAGCGCCATCAATGCGACGGCAGTGGTGCAGTTTGGATTCGCGATCAATCCGCGATGCCGCTGAACGTCTTCGCCATTGATCTCGGGAATCACGAGCGGAACATCAGGCTCCATTCGGAAGACCGAAGAATTATCGATTACGATCGCGCCCGCCGCGCGCGCGATCGGCGCATAACGCCGGGAAATATCCCCGCCGGCGCTGAAGAACGCGAGATCGATGCCTTCGAATGATCTCTCGGTAAGCTCCACCGCGGCGATCTCCTCTCCGCGAAACGTAACCGTTCTGCCCGCCGACCGGTGTGACGACAACGGGAGCAATCGCTCCACCGGAAAAGAGCGGCGTTCGAGCACGCGCAACAGCTCCGCACCGACTGCTCCGGTCGCGCCGACAATGGCGGTGTGATAGCTTTTCGCTTTCGGCACGGCGAATCCTACCGCCACTCTCTCATGAAGCAAAGCGCGCAGACCACGATCCACATTTCGGCGCGGACGCAGAAGCTCACTCTAAAAAGTGGCCGGAAAAAATTGAAAGCGTATCTGGTTTCGACTTCACGGTTTGGCCTGGGAACGAAGGAGGGGAGCATGAAAACGCCTACTGGCAAATTTCGTATCGCGGAGAAGATAGGCGGCGGAATGCCGGTCGGGACCGTGTTCAAAAGTCGCCGGCCCGTCAAAGCGACGAAAAAACTTTTGCGGGAGGAGGATCTGGTGCTGACCCGCATTCTTTGGCTCGCCGGCCTCGATCCCGGCAATGCGAACACGCATGAGCGCTTCATTTACATTCACGGAACAAATCACGAGGAAAGCATCGGGGAACCGGCGAGCCACGGTTGCATCCGAATGCGAAATGAGGATTTGGTGGAGCTTTTCGCATTGGTGAGCACGAACACGCCGGTGGTGATCAAAGCCTGAAACGGGTGCGAGCCCCTCTGAAAAAAGTCGAGAAAAGCGTTGCGTGACGGGTCTTAACTGCCTAAATGACGGCAGCAACCTGCACGGAAAGGAGGCGAAATATTAAGTGAAAATTTTCAAAGCAATAATGATCGTGGCCGTCGCGGCCAGTGCGTTAAGTTTGGGGGCTTGTGCTCAGAAAAAAGAGACGGCGGCCACTACAACTTCCACCTACTCGAAATAACCTTCCAGTTGTCCGCCTGCGGATAGCTTTAACCAAAAAGGCCAGGCCGGCTTATCGGCCTGGCTTTTTTTTGTTCAGGCTTCTCGGTGGTGCCGCGTGGATGGCGACAACCGCTCTTGTTGTTTCGCCAGAGCACCTCTAATAAGGTGCGAATGATGCAGCTGGCCGGCCAACCATTGTCGCTCTCGGAAATCGCGGCGGTGGCGCTCGGCGGCGTGCGGATCGAGATCGCGCCGTCGGCTTACGCGCGGATTCACGGCTCCCGCAAAGTCGTCGAAGAAATCATCGCGCGGGCCGGGGTGGTCTACGGCGTCAGCACTGGGTTCGGCAAGCTGGCCGATGTTGAGATTCCGTCAGGCGAGCTTCGCCAACTACAATTGAATCTGGTCCGCAGCCACTCGTGCGGGATCGGCCGGCCGCTCTCCGTCGCGGAAGTGCGCGCGATGATCTTGCTTCGAGCCAACGTGCTCACCCTCGGATTGAGCGGGATTCGTTTGGAGGTGATCGAGCTGCTGTGCGAACTGCTCAATCGTGGCGTCCATCCGGTCATCCCGGAAAAGGGTTCGGTGGGAGCGAGCGGGGATCTGGCGCCGCTGGCGCATCTGGCGTTGACGTTGATCGGTGAGGGAGAAGCGTTTTACGGCGACACGCGTGGGCCAAGTGCCGAGGCGCTGAAAAAGGCGGGTCTGCGCCCCGTCGTTTTAGAAGCGAAAGAGGGCCTCGCGCTTTTGAATGGAACGCAGGGAATGCATGCCGTGGGCGGATTGGCGTTACTTCGCGCGAAACGATTGTCGCGCATCGCCGATATCGCGGGAGCGATTAGCCTCGAGGCATTGAAGGGAACACCCACTGCTTTCGATCCGCGGATTCATCAGGCCCGTCCGCATCCCGGGCAGCAAGCGGCAGCGGAACATCTCCGCCATTTGCTGCGCGACAGCGAGATCAGGCAATCCCATCTCAAGGGCGATCCGCGCGTTCAGGATGCGTATAGTTTGCGCTGCATGCCCCAAGTTCACGGCGCAGTGCGTGGCGCGCTGGCCCATTGCGAAAATGTGCTCGAGATAGAATCGGCCTCGGCCACCGATAATCCGCTCGTCTTCGCCGAGAGCGGCGATGTTCTTTCCGGCGGAAATTTTCATGGCGCGCCTCTGGCCCTCGCGCTTGACTACGCGGCCATCGCGTTGACCGATCTGATGAGTATCAGCGAACGGCGCACCGATCGGCTGGTGAATCCGGATTTGAACGAGGGGCTGCCGCCGTTTCTCGCGCCGCACGCGGGAACGCATTCCGGTTTCATGATTCTGCATGTCGCTGCGGTAGCTCTGTTAAACGAGGCGAAAGTTCTGGCGCATCCGGCAAGCGTGGACAACCTGCCCACCTCCGGCGGGAAGGAAGATCACGTTTCGATGGGAATGACCGCGGCGCTGAAGCTGCGCACGATTTGCGAGAACGCAGAGCACTTGCTCGCGATTGAGCTTCTTTCCGGCGCCGAGGCGCTCGAATTCCGGCGGCCGTTGAAAGGCGGCGTTGGCGTGGAGCAGGCCTACGAACGTGTCCGATCCATTTCGCCTGCGGTGAACGAGGATCGCTCCTTGTCGTCCGACATCGAGCGCGTGGCCACGGCAATTCGGAATGGTGAGTTCGACAGCGAACTGGAAAAGATATGAGCGCGAAACGCGTCATCCGTGCTCCGCGCGGGAGCGAAATCAGCTGCAAAGGCTGGCACCAGGAAGCTGCGCTCCGAATGTTGATGAACAATCTGGATCCCGATGTGGCGGAGAATCCGGATGAGCTGATCGTCTACGGCGGCACCGGCCGCGCCGCACGCAGTTGGGATGCATTCGACGCGATCGTCCGATCGCTGCGGGAACTGGAGAACGACGAGACGTTGCTCATCCAATCGGGCAAGCCCGTCGGCGTTTTTCGCACGCACGATGAAGCGCCGCGCGTGTTGATCGCGAATTCGAATCTGGTCGGGCATTGGTCGAACTACGCGGAGTTCAACCGGCTCGAGCGCATGGGACTCACCATGTATGGCCAGATGACGGCCGGCTCATGGATTTACATCGGCAGCCAGGGGATCGTGCAGGGAACTTTCGAAACTTTCGCGGAAGCGGGCCGCAGACATTTCGGCGGAACGCTCGAAGGAAAATTTGTTGTCACCGGGGGCCTTGGCGGAATGGGCGGTGCGCAGCCGCTGGCCGCGACCATGAACGGTGCGCTTTTTCTCGGAGTCGACGTCGATCCGGCTCGGATCGAGAAGCGATTACAGAGCGGCTACTGCGACAAAATCGCGACCTCACTCGACGAAACGCTTCAGTTGATCGACGAAGCGCGCCAAAAAGGGAAGGCGCTTTCGGTCGGCCTGGTCGGAAACTGCGCGGACGTATTGCCGGAAATGGTGAAGCGAGGTGTCGTGCCCGACATCCTTACCGATCAAACCAGCGCGCACGATGCGCTCAATGGTTATATCCCGAATGGAATGTCACTCGCGGAAGCGCTGAAGCTCCGTACCGACGATCCGGACGAGTACGTCAAACGTTCGATGCAATCCATGGCGACGCACGTCCAAGCCATGCTCGCGCTGCAAAAGAAAGGCGCGATCACTTTCGATTACGGAAACAACATTCGCACCCAGGCGAAAAAGGCCGGTGTCGAAAACGCGTTCGATATCCCCGGTTTCGTTCCTGAATATATCCGGCCGCTTTTTTGCGAAGGGAAAGGCCCGTTTCGGTGGGTCGCGTTGAGCGGAGATCCAGCGGACATCGCGCGGACCGATCAACTCGCGCTCGAACTTTTTCCCGAGAACAAGACTCTCGCGCGCTGGATGAAACTGGCGCAGGAGCGAATCCATTTCCAAGGCCTGCCCGCGCGCATCTGCTGGTTCGGCTACGGCGAACGCGCAGAGTTCGGTGTGGCGATAAACGACTTGGTGAAGCGCGGCGAGATCAAAGCACCGATCGTCATCGGCCGCGATCATCTCGATACCGGGTCCGTCGCGTCGCCCTTCCGCGAAACCGAAGGGATGATTGACGGCAGCGACGCGATCGCGGATTGGGCGCTGCTCAACGCGCTCTTGAACACTGCGGCCGGCGCATCATGGATTTCTATTCACAACGGCGGCGGAGTTGGTATCGGTTACTCGCAGCACGCTGGAATGGTCGTGGTCGCCGACGGAACTGAGAGCGCGAAGCGGCGGCTCGAGCGAGTCCTGACGAGTGATCCCGGCATGGGTGTTTTGCGCCACGCGGACGCAGGTTATTCGCGCGCGATTGATTTCGCCGCCACGAACAAAATCGACATCCCAATTCAACCGAAGCCGCGCGATTGAACCACCTCGAAAATTCGCTTGCCCTCACCGCAGCCCTCTCCCAAAGGGAGAGGTAGTTCCTTCTCCCGTTGGGAGAAGGTTAGGATGAGGGTGCCCGCGGCTCGTCCAAATATTTCGGACCCAGTTTTAGATATAGGTATTCAATTAGCCGAGTGCAGTATGCAAAAAATCATCGAATGCGTTCCTAATTTTTCCGAGGGTCGCGATCTGGAGATCATTCGGCAGATCACCGCCGCCATCGAATCGGTGGATGGAATCGCTCTGCTGAACGTGGATCCTGGCGCGAGCACGAATCGCACGGTGGTCACCTTTGCCGGCAATCCTGAGGCTGCGGTGGAAGCTGCCTTTCGTGGAATTCAGAAGGCAGCGGAGCTCATCGACATGCGTAAACAGAAAGGCGCCCATCCTCGTATGGGGGCGACGGACGTCTGTCCGTTCATTCCGGTGAGTAATGTGAGTTGGGAAGAAGCGATCGCCTGCGCAATCCAGTTGGGAAAGCGCGTCGGCGAAGAGTTGAAGATTCCCGTATATCTTTACGAAAAAGCAGCGCGAGATCAGTCCCGGTCCAACCTCTCGATCATCCGTTCCGGAGAATACGAAGGCTTTTTCCAGAAGATAAAGGAGCCCGCTTGGAAACCGGATTTCGGGCCTTCGGTTTTCAACGAAAAGTCGGGCGCAACGGTGATTGGCGCGCGGGAGTTCCTGGTCGCCTACAATGTGAACCTAAATACCAAGGCGGTGCGACGGGCCACGTCGGTTGCGTTCGACGTCAGAGAAAATGGCCGGATCAAAACGGAGGACCGCACGCCTAACGGAAAGCCGGTGCTCGATGCGAACGGACAATCCGTTCGTGTTCCCGGAATGTTGAGGCATGTGAAAGCCATTGGCTGGTATGTGGAAGAATATGGAATGGCGCAGGTTTCCATGAACCTGACCAACCTTGACGAATCGCCCTTACATGCTGCGTTCGATGCCTGTAACGAAGCGGCCAGCAAACGAGGCTTGCGCGTCACCGGATCGGAAGTCGTGGGCATGCTTCCCAAGAAATGTTTGGTGGAGGCAGGAAAATATTTTCTCCGGAAACAGAAATGGTCGGAAGGCGCGTCTGAGGAAGAGCTCATTGATATTGCCGTCCGTTCCATGGGACTGAATGAGTTGAAACCTTTCGATCCGAAAGAGAAGATCATCGAACTCAAGATGGAATCCGGCGCTTCGAAAAAATCACTCGTGAAGATGGATCTGCGCCAATTCTGCGACGAGACCCTGAGCGATTCTCCGGCCCCGGGCGGAGGCTCTGTCGCCGCTTTGATGGGCGCGCTCGGTGTTTCGCTTGGAGGAATGGTCGCCAATCTTTCAGCTGGAAAACGCGGTTGGGACGACAAGCTTCAATACTTCAGCGACTGGGCCGTGAAAGCGCAGCAACTGAAGGATGAGATGCTCTTCCTCGTCGATGAAGACACAGCCGCCTTCAACAAAGTGATGGAGGCATTCGCCCTGCCCAAGGACTCTGCCGAAGAAAAAGCGGCGCGAACAGCGGCGATCCAGTTGGCCAACAAGTATGCAGCAGAGATTCCGCTCCGGGTCATGGAGACCGCCTCCAAGTCCTACCAGCTTCTCGCTGAAATGGCCGAAAAGGGTAACCCGGCCTCGATTTCAGACGTTGGGGTCGGTCTTCTCGCCTTGCGCGCTTGCATTGACGGCGCGGCGCTGAACGTCCGAATTAACTTGGCTGGCCTGAAAGATGAAAATCTGAAAACATCTCTCCAGGAAAAAGTTCGGACGATCACTGCCGAATCCGAATCGGAGTTTAAAAAAATTAGTCAGATCGTCGAAAGCAAGATGGGTTAACAAAACCTTTTTTGGGCGAGGGAAGCGCTGCGCCTGCCGTGCCGTAGCCTTGGCGTAGGCAGGTTTCTTCACCGAGCCGAAAAACGTCTGAATCGCAAAGCAAACGAGAATCCTGCGGTAGTCATTTAATTTGAAAGTAGAAGAGAAATGAAGGTCAGTCTGCATCCGCATGCTAAAGAACGGCTGGCCGAGCGGGGCACGACGGAAGCTGAGGTGGTCGCGACAATAACCGGCGGCGAACAATTTCCATCAAAATTCGGCCGCGCCGGTTTTCGGCGGAACTTCAGTTTCCGAAACGAATGGCGCGGCTAAATTTACGCGACCAAGCAGGTTACAGCCTTCGCGGTTCGAGATGGGGAGGGCTGGCTTGTGATCACCGTGATTGTCCGATACTTTTGATTCGATGAAACTAACCTACGATCCGCGTCGCAACATCGGGTACCTCCGCTTTCATGAGAAAACGGCCGAGGTCGAAACGATCCAACTTAGCGACGCGCTTAATGTGGACCTTGCGCCGGACGGCACGGTTTATGGCATCGAGCTTTTGAATGCAAACGAGCAACTCCGTGGCGACAATGGTGGTCACTTGGTCGTTGTCAACGAGGCAGCCGGCAAAACCGAAGAGATCGTTTTGGAGATTTAGACCTGAATCGCGAATCCGCATCCACACGCCAGAGCAGGTGACTGAATTGTGAAGAAGATCGAACTGCGCGAATCCAAGGCCTTGCTGGAAGTTCGGAAAATTAAGGAGGACATGGCGCGTGAAGCGGAGAAAGATCCCGATTACTATCAGCGGCTCAACGGTATGGGAGCGAAACTGCTTAAACCCTACCGCACGCGGCAGAATTCTGGCGGGAAGCAGTCGAGACGCTGATTGAGTCGAATCGAGCGCTCGCCCGACGGGGCGGCCGGCGGGAACGCAAGCATTATGAAGAAAACCTCGAATAAGTCCGCACGAAAGCCGATGCGGAACGAATACGATTTCTCGCAAGGCGAGCGCGGAAAATACGCACGCCGTTCCGCGCAAGGAACGAACGTCGTTATCCTGGAGCCTGATGTCGCCAAGGTATTCTCCAATTCCAAAGCGGTGAACGTTTCGCTGCGAAAAATCATCCGTCAGCAAGCGCTGGCATTAGCCAAGTAAGTACGCCTGGCCTGGATCAAGCGCGCGACCTGCGCGTCCCGTTCAGCGGCATGAAGCAAAGTGGCTATGAACGTTTAACTTGGCCGGCCTGAAAGATGAAAAACTGAAATCATCTCTCCGGGAAGAGGTACAGAGAATCAGCGCCGAATCCGACTCCGAGTTTGAAAGAATTAGTCAGATCGTTGAAAGCAAGATGGGCTAAGGAAAAGCTGACTGTTCTGTCGGCCCCGGAAGCCTTCGAGTCGAAGAGGCGTTTTGCTCTATTCGCAAAGGTCCTTTCGCATCGGAACCGGACACGACTCTTACCGCCGCGTGATTCGTCAGAATACCGAGGCTAAGAACTCCGTGCCTCCTTTGCGCCGGAGGCGGAGGACGAAGCTTTTCCAGCCGACATTTGAATGCCCGTTCAACATGCGCAAGACGGTCTTCTGTCAGCTCGGACACGCTGAGTACTTCAAACAACGTGTGTTTTTGGGCGCAGATGAGGTACACGCACTGTAAAGCGGTTAGGGAAATGGAGCGAAGATAGCAAACTTCGGCTTCAGGAACGAACGGCATTCCAAGATCGAGCCGCGTGACGCGTTCTCGGCCAAAAAGGAGTGCGGCCGACAATGCACCGGGATCAATTTGAAGCAGAAGAGTGATGGGATGATGATTTCGCAAGAAGTATGTCCAGTTCGTGAGGCTGTCGTGTCCCACTAGTGGCCACGGCGGATTTCTCAAGTCTAGGAGGGAAATACCACCAAGATGACGGCAGCAGCTAACTCGGGACTGACCATGGGAGAATGGCAATGAACCATCGTTCGGTAGAATCTCGCCTCGTTCACGAATACCTCGCCAGCCAGAGGCGCTCGTCGAGTGGTACACCCCTCCGCGAATTCTTCGATACAGCCGGTCGTTAAGACGCATTGCCAAAAGACAGCATTCGCTGTTGTAAGCGACCCTTCGAAATCGCCGGAATTCTCTTTCTCAATCGTTGAAATGAGCCGGCCGTGTAGGCGCGTTGCAGATCCACGTGAACCTGGAAAAAGGTTGCGGGCAATATTATCCCGCGGCGCCTACATTCCGCGCCGATAAAATTCCGGACTTGGCCTATTGGGAGCAATTGAGGGATCTCCGGAACCTCAATTACCATGACGCCACGCGTTACGCAGATGCGCCGCTTCGTTTCATCATCCGATATGCGCTTCCTTAGCGCCTCATCAGTGGTCGAGAAAACTTTCGTCTTCGAGTAATGCTGCCGCCCCTGATGTTCGAAGGCAAGTTGGAGTCGTTCGTTAAACCCGTCGAGCTGGAGCGTTCTTCCGCTTTCGCTTTTTAGCCACTCCGGCCAAGTTGAAGGGAACCCGCCACCAAATAGCTGTTCAAAAAACGCTCGACACAGCCGTTCGCCCAATCCCGCCGAACAGTTGGGACACCATTGGCCGATTTTTATCTTAAACAGCCGCGCACGCCACCGATGGCCGTTTGCACACTCCCATTCAAGCTTCATTGAGCCCGATGTGTATTCCTCAGTGAGACACCTGCCACCGCGCGACCTGGCAAGTTCCCCGATCTCCTCCAACGGCATCCGTCGGCGTCGGGCGCGGTTAACTATTGCGCATTGGCGGCACCAATGGCCGGCCAACACCTTTGGGGCTGTCGACTCAAACTCATGATTGGCCTCACATTCAAACTGCAACTTGTCAGTGGATCTGTCGTAGGCAGTCGACACGCATGCGCCGCCCTGCAGTATCGCTTTGGCTCGGACGAGGTTTTAATGTCCGCAGTCGCCTCGCCTTGGTCATCGCATCAATGTGGCACTTCTGACACCATGACCGGTCATGCATCATCGACCACCATTGTGATTTCCAAATGCCATGCCTCGCACAGCGAATTGTAATGTGGCCGCGAGCAGTCGAAACGTCCTGTGAAAGGAGTTGACCGCCGCGTTCTGCAACGTAATCACGTATTCGTTTGAGGAGGGCCGGAGTAACCTCCGCGCGGTGCACATCCCTGGCACATTTTGAACACGCAGGGCCGGGTCCGCGCATTCGGTTCCGGACGTAAACCCAGTGGCCACGGAACCGGTGTTTTTTCACAGAACACTCCCAAACGAGTGATGCATGGGCGTGGGCGTAACTGGTCGAAGCGCAGCGTAGGCCTGCAGTTTCAACGATCGCATTTATCTCATCAAGCGTCGGCTTCTGATTCACACCTGTTCGGTTGAAGCTCATTTATCAGTCATTCTCCGCCTGACAGTTCACTACCTATGTTTGGGCGACAGGCGTGTCGGCATCAGTAACTATGTTGAACTTGCGCAATATCGCCGCTAGAACAACGGAATCAGAATGGGCGCAATTGCCACCAAATACTTGCCTCTAATCTTTGTTTCGTTAGGCCGCTTTCCAAGTTGTCAATGTTGTCCGCTCCAATAGCGGTGTCCCCCGGGTTTTACACAGGTCACAATATTGAAAACGCTCGCGGTTCTTCACGCTTCGCAACTCATCACGCTCGCCGGTCCGAAACGGCCCCGGGTTGGCGCGGAGCTTTGTGACCTGGCAATCATTCCGGACGGCGGAATACTGGTGCATGATGGGGTGATCGTCGCTACGGGCTCGTCGGACGTAATCGAGAAGCAAATGTCGAGCGACACGGAAGTCGTGAATGCGACTGGGCGCGTGGTATTGCCTGGGTTTGTGGATGCGCACACGCACCCTGTCTTTGCCGGCAATCGCGTCGATGAATTTGAAATGCGGGCGAGGGGCGCGACCTACGAAGAAATCGCGGCAGGCGGCGGCGGCATTCACTCGACGGTGCGCAAGACTCGCGCTGCCTCGGAGGATGAGCTGCTCGCGCAGGCGAAAAAGCACGCGCAGTGGTTTCTGCGTTGCGGTACGACCACGGTCGAAGCGAAGTCGGGGTACGGCCTTTCCGTTGAAGAAGAGATCAAGATTCTGCGCGTTATTCAGCGACTGAACAAAGAATCGGCGATCGAGTTTGTGCCGACGTTCCTCGGCGCGCACGCGATTCCGGAAGCGTTTCGGAACGCGCCCGGACAATATGTAGCCCTCGTCATCCACAAGATGTTGCCGCGCGTAGCCGAGGAGCAACTGGCCGAAAGCTGCGACATTTTTTGCGAACGAGGTTACTTCGATCTCGCGGATTCGGAAAAAGTTCTGAGGGCGGCGCAGGAGTACGGTCTGCGCCTCCGGATGCATGTGGATCAGCTGACGAATTCGGGCGGAGCCTTCCTGGCGGCTCGACTGCGCGCGGCGACGGCTGATCACCTCGAGCAAGCAAATGCGGCCGAGATTGCCGCGCTGAGCGAAGCGGCCGTGCAACCGGTGTTGTTACCGGGATCCGTTTACTCGTTAGGCAAAAGCCGATATCCGCGCGCGCGGGAGATGATCGAGGCCGGACTGGCGGTCGTCATCGCGACCGATTTCAATCCCGGTTCCTCGCCGACGCCTTCGATGCAGATGGTGTTGTCGCTCGCTACGACGCAGATGAAAATGACGCCAGCGGAAAGCGTGACGGCGGCGACGATCAACGCCGCCTACAGTTTGAACCGCGGCGGCAAGATCGGTTCGCTCGAGCCCGGCAAGCTGGCCAACTTTGCGCTCCACGATTGCGAAGATTACCGTGAGCTTGCCTACTATTTCGGAGTGCCACAGACGCATTCCGTTTACGTGCGCGGCGAGCGAGCGTTTTCGCTGTAGCCGCTTCGCTGTGCGAAGCGTCAGTCATACAACGCAAAACTCTGCGCCGCCCACCCGCCTTCGCCTTGCTTCGGCGTGGCAAGCAGGGCGGCGGCTTCAAGGCGCCCTCTATTTGCGCATCCGGCGGCCTGCCCGTAACGTCGCTGGCTCATGAAGGTCGATGTTGAAAAACAGCCGGATTCCACTTCCACCCTGCGGATCGAATTGCCGCCGGAAGACGTGCGTAAGGAATGGGATTCCATCGCGAACAACTACGCGCGCTATGCCCGCATCCCTGGTTATCGCGCGGGCAAGGCTCCCCGGCAGGTCATCGAGAAAAAATTTCGCAAGGAAATTCAAGACGAGCTGACGAAGGCTTTGGTCTCGAAGAGCTACCACGAGGCTGTCGCGGAAAAGCAATTGCGGGTCGTGTCCCTGACTGATCTTGGCGACGTGGAGTTTGGTGAAGATCGGTCGATGCGTTTCCGCGCGACCGTCGTCACCGCGCCGGAGTTTGAGCTGCCAGAATACAAAAATATTCCGGTGCAGTTGCCGACCACGAGCGTGACCGAAGCGGAAATCGACACCGCGCTCGAACGTTTGCGCGATCAAGCGGCTGATTTTACGGATGTGCCGGATCGCAAGCTGGCGCTGGGAGATTTTGCCGTGCTCGATTTCACCGGCGCGATCGACGGCATTCCCATCAGCGAGATCGTGCCGGAGGCAAGCAAGAACCTGCATGGAGGGAAAAAATTCTGGCTCCATCTCGCTCCTGAGAATTTCCTGCCGCAATTCTGCGAACAAATCGTCGGCATGAAACCGGGCGATACCCGGAGCGTGCAGGTGGTATTTCCGGCGGATTTTCCCGTAACGGAACTCGCTGAGAAGAAGGCCGATTACGCGGTGACGCTGAGCGAAATCAAACAAAAGGTGTTGCCGCCGCTCGATGACGCTTTCGCGGCGAAGCTGATGCCGGAAAAGACGCTCGCCGATTTGCGTCACACGATTGAGCATAATCTCGAGCACGAGAAGGAGCACGAAGTCGAGCGCGCGAAAGAAACGCAACTGGTGAAGTTTCTCCACGAGCACATCAGCTTCGATCTGCCGCCCACTCTGCTGAAGAACGAAACGCGCCGTGCGCTGAATGAGCTCGTGCATCGGAACCGCGAGCGGGGCGTGACCGATGATTTGCTGAAGGGGAAAGAAAAGGAATTGATCGAAGGCGCTGGTTCGCTCGCCGCGCATCGGTTGAAGACGAACTTCATCCTTCACCGCATCGCGGAACACGAAAAGATCCAGGTGACGCGGGAAGAAATCGATGAGCGCATCCGCGAGCAAGCGGCGCATTACAGTATTTCCGTCGAAAAAATGCGTAAGGAATTGGAGGAAAACGACCGCATAAACGGCCTCGCGGAGGAGATTCTGCTGGGCAAGACCCTTGATTTTTTGAAGGCGAATGTTAACGTCGAAACGACTCCAGAACCGGCGGCGGCCAGCGCGCCACCGGAGTAAAACCATGACTGAAGCCAACAGAAATTTCTCTCAATCCGTGCTCATCCCAATGGTGGTCGAACAGACCGGCCGGGGCGAACGGAGCTACGATATCTATTCCCGGTTGCTGAAAGACCGGATCATTTTCATCGGCACGTCGATCGACGATCACATCGCAAATTTGGTCATCGCTCAGTTGCTCTTTCTTCAAATGGAGGACGGCAAGAAGGACATCAGCATCTATATCAACTCGCCGGGCGGAGTGGTGACGGCGGGGCTCGCGATCTACGACACGATGCAGTTCCTCACTTGCGACGTGAACACTTATTGCCTCGGGATGGCGGCGAGCATGGGCGCGGTCCTGCTTTGCGCGGGCACGAAAGGCAAACGGTTCGCGCTGCCGAATTCCGACATCATGATCCACCAAGTCTCCGGCGGCGCGCAGGGACAGGCGAGCGACGTCGAGCGGCAGGTCGAATACATGTTCAAGCTCAAGAAGCGCCTGATCAGGATTATTTCGCAGCACACCGGCAAGCCCGAGGACCAGGTCCGTTCGGATTCCGACCGCGACTATTACATGTCAGCGGCCGAGGCGAAGACGTACGGTCTGGTGGATGAAGTGATCAAATCGCGCAAGGAAGCGAAGCTGCTGGAGGGCACGGTTCCGGAGCGTTCAACGGCGATCGCGGAGGCCGCATTGCCCCACAAGGTCGAGGAATAAAAGCTGCTCAATAAGGCGCCACGATGGCTCGCGCTTCCAACCTCACCATGTGCTCCTTCTGTGGCAAAAGCCACGCGGAGGTGCGCAAGCTCATCGCCGGTCCGGGCGTCTACATCTGCGACAGTTGCATCAACGTCTGCAAGAGCATCCTCGACAAGGAACTGAACGAGGACGCGCGCCGGCAATCATCGACGATTCGAGTTCCAAAACCGGCCGACATTCGTCACGCGCTCGATCAATATGTCATCGGCCAGGACATCGCAAAGAAGACGCTTTCCGTAGCCGTCCATAATCATTTCAAGCGCGTTTTGCAAAGCGCCACTCCGGCTGATACCTCGGCGGCTTTCCAACCCGATCCCTTCGCGGATGTCGAAATCGAGAAGAGCAACATTCTGTTGATTGGGCCGACGGGTTCCGGCAAGACGCTCTTGGCGAAAACGCTTGCGAAGATTCTCGACGTGCCGTTCTGCATCGCGGACGCAACCACGCTGACTGAAGCGGGCTACGTGGGAGAGGACGTGGAGAACATCATCCTTCGGTTGCTTCAGAACGCTGACTACGACGTCAAGCGCGCCGAGATCGGAATCGTTTACATCGACGAGATCGACAAGATTGGCCGCAAGACGGACAACGTCAGCATTACGCGCGATGTTTCCGGTGAAGGTGTGCAACAGGCGCTCCTGAAAATTCTCGAAGGCAGCACCTGCAATGTTCCGCCGCAGGGCGGGCGAAAGCATCCGCACCAGGAATACATCCAGGTAAACACAGAGAAGATCCTTTTCATTTGCGGCGGCGCTTTCGTCGGGCTCGACAAGATTGTGCAGAAGCGCATCGGCCAACGCACGATGGGCTTCAATAGCCCGACGCTGGAAGTGGAAGCAGCGCTCGCGCGCGAAGCGGTACGGCATGTTGAGCCGGAAGATTTGCTCAGCTTCGGGATGATCCCGGAATTCATCGGCCGCTTGCCGGTCCTGAGCGCGCTCGACGCTCTCACCGAGGAAGAGATGGTCGCCATCCTGACCGAGACGAAGAACGCGATGATCAAGCAGTACACCAAACTCTTCTCGATGGAAGGTGTACGGCTCAGTGTGACGAAAGACGCGTTGAAAGCGCTGGCGGCACAAGCGGTGACCAAGGGAACGGGTGCGCGCGCTCTGCGTTCGATGCTCGAACGGATCATGCTCGAGATCATGTACGAAGTGCCGAGCCGCGAAGACATCGCGGAAGTGACGATCAATCGCGCCGTAGTCGAAGGCAAAAAGCCGCCGCTCATTCGCAAGAAGCAGGACAAGGACGCGGCGTAAGGCGAGCGCTTCGCGCTCAATGTCCAACGTCGGGCTTCGAAAACGCGTCTCAAGAATTGACGACTGGTTCGGTCGAATGCTGAAGCCGCGCAGATTAGATCCGCGGCGTCGCGGTTCTTCTGAAGTTGGACGTTGGGCGTTGGGCGTTGGACGTTGGACGTTGAAACCGCAATAACAGATGACGCGCGATGCAAACAATCGTCATTAACACCGGCACAGAGCTTCTCCTCGGCGATGTCCTCAATTCGCACCTCGCCTTCATCGCGCGCGAAATCTTTCCGCTCGGATTGCGCATCGACCGTCAGATCACCGTACCGGACGGCCCGGCGATTCGCACCGCGCTCGCTGAATCAATGGCGGAAGCAGAAATCATTTTCGTCACCGGTGGTTTGGGACCGACGACCGACGATATAACGCGGGAAATCACGGCCGAACTTCTTGGGTTGGAATTGCGCCACGATGCGGCGGTTATGAGGGCGATTTCTGCGCGAGCAGCCCGGCGTGGATTCAGGTTGACGGATCGGACCGCGCGGCAGGCCGATGTGCCCAGAGGCGCAACGGTTTTGCCGAATGAAAACGGATCGGCTCCGGGCTTGTATCTGGCAGCGAATCCCGCCTCGCAGAAAAAATCGCCGCACCTGTTTCTCCTGCCGGGTCCGCCGCGCGAGTTGCAGCCGATGTTCAGGAGTTTCGTGCTACCGATCCTCCGAGAAATTGTCCCGCAAGTATCCGCGGTCAATCGGCGCACTTATCGTATCGCGGGGATGGGGGAATCTCTCGTGGAGGAAGCAATTGGAGAGCGCCTGCTGGGAGTTTCCGGAATAGAACTCGGTTATTGCGCGCGGCCTGGGGAAGTGGATCTGCGGATCATCGGGGAGCAGCCCGCTCTCGATCAAGCCGGAGCAATCATCGCGGCCAGGCTCGGGCCCGCAGTTTTCTCAAGCGACGGCGCAAGCCTGGAAGAGGCGGTAGTGACACTCTTGACCGCGAGAAAGCAAACGCTCGCAGTCGCGGAATCGTGCACGGGCGGATTCCTGGCGCACCGGATCACGAACGTGCCGGGTTCATCCGCTGTTTTTCTGGCGGGATACGTCACTTATTCAAATGAGGCCAAGATGAAAATGTTGGGAGTCGATTCGCGCCTTACTTCGGAACACGGCGCGGTAAGCGAAGAGGTGGCGCGGGCGATGGCAGAAGGCGCGCGACGAGAGGCGAGCGCGACGTTTGGGTTAGCCACGACGGGAATTGCGGCGCCCGGTAACGGCACGACCGACAAACCAGTCGGAACAGTCTTCGTCGCGTTGGCAGCCGATGGCGCCGGGACGACCGTCAGAAAATTTTATTTCCCCGATGACCGGCCGACCTTCAAGGAATTAGCTACTCAAAACGCTTTGGAGATGTTGCGGCGCTCACTGCTCGCGTAGACCAGTTCTCTTCTCACGGTTCCACTCGCACCGGCGTTCCGACCTTTACGTGCGAGTAGAATTGGGCTGCACCCGGCTCCGGCATGCGGATACAACCGTGCGACGCGGGATAACCCGGCAGAATCCCCACGTGCATCCCGACGCCTTCGCCCGTCAGGCGCATGAACCATTTCATGGACGCGCCGACGAAATGAGTGCCGCTCGGCGCTGAATCGATATGCGCGCTAATGCCGCTGCGAACGGTGCGTCCCGTTGAGTCTTTGTAATCGCCGTAGAGGCTCGAGTGGTGGTCCTTGTCCTTTTCCAAAACGGTAAAACTTCCGCTCGGTGTCGTGTGGCCGCGCTTACCGGATGAGATTGGGCTATCGATCCCGATTTGATCGCCGGTCATCAAGTAGGCGCGTTGCTTCGTTAGCGAAACGATCACGTGCGAATTTTCCGCGGTGATATGCTGAAGGATTCCTGCGTTCGTGGTTATCCCGGGCTGAGTCCGAATCAGGTCCGCCGCTTTTTTCATCGGTTGATTAGCGGCCGGCGTGGCGGCCGGTGAAGGTTTTGGACGGTTTTGCCGGAGGGGGCCGGTTGCGGGGGACGGAGTCGCGGCTGGCCGAGGCGGAGTTCTGCGCGGAATTTGTCCGAGGGCCGCATCGCAAGCGAAGAGAAGGACGGCGAAAGCAAGCGTGGAACGAAGGATGGAAGGGGTCACGATTTAGCTTTGGACGTAAGTGTTAATTCGCGCGAGCCAGCCGGGGAGCCAGCGCGACTCGTGCCGCTCGGGCGGTGAGTTGCGAACACGCCTAGTGAGCACTTTTCTGGCGGATTCGGCAAAGCTTTTTACAGCTTCGCGACCTGCGCTTTCCTGAGACATGCCTTCGAGGACTTGCAATAGGCCCCAACCTTCTCCCGCGTATCGCTCGGTCGCAAGCACGCCTTCGCCCTTGAAATTCACGTAATCCACCAGCGCATAACAACCCATCGCCGAGCCGGCGACACGGTCGAAGCGCTGCTGAACTTGCGTGCGATTGGACGAGTTCGCTTCGGCGAGCATTTTCGGAAGCGCCTGTTGCAAACGTTGGACCAGAAACTCCGCCTGGAGATCGACCGTGTTCGCGAGAAATTGCCGCAATTCTTTCATGCGCGCTGTCTGGCTGGCCTGATTGAATTCGGCGCGTGAATTCCAAGGGCAATCTTCCTTTGCTTGCAAAAATTCAGGAAATTTCACGTTTCGCGCGGTCGCAAAACTCACGAACTTCGGAAAACTCTCGTCGAACGGGCCGCGCGCGCCTTTCGGGTACCAGATAAAGTGACCGATGCCGAGGGAGGCGAAATTCTCGCCTTCATTCCACGAAGTCAGGCCGGCCAAAGTTCCATTGCACTCATTTTGCCAAACCCTCTTGCCAATGCGCCGGGTCTCGGCGGGCGAGAGGTTGACTGCCGCCATGGCCGCTGAGGCAACGAAGAGCGCGGCGACGAGAATGAATCGCCGCCAGGCCAAATTCGCACCGCAGCTTGACGGCCAAACTTTATTCACTAGCGTGGCAGTTCTCGCGGCGCCCAGACTCGAAATCCGAACAGCGTCCGCCTTCAACCTTCTTATGAATCGTCTTCTCATTTGCCTCGCCGCCGTGCTCGTTGCCTCCATTGGTTTAGCGCAGGATAAAACGCAACTCAAAGATCAAAAAGACAAGGCGAGCTACAGCATCGGTCATGATATCGGGACCACTTTCAAGAAGCAAAACGTCGAGCTGAATCTCGATGCCTTGTTCGCCGGGGTGAAGGATGCGGTGGCCGGCAAGGAGCCAGTTCTCTCCAAGGAAGAACGCGATGCAACGCTCCAGGCATTCCAAAAAGAGTTGATTGAAAAACAAACTGCCGCCAGCAAAGAGGCCGCGGCAAAAAACGCGGCCGCAGGTGAAAAATTCCTCGCGGAAAACAAAACGAAGGAAGGCGTGAAGACGACCGCCAGTGGCCTGCAATACAAAGTGTTGAAAGAAGGCACGGGCCCGATGCCAAAGGAAACCGACACTGTGGTCACGAACTACAAGGGCACGTTGCTCGATGGCACGGAATTCGACAGCTCTTACAAGCGCAACGAGCCCGCGACTTTCCCGGTCAATCGCGTCATCAAAGGTTGGACCGAGGCGCTTCAGTTGATGAAGACCGGTTCGAAATATCAGCTCTTTATTCCGTCGAATCTGGCTTACGCCGAGCGCGGAGCGGGTCGCGATATTGGACCGAATTCGACCCTGATTTTCGAAGTGGAATTGGTTAGCATCAAACCGCCCGAGCCGGTCGTTTCTCCAACCGTGCCGGCGCCGGGCACAGCGATCAAACCGTCCGTCGCTCCAGTCCCGACTGCCGCTCCGAAATCGACTGCGGCGGTCTCCCCGACTCCAAAGCCAAAAGCGAAGTAGTCGCTCGCGGCAACGAAGACTTATCGCCGTTCTTCGGCCGGCTCCCAAGCCAGCCGGGGCGCGTCGCCCCACAGGTCTTCCAGGCTGTAGAACTCGCGTTTTTCGCGATGAAAAACGTGCACGATGACCTGCATGTAATCGAGCACGATCCATTGGCTCGCTGGAAATCCGTCGACGGAAACGGGGCGCACGCCATGATTACTCTTGAGGCCACTCTCGATTTCGCCCGCGATCGCTTTCAGGTGCGGTTCGGACGTGGCGGAGCAAATCACGAAAAAATCGGTGAAGGTCGAGATGCCCTGGAGATCGAGGATGGTGATCTCCTCCGCTTTTTTATTCGCCGCGAGTTCGGCGCAAGTTCTGGCTAAATTTTCGGCGGTTATTTTTGCGGCTCCCGGTAAAGCTGGCGGTCGCGGATAATTTTCTCGACCGCCAGCGGAACGAGATAACGAATGGAACGCCCGGTGGCAACCCTGTTTCTGATATTCGTCGCGGAAATATCAAGATGTCTTCGGATTGCCGGATAGGGATGCTCAGTTTTCAGCCCGGTCCGATCGAGCACAACGAACTGCACCATTTGCACGAGCTCTGGGAAACGATGCCAGGTGTCCAGGAGGGCGATGTTATCTTCGCCGATCAGATAAAAGAATTTCGCAGCCGGCTCGCGTTCACGGAGCGTTTCCATGGTTTCGATCGCGTAAGAGGGCGGGGGACGCTGCAGTTCCATCGGGTCGAAAGAGAAATCGGCTTCGCCTTCGATCGCCGCGCGCAACATCTCGAAACGGATATCCGCTGGCGCAGGTTTCCAATCGGTCTTGTGGGGTGAAAGCGCGGCGGGAATGAAAATCACTTTTTCGAGCCCCAGCACTTCGATGGCTTCGCGAGCCATGATCAAATGCGCATGATGGATCGGGTCGAATGTCCCGCCGAAGATGCCGATTTTGCTCAACTAAATCCTTTTTGTAGCCACGGCCCTGTGGGCCGTGTTTGTTTCCGGCGGGACATGAAATTTAGATGACGTTATGAAGAGCGATTCGCCAGGTCAACTGATCATGACTGGAGTTCCCGGCGTGGAACTGGATGCGGAAACCGCTGCCTTGTTTCGTCGCGTGCAACCGGGCGCGTTCATTCTTTTCGGCCGCAACATCAAGAGCGCGATCCAGCTTCGGAAGTTGATCGATGATCTGCGGGATCTGAGTGAGATCGAGCCCATCATCACGATCGATCAGGAAGGAGGCCGCGTCTCACGCTTGCGGCTGATTGGGAATGAGCCGCCCAATGCGCAGCAACTGCGCGACCGGGACGATCTTGAACTCGTTAGGCGTCACGGGGAAATTACCGGACGGCTTCTCCGCCTTTTCGGGTTCAATCTCGATCTTTGTCCGGTGCTGGACATCTCTTTTGACGATGAAGCGGATAATTCGCTCCGAGGTCGGTGCTACGGCAAGAGCGTCGAACAGGTCGTTAGGCTCGGCGGCGCGTTTAATGAGGCTTTGCGCGCGGAGGGGATCTTGAGTTGCGGCAAACATTTCCCCGGTTACTCGGCCGCCACGGTGGACGCTCATCACGACCTGCCGAAAATCGAACGCACCCGCGCGCAGTTGGATCAGGAGGAATTGGCGGTCTTTCGTTGTTTCACCTCCACGGTGGACAGCATGATGATCTGCCACGGCTGGTATCCGTCATTCAATCCGATTAAGAAACCGGCGTCTCTTTCCAAGGAGATCGTGACAGATTTGCTGCGCGAAGAATTCCGCTTCGACGGCCTGATCATGACCGACGACCTCGATATGGGGGCCATCCTGAACGAATACGGTCTCGAGGAAACGATCAGGCTCGCGATCGAAGCGGGCAATGACTTGACGATGATTTGTCATCGAGTCGATTCGATCGATGAGGTGCATCGCACGTTAGGCAAGCTACCGCGGGCGCAAATTCAGCGCGCGCTCGAGAGTGTCGCGCGAACGAAGGCGAAGCTCGCGGCGCCGCACGTCTTTTCCGAATCGGCGTTCAAGAAAATCGATGACAGCATCTGGGATTTGCGAGTGGCGGTGCTGGGCGAGGAAGAGGCGGCAAAACGCAGTCCGGAAGACGGCAAACGGTCGCCGGTCGAGATGTATTAACATGGAGGGGCGCTTTCCAAACCGCCCGCCTTTTCCCGACGGCGATCTGGAGATCGCCGCTCGTTGGAATTTTCGAACGCTCACGCGGTTGTCTCCGCGCGATTGACGGCACTTCGCTCCGCCCATAACATTCGCGCGTGCAAGCGGAACTGGAGCAGTTGCTCGTCCTTCAAGACCGGCAACAAAAGATCAAGCAAATTCAGACGGAGATAAGGAACCTGCCGCTCCAGCGTCAGAACCTCGAAGCGCAACTCGCGGCCAGCGCGGCGGCCTTGGGCGCCGTGAAACACAAGGCGCAACATCTCGAGATGGATCGCAAGACCCTCGAACTCGATGCCGGTACCCGTCGGGAAAGCATCAACCGCTTGAAGACGCAGCAATATGAGACGCGCAAGAACGACGAGTTCCGCGCGATGGCGAACGAAATCGAGCGTTACGAAAAAGAGATCCAGTCGATCGAGGACCAGGAATTGGAATTGATGGATCAGGCTGAGAAGCTGAAAACCGAAGCAAACGCGGAAGAAAAGAAGAGCACAAGCGCGCGAGAATCGATCGGGCGTCAAATGACCGATCTGGACCAGAAAGCGACCGCGCTGAACACGCGCCTGAAGGAGTTGACGCTTGAGCGAAACGAACTGGCCGTGAAGATCGACGAAGATTTACTTTCACGATTCGAGCGGCTCTTTGCCAGTAAGGGCGACGCTGCGATCGTTGCCTTAGAGCATGAAGTTTGCACCGGTTGTCACATGAAGCTGACCACGCAGACCGCGCATCGCGTGAGGAACGGCAAGGAGATCGTCAGCTGCGAGCAGTGCGGCCGGATTCTCTACGCGGCTTGAGCTGTAGCCGCTTCGCTAGGCGAAGCGCAGGCGGTGAAGATGCGACAGTCCACGCCGCCCACACAGGGCGGCGGCACAGGAATCAGACATTGAAGCGGAATTCGACGACGTCGCCGTCGCGCACGACGTAATCTTTTCCTTCGATGCGGAGCTTGCCGGATTCACGTGCCTTGGCGAAGGAACCGAGCGACACGAGGTCATCGAAGTGAACGGTCTCAGCAGCGATGAAGCCCCGCTCGAAATCGGAATGGATAACGCCCGCAGCGGCTGGCGCTTTGTCACCGGCGTGGATGGTCCAGGCGCGCGTCTCTTTTTCACCAGTCGTTAGGTAAGTGCGCAGACCGAGCAGATGATACACCGCGCGAATGAGCGCGCTCACGCCGCTGCCCGCGACTCCAAGACCGCGCAGATATTCCTGCGCTTCCGCTTCGCTCAAATCCACCAGCTCGCTCTCGATCTGCGCGCTGATTACGACAGCCTCGGTCGCGAAATGATTGCGCGCGTACTCCTGCACCGCGCGCACATGCTGCAAGGCCGCATTCGCGTCCAGCTCCTGGGAGATCGCAGCGAGGTCGGACTCCGCGACATTGCAGGCGAACAGCGTTGGCTTCGAGCTGAGCAGGAAAAATTCGCGTGCGATCAGCTTCTCTTCCGGCGTCAGCTCGAACGTAATCGCCGGTTTGCCCGCATCAAGGTGCGGAAGAAGTTTATCGATGACGGCGACCTCGGCCTTCGCCGTTTTCGATCCGGCACGAACTTCCTTTTGCAGACGATCGTGCCGCTTTTGCAACGAGGTGAGGTCGGCCAGGACGAGCTCGGTGTTGATTACCTCTATGTCGCGAACTGGGTCGATTGTCCCGCTGACGTGATGAATGTCCGCGTTTTCGAAACAGCGGACGACCTGCACGATCGCGTTGACTTCGCGAATGTGACTGAGGAATTGGTTGCCGAGCCCTTCGCCCGCGCTCGCGCCTTTCACCAGCCCCGCGATGTCCACGAACTCGATCGCCGCCGGGATAATCTTTTGCGAGTGCGAAAGTTTCGAGAGTGTTTCGAGGCGCGTATCAGGAACGGTCACGACGCCGAGATTCGGATCGATCGTGCAGAAGGGGTAGTTCGCGGCCTGGGCTTTGCGCGTGCGCGTGACGGCATTGAAAAGCGTGGACTTGCCAACATTCGGCAGACCGACAATTCCAGCGCTCAACATAGGCGCGGACGGTAATACCACCGACCGGCGGTTGCAATGCGCCCTGTAGCGGCGGTCTATGACCGCCGAGGGGAGTGGATCCAGGATCGATCGCTGCACGTTCGGCGGTCATAGACCGCCGCTACAGAAGAAAAGACTGAGACAAAAGAATCGGGCCGGCGGGATTCGAACCCGCGACCTCTTGAACCCCATTCAAGCGCACTACCAAGCTGTGCTACGGCCCGCTGACGACGCGCCACTATTCACCGCCGCACTTCCGATTGCCAAACAAGTTTTTGCCGGTCTCGCCTTGTCTTTCTTCGGGAATGGCAGTTCGTGAAGCTGCTATGAAATATCGACGGCTGGGGAAATCGGGATTGCAGGTGAGTGAGCTTTCGTTCGGGGCTTGGGTGACTTTTGCGCAACAGATCACGGAAAAGACGGCGGAGAAATTGATGACGATCGCGTACGACGCGGGCGTCAATTTTTTCGACAACGCCGAGGCCTATGCGAACGGCAAGGCCGAGATCGTGATGGGCCGGATCCTGAAACGCAGAGGGTGGGGACGGGATACATTTCTGGTTTCGAGCAAAGTTTTCTGGGGTGGCGATCTTCCAAACCAGGAAGGGCTCAGCCGCAAACACGTGTTCGAGGCGTGTCACGCGGCTTTGCGGCGGCTGCGGGTGGATTATCTCGATCTTTATTTTTGCCACCGGCCCGATCCGAATACGCCGATCGATGAAACAGTGCGCGCGATGAGCGATCTCGTGGCGCAAGGCAAGGTGCTGTACTGGGGCACGTCGGAATGGAGCGCGAAAGAGATCACGGAAGCTCACCGCATCGCGCGCGAACTTCTGCTCGTTCCGCCGGCGATGGAGCAGCCGCAATACAACATGTTTCACCGTGAGCGCGTGGAGAAGGAATTCGCGCCGCTCTACCAGCGGTTTGGTCTAGGCACGACGATCTGGTCGCCGCTGGCCTCGGGACTTCTCACCGGGAAATACAACGATGGCGATCCGGGCGGCACGCGGATTTCATTGAAAGATTATGCGTGGCTGCGGGAACAATTTGAGACCGCGGAAGCGCGGCAGCGTTTGGCGAAGGTGAAAAAGCTCGCGGAAGTCGCTGAAGATCTCGGAACCACTTTGCCCCAGTTGGGGCTCGCGTGGTGCTTGAAGAATCCGCACGTCACCAGCGTCATCACCGGTGCGTCGAAGCCGAAGCAGGTCAAAGAAAATATGCAGGCCGGTGAGTTGGTCGATCAACTCACCGACCAAGTCATGGCGAAGATCGAATCGATCCTCCAGAACAACCGGCTTAGTTAGCCACGGATGGACACGGATAAGAAAAATCCGAATCCGTGTTTCATCCGTGTAAATCCCTGGCTCACCCATTCCAGCTGGAGAGAAAACCGTCGATCAGTTCCGGCAACTCGTCGCTGTAGCCGCCCTCCAGAATCGCGCCGGATGGAATATCCGATTCGCGGAGCCACCGGCCAAAGGTAGCGAAGTCTTCCGGCTCAAGCGCCATCTCGGTGATCGGATCACCCGAATACGCGTCGAAGCCGGCGGAGACAAGTAGCAAGTCCGGCTTGAACGCGACCAACTGATCGAGCGCCCGTCTCACTTCAGCGACGTGCTCCGCACGCGGTGTGAGTGGCGCGACGGGAAAGTTATGAATGTTGCCGAACGACCGTGTGCCGGTTCCCGGATAACCCGGAAACTGATGGATCGATGCGAACGCGATCCGCGGATTGTTGGCGACGATGTCTTCCGTTCCGTTGCCGTGATGTGCGTCGAAATCCCAGATGGCCACGCGCTTCGCGCCGTTCTCCAGCGCGTCGAGCGCGGTAATGGCGATGTGGCTGAAATAACAAAAGCCCATCGCCCGATCGCGCATCGCGTGATGACCCGGAGGGCGCATCAAGCTGAAGGCGCGGTTTCCCTTCAATGCTTCACGAGCAACCTCGATGGCCGCACCCGTCGCCCTCGCGGCATGTTCGAAGATGCCGGGATGAGCCGCCGTGTCGGGATCGAAATTGCGCGCCGCTGCCCGAATCCGGGCGACATGTTCAGGGGAATGCGCGCGCAAGAGGGCGGCCTCATCGGCCAGTCGCGGCTTCCGCCATTCCCATTGCGGATGGCCTGCTTTCAACAATGGAATACTGCTAGTGATCCGTGCTGGCCGCTCTGGATGTCCGGGCGTGGAATAATCAAGACAGCGCGGATCGTGAAAAACGAGCATGGAGAAAACTCCTACTTTTTTGGATCCGGCTGTGGGAACGCGCGTTGGTATTGCGGCGCGATCTGGATCTCCGCCTTCAGTCGAGCCGCGGAGTGCAGCGCGAAATAGGGATCGCGCAGGAATTCGCGCGCGAGGAAAACCAGATCGGCTTGGCCGGTGCGAATGATTTGATCGGCTTGCTCCGCGGTCGTGATCATCCCGACGGCAACTGTGGCAATGCCGGCTTCCTGGCGAATGCGTTCAGCGAAGGGAACCTGGTAACCTGGGCCTGCAGGAATCTTTGCGCCCGGGACCGCGCCTCCCGACGAACAATCGATCAGATCGACGCCAAGGTTTTTGAGTTGCTGCGCGAGCGCGACCGATTGGTCGAGGTCCCATCCGCCTTCCACCCAATCGGTGGCGGAAATGCGGACGAAAAGCGGGAAGCGTTCGGGCCAGACCGCGCGCATGGCGGCCACCACTTCGCGCAGCGCGCGCGTGCGGTTCTCGAAGGATCCACCGTACTCATCGGTCCGCTGATTGCTCAAGGGCGAAAGAAAACTGTGGAGCAAATAACCATGCGCAGAGTGGATCTCGATTACCTTCGCGCCCGCTTCCAGCGCCCTGCGGGTGGCATCGGCAAAGGCTTCTACCACGCGTTTGATCCCGGGATGGTCCAATGCCTCCGGCACAATGTCGTCCGGCGAAAATGGCAGCGGACTCGGAGCAAAGATCGGACGCCACCCGCCCTCGCGCTCCGCCACGACATGTTCTCCGGTTTTCCACGGCGCGGCTGTGCTCGCCTTGCGGCCTGCATGCGCGAGTTGCATGCCGGGCACCGCGCCCTGCGCCTCGATGAAACGGAAAATGCGCGCCAGCATCTCGATCTGTTCGTCTTTCCACAGGCCCAAGTCCTCCGGGCTGATCCGTCCTTCCGCCAGGACCGCCGTGGCTTCCGTCAGGACGAGCGCCGCGCCGCCGACCGCGCGGCTTCCGAGATGCACGAGGTGCCAGTCGTTCGAAAAACCATCGACGCTCGAATACTGGCACATGGGCGAAACGCCGATGCGATTGCGCAACCGGACGTCCCGCAATTGGAGCGGCGCGAATAAATGCGCCGGCTCTTCGATGTTGCTAGGTCCTGGCATGGCGTCCTTTCTGTCATTTACAACCCTCGCAATCGCAAGCCCGCTTTCGACAATCGCTTGTCTTTTCGAATGGCGCGGACACGTTCCCGCCATGAAGCATACTGGCGCGTTGGTTTTCAGCAGCTTGCTGGCGTTGGCTCTCTCCTCCGTCAAGGGCGCCGATGCTCTTGAGTGGACGCCGGAAGCGAATATGGATCATCAACTCTTTCCCTCGATGATCATCGCTACCGCTTCGGTCCGCCCGATTGAAGAAGACGATATCGAAGCGAAGGAGCCCGATCCTTATCTCCTCGGGGAACGGTTTGGCCTGGTCGGTGTCGCGATCAAACACGCGGGCGAGAACGCGAAAGTAAAAGTGACGCTGAAGGAAAACGATCTAATGGCTGCGACCACCTGGGAAGGCGTGCTGCCGGAAGCGGACCACGATTACTACGTCGCCCCCAAAGTGAATTACAAGTTCGAGCGCCTGCGCACCATGACGCAGCAGATGCCGCTCAATATTTCCTTCGCAGTCGACGTGGATGGCATATCCGCGGGCGAAAAACACGAGACGCTGCAAGTCCGCTCGATCAACGACTGTCCGTTTGGCGTCAGCAACAAAGAGGAAACCCTGAACGACGAGAACTTCATCGCGGGCTCGGCCGATATTGGCTGGATGTTCGCCGCGTATGTGAACGAGAACCATCCGCTCCTCGACAAGATTCTCCAGGAAGCGCTCGGCACGAAGATCATCGACGCGTTCCCTGGTTATCAGGTCGCCGACCCGGCAGACGTGGTGAAACAGGTCTTTGCCATTTGGTCCGCCCTCCAAAAACGCGGGATCAAATATAGCTCGACCACAACCACTCCCGGCGGCTCGGAGGTCGTAAACAGCCAGTACGTCCGGTTCATCGATCAATCTCTTACGAACACGCAAGCGAATTGCGTCGATGGCAGCGTCCTCTTCGCTTCCATCTTGCGAAAGGTCTCGATCAACTCCTTCCTCGTCACCATCCCGGGCCACATGTATGTCGGCTTTTATCTAGGTCCCGATAAGTCCCAGTTCGTAGGTCTCGAAACCACCGCGATCGGCGCCGCCGATGCTAGTGAAACTGAAAGAGACGACGATCCCGCCCCACTGAAGACCTTGCGAAAGAAGCTCGACGCCAAAATCCGCGGCGAGAAGGATTGGAAGACTTTCGCGAGAGCGATTCAGGTCGGGAGCGACGATCTCAAGAAGAACAAGGAACAGTTCGAATCGACCGATCCCGCCTATCAGCTCATCGACCTCGACGAAGCGCGGAGCAAAGGCATCATGCCGTTTCCTTATACAGCCGGGCCCTAACGAATGCTCAACGGCCACAAAATAGTCGTCGTCATGCCCGCGTATAACGCGGCCCGAACCTTGCGCCGGACCTACGATGAGGTCATGGCGCAGGGGATTGTCGATCTCGTCATCATCGTCGATGACGCCAGTCGCGATGACACCGCCGCCATAGCTCGCACCCTTCCGCACACGCAAGTCGAGGTACACCCGATGAATCGCGGTTACGGCGGCAACCAAAAGACCTGTTATCGCCTGGCTCTTGCCGCCGGGGCTGACATCGTCGTCATGATTCATCCCGATTATCAATACACGCCGCAGCTTCTTCCCGCGATGGCTTCGCTGGTGGCGAGCGGTCTCTATCCCTGCGTGCTAGCGTCACGCATTCTAGGCGGCGGCGCGCTCCGCGGCGGAATGCCGTTATGGAAGTACATCTCGAACCGCTTGCTAACGTTAGTCGAGAACTTCTTGTTAGGCGCCAAGCTCTCAGAATATCACACGGGCTATCGTGCCTTCGCTCGAAGGTTACTCGAGCGCTTGCCTCTGGAAAAAAATTCCGACGACTTCGTCTTCGATAACCAGATCCTAGCCCAAGTCCTCTGGCTCGATTGCCCCATCGGAGAAGTCACCTGTCCCGCCAAATATATGCCCGAAGCTTCCTCGATAAATTTTCGCCGAAGCGTGCGTTATGGTTTCGGCTGCCTTGTGACCGCTCTTGAATATCGCTGGGCCAAGATTCGCGGCAGCGGCCGTTTGTTTCCCGAGCGCCATCGGTTGTAATGCCGCAAATCAACCGACTCGTGCTGTAAAAGCCGGGGCTGCCGCGCGCCGTAGGCCGCAGAGGTCTGAACTACTTCGGCATCGATGCAGCCGCTTCGGCTTCGCGGGCGCGGTATTCGGGAATGGTAATAATTGATTGTGGCGACATGGTGCGAGTATCGCGGTCGGCGAAGAACCAGCGGCCAACCTTGTTCCAAAAGTCGTCGCCAGAAGAAGTGGCTAGCTCGGCTTTTATCCTGAAAAATTTGTCACTCTCAACGGGAACGAGTGAGCCGGAATCGGATACCGCAAAACCACCCACAGCCTCCGCCAGGTCGGACAACCAAACTGGCGGGGAGGCGTTGTCTGGAGGAAGAACATCCCAGAGCCGTGCGGTCTTATCCCAGGAAGCCGTGACCACCCGGGTCCCGTCGGGACTGAAGGTAGCGGAAACGACGCCGGAATCGTGACGCATTGGTTCACTGGTCGGTTGACCGGTATGAGCGTCCCAGAGCCGAGCGGTCTTATCCAATGAAGCGGTGACCACTTCCATGGCGTCGGGGCTGAAGCTGGCCGATCCGACCTCCAGATCATGGCGCATCGGCTCGCCGATGGGCTTGCCGGTATGAGCATCCCAGAGCCGTGCGGTCTTATCCATTGAAGCGGTGACCACGCGCGTACCATCGGGGCTGAAGACGGCGGAATCGACCAACGCATCATGGCGCATCGGTTGGCCGATGGGCTGGCCGGTGCGAACGTCCCAGAGCCGGGCGGTTTCATCGTTGGAAGCGGTGACAATGCGGGTGCCATCGGAGTTGAAGTTGGCGGAATTGATTGAATTCTGATGGCGCATCGGTTCACCGATCGGCTTGGCGGTATGCGCATCCCAGAGTTGGGCGGTGCTATCCATTGAACCCGTGAGGATGCGAGTGCCATCGGGGCTGAAGTTGGCTGAGTTGACGTCCAGTTCGTGGTGCATCGGCCGACCAATCTGTTGACCGGTATGAGCGTCCCAGAGCCGGGCGGTGCGATCTTTTGATGCGGTAACCACGCGGGTGCCATCGGGACTGAAGATGGCTGAATAGAGAGACCAATCATGGCCCATCGGGTCACCGATCGGTCGGCTGGTATGAGCGTCCCACAGCCGTGCCGTTTTGTCGTCTGACGCAGTGACCACGCGAGCGCCGTCGGGGCTAAAGCTGGCTGATTTGACCCCATCATCATGACGCATCGGTTGGCCGATCGGTTGATCAGTCCTGGTATCCCATAGGCGTGCCGTCTTATCTTCCGAAGCGGTGACTATGCGGGCGCCGTCGGGGCTGAAGCTGGCGGAATAAACCATATTGTCATGGTGCATCAGTTGAGGGAGCGGCTGACTGAGATGAGCATCCCACAATCGGGCGGTGTAATCGTTTGAAGCGGTAATCAACCGGGTGCCGTCGGGGCTGAAGCTAGCTGAGGTGACGGACCAATTATGGCGCATAGGTTCACCGATCGGTTGACCAGTATGCGCGTCCCAAAGGCGGGCGGTGCTATCCCCTGAAGCAGTGACCACGCGGGTGCCGTCAGGGCTGAAGCCGGCGGAATAAATTGCATCCTCATGGCGCATAGGTTCACCGATCGGTTGACCAGTCCTAGCGTCCCAGAGCCGTGCAGTCCTATCCCACGAAGCGGTGATCACACGCGTGCCATCGGAGCTGAAGCTCGCCGAAGTAACCGCCTTATCGTGGCGCATTGGTTCCCCGATAGGTTGACCGGTCCGAGCGTCCCAGAGCCGGGCGGTCTTGTCGTTTGAAGCAGTGACCAGGCGGGTGCCGTCCGGGCTGAAGCTAGCTGATCGGACAAAAGCTTTATGGCGCATTGGTTCACCGATAGGTTGATAGGTATGAGCGTCCCAGAGCCGGGCGGCGTAATCCCCTGAAGCGGTAATATCTCCTGCCGCAGTGACCAAGCGAGTGCCATCGGGACTGAAGCTGGCGTAATCGACTGCCTCGTCATGGGACAACGGTTCACCCATTGGTTGACCGGTGTGAGCGTCCCACAGGCGTGCCGTTTTTTCACCTGAGGTGGTGATCACGCGTGTGCCGTCGAGGCTGAAGCTGGCCGACCTGACACCAGTGAAACTACCTTCATGGCGCATTGGTTGGCCGATCGCCTGACCGGTATGAGCGTCCCAAAGCCGTGCGGTTTTATCTGCTGAAGCAGTGACCACACGGGTGCCGTCGGAGCTAAAGGTGGCGGAGGTGATTTGATCGTCGTGAAGCATTGGCTTACCGATCGGCTGACCCGTGCCAGTGTCCCACAGACGGGCGGTGTGATCGCTTGAACTCGTAACTATCCGTGTGCCGTCGGGACTGAAAGAGGCTGAGGTAACTGCCCCTTGATGATGCAGGGGTAACACCAAGAGCAACGGCCAGGAATGCTGGCTAACAAGCAGGGTATAGAGTCGCGTCAATGCAGCGTGATTGCGAGGATTCCCGCGAATGGCACGTGACAAGTAAGCCAGCGCATCGGAATCACGACCTTGCTTGATCAGTTGTACGCCTTGGAGGAAATCGGATTGGCTGAGAGTCTCCACTGCTTTTTGTCGCTGGCCCTCGGCTGTTTTCCTCTGAGTTTCGGCCAGCCGCTCATTCCACCATCCGAAAAGTCCGCCGGCGATAGCGAGTACCGCCAGTAAACCCACCGCCACCAGCCAGCGCCGCAGAGCCCGGGCCCGCTTCTGCGCCAGGACAAGTTGGTAAGCCTTGTCGCGTTGGGTCAAGGTCCCCACAGGCACTCCGAGAATGCCGGCGATGACCTTGAGCTTCATCAACTCACTTTTCTGACGATAGGTCTCAACCTGAGCGTCGATTGCTTTGGCGCTCGGTCCGCCTTCCTTGCGCAGAGCAAGTCGATAAGCCTCGAGGCTGGTCCAACCCTGCGCTGTTCCGAGCCGAAAATCGGCGGCAATAGGTTCGCTCGGTTCGCTGAGCAGAGAACCGTCCGGGCCCACTCGGTGCCGCATCGCCTCGGGAAAGCATTCCTGCTCCGCGGTAAAACCTTGAGCCTGCTTGCCGGCATCCCCACTCGCGTTTGGTTCGCCTTCTACCATGACCGCTAGAACTCGGTCTCCCTGGCCTAGCTGTTTGAAGTAACGAATTTCGTTGCCGACATAAGTCGAAGCCACGGCGCGCGGCGAACAGATAACAACGAGAAACCTGCTCGCATCCAGGGCGCGGTAAATCGGCGAGGCCAGATCCGCATTCACCGGCAGTTCCTCTTCATCGCGGAAGACCGGAAAGATGCGCTCCGGAATTGTATCGCCCCGTTCGTTCACCGTGCCCACCAGGTCTTCGGGCACTTCATAGGTCTCGATCGCCTGATGCAGCCAGGTCGCCCATTGCCGCCCCGGTTCCG
Source organism: Spartobacteria bacterium (assembly GCA_003134785.1). Taxonomy (GTDB): domain Bacteria; phylum Verrucomicrobiota; class Verrucomicrobiia; order Chthoniobacterales; family UBA10450; genus AV80. Next base: position 181,380 of record PLCN01000014.1, read on the forward strand.
TGTTATCCGCATGCCGATACGAGATGAAGCACCAGTAGGTGCGTTGACCGGCGTTAGCCTCGGTACTCATGCGGCCGTCTGACGCGAGCTTATCCAATTTGTTTCTCTGCTCCGCGATTGTCGCGAGGTTGCTTTCCGAAAGGAACTCAAAGTCGTGCCCCGTCGCAAGCGCAATTCTAGTAGAGCCGTCGTTTTCATGTTTTTGAGACAATGACGCAGGCTAGCTTGATTCTTCGACAAGGATAAATTGCTAATGACTAGTTAGGCTTCTTTCCGGTCTTGTCCGACAGCAATTCACGCGCAGCCGCGAGCGCCTGATCGATGTCCGCGCAGAATCGGTCAAGGCCGACCCGTTCGGCAAGACCGGCTTCGAACATGACCTTCATCGGTTGCGGCCGAACAGCCGTGAGAAAAATCTCCACACCGTCGCGCCGCAGCTTTTCGATTGCGCCTTCGAACGCGTGCAGACCGCTGGCGTCCATCGCCGGCACGCTCCGCATGCGGAAAATAACCACGCGGGGCTTCCCGCCCGAGCCGCGTAAGGCCATGTCGAGCTTTTCGGCGGCGGCAAAAAACATGGGCCCTTCGATGCGGTAGAGAATGACCTCCGGCGGAATGTCCTTGCCGCGGATGCTGTGCGATCCCGTTCCTGGGTCTTCGCTTTCCTCGGTCACAAGACGCACATGCGTTACCTCCTCCATCTGCCGGAGGAAAAGAACCACTGCCATGATAAGGCCCGCGCCGACGCCGATGGTAAGATCGAACACGACCGTGAGTGCAAACGCCGCTACCAGCACTCCGAAATCCGCGCGGGGCCCGCGCCATAGCTCTACAAAGGTGTGCAATTCCGCCATGCGCACCGCCACGGTGAGAAGGATCGCGCTGAGCGCGGCCAGCGGAATATATCCGGCCAGCGGCGCGGCCAGAAACACCACCGCGAGAAGCACCAGCGCGTGAATGATGGCCGACACGGGTGTGCGCGCTCCGGTGCGAATGTTCGCCGCCGTCCGCGCGATCGCTCCCGTGGCTGGGATGCCGCCCGCGATCGGACAAAGGACGTTCGCGATTCCCTGGGCCATCAGCTCCTGGTTGGGATCGTGCCGCGTATCGGTCATGCCATCGGCCACCATGGCCGAGAGGAGCGATTCAATCGCGCCCAGCGCGGCAATGGTGAAAGCCGGTCCCATCAAATTGCGCATCGCTTCGAGCGTTACGGTGGGAAAATGCAATCCGGGCCAGCCTGCTGGGATGCCGCCGAAGCGGCTTTCGATCGTCGCGACGGACCAGCCGGCAAAGTGAGCGACCACTGTCGCCACCACCACCGCGACGATGCTTGCGGGCACGCGTCTGGTTAAAAGTGGCCACGCGTAGAGTAATCCGAGGGTGAGCGCGCCGATGGCGAAGGCCTGCCAGTTGATGCCGTGCAGATTGCTCGCGAGCGCGGCGATTTGCTGCGGCACGTGTCCCGGCATCTTGAGCCCGAGTCCGAGAAATTCATTCAGTTGTCCACAGAAAATGATGACGGCGATGCCGCTGGTGAACCCGGCCACGACCGGGTAGGGGAAGAACTTGAGCAGCTTCCCCATTCGCAGTGCGCCGAGAAGGATCAGCATCACGCCCGCCATCATCGTGGCGAGGGCAAGCCCGCCGTAGCCGTAGATTGCGACCACGGAAAACAGGACCGGCACAAATGCTCCCGTCGGTCCCGCGACTTGAAATCGGGATCCGCCCAGCAGAGCCACCACCAGGCTCGCAATGATTCCAGTCCAGAGCCCCTGTTGCGGCGTAACTCCCGAAGCGATGCCGAACCCAATCGCCAACGGAAGCGCGATTAATCCAACCGTCAATCCCGCTCCAAGATCCGCAAATAAGTCAGCCCGGCGATATCCTCGCAAAGCCGAGACAATCGCTGGACTAAACGTTCGCATGATCAGGAGCGGGGCTTACGCCGGAAAAACCGCGGCAAATACCGCGGGCCATGGACCAAGGAGAGCACACGCACAGTCTCGACATCAGATTGAATTGCGTCAGCCTGACCGAGACACCCATCAAGATCAAATCCGATCGGCCGTTGCAGGGAGGGGACCGAACGATCCAGAACGCAATTGTAGCCGGCAGGCGTACGCGCTATTACATTGCAACGGAGGCGTCGCCAGCCGTATTAGCAGATATGGCTGAGAAAAACGTCGGTAAGAAACCGGAATCACAACCGGTCATGGGGAAAGAGAAGCCCGACTCCGAAACCAGCGAAGTGTCAGGGAGAGGGAAGCAAGTGCTTTACACCTGCTTCAATGACGGCGCGGGCAACTACATCCCTCCCGACGCGAAGTCGTGGACATGCTGGAGGTGCGGCCAGACGATTGTATTTGACTGGTAGGAGTCAGTCCCAGCCTTGCTAAGCGCTGAGGCACTGAAAACAGAATAAGCATTTGTTGCTTGGCTCTCGGGGTGTTCGGGCAAGCTCGCCGTCTCGCATTAGGGGGCTCCCTTAATGGCGGAGAACATTCGGCAGGTATAGTTGATGGCTTTGCGAAGGTAGCGGCGGGCGAGCGCCACATGGCAGAAGTCCGATGCCAGCTCAGGACTTGTTCGCTTTCGCCGAAATCCATTTGGCGATCTCGGGAAGGAGGCGCGCCTTCAAATCGGATTTGAAGCGGATCTCTTCTGCGGCTTTGTTAATATCGCTTTTCGCGTCGGAAGGGAAGTTCTTCTGGGCATAGGCTTCCAGCTCCGCCGCACGCGTCGCTTCGGAAAAACCGCGCATGACGCCCGCCATGAAGCGGATTTTGCCGAGCGCATCCAGCTTCAGTTCGAGCTGCTTGCGTTGCGCCAGGGCGAATTCCCATGCGAGGACAGGCTGCTCTCCGGATCTCGACACATTCGCGACGATTCTCACCGCCTGCGTGGCCGGCAATTCATCGGTGAGCGAAAGCGGCAGGGTTCGTTTGGCGATCTCCGGGTCGAGCGCGGCCCCCAACGCGCTATAAAAATTACCCTTTTCCTCGAGGCTCTTTGTCTTCACCCCCAGTTCGTGCAGTGTGTCCCAGGTTTTTTGATCGGCGTAACGGCCGACGACGCCGAAGACCGCAGGTCGCAGATCGGGCGCGAGCGTTTTCGAATCGACGAGAAAGTTTTGGAAACGTTCTCGCGCCCCGTCGATCACACCTTGGTCGGCTAAGTCGCCGAGCGCGGTGATTAAAGTAACTCGGAGTAATCCTCTCGCGGGTTCTTCCCCAGGTTTTGGATCCCAGCCCACGCGATCGAAGACCGGCCTGAGAAGGGAGCGCGCATAGCTTTGAAAGGCTGGCCGCTCTTTGTTTCCCATGTAGAGCTTATCGATGTAGCTCAACGTCGTGGTGATCTCCTCCCACAGCGCAAGCCCATCGTCGTCACGCAGAGTTGCCACCAGCTTGAAATAATCGGCGATAGGTCTCCGATCGGCTTGGACGAGGGCCCAGGTGTCGCTCACGAGATTTACCTTGTCGGCCTCGGGTAACTGCGGTGCGGACGAGAGCAATTTTTGAAAATGCGCACTTTCATAGGCTACCCGGAAGTAGCCGATGTTGCCCGCGTTCAACTTCACCACCTGATCGGGAGGAACGTCCGGCAGCACAGCGGATTTCTGTTCTAGCAGGAATACCTTGGGGGATGCATCAGTCTGGATACCGCGCCAGGCGATCGGGATTTTCCATTCAAGCGGCTTGGGATTCTTTTGATGCACGGTGAAGCGCTCCTGACTGGTCGTTAGGCCGGAGTTACCGGCGCTGACCGAAACGAGAGGGAGACCGGGCTGTTCCGTCCAGCTCGCGGCCAGGGCGGCGACCGGCTTTTTCGACGCTTCGCCTAGCGCCTTCCAGAGATCGGCGGTGGTGGAGTTGGAATATTTGTGCGCCTGGATGTAACTGCGGATGCCCGCGCGAAAATCTTCTTCTCCCAGATAGCTCTCGAGCATGCGGAGGAACGACTGACCCTTCTGATAGGTGATCTCGTCAAAGGCGCTGTCGGCTTCGCTTTCCGTTTTCACGGATTGCTGGATGGGATGCGTGGAAGAAAGAGCGTCGGTCGCCATGGCTCGTTGCTTGGCGGCATTGGCGCGGAGCCAGACCTGCCATTGCGGATTGAAATGATCCGAGCATTTCGTTCCCATCCACGAGGCGAAGCCTTCGTTGAGCCAGAGATTGTCCCACCAAGCCATGGTCACGAGATCGCCGAACCATTGGTGCGCCATTTCGTGCGCCTCGATCCCGAAGATGCCTTCCTTGGTCTCTTCTGAGGATTTCGCCGGATCGAAAAGCAGAGCGCTCTCGAAAAACACGATCCCGCCCCAGTTCTCCATCGCTCCGCCAAAACCTCCGGGCACGGCGATCAAGTCGAGCTTTGGCAGCGGGTACTTGATTCCGAAGTATTCGTCGAAGTAATGCAGGATTTTCTCCGCGCATTCCAAGGCGTAGCGGCCCGTCTCGACCTTTCCTTTCGTAGTAACGATGCCGATTTTCACGCCGTCGGCCTCACCGTAAATGGCATCCAGTTCGCCCGCGCAGAAAACGACGAGGTAGCTGGGCATCGGCGGCGTTTCCGCGAAATGCACTTCCTTGCCCTCCGGCGTATTGGTCTCGCGCTCGATCGGCATATTCGAGAAGGCGGTGAAGGTGGCCGGCACAATAGTCGTCAGGCGAAACTTCGCCCGGAAAGCCGGTTCGTCCCAGCAAGGGAAGAGCCGGCGGGCATCGGTGGCTTCCATCTGAGTGCCGAGCATTGTCTTTTTGGCCCCGCTCGCTTCTTCCTGATAGGTCGCGTAGAAAAGTCCCTGGCCGGATTGGTTGATTGTGCCGGAGAACTCGAGCGAGAGCCGATAGGCGCCGGGGGTGATTTCCTTCGGAAAGGTCAGCGTCGCGGTCTGCTGGCTCACGTCGATCTTAATAATCGCCACTTGTTCGGCCTGACCATTAGCTCCAAGTAACTTCGCCGAACCAATCGCCATGGCGTTGGCGTTCAGCGTGATCGTCTTTGCCGCCTTCCGAACATCGAGCGCTATCGTTTCAGAACCAGCAAAGGTGCGCTTCTCGACATTCGGTTTGATCTTGATGTCGTAACTGATGGGCACGACATCCTTCGAGAGTTTGCCCGGTGTGGCGGCGAAATTGAAGGGAGCTTCGGCGCGAAGCATGATTGGCACGAGCAGCGCGAACAGCGCCACCATGAAACGAGATCGCGAGGACATGGGGCAGACTGGCTGTCCGTCGTGCGATTGTCGAGCGCAAGCAGGCTGCCGCGCGAGGACCGCTGCGCACGGCGCACCCTGCGCTCCGACACCGACGATCAGGACATTAATGTTTTCTTCATGACTCAATCATCGGACAGGATGGAAAGAGGGTTTTAGAAATTGGAAAACCAATCCAGTGAATCCCGATCCGTCCGCGATTGATGGTGCGCGATGCAGAGTTCGGTCTACACCTCCGTCGCCATCGCTCGGCAAGGTGACAAGGCAGTCGAAGGCCGTATCGTTCGAACGATGGGAGACCATACGGAAGATGATGCAGGTTGGCGAGAGCAATGCCGCCACCAACTCGACCGCGATGTCGTGACACGGATCCGGTATGGTTTTTGCCACGTCCACAAGCCGGTGCTCGATGACGTTCCCGTGCGCGCGTTTGCGACCATGGCGGAATATCGTCGCTGGTGTGACCAGGCGTTGCCCTCCTATCTCGGATATCGGCTCGCCGTAGGCGATCGATAAAGTCCATGCCGCAAAGCAAATTCACGCCGGCGCAGGCGGAAGAGTTGGCCACTGCCTTCGCCCGCGAGGAAGTTGATTATCTCTTTATCGGCAAGAGTGGCGCGATCCTTCTGGGGTACCCGGAAACGACGCAAGACGTAGACATTTTTCTGCCCCGTTCCCACGAAAATGCCGAACGAGTTCTGCGCGCGCTGCGGACGCTTGGGTTCGAGTTGGACGCAGCGTTAACTGTCTCGATTTTGACCGGCAGCGAGATCGTCCTTTTGAAATCAGGACCGTTCGCCCTGGATTTGATTCACGCGCCGGATGGCATCGAGAGTTTCGAGCTCGCCAAAAGCCGCTCCGTTCTGGAAGGGGGCCGCTTCCCAGTCGCATCGCTGGACGACATCATCGCGAGCAAGCGCGCGACGGGACGGGAAAAGGACATTTACGATGTGCGCCGCCTTGAGCAGTTCAGAATTGAATATGTCCGGCGGAAGCAATAATGCGCGATGCAGGGTTCGAACCTGCGACTTCTTGCGTGTGAAGCAAGCGCTCTACCACTGAGCTAATCGCGCGAACGCGGGGAAGAGAACGGCGGCCAGCATAAAGTGCGAGCGTTCGCTTTCCAGAAAAAACTTAAGGTGACGAGCCTTCGCTGCGCCGGAGCAGCTACGGCTGCGCAGGCGAGTGACGAGTGACGTGTCAAGAAACCGTGAATCGAGCCACGGAAGATTCGGCGGTCATAGACCGTCGGCTACAGGGGCAGATTCACAGATCAATTCTTTGCTTTTGATCCGGGCCATCCGCGTAATCCGCGGTTAACAGCTTCCCGGCAAAGCGCGTCGCTTGCCCTGCCATAGCAAGCATTCTATTAAGAAGCATGTCCGAACACAAAGTTACGCTTATCTGGCAACGCGGGGAGACGCCGTTCGAATATCAGAAATATCCGCGCGATCACACTTGGAAATTCGATTGCGGCCACGAGATGGACGCGACGGCCGCTCCGGCTTATCTCGGCAACCCGAAGTTCGTCGACCCGGAGGAAGCATTTGTCGCTTCGCTCTCGAGCTGCCACATGCTCACGTTCCTCGCCGTCGCCTGCAAAAAGAAGTTCGTGCTCGACGAATATTCCGACGACGCCGTTGGTCACATGGAGAAAAACGAGAACGGCAAGCTGGCGATCACGCGCGTTGAGTTGCATCCGAAGCTCAAGTTTTCCGGCGAAAAGCAACCGACCGAGCAGGAACTCGACGAGATGCACCACTTCGCGCACACCGAATGTTTCATCGCGAATTCGGTCAAGACGAAGGTCACGGTCGAGAAATAAATTAACCCCGAATGCTTTCGGGGATAACGCGGATGTTTTTCAGTCTGGAATTTTCGTTTCTTCATCCGTGGCATCCGCGTAATCCGCGGTCGCCCTCTTTGTCATCATGAGCGACAAGACTGACCCGCAGCGGATGGAAAAAATCGTCAGCTTGTGCAAGCGACGGGGATTCATTTTCCAATCGAGCGAAATCTACGGCGGGCTGAATGGCTGCTGGGATTACGGCCCGCTCGGGGTCGAGCTGAAGAATAATCTCAAGCAATATTGGTGGCGAGTGATGGTGCGCGAGCGCGATGACGTGGTGGGAATGGACGGGTCGATCTTGACCCATCGCGCCGTGCTGAGGGCAAGCGGACACGAAGACACCTTCAGCGATCCGATGGTGGATTGCCGGACCTGCAAAGCGCGGTTGCGCGCGGATCAACTACCGGAGAAAAGCGGCGTCAAACAATGTCCGAATTGCGGCGGCAAAGATCTGACCGAAGCGCGTCCGTTCGATCTGATGTTTTCGACGCAGATGGGTGCGTCGGCTGATCCGGAATCGATTGCCTATTTGCGCCCTGAAACGGCGCAATCGATCTTCGTCCAGTTCAAGAACGTGCTCGATACATCGCGGAAGAAGCTGCCGTTCGGTATCGCGCAGATCGGGAAGGCTTTTCGCAACGAAATCAATCCGCGCAATTTTACTTTCCGCTCGCGCGAGTTCGAGCAGATGGAACTCGAATATTTCTGCCGGCCGGAGCAGGGGATGGAGTTGCTCGAATACTGGAAGGAGGAGCGGGTAAAATTTTACGAGAACATCGGCATCCCGCGCGAGAAGCTTCACGTGCTAACCGTGCCAGACGCGGATCGCGCCTTTTATTCCAAGGGGACGTACGACATCGAATATGACTTTCCATTCGGGATGCAGGAGCTGGAAGGCGTGGCGTATCGCACCGATTACGATTTGAAGCAGCACCAGGAGGCGAGCGGAAAGCCCCTGGATTATTTCGATGAGGAAACGAAGCAGCGTTTCATCCCGCACGTGGTCGAACCGAGCGCCGGTGTGGATCGGACGGTGCTCGCGCTTCTCTGCAACGCGTATGATGAAGAGACCGTCACGGACGAAAAGGGGAAGAGCGAGACGCGCATCGTCCTGCGTTTCCATCCGCGCATGGCGCCGATCAAGGTGGGCGTGTTTCCGCTGCTGAAAAACAACGAACAGCTTGTAGCCAAGGCGCGCGAGATCCAGGCGACGCTGCGCCCGCACATGAATGTTTTCTACGATGAGACCGGTGCGATTGGCCGGCGGTATCGGCGTCAAGATGAAGCAGGAACGCCATTCGGCATCACGGTCGATTTCGAGACGCTCGGCGAGAAGGATGCGACTCTGCTCGATACCGTCACGTTGCGGCATCGCGATTCGATGAAGCAGGAGCGAATAAAGATCAGCGAGCTTTTGACCGTTCTACTGCCGCAAGTGCAATGATGTTTATATGCTTCCGTCCTTGTGATTTTCGCTTTCGTCGTTCGAAACTTCAGATGGCTCGCCAAGGTGCCGGGCGCACCGCAGATATTTGATGCGGTGTTGTTAGGTTCAACCGCGCTCTTTTCTCCGAGCCGTTTAAGCGCGATCAGCGCCGTGGAAAGGGATGCGCAACGGTTACCAGAAGTGAACCTTGGTGTGCATCGCTTTGGCGGAATCGGTTTCTTCTATCGTGGAAAAGAGATGAGCCACATTCACGGAAACGGCCTGCTCGATTGCTTTGTTGGGCGGACGAATCGTGACCTGATTGTGCGGGAACGCAGCGGCGTGACGGCTCATCATGTTTTTCCGAGTTCCGGCTGGATCAGTTTTTTCGTCAAGAGTCCGGACGATGTTGAGCGAGCGCTCGAGCTGATTCAAATTGCCTGCGCCTATCGCGGGAGTGCCGAATGAATATCGAGAGTTTTCGAGAGTATTGTCTGAAGAAACCAGCGGCGATTGAGACGACGCCTTTTGGTCCCGACAACATCGTGTTCAAGGTCGAGGGCAAGATGTTTGCGCTCGCGGCCCTCGACGAAGTGCCGACCGCCGTGAATCTAAAATGCGATCCCGACCTCGCGCTCGAACTGCGAGATCGCTATGAACAAGTGCGGCCGGGTTATCACATGAACAAGAAGCATTGGAACACGGTTGAGCTGGACGGCGTGATTCCGGAGAGGGAGATCAAAAAAATGATCGACCATTCCTACGAGCTGGTCGTGCAGAGTCTGCCGAAATCCAAACAGCCACGAAGCTAGCGGTGGCGCGCGTGGAAGGAGATCTCTGGGGAGCGCAGGTTGCCAGCCTGCCCGTCTCGGCAGCTTGCCGAGACGCGTGATTTAGCGCAACCCTGAAAACCCTTTGTGCGTCGCTCGGTGTTGCCGGCAAGCTGCCGGCAACTGCAGGCTGGCAGCCTGCGCTCCCCGGAGAAAATCGCCCGCTCAGCGAAGCTCGACGCTAAACCATCTGCTCGATGAACTTCGGGCCGTCGAAGAGTTCGAGGTCTTCGAGCTTTTCACCGGTGCCGACAAAGCGCGTCGGAATTCCGAGTTCATCTTGGATCGCGATCACGATGCCCCCTTTGCCGCTGCCGTCGAGTTTCGTCACAATCAAACCGGTGAGGCCGACCGATTGATGAAACTCACGCGCTTGCGCGAGCGCGTTGCTCCCGGTCGTCGCATCTACCACGAGCAGCGTCTCGTGCGGCGCTTTCGGATCCTGTTTCGCGAGACTGCGTTTCACCTTGCCCAGCTCCGCCATCAAATTGCTTTTCGTGTGGAGCCGGCCCGCGGTATCGCAAATTAGAAACTCGATGTTCCTCCGATCGGCGGACTCATAGGCTTCGTAGCAAAGCGCGGCGGGGTCCGCATTGTATTGACCGCGAATCATCTCGACCCCGAGCCGTTCGGCCCAGATGCCGAGCTGCTCGATCGCCGCCGCGCGGAACGTATCCGCGGCCGCGAGCAACACGCTGTGGCGTTTTCGTTTGAAGAAATGGGCGAGCTTCGCGGTCGAGGTCGTCTTGCCCGTTCCGTTTACGCCGACGATCAAGAGCACTTTGGGCTTGGCCGGCAGTGGCGTGATCGGAACCGGAGCGATCGGCAGAATTCGCCCCATTTCTTCTCGCGCCACTTCCGCGATGTCCGCGGCCGTGATCGCGGAAAGTTGCGCGCGTTCCTGAAGCGCCTTCATAATCCGGAGCGCCATCGGCACGCCGAGATCGGCGCGAATGAGCGATTCCTCGAGTTCATCCCAATCGACCGGTTTGCCAGTAAATTTTTGGACTAGGGACTTGAGGAAATTCATTTTGTTTGAGGATCAAGACAGGATTAACAGGATTGGGCAGAAAGAAAGGCAGCGGCGGGCGCAGCTTTTCTCTGCAATCCCGGAAATCCCGTTAATCCTGTCCACCTTCCTCTGGCTTCGCCGGCGCCGCTTCGCGTAGTGGCCGCGTCAGATCGTCTTTCACGCGGTCGAGAATGCCATTCACGAATCGGCCCGAATCCTGTCCACCAAAAGTCTTGGCCAGCTCGATCGCTTCATTGATGGAAACGACTGGCGGTATGTCGTCCCGGTGAAGCATTTCGTAAATCGCGAGGCGAAGAACATTGCGATCCACTGCTGAAATGCGGTGAAACTCGTAATTGTCGCAATACTTGCGGATCCGATCATCGATCTCCGGCAGGTGCGCGATCATCCCGTCGATGAGCGGTTGCGCGAACTCGCGCACGCGCGGAGTCGCGGGGCAAAATTCCCAGAATTCGTCCATGCGTTCCGGGGCGCCATCACCATGCAGATCGCGCCAGAAATGAAATTGAACCGCCGCCTGCCGGGCGAGTCGCCGTTTTCCCATACCAGTTATCTAGCGCGCAAATCTCCCATGACCTTCGCGATCTCAACCGCCGCCCGCGCCGCTTCCGTACCGCGGTTGATCTCCGATCCGAGGCAACGCTCTTGCGCCTGGGCTTCGGTTTCGAGACTCAAGACCGCATTGATGACAGGAGTGCCGTGCTCGAGCGCGATCTGCTGCAACGCGTTCGTGACAGATCGGGCGAGATTCTTCGCGTGACTGGTTTTCCCCTGTAGGATGACGCCGAGAGCGAGAATAGCGTCCGCCTTCTGCTGAAGCGCCAGCTCCCGCACGACGACTGGAATTTCAAATGCGCCAGGGACTTGATGGAGCGAAATGGTCGCGTCGGGGGCCAGCGACTTCAGTTCGTCAGTCGCATGATCGATGAGGCCTTGGACATATTGCCCGTTGAACAAGCTCGCGACGATAGCGAACTGGCGCTTCTCTCCGGGGTCACGCGAGCGGGTCGGGGCAAGATTCGACATTTTCGGAACTCGTTAGGCGAAAGCCGAACTTAGAGAAGATGCCCCATCTTGGTCCTCTTGGTCTCGAGGTATTTCGCGTTATGCGGATTTGCTTCAGTCCGAATGGGGACCTGCTCCACCATCTGGATTCCGTAGCCCTCCAGACCGACGACCTTTTTGGGATTGTTCGTGAGGAAACGAAACTTGCGCACGCCGAGATCGAAGAGAATCTGCGCCCCTAGCCCGTAATCGCGCAGATCGGTCGCGAAGCCAAGCCGCGCGTTCGCTTCCACGGTATCGAGACCCTCCTCCTGCAATTTGTAAGCGTGAATTTTCGCGGCGAGACCGATCCCGCGTCCTTCCTGCCTCATATAAAGCAGGACGCCATTTCCTTCGTCGGCGATCTGTCGCAGCGCGGCGTGCAATTGATTTCCGCAATCGCAGCGGCGCGAGCCGAACACGTCGCCAGTCAAACATTCGCTATGCACCCGCACCAGGGTGGGGTGCGTTTTTGAAATCTTGCCTTTCACCAGCGCGAGGTGATGCGCGCCATCCAGCGTCGAGCGGTAAAGATGCAGATCGAAGTCGCCGTAATCGGTGGGCAGCTTCACGATCTGTTCCGCTTCGATCAGCTTTTCCTTGAGACGGCGATAGGCGATCAAACTCTGGATGGTGCAGATGCGCAGTCCGTGTTTCTTCCGGAACTCCATTAGCTCCGGCAGCCGCGCCATCGTGCCGTCGTCGTGCAAAATTTCGCAAAGCACTCCGGCCGGCTGAAGGCCCGCCATGCGCGCCAGATCCACGGCCGCTTCCGTGTGGCCCGCGCGTCGCAACACTCCGCCGTCCTTGGCGCGCAGCGGAAAAACGTGGCCCGGCTGCACCAAATCTTCCGGCCCAGATTCCGGTTTCGCGATGATCTTGATCGTTGCCGCGCGATCGTGCGCGCTGATGCCGGTGGTCACGCCGCGCGCCGCATCCACTGAGACGGTGAAATCGGTGCGATACATTTCGCGGTTCTGTGCCACCATCCGCTGCAAACCGAGTTGCTCCGCGCGATCGTTCGAGATCGGCACACAGATCAAGCCGCGGCCGTGCATTGCCATAAAGTTGATGGCTTTTGGCGTTGCCTTTTCCGCGGCCATGACGAGGTCGCCCTCGTTTTCGCGATCGGCATCATCCGTTACGATCACGATTTTGCCGGCGGCGATATCGCACACGACATCGTCGATCGTATCGAATTCAAGGTTTACCGGCGCTTCCGCGATCACCCGATACCATTACTTCCGGCCTTCGCCTGAGCAACGTCTATTCCGTTTGCGGAGGAATGTGGGAAGGACCTCAGTGTCCCGACTCTGCCTTCAAGACAAAGCTTTTTAGGACGAAGCGCGCAGTGCTACAATCCCGTCATGTTGACGAACGTTCTTGGGACCGAACTCCGCTGTTGTTGTCGCGATCCGATGACTGGATTTTTTCGCGACGGGTATTGCCGGACTGGTCCGGAAGACATTGGTCAGCACACGGTTTGTGTGAAGGTGACGCGGGAATTTCTCGACGATTCTGTTTTTCAAGGGAACGATCTCGTGACGCCGCATCCGGAGTGGGGTTTTCCCGGTCTCGAGCCCGGCGACAAATGGTGTCTTTGTGCGTCGCGTTATCAGGAAGCGCTGCGCCGTGGGGTCGCGCCGCCCGTAGATCTCGAAGCTACGCACTCGTCCGCGATCGAGTTCGTCACGCTAGAGGATTTGAAGGCGCACGCGATCAAGAGCTGATCTTTTCCTCCTGCTCCTGATCCTTTTGAAGACGCCGTGATCAGAAAAGAAGATCAGGATTAGGATCAAGATCAGGAGCAGGAGGAGGAACGGATAACCGCTGCAATTTCCGTTCTGGAAAAGCTGCGCGTTCCCCGCCACCGTATCCGCGATTTGAAACTGCCCTTCAGCTTCTTCCTTGCGCTTCGCTATCTCAAACCGAAGCGCACCTTCGTCTCGATCATCACCCTCATTTCCATGGCGGGCGTGATGCTCGGCGTCACCGTCCTCATCCTGGTCATTTCGGTCATGACCGGATTCGACCGCGAGCTGCGGCAGAAAGTCGTCGATTGGGACGCGCACATTCTCGTCGGCTCCGAAGACGTTTTGCACGATTGGCGCGATCTGACGGTTAAAATCCGGAACACGCCCGGCGTGATCGGGACCGCACCTTACGTGCAAGGCCCGGTCATCGTCGAATTCCAACAGCAGCGGCTCGCTCCGATGATTCGCGGAATCGATCCGGACGAGGAAGAGAAAGTCGTGCCGCTGAAAAGGTTCATCAAAAAAGGCGCGCTCGATCTCGAGGGCGAGTCAGCTGTGCTCGGCGTGGAGTTGGCCAGAAGGCTTCACATCGATGTCGGCGACAAGTTGACGGTCTATTCTCCGGGCAATCTCGGCCAGATCCTCGATGGCATAAAAGAACTCGAGAAAACCAAGGGCCAGGACGAACGCAAAGCGATCGATAAATTACGTGAAGTCGTCCTGCCGAAAGAATTGACCGTCACCGGAATTTTCGAGACCGGCCACTATCTGCACGATTCGGAATTCCTGCTCGTGCCTCTTTACGTGGGCCAGGAACTTTACAATCTGGGTGACGCGCTTCACGGCATCACGGTCAAGACGGACGACCCGTACGGCGCTGAGCGGGTGAAGCGCGAGATCGAGAAGTTTCTCCAGCCGCCGGAATACGCCCAAACGTGGATCGACATGAACAGCCAGTTTTTCGAGGCCGTGCGCCTGGAGCGCACCGTGATGTTTTTCCTCCTCTTCTTCATCGTGGTCGTCGCGGCCTTCGGCATCATGAACACGCTCATTACCGTCACCGTGCAAAAGACGCGCGACATCGGCATCATGAAAGCGATCGGCGCCAATATCTGGCAGATCGTCTGGGTCTTTCTCGGTCAGGGCGTAGTCGTGGGAGTTTTTGGAACGCTGACCGGTCTTGGGTTGGGCATGACGCTGATTCGCTACCGGAACCCGGTCAGCCACTGGCTCGCGAGCACGTTCCATATCGAAATCTTTCCGAAACAGGTTTATCAGTTCTCGGAAATTCCGGCGGAAGTCGTTCCGCGGGACGTGGCGATCATCTGCCTGAGCGCCTTTGTCATTTGCTGGATCTTCGCGCTTATTCCGGCGTATCGCGCCGCGCGCCTCGATCCGGTGAAAGCGTTGCGTTACGAGTGAAGGCCCTGTAGCGGCGGTCTGTGACCGCCGATCGATCTGAGTGAAATCGCTCGGCGGTCATAGACCGCCGCTACAGAAGAAGCTCCGCCTTCCAATCTCCATCACATCGTCTTACGGTTGCCAATCATGCGCTTCATCGCCTTTTTGTTCTTTCTCTTGGCCCAGTCTCTCCCGGCCCAAATCGACCGCATCACCGGGAAGCCCTTCGCCACGCGCTCCGAAGTCATCGCCCGTCACGGAATGGTTTGCACCAGTGTGCCGCTCGCGACCCAGGTTGGACTCGACGTTTTGAAACGCGGCGGCAGCGCGGTCGACGCCGCGATCGCGGCTAACGCGACGCTCGGATTGATGGAGCCGGTTTCGAACGGAATCGGCGGCGATCTCTTCGCGATCGTTTACAGCGCGAAGGAAAACAAACTCTATGGCCTGAACGGCAGTGGCCGTTCCCCGCTTGGCCTGAGCTACGAGCAGATGAAAGCAGAGCTCGACAAGTTGCACCGCAAGACAATTCCGCCGCGCGGCATGCTGCCCATCAGTGTGCCGGGAACGGTGGATGCATGGAGCGAGCTGCATAAAAAATTCGGCAAACTCACGCTCAGTGACGATCTCGCCCCCGCGGCTAAATATGCCGAGGAAGGTTTTCCGGTTACCGAGCTCATCGCGTTTTATTGGCACTTCGGGCCGGAACTTTACAAAGATTTGCCCGGAGCCTTTCTCGAGACTTACACGCTCGACGGCAAAGGGCGCACGCCGGCGAAAGGCGACATCTTCAAGAATCCAGCGCTCGCCCACAGCCTGCGCCTGATCGGTGAGAAAGGCCGGGACGCTTATTACAAAGGCGAGATCGCGGACAAGATCGACGCGTTCATGCAGGCGAACGGCGGCTACCTGCGCAAAGCTGATTTCGAAAAGCATACTTCGACCTGGGTCGATCCGGTGTCGGTGAATTACCGCGGCTACGATGTCTTCGAGTTGCCGCCGAACGGGCAGGGGATCGCGACGCTCCAGATCCTCAACATGCTGGAAGGCTTTGATCTTCGCGCGATGGGTTTCAATTCGCCGCAGGCCTTGCACGCCATGGTCGAAGCAAAAAAAATCGCGTGGGCCGATCGCGCAAAGTTTTACGCCGACCCGGCGTTCTCGAAAATTCCGCTCGCGGGTCTGCTTTCGAAATCGTACGCCGCCGAGCGCCGGAAGTTGATCGATCCCGAACACGCCGCCCGCAAAATCGCTCCCGGCAATCCGGCGCTGAAGGACGGTGACACCATTTACATGTGCACCGCGGATGACGAAGGCAACATGGTCAGCCTCATCCAAAGCAATTACAGCGGCATGGGCAGCGGCATCGTGGTTCCCGGACTCGGCTTCATGTTCCAGGATCGCGGCGAATTATTTTCCGTGGAGCCTGGTCACGCGAATGTTTACGCGCCGGGCAAGCGCCCATTTCACACCATTATTCCCGGCTTCGTGATGAAGGATCAAAAGCCGTGGCTGGCGTTTGGCGTGATGGGTGGCGGAATGCAACCGCAGGGACACGTCCAGGTGTTAACCAACTTGATCGACTTCGGGATGGGCGTACAGGAAGCCGGTGATGCATCTCGCTGGCAACACGAAGGCGACAGCGAACCGACCGGCGAAAAACTGACGGAAACGGGCGGATACCTGAACGTGGAGAGCGGCGTGCCGTATGAAACCGTGCGCGAACTAAAGAGGAAAGGTCACGACGTTCGCTTCGATGTCGGCGGTTACGGCGGTTATCAAGCGATCAAAGTAGAGATGCACGATGGCCAGCGCGTCTACGTCGGCGCGAGCGAAGGCCGCAAGGACGGGCAGGCGGCGGGGTATTAGTCCGTGCCGGTTCTTGCGCGTGTCATCCCGAGCCGCGTAGACGGCGAGGGACCTCCCCATCGCAGGAAGGTCACGCAACGGAGAGATCGCGTCGTCCGATGGTCACGTCCAATGGAGCGCGAAAGCGATTAAGCACGTGCGAGGTCCCTCGCCGTCTGCGCGACTCGGGATGACATCGGTCTCGCGCTACGTGACTACGCGATCGACACCGTTTTGATGTTCACAAACTCGCGGATGCCTTCCGCGGCAAGCTCACGGCCAAAACCGGAGCGCTTCGCTCCGCCAAAGGGCAACCGTGGATCGGAAGCCACCATGCTATTGATGAAGACCATCCCGGTCTCCAACTCCGAGGCGAAGAACTGCTGCTCGGACGCATCGTTAGTCCAAGCGCTCGCGCCTAAACCGAACGAACTGTCATTCGCAATTTTGATCGCTTCCGCCGCGTCCGACACGCGAAAGAACGACGCCACGGGACCGAAGATCTCTTCTCGGTAGGCCGGCGATTCGACCGGAATGTCTGTGAGCACGGTGGGCTCATAGAAAAATCCCGCGCGTTCAATTCGTTTCCCACCGGTGAGCAATTTCGCTCCCGCGGCGATAGACGCCTGTACTTGCTCATCCACGCCGCGCAAAATCGCTTCGCTCGCCAGTGGCCCGATTTCGGTCGCTGCTTCGAACGGATCTCCAATCTTGAGCGACCGCATTCGCTCCACAAATCTCGGCACGAACCGATCGTAAATCCGATCCGATAAGATGAAACGTTTCGCGGCGATGCAGGATTGGCCGGTGTTAATCGTGCGCGCTGTGACGCCGGTTGCCATCGCCGCTTCGAAGTCGGCGCTCGGCATGACAATGAACGCATCGCTTCCCCCCAATTCGAGAACGCTCTTTTTGATCTGACGTCCGGCGGCGCTCGCGACTTCGCTGCCCGCGCGTTCACTGCCGGTCAGCATCACCGCCTTCACACGTGGATCATCAATCAGGCCACGCGTCTGTTCCGCCTCGATGAGCAAGGTCTGGAAGGCGCCGTCCTCGAATCCGGCGCGTAGAAAAATATCTTCAATCGCCAAGGCGCATTGCGGAACGTTAGCCGCGTGTTTGAGCAGACCTACGTTGCCCGCCATCAACGCGGGCGCGGCAAAACGGAAAACCTGCCAGAAGGGAAAATTCCACGGCATGATCGCAAGCACGGCGCCGATCGGCTCGTAGCGCACGTAGCTTCGAATTGCATCGGTCGGAACAATTTGATCGCCCAGAAAACGCTCGGCGTTTTCCGCGTAGAAGCGGCAACCCTTTGCGCATTTCGTGATCTCTTCGATTCCGGCGCGTAGGAGCTTTCCCATTTCGAGCGTGATGATCCGCGCGAGCCGTTCCTTTTCCTGCTCGAGCAATTGCGCGGCGGCCAGCATCCATTCAGCGCGTTGAGTGAATGATGTTCGACGATGTCGTTCGAAGGCTGCGACCGCCTTCGCGAGCTTCTCTTCGATTTGCGCCGAAGCCAGCGCGCTAAATTCCCTCAACATTTCGCCGGTGGCCGGATTGATCGATGCGATCGGCATTTTTGAATCTGGCATAGGAATGGAGAGCCGCGAAAAGGATCATTGATCTCTTCGGGGGAGCGCAGGCTGCCAGCCTGCTCGTCTCGGCAGCCTGCCGAGACGCTTCGCCCGACTTCGCCTTGCTCGAAAATAATGCGCGCCATTCAATGTTGCCGGCAGGCTGCCGGCAACTGCAGGCTGGCAGCCTGCGCTCCCCAGAATTCGCGTCCGACCTGGATCTCAGCTCGCGCCGTGCACCTACAATCGCAGACCCTTCGGAATCAAAAACCGGTCGAGCAAATCAAAACTCCATTGGACCAGCAGCGCGAGAACGGCAGCCGGAATTGCGCCCTGTAAGATCGTCGCGTGGTCGTTCAAGTTCAGGCCACTCAAAATCGGTTCGCCCAGACCGCCGGCGCCGATGAGTGCAGCAAGTGTGGCTGTACCAATGTTAATGACGGCGCTCGTTTTTATTCCGCCCAGGATCGTGCGCGACGCGATCGGCAGATAGATTTTCCAAAGACGCGCGGATGGTTCGAGACCAAGCGCGATCGCCGACTCGCGCACCGGCTGCGCGATATCCTGCAACCCGGTCGCGGTGTTGCGCACAATCGGAAGCAACCCATAAAGAAAAAGCGCGGCGATGGCGGTGCGCGGACTGATTCCGAAAAACGGAACGGGAACGAGCAAGGCGAGCAGCGCCAACGATGGAATCGTTTGCACGGCGGCGGTCACGGCCAGAATCGCCTGGCCGATTGCGCCGCCGCGGCTGGCTGCGATGCCAAGCGGAATGCCGACGATAATTGAAAGAAGGAGCGAGATGCCTGCCAGTTCGAGATGGCGCGAGGTCCATCGGATCAGCTTGTGCGTCAGAGATTCGCCACTTCGCGGTTGGCGCGGGGAAGCGTCGTTTTGAAAATAGAGATCGGCCGCGCGCGTATAATTTTTGGTCCGCTCCGCTTCCGCGTTCAGTTGGATCATCCGCTTTTCGTCCAGGGTGCCTTCGAGTTTTCGCAGCACCGCGATCACATTTTCTGGCAGCGTTAGGCGATAGAGAAACACAGCTTTGTATTGCGGGAAGAACTGGAGATCATCTTGCAGCACAACCAGATCGTTTTCGCCGATCTTTGCGTCGGTCGAATAGGCGTCTTTGACGTCGATCGAGCCATTTCGAAGCGCGCCATAACCGAGACCATGATCGATACCGGAAATATTTTGCGTTGGGAGCTGATACCTCTCCGCAAGCGGCTGCCAGCCATCCCGTCGATCGATAAATTCGTGGGTTAATCCGAATTTAAGTTCCGGATGATTTCGCAAATCGCTGATCGTATGGATTTGCAAGCGCTCGGCCGTCGTTCGCTGCATGACCAGCGCGTAGGTATTGTTGAAACCAAGCTCGCCCGTCATGCCGACTCCAGATTTTTCCAGCCGGGCTCGCATGTCTGCCGTGGAAGTGGAAGGTGATGCTTTGAGAATTTCCTCGCCGATGGTGCCGGTGTATTCCGGGTAGAACGCAATTTGATTGGTCCGAAGCGCTTCCCAAAGAATGATGGTCCCCCCCATTCCTTGACGGTGTTCCGCTGGGACCCCCGCGTCTTCGACTGCGCGTTTCGCGATCTCCGCCAGGACGTACGATTCCGTGAATTTCTTCGAGCCAATGATGATGATCGGGGCGGCGGAAACGGAGACAGAAGAGAAAATAATCAGGAAGGCAGGAACACAGGAAAAAAAAGATAAAAGGAAGCGATGAATGGGGCGCGATGTCGGGACACAAAGGTCCCTCCTACTTTCCTGTTTTCCTGCTTTCCTGATTCGTCTCATACGAGGGCGAGTCCTCGTTGAGCGTTGATGAATTCGGTGACGAATTTGGCCGCCGGTTTGGTGCGCAGATCTTCCAGCGTTCCAATTTGGACGACGCGCCCCTCATTCATGAGCACGATCACGTCGCCGAGGTAGGCGGCTTCGGCCAGATCGTGCGTGACAAGAATGGCGGTTTGCTTCAGCCGCGCGAAAATTTCTTTCAGATCTTTTTGTAACGCGGCGCGGACGAGTGGATCGAGCGCGCCAAGCGGTTCGTCGAGCAAAAGCAACTCCGGCGAAAGCGCGAGCGCGCGCATGAGACTGATGCGCTGACGCTGGCCACCCGAAAGCTCGATGGGATAACGATCGAGCGCCGTCTGGGGAAAGCGCGTCAACGCGCAGAGCTCTGTGAGTCGTTGATCCATCTCTGCGGCCGGCCGTTTCAGATGCATCGACATCAGGAGCACGTTCTGGCGCGCGGTGAGATGAGGGAATAAGCCGCCGTCTTGAATGACGTAACCGATCCGTCGTCGAAGGTCGGCGATGTTTGCGAAGGTGGTCGGCGCGCCTTCGAATTGAATGATACCGTCATCCGGTTCGAGCAGGCCGATGATCAAACGCAAGAGCGTGGATTTTCCGCAACCGCTGGGCCCGATCAGGACGGTGGTTTTTGCACGCTCGAAAGCGATGTCAGTCGAATGAAGCGCGGCGGCGGCGCCGAACGTTTTGCTAACGCCGCGAAGCTGAACGAGCGCAGTCACGATTTGCTTCTAATCGAGGTTCAATCGAGCGCGAAGATTTATTCTGTTGCCCTGTAGCCGCTGCGCTATGCGAAGCGTGAGATTGACTCGAATGCCGCTCCCCGCGCCGCACACCCGACTTCGCCTTGCTTCGGCGGGCAAGCAGGGCGGCGGCTACAGGATGGTGAAATGGAAAACGGCAAACAATTGCTGCGGATCGGTCCAGACGCGTGCGAGGCGGAAGCCAGCCGAAACGGCGAGGCGGACGAATCCTTCCTGCGTGTACTTGTAGGAAAACTCGGTGATGATTTTCTCGCCGCGCGAAAAATGAGATTCCGCACCGCCGACGTGAACTGTTTGGTCCGCTTCGCTAATCAGGTGCATCTCGATCCGGCCGTGGCGCTCATTGTAAACCGCCTGATGGCGCCAGAGCGGCAGATCGAAATCGGAGCCGAGTTCGCGGTTCGCCCGAACGAGAAGATTCAAATTGAATTCCGCGGTGACGCCGGCCCTGTCGTTATAGGCTGCTTCCAAAACGGCGCGGTCCTTTTGAAGATCGACACCGATAATCAGGCCGCCGTTTTTACCGCACAACCGGCAGACGCGCCGAAGAAAATTCGCGGCGATTTCCGGCTCCAAATTTCCGATGGTCGATCCGGGAAAATAAACGGCGACATGTTCCGGTTTCCGGCGCGATTTTGGAAGTTGCAGCGGCTGGAGATAATCGGCGCAGACCGGAAGGATATCGAGCGCGGGCATGGCGCGGCTCAGTTCCGCGGCGGAATCCGTAAGCCGCTGTTTGGAAATATCCACCGGGACGTAAGCGATCGGATTCTCCAGATGTTCGAGGAGCATCCGCGTCTTCACGCCGGCGCCGGTCCCGAAGCCGATCAGCTCCGCATTCGCGCCGATCGATTCCCCCATTTCGCTGCCATGGCGCCGCAACAGCTCCGTCTCGGTGCGTGTAATGTAATACTCCGGCAGCTCAGAGATCTTTTGGAACAACTCAGCGCCGCGTTCGTCGTAAAAAAATTTGCACGGCAGCGAGCGCGGCGAACTGGAGAGACCGTCGACGACTTCGACGAGAAAATCCTCACTGACCGGCTCGAGATCGAGCACGTTGACCCCGCCGGGTCCACTCATGCGGGATCGCGCGCGAGCCGGATGCCGGTGAACTGCCAGCGTTTTTCCGGCTGAAAGAAATTCCGGTAGGTCGGGCGGATGTGACTGCGCGAGGTGGCGCACGATGCGCCGCGGAGGACCATCTGATTGCACATGAACTTGCCGTTGTATTCGCCGAGCGCGCCGGGACCCGCGCGATAACCGGGGTAGGGGAGATACGCACTGCGCGTCCATTGCCAGACATCGCCAAACATCTGGAGAAGCGAGTGCTCGCCATTCGTGCTCGGAGCCGGTGCGGGATGAAAGCGTTCCGCGTCGACGAAGTTTCCTGCAATAGGCAAATCGGAAGCGGCGTATTCCCATTCAAATTCCGTCGGAAGACGCGCGCCATCCCAATTCGCATAGGCATCGGCCTCGAAATAACTCACATGCGTGACGGGCTCGGATTCGTTCACCGGTCGAAAACCGGAGAGAGTGAAATTCCACCACGCGCCATCGCGTTGCACCCAGTAGAGCGGCGCCTGCCAGCGCTGCTCGTTCACCGTGGTCCAGCCGAGCGATAGCCAGAATTCCGGGCGCGTGTATCCGCCGGCGTCGATGAAAGCGAGGTATTCGCCGTTGGTGATGAGACGATTCGAGAGCGAAAACGTGGGAACGAGCGCGCGATGTCGCGGTCCTTCGTTGTCATAGGAAAATCCCGCGCCGTCGTGGCCGATCAAAACAGTCGCCTCATCGAACTCAACGAAATGCTGTGGCGCGACCCTGCCGGTTTCCGGTACCACGGCGCTGGGTTGAAAAACTGGGTAGAGCGGATTTTGAGAGAAGACATGCTTGATGTCGGTGACGAGCAGTTCCTGATGTTGTTGCTCGTGATGAATGCCCAGCGTGAGGACTGGTTCGATTTCCGAGAGCAACGCGTCGTCGGCATCCTCGATCAATTTGATCACGCATTTATCGATCGATTCCCGGAAGCGATACGTTTCCGCCACGGTCGGCCGCGAGATCAATCCGCGGAGATCGCGTCGATGCATATCACCGGCAGCGTTGTAGTAGGAATTGAAAAGGTAAGCGTATTGCGGAGCCTCGGAGCGATAACGCTGCATCCAAACCTTCACCACGAAGGTCTCGAAGAACCAGCTCGTGTGCGCGAGATGCCATTTCGTCGGGCTCACGTCCGGCATTGATTGCACGACGTAATCTTCCGGCTCGAGATTTCGGCAAAGCCGAGTGCTGAAATCGCGGACCTGCCGGAATTGTTCGATCAGACGCCGGTCCCCCGCATGCGAAGGCCGTGCGGCGGGAAGGATTTCGCTACGACCGATAACTTCCTCGGCCACGAGAGTGTCGGTCGCTTTCAAGGAGTCAGTTCTTTTCCTGTTCGAGTTCTTCCTTGCGGGCTTCGAGCATCTGATCGTGCACCGCTTCTTCTATTCCGTCGCTCACCAGTTGCTCGCCAAGATTTTCGTCGTCTTCTACTCGAGGGGCGCGATGCCCGGTGGAGGAAGCGACGACGTTCCATTCCTCAACCACCTCGGCGTTCGCCTCGGTTTCCTCGGGCGCGGTAGTGGCTTGAGTGCCGAGTAATTCCCGGCGAGCCTGGTCCCAGTCGGTGTCGGTAAATTCGTCTGGCTCACGTTCCGCGATCATCGCGATCTCGCGGGCTCGTTTCTCCACGGCATCTGGCGATGGCACGCCCACTCCGTTGCCGTGAACTGAGATTTTTCCGGTCGCTGGATGCGAATGATCGTTCATACCTTTAATACGCAACGCAGATGCCTGTTGTTCGCATGGAGAACTATTTATCTGGTTGAAGGTGGAAGCAAACGAATGCACGCGATTCTGCTAAGTGCGATCGTGCGCCGCCGCCATTAGGCTGTCACATGAGCGGCGAGCGACAGATTTTCTTGCGGGAAAACGGCGCGGCTGTCGCCTTCAGCGAGTACGGCGATCCGCAGGGCGCACCGGTCTTTTTTTGCCACGGCTGGCCCAGCTCGCGCACGATGGCGGAGTTAACGGATGAAGCGGCGAGGGAACTCGGGGTGCGCATCATCTCGCCGGATCGTCCCGGCATTCGCGATTCGAAGTTCGATCCGAACCGCACGCTGCTGGATTGGCCGCCGTTGCTCTCCGAATTCGCGGCGCATTTGCAGATCGATAAATTCAAGGTCCTCGCGATTTCCGGCGGTGCGCCTTATGCCTATGCCGCCGCGTGGATGATCCCCGAGCGAGTGGAGGCGATTGCGGTCGTGAGTGGTGCGCCTCCCATCGTAGAGCTTGAGGACCGCAGCGGCATGCTCAGGCTTTACAATCGGCTGCTCGCGTTGCGCGGGTCGCGACCGGGCTTGTTGCGGGTCCTGTTTCACATCGCGCGGCCGTTCGCGTCGATGAAGCTGCCGATTCGTGTGCGCCCGCTCCTGCTCAAGGTCCTGCAGCCCTGCGATGCAAATGTTCTGCGCGACTCGAAATCGTTCGAGGCTTGTTTCGAAAGCGCCCGCCAGGCGTGGCGCTCATCCGCCACCGGCGTGATGACCGATGCTGAGATCTATGCAAATCATTGGGGTTTTCCGCTGGAAGAAGTGCGGGTGCCGGTTCGGCTTTGGCACGGGAAAAAAGATCGCACCTTTTCGTTTCGCCTCGCCGAGCAAGTCGCGACCCGGCTCCCGAATTGCGAATTTCATCTGGTTGACGATGCCGGCCACTATTCCCTGCCAATCCGCCACACGTATGAAATCCTCACCGATCTCATGAGATAGCGCACAACGGACATGCTTCCGCATGCCCTCAAAATTCTCTGCGCGCCCAAATTATTTCGTGCGCGCGGCACGCGCTCAGCCGAAACTCTCCGGTGGAAGATTTCACCGCAGGCGCGACCGCCAGTCAGCCGACACGCCGCCAATCAACCATCGATCCGCCTTTTGATGAGCGCGTGCGCCAGCTGGTGGCCGATTGGGGAACGGAAAAATCTCCAGAGCTGATCGAAGAAATCATCATCACCGCGCTCAAAATGGCGCGCGACAAGATGGGCACCGGCGACCTGAAGCTGATGAACCGGTCGCTCAGGGAAATGCGCTATGCGGCGAAAGTGTTTTCGGCCTACCGCCAGTTTCGCAAAGTCTGCGTCTTCGGCTCCGCCCGGACGCCTCCCAGCGAAGCGCAGTACAACGTCGCGGAAGAATTCGCGCGAGAAATGGTCGCGCACAAATACATGGTCATCACGGGCGGCGGCGATGGAATCATGGGCGCGGCGCAGAAAGGAGCGGGACGGGAAAACAGTTTCGGCCTGAACATTCGCCTTCCGTTCGAGCAGCACGCCAACGCCACGATCGAAGGCGATCGGAAGCTGATCAATTTCAATTACTTCTTTACCCGCAAACTGAATTTCGTGAAAGAGACGCACGCGTTCGCGCTTTTCCCCGGCGGTTTCGGGACGATGGACGAAGGCTTCGAGGTGCTGACTCTCATGCAAACCGGCAAAGGACGCATCATTCCGGTGGTGTTGCTCGACCGTCCCGGCGGTACCTACTGGCAAACCTGGTTGAAATTTCTCACCGATCACCTCTTCAAGCTTGGGTACATCGGGCCGGAAGATTTTCATCTTTTCAAGATCGTGCCGAACGTCGCCGAGGCCGTGGAGGAGATCCTGCACTTCTACAGCGTCTATCAATCTTCGCGCTGGGTCGGCGAACAGCTCGTTATTCGCCTCAGCCGAAAACTTTCTTCCGCGGCGCTCGATGAACTAAATCGAAAATTCTCCGATGTCGTGCGCACGGGTGAGATCATTCAATGCGGGGCGCTGCGCCAGGAGAAGAACGAGCCCGAGATCTGGGACTTGCCGCGGCTTGTCCTCACACCTCACCGCCGCAGCTTCGGCCGCTTCCGACAATTGATCGATGCCATCAATGCGGCAGGCGAAAGCTTGTAAGCTGCCGCGCGATAAATGTAGAGGCGTTTGTGCCAAACGCCTGTTGCGTCGTGACTAGGCGCTTGGCACAAACGCCTCTACATCATCGCAGCGGCAGGCCAATTAAGCAGCCGCTCGCTTCTCGAGGATGTAATCGCGGATGGTGTTTACTGTCCGCAACGCCTTCGCTGCGACCTCGGAGTTCGGAACGCCGACGCCGAAAGTTTTTTCCATGCTGACGACCAGCTCGAGCGCGTCGATGGAATCCAGTCCCAGGCCCCCCGGGCCGAAGAGCGGCAGGTCATCGCCAATCTGATCCGCCGTCGTCTGCAGCATCAGGTTCTTCACCAGCATCTCTTTGATCTGGAGGCGAAGGTCGGAGTCTGACATGTGTGAAGGTAGCGGTGACGCGTCGGCTGTTGGTCACGCGCGAGTCGCGACTGTGTCGCAACGCCGGGCAAAGTCAATAGCCGCAGGGCTAGACTTGGTCGGCTTTGTCGCCGGGCATGCGCGCCTGGTCGTCGCGCCGGATCTCGCTGGCCGTCGAAGCAGTCGGCACGTTCTCGATCCGC
This sequence comes from Spartobacteria bacterium, assembly GCA_003134785.1. Taxonomy (GTDB): domain Bacteria; phylum Verrucomicrobiota; class Verrucomicrobiia; order Chthoniobacterales; family UBA10450; genus AV80. The sequence goes on from PLCN01000014.1 coordinate 207,480, forward strand.
GGAACGGTGGCCGCAGGGGGGCGGACATCTGGTTTGGCGTCGACCGGATCCTTCTTAGCCGCGGAGTTAAGCTCGTCGCTGAATTCGTCCTTGGCCTTCTGGAATTCCTTGATGGCCGAGCCCATTCCGCGCGCCAGCTCAGGAAGTTTCTTAGCGCCAAACAAAACGAGGATGATCAGGAGGATGACGATCAAGTCGGGTCCCGCCAAATTCATGAAACTGGCCAAGAAGTTCATAGGTGAGACAACCCTCTGCCCATCGCGGGAAGTTGCAAGGTATTTCATGGGTGACGCGGTTGGGGCCGTATGTAAAAGTTCCGGCAGCGCGAAGCCAGCATTCCCTCTTCCTACCTTTCTCCAATTGGAGGTCGGGGTGAAGAATTGCTCGTAGTCAGTCACCGTCAATGCAATCTCGTCTCGCAGAAACTCATTCTAAACCCAAACGCGATTTCGTGACGCGTGCGGGACAGCAACTGCGGTCGCTCTTCGACAAACAGTACCGTCGTGCGTTTCGAAACCTGCGGCATTTACCTCGATTGGAATATCGTTTCGTGATCGACGGCGGCGCGAACCGTGGAGCGTTCACCGATGCCTTTCTCCAATTACATCGGCCCGAAAGGTTGGTCCTAGTGGAGGCGCTGCCGGACCTCGCGGAAAGGTTGCGGGCGCGATATTCTGGCAAGCCTGGTCTCTCTGTCGTCTCTGCTGCGCTGTCCGACAAGAATGGCGAGGCGCAGTTTCAGATTAATCGGTCCGAGGCTTCGAGCTCATTGCTGCCGATCGACCCCCGTAACACCGCGTGGTTCGGCCGCGATCTCACCGTCGCGCAAACAATCCGAGTGCCTACGATGACGCTGCCTGCGTTGATGGAAGAGCAGCGATTGGAAACAGTCGATCTGCTAAAGCTCGATCTCCAGGGCGCCGAACGCTTCGTGCTGTCGGGTGGAGAAGCTGTGCTCGAACGCGTTCGAGTTATCTACACCGAGGTTTTCTTCGAGCAGCTTTATGACGGCGCGTGGCTTTTTTCGGAGATGAACGAATTTTTGGCCGCCCGCGGACTCAAACTTTGTGGATTGTCGAATATCGTGCACGCGCGCGACGGCGATCTCGTTCAGGCGAACGCGACGTTCCGCCGGACAGGCACACGGCGAAAATAAGACTCTGGACAATGCTGCTTACTCCAATTCATTTGTCCCGTGACGCAATCAGTCCGATTCATTGCCATTCTCAGCGTCGTATTGCCCTGCTTATTGTTTGCCGGACTTAGTCACGCCGCAACGCTCGCAGGCAAGCCGGTGCAGGCGGGGGGGATGGTCGAGATCCAATTTCCCATCCCGAAAACATTCCAGGACCTGGCCGCAGAAGGCGGCAATCCCCGCCCGGATACAGGCCGCGCGGTTCTGATGTTTCCGCCTGGATTCGATCCTGCGCGCCGCTGGCCTGTTCTCGTAGTCACCTCGACGAGCGACTTTAATCGCACCAGCGTGATGGACGCGGACTGGTATCGCAAGCCGGCGACCGCGGAAGGTTGGGTGGTTCTCGGTTCCGACGCCAGCATTAGCCCGCGCCTCGATTCCACCCAATGGCGACTCGCGATGCTGGCGGCGGCGCTGGAAGCGGTTCGAAAGGATTGGCCGCAAGCGGCCAAGTGGCCCCTGGCTTTCGCGGGCTTTTCCGGCGGCTCAAAACGCAGCGGCGTTTTGGGAGTTATGCTGGCCAGGACCGGATCGGTCAGGATTTGTGGCTTCTTTCTTAGTGGTATCAACGAGGACCGTTTGGGAGAGGCCTATAAGACCTATCAGCCCGGCAAAGGTCTGCTCGAAGTGCCAGTGTGGCTCAGCAGCGGAGATTCCGACCCCATAGCGACGCCGCAAAATCACAACCTCGTTAGAGCGTCACTGGAGCGGACCGGATTCAAACGCGTCAGGCTGGAACAATTTGGCGGCGGGCACCAATTGAAGATGTCGGAGGTTCAGCGCGCGCTTCAGTGGTTCCGGCAGCTCGGAAACTTCTAGCTGAGGGCCAATCTAGGACGGCCGCACGGGCAACGAAGCTTCAAGCACTCAATAAGGCCTATGGCGCATGATATCGCTCTCCCTGAAGCTCTTCCAATCGCGCCTTGTGGGAAGCTCGCAATTTATGTTTTCGGAACGCGATAACGCCGGCCAGGATAACAAAGGGAAGAGAATACAGTAAGAGAACTACCAGGATCACTATGAGATCAACGGGATCTGGCGAACTCATGCGTCTCCACTAACCGATCGATGCCGCGCCACCGCTTGCTACGGCAAGGCCCGGTGTTTCCTCGAAGACAAGTTTCCTTCGAAACTCGCGCTGGATAAGTAAGAGATTCGCCACGGCTTGGAACAAGGTGGAAACTACCGATAGATACCAGACATATCGGATCTGAAAGTCGGGCCGGTGTGATAGTACCACCGCGGGTAGCGCAAAAAGAAGCAGGCGTGTCATCGAGCTTACTAATGGCGGGACAGTATTGCCTATGCCTTGGAAGACGCTGGAAGTGGTAAACGCAATTCCAACGGCTACGAAATTGAAGGAGATGATTCTCAAGTAATCGCCTCCAAAGGCGATGACCCCCGGGTCCTTGGAAAAAGCGCGGATCAAGAGCGCTGGGGCAATCTGTGCGATCAGCGTTAATAGGACCATCAGGACAGTGGAAATTCCGAGCGCGGAATAGAAGGAACTGCGCACGCGATCAGCGCGCCGGCCGCCAAAGTTTTGTCCTACCACCGGACCTACCGCAAAGCTCAGCGCCATCGTCGGCAGAAACATGGCTTGCATCACTCTCGCTCCCACACCAAATCCCGCCTGCGCTTCGGCGCCGAAACGCCGGATGATTGCGTAAACGAGCACGATATAAACGGACATCAGCGCGAATTCCGCGCCGGCGGGCAAACCGACTTTCAGCATGGCCCACCAGATCTTGATTTGGGGGCCAAGCAGCGAAAAGCGGAACCGCAGGTAGCGATAGCTGCGCACGTAATACGCAGCCAGGAGCACGTTCGCCACCAGGACGGAAAGGAATGTCGCCAGGGCCGCGCCGGCGACGCCAAGCCTTGGCACCGGCCCCAGGCCGAAAATGAACAAAGGCGCCAGCGCGATGTTGAGCAGCACACTAAGCACCTGGACGGCGACAGCGGGTTTGACTATTCCCGTGGCTCTCAGCGCAGAACCTAAGGCGACCAGCGGAAACTGGAGCATAAGCGCCGGGATGAACCACGACAGGTAGCTTTTGGTTAAGGCGGCGGTCGGTGCATCCGCGCTAAGTGACCTGCCATACCAATCTCGCAAGAGGAAGGCGCAAATCGAAAGAGCCAGCCCTACTAGCATCGATAGGACGAAGGATTGATTGAACACCAGCTCCGCCCGCGCCTGGTCTTTCTGGCCGGCCGCATGGGATATGACCGTGGTCGTTCCTACCCCAAGCGTTTGGGTAACCGCCAGCACCACCATCATCAACGTGCTGGAAAGACCTACTGCGGCGATCGCCTCCTTTCCGAGCGATCCCACCCAATAAAGGTCCGCCAGCAGATAAAGCGTTTGCACCAGCATGCTCACGAAAAGAAAGGCGGACATTTGCAGCAAGTGCTTGGTCACCGAGCCCTGGGTCATGTCTTTCATTAGCTTCCTTCAAATCGAATGCGTCTACGACATTACCACTGGACGCAACAGTGTGACAAGCTTCTCCGAAAAGATCGGGCGCCGTGTGAGCACCAGGACCCATAGGGTGATCGCCAGCGCGTAGCTAAAGCCAGCGCGAATGTTCACCGTGAGCCAGAGCGCGGGATGCAAGGAGAGGCGGTTTACAAACCGCCTTTTGTCTTAGGTCGGCGGTTTGTAAACCGCCTCTCCTTATTTGCGAGACCGTTACGGGCGGCAGACAATGCGTGCTCTGCGACCCGAAAACGGACTAAGTGCCTCAGGCTTTTCTTTTCTGCTTGGCCAGCTGGGCGCATTCCTCGGCGCACTTGCGGCAAGCTTCGGCGCAACGGGAGAAAGCGTCGATCTTGGGATGCTTCGCGCACGCTTTCGCCAGTTCGTCACAGGCCTGCGCGCAAACACCGCAAATCGGATAGGCGTATTTCGAGCCACGCTCCAGGAGCTGGCTGGTCAAAGTCGTGATCCGCGCCACGTCCCGCGCGACCACGATGACCTGCGTGACTTTATTGACATCAGGCTGGGCCAGGCCCGCCGTCACCGCACGTTCACACCGGCGTCGTGCGACATTACAAGCTTCGATAGCATCACTAAATTTCGGCGGCCACATAAAATAATTCCTCGGTTAATGTTTCTCTCAATGATCCCTTATTACCCTTGATCTTACAGTAGAGAAAAATTTGCTTCCGAAGCAAGAGTTTATTGAGCGGAAAGGTGCCGGCTGCCGGGGGACACCCCGCTAATTCGGTCGGAGGCAAAGGTCGCGGTCCTGTTTCTGAAAAGGCGGACAAGCAAACCGACCCCGATCAGTATTTCCAGCAATGGTATGACGCAAATCTCTTGGAGTGGATAAGCCCGTTTAGAATAGGCAGAAGATCAATGTGTGCCATCATGCAGGCCATAGGTGAGCGACACAATCCCGCTCGGCAACGTCTTGTTTGCAATCAAGCGCAAGGAAGGTGAGCGCGCGCCCGCGGGTAATAGCGGAACGCCCTCGCTCAGGAGAATCGGTATAACAGTCACCTCGATGAGATCAACCAGGTTTGCGTCCAACAGGCTTCGGAACAACCCTCCGCCGCCAAAGAGCCAGATGTCCTTTCCCGGCTTCGCCTTTATTGCTGCGATTGTCGCGGCGCCGTCAGTCGAAATCGTAACAGTTGGGTGATCGCCTGGACGCAGGGTCCGCGAGAACACGATCGTTTCCGTGCCCTTCATCTGGCCGGCACCTCCCTGTTGAACTAGCTCGAAAGTCCGCCGTCCCATGAGAACTGTATCGAATTCTTTGAAGAAGGCCGCGAAGTCGATCGCAGGATCCATCACGATCCAGTCGAACTCACCCTTTGGTCCAGCGATGAAGCCGTCCAAACTCATCGCTACGCTGTATCTCACGCGTCGCGTGTTGCCGCCCTTCGAATCGATTCTCTTCTTTTTACTCTTCACTATCGCAGTGATCTATTGACTCGGAGCGGATGAGATTAGATGAATCAGGAAAAATAGGAACAGAGGGAAAATCAGGTTCCCTTCCTTGTCTCCTGCTTTCCTAATTCATTCTTCGCCATCGAAGTAATCGAGATTCTCAGATCGAATAAGCGCGCGCTGGGGAGAGCGCACGAGCCATTTCTTGCTATCCTCAAAATAGGATGACTCGCCGATCGGATTATCGGTTACAACATACAAGATAAGGTCCTCAGTGCCGTCGTTAGTAAGCTGGTGAGGCTCGTCCGGTCGGAAGAGGAATGCATCGCCTGTCTCGATGGCGGTCGTTCCATCCTTGTGCCGGACGATGCCTTTGCCGGAAATGACGTGGTAAAACTCCCATTGTGCGCTGTGGGAGTGATAAGGGTAAGGGGTTTTTCCTGGAGGGATTCGGCAGATCTCGACATCAAAAGGATGTCTCTCCTTGAGGTCGGTCGAGAACGGTTTTCTGCCCAGCGCCTCCGAAACCTGTTTGCCTGCTCCGGCAAACGTTCCTTTTGGGGAAGACCAGGATAACTCCGTCATGTCTTTCGTGTTTACTTTGCGCATAAGGGTTTCTCCGAGAGGACAACCAAGATCATTTTCGAAAGATCCCGATTGCCCGGTGGTAAGGCATGTCATCCGCGTGTGATTCCAACCGAGGGACGTCTTCCATGGTCGCGCACAACAAGAACCGTATCCTGGACGACGCGAAACAGAAACTATTCCAACGTTTTCCGGGGCAGCTGCATGAAGACCAGCTAACTGTTAAACGTCGTAATACATCGCGAACTCGTACGGGTGCGGGCGAAGACGAAGGGCGTCGTATTCCTTTTGCTTCATCTCGATCCAGTTCGCGACGAAGTCGGCGTTGAAGACGTCGCCTTTGAGGAGAAAGTTGTGATCGTCACTCAAGGCCTTGATCGCGCCGCTGAGGGAATCGGGGACGCTTGGAACGTGCGCTAACTCTTCGGGCGGAAGTTCGTAGAGGTTCTTGTCTAGAGGATCGCCGGGGTCGATGCGGCTTTGGATTCCATCGAGGCCGGCGAGTAACAAGGCGGAGAAGGCGATGTAGGGATTGGCGGCGGCATCGGGTGTGCGGAACTCGATCCGTTTTGCTTTTGGGTTCGCGGAGTAGGTAGGAATGCGGATGGCGGCGGAGCGGTTGCGCGCGGAGTAGGCCAGGTTCACGGGCGCTTCGAAACCGGGCACGAGGCGTTTGTAGCTGTTGGTCGTGGGGTTGGTAATGCAGGTGAGCGCTGGCGCATGACGCAAAATTCCGCCGATGAAGAAGAGCGCCATCTCGCTCAAACCGGCGTAACCGTTCCCGGCAAAAAGTGGTTTGCCATCCTTCCAGAGCGACATGTGGGTGTGCATGCCAGAGCCGTTATCGCCATAGAGAGGCTTGGGCATGAAGGTGACGGTTTTGTTGTGCTTCTTCGCCACGTTCCGGACGATGTATTTGTAATACTGGAGGTGGTCGGCCATCACTTTCATCGGCGCGAAGCGGATATCGATCTCCGCCTGTCCGGCGGTGGCGACTTCGTGATGTTGCCGCTCGATTGGAATGCCGGCTTTCTCCAGCTCGAGGCACATCTCGTTGCGGATGTCCTGCAAGCTGTCGGCCGGCGCGACGGGGAAGTAGCCTTCTTTCGCGCGAATTTTGTAACCGAGGTTCGGGAATTCTTCGCGTGCGCTATTCCAATGGCCTTCCGCGCTATCGACGAGATGGAAAGAGGAGTTGCCGCTGTAGCTGTAACGGACTTCGTCGAAAATAAAGAATTCAGCTTCCGGTCCGAAGAAGGCGGTGTCGGCGATGCCGGTACTTTGGAGATACGCTTCCGCTTTTTCGGCGACGCCGCGCGGGTCGCGATCGTACGGTTCGCGCGTGATCGGATCGACGATGGTGCAAATGAGGCTGAGGGTCGGCTCGGCGTTGAAGACATCGATCCAGGCCGTGGTGGGATCGGGAATGACGAGCATGTCGCTGGCGTTGATCGCGCGCCAGCCGCGAATGCTGGAGCCATCGAACCCGAGGCCATCCGTGAAAATCTCTTCGTTATATTCGGTGAGCGTCGTGGTGAAATGTTGCCAGGAGCCCGGCAGATCGGTGAACTTGAAGTCCACGAGTTTGACCTCGTGGTCCTTGATCATTTTGCTGACATCGGAAGCGGTTTTGTCTTTGGCCATTGGGTTAGGTTGATGGTTGAGCGTTGATGGTTGATGGACGGAGTGGGAAATCGCTAGGTCACTAGATCGTTAATTCGCTAAATGGCGAACGCCGGAATTCGGCGTCGAGGGAAGAGTGGCGTGAGAAGTCGGGCGAAAGTTGGCGTGATTTCGTCACACCGCTTTTTCGCCGATCTCTTCCGTGCGAATGCGCACGGCGTGCTCGACCGGGAGCACGAAAACTTTGCCGTCGCCGATCTTGCCGGTCTTGGCCGCGGCCACCACAACGCTGACGGCTTTGTCGACCATCTCATCAGCGAGGACGACTTCGACTTTCACTTTCGGAAGAAAATCGACGGTGTATTCGCTGCCGCGATAAATCTCCGTGTGGCCTTTCTGGCGGCCGAAGCCCTTCACTTCCGTCACCGTCATGCCCTCGATGCCGAGCTCGGCCAGGGCTTCCTTTACTTCCTCGAGTTTGAACGGCTTGATGATCGCTTCGAGTTTTTTCATGGGAAGTGAAGTCGCGGTGGCTGGGTGTTTCTCAATCGCAAAAAGTTGGGGCGCGAAATTCCGAAACGCCCGCGCGCCCTAAAATTCGTTTCGGTGAATCGCCGCACGTGCTCTCTTAGCAACGCCGCCGAAAACGTGCAACATCGAAATTTTGTCTCCGCGTTTTTGCCTGTCATCCCGAGCCGCGCAGATGGCGGGGAACCCCACAGTCGCAGTGTCAATCAGCTTGCGCCCCACAACGTGGAACGATTGACGGGGTGTTTTTGGCGCAAGCAATTGGCGACCGATTGTGAGATCCCTCGCCGTCTGCGCGGCTCGGGATGACACGCAATTGCGCCGTGATGACGCGCGGTTTTCAGTCGCAAATTTGCCGCAGCGGATGCGCAGTTTATAATGCGGTCGCATGCCTTCGGACTCCTTCGTTCACCTCCACCTCCACACGGAATATTCCTTCCTGGATGGAGCGGTGCGAATGAAGGAGCTGATGAAAAAGGCGACGGAATTCGAGATGCCGGCGGTGGCGATCACCGACCACGGGAACCTGCACGGGGCGATCGAATTTTACCAGGAAGCGACGAAGAGCGGAATCAAACCCATCATCGGTTGCGAGGCGTACATGGCGCCGGGAGCGATCAAGGACCGGCCGAATAATCAACGCGACGCCGCTTATCATTTCACTCTGCTCGCGAAGGACGAGACCGGATATCGCAATCTCGTGAAGCTGATCTCTACCGCGCATCTGGACGGCTTCCATTACAAACCGCGGATCGACAAGGAACTGCTCGCGGCGCACTCAGCGGGATTGATCGGTTTGAGCGGTTGCCTCAAAGGCGAAATCAACATGGCGATCCAGTCGGACAACCTCGCCAAGGCGCGGCGGAGCGTGGCGGAATTTCGCGACATCTTGAGCGCGGAAAATTTCTTTCTCGAGATGCATGACCACGGCATCGAGGCACAACACAAATGCAACCAGATGCTGCCACGTCTCGCGCGGGAATTCGGGCTCGGACTCGTCGCGGCCAACGATGTGCATTTTCTGGAGCGGAGCCATCACGAGACGCACGACGTGATGGTTTGCATCGGCACCGGCAAGATGGTGCAGGACGAAAGGCGGATGCGCTATCCGCCGGAGCTTTACTTCAAATCGGCGGATGAAATGCGCGCGCTCTTTCCGGATCAGCCCGAGGCGATCACGAACACACTCGAGATTGCCGATCGCATTAATCTCGCGCTGGAGTTTGGCGTTTCGAAGTATCCTGAATACCCGGCGCCGGAAGGCAAGACGCGCGAGGTCTATTTGCAAGAGCTTTGTAACAAGGGACTGCACGATCGTTATGGCGAGCGCGCTGGGACCGACGCGGAATTGATTAAGCGGCTCGATTACGAACTCGGTGTGCTCGAAAAATCCGGATTCGTCAGTTACATTCTGATCGTCTGGGATTTCATCCATTTCGCGAAGCAGCGCGGAATTCCGGTGGGGCCAGGCCGCGGTTCCGCCGCCGGCTCGCTGGCGGCTTACGTGCTGGGAATTACCGACATCGATCCGTTGCAGTTCGGACTCATCTTCGAGCGTTTCTTGAATCCGGAGCGGGTCTCGCCGCCCGATATCGACGTCGATTTTTGCAAGGATCGGCGCGGCGAAGTGCTCGAATATGTCCGTCAAAAATATGGCGAGCGCCGAGTCTCGCAGATTGTGACCTTCAACAAGATGAACGCGAAGAGCGCGGTGCGCGATGTCGGCCGGGTGATCGGACTTTCCTACGGTGAGGCCGATCGGCTTGCGCGCATGATCCCAGCCGGGCCGGGCCAGCAAAATATCACGCTTGCGGATTCAGCAGCGGCGAATCCGGAATTGCGCCGCGCGATCGATACGGAACCGGCGACCCGACAATTGTGGGACCACGCAACATTGCTGGAAGGGCGCTCGCGCAACTTCGGAGTGCACGCGGCCGGTATCGTCATTGGCGATCGCGATTTGTCGGAATACGTGCCGCTCCGCCGCGATCCGAAAGAGAAGGAAGTCATCACGCAATATCCGATGGGACCGCTGAACGACCTCGGTTTGCTCAAGATGGATTTCCTTGGGCTGCGCACGCTCACGGTTCTGCACGACGCGACTGAGTTGATCCGGCAACGGATTCCGGATTTCTCGCTCGATCATATTCCGATGGATGACGCGGCCACGTTCGCTCTGCTGAACCGCGCCGAAACCATTGGTATCTTCCAGTTGGAAGGCGGCATGACCGGCTTCTGCAAACAATTCGATTTCAAATCGATCGACGACATCATCGCCTTGAGCGCGCTGTATCGGCCGGGGCCGATGGATCTGATCCCGGATTACATCAAGCGGAAGAAAGGTCTCGCGAAGATCAAATACGAGCACCCGCTCCTCGAAGAGGTCTGCGCGGAGACGTACGGCGTCATGATTTACCAGGAGCAGGTCATGGCGGCGGCGAGCCGGCTGGGCGGCTACTCGTTAGGCCAGGCCGATTTGCTGCGGCGGGCGATGGGGAAAAAGGATCGGGTGAAGATGGCGGAAGAGCGGGCCAATTTCATCGAGGGCTGCGCGCGCACGAACAAGATTGCGGAGAAAAAGGCGAACGCGATTTTCGATCTGTTGGAGAAGTTTGCCGGCTACGGATTCAACAAGAGCCATAGCGCGGCTTACGGGCTGATCAGTTATCAGACCGCGTATTTGAAAGCGAATTACCCGGTCGAATTCATGGCCGGTCTGTTGAGCAATGAGATCAACAACACAGACAAAATTTCGACCTTTGTCGGGGAATGCAAGCGAATGGGCATCCCGATTCTGCCGCCAGACGTGAACCGGAGCGATTTGAAGTTCAGCCCGGAAGCGACTGCAGTCGCGGCCCCTTCTTCTGTAGCGGCGGTCTATGACCGCCGAGAGCATGGTGCCAACCAGAAGTTGCCACAGGAAGAAGGGGACGTCGGTCATAGACCGCCGCTACAGGGGGAGGCGAATGCAATTCGCTACGGGCTTGCCGCAATCAAGAATGTCGGGCAGGGCGCGATGGAATCGGCGATTCGGGAGCGGGAAGCGAGGGGAGAATTCGCTTCGCTGGAAGATTTTTGCCGCCGGGTCGATTCGCGCATCGCGAACCGCAAGATCCTCGAAAGCCTGGTGAAATGCGGCGCGTTCGATTTCCTCGGACGCGAGCGAGCGGAGTTGTTTGCTTGCATCGATGAATCGCTCGCCGCGGCGACGGAGTCGCATAAAGATCGGGCCAGCGGACAAGTCTCGTTGTTCGACGACTTGCCGCCGCCCGCCTCGAAACCGAGCGCGCGTCGAGTGATTCCATGGACCGAGCACGAGAAGATGTCGTACGAAAAAGAGCTGCTCGGGTTTTATGTCACCGGGCATCCACTCGATGCGTATGCCGCACTGCTCGCCGACGGGAAATATCAAACCATTGCATCGCTCAATGAGCTGCCGGACCGCGCGTCGTTTCGGATCGCCGGCGCCATCGTGCAGGTGGACAAGAAGTTCACCAAAAAAGAAGGGAAACCATTTGCGGTGGTGTGGCTCGAGGATCTGAGTGCGACACTAGAAGTGGTCCTTTGGAATGAAGTCTACATGAAAGTCGCGGACGCTCTCGTGCTGGGCCGCGTCATTGCAGTCCAGGGTACGCTTGATCGGCGGGATGATGCTCTCCGCGCGGTGGCGCAAAAGGCAAAGGTCTTGACGGCAGCGGATGGTCAGGCGCGTTCGCCTAACGAGACAAATGGCAACGGAAGCAAGGAAAGTGAATCGCCTTTGGTGCTCCGCTTCTCGGCGACGGCGAACGCGGAGGAGCTGCGGCAGGTGCAATCTTTTCTGGCGACGTCGCCGGGCTCATGTCCGGTGAAACTAATGTTCTGCCGGGCCGATGGAGAATCGTTGGCGATCGAGGCTGGCGTGACCTTTCGCGTCAACCTAACGCCGGAGTTGCGCGACAAACTCGCTCCGTGGTTGCAGCGGGAGGAGATGGCGGTCGAGGCAAGCTAGATTGGGTGTGGCGAAGATGCGTGTCATTCCGAGCCCGCGCAGCCTCCTGCGCGCCAAAGCGCTTCGGCGGCGGCGCGACGGCGAGGAACCTCCCAATCAGAGATCGGTCACTCTTCGGTACAAGAAAGCGTGATTGCAGTTGTGGAGGTCCCTCGGCGCGCTTCGCCAGCCTCGGGATGACAACGAGAGGTCGCGCTCCGACTCCAGACGTTCCATCACAGCCCTCGTCACCGAGAGAAAATCCGTTCGGCTCGGAGCGTGAGGGTTTCCCCTTGCGCCTGGTCTTCCTGACAAAGCGGAAACGTGCGTGGTGAACTCACCGGCGTCGCCACAGGCTCGTCCCCGCGTTCTTGACTCAAAGAGATCGTCCAGGCCGGAGCGAAAAGGCTTCCGCGAAAATCGATTCGCTGCACTGGCCGGAACGGCATGGCCTTCCCGGGGATGGCGAAGAATTCCAGGGCGGAAACACAGTCGCCCGGTTCGAGAGAGGTTGATTCGAGCAACGGCGCGCTCGGAAAAAGTTTCAGGGCGAGATCGTTTAGATCATGGAAGTCAATTTCTCCACGGGCGGAGAGCTGAGCGCCGTTTTGCTTCAGCTGCGCGAAATCGATTGTGGCGGTTTGGCCTACGAACATCAGGCGGGTGGAGAGCGATGCGCCGACGGCGAATCTCCCGCCGATCAAGTGGAGGTTGCCGAGGATTTGCGGGTGGCCTAACGAATCAGAAATTGCCAGTTGGCCGCTGAGAATGCCGTCGCTGAAAATTCCGCGCGAGATATAGCGCGGCAATTTGGCCAAAAAGATCGCCGGAAAATTCAACGTGGCGGAGACCGGTCCTTCGGCTTTGAGAACATAGCCCGCTTCCCGTTTTTCGAGCTGGAGCGGGATCGTCGCCTCGAGCTTCAACGGATCCGAACCTGACGCGGTCGCGTCCGCTTTCACGTTGAGGTGTCCAGCCGCGAGTCGCGCTTCGAGATCGGCGGAGAGGCGCATCGCATTTTCCCAAACGAAATCCCGCGAATGGAAATCCAATTTGCCTTCGAGCGAGGCGGGCGTCCCGTGAATTTCGATCTTGCCCGCGGCCAGCCCCGACATGTTCGGGCGGGGGATGACCGCGCCGGTGAGCTCCGCGAGATCGATCGAATCGAGCGTCACATCGAGATCGAAATTGGGATCGGCGTTAAAGGCGGTCAGCCAATTGTTTCCGGCGAGAATTTTCGCAAGCGACAAGGGGCCGAAGATGTTGCCTTGCAGTTTCGGTTTCCCGTTCAAATCCATACGCAAGGTTTGCAGTTGGAAATAATCTTTCGCGACCATGACGAAGGCGCTGAAGTCCGCGTGCTGATTCGAGAGGTGGAATTGGCGAAAGAAAATATTGTCCGGCCCGTAGTCGCCTTCGAGTTCCGCGTCGAAGGGCAGAACGGGAGATTGCAGCGGATGAAGTCCGCGCCCACGCGCATGGAAGGTGCCGGAATGCGCGGTGGCGGTTCCGCGTCCTGTCCAGTCGAGATCGAGGCTTCCGCCCAGCTGGAACCTCGCGAACCACTCTGGCATCAAACCGGCGTACTCAGCGGCATCACTGATGGAGCTTTTAAACGTGGCCGAGTACCGATGTTCGTCGCCGAGCTCGATGCTGCCCTGGCCGCTGAAGGAATCGCCTTTCCGCTTCAGCTCGAACTGCTCGACCTCCAGTCGCGTTTCCTTTAAAGCGACCCGGGCATTCAGCGATTCAACCGGCGCTCGAAAAAGGACCAGCGAATCGCCGGAAACCGCGAGCGTGCCTCCAAGCTTTCGTTCGCGCGCATTAAGGCTTCCGTTAATCGCCACCTTGCCAGAAAAGTCCGACGGACTTGCGCCGAAGAGCCGTGCGAAATCGCCGAGATCATTGATGGAAGCGGAGATGTCACCCCGGAAGTCGGGCTTGAGCCAATCAGCTGTTTGCTGCGGAAGAGCAAATTCGCCGGTGAGCGTAAGCTGGTTGTTACGCTGCTTGACGTAGAGCTGCTCGATCTGCACCGCGTGGTTGTAGAGCGACGCGCCGATCATGATGGTGTCCGCGGTGCGATCCCGCCAGGTCAGCCCGGTGACCTCGGCCCAGACGGTGGCGGTGGCTTCGCGAAGGTTCGTCACTTCGCCGCGGAAAGTGAATCGCGAAGCATGCAACGAACCGCGAGCCCGATCGGTGAAATCGAGCGCGTCCGACATTTGCGCGAGAGAAATATCTTTGGCGTTTCCCGCGACATCCCAAGTGCGCCGGTCTCCGCGGTCTTCACTGGTCACACGGGCGCGGAGTTTCCCTCCGAACGCGTCCAGGCTCATTTCGAGATCGATCCGGCTTTCGCTGATGTGCGCGAGATCGATGCTGATGGCGTCGAGATCGAGACCGCGCGTGAGCGTGATGGCGCCGAGCGTCAGCCGGCTCTCCTGCCATGAGGTGGCGCCGCGGAGAAGGGAGAAAGTTTTGCGCAGCCAGGGCGAAGCGACCGTAACTTCCCGCGCGGTGAAAACGCCGGCTTCGATCTGAGCGCCCGAAAGCGTGCCGTCGCGCAAATCCACGATCGTGTCTCCATTTTCGATGTGGAGCTGGACGCCGGAAAGTTTGAAATTGTCGGAGAGCAAATCTTCGACTACTCGCCAGGCGAATCGTGAGCGCGAGGCCGACTGCGAATTCCGTCGGACGTCGATAGAGATTGCGTCGGCGGAGAGAGCATGGAGCAGGCGGCCTTGCGCCCGGCCGAAAAGAGCCGCGAGGTTAAGAGCAAGCTCGACGCGCGGGGCTTCGATGGTCACGCGGAACGGAGCATCTGGCTGGGTGGCGATCCGAAGATTCTGTATAATCACGGGGCGCCAGAGCGGTGCTTCGATTTTTCCCAGCTCGATACTCAACCCTTCCTGTCGCGCAGTGCGCGCGACCCACAGGCGCAATCCGCCCGCGACGATCAACGGAGCAAGGCAGACCACGAGAACGCCGGCGACCAGTAGAGACGCGCAAAAAAGAATGAGAAATTTCTTCGGCCGCATTTGTGTCCAAATGCTTTAGCCGGAAACCAATGGCGCTGAAAGCGGTAAGGTGAGCCCCGACGCTTAAGTTGCCCGTCGTGCGAAACTCTCTGTAGCCGCCGCCCTATGGGTCGGCGTGAGAATGGGCCCGGCCAACATGACCGCATCGTTTTGCGCGAATCCGAGCGTCCCTCTCACGCTTCGCATAGCGAAGCGGCTACAGCTTTGGGGTCGCGTCTTGGAAGACGATATGCACGGGCCTCTCGGCGTGGACTCGCTCTTCGAGCTGCTTCTGCAAAGCGGTTTCCGCTTCGGCGAGGATTCCGCTCTCGGCCGCTTTCTGGCGCGCGAGCTCGGGCAGGGCCGCCAGTTCGTTCTCGAGGTCCGCCGCCGAGATCCGATTCCAAAGTCCATTTTCGAAAGCGAGCACCTCCGTCTGTTTTTGTTCGACGCCGAGAATCGACGCGTGCGGCAACCGCACCGCGATCTCATCCGGGCGCAGATCGACCGTGACGTCCTGCTGCAAATCGAAACCGGCCTTCGCGGTAAAAGAGCCGTGAAGCTTGATGCGCTTGGTGCTCCCGACCCAGGTATGGAGCAATTCGTGATCGACCTCGATTTGTCTCGAAAGAATGGCGAGCTCAGCCGTGGCCGTCGTTTTCTCGAGATAGACGCGATTGTTGATCAGGATGCGAGGCTGCAAATGCGCGACTTCCACAAATGCGTCCCGCACATCGCGGCCCAGCCGCTCGATCTCATTGGCGCTTTGTTTCGCGGTGCGACCGGGCCAGCTTTCCAGCCGAAGAAAAATGATCGTTACCAGCCCCGCGGCAATGAGGACGATAAGGGTGAATGCCAGCGGCCAGGAGAATTTGCGACGAGGTTGAAACCGATCCGGACTCATTAGTCATGTCCCCAAAAAAGTACCGCCCCCCACGTCCGATGGACGTGAAGGGCGGCTGTTCCCCCCAGAACATTTTTTGATCTGCCGACGTAGTAACCGAGCTTGCGCGCGGTAGCAACAGATTTCTTTTGGGATCTTTGCGACGCCGGGGAGGGAATGCAATAAGTTCTTTTTCGTGAAACTCGGACTGCGCTACCAAACGACCTACCGCTACGATGAGCCGGTCGGCTTTTCGCCGCACGACGTGCGGCTCTTTCCGCGGAGCGATCGGTTCAGCCGCGTGCGCCGGCTTGATTTCACCACGGCGCCGAAAGGGACGGTGCGATATTCGCGAGACGTTTTCGAAAACACCGTTGCGTCCTGTTATTTTCCGGAGCGCTCGAAGGAGCTCGAGTTCCGGCTCGCGATCAATTTGGACCTCGACGAAAAAGATCCGTTCCATTTCATTCTCGAGAGCAGCGCGGTCCAGTCACCATTCGACTATGATCCGGCGATTGCAAAGCTGCTCGCGCCCTATCGCGAGAGGCGCACGAAAGATCGGCTGGTCGTGCCGGGTTGGGAGCCGCCGACAAGCCGAAAGCGCCGGGACACAGTGAAGACACTGGTCGAACTCAACAAGACACTGCATGAATGCATCGGTTACCAGCGGCGCGAGGAGGGCGCGGCGCTGTCGCCGGCGGAAACGCTGCGGCTCGGACGTGGAGCCTGCCGCGATGTGACGGTGTTGCTGGCGGAGATCCTGCGGCAGATGGGATTCGCGGCGCGCCTAACGAGTGGTTATCTGCGCGAGAGCGATGCGGAAACGCGGCGGTCGGAAGGTTCGTTGCACGCGTGGACGGAAGTTTATCTTCCCGGCGCAGGCTGGGTGGGCCTCGATGCGACTAACGGCGTTTTCTGCAATCACAACTTCATCGGGGCCGCGGTCGGTCTGACGCCGGCCGACATCACGCCGATCAGCGGCGTTTATTTCCACAAGAAACGAATCCCCGCACAAATGATGAGCCGGTTGGAATTGATCAACTTGTGATCGGCGTTGGGAACGCCGGGAGCGCTCGTCTAGTGGGTATCGAATGAATGCGTGTCATCCCGAGCCGCGCAGACGGCGAGGGACCTCACAACTGTTATCGATCACGCTGGCTACCGCGCGTGTGAATGAATGTACGAGTGGGAGGTCCCTCGTCGTCTGCGCGACTCGGGATGACAGGCGTTTGAGTTTGAATAACTAATTCGACGCTTATCTATGCTCTCCGACCTTCAGTTGCGAAATTTTCGGTGCTTCGAATCGCTTGGGGTCGAACTTTCGCCCGGCTTCAATTTTTTCATAGGGCGAAACGGGCAGGGAAAAACATCAATTCTTGAAGCCGCCTGCGTGCTCTTGCGGCTGCAATCGCAACGCAGCTCGACGCTCCTACCGGTTGTGCGCTTCGGAGAGAAATCTTTTGCGGTTTCCGGCCACCGGGCAAGTCATCTGCTGGATTTCCGCTACAGTCCGTTGCGCCGAAAAGTTGCATTCGATCACGTGGAACAGCGGACACTGGACGAATACCTCCGGATCGCCCGCGTCGTCTCGTTTGCGAATACGGACATCGAACTCGTGCGCGGCGGGTCGGAAACGCGCCGCCGTTATCTCGACTTTCTCGCGGCGCAGATCGATCCCCAATATCGTCCGACTCTCCGCGCCTACGAACGGGCTCTTCGTTCACGCAACGCGCTTCTCAAATCGCCTCACCCGCGTCCGCGCGAGCTTGCGGCTTACGATCCGCCGCTGCTGGAACACGGAGCGAAGTTATCCGAGATGCGAGCACGTTTGGTCGCACGCTTGGCCCCGGTCGCGAGCGCAGCCTATGGCGAGATCAGTGGCAACGCAGAGATATTGCAGCTCGAGTTCGCACCGGGACATGGCGGCGATTTCGCGCGAGAACTCACTGAATCAAAACCGCAAGAGTTGCGTCTTCGCCAGACGGTGGTCGGTCCGCATCGGGACGACATCCAAATGCTGGTGGCGGCGAAGGCTGCAAATCAATACGCCTCCGAAGGTCAGCAGCGCACGGTTGTTCTAGCCCTGAAAATCGCGCAGTCGCGAATCTTCATGACGGAAGAGGGAACGACACCGCTGCTTTTGATCGACGACATTTTCGGCGAGCTTGATCCGATGCGGCGCAATTCGCTTTTGCAACATTTGCCACCCGAGGCGCAAAAGCTGGTCACGGCTACGAGCATGCGATGGCGTGAGAATATTGGCGACGGGCCAGTGTGGGAATTAAAGGATCGCGCGTTGGTGCGCAGGTAGGGGTTGCGAAAAACCTGCCCGCAGCTTCTACTTTGCCATGCGCAACCTCGGAGATGGCATGCCGCTCAATCTGGCGGGTTCGCTGCTGGTGGCCCATCCGAACATGCTCGATCCGAATTTCCGAAGAGCTGTGCTCTTTATTTATGAGCACGACTCGCAGGAAGGCGCAGGCGGCCTCATCATCAATCGTCCTCTTGATAAACAGGTGATGGATTTGGTCAACGAAGCCCCGCCAGAAGGTCTCGCCGATGTGCCGGTATTTCTCGGCGGTCCGGTCGGAAAGAACCAGTTGATGTTCGCGGCCTTCGAATGGGAAGCGGGCGAAGGCCTGAGACTCAATCATAATGTCGGCGTGGACGAAGCTCATGAACGCGTGGGCTCCGATCCCGCTTCTATTCGGGCGTTTGTCGGTTATGCCGGTTGGAGCGCGGGTCAGCTCGAGGAAGAGATGAAGCAAAAAGCCTGGATCCGGCAGAAGCCCACTCGCGCCGCGCTCGCGCCAGCCCGGCTGCCGAAACTTTGGTTCGAAATCATGCGCGGTCTGGGCCCGTGGTATAAAATGCTGGCGGCGGCGCCGGATGATCCGTCATTGAATTGAAAAAAAGTGACGAGGCACCAGAAAAGAAGCGCACTCGCATTTTTTAGCTTGCCACTTGTCACTCGTCACTTGTCACTCTCTTTCGCATGATCATCGGAGTTCCGAAGGAGATTAAAGAGCAGGAAAATCGAGTCGGACTCCTGCCCTACACGGCCCAATCACTGACTCGAAAGGGGCACACCGTTCTCGTGCAGAAGAACGCGGGTGTGGGCTCCGGTTATCCCGATGAAAATTACGTCCAGGCCGGCGCGAAGATCGTCGAGAAAGCCGAGGACGTTTTCGCCCAGGCCGAGATGATCGTGAAAGTGAAGGAGCCGCTCAAGGCTGAGTGGGGCTTGCTGCGCAAAGGTCAGATTCTTTTCACTTATCTCCATCTCGCGGCGAGCAAGGAACTGACGGAAGCGCTGATTAAGTCAGGTGTAACCGGCGTCGCATACGAAACGATCCAGGTGGGAAATAAGTTGCCGTTGCTCGAGCCCATGAGCGAGATCGCCGGCCGCATGTCCGTGGTGATGGGCGCATATTTTTTGGCCAAGCACAATGGCGGCAACGGCGTTCTGCTCGGTGGCGTGCCGGGTGTGTTGCCGGGAAAAGTGGTCGTGCTCGGCGGCGGAACGTCCGGTGTTAACGCCGCGCGTATGGCCGTGGGACTTTGTGCGGATGTGACGATCCTCGAAGTGGACGGCGAGCGGATGCGTTTTCTCGATCTGACGATGCCGAATGCGAACACGCTTCATTCCAACGAAGCGCATCTGCATGAATTGATGCCGACGACCGACCTATTGATCGGCGCCGTGCTCGTGCCCGGCGCAAAAGCGCCGAAGCTAATCACGCGCGAGATGTTAAAGAAAATGCGACCCGGCAGCGTGCTCGTGGATATTGCGATCGACCAGGGCGGTTGCGTGGAGACATCGCGCGCCACGACGCACCTCGATCCGGTCTACGTGGAAGAAGGCGTTACCCACTATTGCGTCGCGAACATGCCCGCGGCTTATGCGCGTACTTCCACGCAAGCGCTGACTAACATCACTTCGCGCTACGTGGAATTGCTCGCGGATCTTGGATTGGAAGGCGCGTGCAAGAAAGTTCCCGCGCTGACCGGCGGCATCAACACCCGCGACGGAAAGGTCACGTATGCAGCGGTCGCCGAAGCGCACGGATTGAAATTCGAACCGCCTTTCTAAACGAGTCGCGCAAAGGCAGATGCCGGCGAAAGGCAAACTTCCGCAAGGCCGGAAAGTCGCGTAGTTCCGATTCAGGCTTAGTCCCAAGACGGGCAACCAATCCACAACTATGAAAAAATTAATCTGCATTCTGGCCAGCGCCGCGCTTCTCGGAGCGTGCGAACAAAAGACCGAAACCGTTGCTCCCGCTGCCCCCGCTTCGCCGGCGGAGAAGAAAACTGAAAATAACACGACCGTCGTAAATCCTCCCGCCACCACGGAAAAGACCAAGGAAACCAACACGACGACGACAGTCCCAGCCAACACCCCAGCGACGGAGAGCAAGACCGAGACTACCACGACGACCACGAGCCCGAGCCCGTAGTCCTAACGCGCGCCTTTCACTCGAAGTCTTCCCGCGGCTTTGTCCGCCGGAAGACTTTTGCTGTACGGGCTGAAAACGCTGCGGGGAAACGGCGGGGCGAACGCTTTGTGATATGGTGTGCGCGTCATGCCGTCCGCGCCGAAGTCGCACCACTTTTCCTTTTCGAAAAGCAAACGGCTCACCGATCCGATCGAGTTCAAGCGGGTGAAGAACGAAGGAAAGGCGCAGGGCGGCGCGCTCTTGGTTATCGGCGCGCTCCGCACCGGCGAGGAAAATATTTCCAGGGCGGGCTTCGTCACCTCGAAGCGGCTCGGAGGCGCCGTGGTGCGAAATCGGGTGCGGCGCCGGTTGCGCGATATTGTGCGGACGCAACAGGCACGGTTGCGGAAAGGATTTTGGTTCGTCGTCGTTGCGCGGCCCGCAGCGGCGCGCGCCACTTATGGCGCGCTGAAAGATGAGTGGTTGCGCCTCGCGGAGCGCGCTTCTATTTTAGCGCCCTGATGCTTCTCCTCATGCGTCTTCTCATTCGCGGTTATCAACTTACGGTTTCGCCCGTGTTGTCTTTTCTGGGCGGGCCGGCTTCGGGATGCAGATTCCAACCGAGCTGTTCGGCCTACTTCTTGCAAGCGCTCAAGACGCACGGTTTTTGTCGTGGAAGTTGGTTGGGATTGCGGCGTCTCGGCCGTTGTCATCCCTGGGGCGGGCAGGGTCACGATCCCGTTCCGCAAAGTGGGAGGGGCCTTAGCGCCCCGACTGTCGCCGCACCAAGGCGACGGCCACATCCCCATCACCTCGTTTGTGAATAGCCTCGCCGGCTTCGCTTATGGATCGACAAGCATGGATTGCCATTGCGCTTTGCATTCTCGGACTCATCGGGTGGCAAGTTTATACGGTCAGTCATCCGCCCGCGCGGGTTCAGGCAGTCGCTTCGCCGACGGCAACCCCGGCGAGTGCTAACCAAACATCGACCACCGCTTCACCGGCGCCATTCCTCAGTCCCGTTCCTGGCGCGGTCTCAACGCCCACGCCCGTTGCTTCGGTCCCGCCTTTCGCCGAAAAAATCGAGCCGTTGCGAAACTCCGACGTCGAGCTTCGCCTAACAAATCGGGGCGCCGGGATCAGCGAAGCGGTTTTGCTCCATCACACGATAGGAGACGGCCAGCACGTCGTGTTAAATGCGCCGGATCGCACGCCGATCGGCGCGATCGTCGACCAACCTGCGGCACCTTCGCTCCCGGAGTTTACCATCGTGGGTCAGAACGACGGGACTGTGCAGTTCGAGCGTAAGACTCCCGAAGGCGTAAACGTCCGGAAGAAATTTTTCTTCCCGCCGACGACGGAGAAAAAGGACAACTTCGTCGCAGAAATGGACGTCGATTTCCGGAACGACGGCGCGCAAGCCTACACGAATCCAGGGTATTTCATTTCGCTCGGTTCCACGCGACCCCTCCATCCCAGCGACATGCCTTCATACACCCGTCTGGTCTGGTGCATCGACGGCAAACCGAAAGCGACCGACGTGAGCTGGTTCGCAGCCCAGAACTATCCGCTTGTGGGAGTTCAAAAACGCGCAGCCCAGCCGACCTTTCAGGAAAAGGTGAACGGCGCGGAATGGTCGGCGATGACGAATCAGTTTTTCACCACCATCCTGGTACCGCTCAACGCGAAGGTGGTCGAGACCTGGGCCCAGCCCTTCGAAATCAAGCGGCCAGATGGCCCGTCGTTGCAAGGTATAGATGGCGCGATGGGTATGCCCGGTTTTCAACTCCAACCCGGCCAGACCGCCTCGCTCCGTTTCCAACTTTACACCGGTCCGAAAATTTACGGCCGACTCGCAAAGCTCGAGCACGACGAAGCCGAGATCATGAACTTCGGGATGTGGAAATTAGTCAGTCAGGCGCTGCTGAATTTCATGAACCTGATCTACGGATGGGTCCACGATTATGGCGTCGCCATTATTCTCCTGACCGCGTGCGTCAAAGGTGTGCTCTGGCCGCTGCAGAACAAGGCGAACAAATCGATGCGCCGGATGTCGGCGCTCGCGCCGAAAATGCAGGAGCTGAAGGAAAAATACAAAGACGATCCGACGCGGATGAACCAGGAGGTGATGAAGCTCTACAAAGAGCACGGGGTGAATCCGGTCGGCGGTTGTTTGCCGATGATGATTCAAATTCCGATCTTCTTTGGCTTGTTCAGCATGCTTGGACAGGCGGCGGAACTGCGAAACGCGTCATTTCTCTGGGTGCACGATCTTTCCCAGCCGGACACGATTGGCATCATCCCCGGCCTCGGTTGGAAGATAAATCTTCTGCCGCTCATCATGGGAGCGACCAATTTGTGGCTCATGCGCATGACGCCGAAGACGGGCGACAGCACGCAACGCCGGGTCATGATGTTCATGCCGCTGATCTTTTTATTTTTCTGCTACAATTTCGCGGCGGCACTGGCATTATATTACACGACGCAGAACCTCTTCACGATTCTGCAGCTTTATCAGAACCAGAAACAGCCGTTGCCGGTTCTGGAGAAAGTTGCGCCGGCGGGGAAGAAGTCGCGCAAAGGACGACCATGACGCCGAAGGAATTACTCGACACGATCCTCGGTTATCTCGGCTTCGTTGTGCAGATCGACGAGACGCAAAGCGAGGGGGGAAATCCGACGCTGCAGATTTACATGGAGGAAAGCCACACGCTCATCGGCCGCGATGGCGAGACGCTGGAAGCGATTCAGTTTCTGCTCAACCGTCTGATTCAATCGAGGGACAAGGAAGCGCCGAAAGTGATCGTAGATTGCGAGCATTACCGCTCAATGCGCGAAGATAGAATCGTGCAGCGCGTGAGGGAACTGGCAGAGCGCGTGCGGATTTCGGGGCGTTCGCTTCAACTCGAGCCGATGAATTCTTACGAACGCCGCATCGTGCACAACGCTTTCAAAGACGATCCCGATGTGGCCACGTGGAGCCCATCCGATTCCGCGCGGATCAAGCAGATCACGCTGTTGAAGCGCCAGCCGAAACACGAAGCCGCGCCGCAGCAGTAGGGGAGCTGCTTCTACGCCCCGACTGAGCGGGGCGGCTGCAGCGCGGCGAGATCAGCGTGGTCTGCGACAGTGCAACGCGCAAAATGCTGTAGCCACGTCGCTCTGTCGACGTGCTGAGCGCCACTAGAACGCGATGCTTACAATCTCTCCCTGATACGGCCACTGCTCTGGCCCTTCGCACAAGCCCGCTCGCACCGGATTCATCCGGACATATTCCCACTTCTCCGAATAACTTTCGGCGCTGCGCAAGACGTGATCAAAGAATCCTTCCTGCCAATGCGGCTTCTGAGTTCCGAGCCCAAGCAATTGCTTTCCAATGACGGTTTTCAATGCCTTGACCCATTTAGGCAACGTTATTCCTTCTGGCGGGAACGCGACGAACAGGTGCACGTGATCCGGCATTATGACGTACCGGCCAACGGCTATATCGTATTCTTGTGCACCTTCGCAAAAGGAACGGAAGGTTTCATGGATGTCAGCGCGCGCGAGTGAATGCAATCGCTCGTGACTGTTGAACGTAACAAAATAGAAGGGCCGAACTGATGAGAAGAGCAATTCAAGTCGTCGCGGACGTTTCGGAAAGCGCCGCTGTAGTTGCGGCGCTCGGTCGGCGCGTTCTAGGGTGTGGTCATGACATCATGCGCAGGCGCCTCGACAGAGCGAGGCGGCTACAGCGCTGAGGCTAATTCAGCGCGGAGCTCAGCCGCAATGCGAAAGCCCAAACCAGAAAAGCGTACGCTGTAGCGACGGCGCTCTGTCGCCGTTTCCTAAGCGTCGAATCGGAACACGATCTTTCCGCTGCGTTTAGCTTGCGATGCGTGCGCGACGGCAGCTTTCGCTTCAGCCAACGGATAGGTCTTCTCCACTTTCGCGCGAAGCAGCCCGCCTTGCGCCATTTTGAAGAGCGGCGCAAAAGTATCGGCGCGTTGCTGCGCCGTCGCGCCGTCGTACCACTTGTTCACCCAAAATCCGGTGAAGCGCAGGTTCTTGAAAATGAGCATTCCATTTGGAATGCACATCGGCTGCAAACTCATCGCCCCGTAGGTCACGGTCGTTGCCTCCGGCGCCAGCGTCTTCGCCATGCGCAACGCGCTCTCGCCGCCGACCGCATTCAAAGCCAATCGAATCGGCGCGCGCTCCGTTTGCGCGGCCACCTCCTCGCGGAGGTTGTCGCCATCCACCAAAACCACATCGCCGCCCTCGGCGCGAAGTTCTTCCACGAGTTCCGCGCGGCGAACAATGTTGACGCTCCTGTAACCCAGCTCATGCGCGATCTGAATCGCAGCGAGGCCCGCGCCAGAATTTGCCGCATTTTGAATCACCCAATCGCCCGCCTGAAGCGAAACAAAATCATGAAGCATTCGCCACGCAGTCACCGGGTTTACCTTTAGCATCGCCGCCTGGGTCGGTTCGATTCCGTCGGGAACGACAACCAACTTCTCCGCCGCTACCGCGCACGCCTCACGCCACGTTCCCAAATTGTGCGGCAAGATCACCAACGCGCCCACTTCCAGATTCCTTACGGCAGACCCGACTTCAACGACAGTACCCGCGCCCTCCATTCCGGGCGTCGCCGGCAGCGGCGGGCGCACCGGATACTTCCCTTCGATCGCGTTCAGATCCGCCGGGTTGATCGGAGCCGCCGCCACCTTCACCACCACTTCATCTGACGCAGGTTTCGGCCAGGGTTGCTCGACGATTCGCAGGACTTCCGCCGGAATGCCGTGCGTTTCGTAGATCGCGGCCTTAAGACTTTTGCTCATAGATGCCGCAGGCTTTCCATCCTACATCGAACGATCCCGCCAGCAATATGCAAACGGGCGCGCGCGTCGCGTTGGCGGGCATGATCGTGAACGTCCTGCTCGCGGCCGCGAAAATCACAGCAGGGCTGCTCGGAAATTCTTATGTGCTGATCGCCGACGGAATCGAATCGGTGCTTGATATCGGCGGCTCAGCGGTCATCTGGGGCGGTCTCAAATTTGCTTCGCGTCCACCCGATGCGACGCACCCGTACGGTCACGGAAAAGCGGAGCCGCTGGCTGCCGGAGTCGTCGCAGTGGGTGTGCTTGTGGCCGCGCTGGGTCTTGCAGTCCAAAGTGGACGCGAGATTTTTCTGCCACACCACGCGCCCGCGCCTTTCACCTTGATCGTTCTGGTCGTCGTGATCGCCGTGAAGGAATTTCTTTATCGCTCCGTCATCCGCCTGGGAAAAAATGTGGAGAGCACTGCCGTCCAAACCGATGCGTGGCATCATCGCGCGGACGCAATGACCTCCATAGCCGCTTTCATCGGCATTTCGATTGCCTTGATCGGCGGCGAACGCTGGCAAAGCGCGGATGCCTGGGCTGCGCTTTTCGCCTGTGCCATCATCGGCGCGAATGGCTACCGGCTCCTTTTTCCCGCCTTGCATGAGATGCTCGACACCGCGCCGCGCGGCGAGATCGTCGCCACGATTCAGCGTGCGGCTGGTTCGGTTCCGGGAGTTCGTGAAGTGGAGAAATGTCTGGTGCGCAAAATGGGCCTTTCGTTTTACGTCGATCTGCACATCCGCGTGGATGGTGCGATTTCCGTCCGCGACGGGCATCACATCGCGCATCAAGTCAAGGATGCCATCAAACGATCCGATTCGCGAATCGCCGATGTGCTCGTGCATGTCGAGCCGGCGGATTCTCTATAGCCGCCGCCCTGCTTGCCCCGCCGAAGCAAGGCGAAGGCGGGTAGGCGGCGCAACGCGATCTTGAAGGGCGCGTCGTCCTCGGCGCTTCGCATAGCGAAGCGGCTACAGCGGGAGCAAATCGGCGCGCAAGATTTTTTCGAGCGCCTTCGTAAGAGAATTACGGGCGAGCCCAATTCGCTGACGGAACAGATTCAGCCGGCTGACGGCGCCGGGGTGTGTCGATAAGTAAAGCGCCAGGCGCATGAAGTTCGTCTTCTGTTTCTCCAAGTCGAACAAGACATGTGACGGAGCGGGCAAAGGTTTCGTGGGCGTATCGCTGATAACACGCAGCGACAACACCGGCAGCTGATGACCGGCGCAGGCTTCCGCTATGAACTCCGTTTCCATATCGACCGCCACCGCGCCGCTTTCCTTCGCCAATTGAGCACGCTCCGATTTGGAATCGGTTATCCAAGGAACCGTGACCAGCTTCCCGAGAAAGAGCGCATCGTCCGCGAATTCGAGGTGCGGCGAACCCAGAAGTCCCGGGCTCGAGAAATTTTCGGAGAGCAGCAGGTTCCCGATCTGCAACTCATCGTCCAGTGCGCCCGCGAACCCTGCGCTAATCAGATAATCGAATTGTTGACGGCGCAGGAAACTTTCAATTTGCGCCCGGCAACTTTTCTCGCCGACGCCGGTGTGAAGGACCGCGACCGATCGGCCGTGAATCTGTCCGCGGAGGGATTCGACGCCTTCGCGAGAATTGAAACTCGGCTTCTGCAGCAACCGAATGAACTGAGAGCTTTCCGCGGGCAAAGCGAACGTGATCGCAATCATCGTCTGGCCTCGAATTACAGCGACGGCGCCAGCGTCCGATCAGGGGTTCGGAGAACGCGGAGCTTCTGTGATCCGCACGTAGATATTCTTTTTTCCGCCGGGGATGGCTGGCTTCTCATTGGTGGGGCTCGGGGAGGGAGGATCGGTCTGAGCAAGCGGAGCGATGGCTCGACGGAATTCCTCCGCACGCTCAGCGGGAATCTGAGCGAGAACCGTGGTGCCGCTTTCATCGGGTGGGGCCTTTGCGGCCGATCCGCCGCTCTGACTCGCCAGCAAAACGACATTGTTAGCCAGTGAATCGTGCTCCTTCAGCGGCGCAAACAACCGGATTTCGTCGCCTCCCAGGGTAGGGGGCGGCATCGTGCGTTCCGCCACGCTCTTGAGCGACGATTCCACTTGCTCGTGAAGAGCCGCTTCCCTGGCGTGGTCATCGCTTTTCACGCGCTGTTTCTTGCCGACGATGAACAAAATTCCCACGATGACATTGAGCAGAACCAGCGCAGCGAAAGCGGTGGCTACCCGGCGTCCGAGTTTCGCGCCCGCGTCCGATGGAATTTCCAGATCCTCGTTTTCTCCGAGAACTTCCCGCGATCCGCGCGAACGCTCATGCATGGCTCGGGCGATCGCGAGCTCGCGTTGTAGTTGAGGATCTGTCATCAGTTGCGCTTCGAGCTCTGCGCGCTCGGCCGTGGGAAGATTTCCTTCGAGATAATCGAAAAGCTTTTCGGGATTCATGCGACAGAGGGAAGACGGTCATGCCGGGCCACTTCATGCGCAAATCGCAAGTGTGAACCAAGCGATGCCACCGTTCGCGATGTCATCCCGAGCCGCGCAGACGGCGAGGGACCTCTCAGTTACTCGACTGGTCACTCAAACCAGAATAGGCGTGGCGTCAGCGCCGATGTTGTGCGGCGTAACGTTCAAGACGCGCAAAATGCTATTGCGAGGTCCCTCGCCGTCTGCGCGGCTCGGGATGACCCGCTCTTAGTGGTACCGTTATCTTGTCGCCAAATCTGCGCTCCGGGGCGCGCCACCCGCTTCGGGTATTGCTCTTTACCTGCGTAGAAATAGATTACCGCCCTGGTGGATGAAAACGGCAAGGCACTACCCCAAAGACGTCGGCGCTGGCCCCGTCTCGTACGGCGGAGCCTGCTTCTTTTGCTCGCGCTCGTCCTGATCTTTCATCGTCCGATCATTTTTCATGTCGGTGGCGTGATCGCGAATAACTACGCCGCCAAAGCCAATCTGAAGATTAATTGCGCCTTTGAAGGTTCAATTTTCACGGGGCTCATCGTAAAGAATCTTCACGTGGTGCCGGTTGGTCCCACCATCGTCGAGTCCATCGACGCCGATTACATTCGCGCGGATTACAGCCTGATCGATCTCTTGCGGCATGGCGCGACCGAAGTCTTGAAAAACGCCGAGGTGCGGACCGCCCGGATCGTTCTCAATCCGGCCAAGGCCTCTTTGAAACCCAAGGTCCCGCCGCCTAACGAGCGGATCACCTTGTTCCCGGTTTTCCCCGAGCGCCTCCGCCTTTTCGACATCAATCTCCGCGTCCGCTCGACGACTGAGAAGCAGGATTTTGTTCTGGAACATTTCGACGTCGATTTCGACCCGAAGAACCCCGGGAAGCTTCATTTGGCCACGCTGCAAATTCCGAACGCTCCGCCCTGGAAGAACATTTCCGCGCAAACTTCCTACACCAACAAGAATCTGATCCTGAGCGGTCTGGTGCTCGACGCGGACAATCAGATCCGCCTGATCGCGGTCGATGCCTCGCGCATTGCAACTAAATCGCTCGAGATCGTGCTCGACGCGACCCTCGCTCACGGAACTGTGGCCGGTTCGGTCGCACTTCGCGAGACGCCGCATTCCCTCGATACGAAACTCCGGTTGGTAGCGGAAAACGTTTCGCTCGATACCCTGCGCGGTTATCTCGGGAGACCGCCGGAATTTCTCGCGGGTGATGTGCAGCGACTCTCGATCGAGTCGAGCGGCGCGATCGATTCTCCGCGAACGTGGGATGTCAAGGTCGAGGCGGAGGTCAATAATTTGCGGCAGGGAAATTTCTCTTTCGAGCATTGTGTCGCGAACGTGACCGCGCACGGCGGGATTGCGACTTTGAATTCCGGCGAAGCAACTCAAGGACAGAACAAGATCGAGATGAAAGGGACGGCCGAGCTGCCAACGGAGGTGCGTTTCTTCGGTCAGAGTCCCGCGACCTTCGAGATCACCGCGTCGCTGCCTGATCTGCAATCGATCACCGCCAGCTTCCCTCAGCCGCTGACCGGTGCGGCGATGGCGAATGGTCGCGCTGAAATCAAAGATGCGGTTCTCCACGCTGATCTGCGCTTTAATGGCGGTCCGATCGGCTTCGATAACTCCACCATCGCGCAAGTAAACGGAAGCCTCGTCGCTTCCAGGAAGATGCCGCCGGCCGATCAGCAAAAAGTTTATTACGCTGATCTCCAATCAGAAATTCATCTGGAAATGACCGATCTGCGCTCCGGGGATTACCTCATGGATTCCGTGCACGCGGACCTGAGAAGTGACGGGGCCGCGGCCAAGATCGAGCGCGTCGCCGCGGTACGGAATCAGAACAACTTCATCGTCACGGGCGAATACCGACTGCCGGATGACTTCATCGCCGCGCGAACGCAGCCGGCCAGATTCGAGGTGTCGTTAGGCGCGCCGAACCTGGCTGATTACTGGGCTGATGATGCGCAGAACAAGATCACAGGTCTGCTTCAGATCACGGGTGAGGTGGCCCTTCGCGATGGCAAGGCCCAGGGGCAACTCTCCGTTTACGGATCGAATTTGAAGTCGCGCAACCTGGCCATCCCGCGGCTCAGTGCGGAAACCTCGATCTGGAACAACGTTGTTTATCTGAACGATTTCACCGCCAATCTCAACGAACGCGATTACGTCGGCGGAAACGGAACCCTCTCCCTCGAGAAACCGTTTCACTACAGCGGCAAATTTTTCGTCAACGTGGCCGATCTCGCGCGGCTGAAGCCAATCCTGGTTGCCGCTGGAAACAACAATGAGATCGCGGGTTCACTCTTGATCGACTGGCAGGGAAGCGGCGAGGCAGCTGACGTGAAACATTCCGGCGCGCTCAAGCTGAAACTGGAGAAAGGGCGGTACGCAAACCTGCAAGCGCTCCAGGCAAACGTCGACGCGCACTATTCCCCCGACGGTCTCGACATTCCGACCATCTTCCTCGGCAGCGACAAGATGGATTTCCAAGCCATCCTCACCGCGAAAGGCTCCACGCTAGAAATCACAAAAATCCAGGTTGACCAGGGCCAGGCCAAATACGCGTCGGGTTATGTTTCGCTGCCATTCGTCTGGAAAAACCTGGGCACGAGCGAGCCACTCTTCCCTTCCGACGGAAAAGTGCTGGTGAGCTTTCAGTCCGAGAACCTGGACATGAAAAAGCTTTTCGAAGATCTCGGAACAAAACCGATGGCAACCGGATTGATTACAGTGAAGCTCGATGCCCAGGGCACGCTGGCGCAGTTGGGCGGCCGGCTCGATGTGCAAATGCGCGATCTGCACAGCGCAGATTATCCGAAACTCGAGCCGGCCACTTTCGATCTCGCGGCCGAGCTGCAAAACAATCAGCTCGCTTTCAACGGCAAGTTGCAGCAGACCAAAATCCAACCGCTCCAGATCACGGGCAACCTTCCCTTCGATTTTTCGAAAATGACCGCTGAGAGGAAATTCGATGAGGAGACGCCGTTGACCGCGAAGGTGCAATTGCCGCGCAGTTCCGTCAATTTCCTCCGGCAATTTTTGCCGGGCATCACTCAGCTCGATGGCGACCTTGCGCTGGACGTGAATGTGAGCGGCACAATCGCGAAGCCCGTTCTGAGCGGCGCGGGTGATATCACGATCAACATGGCGCGTTTCACCAACGCCACGCTGCCTTCGCTGAGCGGATTTCACTCGCGCATGGTTTTCGATCGCGACGTGCTGAACTTCGAGCGCTTCAACGGCGATCTGGCCGGCGGTCCGTTCACCATCTCGGGCCGCGTGACCTTTCCGAAGCTGACCGATCCAAATCTCGATTTCCAATTGAAGGCGCAAAGCGTTCTCGTGGCCCGCAACGATTCGCTGACCGCGCGAGCCGATGCCGATGTCAAAGTGACCGGCCCGCTCAAGAGCGCGACGGTCACCGGCAACGTCGCCCTAACGAACAGTCAGTTCCTCAAGAATATCGATTTGCTTCCGATCGGCCTGCCGGGACGTCCGGCGCCGCAACCGCCCACCGACCGCCCCGATTTTTCCGTTACGGAACCGCCGATTCGCGATTGGAAATTCGACATCTTTATCAAGACGAAAGATCCGTTTCTGATTCGCGGGAATCTCGCGAATGGCGGAGCGATCACCGATCTGCACGTTACCGGAACGGGATTGCGCCCGGAGCTGCAGGGCACGGTCCGGCTCGAGAACGTGGAAGCGACGCTGCCTTTTAGCCGGCTGGAAATCGCCCAGGGCTTTCTTTATTTCGATCCGAGCGATTCATTCAATCCGAAGATCGATTTGCAGGGCACGTCGCTGATCCGTGATTACACGGTCCACGTTTATGTTTACGGCACGTCGCTCGCTCCCGAGGCTATTTTCACGAGCGAACCGCCCTTGCCGCAGGAGGAAATCATTTCGCTCCTCGCAACGGGGGTGACGCGCGGAGAACTGATCGGAAACAATAACGTTCTCGCCGGGCGCGCCGTCATGCTGCTGGTGCAGCAGCTTTACCGGAAGGTTTTCAAGAAAGGCCAGGCGACGAAGGGCACTTCGGTTTTCGATAGGTTGCAGATGGACGTCGGCCAGATCGATCCGCGCACGGGGCAGCAAACTATGACCGCGCGGTTCAAGGTGGACGAGCATTTTGTCCTCATCGGCGATCTGGAAGTGGGCGGAGATTTTCGCGGCATGGTGAAGTACGTGCTTCGATTCAAATGAAATGAGCCGCGCGTTTCTGATCATCCTTTCTTGCGGCGTCCTGTTCAGTGGCACCGCCTTGTCTCAAACCGCGGTGAAGGTGCCGAAACCCGAAGAGAAAGATCGCGCGCAACGCGCGGTCGCCAAGGAGCAGGAGAAGGAGGCGCAGGGCACGAGCGTGATTGAGTTCCGCGGCCAGGCCGCTTTCGACGAAAAGCTCCTGCGCTCACAACTAAAGGAACAGATCACGACGATCGCTCAATACGGATTGACTCCCGCGCGCGGGGACGACGCCGCATTTTTTCTCGAGCTGTTTTATCGGAAGCAGGGTTACGCGAAAGTGACCGTGCGTTATACGATCGAATCCGGCAATCGCCTGCGCCTGGACATCAATGAAGGTCCGCTCGTCACGCTCGGTTTGGTGAATTTCGTCGGCAACCAGCACCAGCCGGCCGAAGTCTTGTTCGATTACGCCGTCGGGCCAACGCGCGAACGCTACTCTTCGCTCCAGAAGAAACTTCCTTTCGTGGCGTCCGACGTGGAAGAAGGCGCGGACCTCGTCCATCGACTCTACGTTTCGCAGGGTTTCCTGGAAGCGAAGGTCGATCCGCCCATTTACCACTACGCCGAGGACCGCTCGCACGTCGACGCGACATTCCCGATCACGGAAGGACGGCAATATTTTTTCGGTGAGCTCACTTTCGTGGGTGACAACATCTATGGCGCCGAGGCATTGCGCGGGCAAATGCTCGATCTGCTCGAGCAGCCCTATACGGAAAGCCGCGTCTCAGACATTCCGCGCCGGATGCAATCGTATTTCCGAACGCGCGGCTACTACGAAGTGAAGGTCGACGCGACGGGTAACCCGGAGGCCGGGCGCAATGGCCACGTGCCGGTGCAAATCTCGATCACGCCCGGCCCACTTTATCATTTCGATGGCATAACCGTGAAGGGACTCAATCGTCTTCGGCCGAGTTATCTCTCTCGTCGCTTCAGTAAATTCAGCGGCAAGACCTATAGCCCCGAGGTGGTCGACGAGAAATTCCGCGAGTTGATGCGCTCCGGGCTGTTCACCGTCCTGCAAATCAAACCGACGCCGATTGGTGGCAACGCGTTGCGGCTCGATATCTCAGCCGAGGAAGCGAAGAGCAAAGAGCTCGGGCTTTTACTTGGTTACGGCTCCTACACCGGGCCAATCGTCGGCGTGAGCTTTCGCGATCGCGACCTCTTCGGGTACGGCCGGCCGCTAACCACTTCGGTGGAATTATCAGGCCGCGGCTACAAGGGAGAGATTCTTTGGGAGGATCCCTATCTTTTCGAGACGGATTTTGGTTTCAAGGCGCGGCTCTCCGCGCTCACTTTTGATTTCGATGGCTACACGAAGTTCGAAGTCGGCACACGATTCGACCTAACGAGAAAGATTACGAAGCAATATGAGGTCGGGTTGGTGCTCACCGAACGGCATGTCGAAGTCACGAGCGCCTCGATCTCGCCGCAATTTCTCGGGCGCACCTCCTATTTCGTCAGCTCGATCGGGCTCACGCAAACGCTCGATCTCCGTGACAGCAAGGTGAATCCAAGCCGCGGCCTGATCTTCGATAGCACCGTCGATTTTGCCTCGAGCGAGATCGGCAGCCAGATCGATTTCATCCGCAGCACCGCGCGGGCGACCTACTTTCTGCCGATCGGCCAGGAGCCGAAGCCGGGACAGACGGACCGCCGCACGCTGCTGGCGCTCGGCGCGCGGGCCGGCATCATTCGCAGCTTGGGCGGCGACGACACCGTTGCGGAACTTCCGATCGACGAAAGATTCTTCAATGGCGGCAGCACCACTGTGCGCAGTTTCACCGAACGCGATCTCGGGCCACACGACGGTGGCAATCCGATCGGGGGAGAATTCTTCACCGTCTTCAACGCGGAGTACACCTTCCCGATTTACGGCGAACTCCAGGGCGCGGTCTTTTTCGACGCCGGTAATCTGTTGCCGAGCTCGGGGGATCCGTTTACCAGGGTCACGGCCGGTCTGGATGACATGCGTTACGCGATCGGGTTGGGTCTCCGCTACAAACTTCCGATTGGTCCAGTGCGGATAGACTACGGTTACAAT
Source organism: Spartobacteria bacterium (assembly GCA_003134785.1). Lineage (GTDB taxonomy): Bacteria > Verrucomicrobiota > Verrucomicrobiia > Chthoniobacterales > UBA10450 > AV80. The sequence continues at coordinate 241,228 of PLCN01000014.1, forward strand.
CCCGACCGTCGATCGGGTGAAGACATTGGCGCGTTCAATTTCAGCTTTGGTTTCGCCTTTTAGTTTTTCTTTCCTGTAGCGGCGGTCTATGACCGCCGAATCGAATTCACCACCGGCTCTCCGGCGGTCATAGACCGCCGCTACAGAAAGCAAGGCTCTGCACTCTCGCCAATTCATGACAGCAACTATTCTTCTGTGGAAACGTCAGCGATAAAGTCTTGTCGAACGGAATCGGACGGGATTGGGTAAGTAGTGACAGAGCCGCTGTGAATGCGGTGCGCCAGCCTAACGAATGAAGCAATCCCCAAGAAACGCCATTCCGGAGTTCGGCGACATTCCGCCGGACGTTTTGCGCAAACACCTTCACGAAGTAGCCGACTGGATCGCGGATTACCGCGAAAACATTTCCACGCGTCGGATTTCTCCCACCGCCAAGGCCGGCGCGATTCTCAAGGCCTTGCCCGCGAGTCCGCCTGAAGACCCTGATCCGCTCGATGGAATTTTCGCCGATTTCGAAAAGTTCCTTCTCCCCGGCGTGGTGCACTGGGCCCATCCTCAGTTCATGGGCTACTTCGGCTCGACCACGACCGGGCCTGGGATCCTGGCCGAAATGATTGCTGCGGCGCTCAACGTCAACGCCATGACCTGGCGCACCTCACCGGTCGCCACGGAACTCGAAACGGTCGTGCTCGATTGGTTGAGGCAATGGCTGAAATTGCCTAACGAGTTCTCGGGAGTGGTTTACGACACGGCGTCGATTTCAACCATGCACGCCCTGGCGGTCGCGCGCGAAGAAGCGAGCACGTCTGTTCGCACGCTCGGTTTGTCCGGAAGATCCGAGCTGCCGATCTTCCGAATTTACGTTTCGGATCAGGCGCACAGTTCCATCGACAAGGCGGCGATCGCGTTGGGCCTCGGAGAACACAACGTCCGAAAGATCGCGAGCGATTCCGAGTTCCGGATGAATATGGCCGCGTTGCGCGATGCGGTCGTGGCCGATCTCCGGCATGGATTCAAGCCTTTGGCTGTCGTCGCCACCGTCGGGACGACTTCCACCGGCAGCGTGGATCCGGTGACCGAAATCGCGGCGATCTGCGCTCAGTATCAGATGTGGCTGCATATCGATGCGGCCTACGGCGGCGGTCTGGCGGTCCTCCCGGAATGCGATTGGGTCACGCAAGGTTGGAGTGCCGCCGACTCGCTTGTGATCAATCCGCACAAGATGCTCTTCGTGCCATTCGATTTCAGCGCTCTTTACGTAAGCGACATTCAACGCCTGCGGCGCGTCTTCACTTTGGTCCCCGAGTATTTGCGCGGCGACGCCGCCGGCGCGGAGATCAACTACATGGATTACGGCGTGCAACTCGGCCGCCGCTTTCGCGCGCTGAAAGCCTGGATGGTTTTTCGAACATTCGGACGAATCGGACTGGCTGCTCGCATTCGCGACCATTTGAGGCTCGCGCAAATTTTCGCCGGGTGGATACGGGACGACGCGCTCTTCGAGTTATCCGCGCCAGTTGTCATGGGCGTGGTTTGTTTTCGATTCCGATGTCCCGATGACGCCGAGTCCGACCGCAAGAACGCGAAGATCGTCGAGACCATCAACGCAGGAGGCGAAGCCTATCTGATGCAGACCAAACTGCGCGGCCGGGTGGTCATGCGTCTCGGCTTGGGGAATCTGCTCACGACCGAGCAGCATCTGCAAAACGTCTGGAAAATTATCAGGGAAGCCGCGGACTCTCAGTCTTAGAAGCGCGGCCGCTTGATCAAATAATTCCGCTGACCGAGCCGCACTTCCAGCAGGTGAACCACGACTGATTTTCAGGGATGGAACATTCAGCGCCGCACTTCCAGCAAGTGAAGACCACTCCTCCCTTGCGTCCGCCAACTTCCTGTTGATCGGCTGGAGAAGTGCTCATTCCGCCGCTGCCTTCAGGCGTTCCTTCGCCTTCCCATTTCTCCGCTCTCTTTTCTGCTTCCATACCCTGTTTCTTTCTTGGTTTCTCGAATCTCCGAGTTATGCGGCGATGTCGAACGACGTTTTGCATCGTGTTCGACGAGCAGAATCGCGCATCTTGCGTTTCCGCCGGTCGCCGGAGTAGTTGGTGACAACCGGCCGGAGAGGTCAAGGTTCTTTCTTCGGTCGACTAACCAGACTCAGCGGGCATCCTCCACACCAAGCCGCCACGAATCAGCCGTGACCGGATCCCTCCGCATGCCAGCAGTTTGAAAGCTGAGCTTGGTGGGTTACCGTAACCGGTCGAAAAAAATCTATATCGCCATGGAAACAACAATCGCCGCTCCGAAAGCCAGATCGTCCGCTGAAACCGATTTTCTGCCCCTGCAGGGCACCGATTATGTGGAGTTTTACGTCGGAAATGCCAAACAAGCCGCGCACTTTTACAAGACCGCTTTCGGTTTCCAAAGTCTCGCCTACTCCGGTCCGGAAACGGGCACGAAGGAGAAGGCGAGTTACGTCATTCGTCAAAATAAACTGACTTTCGTTCTTACCACCCCATTGAGATCAAATAATCCGATTACGGAGCACATTCACAAACACGGCGATGGCGTGAAGGTGCTCGCCTTGAAAGTGAAGGACGCCACGTCGGCGTGGGAGGAAACGACCAAGCGCGGCGGGAAGAGTTATCTCGAGCCGGTCACGCTTTCGGATGACGACGGCGAGCTAGTCATGAGCGGCATCCATACCTATGGCGATACCGTTCACCTCTTTATCGAACGCGGTAACTATCGTGGCGTCTTCATGCCGGGTTTCCGTAAATGGGAGTCCGCCTACAATCCGCCTGAGACTGGCCTCCTCTACGTGGATCATTGCGTGGGCAATGTCGGCTGGAACCAGATGAACCCGTGGGTGAAATTTTACGAAGAGGTTATGGGATTCCGCAATATTCTGACCTTCGACGACAAGGACATTTCGACGGAATACTCGGCCCTGATGAGCAAGGTGATGAGCAATGGAAACGGTTTCGTGAAGTTTCCCATCAACGAGCCGGCCGAAGGCAAAAAGAAGTCGCAGGTAGAAGAGTATCTCGACTTCTACAACGGGGAAGGGGTCCAGCATGTAGCGGTCGCGACGAATGACATCGTCAAGACCGTGACGGATCTGCAAAAGCGTGGCGTGGAATTCTTGAAGATACCGGCGAGCTATTACGCCACGGTCCTGGACCGGGTGGGGCACATCGATGAAGACCTCGAGCCCCTGCAGCAGCTGGGTATTCTGATCGATCGCGATGAAGAGGGTTATTTGCTCCAGATCTTCTCCAAACCAGTGGAAGACAGGCCGACGCTCTTTTTCGAAATCATCCAGCGCAAAGGCGCGAAGAGTTTCGGCAAAGGTAATTTCAAAGCGCTCTTCGAAGCGTTGGAGAAAGAGCAGGACGCAAGGGGCAATCTCTAAAGGAGGAAGACATGCCGTATTATCAGAAGCTCGGTCAGATTCCGAAGAAGCATCACATTTGGTTCCATCGCAACGGAAGCGGGCCTTCCTTTAAGAATGAGGGCATCGCCTACGAGCACGTCATCACGACGGAGGGTTTCAACGAAGCCTACTCGATCATTTATCATCTCCGTCCGCCGACGCGCGTGCGGAACGTGGAGCTGATCAAGTATTGGGCGCCGAAGAAAGTGACGGAGAGTCCGCTGCGGCATCACCACATCAAGACCGCGGAGATTCCGCGCCGTGGCGATCTCTATACGGGCCGAATCCCGATGCTCTTCAACGCGGACATGACCGCCTATCGCGCCCGACCGGAGAAGGCGTACGGGAAATTTGAGTATTACAAAAACGGCGGCGCCGATGAAGTCATCTTCGTGTTTCACGGCGGTGGGACGCTCGAAACGGTTTTCGGCAAGCTGCGTTACCGCGCGGAGGACTACATCGTCATCCCGCGCGGCATCACCTATCGGCTCGTGCCCGACAAAGTGGAGGAAGAGGATTACCTCATATTGGAGTCAGCCGGTCCCGTCCGAATTCCGCAGCGTTACCTGAACCACGAGGGCCAAATTCGGATGGGCTCGCCCTATTCGGAACGCGATTTCCACGGGCCGAGTGAAATGCTCACAGTCGATCGCGAAGAAGACGTGGAGGTTTTGGTGAAGGACGGGCCGCGCCTGACCCGCGTTACGCTAGCGCATCATCCATTCGATGCGCTCGGTTGGGATGGGTATCTCTATCCGTTTACTTTTAATGCGGCCGACTTCGAACCGATCACCGGCACGGTGCATCAGCCGCCGCCGATTCATCAAACGTTTGAGGTTCGCGGTTATGTCATCTGTACCTTTGCGCCTCGGTTGCTCGATACCCACCCAGAAGCGGTCAAAATTCCGTGGGTGCACGACAACGTGGAAGCCGACGAAGTTTTATTTTACGTGCGCGGAAATTTCGGATCGCGGCGCGGCATCGAGAGTGGATCGATCACGCTGCATCCACGCGGGATCCCACACGGGCCGCATCCAGGCACGATCATGGCGAGCAAGGATGCGCTTCGCACCGAAGAGTTGGCGGTAATGTTCGACACCGCGCACACTCTCGAGCTGACCGAGGAATCGCTCGCGCTCGACGATCCAAAATATCCGCTGAGCTGGCTGGATTAATAATCACGTGGCCCTGCAAAATCACGAGACCGAGCTGCAGGCCGCGGAACGCCGGATCGGAGCATTGCCTCGTTGCGGTGCCGCCAAACTCGCGGGGATGGAACGCTCGTTCCATGATTTGCTCGAAGCGGTCGGCGAAGATCCGCAGCGGCAGGGTCTGTTGAAGACGCCCAGTCGCGCGGCGCGAGCGTTCGAATTCCTCACGAACGGCTACCGGCAGAGCCTGGATGATGTCGTCAATGGCGCCATTTTTGATTCCGACGCGAGTGAGATCGTTCTGGTCAAGGACATCGAGCTTTACTCGATGTGCGAACATCATTTGCTGCCGTTCATCGGCAAAGCGCACGTCGCTTACATCCCGAACGGAAAAGTCATCGGGCTTTCCAAAGTGGCGCGCATTGTCGATGTCTTCGCGCGCCGGTTGCAAATCCAGGAGCACCTCACGTTGCAGATCGCGGATGCGCTAATGAAAGTGTTGCATCCTAATGGGGTAGCCGTGGTCATCGAGGCGAAACACCTTTGCATGATGATGCGGGGCGTCGAGAAACAGAATTCGGTCATGAAAACGTCGTGCCTCCTCGGCTCCTTTAAAGAGGACGCGCGGACGCGGTCCGAATTTCTCGCCCTGCTGGCCTAACGAGCGGTAGCGTCCATGCTCCTGACGGTCAGCAAACGACTCGAATTTTCCGCCTCCCGGCGTTTGTTCGTAAAAGAGTGGAGTGAGGCCGAGAATCTGGCGGCTTTCGGGCCGGAGACTTCGGCGCGCTACGGTACCGGGCGGAACTACGTCGCGTATTTTATTTTCTCCGGCACTGTTGATCCCACGACCGGGATGCTGATGAACATCAGCGAAATCAAGGAACGGGTCGATCAAGTCTTGCGCGATGGTTTCGACCACAAATTCTTGAATGAGGACAACAAGACATTCACTACTATTCCTCCGACCACGGAAAACATCGCTCGCCAGCTTTTTATCGATGCCGCGCCACTTTTCAGCAGCACGAGCGCGCAACTCGTGGCGTGTCATTTGTCGGAGTCGGAGGAGCGGAGCGCCACCTACTTCGGAACCGGAACGGTGGAGTCGAATTACTGGCTCGAGTTTTCCGCGGCACGCCAAACGACGTCGCCGCGCCTGACGGCTGAGGAAAATCAAAAACTGTTTGGTGTGGCTGCCTCTCCGTTTGGGCATGGGCACAATTATCGAGCCCGGTTGACCTTCGGAAGTGACTCAGATCCAAGCGGCCTGCCATTGGTCCGGTTTGCCGACATCCAGAGCTGTCTGGAATCGTTGCGAAAAGAACTCGATCACAAGAATCTGAATCAAGAAGTGCTGGCCCTGATCGACCAAGCGATCACGACCGAGAATCTCGCGCGTCACATTCACGAACGTGTCAGGGAAAAACTGCGGATTGGTCGCGTGCGGCTGCACGAGCGCAGCGATTTTTTTGCCGAGCATTGGGACGGGGAAAAATATTTTCTGGGCATGCAGATTCCATTTAGCGCCGCGCACCGATTGCACGCCGCTCTTTCCGACGAAGAGAACCTCGCGCTTTACGGCAAATGCAATAACCCGCTCGGGCACGGCCACCGTTACCTGACGGAAGCGACCATCAGCGGGCCGTTCGACGAACGGAGCGGCGCTCTGATGGATTTCGCGGCGTTCCAAACCGCAATCGCCGAGGCGGTGCAACCGTGGGAGGACAAGCACTTGGATCTGGAGATCGACGAATTTCGAGACAAGCCCTCCACGGGTGAAAACATCGTGCAAGCGCTCTGGCCGCGGTTTGATTCGCGATTGGACGGACGATTAGTTCGCCTTCGTCTTTGGGAAACCGCGAACAACCGTTTCACGCTTCGCAAACTGTAGCCGCCGCCCTGTGGGCGGCGTGGAGGTTGACGTAGCAACGACTACATCGTCGTTCGAAAAGTAGGGGGCCTTCTCTCGCGCTTCGCACAGCGAAGCGGCTACAGCGGCCGTTCGGCGGGCTCGAGACTTGTCTTGTGATAGGTGACAAGCCGGAAACCCCACTCGATCAGCGTGGCGTTTTCCTTGTCCATCGTCTTCCTGCCGTTCAGAAACGTCATGACCTGTTGCTTGAGCGCGTTCTGCCGGCCGGTTTCATCAAGAATCTCGAAGATCTCCATCGAGAGGAGCCAATCGTCGGCATGCTCCTTTTGTTGTGTCTCCCAAATTTCGCCGAGACGCTCGTATCCAACCTTCCGCTCGCGGATATCGCGCACTTGCGCGTAGAGACTTTCCAGTCGCTTGCGCTTCGGATCCGACGGCGATTTGATCGTTCGTTCGCGCGGAATCAATGCGACTTGATTGTAAGCATCCTTGTCGGCCGCGCCGTTAAACACCGACGCGACCCGCGCGCCCACCGCCATATCGAAATTGCCCCACGCCGGCTCGAACAAGACGCGATCGCCGAAGGTGACGCGGCAATTCGTGAAAGTGATGAGCAACAGCTTGCCTTCGCGCCGCAAAATGTTTTCGACGTGGCCGCTAACGACAACGCCGCTGGCGAACTCGATCTTAGCGTCGCTACCGGTCGCGACTCCCACCGCCGACAGGTCTTCGTCGCTGAGCGTTTCCGGTGATTTGTTCGTCGATTTCCAATTGCCGATCGGCGCGCCAAAACCTTCCGCATGGTAATCAATCCCATGCCCGGGAAGTTCCTTGTTCGCGAAAGCGAGCGCGCTCGGTCCAGTCGTGCGTAGGTAAATTGCGTCGCCGTGGGGCGTGATCACTTCGGTGAAAACACCCGAGACTTGCAACCCGGACGAATACTCACACGTCGCCGTGTTCTTGCATTCGATAGCCTTCGTAATTCCCTCGAGACCGCCGACACGAAACGCCATCTTGCTCGCAAATTCCTCCAGGACTTCAGCGAGTTGCTGGAAATCGCGCGTAACAAAAAGCTGCGGCTGTTTTGTCGTGATATCGAACGGCACGTTCGTCGCATCGATCGAGTAGGGAATCTTCTTCACTTTCGGTTCGAGGCAGCTCACCGATTCGCCGATCGAGGAAAGCAGACCGGCGCCGTAAATCTTCGGTTTATCGAGCGGCCCAATCAGGCCGTATTCCACCGTCCACCAATGCAGCCGGGAGAGCAGCGCCATTTCAGACGGCTCGCCCAAATTTGTTTGCCGCTCCTCCACCAGCTTCGTCGCTTTATTGAGTGCCTCGGGATCAGGATTCGGCTGCTCCTTTAAGATCGAAAGATGCCGGATCGCCTCGTAAAGCTCGAAGTCTTTCTTCGACGACATCGCCTTCGCGCCGACCTCTCCGAAACGTTGTAAGTAATCGGCATATTCCTGATCGACGATGATGGGCGCATGCCCCGCGGCTTCGTGGACGATATCGGGCGCCGGCGTGTACTCGATGTGATTAATTTGGCGCATATCGCACGCAATCACCAGCACCCGGTACGCTTGGAACTCCATGAAGGCTGCCGGCGGAATGAAGCCGTCCACCGCCACGCCGCCCCAGCCGATCTTGCCCAGGATCTCGTTCATCTCTTCGATCCTCGGAATGCGGTCGAAAGAAATGCCGGTATTGAGAAGACCCTGGAAGTAGAGCTTGTGCGCGTATTCGCGCAGGAAAAACATATTCTGCCGCATGATGAAGCGCCAGACCGCGTGATCGACCGACGTGTATTCGTCGTAGCGCTGGTCGACAGCGAACTGAAGCAGATGTTTCGGAAGCGCGGCCACCGCCTTGTTGTTCGTCGAAATGGAATTTGATTTCATAACAGTGGCTCCTTCGCGCGACGCAGTTTAAAATATGAGCGATTGGAAACTGAGCAAGCGCATTCAAGAGCCACCTATCCGCTATCCGTGGGTAGGGACGCCGCGCTGCGGCGTCCGCGGACGGCGCAGCGCGCCGTCCCTGCCAGGCATCAATCACCGGCCATCTGGCTTAATCTGGTTTGTCTCGACGCTCCACTCGTGTCTCTCGCCTGGCTCTGGCTCTTCGCCAGATCCTCTCACGTTGCGGTCAATCTTGTTAACGGCGCCGCGCTGTTTCTCACCGCGTGGCTGATTTATCTTGCTGATCGCCTGGCGGACGGTTACTCGCTCCCAAATTACGGCCCGCGATCGCTGCGCCACGAATTTTGTCTTAATCATCGCCAGATCTGGATCGTCACGCTGGCTGTGGTTGCTGCGGCCGATGCTTATTTGATCCGGCGGAACATCGGCGCCGAAACTTTTCTCGCAGGTGTTATCATCGGCACGCTCGCTTTGGTTTACCTGGTGCTCAATTACTCGTTAGGCGGTGCCTGGCCGCCTCTCCCGCTGAAAGAAATCGCCATCGGATTTCTTTTCGCCGCGGGCACTCTGGTGGCTCTCTTCCCGGTGTTGCCGCCGATCACCGGTTCGCTTGTTTCGTCAGGAATCGCGTTCGCGTGCCTTTGCACGCTCAACTGCGTTAACATTGCCTTTTGGGAACGAGAACTGGATGAAGCGCAGAGAAAAGTTTCCTTCGCGACGCGTTATCCATGGTTCAATCGGCACTTAAGCACACTTTCCATCGCACTCGCGTTCAGTTCCGGTTTGGCCGCGCTCATCTATCGCGATGCCTCACCTGTTTTCGGATGCGTGAGCGTGAGTGCGCTTCTCCTAGCCTTGCTTGATTCCTTCCCCGAAAGAGTTGGCCGCGATCAACGAACGGCGTTGGCGGATCTGGTTCTGCTTACTCCACTGTTCGCGCTCGTTGTGATGAACGCGTGAGCTTCGACGCCCTCGCGCCCTGGTATCGCACGCTGGAGTGGATTGCCTTTGGCGACGACCTCCAGCGTTGTCGCGTCGCTTGCCTCGGCGAGATCGCCGCGCCAAAACATGTGCTCATCGTGGGAGAGGGAAACGGAAGATTTCTTAGGGAATTGCTGCGGCTTCATCCTGACGTTGAAGTCGATTGCGTCGATGCCAGCGAGCGGATGTTGCAATTAGCGCGTCAACGCGTCAGCGATGAGTTGGGTGACTGGGGAGAGCGCGTCCGGTTTCTGCATCGGGACGTTACGTTGTGGAGTCCCCCCGAGCGTCGCTACGATTTGGTCGTGACGCACTTTGTTCTCGATTGTTTCGCCGGAGCGCAACTGGCCGCCGTCGTGAAGAAGCTGGGCTGTTCTGCAACTGACGACGCGAACTGGTTGCTTGCGGATTTCTGTGTTCCGTCCAGTGGGACGGCGCGATTCCGCGCCCGCGGCTGGCTGGCTGCGATGTATCTGTTTTTTCGCATCACGGCGAGAATTCAGGCGAGCGCGCTGAGCGATCCCACACCGTATCTGCGAGCCGAGGGATTCGTTTTGGCTCGGCGCGATTTTTTTAGGCGTGGGATTGCGAAGTCCGAGCTCTGGGGGAGCGAGCCTGCATTCGCGAATGTTGTAGCTGGCGCGAGATCGTAATTTCTGGGGAGCGCAGGCTGCCAGCCTGCACGTCTCGGCAGCCTGCCGAGACGCGTTCGTGGACAACTTTATCCGCGGCGCGGGGTGTTGCCGGCAAGCTGCCGGCAACTGTAGGCTGGCAGCCTGCGCTCCCCCCCCAAGAACTTCAGCTCACTCCGCCTTCTTCCTCTGCGTGCTGTTTGCGGGCGTGCCGTGCGCGAGAGATACGTCGCATCACCCAGCCGACACCGAAAATCGCCAAAATCCACGGCGCCAGGAACGCGAGCGCCACGCCGATCATGCGCGCGCTCCACATCAGCGCTGACGCTCCTTGCCCGATCGTGCGCCGAAGCGTGGCCACGATCCCTGTCTCTTCGGAGACAATGTTGCCTTGGCTGTAAACCTGAATCGTGACATCAGCCGGGGCCTCGGCTTGATTGACTTGCGAGTCAGGCCGGTCGTCGCGGCGAACCGTAACGTCTTCGACTTTTCCGAGCGCGTTGAGCGATTGCATCAGCGCGCTGTAATTCTTCATCGGCACGCGCAAAGAAATATTGGCGTATTCGCGTCCGTTGGAATCGCGCGAGAAGGATGAGCTGCGAATCCGGCCGCTCTGTTTCTCCGCCAGCTCTCGCAGTTGCTTTGTTCTGTCGTTCACCTCGGAGGAGCGAATCCGGAGTGTCGTCTGCTGCAATGGTTGCTCCTGCTCCTCGCGCGAGACGGTGATGTTCAAGACCACTTTGTCGCGCTCGGTCTTCGCATTCTCTCCGAGGCCGTCGCCGCCTTGCGAGACGCGCTCGGTTTGCACTTGGAAATTCTCCACGCGCGCCATGCCTTTCACGCGGGCGATGATGGCCTCGCTCTCTTCCGGCGCGATCAACATATAGACGTAAGCGGAAACGCGGCCCGTATTGTCCCGATTGATCTGCGCATTGGTGATTTGCACTTTCGGCGACGCGAGCGCTTTGATCTCGTTGTAGGTCTTCTCCACTTCGGTCGCGAAAAGCGCGAGCTGCGCGCGTTCCTTCAGGAGAAACGCCGCCGGGACATTCATGTTCTTCTCCGCCAGCTGCACGGTCACGGTGGCGAACTGCACCTGGGAATCCATGAACTTCAGTTCACCCTGCATCGTCTCGATTTCCTCGCGCACCCGGCCGAGTTCCTTCTCGACCTCGAGCAGGTCCGCGACGTCCTTGCTTTTCGTTTTCAGGATCTCGATCAAACGCTGCTCCATCAGCCGCGCGTTCTTCATCCGCGATTCCGTGTCGAAATATTGCTTCGTCACGTCCTCGGTGGTCAGCGCCTGGTTCTTCAGCTCGCCCAGTCCGCGCAGTTTAAGCAGGAACCGGTCGAGATTATCGGGCAGAACCTTGACCACGATTTCCCCGCGCAGTTTTCCGTTCGCCTGTTTCTCCGAACTGCTGGTCGAGACGTAACCTTTATCTTCCGCAACGAAACCGGTGATCTTCTGGACCGCTTCTTCGAAGCTGGCGACCTCGAGCTCAGCAGTTGCGTTACGGACAAGTTTGCGGTTGGTGGTAGGGCCGGGATTTGTGGAAGGGGATTCCGGCGATTCCGAAGTAGTTGTTTCGGTCTGGCTTCGCTCATCCTTTGTCTCGCTTTTCTTCAGCTTGGTTGCGGGGGCCCTGGACTCCGCTTTGTCCTGCGCTGGCGGAGGCGCTGGGTTTTGCGCCAACATTCCAGCAACGGTGGTCGAGCTGACGGTGTTGGCCGACACATCGTCGGCGCCTCGAGCGCGCGTGTCGGTTTTCGCCAACGGCGACACCGATTCGCGCCGAGCCCCGGGAGCGGACTTTGGGGCATCGGAGTCTTGGAGGGATGTCCCATCTTCTCGGCGCACCATGGGCGAAATGGTTTCGCCGGTAATCAGTCGTCCCACTTGAACCATGCTGAGCAGCAGCGCCGCCGCGGCCGTGAGTTGAACCGCGCGGAGACGAACCAGATTCGTGATCAATTGAATAAGACCGGGACGTTGCGGAACGCGATCGCGAAAGTGCGAGACCATCCGCTGTTCGAATCCGGTGTCCGCCTTTTTGTCGGCGATAGTTTCGTTAAGAATTTTGTGCATAGTTTTTTCCTCCTGAAAGGCCTGGCGGCAGTCCGCGCAGTCGACAAGGTGCGCATGGAACGCGTCGCGTTCGGTAGCGCTTAGCTCGCCGTGGAAATCGGCGGCGAGTAACTCGTCAATTTGTTCGTGGATCGTTGACATAAGAAATCAGGCGATGGACGCGAGCGCGGGTTTGAGTTTTCGGCGCATGATTCCGAGAGCGCGGCCGAGAATTCCTCGGAGCGCTCCATTCGTTAGGCCGAGCGTTTGTTCGATTGTCGCATAATCCAAGTCCTCGAAGTAGCGCAGGGTGACTGCCAGTCGGTGCAGTTCCGGTAGTTGCGAGAGGGCGGCTTGGACTTCGCAATTTAGATCAGCGTTTCCAGGTTCGGTCCTCGGCTCAACTGTCTCCACGGATTCGAAATCGTGCGGCAGCGGCTCTGGCCGCCGGCGCCGGGCGAGATCGCGGGCGCGATGACGCGCAATAGTTGAGATCCACGCCGGAAATTTTCCGGGATCGCGCACGCGCCAGCGGGATTTCCACGCCTTGACCAGCGTATCCTGCACGACATCCTCCGCTTCCTCGCGGTTCTGGAGAACGCCGTAGGCAATAGCGAAAAGGGTTCGGCTGGAAGAATGGATTATCATCTCGAAAGCATCGCGATCGCCGTGGATGGCTGCGCGGTAGATGTCGTGTTCATTTGAGTCCATTGCGTCGATCTACCAGCCTAGACGCGCGAGATGTCCCTTCCGCGCGAAAAATCTTCGGATTTCTGTAGCGGCGGTCTACGACCGCCGACAGCGTTACCTATAAGGCGCACCCAGCAAGAATAGCGACAAGCCGGCCGCTTTAGGCCATCGCCGTCGCAACGACCGACGATTCGGCGGTCATAGACCGCCGCTACAGGTTACCGGAAAATCGAAACCACGTTCCCCACGCTCACCAGCTCTTTCACCCGCGCGGCATCCCAATTGGCGGTGCGAATGCAGCCGTGGCTCGCGGCGCGTCCGATCGTCTCGGGATTGTTCGTGCCATGAATGCCGACGTGCGGCTTGTTCAACCCCATCCACAGGATGCCGACTGGATTATTCGGGCCGGGCGGAAGGTTGAAGAACACATCCGATTTCTCGCCGTGCTGAAGCACGCCCTCGTCATGCCGAAAGACCGGCAGCGTCGCGATGCCGAGAATTTTCCACACCCCGATTGGCGCGGGCAGCGTGGTCGATCCCGGCGTGATCGGGAATTCCGCCACGAGCTGTTTGTCGTCGTAGATCAGGAGAAAGCGTTCCTTCGTGTCCACGTAAAGTTTTCGGTTCGCGAACGCTGGATTCGGCTGCGCGAAACCTTCGTGAAGATCCTCGATTTTGAACGGGAGCACGTTCGGCACCTTGACCGTGTCGCCTACCTTGAGCCCATCCAGCTTCATCCCTGGATTAAGCTTCCTCAAAAAATCCTCCGCGGAATGATACCGTTCCGCCACCAGCTCGAGGAGTGAGCCATACTTCAGCGACTTGAGCTTCGCCTGCTCGGACGGCTTGCTCGCCGTGGGTCCGACAAAATTTTCCGCCTCGGCCGGGATGGTGAAAGTGGTGTACGTCTCCGGCACCTGATCGACCAACCATTGATCGACCGCGCCGGTCTCCCACATTCCGTGGGCGCGTTTGTAATGCACGAGCGCCTTGCGAAAGAATTCTCCCATCCGTCCGTCGATTTTGCCCGGCCCGAAGTCGTTGTTATCGAGGAAAATTTGGAGCTTGGTGCTGGTTTCCTCATCGTAATTCGGCAGGGCCACGCGAACTTGCGGGCCCTTTTCTGCCGGCGCGGTCGTGCGGACGGGTGGCGTTTTCTGGACGGGCTTCGCAGCGATCGCTGCGAGCGCGAGCAAAACAATCAGGATTCGGAAATGCATCGGCGAAGCTATCCGCCGTAATGGTGTTCGAGGCAAACGTGCCATCAACGATTTGCGCCCGCCGGGAACATCACCTTGTTCGGTTCGGCGTTGAGAGCAGCGAGCAATTTCTTGATCAGGCGCGTCTTCACGGTCCCGGCTTCGCGCGGCGGAACGACGTAGCGTACGATCGCTTCCAGCCAGGTGTTTTCGCTTACGCGAAAAATCACGCGCGGCCGCTCTCTCACTTCGAGTTCATCGACCGGCGTCTTGGCGAGCAACTCGCGAAAAACTTTTACGCGCTCCATCATGCCCTCTCCGATTTCATCTGCCGCCACCTGCTCCATGGTCGTGGCGATGAAGGCGAGGTCGGCGCCGTAGGCGACGTGGAATTTGATCTCGTTCCAAATGTACGGAAACAACGGCCACGAATAATTGTAGATGATGGAGTCGAGCACTTTCTCGTTCGGGAACCGGATGACGCGGCCGCTCGGGTGATCGGTGGACAAGTATTGGCCGCCGAATTCCCAGAGCGTGGTGTCCAGATATCCCACGTCGATCACGTCACCGGTGGCGTCGTCGATCTTGATGCGATCACCGACGCGGTAGGGTTGGCGCACGAGAATGAAGATCCAGCCGATGAAACTTTTCATCGGCGTTTGCACGGCCAAACCGACGATGATCGAGCCGACGCCGAGCGCAGTGAGGGCGGCGTACCAGTTCACAAAAATCACCGAGATGGCAATGATCCCGATCAAGATGCCGCCGATCAGGTGCTGGATTCGCTTGAGTGTAAAGCGAGTGACCGCGTCCTCGATACGTTCCAGCGCGTAAACGCGCACAGCTTTCGCAATCGCGAGGACGACGATGATGAGCGCGGCGCCGCGCAGAAGGCGCCGGGTCAGATCGACCTCCGATTGGAGGAGTGGGATCAGTTTGGAACCGATGAGGTAGTAAAGAACCGCGCAACCGAACAGCAGCAGGCCGTACGTGATAAACCAAAATCTGTTTTTCGTTTCTGCTTTAACGTTCTCGACCGCCTTGGTATCGCCCGCGCGGGCGAGTTCCTGGCGCACTTCGGGTTTCTGGGAAATCTCTTCCGCGGTTTCGGACATCAATTATTGAATCGGAGCAGCCCAGCGTAGTGAGCGCCCTTCTGCGCTGGTTATGTGACGCGACTTCTGGGGAGCGCAGGCTGCCAGCCTGCACGTTTCGGCAGCCTGCCGAGACGCGCTGGCCCGATTGTCCATGTGAGCAATGACGTTACGTCGCCAAGTGTTGCCGGCAAGCTGCCGGCAACTGCAGGCTGGCAGCCTGCGCTCCCCAGAGTTTCAGATCGCGTCAGAGAAGAACGTGTCCCGCCCTCGGACTCACGCTGTCTTCACCCAGCATCGCAATACTTCCGCGACACTCCAGGCCTGCGCAATGCAGCCTCCGGCGGTATGAGGTTCGCGGGCATCGAAAACTTCGCTGATCGTGCCGATCCCATTTTCGTTCATGCTTTCGGGAAAACGGCTGAGGAATTCCCGCGCGGCCGGTTTGTCCTCCGGATGCACTTTCAACCACGCGTCGATAAACGGCCCGATCAGCCAGGCCCAGACCGTGCCTTGGTGATACGCGCCATCGCGAGAGCGGAGATCGCCTCCGTAGATCGGCTTGTAATCGGGATGTTTCGGCGAAAGCGAACGCAGGCCCACCGGCGTGAGCAATTCGCGCTCGGCCACCTCGACCACCGATTTCCAGCGCGCTTCATTCAGGACCGGGTGGTCGAGAGAGATCGCAAAAAGTTGATTGGGCCGGCACGCCGCATCGCTGGCCTCGCCTCCGTCCACATCCACGACATCATAAAGATATCCGCCTTCTTCAAACCAAAATCGTTTGTTGAACGACCCGCGCGCCCGCTCGGCGTGCTCGGCATATCGCTGCGCGGCATCCGCGCTTCCCATTTCCCGCAGCCAGCCCTCAACCAACTTCAGCGCGTTAAACCAAAGCGCGTTAATTTCGACCGCTTTTCCGCGGCGTGGAGTCACAACCCAATCGCCCATCTTCGCGTCCATCCAGGTGAGCTGGTAACCCTCCTGCCCTTGGATGAGCAGCCCGTCGCGCGGGTCGACGTGAATATTAAATCTAGTTCCCCGCAAATGATGCTCCACGATATCCACCAGGATGGGCAACAAGAGCCGCAGCGTGATGCGGTCCTCTGATTTTTTCAGGTAGCGCCCCAGCGCGTGAAAGAACCACAGCGTCGCGTCCGCCGTGTGGTAGAGACCTTCCTTCTGCCGATCCGGAAACATATTCGGAATCAGCCCGTCGCGGACGTAATGCGCGAAGGTCCGCAAGATGTATCCGGCCTCGAGACATCGTCCGGTAACGAGCGTCAAACCTTCCAGGCTGATCATGGTATCGCGTCCCCAATCAGTGAACCAGTGATAGCCGGCAATGACGGTGCGGACTTCGTCACCCGACGCGTGAGCACGCGCCGCTTCCTCGGCGCGGCCGGCGGGCGTGATGACGAACTGGTCGCTCGCGAATACCAACTCCGCAGCGACGCCCTCACGCGTTTCCACGTCGGCGTCCTCGAGCAGGCGGCCGCGCCTCTCGCGTTCAGAAGCGAGGACCTCCCGCGGGCTCAGGACGTCGATGATGTCCCACACTTCCGTCGATCCGATCAAGGTCGCAGTCTTTTCATCGGCGAGATCGACCTGGAAAAAGCCCGGACTCCACAGTTGGCCTTCGTAGGCATAACCGCGCGCCTGTTCGGTGCGATAAACCACCTGGTGGATTTTTGATGGTGCAATCGTGAAGGCGGAAGCATGTCCGGACAATCGCATCCTCAGCGGCGGAAATTTCCGGCGAGCCGAAACGATTTCGTAGCGGTCATTTACCGCACTGAGCTTGTAGGGTTCGGCCAACAGCTGATCGACCGCATCTTCATGATGGCGGAAATCGAACGCGGGCTTCAGCTCGAGGCGCGGCGCTTTTCCGTCTCCGATGATTTGATAACTGACGTGGACGGTGTTTTGGAGATGCGGCATCAGGACCCGCTTCTCGATCACCAGATCGCGGACGTGGTAAATCCAAACCGGCATGCCGTCCTCCAGCCGGAATTCCCGCAGGTACTCGGCGCCATGCAGATCGAGCTGACCGCCGGCGCGTTCCTCCGCGCCTAACGACACCACTTCGTTGTCGTCGAAGCGGAGGAATTCCGAGACGTGGTTCCACATCACCACGCGGCCGAGCGGCGCCGGCAGTGCTGCGACCAGGATGCCGTGATATTTCCGCGTGATCGCGCCCGAGACAGTGCCGGACGCGTAGCCGCCGAGACCGTTCGTCACGAGCCATTCGCGGTTGAGCAAAATCTCGCGAGAGGCCTGGGCACCGTCCCAGCTCATCGAGCGCGTCACCACCACACCGGGATTGGTCAGTTCGTTCACTCAGCGTTTTTTCGGTTTCTTGCGCGGAGCGGTTTCGCGCACCGGATGCAAGGCGACAGCCGCTTCCGCGGGGAGCAGCCAATGTTCGTCACTCGTGACTTGGATCGCACCCGGCCCACCGTAACGAGGCGAGTCACTCGTCCAAAGATTTTCCCACCGAAATCCAAACGGCGGCGCGAGCAACGGCTCGGGAGCAGGTTTGAGCGGGAGTTGCTCGCCAAGGTTCACGACCAGAAGCCGATCGTCTCCGTCATCGCTGAAATAACGCAGCACGAAACTCGCGGGGCCGAGAACCGCGCCATCCACTCCGCGTGTTTTTTGCTCGCGAAAGCGCACATCTTCGCGCCGAAGTTTTATGAGATCGCGCTGCAGATCGTAGAGCTGCGTGTTTTTCTTTCGCTCTGAAAAATCGAGTTTGCAACGCGCGAAGATTTCTGGGTCGGACGGGTCGGGCAACTGCTTCTGGATTTCCTCACCTGCGATCGACGGGAACTGAGCCAGAAATTTGAAACGCCCCACGCGAATCGCTTCGCGCAAATCTCCCGACATGTCGGCGAAATAAACGAACGGGCTCGATGCCCCGAACTCCTGGCCCTGAAACAGCATTGGCGTCCAGGGTCCCAGCATGAGCAGCGCGGTCATCGCCCGATACCGTCCCGGTGAAGTTACAAAGCGCACTCGTTCACCGAAAGCTGAGTTCGAAACCTGATCGTGATTCTCGATGAACCCGACGAATGCTTCGGGCGAGACACCGAACGTCGGCATTCCGCGCGGCGCCTCC
The DNA here is from genome assembly GCA_003134785.1 of Spartobacteria bacterium. Taxonomy (GTDB): domain Bacteria; phylum Verrucomicrobiota; class Verrucomicrobiia; order Chthoniobacterales; family UBA10450; genus AV80. The sequence goes on from PLCN01000014.1 coordinate 259,398, forward strand.
TGCCACATGTAGGGCTGACCCTGAAAAAGGTAACCGTACTTCGCGGCAGAGATGAGTTCCTGAGGCCGTCCCCGATAATCGCTGTAATACGCTTCGTGTTTGCCGGTCAAGGCGACCATCACGCTGTGGTGCATATCATCGTTCCAGAGGCCGTCGAGATCGTCGCCGCCTTCGCTGCGCGGCCGGACGAGCTTCGTATCCTGCGGCTCGTTCTCCGCGATCAGGATGATCGACCTACCTCCGGCGGCAATGCGGGCCGCGCGACCTATGGCGCCGACGATATATTCCTCGGAAGAATCGACGATGCTTTGCGTGGCATCGAACCGAAAGCCATCGAAGTGGAATTCGTCGATCCAGTAGCGGCCGTTTGTGATGAAAAACTCGCGGACCGGTCCGGAATTCCGGCCATCGAAATTCAGCGAATCGCCCCAGTCATTTTTTTCATTCTGATCGGTAAAGTAATTGTCCGAAAAAACGCGCACGTAGTTTCCTTCCGGGCCGAGATGGTTGTAGACGACATCGAGGATAACGCCCAGGCCTAACGAGTGCGCGTGATCGACAAAGGCGCGCAGATCATCCGGCGTTCCATAAAGGCGGCAGGGCGCGAAGAGATCGACGCCGTCATAACCCCAGCCGAATTCGCCCGGGAAATCCGCGATCGGCATCATTTCGATCACGGTCACTCCGATCCGGGCCAGCTCCGCTAATTCCTCTGCGGCAGCGCGCCAGGTGCCTTCGCGCGTGAACGTGCCGATATGCATTTCGTAAATGATCTGGCCCGGCATCCGCAGGCCCTTCCATTGCTCATCGCTCCAGCGGAAGCGCGAAGGATCCACTACGCACGACGAGCGATGCGGCCCCTGCGGTTGAAAACGTGAGGCCGGATCGGGGTGGAATGCTTCCGCTTCGTTGACGCGGAAGCGGTAGAAGGCGCCGGCGTCCGCGGCGATTGCGCCGGAAAAATATCCGCCGCTTTCCGCTTCGAGCGGGTGGAAAGTCCGCTTCGCCTCGTCTTCCGGACTGCTTTCCAAGACGACGTCCAGGCGTTTCGCCTTCGGCGCCCAGACGCGAAAATGCGTTCGGCCATCGCCGATGAGTTCCGCTCCAATTGGGTAGCGGCGTTGGTTTTTCGCGTCGGTCACCCCACTCCTTCGACCAGCGACGGCGGCGCGGTCGTGCCGGATTTCTCTTTTCGCTTTCGGCATCAGGAATTACAAAGGTGGCTCTCGTTCATGCCCGGAATCCTCGAACGTTACACGAAATGGCTGCATACGCAGTGGCCCGCTGGCACGGTGGAGAAGCTCCCCGTTTCCGGGCTTGACGGCGTCACGGCTCAACCCGGTGTCCGCATCGCCGGGGATCTCACCGGAATTCCGCTGCTGAAGTTTTCCTCGCACACCGGTGCCGAGGCCGTGCGCGCAATTTTGCGTGAACCGAATTTTTCGAAAGCGGAGAGCGGAAACCGGGAACCGGAAAGTTATCAACTGGATCTCGCGATCATCGGCGCGGGTGTTGCCGGCATTTCGGCGGCGATCGAAGCGAAAAAGGCCGGACTGAATTTCGCGGTCTTCGAAGCGACCGAAATTTTCTCCACGGTCGTCAACTTTCCGAAAGCAAAACCGATTTACACCTATCCCACGGAGATGAAGCTCGACGGCGGTTTGCAATTTACCGCTGACATCAAAGAGGCGCTTCTTGCGGAAATGGAAGAGCAGCGGTGTGCGGCGGGAATTGAAGTTACCTCGGCGCGAATTGAACGCATCGAGCGGAAAGGGAGCGGTCTGCTTCTGCATAAGGACGACAAGACGACGATCGCGGCGCGCCGCGCCATCGTTGCGATCGGGCGCAGCGGAAATTTCCGCAAGCTCGGTGTTCCCGGCGAGGATCTCGACAAGGTTTACAACCGGCTTTTCGATCCGCACGAGTTTACCGGCCAGGACGCACTCGTCGTGGGCGGAGGAGATTCCGCACTCGAGACGGCGATCGCGCTGACCACCTGCGGCGCGCGCGTCACACTCAGTTATCGCCGCAAGGAACTCTCGCGCGCGAAGCCGGCGAATATCGAGAAAATCGAAATGCTCGTTCACGATGCCTCGGCTGATGTCCAAATCGAAAAACCGACATCCGAACGCGTCAACACTGCGTTGACCTCGGGGATGCGCGGCCAGAAATCTGGCGGTTCGCTCAGGCTCGCGCTCGGCACTGAAGTGACCCGGATCGAGCCGAAGCAGGTTCATCTGAAAAACGGAACCGAGGATGCACTGCCTAACGACGTCGTGTTCACCATGCTCGGCCGGGAAGCTCCGCTGGATTTCTTTCGGCGTTCCGGCATTCCGATCGCGGGCGAGGGGGCATTCTTCAGTTGGATCGCGCTCGCGGTTTTTCTCGCGTTTGCGGTTTTCCTTTATGCCTGGAAATCGGGCGGCTTCACGGAAACGTGGTTGAATCCGTTTCCAGAAAACATGCCGGCCGTTCTCAGCTCGTTAGGCGGCTGGTTCCAGGCGCAGGTCGCGGATCGCTCGACACTCCTCGGGACCATCGCCATCTCACTCAAATCGCGTTCCTTTTATTACACCTTTCTTTACAGCCTTTGCATCGTCCTCTTCGGCATCACGCGAATTCGCCGGCGCAAAACGCCCTACGTCACTTTGCAGACGACGGTGCTGATGCTGGTGCAGGTGATCCCACTTTTTATCCTTCCGGAAATCATCCTGCCCTATCTCGGTTACAACGGCTGGTTCGATCAGGGTCTGGGCAAGACGATCGCGGATCATCTTTTCGAATCTTACGTTTCCGCCCAGCAATACGCCGCGCATCAATGGCCAAATTGGGGACATCCGCGCGCGTATTGGCGTGCTTACGGTTTTATTCTGGCGTGGCCGCTCATGGTCTACAATGTCTTCACCGACGCACCGCTCGCGTGGTGGCTCGTCATCGCGTTCATCCAGACGTTCGTCATCATCCCAGCGATCGTCTGGCGCTGGGGCAAGGGAGCTTATTGCGGATGGATCTGCTCGTGCGGCGCGCTCGCTGAAACGATGGGCGACAAGCAACGCCACAAAATGCCGCATGGGCCTTTCTGGAATCGATTGAACATGGCGGGGCAGGTGATCCTCGTGGTCGCCTTTCTGCTTTTGCTTGTTCGCGCCGCCGGATGGCTCTGGCCGCAATCGCGTGCGGCTTCGGTTTTCCATTTGTTGCTTGAGGGGAAAAATAGCGCGGGAAAGCTGGTCACCTACGGCAATTACAAATGGTTCGTCGATGTTTTCCTCGGCGGCATCATCGGCGTCGGACTTTATTTCAAGTACTCCGGCCGCGTCTGGTGCCGGTTCTTTTGTCCGCTTGCGGCGCTCATGCACATCTACGCGCGCTTCTCGCGCTTCCGGATTTTTCCTGAGAAGTCGAAATGCATTTCCTGCAACGTCTGCACTTCGGTCTGCCATCAAGGAATCGATATCATGAACTTCGCCAACAAAGGTTTGCCGATGCAGGACCCGGAGTGCGTGCGCTGTTCCGCGTGCGTGCAGCAATGCCCCACCGGCGTTCTCGCGTTCGGACATTATGACGGCGCGCGCCGCATCGTCCTCGACAAGATTCCAGCCTCTCCCGTGCGAATGCGTGAGGGGGCGGCGAAGTGACCAAAATGGTAGGGCGAGACTCTGTCGGGCCGAAACGATCCGCCAAAAAGCATCGCGGCTCGACAGAGTCTCGCCCTACCAATGCAGAATCGAAGCGCGTGCGGATCGTCGATCATCCGCTCGTCGCGGCAGGGCTTACAATTCTCCGGGATAAAACCACCATGCCCGATTTGTTCCGGCGTCGCTTGCAGGAGATCGCGATTATCCTTTTCGCCGAGGCATCACGCGATTGGAAGACGGCTTCGATCGAAGTGGAAACGCCGCTCGCGCCCTGCGTCGGCGCGGTTCTGGCCAAGCCTATCGTTCTCGTCCCGATTCTTCGTGCGGGGCTCGGCCTGCTGGATGGAATCATCCGCGTCGCACCGGATGCGAGTATCGGGCACATCGGACTTTATCGCGATGCCGAGACACTTCGCCCGGTGAGTTACTACGACCGTTTGCCAGTTAATATCGCTGCCGCTCGAGTCCTTCTACTCGATCCCATGCTTGCGACCGGCCACACCGCGTGCGAGGCCGCCTCGATCTTGAAAGCGCAAGGCGCGCGCTCGATTCAATTTATCTGCGTCGTCGCCTGCCCGCCCGGAGTGCAACAATTTCAGAGCGAACATCCCGATGTGCCCATCATCACTGCCATTGTCGATCCGGAATTGAACGATTCCGGTTATATCGTGCCCGGTCTCGGCGACGCCGGCGATCGATACTTCGGAACTGGGTAGCGAACTCAGGCTTGATTCGCCGGTCGCGAAGGTTTGAAATGCACGCATGAACGGGGAGCAGCCAAAAATCCAGATCTTCGAGCCGTTCGGCGCGGCCTACGAATTGATGAAGAGAATTCTCTTCCAACCTTTCGCTTTCGAAAAATGGATTGTGATTGGCTTCGCGGCCTTTATTAGCGGCGCGTGGGGACCCGGGTTGAATCCAAGCGGCTGGCGTTCCGGCAACTGGAATTTCCGATCGACCACGCATAATTCTTTTAACACGACGACCGAAACGATGCCGGCGTGGTTAATACCGGTCATCATCGGCTGTGCCGTCATCGCGTTAGTTTTGATTCTAGTCCTCGCCTGGGTTGCATCGCGCGGCCGGTTCATCTTCACCGATTGCGTGGTGAAGAATCGCGGGGCCATCGTCGAGCCTTGGAAAGAATACCGGCGCGAAGGCAATAGCTACTTCCTGTTTTCAATCGCGGTGGGTTTTCTCGTCATGCTGGTCGTGGGCGCTCTGGCTTTGCTGATCTTCCTGCCGCTGGGCTTTTTTGCCGGAGGCAGTGGGTCGACTCATCACAGCGTTGCCGCCGTGTTTGTCTTGGTCTTCGTCGCCCTTGTGTTCATTTCTTTCGCGATCTTCTTCGCGGTCGTGAGCCAGTTCATGGTGCCAGTGATGTACCGGCGTCGTTGCCGCGCGCTCGAGGCGTTCCAGGACGTGGCCAGGCTTATCCTTCATCGGCCCGGTCCTTTCATCTTGTTCGTCCTGTTCTCAATTGTTCTCGCCATCGGCCTGGCCATTTGCGCCACGCTCGCGGCGTGTCTGACCTGTTGCATCGCGGCTCTCCCCTACGTGAGCACGGTGGTGCTTCTGCCCGCGTTCGTCTGGTTGCTCGCGTTCAAGCTGATCTTCTTGCGGCAATTCGGACCGGAGTACGATGTCTGGGCGGTGCCGGAAGTTCTCGCGTCGATCGAAGCGCCGGCAGTGGCGCCTCCGATTCAGCCGCCTCCGCCATCAGTTCCACCGCCGCCGCCACCGTCGGTCGCCTAATCGCTATCGACGCTAGGCGGACATGCGGAAGATGTCCCTCGGGCGAATCGACTACGCGTGATGAAAGGAATCACGGATGCGCGGCGGTCGAAGGAGAGTCGGGCACGGAGGCGCCGCCCTTGTCGTCCGGCAATTCTTCCATGCGAACCCGAGCCATCCCCTCGCTGATCATCCCGAGCAGTTCAGCCGCTTCTTTGCAGAGATCGATGGTCGCGTTCCTCTTGGTAATGCCACGATCGGTAATCCGGACGATGACCTGTTTGCCGTTCTTCAGGTGAGTCACGCGGACCATCGTTCCAAGCGGCAAATGATTATGAGCAGCGGTTAGCTCCCCTTTTCCGGCGCGTCGATGAGCGAGCGAATTAACGGGGACAGCGTACCAAACGGCATTGCCTTCGCGCTTGTATGGTTTTTTCCGCTCAGCTTTTTTCGGCGACGAAACCGGTTTGGTGTCGACTGCCGCCTTTGCCTTTTCCGTCTGGGCCTCAGCGGAGTGCGGATTGCAATTCGCGAAAGCCAGCGCCGCGCCTAACGAAAGCGCCCTCGCGATCGGGGGGAACGAATTCAAAAGGAAACGCGAGAAGATGGAGTCACGTTCAATCCGCCCCTGAGAATTACTCGCGCGAAGCGTAGGCATACCGGCCTTCGTGAATGACGTCGCGGATTTTGCGCGCAAGCGTCTGCGGTGTGAACGGTTTCTGGAGCAGCTCGAAACGCGGATCGAGCACGCCGTGGTCGCTGATGTCGTTGTCCGAATACCCGGAGACGTAGAGCACCTTCATCTCCGGGCGGATGATGGAAAGCTTGCCGGCTAATTCCTGCCCGTTCATGTGCGGCATGATCACATCGGTGACGAGGAGGTGAATGGTGCCATCGAAATTGTCCGCCACCGTCAGCGCTTCCACACCGTCCGCCGCGCAGATCACATTGTAACCCTGTTCCGCCAGCACATCGCAGACTAGCTCGCGCACAATCTCCTCGTCCTCGACCACCAGCACGGTTTCGAAGTTGTCCGACCTCTCCACCGGCGTCGTGATTGTTCTGGTAAAATCGACGGGCGCGGTCACGAGCGGAAGATAAATCCGGAAGGTGCTGCCCTTGCCCGGCTCGCTCTCGACGGAAATCCCGCCTCCAGTTTGCCGCACGATTCCGTAGACGGTGGCCAGGCCCAGCCCGGTGCCTTTGCCGGGACCTTTCGTGGTAAAAAACGGTTCGAAAATGCGGGACTTGGTCTCCTCATCCATGCCCGCGCCGGTATCGGCGACAGACAGCATCACGTAATCACCCGGAGCGAGCGAAGCGGAAATCTGCGGCGCCGTGGTTTCGTCGAGTCGGACGTTCTCGGTCCGAATCATCAGTTTGCCTCCAGTCGGCATTGCGTCGCGGGCGTTCACTCCGAGATTCAAGACGACCTGCTCGATCTGGCTCGGATCGGCTTTGACGCGCCCGATCTCGGCGTCGGGGTGGGATTGCAAATCGAAACGTTCACCAATGACTCGCCGGAGAAGTTTTTCCATTTCGACCACGAGCGCGTTTAGATCGATGACCTTCGGCTGAAGGATTTGTTTGCGGCTGAAGGCGAGGAGCTGACGCGTGAGCGCCGCGGCCTGCTCCCCGGCTTTGCTAATGAGGTCGGCGTTTTGTTTGGCGAGGGTGTTGCTGGTTACGCGGGTCGAGATCAGCTCCGCATAACCAATGATCGCCGTGAGCAGGTTATTGAAATCGTGCGCGACTCCGCCGGCGAGGCGGCCGACCGCTTCCATTTTTTGCGAATGGCGCAGCTCCTCCTCGCTCTTGCGCAATGCATCCTCCATCACGCGCCTTTCCTCCATTTCGCGAATGAGATTGTCGCGCTGCTCGAAAAATTTCTGCGTCGTTCGCGCCAGCTCTCCGAACTCGGATCTGTCGCGCGCGATTCCCTCAATCGGTTTCGGATCGTTTCGCTTCAGGCTGGCCATGATTAATCGGAGCGGCTGGCCGACCCAACGGACGAGCGAAGAGTAAATCAAGAGCAGGAGCACGAGAGCAAAAAGGAAAACCATGGGGATCACCCGCTCGCTCGATTGGTTCAGTTGCTTGATCGCAAGCATCTCGTTGCGGACGACAATTTGCCCGAGCGGCGTTCCATCCCAGCCATTCAACGGTCGCGTAAACACGATCAATCCGTTCTCTTCGTCGCTCTTGATTTTCTCCGGATTCCGGCCAACGGGCACGAGACTGATCTTCGTCCCGGAAAACAGCGACATTTCTTCCAGCGCCGGCTGATTCCACAAACGGCCCACGAAGAAAAAGCCGTGTCCCGGAGGTTGCCGCGCAAAGTCTTTCGAACCGTGTACCGTCGCACCCTCCACCTCCCAGATGTCGTCCCCGATCGTCACAAAAAAATGGGCGAAAGGTTGTCGAGCAAAAAGCTGGTTAAGAGCTTCGTGAGGAATCGGGAGGGGAGGAGGCTCCGTGTCGGATTTGCTACTGGTGGAGTAGCGGGGCACGCCGTCGGGGCCATAAATCCAGACCGCGTTCGCTTTATAACCAGGGAGCGTGGAGCTGTTGTAGTTGTCTTTGAACCACGCCTGATCCATCTTCTCAATGGCTTCCACCAATTTGTCCAAGTTGGTTTCGTAGTCGGCCAAGGTCTTGAGCGGCTCGCCGTCTTTCTCAAGAAATGTATCAAAGGCGCGGTTCCGCTCGTTGACGCGGTCTTGCGCGATCTGGCGAAAATTAAACTTGTCGAGTGCCCGAAATCCCCAAAGACCGGCCATGAAGGTCGCCACGACGAGCACGATCAGGAGCGTGATCTTGGTTTGGACTTTCATTGTCTACTTCTCATTTCGTCGGCGTTCACCGGGTCGAATGATAGCAAGCCCGGTTCCGTGAGACGCCTCCCCCTAACTATTTATTCGCGCAAGCGCTGCTCACGAATGGCAACTATTTTCAATTCGTCGCCCTCCAGGCGGAGCGTCCACCAGTTTTTGGTGTGTCCGACCGCCTTATTTTTGGTTGGCCGCGCCTTGCTCCGCAGATCGAAGGCGAGCGTAAATTCTACGTTGGTTTCATCTTCCTTGCCTGAGGCGAAAAAGCTTACCGGGGTGGTCAGCGCATACTTTCGATCCGGCCAGCGCTTGACGTAATCGCGAACATCTCCAGTCACGAATCCTTCGTCCTTCCCGCCGTGAACGAAGTATTCCACCGGGAAAGCAAAGTATCGAACTTGAGCGGCGATATCGTCCGTCTCCGCGTCGCGCAAATAATCCTCCACGAATTTGCTAACTCGTTCTCGCGTCAAATTTTGCGACGGCGGCGGCGATTCAGCCGGCGGTGCTGGCGTAGGAGACAGATCGAGATTTTGTTCTCCTTGTTTTTCCAACGCGACGCGCTGCTCTTCGGGCAAAGCACTGGCGCTGTCGCTTCTCAGTACCGGCACATCAGGGAGGCTTGTGGTCGAAGCAGCGGTAGTTTGAATGTGCAGGGAAGTGGCGGTTTCATCATCCACGCTTCCGGTCACCGCGAATCCCTTTCGCGTTTGATAGCGTTTCAGCGCGCCCGACAATTCGGAACTTTGCTGTCCGTCTACATTCCCGAAATAAAGATTCCGTTTGCGCAGTTCCTCCTGGGCCTGCCGGATTTTTTCATCGGCCTGGAGCGAAGCCGCCGTTCCGATAACTACGAAACAGAAAAAGACAATCGCTCGCATCATTCTAACCCATCCTGCTCCGGAAACACCGGTTAACAACTAGATCGTATGGAATTTATAGATCGGTCGTCTCCCAGAACTTCTGGAACGCCCCCGGCCAGCTTCGATCCAGCACTCCCTGCCGGGCTTTCTCGCCCATCCTCTTGCGCATCGCTTCATCGCCCACCAGCAGCGTGATGGCGCGAGCGACATCATCGGTATCGTGGGCTTTTGTCACCAATCCGCTGATCCCATCCTCTACCAACTCCTTCGGCCCGCCGAGGTCGGAGACGATCACCGGCAGCCCGGACGCTTGCGCTTCGATGATGACATTCCCGAACGTGTCCGTCGTGCTCGGGAAAACGAAAACGTCGGCGGATGCGTACGCCTTTGCCAATGGTTCACCTGTGAGATAGCCGAGGAAAACTGCGTCGGGCAGCGTGGCCGCCAATGCCTCGGAGTACGGGCCGTGCCCCACCAGATACAGCTTCACTGGCTGGCCGGCCTCGCGGACTTTTCCGTAAGCCGCCGCGAGCACATCGAGATCTTTTTCGCGCGAGATCCGGCCAACATAAAGAAGGCGAACTTCTTTGCCGTTCGCGCCTGAGCCCGGCCAGAAGGAGAGATCGCGCCGCGCCGGATTGAACAAATCGGTATCGAGTCCGCGCGGCAGGATCTTCAGCTTCTCCGGCGCAAATCCGCGATCGATCCAGCATTTCCGGTACTGCTCCGAGTTCACGAAGACCGTGTCGACCTGGCCGTAGAGCCAATGCATGTAACTCCAGGCCAGGCTTTCGAGAAAACGGTCCTCCGTCAGAATGCGGACGTACTCCGGAATGTCGGTGTGATAAATGCCGCTCGTTTGCAGGTTCAGCATCTTCGCGGCCAGTAACGCGGTCAGCCCCATCGGCCCCGGCGTGCTGATAATGATTTCGGTGAATTGTTCCCGCTGCACGTAATCGAGGATCTGCATGATCGGCGGGAAACTCAGGCGTTGCAGCTCGTACTCGGGCAATTCGAACTCGCCGATCGGGCGAAAATTTTTGATTGGAATGTCGTCGACCGTCAGATCTCGGCGTGAGGTAACGACAATCAATTTCTCGCCCGCCGCCACGCCCGCTGCCGTCATTTTCCGGATTGTGTTGGCGACGCCATTCACGTCCTCGAGCGTGTCGGTGAACCACGCTCGCTTCCGGTTTTGCAGCGCGGCCGGAATCGAGCCAGTCATCTGCAGGAAAATCTCGCGCAGCCACCGGCGCGAAGGAGCCTGACTGTGGAAAGCGTAAATGTAAGGCGAGAGCAGGACGATGATTGGCGCAATTCCGCTCAGCGCCTGCATGCTTTCGATTACGTTCCCGGTCCTGATCTCCTGGACGAATTTCTCGAAGAAACGAAACGCGAGCTGTTCGCAAACCAGGTTCGCCATCAGGAAAGTCCGCCGCTCCGGCTCCGTCACGCCTTCCATCTCCTTTGCCAGTTGCGCCTTCACTTTCGGTCGCGCGAAATGCTTCGAGAGCCCTTTCCAAAGCGACACATTCCCCGGCTTGGCCAACTCGAAAATTTTTCCTGACATCACGCCTTGCGCGATGAAACTCGCTTTTTCGCGCAGGGTGAATTCCGTCGGATCGCGTCCTTCCATGAAACGCGAGAACATCGTCTCGAGCAGGGGAGCGCTCGGCCCGAGGCGTTCCGTAAAGCGGTCCTGGATGAAACAGGAAACAGTATTGTAAAAACCGTGGGATAAGGCCAGCGGGGTGCCCCCTTCGCCTCGGGGCGTGCACGCGCCCTGACGGACATGCTGGAGAAACTCCGTCGCTGTTTGCGCGCGCGGTGTCTCGGTGTGAGCGCCGGCGACAAACTGTCCGCCGTGGTCGTCCGAGCCGCCGGTGAAAATTTTCTGCCACGGCTCGACGTGGGTGGGCGCGAGATCGTGGCGATTCGCCAAGTCTTCGATTTTTTCGGGCGTCAAGCCGGTAAGAAGTTCGCGGGCGAGCACGCTCAGGAGTGCGTCGCGCAGACCGTTCACGCCTTCGAAGTGCTTGAAAAGGAGAATCAGCCGTTCGAGGTGAGAGGCTTCGAGCTTGCCGTTAATGCTGTAAAGCGGATGCGCTACCGAATGGCTGATCTCCGCTTTCTGAAGATAACTTTGCAGATCGAAAATATTTTCTCGGAGGGCTGCAATCTCAGCATGCTGCGGTTCGGAAATCCCCCAGATGAGCAGATGAAGTTTGCACTGATCGTGAGGAAAATAAGTGGTAACTTCCTCACTGATAAAAGTATGATCGAGCTCTGCTATTTCGAGATTGCCGTCGATCGTGTCGTGATCGGTGATCGTGACAAAATCCATCCCGCGCTCGCGCAGAAGCCGGTACAGCTCCTGCGGATCGGTGTAACTGTCCGGAAAATCAAACCGGCGAAAGAGCCATTCCTCGGACCGCGCACTGAAGCGAGAATGAATGTGGAGATCGCAAAGGCTCATGCGCAAGAACGACTAGGCTCCGCTACGGGTGCGCTTCTCGGCGACCCAATCCCGATAAGTTGTCGGGGTCCGATCTTCGATCAGCCGATCGACTGACCGCAGGATTTGCTCCCAGATTTCGGCGTGATCCCGATCGGGAGGATGAATGCTCACGCGGGCGAGTTGTGCTCCGGCGAGATGACTCGCCAGCGCCGCATTCCACGCCAGGCTCGCGGCGCGACGCCAGCCGCTGCTCACACTGTAAGCGAGGGTGCGGGCGGGAAAATTATCTCCGGAACGCAGGTCACGTATCCCGGTCAATCGCGTCGTGTATTCCATTTCCGCTTCGGCAGCCGCTCGCTCCGCCGCCGAGCCAAGCAGCCACGCAGGCGCGATGAAACCGCGAGGCGTCAGTCCCGCGGCGACAAATTCATCTCGCGCCCGAGTGATTCGGCGAAATGCTTCGTCGTAGTCGAGATCATAAAATTCGCCTTCGTCATTGGTATAAAACCGGGTCAGGAATTTCTCGCGAGGATTCTCGCCGTCTCGACGCGGTCTCTCATGAAAATAGCCATGGATCACAATCTCGTGTCCCTGCGCTTCCAGATCCTGAAGCCAGCGGACAAAAGCGCGATCCTCCGTGGATGAGCCGCGGTGGTGATAATTCGGCACGACCAGCAATGAGCAAACCGGAACGCGATGGTGAGAAAGCTCCGTCACGATTTTTTCCGCCACGGCTCGCGTCGCCGGCGCGACGTCGTGCACTGAAACAATCAGAGATTCGCGCTCCGCTTCGGCCGAAAGCGCGAAGATGGAAGGTATTGTTGTCGCAGTGGCGCCGGTCACGCCGGATTTTCGGTCCCAACTGGGGAGCAAACAAGCCCAATCGCACGGTAGCGCGAGCTTCCAGCTTGCGTTTTTCCGGTCCGAAGACGCAAGACTGGAAGCTCGCGCTACTTTTTTTCCATGCGAAGGATCTCCTGAAACTCCGCGCTCGTTACCGGCTGGACCGACAAGCGCGACAGTCGCAGCAGCGCCATTTCTTTCAGTCTCGGGTTTCGCTTGATCTCGTCCAGTGTCACCGGTCGGCCCAGCGCCTTGTCCGGAACAAGATCTACCGCGCTCCAATCGCGTTCCGTCGCGGTCGGATCCCGGTACGCTTCCCTGATCACCTTGGCAATTCCGACGACGGCCTTCTCCGTCACGCTATGATAGAAAAACACCGCTTCGCCATTCCTCATCGCGCGCAGATTATTCCGAGCGGTGTAATTTCGAACGCCCGTCCAGGCCGTCTTGCCATCCGCGACGAAATCCGCCCACGAGTAAGCGGATGGTTCCTGTTTCACCAGCCAGAATTTTTTCACGTTAGTTTAGCTACATAAACCTCGGCCTGTTTGGAAGCCCCAAGGAGCGGCGGTCTCCAGTCCGCCGACCGAAAACAGATAAAGGGCGGTGGTCCCCCGACCCCAACCGAAAAAAAGGGCGGTTTGGAAAGCGCCTCTCCTTGAGGCTCGGCTTGTGTCCTCGCGCTCTCTATCACATTCGACAACTGCGCTCCAGTGTTTCACACTCGCTCTGATGTCGCGTGGCGCGTTTATCTCATTCGAAGGCTCGGAAGGCTGCGGGAAATCAACTCAGGTGAAACGGCTCGCGTCGCGTCTTGAACGGGCTGGGCTGCGCGTACTGATCACGCGCGAGCCCGGCGGCACAGCCATCGGCGAAAAAATTCGCGACCTCCTCCAGTTCGCGCCGGAAAGTTTTGCCATGACGCCGGAAACCGAGCTGCTGCTTTTCGAGGCCAGCCGCAGCCAGCTCGTGCGCGAAACAATCCGGCCCGCGCTCGAGCAAGGCGCCATCGTGATCTCCGATCGCTTCTTCGATTCAACCACGGTGTATCAAGGCGTCGCGCGGAAGCTCGAGCCGGACATCGTGGCGACCCTGAACAATTTCGCCGTCGGCCCTGATCGCCCCGACCTCACCATTATCCTCGAGGTAGATGGCGCCACCGCCCGCGCACGCATGCTGCGACGAGTGCGTCCCGTCACAGTGATCGATCGCATGGAACAGGAACCGAACGAGTTCTACGAACGAGTGTGCGAAGGCTATCGCGAACTCGCGCGCCGCGAACCGGCACGCATTCGCTTGCTCGATGGTTCGGGGTCTCCCGATGAAATCGAAAAGGAAATTTGGCGCGAAGTGTCCGGACATTTCCCCGCGCTCTTAGCGTCGCCGAAAAAAGAGGACGCGGCTGGCGTCCGGTAAGAGCGATGGCCTTCACTCGCACTGGTGCCTTGGAATATTTGAGCCGCGCCTATGAGCACGGACGGCTCGCCCATGCCTATTTGATTTCGGGACCGCCGGGCAGCGGCAAACGCGGTCTCGCATCTGATCTTTCCAATCTAGTGACCGGCGCGATGGCGCCTGACGTTTTCGCTTCACATCCGCCAGGAGTTTATCTGGCCGAACCGGAATCGAAATCGCGCCGGATCGTAATCGACCAAGTGCGCGGCCTCGAGCATGCCCTCCAGATGCGGACCACCAACGGACATCGGAAAGTGGCGATCGTGGCTGAGGCCGATCGCCTGCAACCGCAAGCCGCGAACGCATTTTTGAAGACGCTGGAAGAACCTCCTAACGACTCGCTCCTTCTTCTCTTGAGTTCGATGCCGGAAGTTCTCCCCGACACCATTCTCTCCCGTTGCATCGCCGTGCCACTCGCCGCGGAGGAGAAAGCGGAACCTTCGGCAGAAGAGGAGGAATTAGTGGAGTTGCTTGGCACCGTGGTCGCTCCCGCGTCCAGAGGAGTGCAACCCGCTTATCGAGTAGCGCGAGGGTTCCACCGTTTGCTCGCGCAAATACGCGAAGCCATCCAGGAGGAAAATGCAGCCGCTCTGAAACGCGACGAACTGCGCTACAAGAACACCACCGACGGAACGTGGCTCGATGAGCGGGAAGATTATTTCAAAGCCCTCACCGAAAGTCAGTACGTGCGCCAGCGTTCGCGCCTGGTCGAAACGCTCTTTCTCTGGTGGTCCGACGTGCTTCGGGCCAGCACCGGTGTCGCACGCCGCGAGCTGCCGTCGGCCAGCGAGCAAACGCGCATCCTTGGTCAAAAATTATCGACGGCAGAAATCTTCCGCCGCATTCGGCGCCTGGAAGAAATGCGCGATCATCTTGGCCGCAATATCCAGGAAGCGCTCGCCATCGAGGTGGCCTTTCTCAGCGTCTTCACCTATTGATTTGAATCCCCTCTCATTCAGAAGGGCCGAATAACTTCGTTCCATCTGTCCGCACGACGAAACGTTGCGAGGAATTGACGCTGTGTGCGACGCCTCTATGATTCGCGTGGATGGCAGCATCCCCAAAGATTCCGCGTTTGCTCGGAACGGCAATAATTGACGCCTTTCCAGCTCCAGCCCGATTTGCTCGGATGCTCAGCCCGACGATGGCAAGGGTTACGTCGAGAACGGCGCTACAAGCGTCCGCTGACCGCAAGAATAACCACGATCAGCAGAACCAGCCCGACTCCGCCGAATGGATAATAGCCCCATCCTGTACTGTAACCCCATCCTGGAAATGCTCCGATTAGCAGAAGAATGAGGATAATGAGTAGAATATTGCGCATGGCTCGAGCTTATGCTGAGTCCCACGTGGCTGACAATCTTTTTGCCGCGCTTCCGATGAAAAGCCTAGCGCGACGTCGTTCTGCTGACCGTCTTTGAGATGGCTCCATTCTTAGATGTGATGATTTGGATCGAAGTGTTGAAAGAGACCCACGATGGCAAAGTGATATGAAACGAGATGACGGAAACCCGAGCGAAGTCCACGAAAAATAGCGGTAATCCAATTGTCCGGTTCTTTGCCAATCTAGGACCAGGTTTGATCACTGGCGCGGCGGACGATGATCCGTCGGGGATTGCGACCTATTCCACGGCTGGAGCTCTCTTAGGCACCGGTCAGCTCTGGACTGCGCTCATCACATGGCCGCTGATGGCGAGCGTGCAAATGATGTGCGCCCGCATTGGCATGGTCACCGGCGCCGGGCTGGCTGGTGCGCTTCGCAAGAAATTCCCGAAGCCTCTTATCGTGATCGCGGCGCTGGCGTTACTCGTCGCCAACACGATTAACATCGGCGCCGATCTCGCGGGAATGGCTGACGCGGCCGAAATGTTGTCAGGCATCAACTCGCACTACTTCGTGGTCCTCTTCGGTTTCGCCATCGCTGTGGCCACGGTCCAATTCCGATATCACCAGATCGCCAACGTCCTGAAATGGCTGGCGCTCACTCTGTTCGCCTACGTCATCACCGGTTTCGTGATCGGGCCTGATTGGAGCAAGGTCGCGCACGACACTTTTGTCCCCTCATTGCCGAAGGGCCATGAAGGGTGGGCGATGCTCGTCGCCATTCTTGGAACGACGATCAGTCCCTATCTTTTCTTTTGGCAGAGTTCCCAGGAGGTCGAGGAAGAAAAGGCCATTGGACGCCGGATGCTGGCCTGGCGACAAGGGGCTACTCGGCGTGAGATCGGAGTGCGCAAGATGGACGTGGGGATCGGCACGTTTTTTTCGAACCTGGTCATGTATTTCATCATTTTGAGTACGGCCCTCACGTTGCACGCGCATGGCACGACGAACATCGAGACCACGAAGCAAGCAGCCGAGGCGCTCCTACCACTGGCTGGAAAATTTGCCTATCTTCTCTTTACCGTCGGCATCATCGGTGTCGGCTTTCTCGCCATTCCGACTCTCGCCGGTTCGGCCGCGTACGCTTTCGCGGAGACATTTGGCTGGCGACAGGGACTTGATTCAAAATTCACAGCCGCACGCACCTTCTATGGCGTTGTCATGCTCTCGACCCTCATGGGTGTTGCGCTCGATTTTGCCGGGGTCAATCCGGTCAAAGCGCTTTATTGGACCGCGATCATCAACGGCCTGCTTGCGCCGTTCCTGCTGGTTGGCGTCTGGCTTGTTGCCTCGGACCGGACGATCATGCAGAATCAGCCGAGTTCTCGCCTGGGCCTGGTATCCGTGGGGTTGACAACCCTCGTCATGTTCGCCGCCGCCATCGGTATGTTTGTTTTCTGACGGCAATGTGAGTCTGCGTTATTCGCGAAATTTGCTTGCGGCACGTCGTACGGGAGCGACAACAAACGACTCGACGCCATGCCTGGTTTGTAGGAAAATATTACGTGAGGATTTCCCTATCCCCACCATGGAACGTTGCACTGTCGAGCACCTAGCGGAGCTTTTCGGACGGTGTCAGGAGGAAATCATCGGCGAATGGCGGTTACAAGCAGGCAAGCTCCTTCACGAGTGAAATCTCGATAAACCGACGATCACCAATCACCTCCCGGACCTCGTGGCGGAGATCACGCGCGATCTCGCACTTGGCCGCGACCCCACCATTTCCGATGAGCACAGCCGCGACGAGCCGCCACGCCATGGTGTGCAGCGCTTTCGCGATGGTTTGGACGTGGGCGAAGTGGTTGCGGAATACAACCTCCTGCGCGTCGCTTTTAACACAGTCGCCGAACGGTATGACCTCTCGGTCGTGGGCGACGCGGCGCGCATCATCAACCACCGAATTGATGATGCCGTCCGGCTGGCGGTCATGGCTTTTGCGGCGCAGCAAACCCTCATACGCAAAGAGCAGGAGGAGGAACATCTCGCCTTCGTCGCCCATGATCTGCGCACGCCGCTTAATGCGGTCTCCCTTGTGGTAGAGGAACTGAGCCATGGGCAGAATCAAATGGCGGGCGCTGACACAGGCGACCTCTTCGAAATTCTCAGGCGCAATCTGCAGCGCGTGGAAGATTTGATAAAGCAGGTGCTGGATACAAACGTGCAGCCATCGGCGACGGGCAGCTCCTTCCAGCCCGAGCTCCGCAGGTTTGAGCTCTGGCCACTGGTTCAACGACTGATCCTGGACCTGCGACCGGTCTCATCCGAAAACGAGATCGAGGTCGTCAACGAGATTCTCCCTGCCCTCACAATTTGTGCTGATGCAGGGCTCATCTCAGAGGTCTTTCAGAACCTGCTCGGCAACGCTTTCAGATACACTAAGCGCGGGCGAGTCACGGTGAGTGCGCGAGATGACGCCGGAACCGTGACTTGCGTCGTGTGCGACACTGGCGCCGGTATCCCGCCCGAGATGCTGGCCAGAGTATTCGATAAGCGTGCAACCGACCCCGCCAAAGCAGGCACGGGACTCGGACTGACTATCGTGAAACAGATCGTGGAAGCGCATGGCGGAACGGTGAGCGCCGAGAGCACCCTCGGAGCCGGCGCGACATTTCGTTTTACCATTCCGACGCCTCAGGAGAACTGAACGTCTTCGGGTTCGCATGAGGTGAAGTACGCGCGCCACGTTCCGGGCGGATTTTCGGCTTAACGGTTGGCCAACAGGATACAGCCGAGCGGGCATCGAGTGCCTGGCCTGACCCCAATTGCTGGA
>PLCN01000003.1 GCA_003134785.1 Spartobacteria bacterium
CCGACTTATCACACGCCCTCTCGAGTGGTTAGGCGTGTGGGTATTGCGACGCTTGCCATACATTCATATCGGGGGGCACAAAACCGAGTGGCGAAACGATGGCACACTCCATGATGCGGCTCTCAGTGAAACCAGCAAGATAATCGTGGAAATGATGGAGGTGAAGTGAAAGTGTGCGGACAAGTGTGGAAAAGGGTATCGCCCAAGTCCGAATATCCGGACTGCTCCAGCGAGAGTGCAAACGATGATCGTCGATCCAAGCACCACCCCAGATGATATACGGAATCTCAGGAAAAAAGTCCTCGAAAGGCTTCCCATACTTGTCACGGTCCATCGAGATCTCGATACTGCGAACGATAGTCCCCTCCTGTGTGATGCGTCGGTTCGGGTAGCGTCCTCGGCGAGCCACGGTGTAGCCGTTGGCCTCAGCAAAAGCGCTCAATGGAGCATCAATCTCCGTAAGGTGCGCACCAAGGCGCTCGTAATCTTCTGGAGTGTCAAGAGGCATCGTTCGCGTGCAGAAACAGAAGCGCCTAACGAGAATAAGATGAGCGACGGCGGACGAGGACGGGCGTCGCTTTAGTTTCATCCTTCATCCTTGATCCAAGGCGGTCCGCCGTTCGCTCCATCGGCAATAAATGACTTGACGCACAAGCACGAATGAAGCATCATTGAAGGGTGAAAACGGAATTAGAGTTCCCGGAAACCCTTCAAGAAGCAATCAAATACTTCGCTGATGAGCAGCGGTCATTTGAATACATGAAGCTCATTCGCTGGCCGGATGGAATTGTCCGTTGTCCTAGGTGCGAGAGCGACAAAGTAAGTTTTATTTCGACGCGTAAACTCTGGACGTGCAAAACCTGCAAGACCAAGAAGCAATTCACTCTCCGCGTGGGGACAATTTTTGAAGATTCCCCCATCAAGTATGACAAGTGGATATGCGCGATCTGGCTGATCGCCAACGCGAAGAACGGTATTAGCTCTTACGAGATTGGCCGCGCCCTTGGCGTTTGCCAAAAGACTGGTTGGTTCATGCTACAACGCATCCGCCTCGCCATGCAGCAAGGTTCGGTTAAGAAGATGCGTGGCATCTGTGAAGCGGACGAAACCTACATCGGCGCTAAGGCCCGCTACATGCACAAAGACCGTCGAACTGGTGTCGGCGACGCTGGAATCAGGAAAACGCCCGTCCAAGGCATTCTGGAGCGGGGGACAAAGAAGAAGCACTCTCGCGTTGTTTTGAAGGTCGTCCCTAACACGCGCAGGCCCGAATTGTGCGGCAACGTCCGCGAATACGTCTTGAAAGGCTCGACGGTTTGCACTGACTCGCTCATGTCATACGACGATCTAGAATCCGATTTCGACCGACAAATGGTCAACCATGCCGTGACGTATGCGCGCGGCCATGTCCACACGAACGGCCTAGAGAACTTCTGGAGCCTGCTAAAACGCTGCTTGAAAGGAACGTATGTCAACGTCGAGCCGTTCCATCTGTTTCGTTATCTGGACGAGCAAGCGTTTCGCTTCAACAACCGCAAGGATGAAAATGGCGACCAAGGCCGATTTGAAAAAGCGATTGCCGGAATTGTTGGCAAGCGCGTGACATGGAAATCTCTGACTGGGAAAGATGATCCGCAGTTGGAGCTACTTCCGGCTTAGTCGGCAAGGTTTTAAAAAACGGCAAGGGCGAGGCAAAAGAAAAAGATAGTGCGTGCGTGCGCCGACGTGTTATGTTTCGCGCCGCAAATGGGAGCAGCGCAGCCATCACAGAAGCCGTCAGAGTCTACCCCATTTCAGAAGTTTGACGCGCTCGCTCGCCGCATCATTCAGGTTCCAAAGAAGGTCGTAGATCGACGCGCGAAACAAGCTAAGACTCGACGCCAGAAAGAGAGGGAAGGATGAACTTATTTTCTCGAATCTATATGTGGCTGCTATTCAGACTAAGAGGCACTCGCTTGCCTGACGGCAGCCGGTTTGTTTGCGTTAATCTGAATCCTGTATCCGAATTACTTTTCCATCGCTGGTCAGCCTTAGTTCGATCTGCGGCGGGACGTAAGCAGGCAAAAAACGCCCATCGGTCTCAAACCAATGCGCCATTTTCTCATTTGCCTCCCGCTGTGTAGTCGGCGCGTCGCAGTTCAGGTAATATTTGATACCTGGATGCCTGTTGTTGGTGAAAATATATCTGTCGGGCACGTAGAATAATTAAGCAGCAACCACGCCACATATGGCGTGCCGATTGCTGAATATCGAGCGACGTGGAACTTATTCCCGAAGAACAGCAATTCCTGGAAGAGATCCAATCCTGGGTAACAAATAATCTCGGGACGGGAATAAGCGACAAATTCTCTGATACCGATTGGACCTTGATCGTGAAGTTGCACGCGATGGTCGAAACAGCTCTAAATACCGCCATCGCCGCTCATTTTAAGGAACCAGCGTTGGAAAGAATTATTGCCAAACTGGATACCAGCAACATGGCCACTGGCAAAGTTGCTTTCGCTAAAGCACTGGACGCTATCTCCAAGCCGTCCGCGACATTCATACAAAAATTATCGGAGCTTAGAAATCATTGCGTCCATGACATCCGCAACTTTGGCTTTACTCTCGATGCCTACGAAAGCGGATTGGAAAAAGATAAGCGCAAGGAACTTTTCAAGGCGATCGAAGGGGCCATGGAGCCTCAATCGCCAGCCGTCACGTTAAAAGACAAGCTATTCGTGGCAACAATTACTGTGATTGCTTCGTTGCGCGTTCATCAAATGAAGTGCCACATTCGGGATATGGAGATTGAGCTGATTCAGTCGAAGGCGAAACGACTTGACGCACAGAGTCAATCCACTCCCACGGGATAACGGAATACCCGTCGAGTTCCAGTCCCTCTTTGACGGCAACAACTTCCATCTCACTACCGAAGTGTCCATCTAAAATGGACACGACTAAACTAAGACGCGGCCCTGTCACGGCGGTAATATTTAACACTTGAACTCATGTGAGTCATGTCATTTAATGCCGCTCCATCGCATGGTTAGATGCATTTGGTATCTCACAAGTCTCTCACCCAGCCCTCCGCGACTTGGTGATAGCGAACTACATCCGTCTTCTGTGGTCCACCATCTTCTGTGTAGCTCACTCGAAACTGCGCTCTCATCTGCCAAGGCACGCCGGTGGTGCTGCTCGTAACTCCGACGACTCTGCGGTCACGATGCTCTGATGCGTATCGTCGAGATATTTGCTGCTCGGTCGGAAGACCAGCGCAGCCGACGAGACAGAGAAGAACTGCGCAGGCGAAAATTCGTCGCATGATCGAAAGGCGATGCATCTAACGAGACTCAAGATCAGCGACCGCTGGCGAGGGCGCGCGCCGCTGCAGATTGAATGTGGAAGTCATCGAAAGCTAGAACGCGAGCGGCCAGCGGTTCACTGCATCGCCTGGTTAGGTCTTTTCTTCTTTCGAATCAATGAGGAATACTCTTTCCGCCTTCTTCAGTAACTCAGGAATTTCGTCAGCGCGAGGACTCTCAACCTCGACTCGCTTGAGGCGCTCTTCTTTCTGGTCGAGCCACTGAACGACGATTTTGCGCTGACCGGCATCTCGCCGAATGTAGGCGACTAAGACTGCTCCTACGATTGCGATACTGGCCGGAGTAGCGGCAACCGAAAGAAACTCGACGATTCCAGCACCAACGGCGTTGAGGGCGAGTCCCCTGCGCTCCGAATCGATTCCGCGTGCTTCCAAAAGGTCGGCCATCTCAATGAGGGCTTCGTCCGAACCTTGAATGTCGATGGCGTCCGGGAGCATGAGACCTAACGAGACAGAAGTGAGCTGCCGCCACCGGCGGCGAGCGGTGCTGGCAGTGAAGATGTTTTGGTCATGTGAAAATGTAGATACACGGCGGGTGGCGGTTAGCTCCACTGACGGGTTAGATCGTTTGTCGCAGGTCGCGTTACCGTTTCTTCTGATGACAGACTGCCGGAACTATGTCGACCTTCAGCGCTCGCTTAGAGCGCGAGCGAATGATCTGTGCATCGCCGAACTCCGAATAGTGGATAAAGCCTTTCAGTGACTCACCGGGCTTGATGCGGGTCTCGCAGCCAAAACAATCCGCCTCGATTGTGGGATCGTGTGGAAAGAGTGTCTCGCGCTCGGTGACGATGGAGTACACATATTTGCCAGTCTGAGTCTTGCCCTGGGCATCCGGCCACGCGCTCGGGTCAATGCAAATGTCGCGTTTATCCAGCGAAACGAGCAGCAGGGCGAAGCGCAGCTTGTCTGGCTCATCAGTAATCTCGAGCTTGTAGTGCGCGACCGAAGAGTCCGCCGACTGCTTTGGTTGGCCCGCGGCTATCACCGCGGCGGCAAGTGGGAAGATAGCGACGCAGAGTAGGGGTTTCACGATCTAACGAGATGTAGACGTCCGATAGGCGTCTTTAAAGGCGCCCTTTGGGCGTCTAATCTGGTTGCAATAATTAGGGGAAATATGCAGGATGGGGAACATGCCCCCGACGTTACCCCGACCCCTTTCCCCGGACAAGCCGAAACTTCTTGAACAGGTTCGAAACGCCATCCGGCGTAAACACTTCAGCCCCCGCACCGAGGAAGCCTACACAGGCTGGATTCGGCGTTTTATCCTGTTTCACCACAAGCGTCATCCACTGGAGATGGCCGAGACGGAACTGACCGAATTTCTGACCCACCTGGCGCGGGTCGAAAACGTCGCCGCGTCCACCCAAAACCAAGCCCTGAGCGCACTCCTTTTCCTTTACAAAGAAGTGCTGAAGCGAGAAATCGGGTGACTGGAAGGAGTAGAGCGCCCCAAGAAACCGGCCCGGCTCCCTGTGGTCCTAACGCGCGATGAGGTGCACAAAGTCTTTTCTCACCTCCATGGCACGGCGAGGCTTATGGCGGGGTTGTTGTATGGGAGCGGTCTCCGCCTGATGGAGTGCGTCCGGTTGCGGGTGAAAGACGTTGATCTGGCGTCTTTGAGAATCACGGTGCGCGACGGCAAGGGCGGCAACGATCGGATCACGATGTTGCCGGTGAGCGTGGCGGAAACGCTGCGGCGGCACCTGGCCAAAGTTCGGGCGCAGTACGAACAGGACTTGGCGGAGGGATTGGGCACCGTGCATCTACCGACGGCACTCGAGCGGAAATACCCTAACGCCAATCGACAATGGTCCTGGCAATATGTGTTCCCATCATCACGCGTGGCCGTGGATCCACGGAGCGGGAAGAGACAACGACACCACATTGCCGAAAGCGTGCCGCAGCGTGCGCTCAAAGAAGCGGTCGCTACTTCTGGGATAAGCAAACTGGCGACCTGCCACAGTCTTCGACATTCCTTTGCCACTCATTTGTTGGAAAACAGCCACGACATCCGAACCGTCCAGGAACTTTTAGGGCACAGCGACGTGAGCACGACCATGATTTACACGCATGTTCTTAGTAAGCCTGGTCTCGGCGTGAAGAGTCCGTTGGACCAAGAACGAGTGTAATACCGCGCGACAACGCGGAACGGAAGGACTCGGACCTCCCTATCTGGCAGAGATAGATTTGAATCTCAAGGCATAGTGCGTTGAAAGATGGCGGATCATTCCGAACGCGACAATACGAAGCGGAGAAGGACTTGAGCCTCCACCTGTCGCGGTCGGTTTGGCTGGTTAAGGCACCGTCCCGGACGCCGGAGGATCGCTCGGGGCGCTTTCGCCGCCTTTGGAGTTGCGCGAGGTGACGGTGACGGGAGCCTGGAAATTTAATCAACCTCCCTACACTAACCAACTGCGAGGTCTCTCCGCCGAAGTTGAAAAAAATCTTTGTTCAGGCAGCGGGAGAACGTGACCGGTTATTTTTTCGATGAGCCCAAACCGCCTGCGGTCCGCCTGCTTCTTCGTGCGCGATGAACGGCTGGCGGTGGAATGAAGCTCCGTGAGCGGGCCAGTCCGTTAAGATCGCCCAGGAGGACGTTCCCAACTATGAGAGTCGAAAAGCCGCGACATTCAAAAGCGACTTATGGGACGCGCCTCGGATTACCAGAGACACAAGGCGGGGAACAATCAGTCAAACGCATACACTTCCTTTTTTTGGGACATCCGCGAAGATCACGGCGAGTCAACGATTGGCGAGGGAGTTGCGAAATTCGGTTTTCGGAATCCGGGTTTGGAAGTAGTTTGTGCGGCAATGCCACAGTTTTCTTATCGCGCGCGGAATGCGCAGGGCGGTTTGGTCGAGGGCGTCCTTGATTGCCCGGATCGTGCGGTGGCCATCCGGCAGATCGAGCAGTTGCACTACATTCCGGTGCGGATCGACGCGGTTGGAAGCGAGCCGCAGGTCGCGAAGAGCGGGAAGAACGGCGCGGCCGCGGTGGCAGCGCCGGCGGCGCTCCCGGCGGCAACGCAAAAGTTAAAGATTCCGCACGGGCAGTTGCTCATTTTTACGGAGCAGCTCGGCCATTTGCTCCGGGCCGGGATGACCCTCGACGAAGGTCTCTCGGTCCTCGAGAAGCGGCTGAAACAACCGCGCATGCAACAGATGACGCACGCGCTTCATCAGGCTCTGGTGGATGGCCGCAGCTTCTCGCAAGCGCTCCGGGATTTTCCGCGCATCTTCCCCGCGATTTATGTGAACCTTGTCGCCGCCGGCGAGGCGAGCGGCGCGCTGCCCGATATTTTGACACGCCTGGTCCAGCACTTGATGCAGGCGAAGAATCTTCGCGACCGCGTGCAGCAAGCGCTGATTTATCCGGCGTTCCTCGCCATTGCGGGCGCGGCATTGATCACGATTTTCATCACGTTCATGGTGCCGCAGCTCACTGGGTTCATGCAGCAAAATGGCGGCGTGCTCCCATTGCCCACACGGATTCTGGTCATGGCCCACCACGTTATCACCGGCTATTGGTGGGTCGCCGGTCTGCTGGTGATCGGCGGGTTGGTCGGCTTTCGCGCTTTCGTCCGAACGGACGAAGGACGAACCGCCTGGGACCGGTTTCGGCTCATGATTCCCGGATACGGGCGGATCATTCGCCACCGTTACTACGCGCAATTTTCCCGCACGCTCGGCACGCTGATGGAGAATGGCATTCCGCTCCTGCGAGCGATCGATCTCGTGACGGAAATCGCGGGCAACAAATTCCTCGAAGCGAAGCTGGGCGAAGTCCGGCGCGCGGTCATCGACGGCGCGACCTTATCCACGGCGCTCGCCTCGCAAAATCTCTTTCCCGATTTGTTCACCGATATGATGGCGGTGGGCGAGCAGACCGGCCATTTCGCGCAAACGATGCAAACCATCGCCGACGTTTACGAGCGCGAGCTGGATCGAACGGTGCAAATTGTGTCGGCGCTGATTCCGCCCGTGATCATCATCCTGATCGCCATTCTGGTGGGCTTCGTCGTTTACAGCATTCTCTCGGCGGTTTTTGAAATGACGCATAGTTTGCAGTTGCGACCGCAGTGAGCTAATCTCGCGGCGCACATGTTACATCGCGCGCTCGCGGCCATCCTCTCCCTGCTCGCGGTGTCGGCACTTCACGCGCAAGATGTCGTCGTCGACACTCTGCCGCCCACGCCCGCTGTTGGAACCGGCGGGAATATCGAAAGCGCCTGGCTTGATCTGCGGCAAATCTCCGGGGCGAACTCGAAACCGCAGGCTGTTCCGGACTGGGTGGAGTCGGTCACGATCGTGCCGCCGGCCGCGAAGGCAGACACGGCGCCGAAAACCGTTTTTCGGATCCGCCTCGTACGGCCGAAGCCGGAGTTCCAGGTTTTGTATTTTCGTTTGTTCTTCGACGATAACCCTGAGCAGAAACCGCAACTCACAGCGTGGGATGAATCGGGCTCGCAGGTTTTACAATCAGGCCCGCTCGGTTTGGGCGTTAGCCTGCCGACTTCGGAAACCGTGATGGTGCCGATGGTGGCAGTGTCCACGATCGACGTGGAAGTTCCCGGCGATGGGAAGACGATTCGCGGCGCGTATCTGGATTGGATGACCAGCGCGGAAGTGCTCCATCCGATCAGCGCCCCGCACCGGGACCTGATTCCAGAGCCGTTCGCGGCCGTGTCGCCGCTGCATGCTCCGGCGCAGGACACGGAAATGTTTGGCACCGTGACCGCGACCCTGGCGGACGAAACGATTCGAATCGGAGCCAGCGCGGAACAAGGCGCGGCGTTTCAATTTGGCGTCGAAGCGCAACCGCTCATGGCCCTGCTCACTTTCGAGGTGGCGAGCCCGAACATCGACGCGCCGCCGGAGGTTTTTCTGAATGGCGAAAGCCTGGGCGCGGTTTCAATCACCTTGCCCGATCTGGCCGATCCAGCTTATCGCGGCGGCAGTGCCGCACTCGTTAGGCAGATGCGGTTTCAGTACACCGGCTGGCTCCGCGCGCAAAAACTCGTGCCGGCCAGCAGCCTCATAGCCGGCACCAACGATCTCATTGTCGTGGCCGGTCCCGGGACGACGGCCTCGGCCATTCGCGCGACGCAGATTCAACTAAAATATCTTTGGGACAAATCGGATTACCAACTTCAAACCGATCGGTAGAAAAGTATGAAAAATAAACGAAGCGCATTCACCCTGCTGGAAATCATGCTGGTCGTCGCGATCATCGGCGTGCTTCTTAGCGTAGCGATTTACAAAATGGCCCCCGCTCTCGATGTGGCCAAGGGAACCAAGACCAGGGCCGACATCCAGATGATCCGGACCATGCTCCTGTCTTATAATGGGTCGAACGGTTTTTATCCGTCCACCGAGCAGGGATTGAAAGCGCTGGTTAACAGGCCGGGCAGCGAGCCGGTGCCGGCGTCGTGGAGGCGTTTGATGGAGGACACGCCAAAAGATGCCTGGGGAATGGAATACATTTACCGGAATCCGGGCCGAAAGAATCCAAGCGGTTACGATGTCTTTTCCGCCGGCCCCGACCGAATTCCCGATACTGCTGACGACGAATACGGTCAGTACTGATTTAGCGAGCGGAGCTCGAATAGAGGAATGTCGATCTGATCGCAGGGACGCCGCTACAACTCCGGCGTCGGCGTCGTGTTCGCGTTTTGCGTCGCGGGAATATTCGGGTTGCGCGGGATCACACCACGCACTCGCGGTGGCGGAGTCGGTAACGATGGCACCGGCATCGGCTTGGGAAAATTCGCCTGCGGCACCGCCGGATTCGTCATCGGCATCGCATTGGGCACTACACTGGTCGGCTGCACGACCGGCTGGAGTTGCTGGGGTTGCTGCGGCACAGGATTCTGACCGGGCGCCGCCTGGCTCAGGAGCGCCTGATTGAACGTGATGGTCGCGAACTGTCCGTCCTTCGCGATTGTGACCTTGGTCGCGCCGACTTTATCCGACCACTCGATGTTGGAAATGCTGAATCCATCCATCGGCGCATTGGTCGTTAGGTATTTCTTGAAGTTCTTATCCGCACTGGAAGCGATGGTGACCATATCCCCATCCTTCGACCGCGCCGCATTCGCGACATAAAGATCTTTCGCGAAATTCGGCGTGGCCGCCGGCGCAGCGACCGCGGTGGCAACGGCAAACGGCGAGCGATCCATCATCGCCTGGTAACGCTCGAAATTATACGGCTTCGGGAGTTCGTCGGCGGCAAACATCCGGAGCGGAAGACCGAGCACCAACAAGAACGGGATAGGCTTCAAGTTCATCGATGTCCTAAACGTTATCCAAATCCGCCACCATTCAAATCACGCGCCTCTTTCATTTCGGCGCGAACCAGCGCGCGATCTTGAATTTTCCCTTCATCATCGTCGGGTCGCTCGAATCGATCTGGAGCTGCACGCTTTCGAAGACCACGAACGCCTCCGGCTGCTGCACGTCGAAAAGGAAATGGACCAGCGGCGGCCACGGGCTCTTGGTTTCGAACGAAGCAAAAACCGATTGGTGATCCGCCGTCGAATCGCCTGCGCCGATCGCCGGATTTTCGATCAGGACATTGTGCTTGCCCGCGACTTGTTTCACCTGGTCGAGCAGGGTAGAAGCTTCGACGGCGCTCTTGAGCGTCGGCTGGTGCTGCTTCAGCCATTGGTCGCGGTGAGTCCAGAGATCGCGGTCTTTGATGTAGAGCGCTTGTTCGTTCCGGATGGATTGGCGGAGCTTCAGGTCCGCGCTGGCGCGATGGAGAGCGCTGAACAGTCTGCTCCAGACGAGAAGATTGATGAGCAGAAAAATCGCGCCGGCCACGATCCACGCGAGGCGGCGTTCCCGCTGGGTCATGCGCAAGTACCAGGCTGGCGTCATCGCGGTTTTCCCTCCAGGCGAAACTGGGCGTGATCGTTCGGCAGGATGCGGGGCGCCGACATATCGAACTGAAATGTTTGCAGCTCCGGATTCTTTTTCACTTTGTCGGCAAACTGATACGCGAGAGCGGCCGAGTTCGCCTCGCCTTCGATCGAGACTTGCCGCGCGGATTGAGTGAAGTTGGTGATGCGCACGTCCGCGGAAGGCAAGCTGTCGAAAATATGCACCAGCACTTCGATGGGGTAGTAATGCGGATCGATCGCCGGAGCGAGGGCCCGCCATCTCGTATCCGTCGCCTTGACGAATTCAGTCCGCGGGGCGTCGCGTGCGATGCGGCGATCGAGCCGCCCGATCCGGAACTTCAAGATGAGCATGTAAGCGATGAACAGAACCAGGATCGCGGCGTAGGCTCCGCCCGCCAAAAGAAGACGCTTCCGCCATTCTCCCTGCCGGGCGATTTGAGCGCGGCGTTGCCGCCACGCTTGCGGCAGGAGATTCAATCCGCTCTCGGCCGGCGGCACTTCCACCGCGACGAAATCGGGAGTGTTGGCGAATAGCCCCTCCACCGTGTCGCGCAAAGCGAACAAACTCTCGTCGAGCAGGATTTTCGGGAAGGCCGTGTTGATTCCCTGCAATTCCGCACTTAAGGCCAGCTGAGGCAAATCGCGCTGAAGCTGAAGCGGGTCCGCGCCATCCAGCGTGCGCGTGAAACTGAGTTTCCCTTCCTCGGAGATTGCGCAGACAATCGCTTCGCTCTCCGGGTAGATAAGAAGGGCAGTGCCGAGGGGCGCATGAGTGGCGGCGCGTTGCGCGGCGTAAACGGTCACCTGCCTTGGGATCAGGTCCCGGGAGATAAGCGGCGCGGCCAGCTCGGAAAGTTTTTCGTTGTGAACGGCGACCGCGGAAATCACGCTCCCCTCCTCCGTCTGCGAGATGATCTCGGAATCGGTCGTCATTTCCTCGGTCGAGTACGGCATCGCCTTCTCGATCTGAATGCGCACCATGTCGGCGAATTCGTCGCGATCGATCGTGGGCAGCCGCAGGCGTTGCGCGAGCACGACCGCCACCGGCAGGCCGAGAATGAAATCGTCCCCCGGCTTCAGCAATTCTCCCGCCTCTTCCAGTGTCGTTAGGCCGCGCACTTCCCAGGCGCCGCTGTGCTGGGCGAAACGGACCAGGTTCCAGCCGCTGCCGGCGGGGATTAAATAAATTGGTTGCGATGCCGGCTCGATACTAAAGCTCCTTCCAAGTCCCGGGAACCAGTTGAATAGAATTTGTCCCCGCTTTGCGGATGAGCATTCGAACAATGCGCGTGACGTCTCCGGATTTCCCCTCGCTGATCACACGCATCGTCGGATCCTCATTGAAACCTATCAAACCGGCAACTTGGTTTTGGACCGGCTGGGGATAGCCGAGCGCAGTCAGGACCTCAGTGAGCGAATGGAAAACCGCGTCGTCTTCCGTCCCTTCGATTCCATCCGGGCCGCGACGCAGGGTGAGGAATTGATCGACCAACGGCTCCGTCATTCCGGGCAGCGACAGGAGAACATCGCGCGAAGCCCAAGTCGGATCGATTTTATTCAGCGACTGCTGCGTGTTAATCGTGAAGTCAGCGTCCCAATCCTCCTTTGAAGTAAATTCCTCCCAGCCCTTGATTCTCTTGACCTCCTCGATCCGCTGAAGCAAGCGGTTCGGTGGTTTGTAGCCGGGACCCTCTTCCGCGCCGTTGAGCCGTTCCACATTATCGGCATCGACCCAATCGAGCAGGCAATCGATCATCCGGTCGCGCTCGTCCAATTCGACGCCTTTCAGCTCCAGATATTTTTTCAGCACTTCGAGCCGCTGCTGATCTCCCTGTATCAAGGCCGTTGCGAAGCCGTTCAAATTAAATCGGCCCGCCTCACCTGTGATGCGTGTGCGGAATGTTTTGCCCGGCCCGAAGCTTCCGTGAAGCAGCACTGAACCCGCCTTGACCGCGGGATGCAGCGCGATCTCGGCGCCCGAACAGGCCAGCGCTTCCGCCTCGAGGCTCCGCGTGGCGTGGCCGGAAAGGGTTAGACGCGTATCGATATCCAGCGCCCAGGAAATCACCATCGCGCTGAGCAAAAACAGCGCCCAGAGCGAAAGCATGAGGGCCGCGCCGCGCGTGCTTCTTCTTTTCCTGTAGCGGCGGTCTATGACCGCCGACGAGCTGAGGACCGATTCGTTTCGGCGGTCATAGACCGCCGCTACAGAAGATTTCAATTTTCGCAGCGCACCCATTAGAGCGGAGTGCGTCCAAGCGCAACTATGGCTTCCCACGGCACCGGACGATCAGGCCGTCCGATCACCACCCGGATCAGTTTTGGCATCGACGAGGTATCGGTCCATCTCTCGACCCAGGCATTGAGGCGCGAATCGAAATAACGAATTTGCAGGCTGCGAACGTCATCGAGCAACGGGACCCAGGTATCGCCTTCGGAGTCGCCCTCGGCCGTGTCGCGCGGCTTGCGCATAAATCCAATTTGCATCCGGTCGCTGCTGTCGCTCATCGGCCGGAGCCGCATGCTGACGATGAATTCACCCGCCGCATAACGCGTCAACAGCCCCGGACCGGAGCTGCAAATCCACGTGATCTCATCCCGCGGCAGATCGTTGAACTTGAATGGCTCTCCCGTGAGAGAGTTCGTGCTCGGCAGGCTTTGCCATTGCGTCGTGAGGAGACTGAGCAGGCCGGAATAACGCGCCTCCGCCAGGTTTTCTTCGGAGGAAGCGCGCAGGACGGTAATATTCATCGCGACGAAGCGATAAATCGCGAGCGCCATCATGGCGAGAATCGCGGTCGCGAGCAGGATCTCGAGCAGGGTGAATCCCCGTCGCCGCGCGCGCTTAACCATTTCGATAGACATAAAATTCGATCTTCCTGGATTGGGCGATGCCGCCGCGGGTCCATTCCGCGCTCAAGGTCACGCGACTGATGCCATCCACCTCAAGGTCCTTTTCGTCTTTCAACGCCGCCGGCGCGACGCGCTGAACCAGGTTCACTTGCCCGTAGCCAGTATCGATTTTCGTTTCCTTTTTCGTGTCGGGAAATCCGGGAGTCGCTTGTATTTCCGCCATCCGGTTCGCCAGAATCAAACGCACCCGATCGTCCTCGGCGGCGAGCATGCTGGCGTTCAGACAATTCTGAACCGACTTGCCCAGCACGAGCACTCCGATGATGAAAATCGCCAGGCCGAGCAGCACTTCGTAGAGCGCGAAGGCGCGGACGGTGCGGTTATTTCGACGCATAATTTATCAGTTCCGCCCGGGCCGTGAGCGCGGAATACTTTGCCGTCCATCCGCCGTCCGGTCCCTGATATTTCACCACGGCGGGCTCGCAATTGCCCGAGGACCAGAAGACCCAGGCTGCGGGCGGTTCGTCTTCGAGCGCCGCCGGGAAAGTGAGCCGGAAGGATTCGTTTTTCTGCCACCTCAACGTGGCGATTGGTTTCGGGTCCTCATCTTTCTGCACCACCTCGGCGCGGAGCCCGACTTGGTGGTCGCCCCAAACGATAAGATAGGAGCGGCGCTCGGTGGTGCTTCGTTCCTGGGCTTGGCGAACGAGGCTGCTGAATTCGTCGAGCGAGCGACGCAGCCGCCGATCGGCCAGGACGCC
Organism: Spartobacteria bacterium; assembly: GCA_003134785.1. Taxonomy (GTDB): domain Bacteria; phylum Verrucomicrobiota; class Verrucomicrobiia; order Chthoniobacterales; family UBA10450; genus AV80. The sequence goes on from PLCN01000003.1 coordinate 13,884, forward strand.
ACTCACACTCGGCACGGCCACCGCGAGGATCAGGAGCATCATCGCCACGGCGATGATGATCTCGATCAAAGTGAAACCTTTTTCGCGCCTCATCGGAAAAATTTACGCGGTCGGCGATAAATCACAACAAGGGCAGTAAAAAGGAAACAAGGACCGGCGATTTACAAACCACTGGTTTCTCTTTTTGTAGTGGCGGTCCATGACCGTCGGACGCGGACAATGCAACCAACCTTTCGGCGGTCATAGACCGCCGCTACAGGAAAATTGGCGATTCTGGAACGGGTACCTCCTTGAATCTCATACGCAAGGCTCCGCTAAAAAAACGCAAGCGAACGTCAGCAAGGCCCCCTGCCCTATGGTAACTTTACTCCAGATGAAACGGATTCTCGCCGGGTCGATCGCAGCTCTCGTTGCCCTGTCTTTTTTAGCGGATCGCGGCGCCGCTGACACTGCCGCTGCGGTGCCGGGATCTAATGACGTGAAGGGCTACCTGCGCGGCACACTTACAAAAATGGTGCAGGCGTCGAACGAATTCGTCGCCAATGCCGCTGAGTATCAGAAATTGGTGGATGCGAACGGCGGCGATCCCGCGAAGGCTTTCGCGCAATCACCGGACGAAGTGACGAAACTGGTTGCGGTTCTGCGCGAGAATTACAAAGCGATGGATAGCTTCGGTTATGAAACCATCGAAGGCATCGTCGCCGGTGTGCCGAAGCTGTCGGACTTCGATGTTTATCTCGACGCCGGTGTGCCGCAAGATCAGGCGGGCAGCGGGACACCGGTCGCGCCGGTCATTCTCACCCTGCCTGACGGATCTAAAATCGATCGCGAAGGTTGCCTCTTCACTTATCTGATCGAGCCGATGCTCTGGGGCTCGAACAAGAAACTGGTCGTGCCGGTCGATCTCGATCATGACGGAAAAATCGGACCGCGCGAATCGCTCCCGCGCGCGGACATTCTGAGCGCCGTCGCCAAGGATGTGTGCGCCAAAATTCACGAGCTGAATGAAACGGCGATCGCGTGGCAGCCATCCACCTCCGATTATTTTTCCGCCATCATCACCATGACGCCGACACTATCGGGCTATTTCGATGATTGGAAGGAATCGCGCTACGCACCGGAAACTTCCGGAAAGTTCACTGCGATCAGCCGCGTCTCGGACATGCGCGGAATCATGTTCAGCGTGGCGGTCCTCTATGGCGCGGTTCACCCTCAGGTCGCGGCGAAAGATCTGGCGCTGGCGAATTCGATCCAGCGTGGTTTCGACGGCATTCTGGCGTTCATCGACCGCGTGGATCAGCGGGAGAAAAAAGCCGGCGCGGCCATGACGCCTCCGGAAGTGGATGAGCTTGGCGAACAAGCCAAGCAAAAGGCCGACAAGCTCGCGCCCCAGGTGGAGCAAGCCGCGGCCCTGCTCGATCTGACTTCCGGCGCATGAAGTCACGCAGCGGTTGTATTCTGGCGGCGCTCGCCGCCACCTTTTTCTGCGCGCTAACAAAACCGGCCTGCGCCGATGTCGCGAGCACGTTCGACGCGACGCAAGCGCGAATCGAAGAGCTGTTGTTGGACTCGTTAGGCAACCGACTCGATGCGGAGGACTGGGCTGCGCTCGAACAAACGGAAGCGAGCTTCGCCACGGCCTTGCAATCACCGGCCGCGAAAGCGTTGTGGACGAGCACGGTCGACTCGACGCGAGACGCGAAGACACGCGGCGCGACCGGGCTGGCGGAAATCTGCGGAAAGTTCGCGGCGGTCATGCAACACGTCGCGGCTCTCGAGATGCTCGATCGCCAGCGCCACGGCGACATCGCGGGCGCGCAAGCCTGGCGCGCTATCATTGCCTTGCCGAAACACGGGAACGCAGTCGAAGGCGCGCTCGCGCTGCAACGGCTGGGAAGCAACAAACTGCATCAGGACGCGGTGAGCGCTCTGCTCGCACGCGAATATGTTTCCTGGCAGGCGACGCGCGTGCGCGAAAGGCTCGATGGTCTCAAGCGCGCGGCGAGCGCCGGCCGGGCCAATGAAGAATTGGTCATCGCGCGCATCGCCGAAATTTCGACGCTGGCAAATTTTCCCGGCGACATCTGTGCCCTCGCGCAAGTGCCGGCGACCACGGCCCAAGGTCTGCCCGACTCGCAGCAACTGGTGACGCTCGCGACAAAATCGGATTGGCCGGCTTTCCTGCAAAAGTTCAGCGAGTGGCAGACGCGTTTGGAATCCGAGCTGCCGAATCTTCTCACTGCCCAGGAGATCGAACGTCACGGCCGCCTCCTGGTGAAACTTGTGCGGCTGGTGCCGAAGGAATATCACAACGGCGTCCGGGATGGGCAGGTCGTGGTCCCGCTCGAATACCGCGAAGCGAAAGATTTCATCGTGCAGGCGCAGCAGCTGGTGAGCGAATTAAGCGGCGCGTGGCGGCAAACCAAAGCAGACGCCTTCGAGAAATATTCCGCGCCGCTGATCGCGAAGATGGAAGCGACCGAACGGCTCATCCTCGCCAAAGCGGAGCCGTCCGAGGTCGAGCATGCCGCGAAAGAAATCGAGGATATTCTCGTGAGCCGTTTCGGACTGAGCGTCCAGCGCGCGGGCTCCGGCAAAGGCGTGGTCGAAGAAGTTGCGCTCGAAGTCCGGACGGGATTGAAAAACTCGCTGGCCGCCGCGCAGGCCGGCCGATGGGACGAGGCGGAATCGCTGCGGGTCGATGCTTACACGACATTCGATACCGAGCTGGAAAAACGAGTGCTGCCGCGCGATCCGGAATTGGGTTTGCGCGCGGAACGAAGCTTTCTCGACGGCCAGGACGACCAGCCCGGGATCAAGGCCTTGTTCGATCAACGCAGGAAAGGGCCGGAACTCGAAGCTGCCTTTGCCCGGACGCTGACCGCCGTAGATCAATGCACCGCGCTGCTAAAAGTAAATCTCTCGCCCGCGACGGTGATTTACACGGTGCTTTCCATTTCCGCGCGGGAAGGATTGGAAGCGGTGGTGGTTCTGGCCGCGCTGCTGGCTGGAATGCGCGGGATCGAACATCGCACGACGCGGCGCCGCATCGTCACGGGCGCATGGCTCGCGCTTGCCGCCACCGCGGTCACCTTTTGGATTTCGCGCACCGTGATTCAATCGCTCAGCCGTTACGGCGAGAAACTCGAGTCGGTGATTTCGGTGCTCGCGGTTCTCGTTCTGCTCATGGTGACCAACTGGGTCTTCCACAAAGTTTATTGGGTCGGGTGGAATGCGAAGTTGCGGAAGCTGACCAAATCCGGCGAGGCCGGCGGCGAGTCTCGCCTGGAATGGTTTTCACTGGTCATGGTTGGGTTCCTCACGATTTACCGCGAAGGTTTTGAGACGACGCTCTTTCTGCAATCGCTTATTCTGGAGAGCGGAATGAAATGGGTGCTGATCGGCATCGGTTGTGGCGCGGTCATGGTCGCGGCGACCGGCTTTCTCATTTTCGTGATCGGCGCGCGGCTGCCGTATCGTAAGCTGCTGGTCTTTACCGGCATTCTTGTCGTCACCATCCTGGTCACATTCCTCGGATCGACCGTCCGGCTTTTCCAAACGGTCGGCTGGCTTCCAATTCATCCGATACCCGGATTGCATCTGCCAACCTGGGCCGGCTTCTGGCTCGGAATCTACCCATCGGTGGAAGGCGTCGTCATTCCATTGCTGGGTTTCGCCTATGTGATCGGCGCGTGGCTTCTTGTGAAAGTGCAGGCGGCCCGCCGCGGAGCGCGCGCGATGGCGGCAGCGCGCCAGGCCGAATCGTTCCACGCGCATCCGGCGCTGGCGAAACGGCCGCCCACCATTTGATCCAGAAAGAATCTGAAACACGGCGGCGGTAACGAACGGGGGGCGCGTGTGCCGATTCAGCTAGCGAAGCCTTGTTTCCACATCGGGCATGATCCTAGCTCTCTTTCCCGCACGCCCATGGATCGCGCCACCGTAGATGCACTTCTCACGGGAATGCTTCAAAGTAACGAAGGCGTTTCCGATCTTCTCTTTCTTGCAGGCAAACCACCGCTGGTCGAGATTCACGGCCGGCTCCGCGATTTCCAAAACAACTCGCCCGGATCGGTCCTCACGCCGCTACAGATCGAAGAGCTGGCTGCGCATATCATGAACGGAAGCGAGCGGCTCAAGATGGAATTTGCCGCCACCGGCTCCTGCGATTGCAGTTACGCGATTGAAAATCTCGCCCGTTTTCGCGTCAACATTTTCAAACAGAATGGCCGGCATGCGGTGGTCATGCGCAAACTGCAATCGGAGATCCCGACTCTCAAGAAACTCGGCCTGCCTCCGATCTTTCGCGAAATCGTCAAAGAAAAGAATGGAATCATTCTCGTCACCGGCGGCACCTGCACCGGCAAGACCACCACGTTGTCGGCGATGCTTTGCGAATTGAGTCACAGCCAGGAGATCCACATCGTTACCCTGGAAGATCCGATCGAATTTTTCCATCCGCACGCGAAAGCCGCGATCAGCCAGCGCGAGCTGGGCAAGGATTTTCCGAACTTCGCGGATGGATTGCGCGCGGCTTTGCGCCAGGCGCCGAAAGCGATCCTGGTCGGTGAAATTCGCGACCGCGAGACGCTCGAGATCGCGATGACCGCCTCGGAGACAGGCCACATTGTTTTCAGCACTCTGCACACGATCAACGCCGGCCAGACCATCAACCGGATCCTCGGCATGTTCGCGCGCGAGGAGGAACATCAACTTCGCCAGCGGCTTTCCGAAACGCTGCGCTATGTCATTAGCCAGCGGCTCGTAAACAAAATCGACGGCGGCCGGCTGCTCGTGACCGAAATCATGGGGAGCAGCCTGCGCACGCGCGAAACGATTGTTTACGGCGAATCAGAGAACAAATCGTTCCACGAAATCATCGAGGCAGGGTCGACTCTCGGCTGGCATAGCTTCGATCAGTCGCTGGTCGAAGTATACAAGGCCGGAGTCGTGAGTGAAGAAACCGCGATGCTTTCCTGCACGAATAAAGGCAAGATGCGGCGAGACCTGGACTTGATTCTACGGGGTCGCGGTGTAGCGAGTGCTCAGGCTGCTCCGTCCGGATTGAAATTAAATATCCCGGAACCGATTCGCATTATCGAAGTGGACGAGGCCGGCGTCCCTATTGCGATGTCGAAGCGCTAAGAGAGCCCGCTCCAATAGCGCGCCAACATTCTGGTTGAACGACGCGCATTCTCTCCGACATCTTGGAAGATGTCGCTCCGATCTCTTTTCATCCGCCTCGCATTCTTCCTCTTCCTCTGCCTCTTCCTTCCATCCGCAGCCCGCGCAGCCGATCCTACGCCGGCGCCCCCCGGCACTATCGACGAGAAACTTTTCCGTGGGATGCAATGGCGCCAGGTCGGTCCATTCCGCGGCGGCCGGGCCCTGGCGATCGAAGGCGTTCCAGGAGAACCGGGCACATACTATTTTGGCGCGGTCGCCGGCGGCGTTTGGAAAACGCTGGACGGCGGCGCGAATTGGGCGCCGCTTTTCGACAAGGAAACGATCTCCTCCATCGGGGCGATCGCGGTGGCGCCATCGGATCACAATGTCGTATATGTCGGAACCGGCGAAGCTGCCGTTCGCGGCAATGTTTCCTACGGCACCGGTGTCTATAAATCAGTCGACGCCGGAAAGACCTGGAAAAATATCGGGCTGAAAGACACGCGCTACATCGGCGCGCTCATCGTCGATCCGAAGAATGCCGACATCGTTATCGTCGCCGCGCTCGGACATATTTTCGGCCCCAACCAGGAGCGCGGAATTTTTCGCACCACGGACGGCGGCAAAACCTGGGCGAAAGTCTTGAGCAAAGATCAGGAGACCGGCGGGATCGACGTGGTCTTCGATCCGAACAATTCCAACATCGTCTTCGCGGCGCTGTGGCAGGCGCGACGGCAGCCGTGGTTTTTCTCCAGCGGTGGACCGGGCAGTGGTTTGTATCGATCGGAAGATGGCGGCGCGACCTGGAAACGGCTGGAGGGCCATGGGCTGCCGGAAGGAATTCTCGGGCGAATCGGCGTGTCGGTTTCCGGCGCGGACTCGAATCGAATCTACGCAATGATCGAAGCGAAGGAGGGCGGTCTCTATCGCTCGGAAGATGGCGGCATGAAGTGGGCGCGCGTGAATGAAGACGGCCGCTTTCGCCAGCGCGCCTGGTATTTCAGCAAGGTTTACGCGGACCCGAAAGCTCCGGATACGGTTTACGTTTTGAACACCGGCTTGTTTCGTTCGGTGGATGGCGGGAAATCATTCACGCTTCTTCCCGCGCGCCACGGCGATCATCACGGGCTTTGGATCGACCCGCAAAATCCGCAGCGCATCGCGAACACGAATGACGGCGGCGCCTCCATTTCGAGCGACGGCGGAAAGACGTGGACGACGCAGAACAACCAGCCGACCGCGCAGTTCTATCACGTCGCGGTTGATAACGCGTTTCCGTATCACATCTACGGTGCGCAACAGGACAGCTCGAATGTCGGGATCGCGAGCCGGACGGATTCCGGCGTGATCGGGCCGCAGGATTGGTTCCAGGCCGGTGGCGGCGAATGCGGTTTTGTCATTCCCGACCCGCGCGACTGGCACATCATTTATTCCAACAACGAAGGATATCTGACTCGCTACGATAGGAACAAAGAGCAGGCGAATGATGCGAGCGTCTGGCCGCTCGACAACTCCGGACATGGCGCGGCGGATCTGGTGCACCGATTCCAATGGGTCTCGCCGCTGCTGCTTTCACCGCATAACCCGGACACGATCTACACGGCGGGCGAATGCGTTTTCAAATCGACCGATCAAGGAAACAGTTGGACGCAGATCAGCGGCGATCTGACTCGCAACGACAAGAGCAAGCAACAGCCGAGCGGCGGCCCGCTCACCAACGACATTACGTCGGTCGAATATTACGACGTGATTTTTGCACTCGCGGAATCGCCCAAGCAAAAAGGAATGTTGTGGGCCGGGACCGATGACGGCCTGGTCCATGTGAGCACGGATGAAGGCCAGCATTGGACGAACGTTTCGCCGAAGATGCCGGAATGGAGCACGGTCGATCTGATCGAGCCATCACCGCATGATGCGAACACCGCGTATGTCGCGGTCGATCGGCACAAGCTCGATGATCTAAAGCCATACATTTTCAAGACCGCGGACGCGGGGAAAACTTGGAGCGCGATCACCACCGGCATTCCTGAAGGCGCGAACGTGCATGCCGTGCGCGAGGATCCGAAGCGGCGCGGATTGCTCTACGCCGGCACGGAGCTGGGCATGTTCGTTTCGTTCGACGACGGCGCGCATTGGCAACCGCTCCAGTTGAATCTGCCAATTTCGCCGATTCACGACCTGCTCGTGAAGGACGACGATCTTGTCGTCGCCACGCACGGGCGTTCGTTCTGGATTCTGGACGACATCACGCCGCTGCGTCAGGTCAACGCGCAATCGGCGCAGATGGACGCGATCCTTTATCAGCCGCAGACCGGGTTGCGTTTGCATTATCCGACCGAGTTCGACAAGCGGCAGCCAGTCGGAGAAAACCCGCCCGCCGGCGCGATCATCAATTATTTCCTGAAGACCGCGGCGAAAGATGAAGTGACTCTCGATATTCTCGACGCGCAGGGGAAACTCGTTCGCCATCTCTCGAGCAAGGAAAAGAAAGAGAACGATCAGCCGCCGGAATGGCCCGACCAGGTCGAAACGCCGCGGACGATTCCCGCGGCGGAAGGAATGAATCGCTTCGCGTGGGACCTGCATTACGACGATCCGATCCAGACGCCGGGCGCATTTTATTACGGTGAAGGTCCGCGTGGCCCGCTCGCGTTGCCCGGCGATTATCAAGTCAAGCTGACGGTGGCGGGCAAGAGCCAGACGGCGCCGTTGCATCTCGCGATCGATCCGCGAATCAAAGACGCCGAGGCGGCGCTGCCGAAGCAATTCGAACTAGCGTCGAAGATCTCGAACCGGATCGGCGAATTGCATCAGGCGGTCAATGAAATCCGCGACGTAAAAACGCAGATTCAGTCGCTCCATAAACAGTTCGGGACCGAGGACCGACTGAAGCCGGCTCTCACCGCGGCGGACGAGCTGGCCAAGAAAATGTCGGCGGTGGAAGAGCAATTGATTCAGGTGAACATGAAAGGTTCCGAGGGCAATCTCGCGTTTCCGAACATGCTCAACGAAGCGATCTACTCGCTTAGCCTAACGATCCAGGCGGCTGACTACGGACCCACGCTGCCGCAATACGAAGTGTTTAAAATGTTGAGCGGACGGTTGGACGAACAGCTCAAGAAATGGGCGCAGCTCAAGACCGACGAAGTGCCGAAAATCGCGGCGCTGATCAAGCAGATGGACTTGCCCGCGATTTCCGTCGGCGGAAAACCTGGCCCGGGAAGATAAGAGGGCGATCGCGAACTACGTCTTATCGACGCTGTACTTGCCCGGTCCGACGAAGAGAAGTCCGGCCAGGACAAAGCACATTTCGATTGAAGGCAGCACGACACGAAAGCCGGTTCCCTTGTAGACCGAGATCGCGTGACACACAGCGAGGATCAGGACGAGCAGAATGCCGATCCGAAAGAGCAGCCCGAAGATTATCAGCACTCCCCCGACGCAGCCGAGCAGCGAGCCGATGAATCCCAAAATTTGAGCGTGGGAATGCAAACCGAAATGTCCCGCGCCGGCGCCGAAATGCGCCCACGCCTTGGGACCGCCGATCAATATCGGCGCGGTGTAAAGAATGAAGAGCAGCCCGATGCTGACTCGAATGAGAAGTAACCCAGCTTCACGATATTTCGCCAGGAAGGCCAAACGCATGGCGCGACAATGAATCGATCGATCTCACAACGCAAACAAACTCCCAAGGAGCGGCGCTCTCCCGCGCCTAAGAGTTTCCGTTTCCATTGCGTGCGCAGCCGTCGCATAGTTTTCCGCAATGGAACCGCCGGGAACTGACGCAGCCGACGAACTTCTCCGCACTTACACGGAGAGCGGCGGAATAAATTACCTCGATGCCGCGGCGATGTTGCCGTCGCGGCCCGCGATCGAATCGGCGTGCGTGGATTTGATGAGCCTGATGTTTCCTGGTTTTCACGGAGAAGCGCTGTTCGATTCCAGCGATCTGCCCGACGTGACCAGAAGCCGGATCAAGAGCTTGCATACGCGGATGAAGCCGGAAATCGCCAAGAGCTTCGCTTCACTCCCACGCGACGAGGCCGATCAGAAGGCGGAAGAAATCCTGACCTGGTTCATGGCGCAACTGGGACCGCTGCGGAAAGTTCTTTGGACAGACGTCGACGCGGCTTACGAAGGCGACCCGGCCGCGGCGAGTTACGAAGAGGTCATTGTGTCGTATCCCGGAGTGGAAGCGATCGCGATCCAGCGCATGGCCCATCTTCTTTATGAAAAGGAGGTGCCGTTGATCCCGCGCCTCATGACGGAATGGGCCCATACGAGCACCGGCATCGACATTCATCCCGGCGCCAGGATCGGCTCACATTTTTTTATCGATCACGGCACCGGCGTGGTGATTGGGGAGACGTGCGAGATCGGCTCGCACGTGAAGTTGTATCACGGGGTCACGCTCGGGGCACGCAGCTTTCAGCGAGACGAGCAGGGACACATTCGCAAAGGTGGCAAGCGGCATCCGAACGTGGAAGATTATGTGACAATTTATCCAAACTCGACCGTGCTCGGCGGCTCAACTGTAGTCGGCGCGCGGAGCACCATCGGCGGAAATGTTTTTCTAACCCAGAGCGTGCCGCCCGATTCGCTGGTTTATTATGAAGCGGAGCACATGAGGGTCGTCCCGAAACATTCCCACGCCCAGGCGGCCCGCGATTTTCTTTCGGAATGATCTACCTCGATTACAACGCGACGACACCGCTCTGCGCGCCAGCGCTGGAAGCGATGGCACCGTTCCTACGCGAACATTACGGCAATCCCTCCAGCGTTCACGCCGCCGGACGTGAAGCGCGCGCCGGCGTGGATGACGCACGAGATCGGCTGGCGGAATTGCTCGGCGCGAAACCGCATGAACTCATCTTCACCAGCAGCGGGACGGAATCGAATAATCTGGCGGTGCTCGGTCTCGCGCGCGCGCATGCGCATCGCGGCCGTCATTTGATTTGCGCCAGCACAGAGCACCACGCGGTCTTGCACGCCTTCGAGCATCTGGAAAAACGCGAAGGATTTGACGTGACATTCCTTCCCGTGGATGAACGCGGACGAATCGATCCGGGCGAACTCGAGCGCGCCATTCGCAATGACACAACGCTGGTTTCCATCATGACCGCGAACAACGAAACCGGCGTGCTCCAGCCGATGGAGGAACTGGTCAATCTTTGCAGCGAGCGCGGCGTTCTATTGCACAGCGATATGGTCCAGTCGTTCGGGAAAGTGGAGACGCGTCTGGGCAAGAGCGGATTGGCGGCGGCCAGTTTTGCCGCGCACAAATTTCACGGACCAAAAGGCGCCGGGCTGCTGTATTTGCGAGCCGGTCTGCCGGTTGAAGCGATCCAATTTGGCGGAGCGCATGAGAATCAGCGTCGTCCGGGAACCGAAAATGTGCCGGCGATCGTGGGAATGGCGGCGGCGGCGGAATGGGCCTTGCGCGATCGCCCGGGGGAACAGAAGCGCCAAAGTGGATTACGCGATCGTTTGTGGGACCGGATCGAAGAATCATTCCCTGCAGTCACCCAGAATGGCGACACAACTAATCGGCTCGCCAATACGCTCAACGTCAGCTTCGCGGGCTTGAGTTCGGAGACCATCTTGATGGCGCTCGATCTCGAAGGCGTCTGCGCCTCCAGCGGGTCGGCTTGCATGGTGGGCTCGGTCGTCGCCTCCCATGTCTTGCTCGCGATGGGCCTGCCGGCTCCGCTCGCCAGCTCCGCCGTTCGCTTCTCGTTAGGCCAGGAGACGACCGCGGAAGAAATAGGACGCGCCGGAGACATCGTGGCGCGAATTATGGATCGCGTAAGTTCCGCGGAAACCAACGCGAGCAAGGCGGCGTATGCAGTTATTTAAGCAACTCGATCTCACTTTTCCGGCTGGCCCGATGCTGGTCGTGCTCGGCCGCGATTTCGCGCTTGAGGCAAAAGCGCGGGAGTTGTTGCGCGAGCTGAAGGCAGACGAGCTGGCGGCCTCGCTCCACGTGGAATGGAACGCACGTCTTTTCAGCGCGGCCGGGCGCGCGGATTTTCGGAGGAAGCTCGTCTCGTTGAATCCGCGTTTACGCGAACACGACGCGGCCGAAATCGATCGCACGCTTCTGCACGAAGTGGCGCATTTGCTGGCGCAATCCCGTGCTGGCCGCCGGCGGGTCGCACCGCACGGAACCGAATGGCGCAAAGCGTGTCGCGATCTGGGAATCGGCGACGAGTCGCGCACGCACGCGCTGCCGTTCCCGATTCAACGGCGCACCCGGCGCTATCTTTATCGATGCCCGCGCTGCAAAAGAGATTTCCCGCGAGTCCGCCGGATCAAACGCGCCGTCGCCTGTCTGGATTGCTGCCGCAAATTCAATCGCGGGAAATTCGATCGCACTGCACAGCTTCGACTTGCGGAGAACGTCAAGCCCGCCTAGCTTTCACGTCTCTTACGTAGAAGAATCCTGGTGAAAAAGAAAATCCTCCTCGGGCTGGTCGCCCTCACTCCGCTGCTCATTCGCGTCAGTTTTGGCTACACCCTGGAGCAAAGCGCGTGGACTAAAAATCGCACGGTGCTGATGCATCTTTCACTCCCGGTTAGCGGCGGTCCATTCCAGGATGGGTTTGGATCGCTCAGTGAATCAGCGGAAGATGCGCTGAACATCTGGAATCAATATCTGGTCCACATGAAGTTCGCGGTGGATCGAAATTCCGTTCTGGCCCCTTCCAATAGCGACGACAATATGTCGGTCCAGCTAGCCAGCACGGTTTTCGGCGATACCTTTGGGAATCGAGTGCTGGCTGTTACTTTGATCAACTCTCGCGGAACGATCACGGAACAAACCGACGTCGTCTTCAATAGCGCGATTAATTTCGATTCCTATCGCGGCCCGCTGCAGCAGCAAGCTCTGGATTTCCACCGGATCGCCCTGCATGAATTCGGCCACGTGGTCGGGCTCGATCATCCGGATGAGGCGACTCCGAAACAGAACGTGGCGGCCATCATGAATTCCATCGTCAGTAATATCGATTCGCTGCAGGCGGACGACATTGCCGGCGCGCAAAGCATTTATTCGAGCGGCCCTGACTTTCAGAATTCCAATCCCGCGCCGAACCTGGTCAATATCTCGACCCGTGCTTTCGTTGGGCTCGGCGACAGCGGGCTTATCGGCGGGTTCATCATCCAGGGTTCGCAGCCGGCCACCGTGATCTTGCGCGCGATCGGCAATTCACTGCAGGCAGCCGGCATTTCCAACACCCTCAACGATCCCGTGCTCGAGTTGCGCAATGCGAGTGGCGGCCTCATCGCCTCGAGTGATGATTGGATCGACGGCGCCAACGGCTTCGATGGATCCGCGATCGCAAGTTATCATCTCGATCCGAGCAACAGCCGGGAATCAGCGCTCATGGCGACGTTGAATCCGGGAAATTACACCGCGGTCGTCCATTCCTACGACAATGGCGACGGAGACCTGACAGGCACGGCGCTGGTGGAACTTTACGATCTGCACACCAATGGTGGGCGCGCGGCGAATATTTCCACGCGGGGGCAAGTCCAGACCGGCAACAATGTCATGATCGGAGGCTTTATTGTTGGCGGGAACCAACCGAAGCAGGTCATCGCTCGCGCGCTCGGTCCGTCTCTCGCTGCGGCGGGGGTGGCGAATTCTCTCAGCGACCCTTCCCTCGAACTTCGCGATGCCAGCGGAAACGTCGTGTCATCCAATGACAATTGGGGCGACGGTCCGGATGCGGCCGCGATTCAGGCCAAGGGTTTCGCGCCGAGTCGAAATCTTGAATCGGCTTTGCAGGTGACGCTGAATCCCGGCAACTACACGGCGATTGTGCGCGGAGTAAATAGCGGCACCGGCGTGGCCCTAGTCGAAATATACGATCTGAGTCCGCCGCCAAATTAATTGGAGCGTCAGTGCAAGGTAGGAGCTGCTGTCATCCTGAGCCGCGCAGACGGCGAAGGACCTCCCAACAGGTCAAAGGTTACCCAAACCACTTGCCGCAACATTCAACGCCATCAACTCGTGGCTCGCGAAACCCCAACCCGGTGGCACTTGCTGCGACTGCGAGGTCCCTCGCCGTTTCCGCGGCTCGGGATGACACGCATCATTCGTTAGGCCAAATTAGATCTCTCGCTCGTTCCCCTCGCCCTTCTTCGCTTTTTGTCCTCGCAGCTTCGCCTGGATAAAAAGATCGATCCCGCCGTCCATCACTGCCTGCACGTCACTTGTTTCTGCGCCGGTCCGGTGATCCTTCACCATCTGATACGGCTGGAAAACGTAGGAACGAATTTGGCTACCCCAGGCGACGTCGCCCTTCTCCCCATATTGCCGATCGATCTCCGCCCGCTTCTTGTCCTGCTCGATCTCGTAGAGTTTTGCTTTTAACATTTTGATCGCCAGCTCACGGTTGCGGCCCTGGCTCCGCTCGGCCTGGCAGGCAACCACGATGCCGGTCGGTTTGTGCACGATCCGCACCGCGGTTTCGACTTTGTTCACATTCTGGCCGCCCTTGCCGCCGGCGCGAAAGGTGTCTACTTCGATATCGGCGGGATTGATATCGATCGGCGCGGAGTCCGCTATTTCGGGAACGACATCCACGCTGGCGAATGAGGTGTGTCGTCGCTTGTTCGCATCGAAAGGTGAAATTCGGACGAGCCGGTGCACGCCGCGCTCCGGGTTGAGATGGCCGTAGGCGTATTCGCCTTGCACCAATAGCGTGGTGGATTTGATGCCGACTTCTTCGCCCACCTGCACATCGATAGTCTGCGAAGTGAATCCGCTCCGCTCGATCCAGCGTTGATACATGCGCAAGAGCATGTCCGCCCAATCGCAGGATTCCGTGCCGCCAGCGCCAGAGTGGATGGTGAGAAATGCATTCGCCCGATCGTTTTCACCGGAAAGAAATTGACGGAGCTCAAACTCTTCCAGCTGGTGAAGCAGACGCGCATATTCTGTCGTGACTTCCTTTTCCGCCTGGGCGCGTTGCGCTGGGTTCTCTTCCTCCGCGGCGAGTTGCCGCAGCGCTTCGAAATCTTCCACCGCGCGCTCGAGCTCGCGCAGCGGATTGAGCAACGAACGCACGCGCGAAACTTCCTCGACCTCACCTTGAGCGCGCTCCCGGTTCGACCAAAAATCCGCGGCGCTCATCCGCTCTTCAAGCGCGCTGAGCTGGCTTTCTAACTTCGGAACGTCAAAGAAACCTCCGCAACTCGCGCACGCGCGATTGGAGAGCTTCTGCATCGATCACCGGAACTTCCGTAGCCATGCGCGAATCTACCGTCGTTTCTCATCCACGCGCAAATGTCGCGAATGTAGAGGTGCTTGTGCCTCTACATTCTGGCGTGCCGGAGACGCCCCCGAGACTCGATCGCATCTTTGATTGCTACGATCCGCCGTTGTACTTCGTCACCTTCAATACACATCAACATGGCAATTATTGGCAAATGACGCAATCCACCAACGCTTCATCATGTTCGCGGAAGTCGGGGAGTCTCGCGGCATCGGCGTCGGGCGCTATGTTCTAATGCCGGATCACGTGCATCCGTTTGTCCGAGGCAGTCTCGATTTCGTCCTCACGCAATGGGTCCGCCTCTTGAAGCGCGACTTGTCGAGTGTGATTCCAATCGAACGTCCGCATTGGCACAAAGGATTTTTCGACCACCTCATTCGCAACAGCGAAAGTTACGCGCAAAAATGGGATTACGTCCGCGAGAATCCGGTTCGTGCTGGACTCGTTACGAGTGTTGACGCGTGGCCATACCGGGGCGAACTCGTTAGGCTGGAATTAATTCCGCTTTGGCCCCGGCGGCTGCTCGAGGCGAAAAATTGTTTCGCCTTCCTTCATCAGATCGAGCCGGTCGCGCGCCATCGTTTCCAAGTAGCTCGGATCCGTTTTGAGTAGATTCACTTCCCGCGTTTGCCGCGCGAGCAGGATCTTTTGCTCGTTCACCTGCGTCTGCAAATTTTCGATCTCCGTGCGGCTTTGCGATAACCTTTTCGCCTGCGGCAGGAAAAGACTGACGATCACCAGCACGATGGCAAGCACGAGCAGAACGCGCAGAATGCTGTTCAGACGCTGCCAGACGGTGGCTTCACGTCGCGCGCGGAAATCGCCGTAGCCAGGATGATCCACTAGCGCATTTTACCGCCGTAAACGGCATTGTCACCAAGTTCCTCCGCGATCCGCAGAAGCTGGTTGTATTTCGCGACGCGATCCGTCCGGCAAAGCGATCCCGTTTTGATCTGCCCTGCGTTCGTCGCCACGGCTATGTCCGCGATGGTGGTGTCTTCGGTCTCGCCGGAACGATGACTGATCACGGCGGTGTAATCATTCTTCGTGGCCAGATCGATCGCGGCCAATGTCTCCGTCAACGTGCCGATCTGATTCACCTTTATGAGAATGGAATTGGCCACGCCTTGAAGAATCCCTTTGCGCAGGAACTCGACGTTCGTGACGAAGAGATCGTCGCCCACGAGTTGGATCTTATCGCCGAGGCGTGCCGTGAGTATTTTCCAACCATCCCAATCGTTCTCCGCGCAGCCGTCCTCAATCGAAATGATCGGGAACGTCCGAGTGAGCGATTCATAATAATCGACCAGTTCCTCGGCGGAACGCTTCGAGCCGTCTGATTTCTTGAAAACGTAAGCGTTTTGTTCCGGGTCAAAAAATTCGGAAGCAGCAGGATCGAGCGCGACGAAAATTTGCTCGCCGAATTTGTAGCCGGCTTTCTTCACCGCAGTCGCGATGCATTCCAATGCGTCCTCCGCCGAATTCAGTTTCGGCGCGAAACCGCCTTCATCGCCGATCGCAGTCGAGAGTCCGCGGTCGTGCAGCACACTTTTCAGCGCGTGAAAAACTTCCGCGCCATAACGCAGCGCTTCCGGGAAAGATGGCGCGCCTTTCGGCATGATCATGAATTCCTGGAAATCGATCGGCGCATCGGAATGGGCGCCGCCGTTCAGAATATTCATCATCGGCACCGGCAGAACTTTCGCCGAATTGCCACCGAGATATCGGAAAAGTGAAACCTTGCTCGCGGCCGCAGCCGCATGCGCCGTCGCGAGCGAGACACCGAGGAGGGCATTCGCACCTAAATGCTTTTTGTTGGCGGTCCCGTCGAGCGCAATGATTTTCTCATCGATCTTCGCCTGTTCAAGCGCGTCGAAGCCCGCGAGCGCCGGCGCAATCACGTCGACCACGCTGCGCACGGCTTTCGTGACGCCTTTGCCGCCGTAGCGTTTCTTATCGCCGTCGCGCAATTCCCAAGCTTCGTGCTCGCCGGTGCTGGCGCCGCTCGGGACGGCCGCGCGTCCCATCGCGCCGCCTTCGAGATGAACGTCTACTTCGATGGTGGGATTGCCGCGTGAATCCAGAATTTCGCGCGCGCTGATTTTTGCAATGCTGGTGGGCGCCATACGTGCGACGAATTACATCAACTTCCGCCCCGCACGCAATCCTGTTTTGCGCGTGCCCACATTCCCATTGGCAATCTCGGCGGGCGGGGATAATCTGGCTCCATGATTTTCCGGGTGCGATGCATCACGCTCGCTTTGCTCGCGGGCACAGCGGTCGCCTTGGGGGCGGAAACTGTTTCGCTGCCACCAGAACAATTGGCGAAAGCGATCAAGACCGACGCGATGACGATTCCAACTCCGGGCGAACTTTTTGCCGCGCTGGAGAAACCGGGGAAACCCGATTGGGCCGGACAGTATCGCACGCCGATTCCGATGACTTATCGGAACCGAGCGCAGATCGCGCTCAATCTCGGCGGGTTGATCGCGGATGGTTTCATCGCGGTCGAGGCGCAGGATAGCCAGCAAGTTAAGAACATCGGCACCGACATCATCAAGCTGGCGAAGGCTCTCGGGGTAAGCGAGAACGTGCTCAGCCGCGGCAACAGCATCAACGAATTCGCCGAGAACAGCGAATGGGACACGCTCCAGGAAGAACTCGAGGCGACGCAAAACGAAGTGAAGGCTTCCATGCAATCGCACAGCGATCAGGATCTGGTCATCCTGGTCAGCCTCGGCGGCTGGATTCGCGGAACGCAAGTCGTGAGCGCATCGGTGATTAAGAATTACGACGAACAAAGCGCGAAGGTGCTGCGGCAGCCGGCCGTGGTGAACTTCATCCATTCGAAGCTCAATGGTCTCGCGGAAGAATTGCGCAACGAACCGTTGGTCAAAAGTGTGAACGAGCAGCTGGGCGAGATTGAGAAGCTCGTGGCCTTTCAGCCGGGCAAAGCGCCCAGCCTCGATGAAATCAAGAAACTCAACGCTGCCGTGACCAAACTGATGGAAGAAATCAAGACCAAGGGGGACGCGAAATGAAATGGCGAGTCGCGATTGTCCTGGGTTTGATCATCTTCGCCGCGGGCGTTTCACTTCGGGCCGAGACGGACGAAGAAGTGGAAGCGCATCGGTCGGTCCTCGATCTCAGTGGCGCCTTTTCGAACGAAGGTTTCAAGCTGCGCGATGGCCATTGGGTCGGCACGGTGAAGCCGAAGGAACGGACGCTCATCGCCGTGAATTTGTACGCGGGAAATCAATACTGGTTTGCCGCCGCTGCGAACGAGAAGGCCAAAAAAATCTCGGTAGACCTTTTCGATGAAACTGGAAAGCAGCTCGTGACCGAGACCTACAACTCGGGTGAAAAAGCGGCCGCAGGTTTCTCTCCGCAGAGCAGCGGCCAGTACTTTGTCTCGCTCGGATTGATCGAGGGCGACGCGACCACGTTCTGCCTGGTCTATTCCTACAAGTGAAATGGCGCGAAGCGTGCTTAATAGCGGGCATGCCGTACTATCGACAGGCTGCCGTAGCATTGGCCTTTCTCGCGGCTTTGTTCACTGGCTGCAAAAGCGCCGATAAACCAGCGCAGAGCACTACCAAAGCCACTCGGCTTTTCGCGGTCTCGGTTGATTCCGCGGCTTTTTTTAAGCGCGGCCCGCAACAGGGCCGCGAACCTGATTTGAAGTTGCCGAAGGACACGGTCGTCCGGCTCATCCGGCCATCGTTTGGCTACAGCAAGGTCCAGGTCGTCTCCTCAGGGCTCCAGGGTTACGTCGCCAGTGAAGAAATCAGCCCGGCATCCTCGACGCTGCTCGCCGCCGCCACGACTCCAGCGGCCGCGCAGAATAGTGGTCCTGCCGGCGAGCAATTCAATCTCAACTCAAACGATCCGCGCCTGGTCCCGCCGCCGGAAGAGTTGCCCGATCCCGATCTTCCGGCTCCCGCGCCAGAACCGTAACAATAAAGCGGAGAACGGTTGCCCCCGGCGAAATGCCGGATCAATCTTCGGGAGCGTGATCGCCTCGATTCAGGTTTTCTACGAAGGAAATGTTCAGGGCGTCGGCTTCCGCTATTCCGTCAGGCAAATAGCAAAGGGCTTCGATATCACCGGCGCCGTGCGCAACCTGCGCGATGGCCGGGTCGAGCTTTTGGCCACCGGCGAAGAAGACGAAGTGCGCGCCTTCCTCGACGCCATCGGACAAAGCGAATTGCGCGCTCATATTAAGAAGCATTCCGAAGCGCCGCTGCCAAACCCGCCTGCGTTTCGCGGTTTCGAGATCCGGCATGACTGAACCCGCTGTCGCTGTCATCGGCGTCACCAAACTTTTCCCGATTCCGTTTCAATGGCGATCGATCGTGGCCGTGCGCGACCTGAACCTGCAAGTTTCCGCCGGCCAAATCTACGGACTGCTCGGGCCGAACGGGTCGGGCAAGAGCACGACGCTTAAGATTATTCTGGGCCTCGTCTCGCCCACGCAGGGCCGAAGCGAGATTTTCGGACGAGACAGCAGCCTGGTCGCCAGCCGCGAAGCTGTCGGATTCCTGCCGGAGAGTCCCTACTTTTACAAATATCTCACCGGCGCCGAGACGCTGCGATTCTATGGGAAACTTTGCGGATTGCGCGGCGCGAAGTTGCGGAGTCGAATAGATGAACTGCTCGAGCTGGTTGGCCTAACGAGTGCGCGCAATCGCCGGCTCGGCGGTTACTCCAAGGGAATGCTGCAACGCATCGGGCTCGCGCAAGCGCTCATACAGGAACCGAAGCTGGTCGTGCTCGACGAACCGACCGCCGGAGTCGATCCGGCCGGCGCGCGGGAAATCCGCGATCTCATTCTCGATCTTAAGCGGCGCGGCATCACCGTCCTGCTTTCGTCGCACCTCCTCGGGCAAGTGCAGGAGATTTGCGATCGCGTGGGCATCCTCGCGGACGGAGCCCTCGTGCGCGAAGGCGCGCTGGACGATCTGCTCGCGATTGAAAACCAAACGGACCTCGTGCTCGAAGACGCTTCGCCCGAATTGGTCGGCGAAATCGAGACGCTGGCCGCAAAGTCAGGCGCGCGGGTGATCGAGCGCGGTCGCTCCCGGACTTCGCTCGAGCGCATCTTTCTCGAAGCAACCGAGAAGCCGAAGAAGGAAATTGCCGATGAATAGTTCCAGCCATCGCGCCTTCTCCCTCGGGCGAATCGCGGCAATCACCGTAAATACGTTGACCGAGCTCACGCGGCTTAAGATTTTCTACGTGCTGCTTTTTTTCGCGCTGTTCCTGATCGGCAGCTCGATCTTCATGGCGCGACTGACCTTTCAGCAGGAATTTCAGGTCCTCAAAGATATCGCGCTCGGCTCGATGAATATTTTCACCTCGGTGCTCGCGGTCGTGGCGACCGCCCGCTTGATTCCACAGGATCTCGAAGATCGCACGATCTACACGATCCTGGCCAAGCCGGTCCCGCGATCGGAATATCTTTTCGGCAAACTTGCCGGTGTGCTCCTGCTGCTCGCGCTTAGCGTGATCATCATGAGCGCGCTTTTTTTTGTCGTGCTTAACATCCGCGAGCAAACGGTTCTGAGCGACACCGCACGCCAGATGGGCGCCGCGCCGGCTGAGCAAGTGGCCGAGGCATTGGATGCTGTTCGCGCGTCGGCCTTCAACGTAAATCTGCTGTCCGGGATCGCGATCATCTTCATCAAAGCTTGCCTGCTCGCCTCGCTCACCCTTTTCGTTTCGACTTTCGCCACAACCTCCATCTTCACCACCATCGTGATGGTGTTCGTCTATTTCATTGGCCACCTGGAAGGGATCGCGCGCGAGTATTGGCTCCAAGCCAACAGCGCCGGCTGGATGACGAAAGCCTTTCTCGGCCTGGTCGCGCTCCTATTTCCCGACCTGCAACTCTTTAATTTGTCGGACGACATCGTCGTCGGCACAGCCATCCCGCTGGCGCTGTTTGTCAAAACGATTGCGCTCGGTTCCTTCTACATCGTCTTTTATCTGCTGCTGGCCTGGGCTGTCTTTTATCGCAAAGAATTATGATCCGGTCTCTCGCCGTTTTTCTGAGCCTGGCGCTTTTTGGCGCGGCGAAATTACCGGCCGAGCACGCGCTGGCCGCAACGCACCGAGATCTGCATTTGCGCGCAGTGGATTTCGGTTTGGATCTTCGCGAACAAATCGGCCAGCTCGGATTCATCGCGGCGTTGAGCGGATTTCGTTCGCTCGTGGACGATGCGCTTTTTATTCAGGCGCATGTCGCCTGGGAGCGCACGGAATGGGGACGCGTTCTGCTTTTGTTCCAGCAGGTCACCACACTGCAACCACGCGCGGTTTTATTTTGGGACATGGCGGCCTGGCACATGGCTTGGAACGCGAGTGCCGCGGCATTGAGCGATCGGGCTCAGCCGCGCCTTGCTCTCCGCGTAAAGGCGCAGCGCGAATACTTCGCGCTCGGCAAAGATTTCCTCGAGCGCGGAATCAAAAATAATCCGGATCGCCCGCAACTCTACGAAGCCCTGGGCCGTCTCTATCGCGACAAATACCTCGATCACGAACACGCCGCGGAGTTTTTCGCCAAGGCCGCGCAATTGCCTGGCGCTCCGAGCTACGACAAGCGCTTCGCGGCCTACGAGCTTTCCCATTGCGAGGGCCGCGAAAAGGAGGCATACGAGCACTTGCGCCAACTCTACGATCTCGGTGAACGCGAACGACTTCCCACTTTGCTGCGGTGCTTGAAGGAAATGGAAATCAAATTGGACATTCCGCTCGCCCAGCGCATTCCCGATCAGTTACCCTGAGCACCTCCTCCCTTTCCCATGCGTTTCGCGATTCTAAGTGATCTCCACGCCAATCTCGAAGCGACGAATGCCGTCCTCGCTGACGCGCACGAGAGCGAATGCACCCACTTCGTTTGCCTGGGCGACGTCGTCGGTTATAACGCGAACCCGCATGAGTGCGTTGAGATCGTGCAGAAAATGGATTGTGCCGTCGTGAAGGGGAATCATGACGAACAAGCCGCGCTCGATGAATCCTCACGCGGTTTCAATGCCCTGGCCGAAAGCGCGATCAACTGGACGCGCGCGCACCTGACAAACGAAGACAAGGAATGGCTGCGGGACCTGCCCATGTCCCGCCAGGTGCGCGATTTCACGATCGTGCACGCGACCCTCGATACGCCCGAGCAATGGGGCTACGTCTTCAATAATCTCGATGCCGCCGCCAGTTTTACTTACCAGCACACCACGGTTTGCTTCTTCGGCCATACACACGTGCCCGGCGCCTTCGTGCGCGATGACGGCGTGAAACGCCTGAAGGTCGATCAACTCACGATCGAGGAGGCGAAGAAATATTTCATCAACGTCGGCAGCGTCGGGCAACCGCGCGACGGTGATTGGCGCGCCGCGTATTGCATCTATCACATCGAAAAAAACGTGGTCGAACAGCGGCGGGTGAAATACGACCTCGCCACCGCGCAGAAGAAAATTATTCAGGGCGGTTTGCCCCGCCTGCTCGCCGATCGCCTCGCGTTGGGACGATAGATTTAACCGCGGAGAACGCAGAGACGAATCAAAATATCTTCAATCTCTGCGCGCTCTGCGTTCTCCGCGGTAAATGAAATCTGAAATCAAATCGATCCTGATCATCAAACCGAGTTCGCTCGGTGACGTGGTGCACACACTGGCGGCCGTCGCCGCGATCCGTGAGGCCAACCCGAAAGCAGAGATCACCTGGGTGATCAATCTGGAATGGACGACGCTGCTGCGCGGAAATCCGGACGTCGATCACGTTCACATTTTTCCGCGCGGCGAGTTCCGCGGCTTGAGCGCGCCCCGCAGTTTGTTGCCGTGGTTAAAGAAGACGAAAACGCTGCGGCCCGATGTTGCTTTTGATTTCCAAGGCTTGCTCCGGAGCGCGTTGATCGGTCGCGTCAGCAAACCGAAAGAGTTTTGGGGAATGAGCGATGGCCGAGAAGGCTCGCGCCTTTTCTATCATCTGGTGGCGAAGGTCGATCGCCGCGCCCATGCCGTGGATCGATACTTGAAGTTGGCCGAAGCTTTCGGAGCGCCGATCCCTGAGCAGCTGCGTTTCCCGTTGCCGACCGGCGACCCCTTGCCGCGGTTCGACCCCTATCCGCCCTTCGTTCTCCTGCATCCGTTCGCGCGCGGACCGCGGAAGTCATTGAGCAATTCCGTGATCGAAGAATTTTGCCACGCCTTCGACCCGATTCGCGTGGTCATTGTCGGCAAAACCTCTCGAAAACTCTCCGTGCCGGACAATTGCGTAAACCTAACGAATCAAACCAGTCTTCTTCAACTCATCTGGCTCATCCGCACGGCGCGTTTCACCATCAGCGTGGATAGTGGACCGATGCACATCGCCGCCGCTGTGACGACGCAATTGCTTTCCATTCACACCTGGTCCGACCCACGACGGGTCGGTCCTTACAATGCCGGGGCGTGGATTTGGAAAAATGGCCGCCTGCTCCGCGTAGAAGATCTCCCAGAAGCGGGCCGGTTGAAGAAAGGCCGCGCGTTCGCCGTAGGCGATGTCGCGCCGGTGGTTGACCTCGTTCGTAGTTTCTGGGAGCACCCGGCAATTACGGAGAAGGTCGCCGGCTGAGGAAAGATTGAGCGAGCAATAGATCGCGCGGGTACGTGATCTTGAGATTGAACTCGTCGTTAGGCACGAGCAACACTTTCGCGCCTAATTGCTCGACCGCCGAAACCTCATCCGTGATCGAAAGTTTTTTTGCCGCCACGGCATCGTACGCTTCGACCAGGAGATCGCGCGAGAAGATTTGCGGCGTTTGCATGGCATAAAGCCCTGCCCGATCCACACCGCCGCAAACAAAACGGTTTTCGTCTCCACGCTTGAGCGTGTCGGTGATCGGCTCCGCCAGGGCAGCGGCGCCGTGCGCTCTGGCCTCTTCAAATACACGCCCAATCTGCTCGGCGGTGACAAGCGGACGCGCCGCATCATGCACCGCCACGTAGCGCGCATCGGGAGCAAGCAAGTTCAGTCCAGCCCGGACGGAATCCTGTCGATGAACGCCACCGGAAACGACGTGACCAATCTTTTTCAGACTGGCCCGCCTAACGAGTTCTTGCAGCTCAGCCAGGCGATCCTCGCGACCAACGAGAATAATTTCATCGACGCACTCCGTCCGCTCAAAAGCATCGAGCGTATGAGCAACCACCGGTTTGTCCCCTAGCAGCGCGAACAGCTTGTCAAAGCCCATGCGCTGGCTGCTGCCCGCCGCAACGATGATCGCGCTCAGCATCGAACCGCTCTCCAACGCTCAACATAGAGACTCAGAAGTTGGACGTTGGATGTTGGACGTTGAACGTTGGACGTTTGCCTCATCCCAATTGCCGCTGCACTTCCTGACTCAGCGCCTTCCCATCCGCCCGGCCGGCCACTTTCCCCTGCAGTGCTTTCATGACCGCGCCCATCTGCGCCTTCGAGGTCGCGCCAACCTCGGCGATCGTTTCCCGGACGATCTTCGATAGCTCATCGGCACCCAAGCCCTGCGGCAAATAGGCAGTCAAAATGGCCAGCTCATCTTTCTCCTTCGCGGCCAGTTCGGGGCGGCCGCCTTTTTCGAATTGCTCGATCGAATCCTGCCGCTGCTTCACTTGCTTGCGGATCACCTGGGCGGCTTCGGCGTCATCGAGCTGCGATTCGGCGCCGCCCTTTTCGATCGCGGAATATTTGAGCGCGGATTTTAGCATGCGCAGCACGCCAAGCTTGGCGGCGTCCTTGGCGCGCATGGCATCTTTCAAATCGGAATCGATGCGCTCTGGCAAGTTCATGCGCTGAAGCTAAAGCGCCGTGCAGACACGGCAAGCGAATGTAGAGGCGCTTGTGCCAAGCGCCTAACCAACGAACAGGCGCTTGGCACAAGCGCCTCTACATTTCGCGGAGTTTTTCCGCGCACGCGTGCACTGATGCGGGATCGCTCACGCTGATCACGTCCACGTCTTTGCGCGTCCTGCGCAGCAAACCGGCCAGGATTCCGCCGGGGCCAAGTTCAATGAACAAATCGCAACCGCGACCGAGCAGATTCTCCATGCAATCGGCCCAGCGCACCGTGCTGGTGACCTGTTCTCGCAACGCACTCCGGATTTCGGGCAGGGTCCCCGCCGGCTCGCCCGTCACGTTGCTCAAGACAGCGAAACGCGGGAGTTGCAAATTCGCTTCGAGCAACGGCTCGTCGAGCTGCTCATACGCGCTGTTCATCAGGCGGGAATGATAGGCGCCGGCCACGTTGAGCAGCGTCGCGCGTCGAATGCCGCGTTCCTTCGCCAGACTCACGGCCAGCTCAACCTTTGCCGTCTCGCCCGAGATCACGATTTGGCCGGGGGCGTTGATATTCGCAATATCCACATCGGTGTCGGCCGCGAGTGCGCGCACCACCGTTTCATCGGCGCCAATCATCGCCGCCATCGCACCCGCCGTCGCCGCGCAAGCGGCATCCATCAAGCGGCCGCGGGTCTCAACCAGTTTCAATCCGGTAGCGAAATCAAAAGTGCCGCCAGCCGCGTGCGCAGTCCATTCGCCTAACGACAGTCCCGCCGCCGCTTCGATCGGAAGCTCGCCCGCCACGCCTCGCAACGCAGCGAGACAAGCGAGTCCGTGCACGTAAAGCGCGGGCTGACAGTTCGACGTCTTGGTCAATTCCTCGAGCGGCCCGTTCCATGCGATCCCACTCAGGGAGCGTCCAAGGATTTCGTCGGCCTGGAGAAATAAATCTCCCGCGGCCGGATGATGCGCGGCGAGGTCACACCCCATCCCGACGCTCTGCGCCCCTTGGCCCGCAAATAGTAACGCAATTTGTTTTGGCATCGGGATTTAAGTAACTCCATCGCGCTCAAGACGCGAGCCGGAACGCGCGCGGAATAAGCTTGCGTTTTGCCGGGGAGACCGGAATAATTTGCTTATGCATACAAAGATCCGTTCCGCTATCTGCGGAACTGTAGTTGCACTGTTAGTTGCGTCGCCGTTTTCGACGGCGAGTGCGAAGTGGTTGGCGAAGGACAACCCGCGGTTACCAGTCGGTGTCTATTTTCAAGGCCTGCAGGGCTCGGTAGTCCTGTCCTTGACTCTAGATAAGAGTGGCCGGGTTACTGACACTCGAGTGCTCAGAAGCAGCGGACATCCCGCTCTGGATGAGTTGGCTCGCGATGCGGCGGCTAATTGGCGCCTCAGCCCGGACTCAGTGTTGTCCTCCGATCTCAGTCAAGGGCGAGTGGAGTTGGTGACGTTTCGGAATCAAAACCCTCCGAAGGCCATCCTCCCGGACGCCAAGCCATACTGGGCCATGCTCAGAGGCTAAGTTAGCAGGTTAAGACAGGTTCGCCCCCCCGGCGGAACCGAAGTTCCGCCGGTCAGGTTAGCATTTTTTCGCGTCGCCCGAAGAGCAGTTGACGCACTGCTCCGCTCCTTCATTCCGTCGAAGGTCGTTTCGCGATGTGAATGCGAGTTTGCACTTGCGCCGCGCGCGCCTCTTGCCAGCATAGTTGCGAGGTTGCCGAATGGCTTTCACCACGCGCGAAATCGAATCTCCTGATCCCGTCACGCGTGTCGTGGCCGCGGATGCACGCGCGCGCGAAAATCTGGGGGATATCGGCGAAAAAATGGTCCTCAATATGGGGCCATCGCATCCGGCGACTCACGGGGTCTTGCGCCTTGTCCTAGAGTTGGATGGCGAAACCATTACCAAGGCGACCCCGGATGTCGGTTACCTGCATCGCGGCGATGAAAAGATCGCCGAGAACATGCAATACAATCAGTTCGTCCCTTACACCGACCGCCTCGATTATCTCGCGCCGCTGGCTAACAACGTAGCTTACGCGCTTGCGGTCGAAAAATTAATGGGATGGGAATTGCCCCCCCGCGGGAAAGCCATTCGCGTCATCTGCTGCGAGACCGCGCGCCTCTCGGCTCATCTGCTTGGGCTCGGCGCGATGGCGCTCGATCTGGGCGCGATGACGGTGTTTCTCTACACCTTCACCGAACGCGAAAAACTTTATGATCTTTTCGAGCTGCTGACGGGGGCGCGGTTCACCACGTCTTACACGCGTGTCGGCGGCCAGATCCGCGATTTGCCGGCTACCTTCATTCCCCAGCTGGAAAAATTTCTCGATGGTTTCATTCCGCAGCTGGATGAAGTCGATAATCTTCTCACACGGAATCGCATCTTCGTGGACCGCACCCGTGATATCGGCGTGATCCCGCGCGAGCGCGCAATCGCTTACGCGCTTTCCGGGCCGAACCTGCGCGCGAGTGGCGTCGAGCACGATCTCCGCCGTAAACATCCTTACCTCGACTACGAGAAATACGACTTCGAGGTGGTCGTCGGCGCGGCCGGCGATTGTTATGATCGCTATCTCGTCCGCATCGAAGAAATGCGGCAAAGCGTGCGGATTCTGCGGCAGGTGATCGCCAAACTTCCGAGCGGTCCCATCAACGTGGTCGACTGGAAAAATATGCCGCCGCCGAAATCGCATGTCATGACGAAGATGGAAGAGTTGATCCACCATTTCATCGTGGTGACGGAAGGTCTCGATGCGCCCCCTGGAGAAATCTATTTCGCAGCCGAAAACCCAAAAGGAGAGTTGGGATTCTACATCAACAGCAAGGGCGGCGGCGTGCCGCACCGGCTGAAAATTCGCGCGCCGTCGTTTGTGAACCTGAGCATTTTGCCCGAACTTTTGCCCGGCTGTTCGCTCAGTGATGTGGTCGCCGTGCTCGGCAGTCTGGACTTCGTTATGGGCGAATGCGACAGATGAGAACCATGAGACAAATCACTTCGCGATCGGCTGCAATCCTTTCTCTCCTGCTCCTCCTCGCGCTTGGCGGTTGCAATCGAAGCGCGCTCTCCGGTTCGCTCCTCACCTCGGCAAACTACGATCAAATCACCGTCGACATGAGCAAAGCGCAGGTGGAAAAAATTCTCGGACCACCGACAACGGTAGAATCGAAGGACATGATCATTTTCAAAAAGACGACGTACCGCTACGAGGACGGGAAGAAGTTCGCCCTGATCACTTTCAAGAATGATCAGGTTCAAGAAAAAACTACCAACCTCGACCGGGAACCCTAGCCTAACGAATGATCCAGCCGCTGAAGAATGCCCGCCGATTTTTGCCTGTCATCGCGATCGCGACGGTGCTCGTATTCGCCGTGACGGCCTGCCATTCCAGCAAACGACTCTCAAAAGCGAACGTCGAGGAAGTCACGGACGGAATGGCGAAGAAGCAGGTGGAATCGATTCTCGGGCCGCCGACCACGGTCGACACGAAGGATTTCGTGCTCCTGAAAAAGACGGTTTACGTCTACGCGCAGGGCAAGGAATCGGTCACGATCACTTTTAAAGACGACAAGGTGCAGTCGAAAGTCAGCACGTTGTCCGATTAGCGCGTCGTCTTTGTGGACCCGACGAACACGCCCATCTCCGCCGAGCTGGAACGGAAAATGGACGAAGCGATCCGGCGCTATCCGGCCGATCGCAAACGCAGCGCGTCCATGCCGCTGCTGCATTTGTGGCAGGAAGAATTCGGATTCATCAGCGATGAAGGAGTAAACTGGATCGCGGCGAAGCTCGAGCTGCAACCGATCAACATTCTCGAGCTCGTCACTTTCTATCCGATGTTCCGCCAGGAGCCGGCGGGCCGGAAACATATTCGCGTTTGCCGCACCTTGAGCTGCGCGATGGCTGGCAGTTATCAGGTGATGGAAAAAGCCTGCGCCGCCACAGGGATCGTCCGCCATCGCGACGAGAACGGAATGCACAATCCCATCTCCGTGAGCGAGGATGGAAAATACAGCATCGAGTTTGTCGAATGCCTCGCCAGCTGCGGTACCGCGCCGGTTTGCATGGTCGAGGATGAATTGATCGAGAACGTCCGACCCGATTCCGCCGCGAATCTTCTGACCAAGGAGGGGCGCTTTCCAAACCGCCCACCAACGAAAACAGACGGCGGTTTGGAAACCGCCGCTCCTTGGAAGACCGCTCCGCATCCCCTCGAACACCGCCTTATTTTCAAAAATATCGGGCGCGAAGATTGGACGCCCGACATCGACTGCTATCTCCGCGCCGGCGGTTATGAGCAATTGAGAGCCACGATCAAAATGTCGCGCGCTGAGATCGTGAACGAGGTAAAAACTTCCGGCCTGCGCGGTCGCGGCGGCGCGGGTTTCCCTTGCGGCGTGAAGTGGAGCTTCATCAAGCCCGACGAAAAGAAGCCCGTCTATCTCATCTGCAACGCCGATGAATCCGAGCCGGGCACATTCAAGGATCGCTACATCATTCACGAAGATCCGCATCAACTGCTCGAAGGGATTCTCATTTCCTGTTTCGCGTTGAACGTGAAGACCGCCTACATCTATATCCGCGGCGAGTTCCCCGAAGGCGCGCAGATCCTTGAGCGCGCGATCGAAGAAGCGAGAGAGAAGAATTTCCTCGGGCAAAACATGCTCGGCACCGGTTTCGACGTCGAGATCTACCTCCATCGCGGCGCGGGCGCTTACATCTGCGGCGAAGAAACGGGGCTGATCGAATCGCTCGAAGGGAAGCGCGCTTATCCCCGGATCAAGCCGCCGTATTTCCCGGCAGTTCTCGGCCTGTACATGTGTCCGACGATCGTGAACAACGTCGAAACGCTTTGCCACGTGAAGCACATCATCGAGATGGGCGGCGCCAATTACGCCCGGCTCGGCCGGCCTAACAACACCGGCACCCGCATCGTTTGCGTCAGCGGTGACGTGCAGCGTCCCGGATATTTCGAAATCGAAGTCGGCGCGGTAACGATGGGCCAACTCATCTACGACATGGCCGGCGGCCCGCGCCACGGCCGCAACGTGAAGGCAGTCATCCCCGGCGGCAGCTCCGCGAAAGTCTTGCGCGCCGACGAGAAATTTAAGTTAAGACTCAAACAATCCGACGGCTCGATGGCCGAACAGGAGGTATCGCTCTTCGAAATTCCAATGGATTTCGATTCGCTCGCCGCCGCCGGATCGATGGCCGGCTCCGGGGGCGTCATCGTTCTGGACGATTCGCGCGACATGGTCTGGACCCTCAACAACATCAACGAATTTTACGCGCACGAGAGTTGCGGCCAATGCACGCCCTGCCGCGAAGGTTCGCTCTGGATGAAGAAAATCACCGACCGCATGCTGCTGGGCGGAGGCGTGGTACAGGACCCCGACACCTTGCAGACCCTGGCCGACAATATCGCCGGCCGCACCATCTGCGCCTTCGGTGAAGCCTGCGCCTGGCCGACCCAAAGCTTCGTGGAAAAATTTAGGGACGAATTCAACCAGCGCAGCCAAAAGCCGGTCCCGCCCCCGATGCCACCGGAGTACACCCCCGGTGAGTTGATCGATCACAAGAAAATCGCAACGACTCCCCTGCCGCGTAATCCTGGTTGGGAAGAAACCGCTACTGCGGGCACGATCTGAATGAAACTTCTTCTTCATCCAACTCGTGCTCGTGCTCGGTGCTTGTTGAGCACGAGCAGGAGCACGATTACGAAACTCTAATGGCGGACCCAGCTACATCAGCACAATTGGTCAACGTCCAGATCAATGGCGTCTGGCATCAATTTCCCAAGGGAACGCGACTGATCGAGGCGTGCGAACAGGCCGGCAGTTACATTCCGCGCTATTGCTATCACAAGAAACTCACTTCGCCAGGAAACTGCCGCATGTGTCTGATCGAAATGGGTCTGCCGAAAATGGGGCCCGACCGCAAACCGGAACTCGGCGAGGACGGAAAGCCGGTGATCAATTGGATGCCGCGTCCGCAAATTTCCTGCGCACAAGATGTGAGCGAAGGCCTGGGCGTTCGCACCGACTCGCCGCTGGCACAGGAATGCCGCAAGGGCGTCATGGAATTTCTGCTGATCAATCATCCGCTCGATTGCCCGATTTGTGATCAAGCGGGCGAATGCCGGCTGCAGGAATTCAGCGTCGAGTATGGCAACGCCGAATCGCGTTTCCTCGAAAACAAGGTCAAGAAACCGAAGAACATCGAACTGGGTCCGCGTGTCACTCTCGACGACGAGCGTTGCATTCTTTGTTCCCGCTGCATCCGGTTTTGCCAGGAGATCGCGCACGACGACGTCCTGGGTTTTATCGATCGCGGCAGCCACAGCGTGCTGACCGCTCATCCCGGAAAGCGGCTGGAGAACAATTATTCACTCAACACGGTCGACATCTGTCCGGTCGGCGCATTGACCTCGTCAGATTTTCGTTTCCAGATGCGCGTTTGGTTTTTGAAAGAAACGAAAAGCTTCTGCACGAGCTGCGCGACCGGCTGCAATACGATTATCGGCACGCGACAGGACGCGATTTACCGACAGACGCCGCGCGAAAACAACGCCGTCAATTCGAGCTGGATGTGCGATTACGGACGCCTGAATTTCGGATACCTGCAATCGGACAAACGCCTTCTCCAGCCGGAGATCCTCTCGGGGGACAAACTCATCGCGGCGGAATGGAATGTCGCCATCACTCATGCGGCGGTTCAGTTAAAACATTTTTCCGGCTGGGAAATCGCGATTCTCGCTTCCGGCCGAATGACGAACGAAGAACTCTGGCTTACGTCGCGACTCGCGAAAATTCTGGGCGTCGAGTTGATCGATATCGTTCCGCGTCAAGGCCCCGGCGACGACATCCTCTTGAGCACCGACCGCAATCCAAACATGAATGGTGCGCAAATCCTGGGCGTAACGAGGTGGCCCGGAGCGAGATTGCGCGACATTACCGACGGCATCATCTCCGGTCGCGTCAAGGCGCTGGTCGCTCTCGGTGAAAACCCAATCGAAATCGGACTCACCTTCGCGCAACTCCAGGCGTTGCCGGCGTTCGTCGTTATGAATCTGTTGGAGGACGAGTCAATTTCAGCCGCGACCGCCGTCCTGCCATCCTTCGGTTTTGCCGAGAAGCGTGGATCGATGATCAACGGCAAAGGACGACTCCAACGGCTCAACCGCTCGGTGCGGGGACCGGGAGAAGCGCGGGACGATTGGGAAATTCTGCGTGATTTGATCCAGGCT
This sequence comes from Spartobacteria bacterium, assembly GCA_003134785.1. Classification (GTDB taxonomy): domain Bacteria; phylum Verrucomicrobiota; class Verrucomicrobiia; order Chthoniobacterales; family UBA10450; genus AV80. The sequence goes on from PLCN01000003.1 coordinate 45,379, forward strand.
TACTCAGGCCAGAACTCTGAAACGGATTCGCGACCAGGCGGCATCCATTCGATCGAAGATGTTTTCCGCCAGATGAGCGAATCGTTCCCGCAGTTCGCCGGATTGAGCTTGAGCAAAATCGGCGATCTCGGCGTGCAAATCTTTGGAACGGAAGCCACACGTTAGCGATGGATTATTTTTTCCTAACGATATCTCTGGTAAAGATCGTGGCGCTGCTCGCCGTCGTGCTCGGCATGATGAATTACACCGTGTATGCCGAACGCCGGATCAGCGCGTTGATCCAGGACCGGCTCGGGCCAAATCGCGTCGGTCCCGCCGGCTTGTTTCAACCGATCGCCGACGCCGCGAAATTCCTTTTGAAGGAGGATTTCACGCCGGGGCATGTAAACAAATTCTACTACTGGCTCGCGCCCTGCCTCGCAATGATTCCGGCGATCACCACGCTGGCGGTCGTCCCGTTCGGCAGCACTCTTTTCGGCGTGCCGATGGTCATCGCCGATATCAACGTCGGCGTCCTGTTCGTCTTCGCCATCGCCTCGTTAGGCGTTTACGGAATCGTCATCGCCGGCTGGTCGTCGAACTCCAAGTACCCTTTCCTCGGCGGCGTTCGGTCCACGTCGCAGATGATCTCTTATGAACTCTCGCTCGGTCTCGCGGTCATTCCGGTTTTCCTTCTGATCGGCCAGCTCAGGTTGTCCGAGGTTGTTCGCTATCAAATCGAGCACGGCTGGATGATCGCGCCCTTCGTCGGCGATTGGGCGAATCCGCACAAATGGCTGCTCGCAATCCCGATGATGATTTCGTTCGTCGTCTTCACCATCGCGATCTTTGCCGAAACGAATCGGCTGCCGTTCGATCTGCCCGAGGCGGAAACCGAACTGGTCGGCGGTTATCATACCGAGTATGGCTCGATGAAATTCGGTCTCTTTTTTTTGGGCGAATACGTCGCGATGATCACCGGCTCCGCCATCATCGTGACGCTTTTTCTGGGCGGCTGGCATTTTCCCAGCATCCCGGATGGCTCGCACGGATGGGGCTGGGGGCTGGTAAACATCTTCATCTTTTTCTCGAAGGTCGCCGTGCTTCTGTTTGTTTTTATCTGGGTGCGCTGGACCTTGCCACGCTTTCGCTACGATCAACTCATGCGCCTCGGCTGGGTCTTCTTTTTCGAGATCGCGCTCGCAAACATTTTCCTCGCCGCCATCATTCTCGCTTATTTCCCGCAATGATTTCTCCCTCCCTTCGTAATCGTGCTCGTGTTCATGCTCGTGATCGGAAACGGTCGAGCAGGAGCACGAGCACGAGCAGGAGCACGAACTGAAATGGCGATCACCGTTTCACGTCCCAAACTGAATTGGTCGGAACGGCTTTACCTGCCGGCGATCGCGGCCGGAATGGCGATCACGATAAAGCACTTCAAGAACATGCTCTTCGGCCGCACCAAAGTGACGATGCAGTATCCCGAAGAAAAGTGGGACAGCCATATGCCGGAGCATTACCGCGGCGCGCCCGCTTTGGTTCGCGATGACACCGGCCGGGTCCGTTGCGTGGCCTGCCAGCTTTGCGAATTCATCTGCCCTCCGCGCGCGATCAAAATCATCCCCGGCGAAATTCCAGCCGGCGATCGCTTTGCCAAGGTCGAAAAATTTCCGCACGAATTCGATATCGACATGATCCGCTGCATCTACTGCGGCCTCTGCGAGGAAGTTTGCCCCGAGCAGGCGATTTATCTGCGAAAAGATTACGCCATCACCGGCTTCACCCGTGCCGACATGGTGCACAACAAAGAGAAACTCCTGGAGATCGGCGGTGTCATGCACGGCGTGGTTTTGAAATGGAACGAAAAGAAGTAATCGCCACAGATTGGCACGGATGAACACGGATTTTTCAGATTTTCTGTCCGTGTTTCATCCGTGTTTATCCGTGGCCAAGTAAAATGTCTGCATTGTTATTTTGGATCTTCGCGCTGATCATGCTCGGCTTCGGCGCCGCGGTTGTGATCAACCGCAACCCGATCGCCAGCGCGCTTAGCCTGGTCATGTGCTTTATGGGCCTGTCGTCGCTGTTCATGTCGCTCGACGCGTTCTTCATCGGCATCATTCAGGTGCTCGTTTACGCCGGCGCGGTCATGGTCCTATTTCTGTTCATCATTATGTTGCTCGATCTCCGCGTCGAAACGCGGCGAAAGACGAACGTAGTCGCGGTCGGCGGCGGCGCGGTCGTGGCGCTGGCTTTTTTCATCCAGATTTTTTTTGTCATCGGGCAATTGAGCGCCGCGAAACAACCCTTCCCGCCTCTCAGCTCTCCGAAGGTGGATGATGTCCACAGCGTCGGCCTGCTTCTCTTTTCGAATTACAATCTGCCGTTTCAGATTATCGGCGTGCTGGTCCTGGTGGCGACGATTGGCGTGATCGTCCTCAGCAAACGCGAGCTTCGTTGAGCATGGTAACGCTGGGCCATTATCTCATCGTCAGCGGCTTGCTTTTCACGATCGGTTTCGCCGGCGTGCTTCTGCGCCGCAACATCATCATCATCTTCATGTCGCTCGAGCTGATGCTGAACGCAGCTAATCTTTCGCTCGTCGCTTTCTCGCGCTTCCGGCTCAGCGCAGCCGGAATGCCGAACTACAACGCGCAAGTCTTCGTCTTCTTCATCATCACCGTGGCGGCGGCGGAAGTCGCCGTCGGCCTCGCCATAATCGTCGCGCTTTATCGCGCGCGGCAAACGACGCATGTCGAAGACGTCAGCAGCTTGAAGTTCTGACGAACCCTATGAGCGCACTACCCTGGTATATTCTGCTCCTGCCTTTTTTCGCGGCGGTGACGATCGTGCTGCTCACGAAAACCTACCGCGGCCTCAGCAGTTTCATCTCGGTCACCGCGGTGCTCGGAAGTTTCGCGTGCAGTTGCGTCGTCTTCGTTGCGCCACACTTTGAGGCACTCGAGCTCACGTGGATCGATCTCCGCCCCGTTCTATACGTCCCTCTCGGAATGGTCCTCGACGAACTCAGCAGGACCATGCTCGTGCTCGTGACCGGCATCGGCGCACTCATTCACATCTACTCGCTCGGCTACATGAAAGACGACGCGGGCAAATCCCGCTACTTCGCTTCGCTCTCGTTCTTCATGTTCTCGATGCTCGGAATCGTCCTTTCGAACAATTTCGTGATGATGTTCATCTTTTGGGAACTGGTGGGCGTCAGTTCCTATTTGTTGATCGGCCATTGGTTTGAGCGCGATGCCGCAGCCGAGGCGGCGAAGAAAGCTTTCCTCACGAATCGCATCGGCGACTTCGGCTTCATGCTCGGAATCCTGATGGCTTGGACTGCGACTGGAACCGTTGTCTTTCACGACATGGCGCTGCAACTGGGCCGCATCACGAGTTATCCCGGATATCTCACGGTCGCGGCGCTGCTTATCTTTTGCGGCGCCGTCGGAAAGTCGGCGCAGTTCCCCCTGCACGTTTGGTTGCCGGACGCGATGGAAGGTCCGACGCCAATCTCGGCGCTGATCCATGCCGCGACCATGGTAGCCGCGGGCGTTTACATGCTGGTGCGCGCGGGTTTTCTCATTCAAGCCGCACCGGAGGCACTCACGGTCATAGCTTGGATAGGGACGATCACCGCGGTCTTGGCTGCGCTAACCGCTACGCAGCAAAACGACATCAAACGGATCCTCGCCTACTCGACCTTGTCGCAGCTCGGTTACATGGTCATGGCCGTCGGTCTCGCGTCGGGCGAGGCAGCGATGTTTCATCTGTTCACCCACGCGTTCTTCAAAGCGCTGCTCTTCCTCGGGGCAGGCTCGATCATCGTGATGCTCCGTCACGAGCAGAACATCTGGAAGATGGGCGGACTCGCCGGCCGATTGGGAATCACCTTCCTCACTTTCATGATCGGCACGCTCGCGCTGATCGGCTTTCCGCCTTTCAGCGGATTCTTCAGCAAGGACGCAATCCTCGCGCTCGCTTACGAAAAAAATCAGAAGATCTTTTGGCTGGCGCTTTTCACGGCCTTCCTGACCGCGTTCTATATGCTGCGATTGATTGTGGTCGTCTTTTTCGGCAAGCCGCGCAGCGACCAGGCGCGCGCGGGACGAGAAGCGCCATGGGTCATGATCACGCCGTTGATTCTGTTGGCGATTCCGGCGTTCGCCTCCGGCTTCGGTTTCGTCGCGAAATTTTTTCTTCACGTGCCTGCTCAAGAAGAAAGCGGCTGGCTGGTGCCTGGATTGGCGCTCGCGGCGACACTGGCTGGAATAACGCTGGCCATCTTGCTTTATCGGCGCCGCGAGAGCGAGCCGATCGATTTCGCCTTGTTCCGAAAAGGTTTTTACTTCGATGAAATTTACGGCTTCATCATTCGAGCGACACAGGGAGTTCTCGCGAGTCTATCCGCGTTCATAGATCGCTGGATTCTCGATGTCGGCTTCGTCCGCGGCGCCAGCGGCGCGACCTGGGGCTTCGGCTCGCTCCTGAGGCTGCTCCAAGTCGGAAACCTCCAAGCCTATTCATTTCTTTTCGGTTTAGGAATCGTGGGCCTCATCTACTTCACACTTTTCCGGTGATCTTACTCTTCATTGTCTTCTGCCCAATCGTGGCGGCGCTTGCGATTTTGATCGGCGCGCCCGCTCGGCTTACCGCGCTCTGGGCCGCCGGCATTACTCTCGCTGCGACAGCACTCGCCTATCTCGGGTTCGAAGCAGGCCAGCGCGGTTTTCAATTCGTCACTTCTTTCCCGATCAGCGGCGAGTGGCGGATCAACTTCACTCTCGGCGTCGATGGCCTGAGCCTGATGATGCTGGTCCTCACCGCGGTCGTGACGTTCGCAGCCATCTGGTTCACCGGTGAAATCGCGCGGAACGAACACGCCTTCTACGCCTGCCTGCTCTTCATTGCCGCCGGGGCAATCGGAGCATTCGCATCCCTCGATCTCTTTTTCTTCTACGCCTTTCACGAGCTGGCTTTGATTCCGACTTTTCTGCTCATCGGAATCTGGGGCAGCGGCAACCGGCAGGCCGCCGCGTGGAAGATCACGATCTACCTGGCGACGGGAAGCTTCGTTCTCCTGCTCGGCTTGATCATGCTTTATCGCAGCGTGCCGGAGGCCGCGCGCAGCTTTGATTTCCGAGCCCTGCAAAAAGCCGCTTCGCTGATTCCTGCTGACGCGCAGAATAACATTTTCCTCGTGCTGCTGATCGGTTTCGGCATTCTCGTCTCGCTCGTCCCGTTTCACACCTGGGCTCCGGAAGCGTATGCCTCCGCCCCCGCGCCCGCCGCGATGCTGCACGCCGGCGTGCTCAAGAAATTTGGACTCTACGGTCTCCTCCGTCTCGCGCTGCCGTTGTTGCCCGAAGGCGCGCAACATTGGAGCACGCTTCTGATTGTGCTCCTGCTCGGCAACATCATCTATGTCGGACTGGTGACGATCGCGCAGAAGCGGCTCGATTGGATGCTCGGCTATTCGAGCGTGATGCACATGGGCTACATTTTTCTGGGCATCGCCAGCGGCACTTTGGTCGGCACGAACGGCGCGGCTGTTCTGATTTTCGCGCATGGAATTTCCATCGCGCTGCTCTTCGGACTCGCCGGCGAAATTCGGCAGCGCACCGGCACGTTGCTGCTCACGGATCTAGGCGGACTTGGAAAAGTGATGCCGCGCGCCGCGCTCGCGTTTGGCTTGGCCGCGTTCGCCTCCATCGGCTTGCCGGGCTTCGCCAACTTCACCGGCGAAGTGATGGTTCTCTTCGGGACGTTCCGCAATGGCGCGAACCCCGAGCACTTTACCATTTATCAAACCGCCACGGTGCTCGCGCTCTGGGGCGTCGTGATCTCAGCGGTCTATATGCTCCGCGCGTATCGGCGCGTTTTCATGGGGGCTGTCCGTGAATCCTGGAGCGGCGTGACCGATCTTCGCCGCAGTTTGCAGGTGCCGATCGGAATTCTGGTCGCGATCTCGCTCTGGTTCGGCTTCTTTCCGCAATCTTTTGTCCGGATCGTTTCGCCCACCTTCAAAAGTTATTTCACCCCGAAGTGATGACGATCGGCGCCCCTACCCTCGAAGTTGAAGTGCTTGTCATCGGCCTGTTCGTGCTGATGATCGAAGCGTTCTTCGAGCGGATCGACAAACGCACTCTGGCTTTCACGGCCATCATCGGCCTCGGGGCCGTCCTCGCCGCCAGTTTCTTTCTTGCGCCTGCGCCCACGGAGGTGGCGAGCACTGGCTTCTGGAGTTTCTACACCGCCGATCCGCTCGCGATTTTCTTCAAACGCTTCGCGCTCGTCACGACGATTCTCGTCCTCGTCATGATGATCGACTACGCGCCAATCGTGCGCGAATCGATCCACGGCACTACACACCAATCCGGCCTTGGCGAATTTTTCGCATTGCCGATTTTCACCTGCGTCGGGCTAATGTGGATGGCCTCCGCAATCGACTTCGTCATGATCTTCGTCTCGCTCGAGTTGGTGACGATGTCCTTTTACGTGCTCGTCAGCTTCACGCGCCGAAATCCCGCCACGCTGGAAGCGGGCGTGAAATACTTAATCCTGAGCGCGCTTTCGACCGGCTTCCTCGTCTACGGCATCACCTGGATTTTTGGCGTGACCGGAGAAACGAATCTCGCGCGTGTCGCGGCAGCGCTCGCGAATCCCGCGATCGAAGCCGGGCCCGCGCTCTTCGGCATGGTCCTGGTGCTGGTCGCGCTCGGATTCAAAATCGCGGCCGTGCCGTTCCAAATGTGGGTGCCGGATGTTTACCAAGGCGCTCCAACGCCAGTGACCGCGTTTCTCTCCGTCGGCTCGAAGGCAGCCGGATTCGTCGTCCTTCTCCGCGTGCTCCAACCGTTCTTCATGTTGCCGCAGATGGAACGTTTGTTGACGATGATCGCGCTGCTCACCCTGATCTACGGAAACCTCGCGGCGCTTCCACAAAGCAATTTGAAGCGACTGCTCGCCTACTCGAGCATCGCTCACGCGGGTTATTTGCTCATCGGCGTCGTCTCGCTCTCGGGAGAAGCCGTCTCTTTTTATCTCGTCGCCTACCTGCTCATGACGCTGCTGAGTTTCGCCGTCCTCATTGTTGTGGCGAAACAGACCGGGGAAAACATTGAAGACTTCAACGGACTGGCCAAACGTTCTCCCTTCCTCGCCTTAGCCATGCTGATCGCTATGGCATCGCTCGCCGGCGTGCCGTTCACCGCCGGATTCCTCGGAAAGTTTTTTATCTTTGACGCCGCGATCCGACATCATCAGAGCGCACTGGTGGTCGTGGGTGTGATCACGGTTGCATGCGGATTCTACTACTACCTGAAAGTCGTGCGCGCGATGTACTGGGAAGATGCCGCGAGCAATAGCACGGTTCCCTTGAGTGGATTGTCGCGGATGACAATGGCCGCGATGATCGCCGGAATTATTTTCCTCGGCGTTTATCCACAGCCGGTTTTGAATGCGTTGAAAGCCGTCACGCGAAAACCTTCCGGCGACCGCATCGCTGAGCCATTAATCAACAGAGATTGAACCGCGGATGACGCGGATTTCACGGATTAGAGGCAATGCATGAGATTCAGTGCGGCGTTGCCTGCCACAACATCCGTGTTATCCGCGGTTGAATATCTCAGTCGCTTAGCTCGACGTTCCAATACGCCAGATCGACGAAGTGCCGCCAGCTTTCGTGATGTTGCGACGTGAAAGTCACGTGAACAAACGGCCGCCACTTCGGACGCTTCGGTTTGCGAATCAGCGTCATGTGCGCTTCGTGCGGCAGACGATTTCCCTTCCGCGTGTTGCACGGGATGCACGAACACACAACGTTTTCCCAAGTGGTCAGTCCGCCCTTATCGCGCGGCAAAACGTGATCGAGATTCAACTCAGTCCGGTCGAAAACGTCGCCGCAATACTGGCAGGTGTTCTTGTCCCGCTCGAAAACATTGTGCCGGGTGAACTTCACTTCCTTCTTCGGCAACCGATCGAAGAGCAACAGCACGATCACTCGCGGCACTCGGATCTTCCACGAAATCGTCGTGACGACTTCATGGTCCGGCGCGGTCGCGGAAAAATCGCGCCAGCTGGTGAAATCGTGAGTCAGGAAATTATTAGCGGCATCGGACGACACCACCTGCGCGTGACCCTGGTAAAGCAGAGTAAAAGCGCGACGGGCCGAACAGATATTGACCGCCTGCCACAGGCGGTTCAACACCAGCACCTGACTGTTTAGTAACGCATGCATTTCTCGTTGCCGCTTCGCCATACAGGCCAAGCAGCATTCCGTCCAAAGTCGCGCGACGTTATCACCCGCGTTTTTCTCTGTCAACGAATGCGCGTTTGGCGGCGCCGCTCAAAAGTCGTTCGCGCAAAATGATTGCGCGCTTATGCGTGCCGCGGCCGATGTCGCCGCCGGGATCGTGCGCGACCACATCGAAGACGAATAATTTCCCATCGCGCCCGCGATAGTTCGCGACTGCTGAGACCTTTGCACCGATGGGTGTGGACGCGGTATGACTGACATCGACGTGAGCGCCGACCGACATCTCGCCGGGCTGGAGCAGGGGATGCATGAGTCGCGCGCTCGCCAACTCCATCAGTGCGATCATGCGGGTGGTGGCAAAAACCGCGGGAAATTGATCCCGTGGATCGTCACTCAGGCTCAACACATTGGCGCAGTCAGACTCGCGAACTTCGAGATCGACCGTTGCACTGGCGCCGAGCTCCGGCGCCCGGTCATCCTTGTTTCCAGCCGTTGCCATGCCCAGCCCTCACCATCGCAAATTCCGGTGCAAGATCGACATCTTCTGTTGGCGCCTGGTCTTCCGACTCCGCTAAAGATTTTTCGTGATGTTCTTTCGCGATGAGCATGTAGAGCGACGGCACGATGAACAAAGTGAAAATCGTTCCGATGGTCATCCCCCCGACGAGCACGAGACCGATGGAATTTCTCGCGGCTGCGCCGGCGCCCGTGACGAGTGTCAACGGAAAATGGCCGGCGACCGTCGCAACGCTCGTCATCATGATGGGCCGTAAGCGAATGCGCGCAGCCTGAGCGACGGCGTCAAGTTTGCTCGATCCCTGGCGCTGCATCTCGTTCGCGAACTGCACGATCAGAATTCCATTCTTGGAAACGAGGCCAACCAGCGTGACCAGGCCGACTTTAGAATAAATATTGAGCGTGGTCGTAAAATGGTCGGTGAAGAAGGTGCCAAACGGCATCTTCAGGAAAGTGAAGAGAAGCGCGCCAAAAATGGCGAGCGGCACGGAACCGAGCAGAATGATAAAGGGGTCGCGGAAGCTGTTGAATTGCGCGGCCAGGACCAGAAAAATGAGCAGAATGGCGAGGAGGAAAACTGAGCCGAACTTGCTGCCTTCCGCGTGCAACTGGCGAGATTCACCCGTGTAATCAAGAACGTAACCTTTCGGCAAAATGTTGTGGGCCTCGTCCTCGAGGAATTTTAAAGAAGCCTCGAGCGACCGCGTGGGCACGCCGCTGATGGTGACGGCATTGAGCTGCTGCATGCGGTTGAGCGAGCGGGCGACCGTTTTGTGCCGGATGGAGGCCACCGTGTTCAAGGGCAGAAGCTGATTGTTTGGACCAGTCACGTAGATATTTTCGAGCTGTTCCGGGTTCAAGCGATCGATCCGTTTGATTTGCGGAATCACCTTGTAGCTGCGGCCGGCAATGTTGAAGCGATTGACAAAGTTGCCGCCAATCGCGGTGGAGATATCGGCGCCCACCTGTTGCATGTTGAGGCCAATCGAGGCGACTTTGTCATGATTGAAGACGATCTCGGATTGAGGTTGATCGATCTTCGTGTCGATGTCGGAGAAACGAAAGATGCCAGCGGCAGTCGCCTTTTTCTGAATCTCTTGCGCAAACTCGAGGATGCGCTCCGGATCGGCCGTGGAAGTGAGAACGAAAGTGACCGGAAAGTTATCGGCGCCGGGAAGCGCCGCCGGCATCACGGGAAACATTCGAATTCCCGGAATGGCCCCGAGCTTCTGCTGCACGACGGGCAGATAGGCGGCGGTTGGCGTTTTGCGAACGCCCCACGGCTTTAAGACCATACCGCCAAAGCCGTTGTCCGGGAAGGTCAGTTGGAACGTGAAACGAGTATCCGGAATGTCCTTGAAGATCTTTCCAGCGGCGTCGGCATAACGAATGGTGTCGTCAATCGTTGCATTCGCCGGCGCCGTCATGATGCCAAAAATCACGCCCTGATCCTCGATCGGCGCGAGTTCGGCCGGAGACATGTACCAGAAAATCGCTCCCAGGACCATAAAGCCGATCCAGACGGTGTAGACCGCCGGGCGCGCTGCCAGGGTGCGATCAAGATGAGCGCCGTACCAATCGCGAAAGCGATCGAAGGTGCGATTAACAAAGCCGCTGAATCCGCGGTCGACGTGGTCGGCCCGAAGCAGGTGCGCCGACATCACTGGTGAAAGCACGAGGGCGACCACACCGGAAATGAAAACGGCGCCAGCCAGAGTGAGAGCGAACTCGCGGAAGAGCGCGCCGGTCAGACCACCTTGCAGGGCGATGGGCGTGTAAACCGCGGCCAGCGTGATGGTCATGGCAATGATGGGACCAACCAGTTCTCGCGCGCCAACCAGCGCGGCGTTGATACCCGTCATCCCTTCCCGCAAATGGCGTTCGACGTTCTCCACCATCACGATGGCGTCATCCACGACCAACCCGACGGAAAGCACGATGGCAAGAAGCGTGAGCAGGTTGAGCGTGAAGCCGAAGAGTTGCATGAGAAACAGGGCGCCGATGAGCGAGATCGGAATGGCCACGACCGGGACGATGACGGAGCGGATGGAGCCGAGGAACAAGAAGATGACGACCATGACGATGAGCAAGGTGTCGATCAAAGTTTTCACGACCTCGTGGATGGCGTCATTGATGTAAGCCGTGGCGTCGTAGGCGATTTCCGCCTTCATGCCGGTCGGCAATTCCTTTTGGATCTGCTCCATCTCCGTCCTGACGCGCTTGATCACGTCGATCGAATTCGCATTCGGGAGCACCCAAATGCCCATGAACACCGCCTGCTGCCCGGAAAAGCGCACCTCCGTGTTATAATCTTCCGCTCCGAGCTCGACGTCCGCGATGTCGCTGAGCCTGATCAGATTTCCCTTGTCCTGTCGAATGACCAGCTTCTTGAAGTCGTCCGCTGTGTGCAAATCGGTGTTGGCTGTCAGGTTCACCTGCAGCAGCGATCCTTTGGTATTTCCGACGGCCGACAAAAAGTTGTTGTTGGCCAGCGCATCGCGCACCTGCGTCGGGCTGATGTTGAGCGCGGCCATTCGCTCTGGCCGCATCCAGACGCGCATGGCAAAGGTGCGCCCGCCGAGGATGTCGGCTCGCTGCACCCCTCCGACTGCGGTCAACCGCGGCTGAACGAGTCGGACCAGATAATCGGTCACTTCGTTAGGCTTGAGAAGGTCGGAAGTGAAACTCAAGTAAGCTGAGGCAAACTGCGAATCGGCCGCCACGATGGCAATGACCGGAATTTCCGATTCCGGGGGCAAGTCGCGCCGGACCGCATCCACTTTGGAACTGATGTCGGAAAGGGCTTTGTTGGCATCGTAGTTCAGCTTCAGGCGCGCCGTGATGGTCGAAACCCCCTGTTGACTCTGGGACTGGATGTAATCGATCCCATCGGCCGCGGCTATGGCCCGTTCGAGCGGGGTGGTGATAAAACCACGCACCAGCTCGGCGTCCGCTCCAACATAAACCGTTGTCACCGTGATCGCCGCGATATCGCTGCGCGGATATTGCCGCACATTGATCGTCTTCATCGCCTGCAACCCGGCGATGAGAATGACGAAGCTGACCACCATGGCCAGCACCGGGCGGCGAATGAAAATATCGGTAAAAGATTTCATGCCTTTAGCCGCCCCGCTCTGTCGGGTCGTTCCCAAATGCAACAGGGCGACGGAGCGCCGTGGCTACTGCCTTGCTCAGTATTTGATGCAGTAGTCATTACGAATCGGCCGGCGTCGGGTTTTCCTGAGGTTTCGGCGCAAGATCGTTGCTGATCGTCACCGCCATGCCATTGCGAAGTTTGAACACGCCCGCCCCGACGATGGTCTCGCCGGATTTTAATCCGGTAGTAATCGATACAAAATCACCGCGCGCTTCGCCGACGCGGACAAATTGTTGACGCAGCGCCTGCGATTCCTTTCCCGTCTTCGGATCCTTCTGCTTCTCGATCACAAAAACGGAATCGCCGTAGGGGGCATAGGAAACCGCTGTTCCCGGAATAATAAGCGCCTTGTGCTTCTCCGGCAGAATGATATCGACCGTCACAAACATTCCGGGCCTCAGACTGTGGTCAGGATTCTTTAGGGTCGCCTGTAACTGAACATTTCGCGTGGCGGTATCGACGGACGAATTAATCGCCGTGAGCTGTCCGACGAATTCATGTCCCGGCACTGCGTCGGTATGGACGCGGGCTTCGAGACCGGGGGTGAGCCTGGCCAGCTGCTGCTGGGGCAGCGCAAAATCGACAAAGACCGGATCAAGCACCTGCAAGGAAACCACCTGCTGGCCGGAATTAATCATTTGCCCGACGTTGACCTGCCGAATACCGAGCTGGCCATCGAATGGTGCGCGCACCTCTTTTTTCCCCATCATCGAGCGCATGTTGTCGACGGTGCCCTGCTTTTGCCCGAAGGCTGATTCGGCGGCGTCGAGCTCCGATTTTGATACCACCTTGCGGGCCGCCAAATCGCGCGTCCGCTGCAAATTGGCCCGGGCCAATTCCAAATCCGCCTCGGCCGTGCGCAACTGGGCTGTTTCCGAGGAGGTGTCGAGCTTCAGCAGAACGTCGCCTTTTTTGGCCAAGGCTCCGCTCTCAAATCCCACCTCAGCCACGACGCCGCCAAGTTCCGTAGAGACGACCGCGCCTTGCACGGCCGAGATCGATCCGACGGAAGACAGCGTCGGCGCCCAATCTTCTTCCTTCACCTGCGCGCTCGAGACCGTTTCCACAGGCATCGGGGGTTTCATCGACATCATCTTGCCGATCTGCATGAACTTGAGGCCGCCCAGAAGGATAATCAGCGCGACGAGGAGGCCGATGGCCACACCCATGCCGCTGCGGGTGCGCCTTACTTGTGGCTCGGTTGAAGTCGGTTGGGCCACGTCATGCATAAACTGATTCGATTTCCATTTGAAACAACAGCCGCCACAGTCTTCGTGCTACTTCCAGTTGTCGTGCGCGCCTTTCCGCCGCTGTCATCTCCTGCGGCTGCAAGACGTCTCGCATCAACATCCCTCGGGCGACGGCAAAAATTAATTCGGACAATTCATGTGGCTTAAGATCGTGCGCGGCCGTCGTGCCTTCCTCTGATCGCGAGATCAAATCGGTCACGCCATCCATCGCCGTCTGCAAAACATCGCGCACCAAGTCAGCAATTTGTGGATTCCGAGACGCTTCAGCATAAAGATCGACAACGAACGCCGATTGCACCTTCGGCGAATTTTCGCAGCAATGGGCCGTGAACAAAATCTCGAGTGACTCCAGCAGCGTCGGCGCCCGGCGGGCCCGCTCCAGCACGGCTTGAATTTCCTTTTTGTGCCGGTCGGCCATCGCCGCGATCACCGCCTCCTTGTTTTCGAAATAGCGATAGATTAACCCAACACTGATCCCGGCTTCGGCGCTAATATCGTGCATGCTGGTCTGATGAAAACCGCGCTTGGCGAAACAAACCATCGCGGCGCCAAGGATTTGCTCGCGGCGATCGAGGGCGGGCTCTAAGGAACTGGAAGACATGGGAGTGCACTAATGAATGAACGTTCATTCATTGTCAAATCAGGACATGAGTTTTTTTGGGTGAACTGCAACCTCCCGTCGCGAGGGATGGAAATACGCGCCACTCGCCCGAAGGTCGCGAGCCCTCTTGACGCCGTTGCGCGGCAGTGGCCTGCTCAAGCGGTGGGCGATCAAGTAAAGCAAAAGAGCGATTGGAATCTGAAGTCCCTGCGGAATTTTTCCCCGCGCTCCCACTATCTCGTGGGCGTGTCCGGCGGCCGTGATTCGGTCGCGCTCTTGCATCGGCTCATCGATCTTGGTTATCGGCGGCTTGTTGTTTGCCATCTCGATCATCAATTGCGGGGACGCGCGAGCAAAGCCGACGCGAAATTCGTCGAACGTCTGGCCGCAAAGCTCAAGTGTGAATTCGAGATCGAGGGAACAGATGTGGCCGAGCTTGCCCGCAAGGCGAAGCAATCAATCGAAACGGTGGGGCGAACGGCGCGCTATGAATTTTTTGCCCGAGTCGCGCGTCGCCGCCGCTGCCGCACAATCTTCCTCGGACATCACGCGGATGACCTCGTGGAAACTTTTCTGATGAACTTGTTTCGTGGCGCCGGGCCGGCAGGCTTCGCCGGAATACGCGAAATTAGTTCCCGATCGGTCTCGGGGACCGAACTTCAAATCGTTAGGCCGTTTCTTAGCATCCGGCGCGAAGAAATTGATCGGTATGTCAAGACGCGCCGGCTCAAGTTTCGAGACGACGCCAGCAACGAAAGCACGGGGCCCGTGCGAAATCGCGTCCGACGGAGTGTCATTCCATACATTGAAAAACAATTGGGGCGGAATGTTCGCTCGACGGTGTGGCGCGCCGCGATGATCTCCGCCGACGAAGCGGATTGGCTGGAAGGCTTGGTCGATAAGAAGCAAGTCGGGGCGGCGCAATTGGACTCTCAGCAGCTCCGCTCTCAACCGAGGGCCCTGCAACGCCGCGTCATCCACAAATGGCTTCAGACACATGGCGTTGGCGATCTCGATTTCGAATTGATTGAGCGCGTTCGAGCGCTGCTCGATCCTGAAGTGACCACCGCGAAAACGAACCTGCCGCGGGGCCGGCATGTGCGCCGGCGCGCGAGGAGAATTTTTATCGAATGAATGCCGCCTGAGCGTCACGCAAAAACGTAGTCTTTGCGTGAATACGACTCCTTACTGGCTCGACACGGCAAAGATCAAAACATTCCCACCTCTCTCCGAGGACATCACTGTCGACGTGCTTGTGGTCGGCGGCGGCATCACCGGCCTAACGACTGCTTATTTGCTAAAAGAAGCCGGAATGACGGTCGCGGTCGCCGAGCGGAAGCAGCTCGCGACGATCGATACCGGTCACACGACTGCGCATCTGACGCATGTCACCGATCTGCGCTTGCGCGAGATGGTGAAAAACTTCGGCAAGGATCACGCGCAAGCGGCCTGGGATGCAGGCGCGGCGGCGATCGATCAAATCGAAGAGCTGGTGCGGAAGGAAAAGATCGAGTGCGAATTCACCCGCGTTCCCGGATATCTGCACGCGCCCGTCAACGGTGGAACGAAGGATGAGCGCGAAAGCTTCCGGGAAGACGCAGCCCTGGCGAACGAACTTGGCTTTGACGCCACCTATCTCGGCATCGTTCCGAAGATGCAAACGCCCGGAGTGCGTTTCGCGAACCAGGCAAAGTTCCATCCGCGGAAATATCTCGCGGCGCTCGCGGCCGCGATTCCCGGGAAAGGGAGTCATGTTTTCGAGGAAACCGCCATTTCAAAATTGGACGACGAAAAGCACCGGGCGAAAGCGAACGCACAATTCCCCCCGCGCTTCGCACAGCGAAGCGGCTACAGCATCCGTGTTTCATCCGTGTCCATCTGTGGCTAAGATAGAAACCAATGAGCTCAGATGTGCGCGTTCGTTTTGCCCCCTCGCCTACCGGTTTTCTCCATATCGGCGGCGCGCGCACGGTGTTATTCAACTGGCTCTACGCCAAACACACCGGCGGCACGCTGGTTCTGCGCATCGAAGATACGGATCGCGCGCGTAACACTCAGGAGGCCGCGCAGGCCATCTACGACGGGTTGCGTTGGCTCGGACTCAATTGGGACGAAGGCCCGGAAGCCAGTGGAGATCACGGCCCGTACTTTCAAAGCGAACGCGAAGCGATCTATCAAAGTTATCTCGACAAACTCCGTGCCGCTAACCGCGTCTATGACGACGCCGGTTCCATCCGTTTCCGCTTCGCGCGCGAAAAAGTGGTCGTCGATGACGTCATCTGCGGCCACATCGAATTCGACATGGCGAGTTCCGAGACGAATCCGGACATGACAATTCGCCGTGCAGACGGCTCGTGGATCTTCCACTTCGTCAACGTCGTCGACGACATCGAGATGAAGATTTCGCACGTCATTCGCGGTGAAGATCACCTTTCGAATACACCCAAGCACATACAGCTGTACCGCGCGTTCGGCGCAACGCCGCCACGCTTTGCGCACATCCCGCTCATTCTAAATAAAGATGGTTCCAAGATGAGCAAACGTGATCAGGGCGCGAGCCTCAACACCTACATCGACGGCGGCTATCTTCCCGAAGCCGTGCGCAATTATCT
Source organism: Spartobacteria bacterium (assembly GCA_003134785.1). Lineage (GTDB taxonomy): Bacteria > Verrucomicrobiota > Verrucomicrobiia > Chthoniobacterales > UBA10450 > AV80. The sequence goes on from PLCN01000003.1 coordinate 61,757, forward strand.
TTGCTTGCTCGGCTGGTCGCCGAAAGACAACCGCGAAAAGATCGATCTCAAAGAAGTCGTGCGCCTGTTCGAGCTCGAAAAGGTCCACCGCAAGAACGCGGCCTTCGACCTCGAAAAATGCACCTGGCTCAACGGCGAATACGTCCGCGAGCTAAGTGACGAGCGCTTCCACAGTCTTGCGCGACAGGCTCTGGAAAAAGCCGGCTTCGATCTTTCTACTTTCCCACCCGATTACGTCCGTGCCGCGCTCGACACTTGCAACGGCAAGTTCAAGATCTTCAGCGAGCTGCCCGGTTATTGCGGTTTCTATTTCAAAGACGATTTCGAACTTAATCCTGACGGCGTCGCGAAACATTTCGTCGCGGAGAACAAACCGCGCCTCCTCGCCGTTCGCGAAGCCTTCGCCGGGTTGGATAATTTTGACGCCGCAAAACTCGAGACCGGCTTGAAGGCCACGGCCGCGCAGCTCAATGTCAAAGTCGGCGCCTTAGTCCATCCCACCCGTCTCGCCGTCACCGGCACTAACGCCGGACCGAGCCTGTATCATCTGCTTGAAATTCTTGGCAAAGATAGGGTGCTCGCGCGCATTGATCGCGCTCTGAATCTGCTGCCTGGGTAGCGCACGCGTCTCGCGTGTCTGGCGATGGCGTCTCGCCATTGCGAACTTCATCGGCGCGCCGGCAAACCCTGGAAGAAAAGTTCGTTTCGGCGAGACGCCGAAACCAGCACGCGAGACGCGTGCGCTACCCAGAAGCTCGTTTCTACCGCTTCTTAACTTCCTTTGCCCACGTGTCCTTCAACGTGATCGTGCGATTCAAGACCAGCACACCAGGCTGCGAATCGGGATCGAGCGCGAAGTAGCCGAGACGCTCGAACTGATAGCGGAGGGCGGGATCGGCGTCTTTCAGCGATGGTTCGCATTTGGCGGTCACAACTTCGAGCGAGTTCGGATTCACGAAGGACTTGAAGTCACCATCAGCATCGGGCTCCGGAACTGTGAAAAGCCGATCGTAAAGCCGCACTTCGGCCTCGATCGCATGCGCCGCGCTCACCCAATGAATCGTGCCCTTGATTTTGCGACGCGAGGTTGCGCCACCCGTCTTGCTCTCGAGATCGGCCGAGCAACGTAATTCGATCACATTACCCGCGTCATCTTTCACGACCTCGTCGCACTTAATAATGTAGGCGTACTTAAGCCGCACTTCGCCGCCTGGCTTCAAACGAAAATATTTTGGCGGCGGAGTTTCCGCGAAATCCGCGCTCTCTATGAATAACTCGCGGCTGAACGGAATTTTGCGCGAGCCGGCCCCGGGATCTTCCGGATTATTCACCGCTTCGAGTTCCTCGATCTGACCTCCGGGATAATTCGTGATCACGATTTTGATCGGTCGAAGCACGGCAAGGCGACGGGGCGAGGTCCGATTGAATTCCTCGCGCACAGTGTGCTCGAGCACCGCGACGTCCGTCATGCTCGGATATTTCGTGATGCCGATGTTGTAGGCGAAAGAGCGCAACCCGCTGGCGGTCATGCCGCGGCGCCGGAGACCGGAAATGGTCGGCATGCGCGGATCGTCCCAGCCGTTGACGAGCCCATCGCTCACGAGCTCCATGAGCTTGCGCTTGCTCATGACCGTGTAGGTAAGGTTCAGTCGCGCGAATTCGTATTGATGTGGCAGGGGGCGCGGCAGATCGAGCGACGCAAGCAGCCAATCATAAAGCGGCCGATGCACCTCGAACTCAAGGGTACAGATCGAATGGGTAATGCCTTCGATGTAATCGCTCAGCGTATGCGCAAAATCGTACATCGGATAAATGCGCCATGCATTGCCGGTTTGATGATGCTCCGCGTGACGGATGCGATAGAGCACCGGATCGCGCAGCCACATATTCGGCGCGCTCATGTCGATCTTTGCGCGAAGCGTGCGCGCGCCATCCGGAAATTCGCCCGCTTTCATTCGCGCGAGCAGATCGAGATTTTCCTCGGATGGGCGATTTCGAAACGGGCCCTCTTTTCCGAGCCGGCGATACTCGTCCGTTTCCTCGGGCGTCATGTCGCAAACGTAGGCGTTGCCCTTCCGCACGAGTTCGACCGCGTAATCGTAAAGCTGGCCGAAATAATCGGACGCGTAACCCGGAGCGCGACCCAGGTGCTCATTCGCCCATTCATCAATGAGCCATTTCACATCGAACATGATGGAATCGATGTATTCGGTCTCTTCCTTGGCGGGATTTGTGTCGTCCATGCGGATATTGCAGATCCCGCCAAACTCGCGCGCGATGCCGAAGTTCAGGCAAATCGATTTCGCGTGGCCGATGTGCAGATAGCCGTTCGGTTCCGGCGGAAAGCGCGTGCAAATTTTCTCATGCTTTCCGGACCGAAGATCCTCCGCCACAATGTCGCGGATAAAATCGGAAGGAGCTGCGGGCGCGTTCTCGTTAGGCGTCGTCATTCTCGTGCGCGACAGTAGCAGACGAACGCGACTAGAGACAAGGAGAGGCGCTTTCCTTGCGAAGCCTGCAGCCTTCTCGACTGTATCGGAAGAATCGTGAAAGAGATCTACACGCTGAAGGATTTGCAGGACTGGCCTCGGCCTCAGAAAAAATCTGTTCCGCCCATCCGTCTTGGGATCCTAGGCGATCCCGTGGCACACTCGCTTTCGCCGCAAATGCAAAACGCCGGGCTGGAGAGCTGCGGCCTCAAGCTACGTTATGCGCGATTCGAAATCGATTCGGGTGAGTTGCCAACCGCGCTCGATTTATTGAGAAAGCTGGATTTTGCCGGCGTCAATTTGACGGTCCCGCACAAGATCGCGGCGCTGGAGTTTATGGACGATGTCGATGAACACGCCCGGCAAATCGGCGCCGTGAACACCATCAAGATCGACGATGGAAAATTGCGCGGGTTCAACACGGATGGAAAAGGATTCTCCCGCGCGATTCGCGAGGAATTCTCCGTCGATCTGCGCGATCTGCGGGTGCTGGTCCTTGGCGCGGGCGGCGCGGCTCGGGCGATTGCGTTGCAATGCGCGAAAGAGAATTGCGAGCGGCTCGTCATCGCAAACCGCACCATCGAAAAAGCCGGCGACCTGGCGAAGGAACTCCGCGACTTTTTCGCCGGACCCAAAGTGTTTGGACCGGTGCCGCGCTTGCAAGCGATTCCATGGGAAGAGAGCGCCTTCCGGTTTCAAATTGCGAATATCGATCTCGTCGTCAACACGACCTCGGTCGGATTGAATCGCGCGGACGCATCCCCCATTCCGGCGCGCTTGCTCGCGCCGCATTTGATGATTTACGACACGATCTATTCCAGCGTGCGGACACCGTTCGTTTCCGCCGCGCTGGAATCCGGCGCGCGCGGCGCGAATGGATTGTCGATGTTGTTGCATCAAGGCGCGCTCGCGTTCGAGATTTGGTTTGAGCGCGAAGCTCCTCTCGATGCGATGCGCGCCGCGCTCCTGTAGCCGCTTCGCTATGCGAAGCGCGAGGGGCGGTGTGTCAGTTGCACCGGCGTCGCCCACAGGGTGATGGCTACAGATTTTCCTGCGCCATCTCTTGCCCGCGTTTCGTTGCGGCCTCAATTGCCGCGATCAAGCCTTCGGAAGTCTTGAGTTCATTCATCGCGGCGAGGCCGGCGGCCGTCGTGCCACCCGGCGTCACCACCATCCTGCGTAATTCCTCCGGCGAAAGTTTCGTTTCACTGGCGAGTTGCGCGGCGCCCAGCACGGTCTGCGTTGCGAGCGTCAACGCGATGTCACCGGCGAGCCCCATTTTCTTCCCGCCTTCAGCGAACGCTTCGATCACCGTGTAAACGAAAGCCGGGCCGCTACCACTGAGCGCCGTCACCGCATCGATTTGCGCTTCGTCGACTTCCACAACAGCGCCAATCGCACTGAAGAGCCTTCGCGCCAGATCGACATCTTCATCTCGCGTACGTGAGCCGCGCGCCAGTGCAGTCGCCGCCCGGCAGATCGCCGAAGGCGTGTTGGTCAGCGCACGCATAAAACGCGCTGGGGCGCTCGTCGCCATCGCTTCGAGGCGAATGCCCGCCGCAAGCGAAATGACGAATTTATCCTTCAGGACAGGGGCGAGACCGCGCACCACCTGCAAGACCACCGCCGGTTTAACGCCGATCAAAATCGTGTCGGCAAACTCAGCCACCTCGGTGTTCTCCGCGGTCACCGAGATTCCCACTTCGTCGCGCAATGCCGCACGAAGAGTGTCGTTCGGCTCGCCGGCGATAATTTCTCCCGGCGCACAAAATTCTGCGCGCAGCAGTCCTCGAATGACCGAACCAGCAAGCTTCCCCGCCCCAATAAAGCCGAGGCGGTAGCGACGAGCGGGTGTTTGTAAATCAGCGTTGATCCGACGATATTAACCGATGGTAAGCAGTGGTGTAAACTTTGGTCTCGCCGGGATTGATCTCGCGGAAGAGATCGCCGAGCTGAAGCGGGAGAGGAATGCAGTCATCCTCGCGCACAACTACCAGGTGCCGGAGATTCAGGACCTCGCCGACTACGTGGGAGATTCGCTCGGCCTGAGCTATCAGGCGGCGAAAACCGACGCCGAGGTGATCCTTTTCTGCGGGGTCCATTTCATGGCCGAGACCGCGAAAATCATCAACCCGGCCAAGCGGGTCTTGCTGCCCGATCTCGACGCCGGCTGTTCGCTTTCGGAATCATGCCCGCCGGAAAAGTTGAAGGCGTATCTCGATCAACACGCGGACAAAAATTATTACGTCATTGCCTACATCAATTGCAGCGCGGGGGTGAAGGCGCTTTCCGATGTGATTTGCACCAGTGGCAATGCTGAAAAAATCGTGCGCAGCGCGCCGCCCGATCGAAACATACTTTTTGTCCCCGACCAAAATCTCGGCGCGTGGGTGATCGAGCGGACGGGACGGCCGATGGATCTTTGGCAGGGAAACTGTTACGTGCACGTGGAGTTCACCGCGCGCAGCATCGGCAGAATCCGCGAAGAATATCCCGACGCTCCGGTCGTGGCTCATCCGGAATGTCCGTACGCCGTTCGTCTGCTCGCGGATGAAGTTTGCTCGACCGAAAAGATGGTTTCGTTTTGCCGGGAATCCCCTGCGCGCGAGATCATCGTCGTGACCGAGGCGGGGATGCTGCATCGGTTGCACAAGGAAATTCCGGGAAAGAAATTCATTCCTGGCCCAACGGAGCGTTGCGCCTGCGCGGAATGCCGGTTCATGAAAATGAACACACTCGAGAAGGTCCATGCCGCACTCTTGAACATGACGCCGGAAATCACTTTGCCCGAACCCCTGCGAAAACGCGCCGAAGCGCCGATCCTGCGCATGCTCGAACTGAGCAGGTAGCTGCAGCCGCTTCGCTGCGCGAAGCGTGAGCTCGACGTGCGAATTCAAAACCGCGCCGCGCACAGCGCGGCGGCTACAGTTGCCACTTGTCACTCGTGGCTTTTCCCTCTTCACTTCTGCGCGATGCAGCGACCCACCATCTGGCTCATGCTTGTGGTCCTGTTGCTCGGAGTGCTCTTTCTCCGCGAACCGCGCCTGGAGCAATCCGAGGATTTTTTCCTGCGCTGGCTCTTGAAAAATTCCGACCCGCACGGTCCGATGGCGCCGCTGACGGTGGTCGAGATCGGTCATGATGCCGTCATGGAACGTGAGCCGCTGAAAGATTCAGCCGAGACCTCGCCTCACTCGGGAGGCAGCGTGATCTCGCCTTTGGAGTTCGCGCTTTTCCTTCAGTCAGCGCTCGAGTTTCAGCCTACCGTCGTGGCCTTCGAGAATATCTTGAAATGGCGTGAGCGCGACAAGGACCAGGAGCAGGTTTTCATCGATCAGGCGATGCGCGTGCCGAAGTTGCTGCTCGCCGCGGAACTAACGACGACGCCCGATCCGGATTCGCCCGGTCCGGAAATTCAGGGCTTCACCCAGGTGACGGGAAAGCGCGGCGATCTGGTCGAGTTTTCTGGAATCGGACGCCAACCCGGGGAAGAAATGCGTCTCATTGCGACCGCCGGGTTCATCAATCTCCCCGACGAAATCGCGGATGGAATCCACGTCCCGCTTCTCTTCCGCTATCGCGGCGAAGTGATCCCCTCGTTCACGTTCGAAGCGATTCTGCTTTGGCTGAGCGTGACGCCGGCGGAGGTAACCATCGACCTCGGCTCCAATATTTCCCTGCCGCAGGGACGCAAGATTCCGATTCGCGCGGATGGCACGATCCTGATTTCTCCCAATGCGGGCAAAAAGGCGCGTCATCTCAGGCTGAACGAACTGCTGCTGGCCGCGCAGCAACATGACGCCGGAAAGGAGAGCCCGGACGTCGCCTCGATGCGCAATCAAATCGTGCTGGCGCGGACGCCGTCGAACCCTCTTTCACCGCCGGATATTTTCGCGGCGACGCTGGCGACGATTCAAACCAACGCCTATGTCCGTCGCGTCAGTTGGATTTTTGATTGCGTGGTCCTTTTGATCGCGGCTGCCGTAATCGGAATCCTGCGAAACCTTCCCCGGGTGGATCTGGTGCTGGGCGCGATCGCATTTACTGCGGCGTATTGCCTCATCGCGCTGGCGATTGTTTCCCGTTGGCTGATCTGGCTTCCGGGCGTGCTGCCGCTCGGCGCCCTCTGGATGCTGGTCGTAATCGCCGTCGCAACGCACCGCTATCGCGCCCAACGGCCGAACGCCACCACGATTCCGCCGGCTATTCCTTGATTGCGTCGTCGACTTTGCGCGAGAACACAATGAGCGACCAGGCGAAACAAATCGAAGAACGAATCGATCGGCTGCACGCGCGCGGGCTGGTCGATCTTCACTTCGATCTGCTGATGGATCTTTACGAAAAGCGCGACCGCCCGAAGGTGCTGGCGACGGAGTTTCTGCCGGAATTCGAGGCGGGCAATATCGCCGTTCTCGGCGCGGCAATTTATCTCGAAGACCGTTACCTGCCGGAAATGGCTTTGCGGGTCGCGCTCGATCAAATCGCGCGGCTTTACGCAGAAGTCGAAAAGTCCGCTCGGTTCGCCCTCTGCAAAAGCCATCAGGAAATTCTGCGCGCGCGCGAGGCCGGCCGGATCGCGCTTCTCATTACGATGGAAGGCGTAGAGCCGCTCGGAACGGATCTCGATCTTCTGCGCGTCTTTTTTGAACTCGGTGTGCGCGCCATCGGACTCACTCATGTCCGACGCAATGCCGCCGGTTCCGGGGGAGTTTTCGCGGCGAGCGGTTCGTCACCTGATGGTTTGACGAGCTTCGGACGCGATCTGGTTCAGGCCTGCGAAGCGCTCGGCATTATGGTCGATCTCGCTCACATCAATCCGGCGGGCTTCGACGAAATTTTCGCGCTGACCGCCAAGCCGCTCATTGTGTCGCACACCAACGCGCGCCGGTACCACGACCTCGAGCGCAACATCAGCGACGAGCAAATCAAGATGGTGGGCGCTCGCGGCGGCGTGATCGGGATCAACGCGGTCCTCGTAAGCCCGCGCCAGGAAGAGGCGACGCTCGACCGCTATGTCGATCACATCGAACATGTCGCTGGGCTGATTGGCATCGAGGGCGTGGGAATCGGCTTCGATTTCTTCGAATTTCTTTACCGGCAGCGGTCTGAATCCGCGCAGCAGGAATTAGCCGCAAAGCTCACGAGACCATATTTCATCCCCGGCCTAACGAATCATTCGCACGCCCGGAATCTTACCCGCAAACTGATCGAGCGCGGATTCAGCGACGATCACATCGAAAGAATCCTCTTCGGAAATTGGATGCGAATTTTCGCTCAGCTGCTTTGAAGTTCATCAATCTCACCCGCCGCACCGAGATCGGCGCCAACAGTTACTACCTCGAGCTGGCCGGTCAGCGGCTCGTGCTCGATTGCGGAATGCACCCGAAGGAGGAAGGCGAAGAGGCGTTGCCGAACTTTCGCGCGCTCGGCGATCGTCCGCTTGATGGGATCGTCATTTCGCATTCGCATCTCGATCACATCGGCACGTTGCCCGTCTTGATGCGACGCCAACCCGAGGCGCGCATCTTCATGACGGAAGCGACCGCGGAAATCGGGAGCTTGCTCCTGCACAACTCGGTCAATGTGATGACGCGGCAACGCGAGGAGATCGGCGCCGCGACGTACCCGCTCTACACTCATCGTGAAACCGATCGCGCGACGGATCGCTGGCGATCGTCTCCGTGGCGCCAGCCGTTTACGCTCGCGGGCGAGCGCGCCGCGCCGCGCGAGGAAGGCGGTCTCACGGTCGAGTTCGTGGACGCGGGGCATGTGCTCGGGGCCGCGGGCGTTATCCTCCGCGCGGAAGGGCGTACGATTTTTTATAGCGGTGACGTCAACTTCGACGACCAAACGATCACGAAAGGCGCCGTCTTTCCCGAGTCGGGCGTTGATGTCTTGATCATCGAGACGACGCGTGGCGACAGTCCGTTGCCCGACGGCTTCACTCGTGCTGGCGAGGAGCTTCGCCTGGCCGCGGCGATCGATCGCGCCTTCAAACGCGGCGGCTGCATCCTGATGCCGGTGTTTGCATTGGGCAAAACGCAGGAAGCCCTCGCCATGTTCTACAAATTCCGGCGAGAGAAATTGCTGGGAGAATTTCCCATCTACATCGGGGGACTGAGCACCAAGATGACGGAGGTGTATGATCGGCGCGCGCTCACGACGCGCCGGCTGCTGCCTCGTCTTCAGTTGCTCGAAGAAGTCGCGCCCTTCGTCTTGAACGGCCAGAACATTCACGAATCCGCCGCGCGCGCTGGGAGAATCTACGCGCTCTCGAGCGGGATGATGACGCCGAAAACGCTTTCGAATATTTTCGCACGTCGCGTCCTGGAAAATCCGCAGCACTCGATTTTCTTTGTCGGCTACGCCGATCCGGAATCGCCCGCCGGCATTCTCAAGACGGTACAGCCCGGTGATTTGGTTTCGCTCGATCCGGACGAACCCGCGCAGCCGTTGCGCTGCGAGATCGAGCAATTCCAATTCAGCGCGCACGCGTCGCGCGAATCGATCGTGCGGTATGTGAAACAACTCGCGCCGAAGAAAATCGTGCTCGTGCATGGCGACGCGCCGGCCGTGGAATGGACTCGCGCCACGCTGGCTGCGGAGTTGCCGGGATCGGAAGTGATCGTGCCCACGCCGGGGGTGGAGATGGAATTATGACTACCGCGGAGCACGCGGAGAAGTTTAGGAAGAAAAGCTCTGCGCTCTCTGCGTCCTCCGCGGTTCAATCTTCGGCTGGGCAGTTCAAGCCCTCGGCTCGCTGATCACTGGTCCTTCTTCCTAATGAGGATCGTTTCATGGAACATAAACTCGCTCCGCAAGCGGCAGGAGCGTCTCCTTGGCTGGCTCGCCGGAACTCAGCCTGACGTGGTTTGTTTGCAGGAAACAAAATGCACCGATGAACAGTTTCCGGAATTAGCACTGCGAGCTGCCGGATATCATTCTGCGTTTCATGGCCAAAAATCTTATAACGGCGTCGCGATCCTTTCTCGCAGTGTGCTGCAGGACGTTCGGGCGTCACTCTGTGACGAAGAAGAGGATCCTCAGGCGCGCGTCATCGCGGCGACCATCGGGTCGGTCCGGGTCTATTCCATCTACGCGCCGAACGGGCAGGCGGTGGGCTCCGCGGCGTACGATTACAAGTTGAAGTGGTATCGGCGCCTGCGGAAACGCTTGCGAGAAAAGGAAACTTCCGCGGAGCACCTGGCAGTGTGCGGCGATTTCAACGTGGCGCCGAAAGATGAGGATGTTTTCGACCCGGCGCTATGGCGGGGCGCGATCATGTGCTCCGAGAAGGAGCGCGCTGCCTTCCAGGAATTATGCGGCGAAGGTTTGACCGATACGCTGCGGATCCATCATCCCGAGACCGGCCTTTTCAGCTGGTGGGATTATCGTATGCTTGCGTTTCCGAAGAACCGCGGACTGCGCATCGATGCAATTCTTGCGAGCCAAGCGTTGGCGGCGCGTTGCACTGGCGCCGGGATCGACCGCGAGATGCGCAAGGGCAAAGAAACGTCGGATCACGCGCCGGTCTGGGCAGAGTTTGATCTGTAATCAAGGAGGGGCGCTTTCCAAAGCGCCCTCTGAAAGCGTCGGCGGTTTGGAAACCGCCGCTCCTTGACGCGGTTCGTTCAGCGCTACTTTCTCGCATTGACGGTGAACGTTCGACCCATTCGGCTTGCGCTCGGGGCAGGCAGTTGGACGTTGGACGTTGATGTCTTCCGCGCCCCATCGCTCTGTGCGCGCCGCGCCACCCAGGCCGCTTCTGATTTTCGACGGCAATTGCCATTTCTGCCGCCGTTGGATCGAGCGCTGGCGCGAGCTGACGGCGGGAGCGGTCGAGTACGCTCCATCGCAGGAAGTCGCCGAGCGTTTTCCGGAAATTCCAGGCGAAGCCTTCGAGCGTTCCGTCCAGTTCATCGACACTGATGGAACGGTTTTTAGCGGAGCGGAAGCGGTCTTCCGCTCGTTAGGCAAAAAACGCAGTCGCCGGTGGATGATCTGGTGTTATGAACACGTGCCGGGATTCGGCGTCATTACTGACACGGCCTATCGCCTCGTCGCGCGACATCGCATGACCGCGTCGTTTTTCACGCGCTTGCTCTGGGGCAACGACGTCCGTCAGCCGACCTACTTCAAATCGCGCCGGTGGTTTCTCCGATCGCTCGGCTGCATCTATCTGATCGCGTTTCTCTCGCTCTGGACGCAGGTGGATGGATTGATCGGCGAACACGGGATCTCGCCTGTGGCGAAATATCTGCCGGCTGCGCACGACCAAATCGGGGGAAGCGCTCCGTTCCTTTTGCCGACGTTATGCTGGCTCAATTCGAGTAATGCTTTCCTGCATTTCCTTTGCGGCGCCGGCGCGGTTATTTCAGTTTTGCTGATCGCCGGGTTCCTGCCAGTCATCGCGCTCGTTCTACTTTTCGTCTTGTACCTGTCGCTGACGATCGCGGGCCAGACCTTCCTGAGTTTTCAATGGGACATCCTGCTGCTCGAGACCGGTTTTCTCGCCATCTTCTTCGCGCCGGTTCGCTGGCGATTGGGCGCCGCCAGTGATGCGCCCGTCTCGCGGATCGGGCAATTCCTCCTGAAGCTGCTTCTCTTTAAATTGATGTTGATGTCGGGCGTGGTGAAATTAACTAGCGGCGATAACTCCTGGTGGAATCTGACCGCGCTCGATTACCACTACGAGACGCAACCGCTTCCGACGATCATCGGTTGGTGGGCGCATCAGAGCCCGGAGTGGTTCCGAAAGTTTTCCACCTTCTTCGTCCTCTTCGTCGAAAGCGTGACGCCGTTTTTCATCTGGGCGCCGCGCCGATTGCGACACATCGCCTGTGCGCTGCTCATCCTGCTCCAGATCCTGATCGCGCTCACTGGCAATTATTGCTTCTTCAATCTGCTTACCATCGCGCTTTGCTTGCTCTTGCTCGACGACGCGATGGTAGGATCGGCGCGCGGCGCCGTCCACGGACCGCGGAGCACGCGGGCCCTACCAGAACGCTTGTTCGCTTTCGCCGCGGTAGCAGTTCTGGTCGTAACACTCCCGCTGAATGGGTGGCTCATCTTCAGCGCGTTCAAACCAGAGGCCGCTTGGCCGCGGCCGATCGCGGCAGTGTATAGCTACGTCGCGCCATTTCGAATTGTGAGCGGTTACGGCTTGTTCCGCGTCATGACTAAATCGCGGCCCGAGATTATTCTCGAAGGAAGCGCTGACGGCATCGACTGGTTGCCGTACGAATTCAGATGGAAGCCGGGCGACCTGAATCAGCCACCGCATTGGGCGGCTCCCCACCAACCCCGCCTCGACTGGCAGGTGTGGTTCGCCGCACTTGGGACCTATCGGCAGAATCCCTGGTTTGTTGGCCTAACGAAACAATTGCTGACGAACACTCCCGCCGTCACCCACCTACTTGCGCACAATCCTTTCCCGGACAAGCCACCGCTTTTCGTCCGTTCCACGCTCTACGATTATCATTTCACCACGTTGGTTGAGCACCGCCTTACGGGTGCATGGTGGAAACGGGAAGAACGCGGGGAATACCTTCAGGCACTCTCGCTCAAGGATTTTCGAAGCGATTAGAGCTTGTCGATTTGCATACTTGTCGATTTGTTAGGCGGTCGAGACCGGAAAGGGCCGAACGATGAGTAGCACCATCAGGAATCATCTCTTCGCCGCAGCGGTCGGCGGTTTGCTGTGCTTCTGCGGGCCGCGGCCAAGCCTATCGGCGGACTCGACGGTGGACCGAGAAGGTCAAGATTATCCGGACGTGTTACGATGAAGTCGAAAGAGACCTTAGCCGCTACCAACAGGTTAAACGCGATCTCCTCGGCGAATCTACTGAAGGCGGGGAGCTAACAGCCTATTTCTCGGGCCACTCGTTACGCAAGCTCTCGGCGAAGTTCTATGGTGAGACGGGCCAGGCTCTCGAGGAATATTATTTCTGGGACGATCGGCTGTTTTTCGTTTTGCGAGTCGACTCGCATTACGACAAACCTCTTTCCGAAAAGGTGAAAAGCAAATCGGAAGAACGCTTCTACCTTGCCGATGGCGTGTTGATCCGGTGGCTGGATCCCGCGAAGAAGGAAGTTCCAGCTGGTCCGGAGTTAGTGCAGCGTGGACGGGACTGGCTCGCCCGGGCAAAGAAGTATTCCGCCTTGGCTAGGAAGGACGATCGCTGACACCTAACAAACTCGGTGCTCGTGCTCGTGCTCGTGCTCGTAATCGTAATCGTAATCGTAATCGTAATCGAAGGTTAGAGAATCGAGCAGGAGCACGAGCACGAGGAACTGGAGCCGCGGATCCGCTCCGAAAAGAGCGCGCGGACTGCAGTCACCCACCAATAGTTGAGAGGCGCGGGGTAGTGGGTATCTTAGCCGCGATGGCGAAGGAAGAGCAGATTGTAACCGAAGGGACGGTGACCCAAGTGTTGCCGGGCACGATGTTTCGCGTGGACCTCGCAGGTCAGCGGAATGTGCTTGCGCATATTTCGGGCAAAATGCGCAAGCATTTCATCCGCATCGTCCCGGGAGACAAGGTGGAAGTGGAGCTTTCGCCCTACGATTTGACCAAAGCCCGCATCATCTTCCGCGAGAAATGACCCCAGTTCGTTGAAGCGGCGCGGTTAAAAACGCTAACCGTAAGCGCAACGAAGAGACGAGTTTCGTTTCTGGTGAAGAAGACTTATCATTACGCATGCGTGCAGTGAAAAAAACGCAGCGAAGCAAACGACCTAAAAAGAACCGACAGGAAAATATCATGGCTGAAGAAAATAAAACTACGACGCAAGAGAGCGGCCCCATCCCGGCGGACGCCCAGAGGAAATTTGAAAGCAGCAAGACCCACGTGCGCAAAGCCGCGGAGGATTTGAAGTCCGCCGCCGGCGTGATGGCGGACGATCTGAAGTCCGCCGCCGGCGCAATGGCGGAAGAGTATCGCGACAAGGCCGAGCAAGTATGGGGAGACGCGCGCGACCGGGCCCGCACTCTTCAGGAAGACGGCGAGCAATACGTGCGGGAAAATCCGACCAAGGCGGTCTTCACCGCGCTCGGAATCGGATTCGTTCTCGGGCTGATTTTCCGCCGCTAAAGATTGGGCCGAATGGCTGGCGACACGATGCGGTTCCGCAATCCCGCGGGACACGCCGGCTTGCTCCATAATCTGCTCGCGCTGGTCAACAGCCTGGCGGGTTTCTTGGAGAGCCGGATTGGTCTCTTCGCGAACGAGTCCAAGTCGGCGCTGGTGCACGTTCTGGTGCTGGTGGGCTGCCTCGCCGGCGCCGCCGTGCTCGTGCTTTTCGGATATCTGTTCCTGCTGGCGAGTGCGATCGCGGCCCTCGCGCACGCGCTGCATGTCTCGTGGATTTGGATCACGCTGGCCGCGGCGGGACTTCATTTTGTTCTCGCGCTGGTCTGTCTCCTGATCGCCCGCAGCCGGATGAAGAAACCGATGTTTAAGGCGACCGCCGCGGAATTGAAAAAGGATCGTGAATGGCTAAAGACCCTGGACAAGAAAAGTCGCTCCACCAATTAAGACAGGAGATCGCACATTCGCGTGACCGGCTGTCACGCGATCTGAGCGGGCTGCGTTATGAGCTGGATTTTCCGCTCAAGTTTCGCAAGTCCTTTCAACGCCAGACCGTGCTGTGGATCACGGCCGCGGTGGTGGTCGGCGTCGTCTTCGCGGTGATGCCGGCCAGGACTCGGAAGGCCGAAGCGAGGAGAAAAGGAAAGAGCAAGGGCGAAGACCACAAGAAAGGGATTCTGGAAGCGGGCCTTGCGGTCGGCGCGCTCAGACTCGCTGTGACTTTGCTTAAGCCAGCGGTGATGCATTTCATTTCCAAAAAGATCAAGGGTTACGCGGCTGACGCCGCAATGGGCGGCAGACGCTGATCCATTTTGAGTTTTACGTGGGGCGGGCGTGTGCCTAATGATGGCATTCCCCCCCATGACCGCACCCCTTACAAAATCTCCCGGCGCGAATAACGCGCACACGCTGGGGCACGTGGACGAATACCTGGCCATCGGCCAGCGCGAAGGCGCGTCCGATATTCATTTGGGCGTAAATGCGCCACCGATCTGGCGCTGGAACGGAATGCTTCAGCCGATCTGGCCGGATGCTCCAAAACTCACGGCGGACGAGACCGCAACGCTAGCCGAAGGATTCCTTTCCGATGCGCAAAGGCTTCAGTTAAACGAGCGCGGCGATTCGGATTTCGCTTACGCGAATAGCTCCGGCCGCTTTCGGGTTATCGTTGTTCGTCAGCGACTCGGGATCGATCTAGTCTTCCGCATCATCAACACGCAGGTGCGGACGATGGACGAACTCGGGTTGCCTGAAAGTCTGAAGTTACTAACCCGTTATCAAAACGGACTCATCCTCGTGACCGGCTCGGTCGGCAGCGGAAAATCCACCACGCTCGCGGCGTTGATCGAGCGGATAAATCTCGAGCGGCGCGAGCACATCATCACGCTGGAAGATCCGATCGAATACATTTTCGAGCCGAAGGGTTGCCACATCACGCAACGCGAGGTGCACACGCACACCCGCTCATTCGGCGCGGCCTTGCGCGGCGCGCTCCGGGAAGATCCCGACGTGATCATGGTGGGCGAGATGCGCGATCTGGAGACGATCTCGCTCGCCATCACCGCCGCGGAAACGGGCCATCTGGTTTTAGGCACGTTGCACACCGGCAACGCCGCGCGCACGCTCGATCGACTGCTCGATGTCTTCCCGGTCGATCAACAGGAACAGATTCGCATCATGGTTAGCGAATCACTGCGCGGCATCATCAGCCAACAATTGGTCCCGAGCGCCGATGGCAAGACACGCGTGCTTGCGCTCGAAACACTCGCGAACACGCCAGCCGTCGCGAATGTCATCCGCGAAGCAAAGACCTACATGCTGCCGGGAATCATTCAGACCGGCAAAAAGCAAGGCATGCAATTGATGGACGATGCGTTGATGGCGCTCTACGACCAGGGCGCGATCAGCCGCGATGAGGCCTTCGCGCGCGCTGAACAAAAGGAAGCGTTTGAGCAAGGGTGATGAATCAATCCTGATTCCTTATCCGAGTCATCCGTGTAATCCGCGGTTAAAGGAATGCCTTACATCGATCAATTTCTCAGCGTTATCGTCGCCGAGGGCGCGTCCGATTTGCACATCGGCGAAGGCCAGCCGCCCAAGATGCGCCGGCATGGTGACGTAATGCCTATCCGCGACGAACCCATTACCCGCGACGAAGCCGCGAAAATGTTGAGCGAGATGTGCGGCCCGAAGCGATGGGAAATCTTCGAGGAAGGCGGCGATCTTGATTTCGCCTACGAGATGGATGAGCAGTCGCGGTTTCGCTGCAATTTCTTGAAACAGGCGAACGGTTATGGCGCCGTCTTTCGTTTGATCCCAACGAAGATTGCGAGCCTCGACCAACTCGGCATCCCTCCGGTGGTGAAACAGTTCGGACATTTGCGCGGGGGCCTCATTCTGGTCACCGGGCCGACTGGCTCAGGCAAGTCCACCACGTTGGCGGCATTGATCGATTACATAAACGAAAACTTTTCGCGGCATATTGTTACGATCGAGGAACCGATAGAGTTCGTGCACCAAAACAAGCACAGCATCATCACCCAACGCGAAGTGCCAGTTGATACCATCTCTTTTCCCAACGGCCTCAAGGCGGCGTTGCGGGAAGATGCGGACATCGTGCTCGTGGGTGAAATGCGCGATCTGGAGACGATCTCACTCGCGCTCACGGCCGCGGAGACGGGACTGCTGGTGTTTGGGACGTTGCACACGAACAACGCGCGCAAGACGATCGATCGCATGGTGGACGCGTTCCCCGCCAACAAACAGGCGCAAGTGCGCACGATGCTCGCGAATTCGCTGCGCGGTGTCCTGGCGCAGTTGCTCATGAAAAAAGCGGACGGCTCAGGTCGGCTCACGGTCAATGAAATCCTCATCGCGAGCTCAGCGGTCTCAGCCATCATCCGCGAAGGCGCGACGCAAAAACTACAGGACGTGATCGTGGCCGGGAAAGGACTGGGGATGCAATTCATGGACGACGCGATCCACGCGTTGCTCCAAAAGGGTTTGGTCTCAGCTCACGAGGCTTTCATGAAAGCGATCGACAAGAATCGGTTTAAGGAAT
This sequence comes from Spartobacteria bacterium, assembly GCA_003134785.1. Lineage (GTDB taxonomy): Bacteria > Verrucomicrobiota > Verrucomicrobiia > Chthoniobacterales > UBA10450 > AV80. The sequence continues at coordinate 78,396 of PLCN01000003.1, forward strand.
TCCTCTCGTCCGAAGAGAAAGGGCTAGGTCATGCGGCGGGTTCGGCGCCGGACGATCAAAAGCGGTCGCCGGGCGATTTCGTGAAGGGCAAACACGGAGGGCGAAAGATCGGACAATAGCAAGGCCCGCCCTCGCGCCTTTCCGAAGCGCCTCGGATCACGAGCGAGACGCCCCGTTTGAATTTGCTCCGGCTTTTTCCGCGAGCTTTTCCCATTCCCCCGTCAGCCGTTCCAGATCGGTGGTCACAGCTTGCAACTCGCGATTCAGTTGCGTCGCCGCGCCGCCGCGATCGTAAGTCTCCGGCTTTTCCAACTCCTCGGTCAGTTCTTTCTGCCGGCCTTCGAGTTTCAAAATCTGCATTTCCAAATCGCGCGCTGCCTTCTCGTGATCGCGCTTGATCTTCGCCTCGGCTTTGCGTTCCTCCGCCGCGGCCCGGCGCTGCTCGCGCGTCTCGCGCATCCCGCTCTTTTGGACAGATGCGCCGTTTGTTGAAGTCTCCGCCTTCGACGCCACCGGCTGAAAGTTATGCAGCTTCTCGCCGCTGGTCAGCGCAGCCCGCGCCGAAGTGGCCCGCGATTTATCCAGGTAGTAATCGTAGTCACCGGCATAGGGCGTCAGTTTCCCCGCATTGATGTGCAGCACCGTTTTCGCGACTTCGCGAATGAAGTAAACGTCGTGGCTGATAAAAATCAGCGTCCCCTCGTACTGCGCCAGTGCGCTGACGAGCGCATCGATGCTCCCGACATCGAGGTGCGTGGTCGGTTCATCCATCAGGAGCAGGTTTGGCGGATCGAGCAGCAACCTAACAAGTGCAAGCCGTGTCTTCTCTCCACCGCTCAGGACGGCCGTGGTTTTGAAAACGTCGTCACCTTGGAAAAGGAACGAGCCGAGAACCGTGCGAGCTGTCTGCTCGGAGACCGGATTCGGCATATCGCGCGCGGTCTCGAGCACCGTCTGCTTCGGATCCAGCATCTCGACGCGATACTGCGAGAAATAACCGACCTTCACATTGTGTCCGACTTCTCGCGCGCCGACTTGGACCGGAAGAACGCCTGCCAGGAGTTTTAACAAAGTCGACTTTCCGGCGCCGTTCGGGCCCACGAGCACAGTGCGTTGTCCCCTCTCCGCCTCAAAATCGAGGCCACCGTAAACGACCAGATCGCCGTAAGCATGGTCCACTTCCCTCAGCGTGATTACGCGATGTCCGCTCCGTGGCGGCTGCGGAAAACGGAAATGCACCGTCCTCTCGCGGGAGACCGGCGCCTCGATTTTCTCCATCCGATCGATCTGCTTTAACTTGCTTTGCGCCTGCGACGCTTTGCTCGCCTTAGCGCGGAACCGGTCGGCGAATAGCTGGAGCGACGCGATCTCCTTCTGCTGGTTTTTGTAGGCGGATAGCTGCTGCTCTTCGCGGGCCGCCCTTTGCTCGACGTAGCTATCCCAATTTCCCCGATATCGATTCAGCCGCTTGTGAGCGATCTCGATGATGGAACCGACGAGTTGATTCAAGAACTCGCGGTCGTGCGAGATCATGAGAATCGCGCCGGGATAACTCGTTAGGTATTCCTGAAACCACACGAGCGATTCGAGGTCGAGATGGTTAGTCGGCTCGTCGAGCAGGAGGAGATCGGGCTCCTGCACCAGCAGCCGCGCAAGATGCGCCCGCATAACCCAGCCGCCGCTCAGAGTTTTCGCCGGCCGGTCGAAATCCGCTTCTCGGAAAGCGAGGCCGGCCAGGATACGTTTCGCTTTTGGCTCGAGCTGCCAGCCGCCCTGCTCGTCAAACAAATGCAACGCGTCGTGGTGGTCGGCCGAATCTTCCGCCGTCGTTTTCATGATGCGTTGCGCTTTGATCAACTCGGGCGAAACCGCGCAGGCCAATTCCAGAACCGTTTCATCACCAGCGGGCGCATGTTCCTGCGGAAGAAATCCGATCGTGGCCGATTTCTCGATCGAGACTTTGCCTTCGTCCGGAGATGCTTCGCCCAGAATGAGCGAGAAGAGCGTCGACTTCCCCGCGCCATTCGGACCGACCAAGCCCACGCGATCGCCACGGTTCACCTGGAGCGACGCGTCTTCAAAGAGCGTGCGTCCGGCAAAAGCCTTCGAAACTTGTGAAATCGTGAGCATGGAGCGGCGGCGAATGTCGCGAAATCGAAGCGAGACGCAAGGATGTAGAGACGCTTGGGCCAAGCGCCTAACCAACAAGACAGGCGCCCGCCGCGGCGGGCGCCTCTACATTCCGCGCCAGCGCCGGCAAAGCTCACGCGCGGCCTCTTTCCATTTCGGAAACTTGAATTCGAAACCATCATGCAAGAGCCGGCTGGGAATGACCCGCCGGCTTTTCAACACCAGCTCTGTTTCCGTGCGCAAAAAAAAGGTCGCGATCTCCAGCATGCATTTCGCCGCAGGCAATCCCACTCTCGTTCCCCAAGCCTTGCGCAAAACCCGCATGAACTCCGCGTTTGGCAACGGATTCGGCGACGCAAGAATCACGACGCCTTCGAAATTCTCACGCGTGATCAGCCAATAAATCGCCCGAATAAAATCGTCGTCGTGAATCCAGGAAACATATTGGCGGCCGTTCCCCCACCCTGCCCCCAAGTCCGTGTCGAACCAGACCAAGCAGAACATCGAAGATACCTCCGCGATCGGGACTCAGGATCACGGCCGACCGCATTAGCACCTTGCGCGTGAGCAGCAATGGCGGCGCTTCGTTAAAGGCGCGTTCCCACACCTTCGCCACGTCGGTGCTGAAACGCCAGGTCTCAGGAACATTCCGCTCGTTCCCGCCGATAATGCCAAAAGCTTCGTCATTCGCGGCATCATAACGATGCGCATAGATGGTGGCCGTCGCCGCCTGCAGCCAAAGACGGGGAGGACGTTGTGCGCGAGCGATTGCCTGCCCTACTGCTCTCGTCGAATCGACGCGTGAGCGCGTTATCTCCTCGCGATTTCTGGAGGTGTAGCGACAGTTTACGCTTTTCCCGGCGAGATTTATTACGGCGTCCGCCGCTTCAAATTCTTCAGCCCAATCTTCCAGGGTGCGTCCATCCCAAAAGACGGCTCGTCCGGCAATCTTCGCCGCTCGCTGGCGTGTTAGAACCACAACCTCATGGTCGTCCTTCAAGAAAGCTCGCGCCAACACCTGCCCGACTTGCCCCGATCCTCCCACGATCACGATTTTCACCTGGCGATCGGCGTCTCCGGGCAAGTAGGAATCGCGTCCAGCCATCGCGACACTTGCGAGCGATTTTCGCTCAGCAACTCGCAGACCCGCCGAGTCCATGGCAGCAATGCGGGATGCGCCAGCCTCTGCGACCATTCTCGATAATCGCGCAACGCATACAAACACATGAGCCACGCCTGCGGTCCGCGATAGACGCCGCCTTCATCACTGACGACAAGAAGCTGCTCCTCCGGATGGAGCGCTTCTAGCCCGGGAAAACGGCGGCCCACTTCCTGTGACTGGAACGGCAGAAAACGCAATTCCAGAAAAGCCGGTTGGCGGGCGAGCCAGTGCCGGCATCGCCCGCACAACGAGCATTCGCCATCGAACAAAACGTAGAGTCGCTTCACGCCGGTGCGATCGGAATTTGCGTCTGCGGTGGGAGTGGCGGCGGCGCGCGATGCAACAGCGCGCGCTTCCGCATTTTCGAAAATACCAGCAGATTGAAGAAGTGCATGCCGCCCAATACGAGCAGCACCACTCCCACCTTGCGACTGAGAGTTTCCAGAACTCCCTGCAAATCCGCCGGCATCTGTCCTTCCTTCAGCGCGAGGCTGACATAACCGATGTTGATCAGGTAAAAGCCGACTACAAGGAGATGATTGATCGAGTCAGCCAGCGGCTCGTTGCCCAGAAAACTAATCTACCAGGAAAATCCGGCCGTTCTTGTGCAGCGTCTTCGCCACCCAGACGGTTGAGGGAGACGCTGATGATAAGATAACTGAGGTAAGTCCAAACGATCGGTGTCATATATTTCTTCTTTCTAGGGCTGGGCGGTTCTCTCTCTTGTAGTTTCAGGAATTACTGAAACATGGTTCAAAAAAAAGGTTCATTTCAGAAATTTCAGGGCCCACGGGACCATGCTGCTTTGTTCCGAGCGCGAAATCTTGGTGATGACGCTGTCGGCCAGCTCGAGGAAATCGCTCAGCGCTTTGATTTGTTTGTTGAACGCGGCTGCTTCGGCGCCTTTCAGGCCTTTGGTGCGCGCGGCGCATTCCTGCAGAGCGGCCTGGGCCGGCCGCAGCTCACGTCGCCGGCGCTCGCGCAGAATGATGCAAAACATTTTCCAAACATTCTTTTCCGCCTCGAAGAATTCCTTGCGCTCTCCCTTGCGCACGACGCTCCGGATCAATCCCCAACTGACCAGATCGCGCAGGTTCTTATGAGCGTTGCCACGGCTGATTTTCAGCTCCTCCATGATCTCGTCGGTGCTCATTAAGTGTCCGGTGGTGATCAGGAGCGCGTGGACCTGCGCCATGGTCCGATTGATTCCCCAGGCCGTTCCGATCGTGCCCCACTGGGTCACGAATTCATCGCGCGCCTGGAGCAGCGTCCGCCGGTCGTTCTCTGGTTGTGGCTTCTTCATCTACTTTCAGTATTTTCTGAAAGTATGAAATAGTCAAGATTGTTATTGGAGTGGGCGACGGCGAAGATCGCGGGCGGGCGAGAATGGAAGCATCTCTCCCGCGCTTCGCATAGCGAAGCGGCTACAGGAAGGGTTACAGCGACTTCGCTGCTTCCACGACGTGGGCGGCGTCCATCCCGAATTCTTTCATGACCTGGTCGCCGGGACCGCTCATGCCGAAGCGGTGCAAAGCGACAACCTTTCCATCAAGGCCAACATACTGATACCAGAGATGCGGAACGCCGGCTTCGATGGCGACGCGGCGGCGGCAGGATGCGGGCAAGACCTCTTCGCGATAACCCGCGGGTTGCCGTTCGAACCGCTCGAAACAGGGCATCGAAACCACTCTCGTTCCCGCACCGAGTTCCTTCGCCGCATTCATGGCGTGCTGCAATTCGCTGCCGCACGATAACAATATGAGATCGAGCTTCCCGCTCTCTCGTTTGGCGATATAGCCGCCCAGCGCCACGCCTTCGCGGCGCGTCTTCACGTCGATCTCGCTGAACATTGGAACGGCTTGCCTCGTCAGCGCGAGTAGCGTCGGGCCGTCCGTCCGTTGGGTTGCAGCAATAAAGGCACCCGCCGTTTCCTCAGGATCGGCGGGCCGGATGACATCGAGTTGCGGGATCACGCGTAGACCGCTCACGGTCTCGACCGGCTCGTGCGTCGGGCCGTCTTCGCCGACGCCGATCGAGTCGTGCGTGAAAATGTAAATGTTCGGCAGCTTGGAAAGCGCGGCGAGACGGATCGATGGGCGGCAATAATCGGCGAAGACGAGAAAGGTCGCACCCGAGGCGCGAAAGACGCCGTGGTAGCCGATGCCATTCATGATCGCGCACATGCCGTGCTCTCGGATCCCGAAGTGAATGTTGCGGCCGGAGTTGTTATCCCGGGTAAAATCACCGGCGCCTTCGATGTAATTCAGAGTGGAGCCGTGCAGATCGGCGCTGCCGCTAACGAGAAACGGCATCGCCTTTGCGAGCGGCTGCAACACTTCGCTGCCGGCCTTGCGGGTCGCGATCTTCGCGTCCGCCGGAAAAGCGGGAATCCTATCCGACAAATCGGCTGGAACTTTTTTCTCGATCGCCTCATCGAGCTGGCGCGCTTGCTCGGGGTTTTTCGAACGCCATTCCTGATAAGATTTCCCCCAGCGATCGTATTCCGCGACCAGCTTCTTTTTGTGCTCGGCGAAATAATCGCGCACGTCCTGCGAGACAAAATAATGTTCGTCCGGCAGTCCGAGTCCCTTGCGCGCGGCATCCACGTATTTTACACCGGCTTCACCGTGAGCCTTGTTTGTCCCCTGCACCTCTGGAATGCCTTTGCCGATCAAGGTCTGCGCCATGATCATCTGCGGTTTGCCGTTGTCGCGTTTCTTCGCCGTGTCGAACGCGTCGAGGAAGGCCTGCATATCCTGGCCGTCGATCTTCTGGACATCGAAACCGTAGGCTTCGAAACGTTTTCCGGTGTCCTCGCTCTGCGTCACCTTGGCCATGGCGTCGAGGGTGACCGCGTTGTTGTCGTAGATGAGGATCAGGTTATCGAGGCCGAAATGCCCGGCGAACGCGCTGGCTTCCGCGGAAACGCCTTCCTGCAAACAGCCATCGCCCGCAAGACAAACGACGTGCTGGTCAAAAATCTTGTGCTCGTCCGTATTGAAACGAGCGGCCGCCATCTTCGCCGCCATCGCGACACCGACCGCGTTGCCCACGCCTTGTCCAAGCGGACCGGTGGTGCATTCCACTCCCGGCGTTTCAAAAAACTCGGGATGCCCCGGCGTCTTGCTGTGCAATTGCCGGAAACGCTTGATCTCGTCCATGGGCAGATCGTATCCGCTCAGGTTCAGCCACGCGTAGAGGAACATGCTGCCGTGTCCGGCCGAGAGAATGAAATAATCGCGGCCGATCCATCGGGGCTCGTCCGGGTTGTGTTTGAGCGCGTAGCCGTAAAGGACCGCTCCCATCTCGGCGCAGCCGAGGGGAAGACCGAGGTGACCAGATTTTGAAGCCTGCACCGCGTCCATGCACAACCCGCGCGCCTGATCCGCCGCGCGCGAAAGAATTTCGAGATTTAAACTCATGAGAACGGGTATAATTGGAGCATCTGTGGAAACCAAGCTGAAAGCGGGAGCTAAATCCGAAAAACAATTCGGCGCTGCCGGATTCAAAACGAAACCGAAATGAACCGGGCGTTTCTTCTTCACATCATCGAGCGGCTCGAAGATTTTCTCGGCAAGCTTCCGGAGACGATTCGAAAACCGGTGCTGCACGAGCTGACCCCGCTGAAGGAGTTGTTTCTGCAACAGCGCTCGCCGCGCTTCGTCTTGACCGGCTCGAACAGGTTTTCGATCCAGGAAGTGGTCGCGACGCTTTTTTCGTGGGCGCCCCTGATGGAATCGCGCGACGTTCTGATGGAACTTTTTCGCTGGCAGGCAATCGATCTCGGCGGGCACGGAACGATCGCCCTCCTCGATGCGCGCGGCGCGGAGGCATCGAAGGTGCCGGAGATCGCAGAAGAGCTGAAGCAACAACCGGTTGACGTTTTTCTGCATCTCGGTGACAACGGCGGCGCGGCGAGCCTTGCCACACACGAGTTGGAAAATCTGGCGGTGTTTCACGCCTCGAACACCCGCGCTCGCACGCCCGCGAAAATTATCGGCATCGTGTTGCACGACACGAGCCGCGTTGCCCGCGCCGCTCACAACGGCAATGCTGCAACCCAACCGCAGGTCACGACACGGGCGCGACCGCAAGATGCGCTGGAAGAAAAACAGGCCATCCGAGAGCATCTCCTTCAAATCTTCGAATTGGCTTTTACTCCGGGGACCGTCAGCAGCGGCGAAATGAAAGCCGACGCGCAATCGTTCATGTCCCTGCTGGCGCGACAACTTCCGAATGAAGCTCGCGTGGAAATGGTGCGAATCGCGCGCGATCGCCCGGCGCAGATCGAGATCGCGCAGTCGCTCGTGAAATCGACCACCGCCATCTGTGCTGCGATTGGCGCTCAACCGATTCCGCTGGCCGATCTCCCGATTCTCACCGCGCTCCAGCTGGTGATGGTGTCGGGCATCATGTACATCGGCGGCCGCGAGAGGAGTCTGCGCGCGGCCACAGAATTCATAGGCGCTCTCGGCGTAAATGTCGGCGCCGGCATGATTCTGCGGGAAGGCACGCGCGCTCTCCTGAAGTTTTTCCCCGGCTGGGGAAACGTGGTCTGCGGCATGGTGGCGGGCGCGGGAACTTATGCGATTGGCCGCGCGGCCATCGTTTATTTTCTGGAGGGCGTTTCGTTGAAAGATGCGCGACGAACCTATCTGGCCAGCCGGAAAAAGCGGGCGCAACGGGAACCGGCGAGACTCAAGGAGGTTAGGGTGACGGCCATGCCAATGGAGGCCGCAAACCCGGTTGAATAACTTGTGAATAAAAGGCGCCGGCGCGGTGTGTTTTGTTCACATCTTTTTGTGAACAAAGCGGGCGATTTCTCCGGCGTCGCGAATCTGTCGCGCCGGATTCCATGAAGCTCTCGGAAATCGATGCCACGTTGCGCGAGATTCAGGTCGCGCCAGTAAAAACCCTCGGGCAAAATTTTTTGCACGATCAGAACCTGGCGCGTTGGATTGTCGATAAGGCGGACCTGACCGCGGAAGATTACATAGTGGAAATCGGGCCCGGCCTCGGCGCGCTGACGCAGTTTTTGCTCGACTCAGGCGCGCGCGTCCTCGCGATCGAAAAAGATCGGCGGCTGGCGGATTTCTTGCGCAAACGTTTCACCACCGATCGCTTCGAAATTCTCCACGCAGACGCACTGGATTTCGACCTCCGCCAACTCTTCTCCCAGCTGCGCGTGAAATTGCTCGGCAACCTCCCCTACTACATTTCGAGTCAGCTGCTTTTGAAGTTCACAAAATACCCAAGCCCGATATCGTTGTGGTTGTTGATGTTACAGAAGGAAATGGCGCGGCGTATTTCGGCCACGCCCGGGACCAGCGATTACGGCGCGCTCACGCTCGTCGTTCAACTTCACTATCGCGTCGAATATTTGCGCACCGTACCCGCAAGTGTTTTTCTTCCGCAGCCGGACGTTGATTCCGCCTTCGTTCGCCTCTCACCGCGCGCTCACGATGAATTGCCGGATTACGACGCGGAAACTTTTTCTCGGGTCGTCCGCCGCGGGTTTTCGCAACGGCGCAAGCAGCTGCGAAATTTACTGCGGGAAGAGATTCCAGCCTGGAACGAGGCGGCGAGCGCGATCGGCTTCGATCCGCGAGCGCGCGCGGAGGAACTCACTCTCGAGCAATGGATCGCGCTCTCGAATCTCGCCCAATCGGCGGACAGTTCAGCGCCGGTTTCAATCGGTTTGGAAAGTTTTCCCGTGGTGGACGAAGAGGACTGCGTCTTGGGAGAAGCGCCGCGTGCCGAAGTGCATGGGAATAACTTGCGCCATCGGGCTGTTCACATCCTGGTTTTTAACTCTCTGGGCGAGCTCTTTTTGCAAAAGCGCTCGCGCTGGAAGGACCGTCATCCGCGACTTTGGGATTCCAGCGCGGCGGGACATGTGGACGCAGGTGAGGACTACGACGCGGCGGCAAGCCGGGAATTTCAGGAAGAACTTGGCGTGACTGCGGAGCTAACGCGCGTGACAAAACTCCGCGCGACCGAAAAGACAGGTCAGGAATTCATTTGGCTTTATCGCGCGCAACACGATGGCCCGTTCGAATTGGCTCGGTCCGAGATCGAGTACGGCGAATTCTTCCCCGTGAACGTGATTTCAGAATGGATCAAAGCCCGGCCTGACGATTTCGCTCCTGGCTTCCTGGAATGCTGGAAAGCCTCAACGCAGGATGATGTAGAGGCGCTTGTGCCAAGCGCCTAACAAGACAAGCAGGCGCTTGGCACAAGCGCCTCTACACTAACGGCCGCGCGTTTTCTTTCCCTTAACCTTCGCGGGTATCTTCGCCCGCGCTTTCTTCGCGCTAATCGGCCCGCGAAAAACGCGGGCGGGCAATCCGCCCATGGCCGAGCGCTTGAACTTACGAGCAGCGCGTCGCGCCCCTTCCTTCCCGCCGTGTCCGTTGTCGCTAAACAAACGCGTGACGGTTTCTCCTCCGCGCAAGAAGTGAACTTGAAAGCCGTGCGTTTGTTTTTTAGCGCGCGGCTTCGTGTCGATGCGACGGATATTTTCTTCCGAGTCTGGATTAGCTCTTTTTTTCATGCGGGTTGACCCTTGCGCACCAATCTAAATAGCCCGCGCGCAACTGCAAACGCGGACTGCAACTCAATGCTCCACCTTCCGCGATTCCGGTGGAGGCAAATGCAACTCCTGCCATTTTTTTTCGTACTCCGAATCCGGCAGGAGAACATAACAAGGGCGACGCGCCGCCCGCATCCAGGTGATCAGTCTCACCAAATCCGGCTCCGCCATCGTGGTGCAACCCGCCGTCGGGCGATCTACTCCGCGCCTGATGTGGAAAAATATCGCGCTGCCGGCGCCGGGCACAGGCGGATCGGAATTGTGCCGGATTTCCACCAGCCACCGGTAAGCAAAATCGTTGTGCCGCATTTTTTGTTTGGCGAACCACGGCGGCGGATTCGCAGGATCGGGAATGGTGACGAAGCGATTGTAATCCGGGCTGGTCACGTCGTCGCTCCAGGCGTCGGCCGCCGTCACTTGGTGAAACGGATAATCAGCGCCGGGGGGAAGCTGCGCATCGTAGGTGTAGATTTTTCCCATCCGAAAAACTCCCGCGGGCGCGCGTCCATCTCGTTCGCTCTTGCGTAATCCCGTTTCATTCTGCCCCTCCAGGCCGCTACCCCAAGCGAGTCCGGTCTTGCCGAAAAGAACCGGAACCGCTGGGGAGACCGGCGTCCAGCTCGCGCCGGATTTGCGCTCAAATAATTGCAGATGGCCGCGCATCGAATCCCAGCCCGGAGAAATGCCGACGATCAATTGCGTGCAATCATCAGGAACGCCGGCAGCATATCCACTGGCGGCACACATTAGGAGTGCGCCGAATTTCACGCGCCAAAGCTTTGCGATAAACATTTCCCAAACTTAGACGCGCATCTTATTGCTTCTGTCCAACCGTCCGTGAAAAAAATCTTTCCTGCCATTTTTTTGGCCGCGCTGGTTTTCGCGGTTTATGCGCCCGCGCTCCGAGATGGTTTTGTCTGGGACGACACCGCGTTGATTCTGCGCGATCCGCTCATCCGCAGCTGGCGGCTGATCCCCGAAGGGTTTCAGCATTTCCTTTTTACCGACGCGACCGCATCCGATTTCTACCGGCCGGTTCAACGCCTCACCTATACGCTCGATTACGGCGCGTTCGCTTTTCGCCCCGCCGGTTATCATCTCACCAGCATCGCCTGTCATCTCGCCGCGGCGCTCGCGCTGCTCCTGCTCGCCGATGAGTTGCTGGGTTTATTCGGAATCGAAGAACGAAAACGGCGGCGGATTGCATTCCTCGCCACGCTCGCGTGGGCCATTCATCCCGTGCATACCGCCGTAGTCGTTTACGTTTCCGGACGAGCCGATCCGTTGGCGGCGGCGTTTGGATTTCTCGGATTGTATGCGGCGCTTCGCAGCTTTCGCGCGAACGGATCCAACCGGTGGGCCCTCCTGCTTGCGGCCGGCGTTCTATTTTTCTTGAGCGCGTTGAGCAAGGAAAGCGGCCTGATCTTTCTGCTTTTGTGGTGCGCGATCTTGTTGCTGAAAAAAAGGTGGCGGGATCTCATGCCGGCGGCAGTCGCCATTCTTTTTGTGACGGTGACTTATCTCAGCTTTCGTCTTCCCGCTGAGCATACTCCCGCGCCCACCCTCCGTCCGCCCGCGCCACTACTCGTTAGGCCGATCCTGGCGGCGCGAGCCGTCGCCGAATATACCGGCCTCATTTTGCTTCCGCTCAATCTTCATATGGATCGAGACGTCGAAACACATTCCGAAGGGACTGCGGCCGCTCCCACAGAGAGTGCCGCGCGACGCGAATTACAAACGCTTCTCGGGATACTGATTCTCGCCGCCGCCATTTATTGGCGGATATGGAGCCGGAAACGGGAACCGGCGATCTCTTGTTGTCTCGCCCTGGCGGCCATCGTCTATCTACCGATCAGCGGCATTTTTCACCTGAACGCGAGCGTGGCCGAGCATTGGATTTATTTGCCGAGCGCTTTTCTTTTCGTGGCCGCAGGTCTGGCGATCTCGCGATTACCTATTCCAGCTTCCGCGCTCGGTTCGGCCTTTGCTCTTTGGCTCGTTTTTCTCGGAGTCCGCAGCTGGGTTCGAACTTTTGATTGGAAAGATCAACGCACGTTTCTCGAGCGCAACATCGCAAGCGGCGGAGATTCCGCCCGGATGTTGATCAATCTCGCGGGTCTGGAGCTGAGCGAAGGACACCTCGATGCCGCCAAAAAGCAATTGGCGCTGGCGTTGCGCAAGGAGCCGGAGCAACCGCTGGCGGTTTTGAATCTCGCCTCCGTCGCGATTCGCGAGAACGATTTCGCAGCCGCGCACGATCTGCTCAACCGCGCCATGCAGATGCCACTGGTTGAAGCACGGGCGCAAGAACTTTTCGCCGTGCTCGAGCACAAAGAAAATGGGCGCGTGGATCTGTTGCGATTACGGTTGGCGTCGCGCACGGGCGCGGCGAATTGGTCGATCGAGAAACGCTATGTCGAAGCCCTCGATCAAACGGGTGCAACGCCGGCTGCAATCGCAGAGCTAAAATCATGTCTGGTCACGCAATGGTACCGCGCCGAGTCCTGGCAATTGCTGAGCGACCTGCTGACGAAGGCCGGACCCGCCGACGAAGCCACGCGAGCAAATGAACGCGCACAGGAATACGACGTTCATCTGCACGACCGCTCAGGCGTCCCTAGTCGTTAGCCTCCGCGATGGCTTCGATGAACGCCGGTAAATACCGTTGAGCCTTGATCTCGCCGACCCCGCGAATCTTGCGACCGGCTTCCACCGATTTCGGTTTCAGCCGCGCAAATGCGCGCAGCGTTTCATCCGGAAAAATTACGTAGGCTGGAACATTTCCGTTTTCCCGCGCGAGATCGAGCCGCACCTTTTTCAGTCGCTCGTAAACGGCGGAATCGACCGGAACCATTTCGTCTAAAGCGGCCGTTCTCCCTTTCGATTTGCGTTGTGAAAGTTTTTCCGGGCCGCCGGAGGTGACGCGCTGCGGCCAATGCAATTCGTAATCAGTGCGGCCCTTCATCACCTCCTCACCTCGTTTCGTCAGCGTCACCATCGGATATTGTCCCCCGCTCGAAATCAGCATGCCGGCGTCTTGCAGTTCGCGCATGAGCTGGTTCAAATACGCGACCCCCTCCCTCTTCAACAAACCGTACGTGGAAAGCTGGTCGAGCCGCGCCTGAATAATTTCGCGCGAACGACTGCCCACCAGCGTTTGCACGATTCTTCCCCGGCCAAACCGCGGCTCCCATTCCTCCGCTCCGCGCGCCGACATTCTCGCGACGCCGCTCAGCGCCTTGCGAACAATGAGCGCTTCGTCCGCGTTGGGCGCGCGTGAAGGTCCGGCGCTCTCGAGACAAATATCGCAATTGCCACAGCGCGCCGGATCGCTCTCGCCGAAGTAACGCAGGATCGCCTGCTGCCGGCAGGTCCGCGCGTACGCGAGATCGATCATCAGCTTTAACTTCGCACGATCGCGCTGTTCCTTTTCGCGGAGCCTGGCGGCGTCGAGTTTCAGTTGATGGCCGCGCACATCCGGTTTGAGCAATCGCGTTCCGCGCACCCGCTTTCCAGGAATATCAAATCGGTCGATGTAGCCCTCGCGATCGAGCACATGGAGCGACGAGCTGAACATCATATCGTTCCCTTCGAAACTCATCCGCGTGGCCATCTCCTTGATCGAGATTTGCAGCTCGTGCTTGTCGTCCGCCTCGCGCCGGAGCATTTCGTAAATCTGCACGATCACTTCCAACGGTGGATTGCTCCCCTCGATAAAAAATTCCTGCACGCGCGTGTCGGCGTGATTGAAAAACAGGTCGCAGGTCGCCGCTTCTCCATCACGTCCCGCGCGGCCCGCCTCCTGATAGTACGCCTCCACGCTTCCCGGAACATCGAAGTGCACAACGAATCGGATGTCAGGCCGGTCAATCCCCATTCCGAATGCGTTCGTCGCCACCACGATGTCGCGCCGGCCTTGCATGAACTCGTTCTGCGCCTGCTCGCGCTCCGTGTCGTTCATTCCGCCATGGTAAAGAATGCTCGAGATCTTCGCTATCTTCAGCGTTTCGGCGACGGCTTCCACCCGCTTCCGGGTCGAGCAATAAACAATGCCGGTCTTGTTCTCGCGGATCAACGCGTGCAGACGCTCGTATTTTTGCGCTTCGTTCGCGACTTGCGAGATGAGCAACTTCAAGTTGGGCCGCGCAAATCCCGCGACGAACTCTCGCGGCTCGCGCAAACCAAGATGCGTGAGAATATCCCGGCGCACTTCAGGCGTCGCCGTCGCGGTGAAGGCCGCGACCTGCGGGCGGCCGAGCGTTTCAAGCACTTGATCGAGCCGAAAATAATCGGGCCGAAAATCGTGGCCCCACATCGAGAGGCAATGGGCTTCGTCCACCGCGAAAAGCGCGATGGTGCTTTGGCCGAGCGCTTCCAAAAACGACCGACTGCGGAAACGTTCCGGCGCGATGTAAACCAGTTTGAATTCACCCCGCGCCAGGGCTCGGATGCGCTCGCGCTGCTCTTCCGGGCCGAGCGAGCTGTTGATGAGCGTGGCGGAAATGCCGCGGCGCTGGAGGGCATCGACCTGGTCCTTCATCAGCGCAATGAGAGGCGAGACGACTACCGTCGTTCCTTCGAGCATTAGTGCGGGCAGTTGATAACAGAGCGACTTGCCACCGCCCGTTGGCATGACGACGAGCGCATCGGCGCCGCCGGTGATGGCGGTGATGACTTCCTCCTGCGCATCCAGGAATTCTCGGAAGCCGAAATATTTTTCGAGGACTTGGTGGGGGGTCATGTGGAAAGCGAATCTGCCGAATTCAAGGGGCGCGAACGCTTGGGCACAAGCATCATCTGTCATCCCGAGTTGCGTAGACGGCGAGGGATCTCACGATGCTCTAGCCGCTTTTAGCGGCACGTTGAGCTTGCAATTCGAATCACGCGTGACTCTGCCTGTGTGATGAGGGTCCGTGGGAGACGTCCCTCGCCGTCTGCGCGGCTCGGGATGACAAAATGAGATTCAAACCTTGTTGCCGTCAGCAGCCCGGCTGACGCCTACGCTACACGCCCGCAGCAGTTCTTGAATTTCTTGCCGCTGCCGCAGGGGCAGGGCTCGTTGCGGCCGACTTTCGGAACGTCGCGACGCACCGGTGCGAGATCGAGCTTCAATTCAGATCCGTCGCCATTGCCGGATACGCCATCGCTCGTCGCCATCCGCTCGCCGTGGCGTCCTGGGACAGGACCCGTGGCCGTGAGCGCGGTCGGCGCATGTTCGCGCAGGAGAAACTGCGGCAACGTCGAGAGAAAATTTTCGAAGGCCTGCAAATTCGATGTGCTCCGGAAAAGATTGTGCAGCACTTCGTTCTTAATGTTCGCCATCAGCTCGACGAACATTTCATAAGCTTCGGTCTTGTATTCGATCAGCGGATCCTTCTGCGCGTAGCCGCGAAGGTAAACGCCCTCGCGCAACGCATCCATCGCGTAGAGATGTTCCTGCCAGAGGCGATCGATCGCGTTGAGAATGATATAACGTTCGAGGCTCTTCACCGCGGTCGGTTCTTCGTGGCTCGACTTCCGCTCGTAAGCTTCCTTAATTCTCCCGATCAGGAACTGCGCGTTTTCGTCGACCGTGCGCGTTTCAAACTGCGCCTTTTCTCTCGTTAGGCCGAGGGGGAACGTGACGTTCACCCAGTTTAGCAGCGAGGCGTAATTGACCTCTTCGCCCGCGGCGCCGTCGCCGAGATGCTCCTTCACCTTCGCTGGGACGGCCTCCTCGATCACTTCGTAGACCAGCTTGCGCGGCTCCTCGGAATCGATGGTATCGTTGCGATAGGTGTAAACGACTTCACGCTGGTTGTTCATCACGTCGTCGAAATCGAGTGTTCGTTTTCGCGCGAGATAATTGCGCTGCTCGACGCGCTTCTGCGCCGTCTCGACCGATTTGTTCAACCACGGATGTTCGAGTTCCTGGCCCTCTTCCAAACCGAAGCGCTCCATGATTTTCGTCATGCGATCGGCCGCGCCGAAGTTACGCATCAGATCGTCCTCGAAGCTGACGTAAAAGCGCGATCCGCCCGGATCACCCTGGCGCGCGCAACGGCCGCGCAACTGCCGATCGATCCGGCGCGACTCGTGCCGCTCGGTGCCGACCACAAAGAGGCCGCCGTGATCCGCTACACCCGAGCCAAGCTTAATATCAGTGCCGCGGCCAGCCATGTTGGTAGAAATGGTCACCGTTCCCGCCTGGCCCGCGCGTTGCACGATCTCCGCTTCCTGCATGTGGTATTTCGCGTTGAGAACATTGTGCGGAATCTTTTCCCGCTTGAGCATCCGGCTGAGCAACTCCGATGCTTCCACGCTCACGGTGCCGACCAGGACCGGCTGCTGCCGCGCGTGGCATTCCTTGATCTCGTTGATGACCGCGTTGTATTTTTCGCGCCGCGTTTTGTAGATGCGATCGTTCGCATCTTTCCGCGCGACCGGCCGGTTCGTTGGAATGACATTGACGTCGAGTTTGTAGATGTCGTGAAACTCCGCCGCTTCGGTATCGGCGGTTCCGGTCATGCCGGCGAGTTTGTGATAGAGCCGGAAATAATTCTGGATCGTGATCGTGGCCAGCGTTTGCGTTTCGCGGTCGATTTGGACGCCTTCCTTTGCTTCGACCGCCTGATGCAACCCGTCGCTCCAACGGCGGCCCGGCATTTTGCGGCCGGTGTATTCGTCGACGATGACGACTTTGTTTTCCTCGATGACGTAAGCCACGTCCTTCTCGAAAAGACAATAGGCGCGGAGAAGCTGCGAAATGTTATGAATCCGCTCCGCCTGCGCGTCGCAATGCTGCTGGCGCTCGACTTTCGCTTTCTCTTTGTCTTCGTCCGAAAGCGCCGGATCGAGATCGATCTCGGTGAACTCACTGATCAAATCCGGGAGCACGAACGAATCCGGTTCGTCGGGGTTCAGGAAAGCGCGGCCCTGTTCCGAAAGATCGGACTCGTTCGATTTCTCGTCGATGGTAAAGAAAAGCTCCTCCTTCAGCGCGAAGAGTTCTTCCTTGCGCGTGTCCTGGAAAAACTGCAGCTCGGCCTTATCCATCGCCTTGCGTTTTTCCGGGTCCTCCATCATGCGGAGGAGCGGCTTGTTCCGCGGCTGCCCGAGCTTGACCTTGAACATGACGAGACCGGCATCCTCGGTTTTCCCCTGCTCGAAAAGCTCCTTCGCTTCGCTCGCGAGCCGGTTGCACAGCATGGTTTGCTTGCGCACGAGCTGATCGACCAGCGGCTTCCATTTGTCGTATTGATGGGTCGAAACCGTGGACGGTCCGCTGATGATGAGCGGCGTCCGCGCTTCGTCGATCAGGATGGAATCGACTTCATCGACGATGGCGTAGTTGTAGCCGCGCTGGACCTGCTGTTCGCGCGTCGTAGCCATCCCGTTGTCGCGCAGATAATCGAAGCCGAACTCGCTGTTCGTGCCGTAGGTGATATCCATCGCGTATTGCTCGCGGCGGAGGTCTGGCGGTTGATCGTGTTGGATGCAGCCGCAGGTAAGCCCGAGGAAGCGATAGAGTTCGCCCATCCATTCGGCATCGCGGCGGGCGAGGTAATCGTTCACCGTCACGAGATGCGCGCCTTTGCCGGTGAGTGCGTTCAGATACAGCGGCAAGGTCGCGACCAGCGTCTTGCCCTCACCGGTCGCCATTTCCGCGATGCGACCGCGATGCAAGACCATTCCGCCCACGAGCTGAACATCGAAATGGACCATATTCCAGGTCATCGGCTGGTCGCAGACGGTGAAAGTGTGCTCGCGTTCGGTCAGGCGGCGCGCGGCGTTTTTCACCACCGCGAAAGCTTCCGGCAAAATTTCGTCGAGCTTCGTCCATTGATCTTCCAGCTCGGGGATCGCGGCCAGCTCTTTCTGCCAGGCGGCCGTTTTCGCGCGGAGATCGTCGTCGGAGAGCGCCTTGAACTGCTCGTCGAACTCGTTGATTTGACGGACAGCCGGCATCAGACGCTTTATTTCGCGCTGATTTTTCGATCCGAGTATTTTCTTTAGAATCCAGCCAACCACGATGAGAGCAGTAATATTGACGGGTTTACGTCAGAAACAACCGCTGAAGGCCTCGCACCCACTGCGAAAGAAGAAGCTCACACGAAGGTCACAAAGGGCACGACGTGATTCATAACCCTTAGGCCGTTATTTTTCCTTTGTGCACTTTGTGACCTTTGTGTGAGGGAATTTTCCGGCTAAGCTCGGCGGATGAAGAAGATTATTTCCACTACCGAAGCGCCGGCCGCGATCGGGCCCTATTCGCAAGCCGTTCGTGCCGGCTCGATGATATTTTGCGCGGGTCAGGTTCCGCTCGATCCAAAAAGCGGACAGATCGTCTCGGAGGATATTGCCGAGCAAACCCGTCGCGTGCTCGATAATGTGGCGGCGATCCTGAAATCGGAGGGACTGACCATGGCGCATGTGGTTAAGACTACCGTCTTCCTGTCGGACTTCGGTGATTTCCAAAAAATGAACGAGGTTTACGCGACCTACTTTACGGACCAGCCGCCCGCGCGATCGACCGTCGGCGTTTCCACGCTGCCGAAAAACGCGCGAGTCGAGATCGAGGCCATCGCCTTCGCGGACGCGAGCGATGCGCGCGGCGGAAAATCTGTTAGCGACACCTCTGGTTAAGGCGCTGTTGAGATCCCCATGAGCGACGATCTGCTTGCGCTCTTCCGCCAGACCGGCGCACTGCTCGATGGGCATTTCGTTTTGCGGTCTGGCTTGCACAGCCGGCAATTCTTTCAGTGCGCGTTGCTCCTGCAGCACACCGGCGTCGCCGCGGAGGTGTGCGCGAAGCTGGCGGAAAAATTACGCACCATCGAATGCGACGCTGTGATCTCGCCCGCCCTGGGTGGAATTATCGTCGGCCAGGAAATCGGCCACGCGCTTGGCAAGCGGCACATCTTCACGGAAAAAGAAGCGGGCGGTCTCGTGCTGCGGCGCGGATTCAAGATTGCGCCTAACGAGCGGTTCATCGTGGCGGAGGATGTGGTCACGCGCGGCGGACGCGTCCAGGAAACGGTGGACATCGTGCGGTCGCATGGGGGAAAAGTCGCAGCCATCGGCGTGATCGTGGATCGAAGTGGCGGGGCGCGGCCCGATTTTGGCTGTCCGTTTGTCAGCCTGATCGAGATGAATGTCGAAACCTTTGAAGCAACTAATCTTCCACCGGACCTTGCGCAGACGCCGGCGATAAAACCGGGCAGCAAATGATGCGACACGCGCACAGATGAAAATTCTCGTCTCTGGAGTCTGCGGCTTCGCCGGGACCAGCATCACCCAAGGTTTATTGGAACGGAATCCCGGCATCGAAATCATCGGGCTGGATAACTTCAGTCGAGCCGGCAGCCACCTCAACATCGAGCCATTGCGCCAGCAAGGCGTGAAGCTCATCCACGCCGATCTGCGGCTGCCCAGCGATCTCGAATCGATCCCGGCAGTCGATTGGATCATCGACGCCGCGGCTAACCCGAGCGTGCTGGCCGGTGTCGACGGCGCAACCAGCAGCCGGCAATTGATCGAACACAATCTCTACGGAACGGTCAACCTGCTGGAATTCGCCAAGCGCCATCGCGCGGGATTCATTTTGTTGAGCACCAGCCGCGTTTACTCCGTCAGGGCCCTTTCTGAGATCCCAGTGATGGCGAACGGGGATGCGTTTGAGCTCGAGGAAAACGCTGAACTTCCACAGGGCGCAAGCGCTCACGGAATCGCGGAAAACTTCTCGACCGCGCCGCCGCTCTCGCTCTATGGAAGCTCGAAACTGGCGTCGGAATATCTTGCCTTGGAATATGGCGAAACATTCGGCTTCCCGGTCTGGATCAATCGCTGCGGCGTACTGGCCGGCGCCGGACAATTCGGGCGCGCTGATCAAGGCATTTTTTCCTACTGGATCAATGCCTACCTCCGTCGCGCGCCGCTAAAGTATATCGGCTTCGATGGCGCCGGACATCAGACGCGGGACTGTCTGCACCCGCTTGATCTCCTTCCGCTCCTGCAAAAACAATTCGCGGCCGAAGCGCAAAAGCCGCGCATCGTGAATTTCGGCGGCGGAATCGAAAACGGCATGTCGCTCGCGCAATTGAGCAAGTGGTGCGCGGCGCGTTTCGGCGAGTACGCGGTCGAGAGCGATCCGGCACCGCGTCCGTTCGATGTTCCCTGGCTGGTAATGGATTCGCGTCTGGCCCGCGAGACTTGGAGATGGCAGCCAATAATTTTGCTGGAAGCGATCCTCGACGAAATCGCCCGCCACGCCGAAGCCAATCCGCGCTGGCTGGAGATATCGGCGGCATTATGAGTCCGGAAGCTCCAGATGAACCCAAGCTGAAGCTTCTTTCCGTTGTCATTCCGGCCCGCGACGAAGAAGGCTGCATCGCTTCCACGGTCGAGCATCTCGAGATCGAGCTGCGCCTGAACAACGTCCCGCACGAGATCGTCGTGGTGGATGACGGCAGCACCGATCGCACCTGGGAGATTCTCCAGGATTTGCGCGCGAAAATTTCGGCTTTGTCGCCAACGCAGAACACCGGCGCGAACGGATTTGGACGCGCGGTGATCTGGGGCCTCGACCAAATAAAAGGCGACGCCGTTGTCATCATGATGGCGGATGCGTCCGACGACGCGCGCGACGTGGTGCGTTACTGGCAGCGTTTGAACGAAGGGTACGATTGCGTTTTTGGCAGCCGGTTCATCAAAGGCGGCGGCGTGATCGATTATCCGAGGATCAAATTGGCCCTGAACCGGCTCGCGAATTATTTCCTCAAGATTCTTTTCCGCATCAAACTCAACGACACGACTAATGCGTTCAAAGCTTATCGCAAGGAAGTGATCGACGGGTGCCGCCCGCTGATCGCGCCGCATTTCAACATCACGGTCGAGATTCCGCTGAAAGCGATCGTGCGCGGCTTCACCTGGACGACGATCCCCATCACGTGGCGGAACCGACGGACTGGAACGGCGAAATTGAAAATCAAGGAAATGGGCAGCCGATATCTCTTCATCTGCCTTTATGTCTGGCTGGAAAAGTACTTCAGCGCCGGCGATTACCGAAGGCCGCAACCCAGAGCCACGACACCGGAAGATTAATAAGCGATGCATTTATGCTCGCTTAATCACGCCACCACTGTAAGATCGGCCTTCGTGAATGCTGGCGCTCTAGTCCGAATATCGAGTTTGGCGACGGTCGCATTTTTGGCGATCTTCGCGTGCCAAACTTTCATCATTGCTGGAACGGCGGAGGGCGACGGCAGTGGACTGCGGAGCGCGATGTCATCCGATCCGCGCGTCGCTTCCATCGCGGTTAAACTCCTCGCTCGCGCCACAGCGACGATGAAGATGGCGCACAATGGGTTTACAGCACAGTCGTCAGAACACGTCGCACCGGCATCGGTTGGCGATTCGCCGCCAGCGGTCCACCTCGCTAACATCTCCACGCGACTCGCAGTGGGCGCCGGTGAGAACGTGCTGATCGGAGGTTTCATCGTGACGGGTTCGCAACCGAAGAAAATCCTGCTGCGCGCGCTCGGCCCGTTATTACCGGTGAACGAAAACCTGGCTGACCCAACGCTGGAATTGCATGACTCGTCCGGTGGGATCGTGGCCGCTAATGACAACTGGAGAGACACGCAGCAGAACGAATTAATAGCGACCACAATTCCGCCGAACAACGACTATGAGTCTGCCATCGTGGCGAGCGTGAACCCGGGCGCTTACACCGCTGTGCTTGCCGGCAAGGGCGGAACAACTGGAGTCGGCGTAGTAGAAGTCTATGATCTCGACCTAACCGTGGATTCGAAGCTGGCAAACATTTCCACCCGTGGATTCGTTGATCAAGGGGACAACGTTCTGATTGGTGGCACCATTGTAGTTGGCAGCGGATCGACAAACGTTCTGTTCCGCGCGATCGGCCCAAGCCTGCCAGGCGTTGCGAACGCGCTGCAAGATCCAACGCTTGAGCTGCACGATAGCCAGGGCAATATCATAGCGAGCAACGACAATTGGCAAGACAGCCAGGCCGATGCCATTCAAGGGACAACCATTCCGCCCTCTGATCCCCGTGAAGCTGCCATCCTTCGCCAGCTAAATCCGGGGGCTTACACAGCTATCGTCCGGGGCAAAAACAACACAACAGGTGTCGCCGTGATCGAGGGCTACCAGCTTAACTAACCTCGCATGCGATCCATTCAGCGAGCTAGCGCAATCACCGGGATCATCGGCGCCTTACTTGGTGGAATGCCAGTTATTTATGCGCAAGTCAATGGCAACTCCAGCATCACTGCGCCGGTTCTTGGGCAGCCGTTAACTATAACGACCTCAAGCCAATTCGGAGGTGCCATATCTTCCATCCGCTGGAGAGGGAAAGAGTTCGTGAATGACTTTGATCACGGGCGTCAGGTCTCCACCAATGCGGCATTCTTCAATCGAAACGAATGCTATAACCCTTACGAAACCGGCACTAAGGACGATGGTCAAGGACCCACCAGCTCCAGCCGCGTGCTATCGCTCACGGCTTCGGGGAACGTGTTGGATTCCACAACGCAAATGTCTTGGTACCTGTCCACCCGCGATCCGAGACCAGGATACGGAGACGAGTGCGGCAACCCCGCCGATTTCCTGCCAGCTCCTCCCTACACCGGACCCCTTTCCGACTATCGGCTGCACAAAACAGTCTCGATCGGATTCGCCGGAATTTCGAACGTGATCGAATTTTCGACATCCCTGTTTATTCCCGAGCAGGTGCAGATGGGTATTGTGCAGATGACCGCGGTGTTGCCGTGGGAATTCTCCTCGGTTTGGACGTATGACCTCGTTTCGGGAAATTACCGACAGATACGCGCGCTTGGCGGAGAGGACGATAGTGTGAAGGTGTTAGCGACGGCCGATGGCGCCTACGCCATGGGTTATTACTCGCCAGAACTGCTCCAACCATATGGCAATGGCGCCGATGGCGGGTACAGGTGGGGCCTTGCTCCGCCCAATTCCGCTTCTCTGGACCCAGCTTTCCCATGCGCAGGCGTTGGGGGGCAATTTCGATTCGACAGCTTCGACGGACCAGGGAACAGAAGCGATCGGTCGTACTTGGTCATCGGTAACATGGATCAGGTAAAGAGCGCTTTAAGTAATCTACACTACCAATTTCGCGCGTTCGATCCCGACGTATTTAATTGGCGCGATTATGTCGCTATGAACCAGCTCCAGGCTGCATTGCCAACACAGGTGGCGGCAGAAAACCATTGGATCAATCAGGGCATATCCGAAGGAAGAACTGCATCGAAGACCTTCTCAGCTTCGGAGTACCTGCAACTAAACCCAGACATTGCGAATGTATTTGGCGCAACAAATTACCAAGCAGCGATCGATCATTACATAAACTCCGGTCGCAGCGAGGGAAGAAGCACGGTCGCGAAACCAGCCGGTGGGATGCAGCACCTGCTTGTGTTTGCAAACCGAATCGTCAACGCTTCGGGCCAAAACGTCTACGGTCAGCTTGGAACTTCGATAGCAACCTCACCACCGACACAGATCTTCAGCTTAGACAACACGGTGACAGAAGTTGCCGCTGGGGACTACACCTCGTACGCGGTGAAGAACGATGGTTCTTTGTGGGTTTGGGGATCGAATCAATATGGCGCACGCGGCGATGGAACAAGAGGGGACGACCTCCCAAGTCCAGTTCAAGTCCCGCTATCCGCTCACATCACCACGCCAACACGAGGCGGCAAACACGCTGTTGCAGTCGGTACTTCTGCCTATGCCGCCATAGACACGGACGGCCAGGTTTGGACCTGGGGAGTGAACTGGAATGGACGTCTTGGTGATGGCACAACCACCTCCCACTACACTCCTGCGCGAGTAAGGAAGAGTTCGGACCCCAACGATTATCTCACTGGGATCGTATCGATCGCCGCGGGTGGAGGTACCATGGCCGCGATCGATGCCGACAGCACGATTTGGACATGGGGAGCAGGGGCCAATGGCGCTTTGGGAAACGGTTCTACGGAAGACGAATCATATCCCGTCCAAGTGCTCGCGGCAAACGGCAACAATGAGCTTGTTCCTTTGCTCGGTGTGACCCAGGTCGCCTGCGGTTCGTCAGGGTTTTGTATCGCGCGCGGGAGAGGTGGAACGGTTTACGGCTGGGGCAACAATGCCTTTTCCCAGCTTGGCCTTGCTGCAGGTGGTTCTTTTCCGTTCGCGATACCTATCGCCGTCGGCTCGTCGAATTCCATCGATACAATTGCCGCGGGATCGGCTCACTGCATCGCGCACAGTTCGGATGGCACCGTATATGGATGGGGTTACAATGGGCGGGGGCAGCTCGGCCTAGGCTACACCAGCGTCGCTCAGTCACCACCAGTAGCCATGAATGCCGGTCCAGATGCCATGGACAACATCAGCGATCTCACTGCCGGAGCAAATTACAGTGTCATGATCCGAAACTCAGATCGAGCCGTCTTCGTCACGGGAGATAATCAATCGGGACAGCTTGGCATTCCGGGTAATCCATCGATTCAGAATCTGCCGGTCCGAAGCAGCTTTTGAACGTCCGCTCTTCCTGAGTCGCAGCCAATAAGAAGCGCCGAGCGGACGGATGCCACCCTCCAGCGGCGCTTTGCGCCTTGAAATTTCGGGAGTCTGCCCTTAATCCAAGGCGGCCATATTGGCCTCCAAGCCTTCACCGCAAACACTATCCCTTGGCTTCTGCAAGCTCGCCCCTTCTTTCCAGATTCAGATCGTTGCCGCGATCGCAATGGCTTTCAATCACCTTACTAGGGCTTGCTTTCGTTCTTCTGTGGCTTGATCTCTTCTCGCTGCCTCTGGATCTAGTCGGCCCAGCCCTGGATCTCTCGTGGTGCGGCGCGCTTATCCATTTTTCCGCGCTCAAACTTCAATTCGGCAAAGATGTCATCTTCACCTATGGGCCGCTCGGGCACCTGATCTCTTTCGTTTACACGGGAGAACTCTTTACTGTCCGAGTGATCTGGGAGTATGCGAGCACAATCCTGTTTGCCGGCATCCTTTGCGCGACCATCGTCTCTCTTCCCAGGCTTTGGAGGCTGTTGTTTTTCTTCTTTGTTCTCCTTTTCATTTGGGTCGATCCGATTTCGGATGCGCTCTACTTTCTCGTTATTACTTGTGTAACGGCGCTACTCTTCCAGCACGGTGCTTCACGGACCTCGCTCAACGCATTTGCCGGCGCCCTCTTCGCCGTCTGTTCCCTGATCAAGTTCACCTATTTTCTCGTCTGCGCGTTTGCCGTGATGCTGTTGGCCGTCTCTTACCTGAGCCGCCAGAGACGTGCAGGCGCAATTACGCTCGTGGTCAGTTTCGCCACTTGCCTTCTTCTCTGCTGGAAATTGGCGGGACAGGCATACGGGAACTTCCCTTCATATCTCGCTACCTCGCTTGATATTTCGTTCGGCTACAAGGATGCCATGGGTCTTCCAACCGCCAGCGTTTGGGTCGTCGCCGCCGGGATAGCCGCCGCCTTGCTCGCGCTCGCTCAATGTGCTTTGATCTTTCTGGATACGCCGCGGCTGTCCGTTCTGTGTGTGAGCCTCTTTTACGCTGGCGAAACGTTTCTGAGTTGGAATCGTGCCTTTATTCGTGCCGATGACCATGTCCTTAGCTTCTTCGGTCTTTGTCCGGTTGCGTTACTAACGCTCTGGATAGCGGCAAAACCCACCGGAGTCATCAAACGCGTTGGGTATGCGGTTAATTTCCTGATCGTGCTCGTTTGTTTATCCGGGACATTTTTGCAGAAACCGACTGCAATTACTCGTTGCCTTTTCGAGGCGATTTCCCGGATGACAACAACCGGCCGGATAATAGCGGCCCCGGGCGCCACCATACAGCAGTTGCGCATTGAGCTCGGCGAGGCCAAGGCCGCGAACGCGCTTCCGCGAGTGCGAGCCGCAGTCGGAAACGAAACTATCGATATCTTCGGCTATGAACAAGGGATTGCGTTGCTGAACGGTCTTAACTACACGCCGCGTCCGATCTTTCAGGGCTACAGCGCCTATACGCCACGCCTTATCGCGGCGAACACCGCCTTTTATTCTTCACTGCGGGCGCCTGCTTTTGTCCTACTCAAATATCAGCCAATCGACCAACGCTACCCCGCCTTGGAGGACGCGGGGGTGTTGCGCCAGCTTCTCTTTAACTACACCCCTTTGTTTAAGGAACGCGGATATACACTCTGGAAACGTGTCAGTGAGCCAAAACCGAATTCCCCTGCTCTCTTTTCCACTCAATCGCTCTTGTTTGATGAAGTCTGTCCCATACCTAACGAGAAGAACACGTGGGTCGAGTTGGAAGTCTCGGAGTCTTTTCGCGGGCGCCTCCTCAATTTCTTATATAAGCCGCCTCCGGTCGAAATCCACGTGAATGACAGCCAGGGACACCAGACAATTCACAGGCTCATTCCGCCGATGTCTTCGGCTGGGTTCATCATCAATCCTCAATTGGAAACCGAGCGCGATCTTTTGCAAAGCGCTCTCGGGGTATCTGAAAGTTCGGCGGTCTCGTTTCTCGTTCACGTACCCAGGGAATCCCGGCGCTTTTTTCAGCGACAGATTGTCTGTCGACTTGCTGCCCTCCCAGATCTTTCAATCGAAACCAGCGACAGGGCTTCGCGTATCGCAAAGTATACTGCTCTATTCGGCGATGACGGTCCCATTTTGGAGTTGGCAGAGGCTTTCCGTTCGGCTTCTGACGTTCTCGTTAACGCCGGATCGAACGGCTTTGCCGGTTTCTCGGGCCTCGACGGCGTGAAATTGACTGCGACACCGGGCGGCCTGTACATTTCCGCACAGGGAGCCAATCCTCACTTGCTCTTGCCGAAATTCTCACCACCTGAGGGCCGACACGCGATTCTTCGCATCGATCTCGAAGCGGCGCTCGACACTGGTTTCCAGCTGTTCTATCTACCAGCCGAGAAATCTGAGTATGGCGATCACCTCACGAACCGGTGTGTCACTTCCAGGAAAGACATTGTTTATTTCGAGTTAAGCGAAGCAGAGACTTCGGGCGGCTCCCTCCATCTGGATCCCGGGGAATACCTCGTCACTCATTTCGAAATTCGATCCATCCCGGCGCGGCCAGAAACCACGCCTTGAAACGTCACGTTTTTAGAGGCCCTGCGCGGACGAAAGCTTGATCTTACCCCACGCTAATATCCGCAATCTGTCGCCCTCCCGGCAGCTCTTTCTCGGAAGGGCGACTGCGATCTATTCCACCGCGCGAATGCACATCGCGAGCACGTGATTGGATCCAGCGATGCGCAATTTGGCAACCCGGCCCGGTGGCGAAGACTTTCTGGAGATCAACGGCAGGAGGAACGCTTTCCGGCCGTCGCCGTAACCGGCATCCTTTACATCCTGGCGAAACGCATCCGAGAGGATGGTAGCCTGCAACCGATCGTCAATAAAAACTTCGACGCGGAGCGGAATCGTCGGAGTCCTTAAATCCGCGGCCCATCCTGCGACAGTCTTATCATCGAACAGATCGATGTATCCGACGAAGCAGCGTTCCTTCGAGGATTGGCGCGCAGGTGAATTCCTTGGGGCTTCCGCCAGTTTCTTGTTGCGGAAAATCGCGAACACGAAATCCGACGACAGGACCTTCTCGCGAATCAAGGTATCTTCCATCAATAAGGTCTTTCGCACGATGCTATCGAAGTCCGGCGTGTTGGTGTTGGTAAGGCGCCCATCCAGCAACGGGTAAAGTGGATGCATGACCGTACCGTTAATATCGCGCCGGTATTCGATCGTGAAGTATTCCGGTAGAAGGCGCAACACGTCTTCAGAGCGGACCGCTTCCGACGGGTCGACCGACATCATATCAGCAATCTTGGGCCGGCTAAGATCGACCCTGGTGTTATCCCTTAGATAACGGGAATCGAACTGCCGCAGAATGCCGTTGATAACGCTGAGTTGAAGGTCGGTCCATTGAAAACGGTTTGGTCCGACGTACTCCAGGAGAACGAAGTATCCGTTGATGCCAAGCATATTGCTGAGCTTCGACAACAGCCCCTCCAAGTTTGTCACATGGTGAAGCGCGCCGGAAGAAAGGATCAGATCGAACGAGTCCTCCATCTGCAGGTCATTCGCGTCAGCTACCTCGAAAGCGTAGCTACCTTTCGGAATTGCCGCCTTTTCGAGAGTTGCGCTGGCCTGCGCAATGGCGCCTTCCGAAAGATCAAATCCCCGAATGAAACCAACCTTGCGCGTGTTCGCGAGCCCCAACTCGTGTGCGCCATCTCCGCAACAGACGCTCAGCGATCTGTCGAAGACCACGCCGTCATCCAAGTAGTGATTGAAGAACCAGCCCAGCCAATGCTCCTCGCTCCCGCCGGAAATCAAGCGATAGATATGCCGGGTTACGATGTCGTTGTTGGTCCAGAGTGAAGGATCAGTCCGGTTCTTCTCGAACTGCCGCTCCCAGTATTGCGAGACCCGCGAGGAGTTCTCCGAAGCGGCCCCTTCCGCTAGCGACATACCGAGAGCATTCTCCGAAATATTTCCATCTTTTTCAGCGTGCGAACGGGCCAAGTTTACACCAGCCAGTTGGCTTCGCTAATCACAGCCCGATATCGACACAGGCGCGTGGTCCCTCGGTCCTGGCTTTTGTTCCTTCGTGGCGTAAAAATAGCTTGTTTTAAGGGGCGCGTCGCGGATAAATGTGGCGCCAAGCCTCTGTCTTTCACCAACTCTATGCCTTCCTCATTCTGGTTGCCCGTAATGTTTCGCAAAACTGTCTACGTTGTTTTGAGCGCGAACGTGTTTGCATTCGCCGCCCTTTCTCAGGCGCAATCGATCATCAATCTCACCCCCGGCCAGTCGCTCCAGGATGCGATGGGCTCCGTTGCGGACGGTGGAGTGATCGAGCTGGCGGACGGGACCTACAACGCTCCGGCCGGCGGTTGGACCATTTTCCCCGACCTGAGCGGCGGCTCGAAAAGCTTCACCATCCGTGCCGCCACTGGCGCTAACGTGGTGTTGAACGGCGGCGGGACCACGGAGATCTTCACCTTCACCACGCCGAAGCCTGTCACGTTCCAAGGGCTCACGTTCGCGAATGGCGTCTCGACCAGGGAATTCCACGGCGGCGCAATGAGCACCGACCACGTCCAGGCGACCTTCATCGCGTGTGTTTTTGATAGCAACGCCGCCAACCCCGCCACCACCGGCGGCGGCGGACTCTGGCTCGCCTCCTCCACCGTCTCGTTTCAAGCGTGCGTCTGGAGCAATAACACCTCGCTGAACTTTGGGGGCGCATTGAGCGCGGACCAATCTCGCGTTTATATCCGGGATTCCCGGTTTGTGGGAAACCGGGTGAATGTGCCGGGGCATTCGTCTTTCTCGGCGGGCGGCGCGATCAATGGAAACGGGTCTACGATTCAGATCGATAACACGCGCTTTGAAGCAAACCAGGCGGGATACGTCGGCGGCGCGATCTACGCGTATGGCGCCTGGAAGGATCCCGTCACCACGCCCGTGATGAATCTGATCGTAAACAATTGCCTCTTCACCGGCAATTTCGTGCTCAGGACCAGCGGCTCATTCGCGGCTCCTACCGCAGGCGGCGCCATCCAGCTCGAGGACCAAACCAAGGGAACCTTCCATAACTGCCGATTCATTAGCAACAACGCCGCGCAAGGCGGAGCCATCGCCAGCTATCGAACAGTCAGCGATTTCCAAGGCTGTGTCTTTCAAAATAACGAAGCTCACGGAACCGGCTCGGCTGATGGGCTCGGCGGCGCCATCTTTGTTATTTCGGCCGACAATTCTGATGCGAGCACAGTAAACGGAACGATCAATCGCCCCTCTGCCCAACTAACTGTCGCCGACTCACTGTTTCAGGGCCCGGGGGGCGGCGCGATTTCCGCGCATCAAGGCGGCGGGATTTTCGTCGCGGGCGACTTGGATGCGATGTACGGGCAAGGCGTCAACAGAAACGGGACCCTGGAAACCAACCGCGCCGTGGTCAACTTGCAGCGGGTCGTTTTCGCTGATCTCGCCACGTCCGACAATGGCAACGGTTCGGGCGGAGCCTTGACCGCTGATTTCGTCAACCTCAGCGCAGATCGTTGCCTCGTAGAAAACTGCAGCACCACGGAATATGGTGGCGGTTTCGAGATCATCCACGAGTCCACCGTCAACATTACCAACACCACTTTCGCCCAGAATAGCGCCGCGTTGCTCGGCGGTGGCCTCACCATGTTCGGCGGATTTCTCAACCTCGATCACTGCAATTTCCTGGATAACGGCCTCACCGGTCCTGCTCCGCAATATGGCGGCTGGGCGATCATGACCGCACCGGATTCCGGAGACGGCGTTTTACCCGTCTTCGACATGATAGGCTTCGTCCAAAACTGTGTGATCAATGACGCTGGCGGAGCCTACTTCGCGATCGATGACAACGACCGGAGCCCTGCGTCGGCTCCCTTCAATCGAATGCAGTACAATGCGAATCAAATTTTCCCTGGCAATCAATCGACTTTCTACAATGACTTGGTCGGCGGGCTTGATGTCGCTGGGCTCAATTCCTTGACGATTTCCCGCCCAGACGGCACGACGTCCATCAAATCCGCTGTTCCCAATAGCGCACTAACTTCACCCGGCGTTACCGGCGCCCTCTTGATGGTGCCGCCAACGGTCTTGTCCTCGGGAGCTCCCGGCGAAACTGTGCCGATTCCTGCTTATCTTGCTTACACCTCGAGTGGCGGAACTCCGTTCCTGGACGGATCGGCGCAACACGCGACCTCCGGCGTGGTTTCGACTTCCGTCAATGGCGTTCACACTCTTACGGTTGGTTCCAACTCTTTCGCGACAGTCCCTGTCGTGGGCGCTGCCCTCAATGTCTCGACGCGTCTTCCCGTTGGCACAGGCCAAAGCGTCTTGATCGGCGGATTCATCATCCAGGGTCCTGTGCCCAAGACCGTAGTTATCCGCGCGATAGGCCCTTCCTTGCCGTTGGCAGGCGCATTATCCGATCCAGTGTTGGAACTGCACGATGCGACCGGCGCAACGATCGCCGCGAATGACAACTGGCGGACCACACAGGTCGGCGGTCTTCTCACCTCCAGCCAAAGCATCGACCTCATCGCGAGCATGCTCGCTCCTTCGAACGATGCGGAATCGGCTATCCTCGTTACTCTGAATCCGGGCGCTTACACGGCTGTGGTTCACGGCGCTAACAACAGCACCGGAATCGCAGTGGTCGAAGCTTACGACCTCGATGCCGACAAGACTTCGACCCTCGCAAACATCAGCACTCGCGGATTCGTCCAGACCGGCGACAACGTGATGATCGGCGGGTTTATCTTTGGTGGCGGCGCTCCGACTAATGTCGTTGTCCGTGGCATCGGCCCATCGCTGGCCGCCTTTGGCGTCGCCAACACTCTGAGCGATCCCGTCCTTGAGCTTCGCGATGCCAACGGCCAAACCGTCGACACGAACGACGATTGGAAAACGAACCAGGCAAAGATCCAGGCCACCGGTTTGCCGCCATCGAACGATGCCGAATCTGCCATTCTCGTCACGAATCTCGCGCCTGGAGCTTATACCGCAGTTCTTCAGGGTAAAAACGGTGGAACTGGTGTCGGGGTCGTCGAGGTCTACGTGTTTCAATAAGACGGCCTGCCGTCTCCCCGGCCGGTTATCGAGCAGCGTTACCGTTGCCACGCGCAGTGCGGATTGCTATGTTGCGCATTCTTAACTAGGCTGCGCGCCAGTGTTTCAGGCCAATCCATCGCCCGGTTTTCCCACGCTCGTTCTGTGAAGCCTTTCGTCAGGCCGAGAGTTGGCCCAGCTCTTCTTTTCGGCGCAGTGCTGGCTGCCGCCTTCAGCGTTTGGCCTCGGACACCGACACCGGCCTTCTATTTTGAGGTGACGATGCGCTCAGCGTTATCCGGTTCCGCCCAACTCTACTACGACGCCAGTCCCGACGTGAAAGAAGAGGAGTCTGTCCGGCTTCCCGCGGAAGGCGGCAATCGAGAGGCGGATTACAAATTCCCCCTACCCGAAGGGAGATTCACCACCCTTCGCTTTGATCCGACGGATCAAGGGGGAAACACCGTGGTCTTATCTCGCATGCGTGTCGTTAGCCGCGGGGGCGATCTCGCGCGCACGATCCAACCCGGTCAGCTCAAGCCCTCACCGCGGATTGATCGCTTTGAAACGACAGCAACCGAAGCTACTCTCACCACTCCGGCGGCAGGTGCAGCCTCGTTTCTCACCCTGGAGTTAGGCGAACCGCTCGTCCTCACGAATTTTGCGCGGAATTCCTGGCGCACCTTGGCCCGCCGTTTCCTGGTCTCGTTTCCTTTCGCCTCAGTCCTTGGTCTAGTCGTCGCACCTCTTCTTCAACTCCGGAAGATCAAATCGGCGGCGGTTCGCTGGGGTAGGAAGGTGCGCTCCGGGGCCGAAGCTCACCCCCAGCAAGCGGTACTCGTAGTCGCTGCCATCTTCGTGATCTTGAGTTGTTATCCGGTCGTCTTTTTTGGCAAGAGTTTCCTCTCGCCCAATAACCATAGCCACACCTTTCTGCTCTATAACGAAATGCCGACCGTGCCCGGCTACAAGGAAATCGCCACTGATGATGAGAAGGGATCGGACCTGGGCGCGATAATGTGGTATTCCTGGCCAACCTCGGTCGTTGAAAGCAGGGCCTTGCTTAGAGACTTTGAACTGCCTCTTTGGAATCGGTACGACTCGGCTGGACTGCCGCTCCTGGGACAAGGGCAATCCATGTTCGGAGACCCGCTTCACCTCTTGGTCTTGCTCACAAACGGCTCCAGCGCTTGGTGGGACTTGAAATACGTTCTCGCCAAATTCCTCTTTGCGGCCTGTCTTGGCCTTTGCGTCCTTCAGGCCGCCAGGCACTTTCCCGCAGCGCTTGTCATCGCCGCGAGTGCTCCCTTTATTGGCTTCTTCTCTTACCGTTATTCGCATCCAGCTTTCTTTAGCCTGTGTTATGCGCCCTCGATCTTGCTTTGTTGGTTCAAGCTAATCGATACGCGCCCAGGCCGCGCCACTGCCATCTGGCTCGCTGCTTTGTTGCTCGCAGATTGGACGGTGATGAACAGCGGCACGGTCAAGGAGGCTTACATTTTGTTACTAGCTCTGAACTTCTGTGGATTCCTTACGCTTCTGCTCGGCAAATCGATCGTTGGCGGGAAAGGAAAGAAGGTCTTCCAAACCCTTTTCGCGAATGTCCTCTTTCTCACCATCGCGATGCCGGTTTGGCTTACCTTTTTCCACGCGCTCCAAAATTCCTTTACCGTCTACGATACGGGCGGCGCCTTCCAGCTTTCCCCCAGCCTTCTGGTCGGTTTGTTCGATGATATCTTTTATCGTCAGTACCTCACCGATGAAAGTCATCTCGATCCCTCTCTTAATTTTCTCATTCTTTTCGCCGTGCTCTGGTTCTTTCTTAGCTCTCGACGGGCTAACCCAAGGGGGCTCACTCGGGGCCTAGTTGCCACCGGGCTCGGCGCTTTGGCCTTTGTCTTCGCTATCATCCCTCCAAACTGGATTGTTCGAGTGCCCTTACTGAGGAATATTGTTCATATCGACAATACCTTTTCATGCGTAGCCATCGTCTGCCTGCTAGTGCTCGCAGGCTTTGGCATCAAGGCTTTCTGGAGCGATTGTCGAACTCCCGAGTTCAAGCGGATCTATCTTCGCGTCCTTCTCGCGATAGCGGGGTTACTGGCGCTTTATCTCGGAGCGACCGAGGCGGGAATGCGTTCGAACCTACCGGGGCTTCACCTGGGCGAACGGATTCCTAAGTCGAATTTTTTCTGGGTTTATTCGCTTTCGCTCTTGTTCGCTGTGAGCCTTTTGCCGTGGCTCGGGCGTGTCGCGCTTGTAACCAAGCGTGCCCGCATCTTCCTGGTTGTATCCTTCGCCTTAGTGTTTGTTCTCCTTCATTGGCGTCATGGAATGCATCTGGCGACACCTTTCGATGCTTACGTCATGAATCCACAGCAGCGTGTAAATCTCGTGGCTGATTCTTCCGCCGCGCTCAAACTGGTCAAAACCCGTTCGCCAGAACCTTCGCGGACCGTGGGACTGGATTGGGCGTTCTTTCCAGGCTATGGCGGTGCGGTGGATATCGAACAGATGGACGGTCCCGACCCCATTCTTAACCGGCATTATCGTGCGTTGATCGACGCCTCCGGAGCCAAACTGCTCTTTGGCGGTTGGCGGATCGGGGTCGCCGAAGACCAACTCGGCGCTGAGCCATTCCTCTTTAACATGTTGAACGTTCGCTATTACCTTGGTTACATGGGCCCGAGCGTCACACCTGTTTCGTCTCTGAAAAAGATCGCCTCTCTGGATCTCGGTGTTTATGAATCCGAGCACGTCTGGCCCCGGGCTTTTTTTACCGATGGCTTGGTGACTTACGACCGCGAGGCAGAGTTTATTGAATTGTTGCAGAAAGGTGATGGAGAACCTTTCGCCGCCATCCCTCTCGAAGAAGTGGACAAGCAAAAGGAACTCACCACATTCGCCGGCAATTCGGCGCCCTCAGCAAACCGTCAAGTGACGCCTGCCCATGACTACGTCCTAACGAGCAACACTACCTCCTTCAAAGTCACCGCATCGGGACCTGGCGTGGTCGTTCTGACGGAGGCGTTTGTCCCTGAAGATTTTCAGTTGCGATTGAATGGCACGCCGACGGACTATTTTCGGGTCAACTCGGCCTTCAAAGGCGTTTTCGTGCCACAGGCGGGGGAATACACCATCTCTTACTCTTACTGGCCACGCTACTTCACCTTTTCATTGCTAGTAGGAGGTGGTGGAATAACTCTGCTGGTTTGTTGGCTCACAATCATGGCTAAAAGCCGCCATCGAAGGGCAACCGATTTATGAAGATCTTCGTTAGCGGCGGCGCAGGCTTTATCGGCAGCCATCTGCTTCGATATTTGTTACGCGGAGAGAACGCCCATGAAGTGGTTGTTTTCGACAACTTCAGTTCGGGCCAGCGCTCGCATCTCCCTCAAGGCGCCGATTCTGCGCGAATAACAATTATTGAAGCGGATCTGAAGGACCTCGACTCGATCAAAGACGCAATGAAAGGTTGCGAGACTGTTTACCACCTGGCCGCCAACCCGGACATAGCTAAAGCGGTCACGCAGCCAGATATTGACTTCTGGGAAGGCACCTACCTTACTCAAAATATCCTGGAAGCTATGCGCGTAACCGGAACACAACAGATTTTTTATACGTCAGGCAGTGGTGTGTATGGCGAGGATCCTTCTGTTTCATTTCGCGAAGACTATGGGCCATGCATACCCATTTCCACCTATGGAGCGAGCAAACTGGCGTGCGAGGGCTTGATTGCCTCCTACTGCCATATGTTTGGATTCCGTGGCCGCGCCTTTCGCTTCGCTAACGTCGTCGGGCCGCGGCAAACTCACGGGGTCGGCTATGATTTCGTCCACCGTTTCAAAGCCGACCCCACCCGGCTGCGCATTCTGGGTGATGGTTCACAGCGAAAGAGCTACATCCATGTCGAGGACGTGCTCGCGGCCATCGCGACCGTCGATGGAGCTACTAACGCGCGCTATGACGTTTTCAATGTCGCCACAGAAGATTACATTACGGTCCGCGAGATAGCCGATCTGGCGGTTCGCCTAACCGGTCTCGATCCAGGCACCGTCCGCTATGAATTCACCGGCGGCGACCGAGGGTGGAAAGGCGACGTGCCTATCGTTCGATTTGATTGCTCTAAGATCAAAGCCTTAGGTTGGAGCTGCCGCCGCACCTCGGCACAAGCGATAAGCGATGCAATGACAGCAATGCTGGAGGAGTTGGATGGCAAATAACCTTGTGAAAAAGCCATCGGAAGTTCGTCACCTTATGCCGGACGCCTCATCGCAAGATGTTGAACTAAGCATCGTGGTTCCTGCCTTGAATGAGCAGATTACCGTGGGCGAGTTCGTCGATTGGTGCAAAGAAGGCCTGGAGCGCGCCGGCGTGAAAGGACAGGTTCTCATCATCGATAGCTCCACCGACAAGACATCCGAGATCGTGCTGCAGCATGGTGGCGAGGTGCTTCTCACACCCAAGCGCGGCCTCGGCCGTGCCTACATCGACGCGATACCTTACATTCGCGGGAAATGGATTGTGATGGGCGACGCCGACCTGACCTACGATTTCCGCGAGCTAGCTCCATTTGTGGAGGAATTCCGCAAGGGCGCGGAGTTTGTCATGGGCAGCCGCTTCCGCGGAAGCATTGAAAGAGGAGCCATGCCGGCTCTTCATCGGTATTTTGGAACGCCTCTTACCACCTGGATCTTGAACCGCATCTACCAGGGCCATTATACCGATATCCATTGCGGCATGCGCGGCCTCACCCGGGCGGCGCTGGAAAAAATATCTCTCAAGTCTCAATCGTGGGAATACGCCAGTGAAATGGTGTTGAAGTCCGCCCGCCTTGGTCTGGTTACGGCCGAGGTGCCGGTAAAATTTTACAAAGACCGCGAAGGCCGCCTAAGTCATCATAAGCGCATGGGTTGGTTTTCTCCGTGGCTCGCCGGCTGGCTGAACCTGAAAGTGATGTTAGTCTACACGCCCGATTCTTTTCTACTCAAGCCGGGCATGGTCGTTACTTTTCTGGGCTTGTTGCTTTCTCTCACGCTCGCGCGGGGGCCGGTGACGATCGGGCATGTCGGGTTCAGCCTTTACTGGATGCTGCTGGGAGTGACCTGCGCCACGCTGGGTTACAGTTGCATTCAAATCGGTTTGCTCGCCCGCGTCATGCATGGTCTTCGACCGGGATTCGTTGATCGGGTGCATGGCCTGCTCAGCTATAATCGCGGCATGCTCATTTCGGGCGGCCTTATGCTCGTTGGAGCCATGCTTCTGGGAACACTCGTTTACCGATATGTCAGGCATGGCTTGCGCTTGGAGGCAGTTTCTCATCCGGCCATCCTTGGTCTCCTTCTCATCGTGCTGGGCTTTCAAACGTTCTGCTTCACGCTCCTGCTGGAAATGGCGCAACGCGTTACCCCAAAATCTCACGAATGAGTGCGCGAACGGATGAGAGTTACGGCCAGCGAGGTCTTAGCTTGGCCGACCATTTTGGCGTGTGGCTTTCCCGGCGCGCGATTCGACAACGACTGCCGAAACGATCTGATCTCGAAGTGTTGGAGTTAGGATGCGGTTACCACGCCACTCATCTTGTAGCGCTTAAACCCTTCTTGAAACGAGGCATCGGCGTAGACTTCCAGATCGAGCCAAAGTTGCGGGAGCTCCAGGGATACACCTTCCATGAAGGAGCGATTGAGGACACGCTGCCCAAGCTGGAGGGAGAGCAATTGGACGTCGTGATGCTTATCTCAGTCCTGGAGCATCTAAGCGAACCGCAAGTTATCCTACAGACGGCTTGGAGACTCCTGAAGCCTTCGGGCATCCTGCTGATCAATGTGCCGACATGGCTGGGGAAAACGTTCCTCGAGTTCTCCGCGTTTCGACTTGGACTAAGCCCGAAAGTCGAAATGGACGATCATAAGATGTATTACAATAAGCGCTCTCTTTGGCCCCTTCTAGTCCGGGCCGGATTCAAGCCCAGCCAAATTCGGCTTAGGTATTACAAACTGGGTTTGAATCTCCTGGCCATTGCGACCAAGCCATAAACCAGGACCAGAGTGCGAGCCCCCTTTGCGACTTCCATGAATGCGGCGAGCGAACCGAACCGGTCAGACGACTGGAACTCGCACTGGGAACGTTTCGGTCGATCAGCCACCGAGAATCCGGCCCAACGTTATCGGCATCACCTCTTGCTTTCCTTACTGCAGAGGAGAGGAAGGGCAAACGGGCTGAAATTGCTGGACCTTGGGAGCGGACAAGGCGATTTCCTCGCTAGCGCAGCCGAAGCGTGGCCGCAAGCCGAGTTAGTGGGAATCGAGTTAAGCGAAGTGGGCGTACTCATGACTCGCCACAAGGTCCCCCAGGCTCGCGTTTTCACCGTCAACCTTTTCGCCCCTCCCGCCGAACTCGCGCCGCTGGTGGGCTGGGCCAACGTTTCGATTTGTTCCGAAGTGCTCGAACACGTAGATGACCCGGTCGCATTTCTCCAAGCCTCTCGCCCGTATCTCGCGAATGGCGCAACGCTCATGGTTACCGTGCCAGGCGGGCCGCTCTCAGCTTTCGACCGGCACATTGGCCATCGCCAACACTTTACCAGGGAATCGATCGCACGGATTCTTGAAGCGGCGGGCTTCGAAGTCGAACAAGTGACGCTGGCGGGATTTCCGTTTTTTAATCTCTATCGTGCTTTGATCATCGCCCGCGGCGACCACTTGGTCAGGGATGCGACGACCGGGCCTGGACCTGCGTCATTCTTCTTTGCCCGATCCATGATGGCGCTCTTTCGATTCCTGTTTCGAGCCAATCGCCCCGACTCTCGCTTCGGATGGCAAATTGTGGCGGTGGCTCGCAAGAGCTCCGACTCGTGATCGCGGGCAGTGGCTAAGCGATGACTTGTAAATATCTCGGGCACGTGATTGATGGTTGTTCCACTTTTTGTTTGCCGATAAAGTAGTTTGTATCTCCTAGAAGGCAGACTCATCAGCCGAAATTAGCCCTGACTAAAAGAGACACGAATACGCCGGCACTCGAACATGAAATCGGAATCTGAAAGACTCGAAATAAATTCCCACAGCCCTGGGCGAGTGAGGCGGCGCGGCCGCGAGGTTATTTTGCCGGGACCATCTGGCTCATGATCATCACGCGTTCTCCGTTGCGGATCTCGCTGGGCGGCGGAGGCACCGACCTTCCTTCCTATTATGCGACTCACGGCGGGTTCCTCATCGCGGCCGCCATTGACAAGTATGTTTACATCAATGTCCACCGCCGTTTCGGCGATGGTTTTCTCCTCAAGTACTCCCAACTCGAGGAGGCAGCGACGATTGACGAAATCAAGCATCCTATCATCCGGGAAGCGCTCAAGCTGGCTGGGATCCAGGAACGGAATTTGGAAATCACCAGCATGGCGGACATTCCAGCGGGCACGGGCTTAGGATCGTCGGGTAGCTTTACCACGGCGCTCTTGAAGGCCCTGCACGCCTTGCGGAAAAACCTGGTCCATCCGGCGGAACTCGCGGAGCAGGCGTGTGAGATCGAGTTGGAGAAACTCTTGGAACCAATCGGCAAGCAGGATCAATACATCGCCGCTTATGGTGGCATCACCTGTTTCCGGTTCATGCCCGACGGACGCGTGGAAGCGTTCCCCCTGAAAATTTCGGAAGAGACGCTTTTCAACCTGGAAGACAATCTTCTCCTCTTCTTCACGGGTTACTCGCGTTCCGCTTCCAAGATTTTGAAAGAACAGGACGACAAGAGCAAAGGGTCCGACAAGGCCATGATCGAGAACCTGCATTTCGTGAAGGACCTGGGCCAGCAAAGCCAGCGCGCGCTGGAGAGCGACGACCTGCACGAGTTCGCGCGTTTGATGGATGTGCATTGGCAACGCAAGAAAGAGCGTTCCCAAAGCATGAGCAATTCGGACATCAACGGATGGTATGAAGATGCGATGGCCAATGGCGCGCTCGGTGGCAAATTGATCGGCGCTGGTGGCGGAGGATTTCTCATGTTCTACACAACCAACAAAGCGCGCTTGCGCCACGCGATGCGCGAAAAAGGATTGACGGAAGTTCGCTTTCGCTTCGATTTCGAGGGGACCAAAATCCTTAATCAGTGACCATGCCGCTCCAACCTAACGATCTCGCTGATTGGCCCGTCGCGATTCTCGCGGGGGGCATCGCCACTCGGCTGAGACCGGTGACTGACAAGCTCCCGAAAGCGCTTGTGCCGGTAGCGGGTGAACCGTTTCTCGCGCATCAATTGCGGTTGCTTCACTCTGCTGGGATTCGGCGCGTCGTCATTTGCGTCGGATATCTCGGCGAAATGATCGAAGCCGAATTTCGGGACGGATCGCGTCTCGATCTGCGGATCACCTATTCGTTCGACGGACCCAGGTTGCTTGGCACTGGCGGCGCCTTGAAACAAGCGCTGCCCCTGCTCGGCGAGCGCTTTTTCGTTCTCTACGGCGACTCTTATTTGCCGATCGATTACCGCAGCGTGGCCCGTGCCTTCCTCGGGAGCGGCAAGCCGGCGCAAATGACCGTGTTCAAAAACGATGGCCGATGGGACACGAGCAATGTCTGGTTCGAAAAGGGTGAAATCCGCCTCTACGACAAGACCTCACGAACCACTAAGATGCGCCATATCGATTATGGGCTCGGAGTTCTCAGCGACGAAGTGCTAAAGGAATGGCAGGCGACTGAGGCTTTCGAACTGGCGAGTCTTTATCAAGAGCTCGTGGCTAAAAACCAGCTCGCCGGTTACGAAGTGACCGAACGGTTTTATGAAATTGGTTCGCCGGAGGGTTTGGCCGAACTCGATGATTTGCTGCGCCACCAACCGGCTCTATCCACGCCGTGACCTACTCCGAACAACACTTGCAGGAAACAGCGCGAATTGTTTCGCAACTCGATCCCGCTCTTTGTGAGAAGGCGGTCGATCTTCTCGCCGAGGTCCGAGCGCGCGGCGGTCGTCTTTTCATTTTGGGTGTAGGCGGCAGCGCGGCGAACGCGTCGCATGCGGTGAACGACTTCCGAAAAATCGCCGGCCTCGAATGCTACGCGCCCACCGATAACGTCTCTGAGTTAACCGCGCGCACGAACGACGAAGGATGGAGCACCGTTTTTGCCGAATGGCTCAAAGGCAGCCGCTTGAACGAAAAAGACGCGCTGCTCATTCTCTCAGTTGGTGGCGGCAACGTGGAAAAGAATATCAGCCCGAATCTCGTGGCAGCCTTGCAACTGGCGAAGGAACGCGGCGCCAGCGTGCTCGGAATTGTCGGACGCGATGGCGGCTACACCGCGCAGGTGGCGGACGTAACCATTCTTATTCCGACCGTCAATCCGGATAACA
Source organism: Spartobacteria bacterium (assembly GCA_003134785.1). Taxonomy (GTDB): domain Bacteria; phylum Verrucomicrobiota; class Verrucomicrobiia; order Chthoniobacterales; family UBA10450; genus AV80. The sequence goes on from PLCN01000003.1 coordinate 119,227, forward strand.
CGACGCCGCACGCCGAAGCGTTTCAAGCCGTCGTCTGGCACCTCTTCGTTAGTCATCCGAAGCTCAAGGTGGCGCAGACAAAATGGGAAAGCACCAAGTAGAGCAGCGCGCGGTTTTCCTCGATCGCGACGGAGTGCTCAATCGCCCAGTCGTGCACGACGGTCGTCCTTATCCACCCTCCAGCGTCGCCGATTTCCAACTGTATGACGAAGTCGCCGAAGGATGCGCCCGGTTGAAGGCTGCGGGATTTCTGCTCGTCGTAGTGACGAATCAACCGGACGTCGGCCGCGGAACGCAAACACGCGCGCAGGTCGATGAGATACATACGAAACTCTTATCGGTCCTGCCCATGCTTGATCGGATCGAAGTCTGTTTCCATGCCGGTCGTGAAGAGGGCGAACCGTGCGCGTGCCGAAAACCGGCGCCGGGAATGCTTCTCGCCGCTGCCGCCGCGCTGCGGATCGATCTTCACCGCAGTTACCTAATCGGCGACCGGTGGCGCGACATCGATTGCGCCCGCGCCGCGGGGTGCGCCGCGATCTTTATCGATCACGGCTATTGCGAGCCGCTGCGGGAAACGCCGGACGCGGTCGTGGCGGAATTTGCCGACGCCGTTGAGCTGATCCTGCAGGCCAGCCCTTGCCAGCAATCGCCCTCGCCGGTTAACGTGCCTTCGAGATGAGTGAGAAAACGCTGCTCGACCTGCCGATCAAAATTTTCGCGGACGGAGCTGACCGTGAAGGCATCGCCGCCCTTTACCAGAAGTCTTTTATTCGTGGCCTAACGACCAACCCGACGTTGATGCGAAAGGTCGGAATCACCGACTACGCCGTCTTTGCCAAACAAATCCTGGAGGTGGTCAAGGACAAGCCGATCTCGTTCGAGGTCTTCTCGGACGAATTCCCTGAGATGCGCCGCCAGGCCCGCACCATCAGTCAGTGGCAGAAGAATGTTTACGTGAAGATTCCCATCACCAACACCCGCGGGGATTCCGCGGTTCCATTAATCAAAGAGCTGGCCGCTGAAGGCGTTCAACTCAACGTCACGGCCGTGCTGACCAAAGCCCAGGTCGCGGCCGTGGCCGATGTCTTGTCGCCGGAAGTTCCCGCCGTGGTTTCAGTTTTCGCCGGTCGTATCGCCGACACCGGAGTGGATCCGATCCCAGTGATGAAAGAATCGCTTACGCTGCTCAGCGGCTTGCCGTCGGCGGAGCTTCTTTGGGCGAGTGTGCGGGAGGTCCTCAATATTTTCCAGGCGGCCGCGTGTGGCTGCCATATCGTGACCGTGCCGCACGATATTCTCGCGAAAGTCATCAAGCTGGGAGGAATGGAATTGGGTGCGCTGTCGCTCGATACCGTCCGCATGTTTCGCGACGACGCGGTGGCAGCCGGTTTCAGTCTGTAGAATGCCTCCGGGAATTACGCGCGCTTGTGCCTGATAAGGAGGATCACTTTCGGGACTTGGACGCGGAGCTGGATCAGCTTCGAAGTGCGCTCATCGAATTGCGCCAGTTGATGGCGGCGCACAGTGCGCGCGACCCATCTTTGCCGGCTGCGCTCGAAGCGGCGAACAAACAACTGCATTCGATCAAAACCCACGTTCGCCGTCTCGAAACGGAGCGCGCGGCCCTGGAGGCGCGTCTCATCCGCGCAGTGCGGGAGACTTGGGACCAAAAAGCTCGGCGAGCGGAAGCAACTGCGCGTCTCCAACGCAGTGAAAATTTGCTCGAACGGATTGAGCGATCCCTGGCTTGGAAGGCGGTCAAGCCGTTTTGGAAGCTCCTCCACCGATCTCGAAAATCCGCGGCCTCCGAGTTCTCCGACGACCTCGCGTATGAGCTCGATCTCCCGACTGAATGGGAAACGAACCGCGACGTTCTCCTCATCAAGGGCTGGTGTTTTTCGCGCAGCGGGAAACAACTTGCCGGCGTCCGCGCCAAGGTGGGAAGGAAAGGGCGCCTTGCGCGTTACGGTCTGGAGCGGCCGGAATTGATTCGTTCCCTTCGCGATTCGCCCATCGCTCGTCACAGCGGTTTCACCGTCGAAATCCGAGTACCTCCCGGTAAATCCATCGTCCGCCTCGAAGCGATCGAGCAAGGATCGGACTGGCAGCCGTTTTTCGAACACGAGTTGGAGGGACGAGGAAAAGGGACCGAACCCGATGAGGAATCCGCCGGCGACGCCTGGAGGCGGGAGGTCGAGGCAAGAGAGCAGCTTCCGAGATTGGGATCTCTGTCCGCGGATAAGGCGTTCGACCGGCTGAAGCCTCTTTTCGAGCGGCACGCCGCGCAGGTTACGGAACAGGAAACGCCGCTCTTCAGTGTGCTGACTCCGACCTACGATACGAAACCGGAATGGCTGGCCGAAGCAGCGATCACCCTGCTCAATCAATCATTCACCAATTGGGAATGGTGCATCGTCGACGATGGCTCACAGAATCGGCAGACGAGGAAAATTCTCGAACATTTGAGCCACGCCGACCCCCGGGTTCGGGTCAAGTTCGCCGCGAACGGCGGCATCAGCGCGGCGACCAACCAGGCCCTCGATCTCGCCCAGGGCGATTACGTTTGCCTTTTGGATCATGACGACCTGCTCCACTGGTCGGCGCTGGAGTCAATGGCCGAAAAATTACGCGAAGGTTACGACGCCGTTTATTCCGACGAGGACAAGCTGGATCACGCGACCGGTGAGTTGGTCGAGCCTTTCTTCAAACCGGAGTGGTCGCCGGAATATTTCCGGGGCGTTATGTATGTCGGCCATCTTCTCTGTGTGCAACGCGAGATCGCAAACCGGACGCGATTCGATTCTGCGTTCGACGGTGTTCAGGACTTCGAGTTCATGCTGCGGGTGAGTGAAACGGGGGCAAATATCGGCCACATCCCGCGAGTGCTTTATCATTGGCGCAAAACACCGGGCAGCATCGCGGATGCGAGCGACGCCAAGCCGCAAATCGGCGCGCTTCAGCAAAATGCGGTGAACGCGCACCTCGGCCGCCTCGGGTTTCCCGCGCGCGCTGAACAGTCGGATCTTCCGCACCGGCTCAAAATCCTCCCCCTCGCGCGGAGCCAGTTCCCGTCCATCAGCATTATCATTCCGACGAAAGACGTGGCGGAGATGCTTGAGCGCTGTCTGAAGAGTGTCTTTGCGAAGACGTCGTATCCGAATTTTGAAGTGGTTCTCATCGACAACGAGACGACGAACGAACGCGCGCTCGAGCTCATGCAAGAATTCCCGGTCCGCCAGATCGAGTTTCCCAACCCATTCAATTTCTCGCGCGCTAACAATCAGGGAGCGATCGCGGCCAACGGCGATTTTTTCGTCTTCCTGAACAACGACACGGAAATCGTAACCGAAGACTGGCTCCAGCATTTGCTCTATCATGCGGAGCAGCCCGATGTGGGGGCAGTGGGAGCGTTGCTCATCTATGAAGATCGGACCGTGCAACACGCGGGCGTCGCGCTTGGCATGCGAGGCACGGCCGATCACACCATGCGCGGATTTCCCGTCGACGTGGATGGTTATGCCGGCAGTCTGGCCTGCGCTCGCGAGGTCTCAGCCGTCACGGGGGCGTGCCTGATGATTCGCAAATCGCTCTTCGCTGAAACGGGCGGCTTCAACGAACATTTTTTCACCGCTTACCAGGACGTCGATCTTTGCCTGCGCTTGCGGGAGCGGAAGTTGCGTTTGATCTGCACACCCCGGGCGCTGGTCGTTCACCACGAGTCTGTCTCACGCCGAAATTATTACGACATGATCGACCGAATGCTTTTGCTCGATCGATGGGAACGCGTGATCGAGCGCGGCGATCCTTATTACAACCCGAATCTCAACCTCGAACGCGGCGATTACAGCCGTCGCACCGCGTGAGCAACATCCTCTTCGTTCTCTACCACGACTTCAGCGCCAACAGCGCCGTGCACGTGCACAACTTTGCGAACCAGCTTGCCCGCTCCGGACACAACGTGGCGGTCGCGATCCCGCTGGGCGAAAACATCGGCTCAGCTCTCGGGGAGCAACGCTACGTTTCCTGCCTCTACCCCGAGGTGGACGGAAGCTGGACGCGCCTTTTTTCAAATGGCCTTCCGCCCGACGTGCTCCACGCATGGACGCCGCGAGAAAATGTGCGCCTCTTCTGCGAGAAGGTGCGCGCCTTGTGTTCCGCGCTCCTTTTTATTCATTTGGAAGACAACGAAGAGTTGATCCTGGAAGCGAATCTGGGAAGACCATTCGCCGAACTCGAGCGGTCGAGAACGCTTAAACTGCCGGGGAATCTCGCGCATCCTCGCCATTATCGCCGCTTCATCGCGGAAGCCGATGGCGTAACCATGATCATGGATCGGCTGGAAAAATTTGTGCCGGCGAATATTCCCAGGATCACACTCTGGCCGGCGGCGGACACACAACTTTTTTTCCCTCGTGAGAAGGACGAAACATTTCTCGCGAGTCTCGGTGTGCCGAGGCAGAATATCGTCCTCTGCTACACCGGCAATGTCCACTCAGCTAATGCGCGGGAGGTGCGCAGCCTTTATCTCGCCGCGGCCATTCTGTCCCGCGAAGGAATTCCCGCCACGCTCGTTCGCGCCGGGAAGGACTATTGTCCTTTTCTCGGGCCGGATGAAAAATGGGCGCGCGAAGTTTCAGTCGATCTTGGCTATGTGAAACACGTCGACATTCCGCGCGTTCTCGGCCTCGCGGATTTTCTGGTGCAGCCCGGCGCCGACGATGCCTTCAACGAGTATCGGCTGCCGGCGAAGCTCCCGGAATTTTTCGCTATGGGGCGTCCCGTTCTTCTGCCGCTGACAAATGTCGGACGCTTCGTTCGCCATGGAGAGGAGGCCTGGGTCTTGCCGAAGATGGACGCGCTGGGCATCGTGGAGACGTTGAAAATGTTCCGCGCCAACGAGGAGTTAGTGAAGCGACTTTCTACGGGCGCTCTTGCTTTTTGCGAGGAGCATTTTAATTGGAACAAGAACGCCGGGAGGCTCGAACGCTTCTACGAGCAAATCCGCGTCCTACAACTCCAGCAACCGAGTGGCAAACCCCCGACGTTTTCTTAATGAACCCGTGACCGCGACCGCGGCGGAAATCGTCACGCGCTATCGCTCGGCAAATCGGGAGCCGGAAACGAGCTACGCCACGGTGCGCGATTATTGCGAAAGCGTGGATCATCTGCCGCAGATCACTGGCCTGGATGGGGATTTGAAAAACGTGCAGCGTCCGTGGGCGGTGAAAGCCCTGCTTCGCTCCGTGCCGCCCCCTGCTCGCCTTCTCGAAATTGGCGGCGGCGAACCGATCGTCAGCGGATTCCTGAACGAACTTGGTTACGACGTCACGCTGATCGATCCCTACGACGGCTTTGGAAACGGGCCGACGGAATATGAAATCTACGCCGAAGCGTTTCCGAATGTGAAAATCGTCCGCGGATATCTCGAGCCGCAGATGCAAGCTTTCGCGCCTGGCTCGTTCAACGCGATTTTTTCTGTCTCCGTTCTCGAGCACCTCCCTTTGGAAGCGGCGACCGGTGTCTTTCGGGCGATCCGGGAATTTCTCGCGCCGGGCGGCGCGTCGATTCATTGCTTCGATTTCGTGCTGCAAGGCATCGCCGAGGAGTACGACCTAACGAGCGCTCGTCATCTTCTGGCCCAACAGGCTCAATTGCAGAATCATCCGGGCGAAACGGGCTTCGATGAATTGTTGGATCGACTAAAAACGGACGTCGAAACTTTCTTCCTTTCGCCGCAGGGTCACCACCATTGGCGCGGCGGATTGCCTTACGAGAAATTTCCGTTTCGAAAGGTCGTGTCTCTCCAATCGATCGCGTTTCGGCCCCGACGCTGAAGCACTCGGCTCGACAGAGCCGTCGCTGCATGCCACAACCGCCCTGGAAGCTTGACAGTCCTAGGCCGACTTCTAATTTCAGCTATTGAGCGGCCGCGCGCCGGATTCTTGCCAAAAATGTGACCGCGTTTTCTTCATTTTATCGCTCGTCCGTGGGCAAAAAAATGATCGTGGCCGTCACCGGCGTCGTGTTGATCGCTTTCGTGGTCGGACACCTCCTCGGAAATTTGCAGATTTTTCTCGGGCCCGACTGGGTGAACAGCTACGCGGAACATCTTCGCGCTCTCGGTCCCCTGCTCTGGGCCATCAGGGCTTTTCTTCTCGTGAGCGTTCTCTTGCACATCTTCTACACCATCAGTCTGGCGATCGAGAATCGCCGCGCGCGGCCGGTGCAGTACGAAAGAAAAGACAACGTCAAAGCGACCTTTGCCTCGCGTTACATGGCGATGAGCGGACTGATCGTCCTGGCTTTTATTCTTTATCACCTGGCGCACTTTACCGTCCGCGTCACGGACCCCCGGTTCCTGCTGCTCAAGGCCGATCCGCTCAATCGCTACGACGTTTATTCCATGATGGTCTACGGTTTTCAGAACATTTTCGTCTCGGCCTTTTACATTATCGGAATGTTTTTGCTGGCGCTCCACTTGAGCCACGGGACTTCAAGTTTCTTCCAATCGTTAGGCCTGAACGATAAGAAGCTGACGCCGCGACTTGCGCTGGCGGGCCGCATCTTTGCGTGGTTAATCTTTGTCGGTTACACCTCGATTCCCATCGCTGTCCTGTTTCATCTCGTGAAACCGGCGCAAGAATTATGATCGGAACTCTGGACTCTCGAATTCCGTCCGGGCCGCTCGCGCAAAAATGGGCGACTCATAAGGACCACGCCCGTCTGGTGAGCCCGAACAATCGCCGAAAGTTCCAGGTTATCGTGGTGGGCAGCGGTCTTGCCGGCGGAGCGGCCGCGGCCACGCTGGGCGAGCTGGGCTACAACGTGAAATGTTTTTGTTATCAGGACAGCCCGCGCCGGGCGCATAGCATCGCCGCCCAGGGCGGAATCAATGCCGCCAAGAATTATCAGAACGACGGCGACAGTGTCTTCCGCTTGTTTTACGACACGATCAAAGGCGGTGATTTCCGGTCGCGTGAAGCAAATGTTTATCGCCTTGCGGAAGTCAGCAATCTGATCATCGACCACTGCGTGGAACAAGGTGTTCCCTTCGCGCGCGAGTACGGCGGCTTGCTCGCGAACCGATCGTTCGGCGGCGCCCAGGTCTCGCGCACGTTTTACGCGCGCGGGCAAACGGGGCAGCAACTCCTCCTCGGCGCCTATCAGGCCCTCTGCCGGCAGATCGCTGCCGGTACCGTCGCGATGTTTCCGCAGACGGAGATGCTCGACCTCGTCCTCGTGGACGGACATGCGAAAGGAATCATCACCCGCAGCCTGGTCACGGGAAAAATTGCAGCGCACGCGGCGGACGCGGTCGTGCTTGCGACCGGCGGTTACGGGAATGTTTTTTATCTTTCGACGAACGCGCGCGGCTGCAACGTCACCGCCACCTATCGCGCATATAAGAAGGGGGCCCTCTTTGCCAATCCTTGTTTCACCCAGATTCATCCGACTTGCATTCCAGTGAGCGGACAAAACCAGTCGAAGCTGACCCTTATGTCTGAATCGCTTCGCAACGATGGCCGCGTCTGGGTTCCGAAAAAAGCGGGCGACAAGCGCTCACCGAAACAGATTCCGGAAGAAGAACGCGATTATTATCTCGAGCGAAAATATCCGAGCTTTGGGAATCTGGCGCCGCGCGACATCTCTTCTCGCGCCGCGAAGGAAGTCTGCGATGAAGGGCGCGGCGTGGGCGAAAGCGGGCGCGGTGTTTACCTCGACTTCGCGGACGCGATTAATCGCGTTGGAGAACAAACGATTCGCGAACGCTACGGAAATCTTTTTCACATCTACGAAAAAATCACCGGCGAAAATGCTTATGAGCGGCCGATGCGGATCTATCCCGCGGTCCATTACACCATGGGTGGATTGTGGGTGGACTACAATTTAATGAGCAACATCCCGGGACTGCACGTCATCGGCGAAGCGAATTTTTCTGACCACGGCGCAAACCGGCTCGGCGCCAGCGCGCTCATGCAAGGCCTGGCTGACGGATACTTCGTCCTGCCTTACACGCTTCCGGTTTATCTCGCCGGCCAGATCGGGAAGCGGCCCCCGACCGATCACCAGGAATTTTGCAAGGCGGAGGACGAAGTGCGCGCCCGCACCACGAAGCTGCTTTCAATCAATGGGAGCCGCTCGGTGGATTCATTCCATCGCGAGCTGGGCTTTCTTCTTTGGGACAAATGTGGAATGGCGCGAAACACGCGCGGGCTGCGTGAGGCCCTCACTTGGATCCCGGAAATGCGGGAACAATTCTGGCGTGATGTGCGTGTTCCCGGAATAGGAAAAGAATTCAATCAGTCCCTGGAAAGGGCCGGCCGCGTCGCGGATTTCCTCGAATTCGCCGAGCTCATGTGCATCGATGCTCTGACCCGCGACGAATCCTGCGGCGGACATTTTCGCGAGGAACATCAAACGCCCGATGGCGAGGCCTTGCGGGACGACGAACATTTCGCGGATGTCTTCGCCTGGGAATACCAGGGTAATGGGTCGATCGCCGCTCCGAAGTTGCATCGTGAGCCGCTCGTCTTCGAAACCGTTGAGCTGACACAGAGGAGCTACAAGTGAAGTTCAAACTCAAAGTCTGGCGCCAAAAAACGGCGACGGCCCCGGGCAAGCTGGTCGAATACCAAGCGAAGGACGTTTCCCCCAACACCTCGTTTCTCGAGATGCTCGACGTCGTTAACGAAGGACTGGTCGCTCAGGGCAAGGAGCCAATCGCGTTCGATTCCGATTGCCGTGAAGGCATCTGCGGAACCTGCTCGCTGACAATTAATGGCGAAGCACACGGGCCCGATCATCCGGGCGCGGCCTGCGAAGTTTACATGCGGAGATTCAAGGACGGTGAAACGATCGTGGTCGAGCCGTTCCGCGCCAAACCGTTTCCGTTGATCAAAGATCTGGTGGTCGATCGAAGCGCGCTCGATCGGATTGTGCAGGCGGGCGGTTTTATCGCGGCGCGTGCCGGGTCCGCGCCGGAAGCGAATTCGATTCTGGTCCCGAAACACGAGGCCGATCGTTCGATGGAAGCGGCCGCTTGCATTGGATGCGGAGCGTGCGCAGCGGCGTGTCCGAATGCTTCCGCGATGCTGTTCACGGCAGCAAAGGTTTCGCATCTTGCCTTCCTGCCTCAAGGGCAACCGGAGCGGACCACCCGCGTCTTGAAGATGGTGACCGCGATGGATGCGGAGGGATTCGGCAATTGCACGAACACTTACGAATGCGAGGCGGTTTGTCCTGCTTCGATCAGCGCGAGTCTCATCGCGAAATTGAATCGCGAGTATGCGATCGCCAGTTTGAAGAGGAGAGCGGGCGAGTAGCGCACGCATCTCGGGTGTGAAGGTGGTGTCTCCTTTGCTTGGGGAGCGCAGGCTGCCAGCCTGCAGGTCTCGGCAGCTTGCCGAGACCAATCGCACGACACCAGGCGTTGAAAATGACGTATGACGCCGCCAAGTGTAGCCGGCAAGTTGCCGGCTACGGCAGGCTGCCAGCCTGCGCTCCCCAAGCAAAGTAGACGCCAAAACCAACACGCGAGACGCGTGCGCTACCCAGTCTCGCAAACACGCGTCCACAATGTGGCATCGACATCATCGCGGGCGCGCGCGGCTAATTTTTCTGCAGCTGCGTCCTTGCGCATAACCGCAAAAACCGTTGAACCGGAGCCCGACATCAACGCAGCGCCGACTTCCGGCTGACTGCATAACCAGGTCTTCAGATATCCGAGCAGAATAAATTTTTCGAACACCGGCCGTTCGAGGTCATTCACGAAGCGGACGCCCGAAAATTTCTGCAGCGCGTAACTCACTCCGGGTAGCTCTCGGGAGTTCTTCCACCTTTCGTAAGCCCATGGAGTCGGCACGCCGAAGTCCGGTTTCAACAATAAGACGGTGAAAGTTCCGGGAAGGGTTGTCGGTTGAACAAGTTCGCCGCCTCCGCGGCAAATCGCGGCGGAGCCAACGATGAAGAAGGGAACGTCGGATCCAACCTGGGCGGCGAGTTTGAAGAGATCGTTTTGTTCGAGGCGCGTTCCGAAAAGTTCGTTTAACCCGAGCAGCGTAGTCGCGGCATCACTGCTTCCCCCGCCCAAGCCGGCGCCGTGCGGAATATTTTTCACCAATGTGATCTTGAGGCCCGTGGCGATCCTAGTGGCCTTCTGAAAAAGCCTGGCCGCTCGCACGACGAGATTATCTTCGCCACCCGGCAGCGCGGGATCGTCGCAAGAAAATTGAATGGCTTCGTGGTCGGAATTCCGTTCGATGGTCAAACTGTCCGCGAGCGAAATCGGCGCCATCAGCGTTTCGATTTCATGGAATCCATCTTCGCGCCGGCCCTTGATCTCAAACGAAAGATTGATCTTCGCCGGTGCATAAAGCTGCATATCTTTATCTCTCCACAAAATTTCTCGGAATTACAGAATGAAGTCGTCTTCACCCACGGTCAGCACGCGCGGCCGGCTGATTGTGGCTCTCGATTTTCCGAACCAGGCGAAAGCGCTCACTCTGGTTTCCGTCTTATCCGGCGCTGTTTCCACTTACAAAATCGGACTACAACTCTACACCGCTGCGGGCCCGGAAATCGTTCGCGCGGTCGCCGCGACGGGCGCCAACATTTTCCTCGATCTCAAACTCCACGATATTCCGAGCACCGTTGCCAAAGCCGTCGCGGCGGCGGGCGAGCTCGGCGTGCAGATGTTGACGGTTCATCTGAGCGGCGGGCGCTCGATGCTCGAGGCAGCAGTCGAAGCAAAGCTCCCTCACCTCACTCTGCTCGGGGTAACGGTTTTGACGAGCGCGACCGAGGAAACACTTCGCGAAACGGGCGTTGTCTCCGCGCTCGATGCGCAGGTCATCCGGCTGGGAGAGCTCGGCAAGAAATCCGGGATCGGCGGTTTGATTACCAGCCCGCACGAGGTCGGGCTTCTGCGAGAACGGCTCGGCGATGAAATCATGTTGGTCACACCCGGCGTTCGACCAACCTGGGCGGCGGCGGACGATCAAAAACGATTCACGACTCCGCACGAAGCGCTGGAGAGCGGCGCCGATTATCTCGTGATCGGACGGGCGATCACAGCCGCAGCGGATCCTCGCGCCGCCATGGAGCGTCTGCTCGACGAGATCGCTGACTGAATTTCGGAAGGGCGATCATGCTCGACCAGTTGGCGGTCTATGACGATACCGAGCCGCGCGCCGCGGCCCTCAACATGGCGGTGGACGAAGCGTTGCTCGAGACTTCCCCCTCCCCCGCGCTTCGCTTTTACCGCTGGCGAAGTCCCGCGCTTTCATTCGGTTATTTCGGATCTTTCGCCGATGTCGCGGACCAGCGCGACGAACGGGAAATTGTGCGTCGCTGGACTGGAGGTGGAGTCGTTCCGCACGGAGAGGATCGCACCTATTCGGTCATTATTCCGGCAGGGCATTTGTTTTTCGCACACTCCTCGCTCGAAATTTATTCGGAGCTGCACGATGTGATTCGACGAGCGCTAACGGCAAATGGAATCGAAGCCACGCTCGCGGGTTCGGTAGCGCCGAAGGTTTCGGAAGATTGTTTTGCCAACGCGGTGCGAGCGGACGTGCTGAGTGCAGGACGAAAGGTCGCCGGCGCGGCTCATCGACGTTCCCGCGCCGGACTGCTCCATCAAGGCAGCATCCAACTGCCAGGATTGCCGGCAAAGTTTAACGAGGATTTTGCCAAAGCGCTTTGCGATCGTTTCCAGCGCAGAACTCTGTCGCCAGAATTGATCGACCGCGCCCGCACGATCGCGCAAATGAAGTATGCAAAGGCCGAGTGGCTGATGCGCCGGTAAGAACCTTCCCCGGCCTGAAGGCAGGCCGGCTCCAATCATTGCCAGTTGTTTTGACAGGCAGAGGCCGTCCTCCTATCCTGCGTTTGTGGAAGTTTTCGCTCACTCGCGCGCGCCATCAGCGTCCCCAGATCGAGCTTTGGCGCGAGTGACGCTCGGCGTCCAAATGCATTTGGAAGAAGTCGAAGCGCGCATCGCACAGCAAGCCGCCGAATTCGATCCCGCGGTGGAGGGTTACGTCACCTACGCGATCGGCGGCCGCGGCAAACGGTTGCGGCCGCTCATGGCGTTACTGAGCGGAGGCGCCAGCGGCGGAATCACGCCAGCGCACGTGGATCTCGCGGTGATCGTCGAGTTGATCCACATCGCCACACTCGTGCACGACGACATCATGGATGAAGCCGAACGCCGCCGAGCGCAGCCGACCGTGAACGCGCGCTGGGGAAATTCCCTGAGCGTTCTCCTGGGCGATTGCCTCTTCGCCCAAGCGTTGAATCTTTCCACCAATTTCGACAACACGGATGTTTGCCGCACGATCGCCCGGGCCGCGCGCGAGGTTTGTTCCGGCGAAATAATCCAGACGCAGCGCCGCTTCGATCTCCATCTCGGAATCGCGGATTATCTGCGGATTATCGAAATGAAAACCGGCTCGCTCTTTGCGGCCGCGGCTGAGTTGGGGGCCGTCCTCAATGGCGCCGACGCGGAGACGACACGCGCGCTGAAAGATTTTGGGCGGAAGATTGGCGCCGCCTATCAAATTTACGACGATTGCCTCGATATTGCCGGGAATGAAACCGAGATCGGAAAAACACTCGGGACCGATTTGCGACATGGGAAGCTTACGCTGCCGGTCCTGATGTTGCTCGGCTCCGCGCCGGCGGCGGAACGGGAGCGATACTGCGAGCTGATCCTCGAGGAGAAATCCAGCGCGATCACGAAGCTGCTGAAAATGGATTCGCCCAATGGCGCGTTGAAGGCGTCCGTCGATGCGGGTGAAGAATTGATTCGCGATGCCCAACGGGAAATCGAGGGGCTTCCGCAAAATCAATATACCGATTCGCTTTTCCAGTTCGGCGATGCGCTCAGGGAATTGCTCGATCAATTTCGTGTCTGATCCGGAAGGTGGGAGCGACCTCAGCGTCGCAACTGCGAGCGGATGAAGGCAAGCGATCACGGCACCAAGGCCGCTTCCACATTAAAGATCCGCGAGATGCCGCGAGATGAGCGGCCGCGTGAAAAACTTCTCGGGCGCGGAGCCGCGGCGCTGACGGATCCGGAGTTGATCGCAATTTTGCTTCGCACTGGTCTGCCAGGCGCGAACGCCGTCGATGTCGCGCGACAGTTGCTCGAGCGATACGGTTCTCTGTCGGGCTTGAGCCGGTGCACGGTGAAAGAAATCGCATCGATTCGCGGCATCGGGGAAGCGAAGGCGATCCAGCTCGTGGCCGCTTTCGGTCTCGGCCAGCGTCTGGCGAATGAGCGTTTGTCGCGGCAAAAGCTCGATTCGCCGGAACTGGTCCATGACTTGGTCGCCGCGGAGATGCGAACGCTACACAAGGAATCGCTTCGCGTGATTCTACTCGATACTCGCTATCATTTGTTGCGGATGGAGGAGGTTTCGCTGGGCAGCGTAAATGAGAGCATCGCGCATCCGCGCGATGTGTTCCGGCCGGCGGTGATCTCTTCTGCCTATGCGGTGATCGTGGTTCACAATCATCCTTCCGGCGACCCTTCCCCCAGCCAGTCCGATCACAGTCTAACGAGACGTTTAGTCGAAGCGGCGGAGCTGCTTCAGATCAAGCTGCTCGATCACATCATCATCGGCGCGCCGGCCGAGGGTCGGTCTCCGTATTTCAGTTTCAAGGAAGCTGGCGTGCTATGAAAATTCACCAGACAGCGATCGTGGACGCAGCGGCGCAAATCGGCGTTGACGTGGAAGTCGGCGCCTATTCCATCATCGGCGCAGGCGCGATCATCGGAGAGAAGTGCGTGATCCAATCCCACGTGGTGATCGAAGGCGCGGTAAAAATGGGCGCCGGAAATTTTATCGGTCACGGCGCGATCATCGGAAGCACGCCGCAGGATCTAGGATTCAAGGGCGAGATTAAGAGCGGAATTGATATCGGGGAAGGCAACGTGATTCGGGAGCATTGCACCATTCATCGCGGTGCCACGGAAGGGAGCGCGACGGTTATTGGTGACCGGAATTTTCTCATGGTCGGCGCTCACCTCGGACATGATTGCCGGATCGGGAACGGCGTGGTGATCGCAAACAATTCGCTGCTCGCCGGGCATGTTCGCATCGATGACGGCGTCTTTGTTGGTGGCGGCTCGCGCTTTCACCAGCATATCCGGCTCGGACGACTTGTGATGGCCGAGGGGCGGTTCACGAAAAATCTGCCGCCGTTCTTGATTGCGGCGAAGAACCAGGTTTTTGGCATTAACACTCTCGGGTTACGGCGCGCGGGTTTGAGTCCTGCTGAACGCGATGAAATCAAGAAAGCGTTCAAACTTCTTTATAAGAGCGGATTGAATACAAAGCAGGCTTTGGAGAAAGCGGCGGATTCGGAATTCGGTGAGGTCGGGCGCGAATTTTTTGACTTCGTGGCCGAGGCGGGGAAGCGCGGGATTGTTTCGTACAGCGCGAACCCAGAGGGGGAAGATTAGGGTTAAGGAGCGGCGGCTAACGCCAGGAACGCCAGCATGCGGCCGGTGCGGCCTTTTTCGGCGCGATAGGAGTAGTAGCGATTCAGATCGCACGCGGTGCAAACGCCGGAATCATATAACGCGGTCACACCGGCAGCTCGGCATTGCCGCACAATCTCGTCGGCGAAATCTATTTCGTAACGCGGCGGCCGAATGCACGGACTGAGTTGCACGATGAGGTCCGAAACGCGTGAACCAAAATGGTCGGCCATCGACTTGATGGCGTTCGGGACGATGCCAATCTCCGTGCCTTTCTTGCCCGAATGCACCAGACCTATCGCATTGCGGACGGGATCGGCCAGATAAACGGCGCAGCAGTCGGCGACATAAATACCGAGACAAACGCCGCGCTGATTTGTGATCAGGCCATCACAACTCTCGAAACATTCGTTTGCCGCGGTCGCCGCATCGACCAGCGCAACGCGATTTCCGTGCACCTGCTGCGCGGTAATGAACTGCGCGTCACCGAGTCCATTTTGCTTTCGGATTTCCCGATGGACGCCGTCCAGTCGGGCGAGCGCCTCCATCTTATCGTGCGACAGCTCGATATCAGCGGCACGCAGCGTGAAACCGTGAATGACGTCTGGCAGCACGTCGAGCGCTGGGAATCGTTCAGCCGGAAGCTGACCCGCGCTCACTTACCGGATGTCGTGCGAGTGGAGCGCCTGGTCTCGACCGGTGTTCGGATTCCCGCCTGGTTCAATTGGAGCGGTGTCGGTTTCGGCGCCGGTGACGGCACAGCGTCAGTCTTCAACTTGCCGCGAGTGCCGGGCTCATCGAGTTCGTTCGAATACGTCACCTCGGTCGCGGTGACACGATCGAATTCCGCCAGAGCGGTGCTGTAATTGTAGAGCGCTTGCAGCCGGTTCGATTGCGCCTGTGTGACCTGAACCCGGGAATCGAGAACTTCCAGCTGGGTCCCAGCGCCCGCGCTCAAGCGCGCACTCGCCAAACGCAGAGCTTCCTCGGCCTGCCCCACACTTTGCTCCGTCGCACGAACAAGCTCAGCGCTTTGCTTCAGGTTTGAATCCGCTTGCTGGACTTCCAGCTCAACCTGCCGGCCGGCGTCGTCGTAGGTGATTTGCGCCTCGCGGAGAACAGCCGTCGCCTGTTTGACGCGGCCGTAGGTCGCGCCCCAATCCCAAATGGCCCAGGTGCCGGTCGCTCCAAAAATGTAGCCGCTGCTGACATCGCGTGGATTATCGCTCAAGGCGGAGCTGCGCACTTCAGTTCCGGCCGTGGCGTTGATCTGCGGGAAATATCCGGCGCGCGCGACCCGCACCTGTTCGGCGTCACTGAGCATGATCGCTTTTTGCTGTTTCAAAAACGGCCGCCGCTCCTTGGCCAGCACGATCGCCTGGTCAAGCGGCATGCGCCGGGGATGATATTGCAATTCTCCCACCGCTTCCAACGGGGGGGAGTCGCCCCGATTCGGATTAAAATCGAGCCCGAGCGTTTTCGCGAGCTGGAGTTGTGAGATGCGATAATTGTTCTGCGCCAAGATGAGATTTGGATATTGGTTCGAAAGCGCGACCTGGGCCTGGAGAACATTGAAACGCGGCACCGTGCCGGCCTCGAAACGATTCTGCTGATCCTGGAGCTGGCTTTGCAGAAGCTTGACCGATTCTTCCTGCACGCCAATGAGCGCGCGGTTGAGGAGAATTTGGTAGAATTGCTGACGCACCGTGGAGACGAGCTGGTCGATGACATTCCGGAAACCGTAATAACTCGAGTCTCTGGTGAAGTCCGCGGAGCGGATGGACGCAATGATCCTGCCGCCGGCGAAGATCACTTGCGTCGCCTCTATCTGGACGTTGTAGGAGCGCTCAACGCCGGCAAAGTTAAAATTGCTTGTCCCGACCGGGGTGGTGCCTGGTGTCGGAGTAGCCAAGACCTCAGAAGATCCGCCATGGTTCACCTGCAGATGCGGATCCGTGTCCTGAAACGTGCCGGTCGAACCGATCTGCGGCAACGCTCCCGCGCGCATCTCAATATAAAGGCCTTTCGTCCGCTCGATCTCTTCGCGTGCGCGCCGGATATCGGCATTCCGCTGGAGCGCGGTCAGAATCGCATCATTCAAGGTGAACCGCGGGATGGCGGAAGTCGTGCGACGCAAATCCACCGAGGTGTCGCTGCCGGCGAAGAGCGCGCCGAACGGCACCAGTGCGGCCAGGATGAAAAGGAGCAGGGCGTAACAGAAAAATTTTCGCATGGAAGAGAGAAGCGGAACGAAAGAGATGGGTTTCGGAGAGACGCGATCGCGAGCTTTGGCGCTGTGTGCTATGCAATCTGCGTGCCGCATTCGATCATTCTAACTTAAACTGCTGCCGAATAGCTGCTTAAGAATTTGAGGTTGATTGTGCGCCCGGCCCATTGTTCCCGCGTTCGGGATCAGCGCGTTCCATTTTCGAAACGCCGCGACGCCAACAGGTCGCGTCGCGATTTACTGCGCAGCGGCGGGTCGTCGTTGGTCTGGCAGTAATCGTGAATCTTAGTGTAGATCTGGAGCCAGGCTTTTTGCTCCGGGGCCGTGAGGTGGGCCATCACCTTCATCAAATTGCCCACCATTTCTCCGCGGATCCGTCGGACCAGCGCCGAGCCCTTTTCAGTGATGCAGACCATGACCTTGCGCCGATCTTCGCGCGCGCTCGAGCGCACGACGTAATCGAGATTTTCCAGCCGGGCGACCAAACCGCTCGCGGCCGCCGTGGTGTGTCCCATCTTCCGCGCAATCGCCGACATGGTCAGGATCTCTTTGTGGTCGAGCGCGGCGAGGAGAAAAAATTGCGGGAAAGAGACGTTGCCCGGCGCGAGTTCTTTGCAGAGATGCAGGACGAAGCACCGCTGCATTTCTAAAATGATGTGCGAGAGCCGTTCCGCATCGGCGCGGAATTGGGCAGTGCCATTCAAACTGAGGCTGCGGGCGGTGTTCAACGCGCATAAGCTAAAATGCGTGCGAAGAGTGTCAACCGGTTGCGGCGACAAAGAAGATTCAATCGAGCGCCAGGGCGGAAACCGTGGCGCCGCTCGAAAGCGTTTCGCCGGGCGCGACTCGAAGAAGCGCCTTCGCGCGGCTCAAGCCGTAGAGCGCATGTGATTCCTGACGGCCGACCACCGTGAATTTTCCCTGCACTACGCGACCGCGCACGTAATGAGGACGGTCGCCTGGGTTTTGGAGATCTTCGGCGAGCTGCACATCGTATTTCCGCAGCGGAAGCTCGTCCGCGCCGGCGCCCATTAGGCGAAGAATCGCGGGCCGCACGAACAGCAAGAACGTTACGAAAGCCGAGACCGGATTTCCAGGCAGCCCAAAAATCGCGCACTTGCCGGCGCGACCGAAGAGAAACGGCTTGCCCGGTTTCACGGAGACGCGCCACAAGTCGGTCTGCGCGCCCACAGCGTTCAACGCAGGCTTCACCAAATCACGTGCGCCGACCGAGACGCCGCCGACGATGATAAGGATATCGTTTTCAAGCCCGCGGCGGAGCGCGGCTTCGATCGATTGCGCTTCGTCATCCGAGTGCTCCACCGCCGCGACGGAAGCTCCCCATTTTTCGCAGAGCGCCTGGAGAAGGGTCGAATTGCTTTCATAGATTTGTCCTGGGCCGAGCGATCCACCGGGTGCGACCAGTTCGTCTCCCGTGCTGATGATCGCGGTCCGCGCTTCACCGCCCACTTCGATTTCCGCCAACCCTTGGGATGCCAGCAACGCTAGTGTTTGCGGCCGGATCCGCTCGCCCGCCCCGAGGATCTTCTGCCCCTCGCTCAGATCCGATCCACGACGACGTATGAATTCTCCGGGCTCAACCTTGGTGTTGATGAAAATTTCCGCGCCTTCGCGCCGCACGTCTTCTTGCATGACGACCGCGTCCGCGCCCGCAGGCAGTGGTGCGCCCGTAAAAATGCGGAGCGCTTCACCAGGTCCAATCCGCAGCCTTCGATCAAGGCCAGCCGGTTGCTCGCCGATGACGCGCTGGCTTTTCCCAGCCTCGCAGGAACTGGCGACGATCGCATAACCATCCATGGCCGAGTTATCGAAAACGGGCAGCGCGACCCCTGCGAAAATGTCTCGGGCAGAAAACCTCTCCCGAGCCTGAGCCAAAGGCACGCGGCGCGAACCAAGCGGTTTCACGCTCTCAAGGATATGGGCGAGCGCCTCGTCTTCCGTGATCACACGATGTCTCTGTATCGCCTTCAATCACCGACGACAACTATTCCTGAACGCCTCGCTCACGGCCCGGCACGGTTGACGAGCCTCCACCGCGCCCATATTCTCGCACTCTGTTGGTGAGGTGGCTGAGTGGTCGAAAGCAGCGCTTTGCTAAAGCGCCGTACTCCAAAAGGGTACCGAGGGTTCGAATCCCTCCCTCACCGCCAGCCTCTCATCCGCGCTGGGACGACGTCGCAATGAAATAACCACGTCGCCAACGAGCGCTTGAGCAGCGCGGCGAAAATGATGATGATGGTCACTTGCCGATTCCTGATCCCACTTCTTCCGATCCGACAATGCCGCTATCTTCCGCGGGCGTTCGCGTCATCGCGGGTTATGAAATCCAAGGTGAGCTCGGCCGCGGTGGAATGGGCGTGGTTTACCGCGCGTGGCAGAGAAAGCTGAATCGGATCGTCGCCCTGAAAATGCTGACCGGCTATTACGGGTCGCCGGAGTTGAAACGGTTTTTCGCTGAAGCGGAAACAGCGGCGAATCTGCAGCACACAAATATCGTCCACGTTTACGATGTGGGAGAACACGAGGGCGCTCCATTTTTCGCAATGGAATTTGTGGAAGGCGGTTCGCTCGCGGACCGTTTGCGCACGGGAATTTTGCCGGCTCGCGAAACGGCGCAGTTGTTAATCAGCGTCGCGCGCGCCCTCGATTTCGCGCACAAGCACAACGTCGTTCACCGGGACATGAAACCGGCCAATGTCCTGCTCGATCCGCAGGGCGTGCCGAAGGTGACCGATTTCGGCATCGCGAAACGACTGACCGCTGCCAGTGCCCTGACGCTTTCCGGCGCGGTCATCGGAACGCCGGTTTACATGGCGCCGGAACAGGCGCGCGGCGCCAGCCGGGACGTTGGCGCCGCCGCGGATATTTATTCGCTCGGCGCGATCCTCTACGAAATGCTCGCCGGCCGTCCGCCGTTTTTGCCGGATGAAAGTGAGACCTCCATCATGGTCCGCGTGGTTAGTGAAAATCCGGTCTCGCCCGCGTGGCATCGGCCGGGAGTTCCCCGCGATCTCGAAACTATTTGCCTCAAATGTCTCGCGAAGGAACCGGGAGGGCGTTACTCGAGCGCCGCGGCCTTCGCGGATGATCTGCAAAAATTTCTCGACGACCAACCGATACTCACGCGGCGGTCTTCGCGGATGTTCCGCTACGAGCGACGGAAATTGCCTGTCTTGCTCATCGTCACCGCGATCATCGTTGCCGGCTTCTTTCTTTTCCCCTACGTGCGATCGAGGTTTTCGGGACCTTCCTCATCGAGTTCGTCAGCGGAGGTGCCAGCCGCTCCCGATAAATCGATCGCGGTGCTGCCGTTCGAGAATCTGAGCGCGAACCAGGAGAACTCATTCTTCGCTGACGGCGTGCAGGACGAAATCCTGACCGACCTTGCGAAGGTCGCCGATTTGAAGGTCATCAGCCGCACCAGCGTGATGCAATACAAGACCACCGCCACGCGCAATTTGCCGGAGATTGCGCAAGCACTAAAAGTCGCGCACGTGCTCGTGGGCAGCGTGCAGCGCGAGAACAATCGCGTGCGCGTCACCGCTCAGTTGATCGATGCTCGCACCGACGCGCATTTGTGGGCGGAGCATTACGATCGCCCCCTGGACGATGTCTTCGCCATCCAAAGCGAGATCGCCAAAACCATTGTCGAACAGTTACGCGCGAAACTATCGCCGGGTGAAAAAGCGGCGATCGAACAGCCGCCCACGATCAATCTGGAAGCTTACGATCTTTACAATCAGGCGAAGGCGATCATCGCCACCAGCGCTTCTGGAACGGGCTTCGGAGACAGGCTTGCCCACGCGGAGCATTTGCTCGACGAAGCAGTAGCGAAGGATCCGAAGTTCCTTTTCGCCTATTGCGATTTGGCTGGGGTGCACGACTTCGCCTATTTCAGCGGGGTCGACCATACGCCGGCGCGGCTGGCCCTGGCCGAAAAAGCGGTGCAAAGCGCTTTGCGTTTGCGACCCGACAGCGGCGAGGCGCACCTGGCTCAGGCGCAACATTTGTATCAAGGTTATCTCGAATACGATCGGGCCCTCGCTGAACTCATCATCGCAAGCCGGACTTTGCCGAACGATCCGCGCGTTTTCGAGTTGAGCGGTTATATTATCCGGCGACAGGGACGGCAGGAGGAAGGTTTGCGAAAACTGGAACGCGCACTCGAGCTGGACCCACGCAACTTCGGCACGCTTCAACAAATCGCGCTAAGCAACGAAGCTCTGCGGCATTATCCCGAAATGGTCGCCATCCTGGACCGGGAGCTCGCGATCGTTCCAGACAACGTCGACACCAAGATATCGCGCGCTCAGGCGTATCTCGACTGGCAGGCGGACACGCGCCCGTTGCACTCCACGATTGAGGAGCTTCTCGCGCAGCAACCAACGGCCGCCGCCACCTTCGCCGACAATTGGTTTTACCTGGCTTTATGCGAGCGTGATTTCGTTGCCGCCGGTCGCGCGTTGGCCGCTTTGGGGGACCATACGTACGGACCCGACGCTATTCTTTTCAGTCCCAAGTTTGGCGAAGGCTTCGTGGCTCGGCTGCGAGGAGACTTGGCTGGCGCCCAAGCCGCTTTTACCGCCGCCCGGGCCCAGCAGGAAAAAGTGATCGCGGCGCAAGGCGATTATGCACCGGCGCTCATCGTTCTGGGCCTGATCGACGCCGGGCTCGGCCGAAAAGAAGATGCATTGCGGGAGGGGCGACGCGCAGTTGAAGTCCTGCCGGTCGAGCGCGATGCGCTCAACGGCGTTCGCGTTCGGGAATTTCTCGCCATCATTTACGCTTGGACAGGCGAAAAGGATCTCGCGTGTGAGTTATTGACCACCGTTACGAAGTTTCCAGCATCGGCGAGTTACGGCCAGCTGCGTTTGCATCCGTACTGGGACGCGCTTCGTAACGATCCCCGCTTCGAAAAAATCGTTGTATCCTTCGCTCCGAATGGAGCGAAGCGGTGATTCTGACCTGCGAGATTACTGGCAACTGGAGTCTACGCGCCCTCGGGCCGTTGCGGATTCGTCTCCGACCTCGTTCCTACGAACTGAACCCAAGCCGTCTCCAAATCTGCCGCCTAGCTCTTACCGAAAACGATCGGGCGGCGTGGCGGTTTCTTCGGGCTTTTCCGTTTCCGTCCGCGCGGGTTCTGTCCGTTCGGTTTTGGCCTTTTTCTTTGAGGACTTTTTCGAATCCCGCTTCTTCTTTTCCTTGGAATTGTTTTCGTCATCCAGTTGGAGCCGGCGATCCAGGTTGCTTCCGGTTTGCCGCGGCAATAAGACCGCCTCCTCGTTTCTTCGTCTTTGTGCCTCGGACGCGCATCCGACTTCTGCCAGGGCAAGACAAACGACGATCAAGAAAGCAAACAAGCGGTTGTTCATATGAAATCCTCTGCCCGAGAGGGAATCAGACTCTGCGCGCGCGGGCAAGAATAACCGGACGCCCACGTCGTTTTTCGGCGGCTGCGCCCAATCTTTGAGGTTGAACGCCCAAGTGCCCGCATTACTATGCGCATCCTTATGACCGGCCTCTCTCTTTTTCGAAGCGCGCTTGCCCTTTCCGTGGTCGCGCTCTGCGCGAGCTGCGCGGAAATGGAAACGCCGAACCAGCCTACTGCGAACGCTCCAGTGGTCGCTCCTACTCCGCCGCCCGGCTATTGGAATGGAGACGGAATCCCGGGATCGCCGAAAATCGTCGTCAATATCACGGCCCAGCGCGCCTATTTCTTCAAAGGAAAACAGCTCGTCGGCGAATCGACTGTCTCCACCGGCAAGCCCGGCTTCTCGACTCCGCCGGGCCACTATCAGGTGCTCGTGAAGGACAAGGATCACGTCTCGTCTGTGTTCGGCGATTACGTGGACGATTTGGGCAACGTCGCGAAATCGAATATCGACTCCCGAAAAGATGCGCGGCCGCGGGGCACGCATTTCGACGGCGCGCGCATGCCCTACGCCATGTTTTTCCGGGGCGGCTACGCCATGCATCAAGGTTACGTTCCGCCGTATGCGGCCTCGCACGGTTGTATCCGCGTGCCGCAGGGAATGGCCGACCGCTTCTTTGATGCCGCATCGGTGGGAACGCCCGTCATCGTGAAGGAGTAAATCACTCCTCTCTTCCTGCTCCCAATCATTCTTTAGCCGCGGGCGCTCGGTCCCCGCGACCTAAGGGAACGTGCCGAACTGATCCCTGCGACTAACCGGGCGGCCACGCCAAGGCGCGTTTCCCGAGCACGTGCAGGTGCAGATGCGGAACGCTCTCGCCCGCGTCGGGTCCGCTGTTGATCACGACGCGATAGCCCGAAGTCAGCAGGTCCAGCTTTTCGGCCACCGTGCGCGACGCGAGAAGCAGCTTTCCAAGCAACGCCTCATCGGCCGGCGTTGCATCCGCCAGTCTCGGCACCACGCGCTTTGGCACAATCAACACATGCACCGGCGCCTGTGGATTCACATCACGAAACGCCAGCACATCGGCATCTTCCCAGACGATATCGGCGGGAATTTCGCGCCGGACGATTTTTTCGAAAATGGTCACGACGTTTTCCGGCGGCCTCCCGCGCCGTTCAGCGGATGAAGCAGCGCAGATGATCGAGCTCCGAAGTCGACGCCAGCCGCTCGCGCACGAAACAGATCACTTCCTCGCGCAACGTGTCGCAGGTGCGCGTCCATGTCTTCGCGCCGCGGAGATGTTTTACGCATGCTTGTAGATCGCAAAGATGGAGACTGTCGGCGCGAGCGCTCACGAGCGCGCTGATCCGTTTCTCCAAACCATCAAAAAACGCGAGCTCATATCCGGCGCCCGCTTCCTGCGCAATCTCCAGCAGCGAAAACGAAACCGGCGGAGGCGAAGGCACGAAGTACGGAACGATCTCCTTGTAACCGATCACCTTCAGCACATAGCGCACGGTTTGCGAAAGCTGATCGAACGGGACGATCGACTCGTCGTTTCGCAGCCGCAAATAAAACGCGATGCTTTCCGTGACGTGATCCGTCAGCCACCATTTCGGGTAGCCGGCGTCGTCCGCCGCGCGCGTGATCGCCGCGTGCAGCCACGCCTGGTCGAACTCGAACAACTGACCCGAATCGCAACGCAAATAAGGAAATTCTTCTTTAAACGCGACCATGTGTTTCGACTTTCGTTTCGGCATCCCGCACTCCAGCCCCGACCGGATGCGATCCACCTTGCGCTAATTCCGACTCAAATAATTCGCGCTGGAGGGCGTTCGGTTTGATCCGACGGCCGAGCGCCTGGATGGCATCGACAAATTGATCGGCGTCCTCGAAACGGCGATGGACCGACGCATATCGCAAATACGCCACCTCATCGATCTCACGCAATTTCTCCAGCACCTTCGTCCCGATCGTCGCCGAAGAAACTTCGCGGCCGCTCGTCTCCAGCTCGTGCACGATTTCGTCCACCGCAGTCTCGAGCGTGACGAGACTGATCGAGCGTTTCTCGCAAGCTTTGGCCAGGCTGTTCACGAGTTTGCGGCGATCAAACGGTTCATGCGTGCGATCGCGCTTGATGACGCGCAGATCGGAGCGCTCGATTTGCTCGTAAGTGGTGAACCGGTACGCGCACTGTAAACAAACGCGGCGGCGGCGGATGCTGGAACTATCACGAGACTGGCGGGAGTCGATGACTTTGTCGTCACGAAAGCCGCACTTGGGACAACGCATAGTGTCGGCGGAGTAAGTAACACACCATAAGTTGTGGCGTCAACGCTTTGCGCGAGAAAAATTATTTTCTATTTTCCTTTAGCGGCAGTCTATGACCGCCGACGATTTCCGCGCGATTCATTGCGGCAGCAAATCGAGAAGCGGCAGAATGTGTTGTCTGGTGATTCTGCACTTCGATTTTTTCCTCGACAGCTGTCAGCGGATGTGAAAAGCGCCGAGTGAATGCACGAGAGCTTTTTTCATGAATTCGTCGGCCACCGGGTTCGCGGCGGATTCACGATCGTCCGGCTTGAAGTCGCGGATGCGCTCTTGGCCGACGCGCTCGGGCGAGAGGCCGTCGCGCGCACTTACATCATCGGATCGCAATTCTTTGTCACCATCCGTTCTGGCCTCTCGGACAAGGAACTTTCAGTTACGATCTATCACGAGATTCTCGAAGCGGCGACGGTCGCTTCGATCGATCCACCCGAAGGAGTGCGAAATTTCAACGAAATGCATTCGAACGCGCGGCTTACCAAGCGCACGAACAATTCGGGAGAGTCTCCCTGGAGAAACCTGATCGCATGTTGCAATTCTACGGGTTCTGATGACAATCAAGTTGTGGCCAAACGCGACGCTATCCAGATCGAACTGGTTAAACTCCCCGGGGGCGAGCGACTGCTGCGCCTGGCCGAGCCCATGTCAGGCCTCGCGTTGGAGCGAAAACTGGATGCGACTCGATCGGTGCATGAGCAAAAGGAGCAGCTCCTCGACGTTTTCGAAATCGCTCTTAAGCGCGCCGCATTAACGGTCGCGTAAAATCATCACCGTCGCCGGCACGGCGCGACGAAGAGCGTGCCCACCGACCTTTTTTCGAAATGAATTTCGGGAGCAGGTCGGTTTTGCCACCGTAACCAATTTTTGAGTCCGCTCTTTCGGACTAAATTCAGAGAACTCAGCGCGGGGGAAACTCGAACTCGGCTTTGTCCTTTTTCTGCGAGAGGACAAGATGCGCTCCGAATTTGTTGCCGCGTTTCGAAACGAAATCTTCGATCAGCGGCGACCTTCCTTCACTCAGAAGCTCTTTTACCTCCTCGGGAGTGATGTCGTGCTCGCACAATTTTTTCGAGAGCTTAAAGACCTGTCGATTGTCCTGATCGGGCTTGCGCACATAGTAGGCATCGTCCATTTCGACCAGCTCGCCGCCGTGCGTCTTGCTTTCCCCAATGACTTTCGCTTTCGAGAGATCGGCTTTCGCGCGCGCTTTGCGCTCGACCGGCTTGCCATCCTTGCCGGTTTTCGCGGCGCGCGGCGGAAATTCCCAGCGGATCTTCGCATCGGCACGCACGAGAAAAGCATCGAACGGGCGTCCTTTTTTGGAAATGAATCCCTTGATCAGATCGGTCTTGCCTTGTTCGACCAGCCGCACTGCTTGTTCACGTGGGACTTCCTTCTTACACATAAGGCGCGGCACGCGAAGAGCCTGCTTCCATTCGCCGTTTTCACGCTCGCGCAACACGTAGCTCGAGCCGACTTCGCATAATTCCGCACCGGTCGCGGGGTCGGTCCAAAATGATTCGACCGAGCCAAGATCGACTCCGTCGCCAAAATCGTATTCGGCTTTCCATTTCCCCGTCGTCTCGTCCTTCACCAGTTTGAGAGTGGCGGCGAAGCTGGCCCGGGTTTTGTTCGAAATGAAACCGTCGAGTGGACCGATGGCGCCTTTCTCGACCAGCTCGCGAATTTCGTTCTCCTCCATTTTGCGGCCGCCAATGACCTTGTAGATCATGAACTCGCCGTCCTGCGACTTATAGCCGCGCAACGTTTCGCGCAGCGGCTTGCCGTCGGTCGGGGAAAGGATGTCGGTCTCGCGCGCGACGGAATCGTCTTCCTCGAAACCTTTCACGCGCTCCACGATGCCTTTCGTTTCGGCCACGATCTCGGCCATGAATTTCTCTCGCGGGAATTTCCCGTGCTCCATCAAACGCAACTGATGTTCCCATTCCCCGGTCATCGCCGGACTTGTTAGGTCGGATGCTTTCACGGCTTCGAGAAATTGGATGAGCTGCTCGGCTTTCGCGGTCGGGACGAGTTCGCGCTGCTGCCGATCCATGTATTTCTGGTAGATCAAGCCATCGATCGTATCGGCGCGCGTGGCGGGCGTGCCGAGGCCGCGCTCTTTCATCGCTTCGGAAGACTCTTCGTCTTCTACCAGTTTCCCCGCCGTTTCCATCGCGGAGAGTAGGGTCGCTTCAGTGTAACGCGGCGGCGGCTTCGTCGTCTCCGCGTGCAAGGTGGCTTCGACTGTCTTCGCCTGATTCTTGTCTTCCGCGCTCAACGGCGGCAACGCCTTACCCGAGTCGTCATCAACCGTGCTCTTGCCGTAAACTTCCAGCCATCCGGCGGCAGTGAGCACTTTCCCTTCGGTTTTGAATTTGTGCGCAGCGATCTGACTGACGCGCGTGGTGATATCGAATTCTGCCGCGGGAAAAAAGACGGCGACGAAACGTCGCGCGACCATGTCGTAAATCTTCCCTTCCGCCTCATCCAGGTTCTTCGCTTCCGACGCGGTGGGAATAATGGCGAAGTGGTCGCTGATCTGCGCGTTGTTGAAGATGCGTTTGTTAGGCCGAACCCAGTTTTGCGCGAGCACTTTCTCCGCGTGCGACTGGAGGGAACCGGAAAGATTGCCCAGCGTTTGCTTCACCACCGAGAGGTAGTCCTCCGGCAGCGCGCGCGAATCGGTGCGCGGGTAGGTCAGCATCTTGTGCCGCTCGTAAAGGGCCTGCGCAATTTGCAGAGTCCGCTTGGCCGAAAACCCGAACCGGCCATTGGCCTCGCGTTGCAGAGTAGTCAGATCGTAAAGGCGGGGGGCGATCTGCGAGCTGGCTTTTCTTTCTTCAGACACGCTCGCGAGCGGATGACCCTGGCACGCCGCAACCACCGCTTCCGCCGCTGCCTGATCCCACATGCGGTCGATGCGATCGTGCTCTTCGTCGTTCTTTTTGAAATTTTCTCGCTGATAGACGCCCTCGTATTCGCCCTTCGCGATTCCGAATTTCGCCGTCACGCGCCAATAGCCGCGCGGTTTGAAATTCCGGATTTCCAATTCACGCGCGTAAACGATCGCGAGCGTCGGCGTCTGCACCCGACCGACCGAGGCGACGTTGCCGGCGCGCGAACCGAACATGCGTTTGGTGATCGCGCGCGTGCCGTTGATGCCGATGAGCCAGTCACTCTCGCTGCGCGAACGGGCGGCGTCGGCGAGCCCCTGCATTTCCGCGCCGTCGCGCAGTTTGCCGAAGCCGTCGCGAATGGCTTGCGGCGTCATCGATTGCAGCCAGAGGCGTTTCACTGGGTGCTTGTTCTTCGCCAACTGCGTGAGGTAAGTAAAAATCAGTTCGCCCTCGCGGCCGGCATCGCAGGCATTCACGACTTCCGTAATGTCTTTGCGTGCGAGAAGCTTTTTCAACTGCGCGAATTTGTCCTTGGAACTTTCGCTCGGCTTGAGCTCGAATTTCTCGGGAATGATGGGCAGCGTTTCGAGCCGCCAGAAGCCATACTTTTTCTTATCGATGTCCTCCGGCATCTGCAGTTCCACGACGTGCCCGACGGCGGAAGAGATGACGTATTGGTCGTTCTCGAAGTGGTCCCCTTTTTTCGGAACCTTGCCAAGCGCGCGAGCGAGGTCGGCGGCGACGCTGGGTTTCTCGGCGATGATGAGCGATTTGGACATTTTTCTGCGGTGAGGAAAGCGCGGCGCCTTGAAAAAACCAGCGGGGCGTTAAGGAGGCGCGTCCGCCAGAGTCGCGAAGTGTTTTTCGGGCGACTGTTTCACCAGCCGCTTTAGCTCAAGGCGGCAGGAGGGTAGAAGAGACCGTCTCGCTTGGCAAATCGGATTTCACGGGACGGCTCCCCACGCGCGCTTCTGTAGCCGCCGCCTTGTGGGCGGCGCGGGAGAGGGTTTGCGGCCGCCAGCAATAAAGCGCTTCGCGTAGCGAAGCGGCTACAGAAGAATCACGACGCGGACGTCGTCGCCGAATTTTTCGAGGCGATCTAAGACGCCGTTCACGGCTTCAGCCTCAAGTGGAACCGTGCGGACAATGCCGTGCGACAAATCAAGTTTCCCCGTGCGCACCAACTCCAGGAGCAACGGAATCTCACTCGCCAGATGATCCGATACGCCGATGATCTCCGCTTCCTTGTTCACGATCTCCGAGTATGACGCGACTTCGAAAGTTTCCTGGGTGAGGCCGACGAGCGCGGCCCGACCGAGAATCCCTAACGACTTCACGGCTTGATGCATGGTGAGCGGCAGACCGATCAATTCCAGCGCGACATCCACGCCACGTCCATGCGTCAATTCCTGAAGCTGCTCCACGGGATTGCCGGCAGCGGGGTTCACTGAAATCGCGCCGAACTGCTCCGCGAGCTCGAGCTTGCGCGGATTGATGTCAACAGCGAACACGTTCGCCGCGCCAAAATGCCTGGCCAATTGCACCGCCGAAATACCCAGGCCACCGACGCCGAAGATCGCGACCGTTTCTGCGGCGCGCAGCCGGACTTTGTTCAACGCATGCAGCGAGGTGGCGGACGAGCACATCAAAATCGCGCCCTGCTCGAATGGAATTTCGGCCGGTAAGCGAAAGACGCTGCGCTCGGGCACCACGATGAATTCCGCGTAGCCGCCGTCGCGATGTTTTCCGATCATTTGGACGGCGGTGCAAAACTGTTCGGTGCCGGCCTTGCAGAAAGCGCACTGACCGCAGGTCACCAGGTAATGCACGCAAACGCGATCACCTGTGGCGAAACCGGCAACCTCCGCGCCCGTTTCCTCCACCACCCCGGCGATCTCATGGCCAAGCGTCAGCGGCAGATGCGCGACCGGAGAAACTCCCGCGCGGTAGTGCGCGTCTGAATGACAAATGCCCGCGCCTTTTACGCGAATCAAAACATCGCCCGCACCGACCGGCGGAATTTCGATCTCTTCTTCCTTCAGAGGCGAACCGGGCTTAATCAGACGAACGGCTCTCATGTGGATGATTGAAAACGGGTATATCCGCGGCCCGGCTTGATCCCGCGCTTCGCATAGCGAAGCGGCTACAGCCCGAACGTTGTTTACGCCAGCTTCACGAAATATTTCCCGGGCAGTTGTTTCACCAGCCGCTTTAGCTCCAGGCGCAACAAACTGGAAGAGACGGTCCCGCTCGGCAATTCGGATTTTGTCGCGATGTCGTCGATCGACGTTTCGGTTGCCTTGATAGCATCGTAGACGCGCCGCTCATCGTCGGTCAGCTCAGGCAGAGCGCGCACAGCCGCCTCGGGCGACGGCTTCGTTTCCGGCAGCAGGATCTGCAAATCATCGAGAAGATCGTTCGCATCCATGACGAGCTTGGCACCCTGCTGGATCAGGCGGTTCGATCCTTGCGCGCTCGGCGCATTGATGTGACCTGGCACGGCGTAAACCGAGCGGCCTTGCTCGAGCGCTTGCGCGACGGTGATCAGCGCGCCGCTGTTGAGGCCCGCTTCAACCACGAGCAGGCCGTGGCTCCAGCCGCTGATGATTCGGTTCCGCATCGGAAACGTTTGGCGGTCGGGTTCGATCTCCATCGAGAACTCAGAAACGATCGCGCCGTTGCCGCTGCGAATTTTTTCTGCGAGCGCGGCGTTCTCCGGCGGATAAAGCTTCGATAAACCGGAGCCGATGACAGCCACCGTTCGTCCTTTCGCCGCGAGCGCGCCTTGATGCGCCGCGGTGTCGATCCCGCGCGCCAACCCGCTGATGACCGTGAGACCCGCGTAGGCAAGCTGGTAGGAAAGCTTTTTGGCCGACTCCATTCCGTAATGCGTCGTACGCCGCGAACCGATGACAGCGATGGCGTGTTGATCGCGCTCGGTCAGTTCGCCCCAAACGTAGAGAACGATCGGCGGCGCATGGATCTCGCGCAGCTGACGCGGATAGAACGGCGATTCAGCGGTAATAACGTTCGCGCCAAATTCGCGGATGCGTTCAAGCTCCGCCGGCAGGTCGACGATGGTTTCCCAACGGACAATTTGATCTGCGACGTCGTTGCCAATTCCTTCGATTGCGCGCAAAGCATCCCGCTTTGCCGCAAGAACACGATCGGGCGTTTCAAAAACTTCCAGGAGCTTCCGCAACCGAACCGGCCCCATGGTGGGAAGCATGTTCGGAGCAATGCAAGCTTCGGTGGGGGTCATTTTTGTCTCGCAAACTGAAGTAGGAAATTGCGCGGTGTTAGGACAGGAATGACCGAGCCACGATAATCGCCAATGTTTCGAGTGACGATGAACTCGGCGTCGATGGAAATGGCGGCCGCCACCTGGAGCGCATTTTCAAAATCGTTCATCCGCATGGTCAGCGCGTGGCGCACGCTTTCAGTGCCACCGCTCGCGACTATTGCGAACTCGAGTAGATGCCCCAAAAACAAACGCGCAAAAGAACTCGAGCGCGCTGCACCCAATAAATAAAAAAGGTTCGACATTGTGTGCCAGGCCACCGCGGCCGTTTGCGGCGCGTGCTGACACCACTCGATCAAAGCGCGACTGTTTGGACCGAAATCCGGTCGAGCCAACGCTACGTCCATGAGGACGTCGGTATCCAGCAGCACTTTCAACGATTGTGAACGTACTTGCGCAGGAGATGCGTCAGCCGCGGATCTTTGGGATCGGCCCGCGGAACTTTGAACTTGCCGTACCAGCGATCGGTGAACGACTCGCCGCCGAGCCGTCGAAATTGGTCTTCCACGATTTGCGATAAGGAGGTGCCATTGCGCCGGGCGAATTTCTTTGCCTCAACGATCGCGCTTCGCTCCACCGTTAACGTAAGTTTTTCCTTCACGACACGTGCAGAATAGAATCCGCACGTGTGCCCGTCAAGCGCGTCGCTCTCGTCGGATCAAAAAGGAATCTCGTCGTCGTCGGGGGCTGAGGGGGCTGCTTTCGGAGGCGGCGCGGATTTGCTGGAACGCGGTGCGCTGGAACTCTCCTCGTCTCCGCCCCCGCCACCACCTCCGCCGCCCGGCCGGCTGCCAATGAGTTGAAGTCCTTCGCCCACGACTTTTAGTTTGCTCCGCTTTTGTCCGGACTGTTTGTCGTCCCAGGTGTCGAGTTGAAGTCGTCCCTCGATAAAGACGGGGCGTCCTTTTTTTAAATACTCGCCGGCGATTTCGGCGGTCCGTCCCCACAAGGTGATGTCGACGAAAGTCGTTTCCTCGCGTTTCTCGCCGTTCTCGGCGGTGTAAACGCGATTGACCGCCATGCCCAATTCCGTGACGGCTGTTCCCTTGGGGGTGTAGCGGACCTCCGGGTCGCGCGTGAGGTTTCCGAGCAGGATGACTTTATTGAAACTGGCCATGCCGCTCTTGTAGCGGAATTACTTGGCCTCGGCCAACTTTTTCGGGGCCCGCTCGACTTTCGGACGAAGCTTCAGGTAGCTCTGGCGATAAACTTCCGGGTCGAGTTTGAACTTCGAGCGCAGCTTGGTGATGAGTTGCGGGTCGGCGTGAAAAATAAAGTTCACGTAGAAGCCGGCGTCGAGTTTGCCCGCGACGTAGGAAAACGGGCGGCGATCCATTTTCTGGACCTGCTCGATTTCCGCGCCTTCTTTTTGAAACTCGGCCTCGAGACGATCGACGACGTCTTTCACGGTATCATCCCGGCCCTGGGTATCGAGCACGAGCAACGCTTCGTAACGGTTCTTCATGATTCTGGAATTTTGTTGAAAAGGTTCATCGCGGAAAGCACGCCTTTGTCAATCGCGCATTTCACCGCGTCCGCCGCGCGCGCGATCGTTTTTTCGACCGCTGGCCGCTCTTCTTCAAAGAAACGGCTGAGGACATAATCGACCGAACCCTCACTCGGCGCAGCGCCGATTCCAACACGCAACCGGGGAATGGCCTCGGTTCCGAAATGCACGATAATTGATTCGAGTCCGTTATGACCTCCTGCGCCGCCTTCGGGGCGAATGCGCAACCGGCCCAGTTCGAGCGCGAAATCATCCAGCACGACGAGGATTTCGGCGGGCTCGATTTTGTAGAAATTGGCGACGGCGGAAAGCGGTTCACCGCTGCGATTCATGTAGCTCGCCGGCTTAACGAGAATCGCTTGCTCGCCTTTCGCCCAAAGAGCGTGCCAGCCTTTCGAGTGCTGCCAGGTGAGCCCCCACTCTAACGCGAGCGAATCGACCACGTTGAATCCGACGTTATGGCGCGTGCGTTCGTATTCCGCGCCCGGATTACCCAGCCCGGCAATCAGTCGAATTCGTGGAGCTGTTTCGTCCACATCCGCTCAATCCAAAATCCGAAATCCAAATTCCAAAATGGACTACTTCTTCTGTTCCTTGTCCTTGGGCGCTGCTTTTTCCTTCGCGCCTGAAGCCGCTGCTGCTTCCGGCTCTTCCTTCTTCTCGCGAATCACTTCGGGTCCCGTCGGTGCTTCCACCGCGGCGGCGACCGGTTCCTCTTCAACCGTCGGCGCGAGGACTGAGAACGCCGTGAGATCGGGTTGGACTCTCGTGGTCACGCCGGATGGCAATTGAATTTCCCGCACGTGAATGGCATCGCCAATGTTGAGCGCGGAAACATCCACCGTGATGAGATCGGGCAGATCGCGCGGCAGACACTCGATCGCTAGTGAGCGAAGGTTTTGTTCGAGGAGGCCGCCCATGTTTTTCACGCCGTTTGCGATTCCGGTCGGCTCGAGCGGGACATCCGCCTCGATCACTTCATCCATGGACACGGCATGGAAATCGATGTGCAGAATCGCGCCACCCAGCGGCGCATGTTGCACCTCCTGCACCAGAGCCAGGCGGCTTTTCCCCGCGATCTCAAGTTCCACCAAAATATTTTCTCCCGCCGCATGGCTGAGCACGGCGTTGATCTCGCGCTTGGAGACTTGCAACGTCTCCGGCTTATCCTTCGCGCCGTAAATAACCGCCGGCACCGAGCCGGCCGCCTTGAGTTTTCGCACCGCGGAACGCCCGATGGCCGTCCGCCGTTCCGCCGTAAGTTTTACTTGCTTAGCCATGTTCGAGTTCTATTTGCCGCTGCCGTTATCGATCTTGAACAGCGAAGAAACGGATTCGTCGTTGTGAATTCGCTTCATGCCTTCACCGAGAAGCTCGGAGACGCAAAGCACGTGGGTTTTAAATCCCTCCACCGTGCGCACGGGCGTGCTGTTCGTGGTTATTAATTCCTCGATCTGGGAGTTTTGCAACCGGGGAATCGCGGCATCGACCAGGACGGCATGGGCGACGCCCGCGTAAATGTTCAAGGCACCGCGCTCTTTCAGGACGTTGGCTGCGGAGGTAAGCGTGCCCGCCGTCTCGGTCAGGTCGTCCACCAGGAGGACATCGCAATCATCCACTTCGCCGATGACATAAAGCGCTTTCGTTTCGGTCGCGCTTTTCCGCTGCTTGGCCACGATCGCGAGATTGGCGCCGAGCGCCTGCGAATAGGCGGAAGCCATTTTCAATCCACCCACGTCCGGGGAAACGACTACTGTCTTGCGGGTCAGGCGCGTTCGCAGGTACTTGAGCAGAACCGGCATGGAATAAAGATGATCCACCGGGATATCGAAAAATCCCTGCACCTGCTGCGCGTGCAGATCCATCGTGAGCACGCGACTGACACCAGCCGCATAAAGAAGATTCGCCACCAGCTTCGCCGTGATCGGCACGCGCGGCTGATCTTTGCGGTCCTGCCGCGCGTATCCGAAAAATGGGATGACCGCCGTGATGCGATCGGCGCTGGCGCGGCGGGCCGCATCCACCATGATGAGCAATTCCATCAAATGCTGGTTGGTCGGCGGACACGTCGGTTGAATAATGAACACGTCCCGGCCGCGAATATTTTCCTCGATCTTGACGTAAGTTTCGCCATCCGGAAACGAGCTAATGGTCGCAGCTCCCAGCGGCACGCCGATGTTGTCACAAATGCGTTGAGCCAGCTCGCGATTAGCGGAGCCGCTGAAGACCTTCATCTCGGGTTGAAGTGCGAACATGATTTCGGGCGGGCGCTAACATTGGCGCGCCCTGCCTCCATTGGCAATCGCGGATGTAGAGGCGCTTGTGCCACGCGCCTAGCCAAAACAACAGGCGCTTGGCACTCTACATTTTCAACCTTGAGCGCTGTCGTCGCCTTACTTCTGAAACGACGCGCGCAGTTTTTCTTTCTTCGTCTCCGCGTCTTCCTGCAAACGGCGGATGTCGATCGTCAGTTGCTTCTGGAGCGTCTCGGCCTCTTCAGCGTTCCCCGCAGTCTGCGCCTTGCTGATCTGGTCTTTGAGAAACAGCTCTTTCTCCGCGATGCGCGCCTTGAAGGTGGAATCGATTTCCGCAATCTGCTGCTTTTGCTCGTCCGTGAGCGCAACGCTCGGCGCCTTTTTCTCCAGCCGTTCCATCGCCAGTTCGTAAGCCGATTTCATCGTCAGATTCAGTGTAACGCGTCTGTTCCGAGAAGCCAAGCAAAGCGAACCTGTCCGCCGAAGCCAGGCGAAGGCGGATTGCGGTTGCGAAATCAAACCCTAAGTTATCGTCCCGATGCCCGCCAAAATCCGCCTCCTCAGCACCGATTTCGACGGCACCCTGGTCGCGCACGGCGCCGACCCTGTGCTCGATCGCGGCTGCATGGAATACATCGAGGAACTGCAACAGAATGGCGTCATCTGGACGATCAACACCGGCCGTTCTGTGGACCTCCTCGAATCGGGCCTGACCGATTTCGAATTTCCGATCCATCCCGATTTCATCCTAACGAGCGAGCGCGATGTCTTCCGCCCCTCCTCGAATGGCGGTAGATGGGAACCGTACGGCGATTGGAACGAGCGGGTCGCGCGCGAACACGCCGAGCTTTTTCATTCGGCGGAATCGGTCCTCGCTGAAGTGGTCGATTTCGTGAATCAGAAAACCAAGGCGCGTTTGCTCTATCACAGTGCGGGTCTGGAGGGGCTCGTCGCCGAGAACGAAGACGAGTTGGACCGCGTCACCAAATTCATCGATCGAGCGCGGGAGAAGCAGCCGAAGTTTCATTACCAGCGCAACACCGTTTACCTGCGGTTCTGTCACGCCGATTACCACAAAGGTGCGGCGCTGGCCGAGTTATCGCGTTTGCTCGAAATCCCGCGCGAAGAAATTTTTGCCGCGGGCGATCACCATAACGACATCTCGATGCTCGACGGCCGTTTCGCGCAATATCCCGCCTGTCCCGCGAATGCGATACCGGAGGTGAAGGAAGCCGTCACCTCCGCGGGAGGATATGTCGCGTCGAAAGCATGCGGCGCCGGCGTGCACGAAGCGCTGCGCCATTTCGCAGAATTCTTAACCGCGTAATCCGCGGTTCAAGTCTGTTTGGAGCGGCTACAATTTTAGCCGCGGTTCTTCCGCCAGAATCTCGTCGAGCGCGGGCCATTGCACCGCGCTATCCATGTCGCGGAAGGCGTGCAAATAAACCGCCACCGTTTCCGCCGGATATTTCTCCAGCAGCAACGAGACTGCTCTCGCAATTTTTTCTTTTGGCGGCGCGGAAGGAAGTTGTTCCACCGTCCCGTCCTCTTCGTGTTTGATTTCCATCCCGTCGAGAAAATCGCAAAGCATCTGTTTGTTCGCGCCGAGCAGCCACGCCTGCAGAAGATGACTCGCGAGCGCATCGCTCACAGCGCGGCCGAGCGCGGATTGCATCCATGGGAAACGCTCGAGCGGCGGTTTCCGCTCGATAAACACACCTCGCAAATTCCGCTGGTTCGCGAGTCCCTGAATCGCCGCCTTGTAGACCGGCTTTTGTTCTTTGTGCAGGAACGTAAAAATCTGCGCGGCGAGCGCGGGCGACATGCGTTGGAAAATTTCGTGCGATCTCATCCTTCGGCGCACACGATGACATCTTCCGCGCTTTCGTCCACCAAGCGGTCGACACTAGTTGTAGGGCGTCTGTGTCAGACGCCCAGGAAAGCGGCGCTTCACAGAAACGCCCTACAAATTGGCAGTCGACAATGCGGGCGGAGCGTCTGCTTCAATCTTCCCCGCGAATCGATTCGTCATGTAAGTAAGGAGCAGCACCCAAAAGCTGAGCGCGATGCTGAAGAGTGGGAACTGCAAGGCGAAGGGCAGCGAATAAATGATGGCCATGAGCGGCGCCCACACCGCCCACGTTGCGAGCAACGTCGGGACGATCTTGTCGCGATAGTGACCCCAGGTCAGCGCGCGGCGGACCGATTTCCAGGAGAAGCCTTCGTTCTTCCATTCGTAAACCAGCACTTCGGCCGGCGCGGCGAAGAAGGGATTGTAGCCGAGCTGGTCCACAAGAATCTTTGCGGTCACAACAGGGACGGTCACCACGTCGCCGAACCAAATGTCGTTCATTCGATACATCAGATCGACGAGGATCCCGTCGATGGCCCAGGTCGGAATGGTAAAGGCAAGGTTGCGGAGGTTTTGCGCGCGCGGCCGGCCTCGCTGGAAAAAGACGATCACGAACAGCTCGGGCACGATTGCACCGGCGAGGATCGCGGCGATAACGACGAAGACGAGGCAGTGCTCTTCTTTGTAATGCGCCAGGCGATTGAGAAAATCCGCGCACGCGGGGCTCAAGTAATACGAAATCAAGATGACCAGCATCGCGCCTTGAAGGATGAAGGCCGGAATGGCGTTGGCCTTGGCTGCCTCCCAGCCGATCGCGAGCGAAGTGCGATCCGTGTTGTGCGAGGCGATCACCATCGCCGCAAGCTGCCGCGTGGACTTGGGCTGGCAAGTCGAAT
This sequence comes from Spartobacteria bacterium, assembly GCA_003134785.1. Lineage (GTDB taxonomy): Bacteria > Verrucomicrobiota > Verrucomicrobiia > Chthoniobacterales > UBA10450 > AV80. Next base: position 156,383 of record PLCN01000003.1, read on the forward strand.
TGCAGGCTGAATCGAATCCTCACACGGAGTCCACCACGGACACAAAGGGAATTCGCAGATCTATCTCCTCGATTCGTTGTGACCTTCGTGTCCTTTGTGCGAGATCCTCTTCGCGCTTTGAAGGAATTCCGCGCGTGGGGTAACCTCCCTCATGCAGAAGCCCGGCAAACCTTCGATTCAATCTCTTCTCCTGGAAGAGATCACCGCGGACCTCGCCGCGCGGAACGAGCGTCCCTATCGCGCGAAACAGATCGTGGATTGGATCTACCAGAAACGCGTCACGTCCTTCGATGCGATGAGCGATCTCCCTCTGGAGTTAAGGAAGCACCTCGCCGAAGCATTCCACTTTCACCAGCTCGACACCGTTCGCGTTCTCGGCTCGAAGGATACGACCCGGAAGTTTTTGTTCAGGCTCGCGGATGGCAATCTCATCGAGTCCGTCCTCATCCCCGCCTCCCCTTCACTCTACGGCGCGACCTCGGATCGGCGCACCATCTGCGTCTCCACCCAGGTCGGTTGCGCTTACGGTTGCAAATTTTGCGCGAGCGGCCTTGACGGCTTTTCTCGCAATCTCGACGCCAGCGAAATCGTGCAGCAACTGCTCGAGGTAGAAAAGGCGAGCGGCGAAAGGATCGACAACGTCGTCTTCATGGGCATGGGCGAGCCGCTGGCCAACTTCGCCAATGTCGTCCGCGCCATCCGAATCATCAACGCGCCTTGGGGCATGGAAATCGGCGCACGCCACATCACGGTCTCGACCAGCGGCCTCGCGCCCCAGATCAGGAAGCTGGCGGACGAACCACTCCAAAGCCGGCTCGCCATCTCCCTTCATGGCGCAACTGACGAGGTGCGAAACCAGATCATGCCTGTGAACCGCAAGTATGACCTAACGAGTCTGCTCAGCGCCTGCGATTATTACGCGAGCCACAAGAAGCAACGGATCTACTTCGAGTACATCCTGATCGCTGGAGTTAACGACGCCGAAGAGCAGGCGCACTTGCTGGCCGGTCACGCCAGGCGGTTAAGTGCCAAGGTGAATCTCATCCCCTATAACACGGTGGAAGGTCTCGAATGGTCCCGCCCATCACGCGCAAGGCAGGAACGGTTCCTATCCATCCTGCGCGAGCATGGGACCGTGGCCACATTGCGCCGCGAAAAAGGCCACGACATCGACGCAGCCTGCGGACAGTTGCGCTTGCAGGCGAAGCGCAAAAACGAGACCGCAACCACGATGGTTAGCTAACAGGAGTTTTATTGCAGATTATAGGCTTCGACTAATCCAATGCCCGTGGTGTTGTTCTTACCCCGAACGACGGCAGTGTATGCACCCGGAACAAGCGTCGCGAGAATCGCTGGTTCGCGGTCGTTTCCCGGTGGGATCGTCGTTGCCGTGATCTCGTTCTCCTGCGTTTCGCGCCAGTTGTCGTTGCTGATCGAGCTGCCGTTGGCATCATGCAATTCCAGCATGGGATCGTCCAACGCACCTTGCACACCAAAGGTCGTCAAGGTGGGACCTATCGCGCGAACCAGAATCGTCGCCGGTTCGGTTCCGCCGATAATGAAACCGCCGATCATCACGTTATCGCCGGTGTCGATGAAGCCGCGCGTCGAAATGTTCGCCAACTTCGCCGCTGAGCTGGAGTCGAGGTCATAGACTTCAGCCAGACCTATACCCGTCTCGCCGTGCGCCCCTTTTACGATAGCGGTGTAGTTACCCGGGGTTAGGGTAGCGACAATCACCGACTCGCGGGGATCGCCGGGCGCAAAGCCGTTCGGAATCTGGCTGACGTCGCCGTCCTGCCAGTTATCGTTCGTCACAACGCTGCCATCGGGCTGGTGCAATTCCAGCAAGGGATCGGAGAGCGTTCCGGAAATGCCAACATTCGAGAGCGACGGCCCTATCCCGCGGATCAGCACCTTCTTGCTCGAGCCGCTGGAACCTTTGACAATGAAACCGGCAATCAAAACATTGTCGCCGCTCAGCACTTTCATCCTGGTGGAAATGTTCAGCGGTTGGCCACTCGTTGGCTGGATAAGATTCGGGTTGATGGTAGCCGTTGCGCCATCGCTGCCAAAGCTCAATTGCGCATTGGAGCTGACGGAAGAGAAAGAGCCGCTCACAGACGTGTAGCCTAAGGGACTGAAGGTGTCGGCGGAATCAGGCGTGTAACCATTGATGGTTCGCACATCAAGCTTGCCATTGAGCGTAGCGTTGCCAGTGACTTGGAGCTGGTCGTACTGTGTCGGAGCTGGTCCGCCATTCTCGATAATCAGGGTACCTTGCGCGCCCTGCGTGTAATCGCCTGAAATGGTGATCGAGCCCGCGGAATGTCCGGGGGAGATGAAGCCACCATTATTAGTAACGTTTCCGTAGATAACACCCGTGCCGGATAAAACACCGCCCTGGAGCGATACCGGCGCGACCAGGACGATGTTAGTAAGATCGGTCTCACCGCTAGCTTGAACAAACCCGGTGGGCGCTGCGGTAGCGGTGGCATCCGATAAACGAGACGAAGAACTACTTCCTTCCGCCGCCGAGCCTGGAATTATGATACCAGCCCCGTGCTCGCTGATCAGGCTCGCACCATCCTCTCCTATGAGACTTCCGCCGTCATTTGAAATCACGCTGGCGCCATCGCTATTGATCAGGCTGGCGCCGTCGTGACCGATCAAAGTGCCGCCGTCATGACTGACAATCCCCGCACCGTCCTGACTGGTGATACTTCCGCCGTCGTGGCCCACGAACCCCGCGCCGTCACTGTTAATGATCTTGCCGTGATTTTCAAAACTACTCGCGACGACTACTCGCGAATGTTCCACCGCGCGCGGGTTAGCCGGCGGAGGTTGCGGCGGCCGCGGTGGCACACTCGGCCGGTGAAAGACCCAGTTGCCGAAGTTCCTGATCGCAGTCAAGACACCATCAAGGAATCCGTAAGGCTGCATCCCCGGGGACCCAACGCTTTGTTTTCCAATCACACTACCATTACTTTTCGGAAGCGGAACCAAGCTGCCGCGACCGGCCAATTTGAACGTGCCGAGGTTCACCAACGCGCCGCTTACGGGCACGTCACTATCGGAATCGATCACGAGCGTTCCATCAGGTCCTACGATGGCGGTGAGGTTTCTTAGCTGTCCCCCGGTGATGGAAAAATGTCCTGTGACGTCTAGTTGTCCCCCGGCTCCGCTGATCGAACCGCCGTTGAGGGAGACAGCGTAGACCAACACATCTTGCGTAATGGAAGCGCTCGCCGATCCTACAATCGCGAAATCGTTCGGGCCGGGCACGCCGTTGTTTCCCAGTCCATCGCTCCAGTTGTTTGCATCGTTCCAGTTCCCAGAGCCAGTCATGGTGAGCACTCTGCCTCCGGAAGGCGCTATCCGGATGTAGACGGCATCAGCATAACCAATGATGCCGAGATCGTCCCTGGCAAAGGCCTTGATGATGTGATCGCCGGCGACGTTTGTCGTGTATTGCGTTATAATACTCGTCGCGCCATTCTCGGCGTGGTCGAGCACAGCTCCGTCGTAAATGACACCAACCGTCTTGATTTGGCGACTGTTCGAAGTGGATGCTTGGGCGCCAAACCTTAACGTGCCTAGTGAAACAACAAACGGGTGATCGGGATCGAGCCCGGACCCGCTACCAGCTTCAGGTAACGGAGGGAGAACGTCAACGTGAGGCGGATCGCCCACCGCTACACCAGTCACACCAATCGCATTAGAAAGGCTGTCGATGTGGCCTGACGCAGTCGCGACGGCGCGGAAGTAGACGGCATCGCCTGGAGGATAGCTGTTCGAGTCGAGATAGAACTGCGTCGGGTCGGAGTAAGGCAGCATGTGCCCGGAATTGCCGTCGCTTAGGTCCGCCCAGCTCGCTTCAATATGCGGTGTGGTTGTAGCTTGAATGCGCAGAACGATACCGGCAGGAGGCGAAGTTTCCGTTACTCTGAATTTGATGGCCGCGCCCGTTCCGGTCGTTCCCAGGTAAAGGGTCGTGGGACCGAGATGTGGTGTGCTCGCTGCCAGATCGAATGGGCCCACATTATTGGAGATACTGTCCGGGTAACCTGGGGCTGAAGAAAGAGCGCGAAAATAGACGCCATTCTGCAAAGGGTAGTTGGTGGAGTTAAGAACAAACTCTTTCGCAGTCTTATCCAGCGTCATGTAACCGTTGCTCCCATTAGGCAGATCGTTCCAACTACTTTCGGTTCCAGGTGTCGTCGTCGCCTGGACGCGCACGATGAGATCGGCCGGCGCCCCGGCTTGTAGCGCCTCGAAACGCAGAATGTTGTCTACTATGTTGGCTGTAGGTGAATCCCTTTCGTTCACCATGAAGACCGTCGTGGAGAGGCCGCCATGCGGCGGCGGCGTGGGCGACGGTGCGGGCGCGTGTGGAGGACCTCCGCATATTCCCTCACTGCCAGCATTGTAGACCGTTTGAATTTCTGTTGAGGACAAGGCGCGGCTGAAAATTTGGACTTCATCTTCGATGCCCTGAAAGCGGTCTCCAGCGGACACGCGGGCGCCCAAGTACACATCGACGTCGGTCTTTGGCGTGAATACACCCAAATCCATCGGGCCACTGGCCACGACTCCATTGATATATAATGTGGCAACGCCATTCGTCCCGTCCGAGGTATCGTAGGTCAGGGCAACGTGCTGGATAACGTTTATGTTGATGGTCCCGTTGTCGGATACGATGAAGTGGTTATTTCCAGTTGTATCGACCAAGTTAACGAAGAGCTGGTCCGACCCGCTTACCCACATGTGGACGCCATACGGACCATGTGGGGCGCTGTACTCGACAATTGGGCTACCACTTGACGAATTGGACGTAGGAACGATCCATGCCTCAATGGTCAACCCGTGGCCCGCGCCCACATTGAGACTAGTTGAGGCAGGGACGAAAACATAAGACGAAGATGTCCCGTCCAGATTAAATCCCTGGCCAACTTCCCCTCTCGAAAACGTCACTCCGCTTTGCAGCGTTCCGTTATTTCCGCCCAAAACGTCGTTCGCGTTTCCTTCGCCCGCCCACCACGCAACCATTCCTGGAGGCGCTGTTGTGCACGTCGCTGCTGTGCTCGCGGCAAGGTAGTTAGTCTTAGGTGTCGCGATCGCAAACGCCCGTTGGTCGGCATGCAGGCCAGCAGCCATGAGCATCGACGCTAGAATTGGCAAAAACAGTTTGGCTTTCATAGAGGTCTTTCGCGAGTTGAGTGCATTTACCCAGCAACGCGACAAAACCGGATAAAACAGACCAGAAAAGTTTGAGATTTTTTCGACGCTCGACGTTTTCGCCGGATCGGAGTAAAATTTGGCAATGGGAGCGGGGGCTATGGCGGCAGAGGATTCGCAGGCATTTCACGCCGGCCTCATCGCCGATTTGGCGTCATCAGCGTCTGAAGCCGAGATTGCTTCCTTACGGACAATGTTGCCGGCAGTGTATGATGAACTTCGCCGGGTTGCAGCGGGTTTTCTGCGAGACGAACGCCCCGGTCACACTCTCCAGCCGACGGCGCTCGTGCACGAGGCTTATCTGCGCATGGCAGATCAGCGGCAGCCGACCTGGCAAAACCGCGCGCATTTGCTCGGAATCTTCGCGCGGATGATGCGCCGAATTCTGCTCGATCACGCCGGCGCTCGTACCGCCGCCAAGCGCGGCGGCAAAGACGCCGTGCGCATCACACTTGACGATGCCCTGCAAGTTTACGAGCAGCACGATCTCAACCTGCTCGACGTGGAAGAAGCACTGCGCCGCCTGGAGCGTATCGATCCCACGCAAGCCAAGATTGTTGAGATGCGTTTTTTCGGAGGCTTGACCATCGAAGAAATCGGCAAGGTCCTTGATATCTCTCCCACGACCGTAAAACGCGAATGGGCGATAGCGAAGCGGTGGCTTCAGCGTGAACTAACGGCCGGCGCCTAGCACTGTGCTAAGGAGTAAGACAGAGCAGCTATCCGCGGAACGCTGGCAGGAGGTCAAAGCGATCGTCGCCGCCGCGTTGGAGGAAAAGACTCCAGCGGCGCGAGCTAGTCTTGTCGCGCAACGTTGCAACAATGACGCGGCGCTTTTGCGCGAAGTGGAATCGCTTCTCGCCCAAACCACCGGAACCCTGGAGGACTTCGTGGAACGAGCGAGCGCGCCCTTGCGGCGCGACCTGCCGCCGGTGGGTCCAGGTTATCGCATGGGTGCGTATGCCGTTATCCGTGAGTTAGGCCGTGGTGGAATGGGCGCCGTTTATCTGGCGGAGCGAGCGGACGGAGAGTTCGAAAAACAGGTTGCCATCAAACTTCTGAAGCGAGGGACCGACACCGACGAGGTGCTGCGGCGGTTTCGTGCGGAGCGCGAGATCCTCGCGCGCCTCGAGCATCCTTTCATCGCCCGCCTTTTCGACGGCGGAACAAGCGAGGACGGCCTGCCTTATTTCGTCATGGAATATGTCGCCGGCTCGCCGGTGACAGAGTTTTGCGCCGCGAACGCGCTTTCACTCGGGGACCGGCTCCGCCTTTTCCTGAAGATCTGCGCCGCCGTCCAGTTCGCGCACCAGAATCTTGTGGTCCACCGGGATCTAAAACCGGCTAACATTCTTATCACGGGCCAGGGCGAACCCAAGCTGCTCGATTTCGGCATCGCGAAACTGCTCGCGCCAGGTGGTGGCAACCTGAGCCTTACTATCTCCGAGCAGCAGCGCCTGACACCGGCATACGCGTCGCCCGAACAAGTGCGCGGCGAGCAGATTACCACCGTCAGTGATGTTTATTCGTTAGGTTCGCTTCTCTACGAACTGCTCACCGGAAAAAATGCCCACAATTTTTCGACTCTGCATCCGTCACCCACCGAGTTACAACGCGTAGTAGGCGAACAAGTGCCACAGCGTCCGAGTGCAGCGGCCAGCGATGCATTCACCCGCCGCCAGCTGTGCGGAGACCTCGACAACATCATTCTCAAGGCGCTACGCAAGGAGCCTGCGCGCCGCTACTCCAGTGCTGGTTCGTTCGCGGAGGACGTTCACCGGCACCTCGAGAATCTTCCAGTGCGGGCAAGCAAGGACACCATCGCGTATCGCACTTCAAAGTTCATTCAACGTAACAAACTCGGCATGGCGGCCGCCGCGCTCGTTGCCTTGGCCTTGATTGCTGGAAGCATCACGACTGCCTGGCAGGCACATCAGGCGCGCCTCGAGAAAGCAAAGGCCGAAGAGCGATTCAGCCAGGTTCGCAGGCTCGCTCACTCGCTTCTATTTGATTATCATGACGCGATCGCGGCTCTACCTGGATCAACCGCGACGCGCCAGAGGTTAGTTAAGGACGGCCTGGAATATCTCGACAACTTGGCGAAGGAGGCGGGCAACGATCGGGGTCTGCTGCGCGAGCTAGCGGACGCTTATGAGAAGGTTGCCGCGGTCCAGGGCGGCGCCGCCATCTCGAAGCGCGGCGCTTTGCTTTCATCGTCTAACCTGGGCGACACCCCAGGTGCTACGGCGAGTTTGGGGAAAGCTCTCGCCATCCGCGAAAAACTAAGCGCCTTGGAGCCGGGCAATCGGGATATCCGAAACGAGCTGGCATTTTGCTATGCAACCCTGGCTGGCAACTATTTGCTCTCCGGCCCTCCCGAGAAAGTGATCGATTACACCCATAAATCGATTCCTTTGCTTGAATCGTTGCTGGCCGGGGAACCATCGAACGAAGAGCTTCAATACAGGTTATCGCTGGTTTATCTCGAATTGGCCAAGGCCCTGGGCGGTTCCGGCGTCGCCAACCTTGGGGATACAAAGGGTGCCTTGGAATACATGGATAAGTCTCGGGTTCTTTTGGAGCGATTAACCACACAGTTCCCGGCCAACCTTGACTATCAGCTCCTGCTCGGAACCATCCACAACATGCTCGGTTTTTTGCTTTTCACGGAGGGCAAACAGAACGATGAGTTGCAAGAATATTTGAAGGCTGTTGAGATCGACCGCGCCCTGGTCCAGGCGGACCCGGGCAACACCGCCTATCGGCGAGAGTTGGCGGTGCAACTGGGGAACGCCGGCTCGACCATGGTTCGGCTCGGCGACAAAGCCGGTGCGCTTCAACGGGCGAAAGAGGCGCTGTCAATCTACGAATCGCTAGCGGCCGCAGACCTAAATGATGCCAGCATTCGCCGCAATCTGGCTGTGGGGTATCGAAACGTTGCCATGGCCTTGGGAGCGTCCGATCCCGCGGGAGCGCTGGATAATTTTCGCAAAGCGCTCCAAATTTTCGCTGAACTCAATGACAAAGATCCAAATAATGCCGACCTTCGACGCCAATGGGCCGTCGTTTATCTCTACCGCAGCCGCTTCCAATTCGAGATCAAGGAATTGAGCGACGCGGCTAACAGCGCGCTTGAAGGCATCAAAATCGAGCAGGCACTTGTCACGACCTCACCCACGAACGCGAGTGCCCGGAACACTCTAGCGCAACTGTACCTGCAGGCTGGGAAAACTCATGCAACGCAGGCATCCACGATCACGAGCGCCGGCAGTCAACTAACCGAAGAATGGCGCGCAGCGAAAGAAGCGTATCAGAAGAGCCTCGCCATTTATCAGGACATGAAAAGCAAAGGAACGCTCAGCGCCTCCGACGCCACCAAACCGGATGAGATCGCCCGTGACATCGCGAATTGCGATCAAGCTTTGCGGTAAGCAATTTGGGGCTTGGATGTGTCTCGTGATCTCAGCTACCGCGCAACCTTATTGCAGATTGTAGGCTTCGACGACGGCGATGCCGGTCGTGTCGTTCTTACCACGAACGACGGCCGTATAATTCCCGGGTGCGAGTGTGGCCAGAATCGCTGCTTCGTTATCATCGCTCGGCGGAATGGTAGTCGCCTGGATTTCACTCTCCTGGGTGCTACGCCAGCCTTCATTGCTGATGACGCTGCCATTCGAATCGTGCAGCTCGAGAGTCGTGGCCTGTAACGCGCCTTGCAGGCCGAACTGAGTGAGCGAAGGGCCTATCGCCCGAACCAATATCTTTGCCGGCTCAGTCCCGCCAATGATGAAACCGCCGATCATGACGTTATCACCTGTGTTCACAAAGCCGCGCGTGGCTATGTTAGCCAGCTTCGCTGTCGACGCAGTGTCGAAGTCATAGACTTCCACGAGGCCAACACCCGTCTCGCCGTGCGCGCCCTTTAAGATCGCAGTGTAGGCTCCCGGTGCCAAGGTCGTGTAGATGACTGATTCGAGATCATTGCTCGGCGCGAACCCAGGAGGGATGTCTGCCGCGTTTGGAGCTTGTTTCCAGTTGTCGTTCGTTACGACACTCCCATCTGGATTATGTAGCTCGAGGAACGGATCTGAAATGGTGCCAGACACGCCGAAGTTAGCTAACGAAGGTCCTATGCCCCGAATCAATACCTTCTTAGTTGAACCAGCTGGCCCAGTGATAATGAAACCAGCGATAAGAACATTGTCGCCGCTCTGGATCTGAAGACGCGTCGCAATGTTGAGTGGCTGGCCGGTCGACGGTTGAGGCTTCGTGATGTCCACCGAACTGACCAGTCCAGTCGCGTTCAACGTCACCTGCGCGTTTGAACTTACTGCCGCGAACGTGCCGCTGACCGCACCGTAGCCGATTGGGTTAAACGTATCTGCGCTACTCGGTTGGTAGCCATTGATCGTCCGCACATCGAGGTTGCCGCCCAAGGTCGCTGTGCCTCCGACCTGTAGTTGGTCGAATTGATTCGGATTCGGGCCGCCATTCTCGATGATCAACGTGCCTTGCGTGCCTTGCGTGTAGTTCCCCGTCACCGCAACCAGACCCGCGGAATGCCCTGGCGCAATATAGCCGCCGTTCACTGTCAGATCTCCAGCGATAACACCGGAGCCGCTCAGCACGCCGCCATTAACCGTCACCGGCCCGGTTATCCTGATCAAGTTCATGTCAGTCTCGCCAGCTGTTTGGATGAACCCGGACGCGGCTGTTGCTGCCTTCACCTTGCCCGAACTATCAGCGGCCGTACCGCCACTGACGTCAAAATTGCCGCCACCTTGAGCGACAAGATTGCCGCCACCTTGAGCGACAAGGCTCCCGCCGTCGTTTGAGATGACACCTCCCCCATGCTCCGAGATGAGAGTACCGCCATCCTGCGTAATGAGGCTCCCGCCATCTTGCGTAATAAGCCCGCCACCGTCCTGGCTGATCAGACCCGGTATACCGGAGGCGAGAATGCTTCCGGTGTTAGCCAGCGTAGCAGTGGAGATAGTTTGGTCGGTCGGCGCCAGCCCGAGAGATAGTCCAGCCTTTAAAAGTGGCATTTGAAAGTTGGTAGTCCCCTGGTTTAGAAAATATACCAAACCAGCGATCCCTCCGCTCCCATGCATTTGCCAGTTGCCGTAATTATAAACATCCCCGTAGAACGGAAAATCAACGTCATTGATCATGTTGACTGTCGCCGTGCTCGGAATTTCCAAGATCAACCCTCCTTCGATTCCCCCTCCACTAATAGTCAGAAGGTGATCGACCTTAAGAGAGCCTTTGACATCCCTGATATGGCCACCGCTGATGATGAGCGAGCCGACTTCGACCTTATCATCAGCATCGATTAAGACTGTCAAGGAACTTATGATCGCTACATCTGAGGGCCCGGGAACCCCGTTACCACCCTGACTACCGCTCCAGGCGGTCGGATCGCTCCAGTTCTTGCCGTCGCCGATAAGCGTGTAGGTATTGCCGCCAGTCGAAGCTTGTTGAACGCCGGTCTTACCAGTCACACTGCTTGCTTTGCTTGAAACAGCATTCGCCGGTTCCACCAGGACGTAGATTGCACCTGTCGCCGCTCGGCCGGTTGCGCCAAGGTCATCGATCGCCACCGCCTCTATAATATGAAGACCCGATACGCTCGTCACGTAGTCAATAGATATGTGTGTGAGATCGCTTACCTGCTTGATTGCCCCGCCATCGAACAGAACACTCAAGGCATGGACCTGCCGATTGCTGAAGGCATCTACAGCGATTGGGAGGCTCACGGAGCCATTCGCGTCCAAAAATACGACGATCGGATGGTTCACGTCCTGACCAGAAGTCCCGCCTGCCCCTGTAGGTGACGCGAAGGCCACTGTGGGCGGGGTATCGCTGAGAAAGTCATAAGCCCCGATGATGTTGGAGATGCTATCGACGCTGCCCGCCGCAGTGGCAACAGCCCGGAAGTAGACGGCAGTCCCTGCCGGATAGTTATTCATCAGCAGAACGAATTGTTCCGGATCGGTGGTTTGAGTCATCTGCCCAGAGCCACTCGTCAGATCAGTCCAGCTCGCCTCGCTTCCCGGAGTCGTCGACGTTTGCACTCTCAAAGCTATACCGGATGGAGCAGGCGTCTCTGTAGCTCTGAAGTCCAGATCCGCCCGAATGCCATTGGCGACGAGCCGAAGGATGGTCTGTCCAGGAGGAGCAAGATTCGTCGTGAGATTGAATGGCCCGACGGCGGTGGAAATGCTGTCCGGATAACCCGGCGCAGCCGAAATCGCGCGAAAGTAGACACCGCCACTTAAAGGATAGTTGGCTGATGTTAGGACGAATTGCTGGCTGGAGGAATCATAAGCCATGAATCCATTAGTTCCATTCGGCAGTGGTTGCCAGCTCGATGCATCGTTAGGCGTAGTAGTCACCTGAACGCGCACGTTAAGACCTGCTGGCGTCCCGCTTTGCTGGGCAAGGAATGCGAGTGGCGTGCCGTTTACAATAGTCCCGCCCGAATAATAGCCGTCCACCGCGAAGTAAGTGTCCGAAAGGCCGCCATGAGCGGGCACGGGCGGCGGCGGGCGGGTTCCGTTCAGCAACACGGAAACGGTTCCGTCTGGCTCGTTCGTCACGAATAGCTGACGTGACGTGCTATTGAACGCCATGCCGGCAGGGGTAGTGCCGACGGAGATCTCGCCAAGATATGAGTAATTGTTAGCAGCGCTATAGACGGTGACCCAGCCAGGGAACCCGCTTTGATCGCCATTGTCGAGGACGTAGACGGTGTTCGAGACTTCATCGACCGCGACGCTTTGGACGGCATCCCCTCCGGTATTCGACGAGATATTACTGATCGTTTGGGAAGTGTTCGTCGCGCCATCGATCACGGTAAAGCTATTGTCCACCGAACCTGCGGCCGTGTTCGCCACGTAAATTTTGTTGCGCTTCTGGTCGACTGCCATCGGCACCGGTTCCGCTCCTGACGTGATTGATGATGCCAACACACTGTAGCTGTCCCCGTCCAACACGGTAACACCGCTATAAAGAATGCCAACGTAGATGCGGCCGGTCGCTGGATTAGCTACCATGCCAAAGATGTTGTTGGGTAACGCGGCGGTGGCAACTAGCGAGTTACTATCGAGCCCGTACACATACATCGTCCCTGCTGTCGCAATGAGCAGGTGACGGCGCGTGTCATCCACAGCTAGCGCGTAAATGTCAGAGCTTCCGACAGATATGGTCGTGATTAACGCGTTGGTCGATCCGTCCAAGACATCGACGACAGAAGCCCGGGTTCCATCGACAGGATCGATCACCACGCGCGGCAGGTAGATCCGATTCACTGCTTCGCTAACGGCGATCAATAGTGGATTCGTGGGTACGGGCTTTACAGCTACACGTCCACTGACTGAGTCGCTAGCTCCATCAATGACCACCAGCTCGGGCGCCTGAGCATCTATAACATAGGTCCGGTTTGTTTGCCTGTTCACTGCGACTGCTCCGGGGTGATAGCCGACCGTAAGCGTCGCGAGTGAGCCATCGTTCACATTCAATAGGCCGACCTGGTTCACCAGGTCGAAGTGGCAGCTCGGGCAACTGTAGTCGCCGTAATCAAGCAGGTAAATCCGGCTACTGTTGGTGCTATCGATTGCCAACTTGCCCGCGCCTTGCGGGAAACTTCCCACAACAGCAAGGCTCGTCGCGGAAAATGCAGTGATCGTCCCGTTTGTATTGTATGGAGTCGGTGTTCCGAGGTAGACTTTTCCTCCTGCCGCATCCACCGCGATCGAGTTTGCTCCAGAAGGTACGCCAGCAGTTGTCGAAGTGACGATCGCGCCGCTGCCGTCGAAAACGATGAGTTGAGTGGTTACATTCTGACCGGGCGCCTGACCATCTACTTGCCCTACCGCGTAGATCTGCCCATTTGCGCTGTCATAAGCCGCGTCAGCCGCGTAAAAATTGGGGATCGGTAGCGTCGTCAACGAATCGTTCGAGCTATCAATCAAGACGACCGGGCCATAGGGAAACGCCAACATTTTGTTCGAGGCGGGGATCGCCACAATCAGATTGGCGCCATTCCCATTCGGCATTGGCCCAATCGTTGTTATGACGTTATGATTCGGGCCGTCGACGACGGCAATGGTGCCGTACTTATCGCTGATGTAAACTTTGTGATTTACTGGATTTACGCCTATCCCGGATACAACCGGCTGGGTGATTGGCAAAGTGACGGCGGTATTCGGGTCGATCGTGTCGGTAGCACCATCGATCGTAAGCAAGATCTCTTGCTGAGTGCTTTCGTAGCCACGGGTGCCAATTAAGTACGCCTTATTACCGCCCGCCGTTGTACTGTCATCCGCCGCGATTCCATACGGGTTGATCGTCGTCTGTCGTATCCCGGTCACGAACGAACCAGTGGCGGTATTAATGAGCGCGATGCCAAGCGACGCTCCAGCGGCGCCCATCGCATAGAGCTTGTGCGTCGTCTGGTTCAACGCGAACTGCGTGGGCCCATATGTGCCCCCGCCGGGCGACAGCTCAATCGTGCTGATCAACGATGTGCCAGGCGGCGTCGCCGCGCGCAGCGATAATAATGAGCCGGTCAACGCCGCCACGACTAGACAGATGGCTGCACATTTTGCACGAGGGAACGACGTCGCCTCCCCAATGCGTGAGACTGCACTCGCTTGGTACGATTGAGGCCTGGGCGAGTTCGAGTGGCAACGTCTCGCGCTTTGCGCGGTCTTTAACCCGAACAATGCGACAGCCGGTGCGACCACGGTAATTGCGCTTGGGAGTTTCATAATTTGAATCTCTGCTCTTTGTCTGATGAACGCGGGAAACCGGCGCGAAAAGTCCCAAAAAAAATTTGCAAATTTTTGCTGACTGGACTCTATCGCTGGAAACGCGTAAAATCCCGGGATGCCAGCCGCCTCTTCTCTCGCTCCAGATTTCATCGATGAACTCACATCGACGCTCTCTGAAGCAGACGCGGAAACGCTTCGCGGGATGTTACCGGCGGTTTACCACGAGCTGCGCCGGCTGGCCGCCGGCTTCCTCCGGGATGAGCGTTCGGACCACACACTTCAGCCGACCGCGCTGGTGCACGAGGCTTATCTGCGAATCGCCGATCAGCGCCAATCGACCTGGCACAATCGCGCCCAACTGCTCGGCATTTTCGCGCGAATGATGCGGCGCGTCCTGATCGATCGTGCCAACGCCCGTCTTGCCGCAAAACGCGGAGGCAAAGAGGTGGTCCGAATCACCCTGGACGATTCCCTGGAGATCTCCGATCGACACGAGCTGAATTTGGTCGACGTGGATGAAGCCTTGCGTCGCCTGGAAACTTTCGCTCCAGAACAAGCAAAGATCGTTGAGATGCGGTTCTTCGGCGGCTTGACGATCGAGGAGATCGCGAAAGCCTTGGAGATTTCCCGGATGAGCGTAAACCGGAGATGGGCGGTTGCGAAGCGCTGGCTAAAGCGGGAATTGTCGGAAGCGACTTAGGGCGGTGAAATCGGATAATAACACTCAGTTGTCAGTAGAACGGTGGGAGCAAGTTAACGAGATCGTCGCCGACGCGCTCGAACAAAAGTCGCCCATCGCACGCGCGGCTCTGGTCGCGGAACGATGTGGTAATGACACGGAGCTTCTCCGCGAAGTAAAATCGCTGCTCGAGCAACCGACCGACTCACTCGAAAACTTTGCCGAGAGTACTACGGAGTCGCTTCGCCGGGAAATGTCGATCCTGGCGCCAGGCCGGCGCATCGGCGCCTACGCGATTGTGCGCGAACTGGGTCGCGGTGGAATGGGCGCGGTTTACCTGGCTCAACGGGCAGATGGAGCGTTTGAAAAGCAAGTCGCGATTAAAGTTCTGAAGCGCGGTACCGATACCGATGAGGTGCTGCGGCGTTTTCAAAGCGAACGCAAAATCCTGGCGCGCCTCAACCATCCAAATATTGCCCGGCTACTGGATGCCGGCACGACGGACGACGGGCTGCCTTACTTCGTGATGGACTACGTCGATGGTAAACCGATCACGAAATATGCCAACGAACATCGGTCATCGGTAACGCAACGGCTCAATCTTTTTCGAGCAGTCTGCTCTGCGGTAAGCTACGCGCACCAGAACCTTATCATCCATCGCGATCTGAAACCGAGCAATGTGCTGGTGACGAACGAGGGCGAAGTGAAGCTGCTGGACTTTGGCATCGCGAAGCTGGTGCAAGAGGCGGAGGCGGAGGCCGAGCAGCAGCGGGTAACTGTCACCCTGCTTCGCGTCATGACCCCCGAGTACGCCAGTCCCGAGCAAGTCAAAGGCGAGCCGGTCACGACCGTAAGCGATGTCTATTCGTTAGGCGTCTTCCTTTACGAGCTGTTGACTGGCGAACGGCCTTACAAGCTCAAGCGCCGAACGCCGGCTGAAATCACCAAGACTATCTGCGAACAGGAACCGGAACGACCGAGCACGGCTGTAAAAGAGCGAGATTCGAGATTCGTCCGATTCACGATTCACGATTCACGATCTTTACGCGGCGACCTCGACAACATCGTCTTGAAAGCGCTGCGGAAAGTACCTGAGCGTCGCTACCTGTCTGTCGACCAGTTGTCCGACGACATTCGCCGCCATCTTGAAGGTCTGCCGGTTCGCGCCCGCAAGGACACGTTTTCCTATCGGGCGTCAAAATTCATCCAGTCTCACAAGCTCGGCGTGGCGGCCGCCGGTCTCGTCGCGTTAGCACTTGTCGGAGGCAGCATCACGACCTCATGGCAAGCGCATCAAGCGCGTCTGGAAAAAGCGTTGGCTGACCAACGCTTTAACGACGTGCGAGAGCTGGCCCACTCGCTCCTCTTCGATTATCACGACGAAATAGCCGCGCTTCCGGGTTCAATGAAAGTGCGCGAAAGACTGGTCAAGGACTCGCTCCAATACCTGGATCGTTTAGCCAAGCAGCCGGGCAATGACATCGCCTTGTTACGTGAAATTGGCTGGGCTTATCAGCGAGTCGGAGAGATTCAAGGTGCCGGCATGACGTCCAAAAGTGGTGGGACCGTATCCTTTGCCAACTTTGGGAACACTCAGGCTTCTTTAACCAGTCTGCAAAAGGCATTATCCATACGACAGAGACTGACCGAACTGGAGCCAGCGAAGACGGATTTCCAAGAGGAGTACACTACTAACTTGGTTCGTTTGGGCGAGCTAAGTATAACCCTCGGCAAGCCGCGCGCCGCAGTCGATTATTTTCGCAAAGGGCTAACCATTTGCGAAAAGCTGGTTAACTCTGATCCATCAAGCAGATCGCTGCGGACAAAACTCTATAGCATTTATTTTGTCATCGGCAGAGTGCTTGGGATGCCAGCCGTGCCGAACCTTGGCGATACGCGGGGTGCTTTGGAGAACCTTCAGAAAGCAGTAAGCGGCAACGAAGCTCTGGCGGCCGAAGACCCGGCTACTCCAAAGTATCGGCAAGTGCTGGCCGCTGATTACAGCAATCTGGCTCAGGTCCAAGCCGCCGATGGTCTTCATGAAGAAGCCGTGCAAAACTATCGTAAGGCTTTGTCTCTGGATGAAGACTTGGTTAAACAAAACCCCACGAACTCGTTTTATCGTCGCGAGCTCGCCGTTGCTAACGGAAATCTTGGTAACGCTTTGCTTGCCTTGAATGACACAAAAGGCGCTCTGGAGAGTTGTCGTCAAGCCGTTGTTCTTAGTGAAGCCTTGGTCGCCGCTGATCCGGCAGATGCTTATGTCCGCAGAGATTCAGCCGTGGCATACCGTGATCTCGCGGTCGCGCTTGCGGCGAACAGCGATCGCACCGGGGCGCGGACCAATTTTGAAAAGGCCCTGCCGATTTTTCGCGAATTGGCGGCGAAAGACCCAACGAATGCCTTTGTCAAGCAGCAACAGACTCAAGCTTATCTGAAGTTCAGCACGTTCTTGTCCGATAACAGCGATATCCAGAAGTCGATCGAAAACGCTGGCGAAGCGGCCACGATTGCAGAATCGCTAATCAAGATAGACGCTGCCAACGCAGGGGCGCAGACCCTACTCGCCTCAGCCTACTATCAGATTGGCAAGTACAACGCGAGCCTGGCAGGTACACCAGGAACTGCCATTGACCAACAACGGCAGCGTTGGTTGGAGGCGAGGACCTGGTATCAAAAGAGCCTGGGAATCTGGCAGGATATGAAGAGTAAGGCAACGCTCAGTGCGGCCAATGCCACTAAGCCGGATGAGATCGCGCGCGAGATCGCAAAGTGCGATGCGGCGCTGAGATAACTTCTGAAATACTGTCGTCAGTCCCCGCTGCTCTTATTGCAGATTGTATGCTTCGACGACGGCGATGCCGGTGGTGTCGTTCTTACCACGAACGACGGCGGTATAATTCCCGGGAGCGAGTGTCGCCAGGATCGCGGCTTCGTTATCGTTGCTCGGCGGAATGGTCGTCGCTTGGATTTCACTCTCCTGGGTGGTACGCCAGCCTTCGTTACTGATCACGCCGCCGTTCGAATCGTGCAGCTCGAGAGTCGTGGCCTGTAACGCACCTTGCAGGCCAAACTGAGTGAGCGAAGGGCCTATCGCCCGAACCAATATCTTTGCCGGCTCAGTCCCCCCGACAATGAAACCTCCGATCATGACGTTATCGCCCGTATTCACAAACCCACGGGTAGCTATGTTCGATAGCTTGGCGGTCGAGGCCGTGTCGAAATCATAAACTTCCGCCAGACCTATGCCGAATTCGTCGTGAGCGCCCTTTACGATCGCGGTGTAGGCTCCGGGTGACAAGGTCGTGTAGATGGCCGATTCAAGATTATTACCCGGCGCGAACCCGGCCGGGATGTCTGCCGCATTAGACGCTTCCTGCCAGTTGTCGTTAGTTACCACACTTCCATCCGGGTTATGCAGCTCCAGGAAAGGATCAGGAATTGTTCCGGCAACACCGAAATTCGCAAGGGATGGACCTATGCCTCGAATGAGCACCTTCTTACTCGATCCAATCGGCCCCGTGATGATGAAACCGGCGATAAGAACGTTGTCGCCGCTTTGGATCTGAAGACGCGTAGCGATGTTTAGCGGCTGGCCGTTCGTCGGGTTAGGCTTGGTGGGATCGATCGACGTCAGCAAACCGGTCGCGTTCACAGTAACTTGCGCATTCGAGCTCACCGAGCCGAAGGTCCCGCTGACCGAACCGGCGCCTAGTGGACTGAAGGTATCAGCAACGTCAGGTGTGTAACCGTTGATCGTCTTTATGTCGAGTTTGCCGCCGAGGCTGGCAACGCCGCCAACTTGGAGCTGATCAAACTGGCCCCCGCCTGGCCCGCCTCTTTTGACGATCGTGGTTCCATTCGCCCCTTGAGTGAAGTTACCGCTCACCGCCAGGCGACCCGGAAATGAAGAACCACCTGGCGAGATGTAACCGCCGTTGTTCGTCAGATCACCTTGAATGATTCCGGTGCCGCTAAGGACGCCGCCGTTAAGCGTTACCGGACCAACAATCGTACACGCGCTCGGGTTGGTCTCACCACCGTTTTGCGTATAGCCCGGAGCAGCAGCCACAGTTGCCGTCTTCATCCTGGCCGTCCCCTGTAAATTACCGGCGCCGGACGCGACAATGCCTATGCCGTGGTCGCTTAGGACGGTGGCGCCATCATTTGCGACGACACTGGCGCCATCATTTGCGACGACACTGCCGCCATCATTTGAGATAACACCTCCTCCATGCTCCGAAATGATACTACCGCCGTCATGGGAAATGAGAGTAGCTCCATCGTTACCGATCAAGCTCGAGCCGTCGTTACCGATCAACGCCGTCAGCGTGCCGGTCATAAGCCCGTTGCCTGTCACCGAAGCCGCCTGCAGGATTCGGAGTGCGGCCGCCGGATCGGTTGCAGCGTTGAGCGGGATTTGCAGCGGCGTCAGCCAGTTAATCGTCCCGTTGTTTTCGATCTGATCCGCTCCGGTGAGGCCGGCGCTGCCATGCACATTAAGCGTGCCAAAGATGAGAAGCTCACCGCCGAAATTCACATCCTGCGGATTCAGTAGGTTGGCGGTGCCGAAGATGTCCAGGACCGAGTTCTGAAAACTGCCGCCGAGGAGCGTGATCGTTCCATACACGTCGAATACGCCGGGGCCAATGATGACGCCGCCCACACCGAGGGTGACGGAGCCAGCGACGACGTCATTGCTACACCGGATCGTGGACGAGCCGATGATTGCCAGATCGTTCTCGCCCGGCACGCCCGGATTACCGTTCTCGTCGCTCCAAGTGCTTGGAGTGTACCATTCGCCGCCTGAGTTAGCGACGGTGTAGGTGTGGCCCGCCGGTGTGGCAGCCGCAGCATCAGCACCTGTTGCACGCTCCGCTTTGGCTGTACTTTGGGAAGGAATAACGCGAACGTAGATAGCTCCGCTGCCTGCCCGGGCTCTGGCGCCAAGATCGTTGATAGCCACGGCTTCATAAACGTGGTCACCGACGGTGGGCGTAAAATAGGCGATGTAAACGGCGTTCGGATCCGAACTGCCAGGGTACTCAGTCACCGTCGCCCCATTGACTTGAAGTTGGACTGTCTTTAGGGCGCGCGCACTTTGCACCGTCGCGGCAAAGGCTCCGCTGTCTACCGCCACAATAATGGGATGGTCCGAATCATGGCCATCTCCGCTTCCGGACAATGGATTAGCGGTCGTAACAGTGACGACCGGAGGAACCAGGCCGGTAATATCGAACGGCCCCATGATATTCGAAATGCTATCCAGATATCCCGAGGCGCTAGCGATGGCGCGGAAGCAGACGCCCTGAGTCGTTGGGTAGTTATTGAACAGAAGAAGGAAGTGCTTCGGGTTCTTCGGGTTGGTGCTCTGCGTCATATAGGAATTACCGTTGCTCAGGTCGTTCCAGCTAGCTTCATCACCGGGCGCTGTGCTGGCCTGCACCCGCACCGACATGCCGGCCACCGTTGCTGATTCAGTCGCGCGGAAATAAAAGTCAGCAATCGTGCCATTGCCGGTGAAATTCAGACTGGTCGAGCCGATCTGCGCTTTAGCGCTCGTGAGATTGAATGGCCCGACGACATTCGAAATGCTGTCCGGATAAGCTGGCGCACTCGAAATCGCGCGGAAGGAGACGCCGCCACTTAAAGGATAGCTGGACGACGTCAGGACGAATTGCAGGTTCGAAACGTCATACACCATTGATCCACCAGTTCCATTCGGCAAATCGGCCCAGCTCGATGGATCGTTAGGCGTAGTACTGGCCTGAACGCGGACGCTAAGACCTGCTGGCGTCCCGCTTTGCTGGGCAAGGAACGCGAGTGGCGTGCCATTGACAACGGTCCCTCCTGAGGGATAGCCATCCACGCTGAAGTAAGTGTCCGAAAGGCCCCCATGAGCGGGCACCGGCGGCGGTAAGCGAGTTCCGTTTAGGAGAACGGAAACGGTGCCGTCATTCTCGTTTGTCACGAAGAGCTGACGTGAAGTGCTATTGAATGCCATGCCGGCGGGGGCGGTGCCGACGGAGATTTCGCCAAGATATGAATAATTGTTGGCAGCGCTATATACGGTGACCCAGCCCGGGAACCCGCTTCCATCGGCATTGTCGAGGACATAGACAGTGTTCGAGACTTCATCGACCGCGACGGCCCCGACGGCATCTCCTCCCGTATTCGACGAGATGTTGTCGATCGTTTGCGAGCCGTTCGTCGCGCCGTCGATCACGGTGAAGCTATTGGCCACCGAACCCGCTGCTGTGTTCGCCACGTAAATCTTGTTGTGCTTCTGGTCGACCGCCGTGGGTACCGGGCCCGCACCCGATTCGACCGATGCTGCCACCACATTATAGCTGTCCCCGTCCAAGACCGTGACGTGACCGCCACCGTCCAGGATGCCAAGGTAGATGCGACCTGTCGCTGGATTAGCAACCATGCCGAAAACACTGCCGGTAAGCGCAGCGGTCGCAACGAGCGCATTACTATCGAGTCCGTAAACATACATTGTTCCTTGAGTTGCAACAAGCAGGTGACGACGCGTGTCATCCACCGCCACCGCGTAGATGTAAGGACTCCCTACGGAGATGGTCGTGATTAACGCGTTGGTCGATCCGT
This sequence comes from Spartobacteria bacterium, assembly GCA_003134785.1. Classification (GTDB taxonomy): domain Bacteria; phylum Verrucomicrobiota; class Verrucomicrobiia; order Chthoniobacterales; family UBA10450; genus AV80. The sequence goes on from PLCN01000003.1 coordinate 177,689, forward strand.
CCAGGACATCGACGACAGACGCCCGACTTCCATCGACAGGATCGATCACCACGCGCGGGAGGTAAACTCGATTGACTGCTTCGCTAACGGCGATCAGCCTTGCGTACGACTGGCCAAAATAGCCGACACCATTGACTGCGGGCTGCACCGTTACACGCGCACTGACTGAGTCGGTAGCTCCATCAATGACCAACAGCTCCGGCGCCTGAGCATCTGCGACATAGGTGCGGTTTGTTTGCCTGTTAACTGCGACTGTTCCGGGTTGATAGCCGATGGTAATCTTCGCAAGCGAGCCGTCGTTCACATTCAAGACGCCGACCTGGTTCAGCAACTCGAAGCGTGCGCCATTCGAACTGTAATCGAGCAGGTAAATCCGGCTGCTGTTGGTGCTATCGATTGCCAACTTGGCCGCGCCTTGCGTGAAACTTCCCACAACAGCAAGGCTCGTCGCGGAAATCACAGTGATCGTCCCGTTAGTATTGTATGGAGTAGGTGTTCCGACATAGACCTTTCCCCCTGCCGCATCCACCGCGATCGATTTTGCTCCGGAAGGTACGCCGGCAGTTGTCGAAGCGACGATCGCGCCGCTGCCGTCGAAAACGATGAGTTGAGTGGTTCCGTTCTTATCTTGCCCGACCGCGTAGATCCGCCCATTTGCGCTGTCATAGGCCGCGTCAGCCGCGTAGAAAGTGGGGATCGGTAGTGTCGTCAACGAATCGTTCGAGCTATCAATCAAGACGACCGGGCCAAAAGGAAAAGCCAACATTTTGTTCGAAGCGGGGATCGCCACAATCAGATTGGCGCCATTTCCAGACGGCATCTGAATCGTTTTCATGACGCTATGATTCGGGCCGTCGACGACGGCAACAGTGCCGTAATAATCGCTGACGTAGACTTTGTGATTCACTGGATTTACCCCTATCCCTGCATTGCCGTCCGGCTGCGAAATTGGCAATGGTACGGCGGTATTCGGATCGATGGTATCCGTAGCGCCGTCGCCGGTTACCAGGACCAGGCGTTGAGTGGAGCTATAACCAACTTCGCTTACGTAGTACACTTTGTTGCCCCCGGCTGTTGTGCTGTCGTCCACAGCCATCCCATAAGGGACCAATAAACCTCCGTCAGAGGTCACGGTATTCTTTGGGTCCCGGATCCCGGTGACGAACGAACCGGTAGCAGTATTAATTACTGCGGCAGCGCAGGGCTGCAGATTAACAAGGTGGGGTGCGAGCGTATAGAGCTTGTGCGTCGCCTGATTAACTCCGAACTGCCCCGGCGAATACGCGCTCCCGCCGGGGGACAGCTCAATCGTGCTGATCAACGACGTGCCAGGCGGCGTGGCCGCGCGCAGCGATGACGGTGAGCCGATCAACCCCGCCGCGGCTAAACAGAGCGCCGCCCATTTTGCAGCCTGGAACAAGGTCGCGTCCCCCCAAATGCGACGGGAAATGAATCTGAAATGTCGGAAGCGCGCCGTAGGGTCGGCAAGAATTGCGATCGGTGTTTTCATTGGTCTGACCCGCTATTTGCTATTTGTTTTGGAGTTGTGTCGCCGCGCCGTCATGGCGGGAAAGACAACGCGTCCTAATACTTGTCGCAGCGAAGGAGCCCGGATCGGGCTAAGATAAAATATAATAAATGTGACTTCCTCGACACAAAGGCGCCCCGGCGTATGGTTCCGGATGCCACCTTCCGGTGAGCCTCGTCCCCGAGGCCTGGACTCGGCTGTGTCCAGGGGCGATTCAGCGCAAGGGTCCGAGGCAGCAGAGACTTTCGCTGCGCTGGCCGAAGATCTTTTCCCCGCGGGCGTCGACACGACAGCCCTGAATGAGGCTTTGCCGGGAATGTATGAGGAGTTGCGAGGGCTGGCGGCTGGCTATCTCCGTCACGAACGGCCGGATCACACGCTGCAACCGACCGCGCTTGTCCACGAATCCTATTTGCGCCTGGTCAGGCAGCACGCGGTCGATTGGAAAGATCGCCTCCAGTTTCTTTCCATCGCCGCGCGAATGATGCGGCGGATCCTTTCGAATTACGCTACGGCGCGCGGCGCCACGAAACGCGGAAGCGGCGAGCCGCTGTTGCAACTGGACGCAGCTTTGGATTTCTACGACCGGGAAGCTTTGAGCATTGCCGCGGTCGATGAGGCCTTGCGCGGCCTCGAAGCGATGGACGCTCGGCAGGCGCAGATCGTGGAGCTTCGCTTTTTTGGCGGCCTGACAATCGTAGAAACCGCGGAAGTCATGCACCTTTCGCAGGGCACGGTGAAGCAAGAGTGGAATACCGCGCGACTCTGGCTGCAACGTGAAATATCCACGGAGACGTGATCGACGATTGTCGCTCGCGATTACGCATTCGAGCATGAGTAGCCGCGTTGTGTCATGACGCCAGACCGTTGGCAGCAGGTAAAGCAGACCCTGGCGAGTGCGCTCGAAAGAGAGGATGCCGGCGAGCGCGCATTGTTTCTTGCCGCCGTTTGCGCGGATGACCCCTCATTGCGACGCGAAGTAGAATCACTGCTCGAGCAACCATCGGATAGATTCGACTACTGCGCGGACATCGGCGGGCTCGCTCACCAAGGACAAGCCGACGCGGCGAATTCCGGACGGCGCATCGGAGCTTACGAACTTGTGCGGGAGCTCGGCCGCGGCGGTATGGGAACAGTTTGGCTAGCGAAACGCGCCGATCAGCACTTCGAGAAGCTTGTTGCTATCAAACTCCTGAAGCGTGGGACGGATACGGACGAAGTCCTGCGCCGCTTTCATTCGGAGCGCCAGATTCTGGCGCGCCTCGAACATCCGAACATTGCGCGACTGCTCGACGGCGGCACGACAGACGGCGGACTGCCGTATTTCGTTATGGAATTCGTCGAAGGCACGCGGCTGACGGACTTCGTTCGCGAGCGGCAGCTCTCCATTGTCGATCGCGTCCAATTGTTCCTGAAAATCTGCGCGGCGGTGCAATTCGCTCATCAAAATCTCGTAGTTCATCGCGACCTCAAACCGGGCAATATTCTCGTCACCGCCGAAGGCGAACCCAAATTGCTCGACTTCGGGATTGCGAAGCTGCTCGCGCCCGGGGACGAGCCTTGGGAAATGACCATGATAGGTCGTGAGCGGCTCACTCCCGGTTATGCGTCGCCCGAGCAGGTGCGCGGCGAACCGGTGACGACAATGAGCGATGTCTACGCGCTCGGCGCGCTGCTCTACGAAACGCTCACGGAGCAGCCGTCTCATCGATTTCCCAGCTCGCCCCCAACTCCGACCCAGATTTTGCGTGTCGTTTGTCATGAGGAACCTATGCGGCCCAGCCTCGCCGCCAAACAACCGGAAATGCGCCGCCATCTTCGTGGCGATCTGGACACCATAATCCTGCGCGCACTCTCGAAAGCTCCGCAACGCCGTTACCTCGGCGCGGGAAATCTCGCGGAAGATCTCAAACGTTATCTCGACGGCCGCCCTGTGCATGCCCGCCGAGACACGGCAGGTTATCGCACGGTCAAGTTTGTCGGTCGCAATAAAACTGCAGTCGCGGCAGCCGCCCTGGTTCTCGCGGCGTTGATCGGCGGCACGGCCAGTACCCTCTGGGAGGCGCGCCGGGCCGAGCGACGATTTCAAGATGTCCGTCGTCTCGCCGATTCGTTTCTGTTTGAATTCGACGATGCCATCGCGAACCTTCCGGGCGCGACACCGGCTCGGCATCTGATTGTTGGTCGAGCGCTGCAATACCTCAACAGCCTTACTCAGGAGGCCGGTCACGACCGGACGTTGCAGCTCGAACTCGCCCAAGCCTACCTGAAAGTCGGGGATGTTCAGGGCAAACCCTACACGGCAAACCTGGGCGACACGGCCGGTGCGATCAGCAGTTACGAAAAGGCCGTTCGGATCGCGGCGCCTTTATCAGCGCGAGAACACGGCTCCGCGTCCACGGCAGCACGACGCATCGCCTCCCAGGCATACGAAAATCTCGGCCTCGTCCAGTGTCGCTTGAGTCAGTTGGAAAGCGCGTCGCAAAATTATCGCCTGGCCTTGCAACTCGGAGAGAATCTTTTAGTTGATGATCCCACTCACGCGGAAGAATGGCAGCGACTGATCGCAAGCTGCCAGCTCGGCTTGGGCGACGCGATCATGGCTGGCAATCACATCCGAGAAGATGTTGCGGTGTATCGTGCGGCGCTGGCGCACTACCGCGAGGCGCTGCCCATTTGCGAGCGACTCGTTGCCTCCGCGCCCACCAGTGAGCCAGATGCCTACCGGTTGATGCAAACCTGCTCACGGATCGCCGCCATGCTTACGGAAATCGGCGCCGCCACCCATGATGCCGGGACCTTTGCAGAGGCATTTGCATTTCACCAGCGGACGCTGGCCCTCACCGAAGCCCCCTTCCGGGCAGAGCCCGAAAGCTTTCCGCGCCGGCGCGACTTTGCCGGCGAACTGGTGATGACGGCGTACGCCCACGTTCTGGCGGATGACGACCTAACGAACGCGGCGACCAATTGTCAGCGCGGCCTGGAAATCGCGCAGGCGCTCGCGAAGGCCGACCCAAGCAATGTTGAGGCGCGGCAGGACCTGAGCCTGGCCTACTACGTCACAGCACGTCTTATGCAGAAACAGGGCGATGCCAGGCGCGCCGCCGCGAATTACGATCAGTCCATTGCCATTCTCGAATCATTAACTGCGGCGCATCCCGACAACGTCGAGGCCGCTTCCGACCTCGTGCGTGCCAGGAAAGGATTAACTGAGCTTAGACGCGCCGAGGCCGCACCTTAAGAAGCAATTCGCTTAGTGTTACGGAGTTGACCTCAACACGTCGCAAAAGCGCCCACTTATCATTATGCATTTGCTCTTAGAAGGCCCACCGCCGGTATCGGAGTCGTCCAAATAGGTCGATACCTCTCCCGAGTAGGTGGGCTTCTTATTGGAGGTTATAGGCTTCGACGACGGCGATGCCGGTGGTGTCGTTCTTACCACGAACGACGGCGGTATAATTCCCGGGTGCGAGTGTGGCCAGGATCGCTGCTTCGTTAAGCATCGCTCGGCGGAATGGTCGTCGCTTGGATTTCACTTTCCTGGGTGCTACGCCAGCCTTCGTTGCTGATCACACTGCCGTTCGAATCGTGCAGTTCGAGAGTCGTAGCCTGTAACGCGCCTTGGAGGCCGAACTGAGTGAGCGAAGGACCTATCGCTCGAACCAATATCTTGGCCGGTTCAGTCCCGCGCGAAAAAGCAGCGCGGCTGGTCGAACAAGCAAGACCGATTTGATCAAGGGATTCATTTCCAAAAAAGGGCGTCCCTTCGATGCCTTTCTCGTGCGCGCCGATGCGAAGATTCGCTGGGAATTTCCGCCGCGCGCCGCCAAAACGGGCAAGGATGGCAAGCCGGTCGAGCGCAAAGCCCGCGCGAAAGCCGATCTTTCGAAAGCGAAAGTGATTGGCGAAAGCAAAACGCACGGCGGCGAGCTGGTCGAAACGGAAGACGCTTACTACGTGCGCAAACCCGATCAAGACAATCGGCAGGTCTTCAAGCTCTCGAGGAAACTATGCGAGCACGACATCACGCCGGAAGAGGTGAAGGAACTTCTGAGCGAAGGCAGATCGCCGCTCATTGAAGATTTCGTTTCGAAACGCGGCAACAAAATCGGCGGCATTCTTGCCCAATTGTCCACCGTGGCCCCTATCCCCGCCTCGCGATGCGTGCCTTTCCCTATCGCCGTGGAGTTACCTGGAGCGTTAGGACTCCTTGCGCGATGATCCACATCTTGCCAAACTCAATCAGAGACGCAACGCAACCGAATGATGTTAGGTTCGAGGCCTTTTCCTTATGAGTAACTCAATGATTGATCCAAAGTTTCCGTTAATCGACCTGCACCGGCACCTTGATGGGAGCGTGCGATTGGCGACGATCCTCGACTTGGGCAAACGCCACGGCGTCAAACTTCCGGGAGCTACCGTGGAAGAATTGCGGCCGCATGTGGAGGTGACGGAACCACAACCGGGTTTGATGGCCTTCATCGCGAAAATGCTTTGGACGACCCGCGTGCTAGGCGACGGCGAGGCCTGCCGGCGGATTGCCCGGGAGAATGTCGAAGACGCGAAAAGGGAAGGCATCGATTATCTCGAACTTCGTTTCAGTCCGTGGTTCATAGCGGAGCCGCATGGACTCGATCCGGTTGACGTGATCGCCGGTGTTGTCGAAGGCATCGCGGAAGGGACGCAGGCCACCGGGGTGAAGGTGAAGCTGATCGGAATTCTGAGCCGCACCTACGGCGCGGAGATTGCGCGCAAGGAACTTGAGGCCCTGCTCACCCATCGCGAGCATTTCGTCGCGCTCGATCTGGCGGGCGACGAAGCGAATTTTCCCGCGCCGCTTTTCGTCGAGCATTTTGCCCGCGGCCGTGACGCAGGATGGCGCATCACCGTGCACGCGGGTGAAGCGGGAGGATCACAAAGCGTTTGGGACGCGATCCGGCTTTTGGGCGCGGAACGGATCGGTCACGGCACGCGCGCGATCGAAGACCCGGCGCTGGTCGATTATCTCGCGGAGAATCGCATCCCGATTGAAACGAACCTAACGAGTAATGTGCACACCAGCACTGTGCCTGATTTGCCCAGCCATCCCTTGCGCGAGATGCTCGCTCGCGGCCTCCTCGCCTCCATCAACACCGACGATCCCGGCGTCAGTGCCATCGATTTGCCGCACGAGTTTGAAATCGCCGCGCCCGCCGCCGGCCTCTCTCGAGAACAAATTCGGCAAGCGCAGATTAATGCGCTCGAGACCGCCTTTCTATCGGTGGAAGAGAAGGCGACCTTGCGAACAAAGCGCGAAACAATTCAGCCCGCTAGCTGAACGGCATTATCCTTTTCGGCGGCAATTGGACCAGGAGGTCCGCGATTCTACCTTCGAGTTGGTCTTCATGCATAATATCCGCCGGCTTGCGCAGGCGATCAGCCTCTTATGCCAGCGACAGCGCCCGCAACAGGAATCACCGCTCTTGTGTTTCATCCTGCTTTGTTCGACTTGCGGTAAAATAGCCCCGATTTAGGACGGCTGTTTGCAGACTATTTCAGCACCCTTTGTCGATCATCAGAACGTGACGCCGATAACGGCGAGCATGGAATTCGATCCAAATGAACGGCTCGGACAACCGCCGCGTTATATACCAGAGGACGCTCTGTCGAAGCTTGGCTGGTAAGGTCAGGGCGTGAGCGATGAATTGCTCTGCCAAGCCATTAGGATTTTCGGAATTCCAGCTACCGTTCAGCTCCTTAACGATCTGAAGTTTGGCACAGCACCGACGATGCGAGCAGAGCGGCTGACTTTTCCCTCTCGGTCGGAGCCCGCTTTTCGACGATCCATGGAAATCGGTAGGGATCGATCGTCTGTTGGATGACGCTAAAAACCTTGCGCAACTTCGCGTTGTCCCGGCTGAGAACGCCAGGCGCGAGCGTTGGGACTTCCGCGAGTTCCTTCAAATCGTCGTCCGAGATCGGAGGGCCCGACAAGTAACGCAATGCTTCGCCAAGGTTCAACTTGTAGGCTGATGCGAGCGCCGCATCGGAAATAGTGTTGGGAGCCAACTGGCCCAGTTCCTTGAATAGAGCGACAAACCTCGCGTTAGACTTGGTGAACTGCTCTTTCCATGCCTCAGTTGGGGCAAGCCTTTCGATCCGAAAGGCAGCCGAGGATTTTGCTGCGTCGGCGGCAAGCTGCTTCTCTGTCCAACGCGGGGTCGCCTTGCTCATGCGCCCTCTAAGATCGTTGTCTCAGCGGGGAATGGAATATCCATTGCGTCTCCTGGTTCAAACTTAACCATTCCGCCGCCATAGGTTCGGCCGCTAGTGACGCGAACGTTTTGGTTCAGCCATGCAATCAACCTGTCCTGGGCAGCGATGGTAATCGCGCGGATCGGCGTCAAGCTGTGAGCGATATTGATGATGCGGGCATCACACGCATTCCGAGCGAAGCTGGGCGGACGCCGCCCCATGTAGCTCATCCCAATCGGCGGAGGAGACTTAAGTCCAACCCTCCACCAAGGTTTCCGGTGCTTCGCAATGTAAGACTCCGCTGCTCCCGCCATCTTTGCCACCTCGAGAAAAGCATCGACATTCTTCCGCTCAGCCGTGGACAACTCACCCAAATCTACGGGGAGGTCGATCACTCGACGCAGGTTAGACGCGTTACGCAAAAGACCTTTCGCACTGATGATTTCCATGGCATCGGTGACGCACGGAAACAAATAGCGCTGCGGAATCAGTCGTTCAGTTTCCCTGGTGGCAATCCAGACCTCATTGCATCCTGTTACTTGCCCGCGGCTTACTCGGAAATAATCGCCGAGAACGGGCTGAACTCCTAGACGCGGTGGCACCGCGTGCCCATATCCCGGCCATTTTGGAAGGGCGAGTAATTGTTCTCTTCTTATCACGAACTGCGGTTTCACGGATCGCAGCGCAAGATCGCAGACATTCACCTCGTCCTTCGCGCCGATGGACCACGTCACGATCACTGACGTGGTAAGCGCATCATGAAAGATGCGTTCGCCAGGATGGACGCGAATCAAGGTTTCCCCGCCCATAAGGCAAAAGAGCCCACGCATACTTTGACCGTAGTTTGTCTCCATCCATTCCGCGGCGGAAACAAAGCAGCCAACATCGCCCGGCTTCGAAAGCAGATACGACTTGAGATAAAAGTAGACATGCAAACCTGCAAGCTGGCTATGCGGCAGTCGAAGTCGCGCCATTTCACTTGAGTACCAAGCTTTATCCCGCGGCGAGATGTCGTGATGGCGAACATACGGCGGGTTACCCACAAATGCGGTCACTCCATCAAGCGGAGGCAGCGTGATAGAAAGGTAGTCGGCGCAGAGGACCTGAATCTTAACGCCCGTTGCTTGCGCGTTGATTCGAATAGCTTCGGCCAGCGCGGGATCCTTTTCGACGGCGATGACCGTAGCTCGTGGCCAACGTAGGGCTGCTCGCAACGCATAGCGCCCCGTGCCGGCGCCAGCATCGACAATGCGGGCGGGAGCACACGTCGCGGCGATCTGGTCAAGTTGCAGGTCGATCAGCCAAGGTGGCGTGAACGTCGCGCCGTGAGCGCGACGGTCGCCGGGAGATACCGAGCCGCTGAAGAACTCCCCGAGCGGATCCCCTCCGCGAAGAACTTGAGGGAAGAAGTCCTGAATTTCCGCAATCGGTGCGCCTCGGCCCAGTTTGGTCATTGCCTCGGAAATGCGGCGTGTCATTCGATGCTCTTAGTCTTCGCGCTCACGAGGAAAAATGCGAGCGCTTTTGCCGGAGATACGCGCGGCACTCCAGCGCGGAAGCTTTGGGGGCTTTGCCATCCGAGCGAATCATAGAAGTCCGCCGAAATGCGTCAACATCCTGTTAAGCATTCGTGACGAATTGTGAGGAGATCCAGACACCCGAACTTTTTTTTGCGCGGGTGCGGAAGCTGGCCTAGATCAAAGTATGTCCGGGTACGAGCACGAGCCCGATCGAGTCTGGGATGAATACGAGTGGGAACGTTTTCTCCAGCAGCAGGATCATAAGACGGAGAAATACATGGAGCTGCTCGAGAAGTATCTCGATCATCCGCAGCGCGATCAAATCATCGCGCGCGAGATGGGGTGGACGCAGTTGCTCAATGGCGACTCGTGGCGCGATGAGGTGGACGCGTTGCTCGCGGAAGAATCGAGCGGAGTCGGCGGCGAGTCCTCAGTCGGGGAGGATGAAGCGCCGCCGGTTGATGGCTTTGAGGATCATGCGCTGTATCGGGCCGCTTTCGCACTGACGGTTTGGATCGACCAGCTTTTCGACGAACAGCCTGCGCTCCAAAATGAGCCGGCGGCGGTGAAGCTAGCGACGCATTCCGCGCTCGCGAGCGCGAAGCTGGCGGCGGCCTTAAGCGATGACGACGTGGACGAAATCGGAATGACGATCGCGTATCTCAAGCGCGCGCTGAAAGCGATCACGGTGTCGATGGACGCCGGCGCGCAATTGCTCGCGGAAACGCTCATTACGCCTCGGCAGCACGAAGTTCTTCAGCATCGCCTCTTCGAGGTGCGCGATGGAATCATCACCCTCATGGGACAGTATCGGGGCGAGTGGCTCCGGCGCTTCGGGAGCCTCTGAGCGCGATTGAATGAAATAGCCGCTTCTCCGTCCAATTATGCATACGGAAGCGACTCCGGCTCAGGCCGATGTCTCGGAACTCGATCTGGTAAAACAATGCCAGGCCGGCGACACCGAAGCATTCGACCAACTGGTCGGCCGTTACCGCAACCGAGTTTTTGGCATGATCTACAACATGGTTCATAACGAGCAGGACGCCTGGGATCTCGCCCAGGACAGTTTCCTGAAGGCGTGGAAATCGATTGGACGTTTCCGGGGGCAATCTTCGTTTTACACCTGGATCTATCGGATCGTGACCAACGTGACGATCGATTGGTTGCGCAAGAAGCAGGTCAAAGGATCGGGCGCGGAGTTCGATGACGCGATCCAACTGAAGGACATCGATCCGGCGTCACGCACCGTGCCAAAGGCGGACGCGTTGCCGCATCAGCAAATGGAACGGCAGGAGATCCGGGCGCGGATCGACGACGCCATCGCGCAGCTTTCGCCGGAACATCGCGCCGTCATTTTGATGAAAGAAACCGAAGACATGCAATACCACGAGATCGCCGAGACCCTCGGCTGCTCGATCGGTACCGTGATGTCGAGACTGTTCTACGCCCGGAAGAAACTGCAGAATTTATTGAGAGATCTTTATGAAAACGTTTGAGGAAAAGTGGACCGCGTGGCTCGACGGCGAGCTGAGTGGAGACGAGCTGGCCGAGTTTGAAGCTTCGCTGCCGGACAAAGCGGCGGCTGAAGAAGAGAAGCGCGATGCGCTAAAGCTCGGCGCGTTACTGAAGGAACAATTGCAGCACCGCGCCATCGGCAACGAAGAATTTTTCCATCATCAGTTGCGGGAGCGGATCGAGCGCGATTCTCCCGTGGAACAAGGCGCGCGGGAAGGCGCCGGCTCGGGACGGGCCTGGTGGCCGCTGGGCCGTCTGGTTTGGGTCGGCGCCACATCGCTCGCGATTTTCTGCGTCTGCGCGTTTTTTGTCATGCGCGAGAAGGGGCCGGCCGATCAATCGCAATACCTTTCGCAGATCCTGAATGCGCGCGTCGATCCGGCAGTGAGCCCGAACGCGACGATCTCAATGTTTGAAACGAAGGAAGACAAAGTCACCGTTCTTTGGGTGGATGGGTTGCAATCTCTTCCATCCGAATACGCCACCAAATAATTCTCCGATGCAAACGCGCTCCTTTCTCTTGCTTGGCGTGAGTCTGGCGCTGGTCCTGGGAGATTTGGCGCAGGCGCAGGCATCGCGCATGGTTTGGAGCGGTTTGGTCATCGCGAATAACGTGGCGCAGCCGGATGCAATGCCGGCGGAGCTGACTGGCATTCAAGGCACGCTGAAGGCTTTGTTTGGCTACAACCAATTCAAGGTGATCGGCCAGTCGCAGAAGACGCTGGTGACGGGTTCGGAGGACTGGCTGGCCTCGAGCAAATACTTTTCGCTCCATGTCGATTCTAAGGGGGAAACGAGCGCGGGTTATCTGCTCAACCTGAAATTATTTCAGGAGAAGAATCTCCTGCTCGAAACGGACGCCAAGTTGAGCAAAGCCAGTCCGTTGGTGATCAAAGGGCCGCAGGTGGGCGACGGGCAATTGTTGTTGTTGCTCGTGGTCCAGTAGCATCAAGGAGGGGCGGTTTACAAACCGCCCGCGTTTTTCCCATGCAGTAGAGGGCGGTTTGTAAACCGCCCCTCCTTGATGCAAACCTCCGTGCGTTGTTTAGTGTGGACGCATGTCGTCTCCGCGTCTTCTTTCCTGCGCCGCCATTTTCTTCATTTCTCTCGCCACTTTGAACGCTGAAAAACCTTTCGACTTCGCCACCACGCCGGGAAAACTGCCGAAGCAGGTCGTGCCGGAAGATTATGCGATTCGAATCGTGCCGGATATGGGAAAGTTTGCTTTCACCGGATCGGAAACGGTGAAGCTGAATGCGCGTGAGCCGGTCCGCCGACTGGTCTTGAACGCGCTCGAGATCAAAATCACCGGTGCTTCGCTCGACGGGAAATCGATTCCGCCATCGGCGATCAAGCTGGATGCGAAAGAAGAGACGGCGACCTTCGCGCTCGCGAGCGAATTGCCGGCCGGCCCGCATAGCCTCGAGCTGAATTTCACCGGCAAGATCAACCAGCGAGGACAGGGGCTGCATTACGCGTCGTACCAGGAACAGGGCACGGGTGTGAAGAAAATCATGCTCGGAACTCAATTCGAAGCGACGGACGCGCGCCGGTTCTTTCCGTGCTGGGACGAGCCGAGTTTTCGCGCGCGTTTTCAATTAACCGCGGTTATTCCGGAAAATTTCACCGCAGTGTCAAATATGCCGATCGAGAAAGAGACGAAAGTCGCCGGGGGCAAGGAAGTGCGTTTCGCGGCCACGCCGCCGATGGCGAGTTATCTGAACGTCTTTTGCGCCGGTGAGCTGGATGCGATTCACACCAAAAAGGGGGAAGTCACGCATGGTGTCATCGCGACCAAAGGCAAAGCGGAGATGGGCCGTTACGCGCTCGAGAGCTCGCAGCAGATTCTCGATTACTACAACGATTACTTCGGTGTGCCATTCCCGCTGCCGAAGCTCGATCACATCGCGGTCCCCGGCGGTTTCGGCGGCGCGATGGAGAATTGGGGCGGGATCACCTACTACGAATCGCGGCTCCTGTTCGATCCGGAAAAATCTTCCGCGGAAACGAAGCAGAACATTTACGAAGTGATCGCACATGAGACGGCCCACATGTGGTTCGGCGATCTCGTGACCATGGCGTGGTGGGACAATCTCTGGCTCAATGAAGGATTCGCCTCGTGGATGGGGACAAAGTGCACCGCGAAATTCAATCCGGATTGGGAAGTCTGGCTGAGCAAAACGGTTCCGCGCGATCCGGCGCGGCGTTATGGCGTCGGCAAGGAAGCGGCCATGGAAGGCGACGCGCGCTCGACCACGCATCCGATTCAGCAACCGATCGCTAACGAAGCTGAGGCGAGTAGCGCCTTTGACGATATCACCTATCGCAAAGGCATGTCGTTCATCCGGATGCTGGAGAGCTTTCTCGGCGAGGATGTTTTCCGGGACGGCATTCGCAAATACATGGCCGCCCACAAATTTTCGAACTCGACCACGGCCGATCTTTGGAACGCGCTTTCCGAGGCATCAGGAAAACCGGTGGTGGACATCGCCGCGGGCTGGACGCAACAGCCAGGTTTTCCCGTCGTTAAATTGGCGCGCGATCCGAGCGGCAAAATCACCCTCACGCAAGAACGCTTCACGGTGCATTTCGACAAGGCGCCACCGCTCGAGTGGAAGATTCCCCTCACCTATTCGGTTGCCGAAGAAAGTGCTCCGGTGAGTTTGCTCATGACGTCGAGGACAATCGATCTCCGGAGCATTCCCACGGATCGAGCGGTGAAGTTGAATATCGAGGGCGCGGGAAATTATCGCGCGCAGTATGATGACGCTTCGTGGAAATTGCTGCTCGCGGATTTGCCGAAGCTCAGCTCGGCCGATCGCGTAAATCTGCTCGCCGATTCGTGGGCGCTGGTCCAAGCGAATCGCGCGCCGCTCTCGCAGTATCTCGATCTCGTCGAAAAATTGCCCGCGAAAACCGAGCTGGCCGAACGCGAGCAGATCATGCACGTCTTCGACTTCACGAATCGGCTCATGGCGGGTCAGCCTCAGCGCGAGCAATTCCAAAAATACGCACGGTCCATTTTGCGACCCAGTTTCGATCAAGTTGGTTGGGACCCGAAAGGCAGCGAGCCGCCCAAGATCGCATCGCTGCGCGCGAGCCTGATCAACGCCTTGGGAAATCTAAATGACGCCGAGATCATTGCCGGTTGCCGCGAGCGTTTGCAAAAATTTCTCTCCGATCCGAAATCGCTCGCGCCGGATTTACGCGCGCCGGTTTTCGCGGTCGTTGGACGTTACGCGGACGAAACGACCTGGAACAAGCTGCATGAGCTGGGCTTGAAGACGACGAGCATCGAAGAGAAACAGAATTATTACGACGCTATGGCATGCGCGCTCGATCCCAAGCTCGCGGCGCGAACGCTGGAGATTTCGCTCGGCGACGAATTACCAACCAGCCGCGCGATCTATCTCGTGTCGCGCGTGGCGCGACAAAGCGAACATCCCGAGATCGCGTGGCAATTCGCGAAAGCGCACATGAAACAATTGCTCGCGAAAACGGACGCGCTCGCGGCGAACAGTTACGCGCCAGGCCTGTTCACGTTCTTTTCCGACAGTGCGCGCATCGCGGAGATCGCGGCTTACGCGAAATCTAATCTATCGCCCGCTGCCGCAAAGGATGTGGCGAAGGCGGTCGATGAAATCGGATTTCGCGCGGAAATGAAAAAGCGATTGCTCGCGCAATTGTCAGCTGACATGAAATAAATGCATCTGTAGCCGCCCTCTGGACGACATGGGCGCGTCGCAAACCTCGCATTCGGCGGGACGAGAAATCCCTCTCGCTAACACCGGCCTTCAGGCCGGTGGCGCACGACCGACGATTAGCTCAGCCGTTTCAACGGCTTTCGTTCTCGTGCCCACGACAGCCGATGTCGCCGAAGTCAGTAAGAGAGTGGAGGGACCGGAGCGCGAGCGAAAGCCGTTGAAACGGCTCCTGCGCGATTTCGCGCGAAAAACACCGGCCTGAAGGCCGGTGTTACGAGAAGCGGCTACAGGACGTTCAATACTGAGGCATAGTCGGCGGCGGAACCTGCGCAGCTCTTTCTGCCGCGATCATCGCTTTCGCCTGCTGCCATCCGGCGATGGCGCGACTCAGGATAAAGAACGCGAGAATGCCAGTCCAGATGGACCACGACCAAAGAGCCAGGGCAGCGAAGGCGGCGCCGCCAATCAGGCCAACCACGCTGGCGATTTGCAGACTGCGAATTTCTCCAAATGGGAACCAGAGCAACGCGCGCAAGATTTGTCCGCCATCGAGCGGATAGACCGGAAGCAGATTGAAAAAGAGCAGGAGGTAATTGATGAAGCGAACAGCTTGGAGGAGTTGATAGGTGTCGGGAGCGTCGAAATACCATCCGGCGTGACTCGCGAAAATCAAAAGCGCTTCAAACACTGGAATCAGCGCGACATTAACGAGAGGTCCGGCCGCGATGCTCCACAGCACAGCGCCCGGACGGCGCGGCGGATTTACGAAGGCGATGCCGCCGAGAGGCCACAAGACGATCCGATCCGCCTGGCCGCCGGTTTGCCGGCAGGCGAGCGCGTGACCGAATTCGTGGAGAAGGACGATGGCAAAGAGCGCGAGGTACTCGTAAACCGCGAAGATGGGCGAACGATAGTTGTGCAAGCGCTGAGTGAGCTGCCAGGCCGCGATGATGAACCAGGAAAAGTGAAGGTAGACCTGGATGCCGCTGAACTTGAAGAGCCGGATGGTGCCTTGCATAGCGACTTCGAAGCTACAGCCGAACGGGCGCGGACGCGCCTCGTTTTACAAGGTTACTTCGGCCGGAATGTCGGTCGAAACCAGCAGGCGCATCGGCAACATGGACGATTCGTAGAAGCCGTGGCGCTTGAAGAAATTCTGCGAACGCAGCTCCGGGCGATCGGTGAGCAAAGTGATGCGGAGAAACTTTTTCTGCTTGGCGAAATTGATCGCGTACTCGAGCAGGAGCGAACCGTAGCCATGACCGCGAAAGGAATCGTGCACCACCAGATCTTCCAGGAGAAGGACAAAGCCGCCTTCCGCGGTGCTAATGGTGAAGAGCAGATTGATCATGCCGACGATCGTCCGGTCGCGGCGCAGAACGAAAACGCGGCCGCGATTTGGTTCCTCGAAGATCAGGCGCAAGCCTTGAAGCTGCTTCTGTTTGTTGGGGCGGAAATCTTTTTCTTCGCTAAAAAGCTCACCGAGAAGATTGGACAGCTCGTCCAGATCTTCGAAAATCGCGGGCTCGATGACGACTTCGCTCATGGGGGCTTCCCTTATTCCACAAACCGGCGCGGATGGCAATGAATGATGTAGATCTCCCAGCGTTTCCTGATCGATCCTGCTCCTGCTCTTCTCCTTCCGCTACCGGGAGAGCATGAGCAGGATCAAAGATCATGAGCAGGAGGGAAGATTGACAAAGCGACCTGCCTCCTTAATGTAGCCGCTCTTCACTCCGCCACGGTATGAAACGCACTCTCCAGCGCTCGAAGCGCACTCGAAAGAATCAGCACGGATTTCGCGCGCGCATGAGCACCAAGGCCGGTCGGGCCACCCTCGCCCGCCGCCGCCAGCGCGGCCGCAAGCGTCTCCTGCCGAAAGGCGTGGAAGTTCATTACGCCCGGCATACGCAGGCGTAATCGTCTACCTGCTCAACTCGCGCAGCGGGCCCGCGTATCCGGTTAGTTCCAGATATCCGCGACCTTTGATCGCCCGGCCGTGTCGGGTTCCGCTCGCATCGATCGCGCCTTCCCAGTAGGTGATGGGCCCGAGCGCCAGCTCTTGATTTTCGACCGCCGCGCGGACTACAAACTCCGTCTGCTGGCCCGCGAGCGTTACGCGCCAACTGATCGGATATTTCGCTCCGCTCGCTTTGCTTTTCCAAAACGCGATCGGCGTCATCCGAAAATCGGAGCTGCGCAAATGCGTCGTCTCGCCGTTCTGCGCGATCCACGTTCCGCTCGAACTCGCGTCAGGCTCGCCATTTTCGAGCCGCATTTGGTAGAGCATTAACTCGGTCCCATCCTCCCATTGCAGGCAGATCCAATCCCAACCGACCTGATTCTCCGCGAGCTGACCGCTGGCCCACTCGTGATCGAACCAACTCTCGCCCCGAAAAGGATGTGACTTTCCGTTCGCGAAAAATTCACCCGTCGTCTGCATTCGCGGGATCGAATAATAATGCGAGGCGTACCTGACGGCGGCGGCCTTGACGCTAATCCCGTTTTCTCCATGGACGACTGGAGGCTTCGTCGCGCGCAAATGAAGATGGATCGTGCCGGCCTCGCTCGAGGCCATCAGATCGAAGGCGTCGTCGCCGTTCGTGGCGAGAGTCCAGTTTTCGATCCAGGCCAGTCGCTTGCCGTCGTCGAAGCCTGCCTCACCGAAAGCTCCACGGCTGGTTTTTTGTTCGAAACGAAAGGTTTGTTTTGAAACGTCGGTGAGCGCGAAGTGGGCGAACTTCAGATCGTCGACGATAAAGCGCGACGACTTCGGATCTCGCTCAGCGAAGGGTGTGATTCCCTGACGGAAGAACGTCAGCTCGTAACCGAAGCGGTGGCCATCCGCGTCGAAGATATTTCCGGTGAAATACCACCACTCCGTCTTGAAATCGCGGTGCGCGTGGTGATCTCGCGGAAATTCATACCGCCAGCCCGGTTCCGCGATCTTCCAGTCCGCAGCGGCGCACAACGAAGCAAATAAGAGCAGCCCTGTAGCCGCCACCCTGCTTGCCACGCCGACGCAGGGCGGGTGGGCGGCGCACCTCAACCACCGCGCTTCGCACAGCGAAGCGGCTACAGTTCGCTCGTGCGGACGTGCGTTGAGGCGGACGAAGAAGGTTCGTTTCATTCGCTTCGCAAATTCTCCGCGAGAATCATTCGGCCGGCCCGCCATGCTGGCACGAGGCCGGCGACCAGCGCGGCGGCGACAATCCAGAGCGGCGTGACCGCGAGTGAGCGCCAGGGAAATGCCAACCGAATGGTCCAGCCAAAAAACGCGCGATTAATCACGCCGGTCAGAACCAACGAAAGACAAACGCCGGAAGCCAGTCCAACCAAAGCCGCCAGCACTCCGATCATCGCGGTCTCCCAAAGCAAGAGTTTGCGGATCTGGCCCGCGCTCGCACCGATCGCCCGCAGGACCGCAAGCTCGCGGGAACGTTCCGTGATCAAGATCGTAAGCGAGAGAAAAATTCCCGTGATCGCGACGATGACCGCGATGGTTAGCAGCACATATGTCACCGCGAAAGTCTGATCGAAAATTTCGAAAATACGCACGCGCAACGATTGGTTCGAGAAAATGACGAATTCACCGTTCCGGCTGAATCCGGCGCGGAATGCTTTGCTCAACGCTTCCGCCGAAGCATTCTGCTTCAAATAGACCGCGACGCTGTTCACGCGGTCATCGTGCCAGAAGCGGATGAAGTTCCGTTCGCTCATGTAAGCGATTCCCTGGTCGCGCGTGTAGTCATAGAAAATTCCTGCGACAGAAAACTGGCCAGCGCCGTCGGGCGTAATCAGTTCGATCGAGTCGCCGTCGCGAAGATGATGATGGCGAGCGAAAGCTTCCGAAACCACGACGCAAACTTCGTCATGAAATCGGCGCATGATCGCGGCCCCGTTACCGCGCACAAATTGAAAATGGCGCCGCTCGCTTCCGCGCACAACCGCGACCGCGATCGTCTCGGCGCCCATGGAAAGCTCGGCGTCGCGGAACGTATCGATCGTTTCGACCGCCGGGTGCGTTTCGAGGAAGTGCACCGCAGCCGGTGGAATGAAAGAGGACGGGCCGACGATTTCGTTTGAGGCCGGCGCGACGAAGAGATCCGCCACCAAGGTGTCGTTGATCCATGCTTCAACGGTTCTGCGAAAAGAAAATACCATCACGCTTACGCCGACAGTCATCGCGACGGCAGCGGCCAGCGCGGCGATGGTGACGGAGTTTCTCATGAGCGCGCGGGAGAGATTCGCGGCCGCGAGTTCTGCTTCCACCGCCGCTTTTCCCCGGTGACGGCGAAGTGCGCGGAAAACCTTTCCAGCTCCGGCGCTGAAACGAAAGGCCAGTGGAGGGACCAGAAGGGAAAAGCTGGCGAGAACAAAAAACGCCGCGGCAAAACCAAGCCAGGGCGGACCGGTGGAAAGCGCGAGAAAAGAAAAACTTCCGGCGAGGGCTAGGCAGAGCAAACCATTCCACCACCAGGTGGATGACGGGTTGAAGGCATTCCAAAGCGCCCCTTCTTGGAAAGAGCCGTGAAGAGCGCGGACGGGTTCCAAATTCGCGGCCGCTTGCGCCGGCAGCCACGCGGAAACGATCACCGACCCTAGACCAATCGTTCCGGCGAAAGCAAAACTCCACGGTTCCAAGACGACCTGCTTTACATTCACGAGCACGTAAAGAGATGAAATCGTTTCCGCGACGGCGCCGGCGAGGAGCCGTGCGAGAAGCGTTCCTCCCACCAATCCAAGCACGACGCCAAATAATCCCAGCACGATCGCTTCTCCCAGAAAAAGGGCGCGGACCTCGAGTCGGGTCACGCCTAACGAACGGAGAATTCCGATTTCGTGGCGGCGTCGAGCGACCGAGGCGGAAACAGTGTTGTAGATAAGGAACATCCCCACGACGAGCGAAACCAGACTCATCGCGCTGAGATTCAATTCGAAACCGCCCAGCATTTTGTCGACTTCTTCGGTCCGCTGAGCCGGCGCCGTCACCTTCGAGTCTTTCGGCAAAACTTTCCGAAGTTCGGTCACCACGTTGTCCCGGTCGCGCGGGTTGGTCAGCCGCAACTGGATCGCGCTTAGTTCTCCGCGACGCCCGAATAATTCCTGGGCCCATCCGATATCCATCGCGGCGAAGTGCGAATCCAGAATCGGCGCGCCTTTGCTGCGAAGGATGAATCCGACGCGCAGGTTGTGATCGATCACGTTCAGCCGTGCGCGGATTTTATCTCCAGCTTTCAAATGATGCCGCGCCACAAATTCCTCCGAGAGCGCGATGGAGCCAGGCGGACCAAGCCATCGCAGGAGATCAAGCTCACCGGCGTCGAAACTTGCCGGATCGAAGGTTCGAAACGGCGCGTTCGTGAAAACGTCGATCCCCAGGATTTCGAGATATTCACTGGGAAAATCCGGAAACGTGACGAGACCGCGCACGATCGGAGTCGCCGCGGAAATTCCATTCGTTGCTGCAACCATCGGAAAAGATGTTTCCGGTAAATGCGGCGACGTGACTTCCAGCTCTGCCTTTCCGGCGACGAGATCGACCGTCGCGGCGAACGCGCGATTGGCGCTGTGATTGGCGATCTGGGTCGCGAGATAAACCGCCACGCCAAGCGCGACGCTTAAGATATTTAGGAGAGCGAGAAGCGGATGGCTCCGCAGATGACGGAGAACGTGCCACCTGAAGATGCGAAAATATTGTGCCCTCAACTTCGCTCGCGTTATTTGATGGGCTCCAAGGCAGGCCGCCGCTCAAGTATAACCAGCGCGATGCCACCGAGCACGGCAACAGATCCCAATACAATGCGCAGCGTGATCTGCTCGCCTAGAAATAGAATGCCGCCGGCCGCGGCGAGCACGGGCACGCTGAGCTGAACGGTGGCGGCGCGGGCCGCTCGCAAGCTGGGCAAAACGGTGTACCAAATCGCATAGCCTACTCCGGAAGCGATTGCGCCCGAGAGAATCGCGTAGCCGACGCCCGTGCGGTCGAGGCGGGCCCATGGCAACAGAGCCGCGGTCAAGACCACGGCCATGGGCACTGCGCGCAAGAAATTCCCCGCCGTGGCAGACGCCGGATCGCCAGAAACTTTGCCGCGCAGCGAATAGATGCCCCAGGCAATTCCGGCGCTCAA
This sequence comes from Spartobacteria bacterium, assembly GCA_003134785.1. Lineage (GTDB taxonomy): Bacteria > Verrucomicrobiota > Verrucomicrobiia > Chthoniobacterales > UBA10450 > AV80. Next base: position 198,321 of record PLCN01000003.1, read on the forward strand.
CATTAGGATCGAGCCACCGAGAGGAGGTGCGGAAAGGCCGGGAAACACGAGCGCTACCAGTCCGGCCAAGGCGAGAGCAAGGCCGACGCGCTGCGGCACGCGCAACTGTTCGCCCTCGTGCAGCGCCCAGATAATCATGGTGGCTTGCACCGCCCCAAACAACAGCAACGCTCCGGTCCCGGCCGGCAGACCCACGTAAGCGAAAGAAAACCCGGCGGCGTAAATAAAAAGCGCTAGCGCGGAAGCCCAACTTCCCGCTTTGCCGGGCGGCCTCTTGCGCGTCCTCACGATGAGCTGAAGCGCAATGGCGCCGGAAATTATCCGGATCAAAGTGAAAGTGGCCGGGTCGATCCTCGTTTGCTTTAGCGCCAGGCGACAAAGCAGGGAGTTCCCGGCGAATGCCGTCATGGCAACCAAGGTCAGGATGAAAATTCGTGTGCGCGTCACTGTATTATTTCCACGGCAAGAATGAACCGTGATAAGCGATTTGTGAATAGCCGGCGCAAGCGAGATGGCTACGCCTCTCTTCGAAGCAATCCTACGAGCGAAAGCGGACTCGTTAGGCCGAAGTCACCCGAGCCAGCGCGTTCCGCAGAGCCGCGCGTGAAATTGGCTTACCGACGACCAGATCGACTGCAGCGGACTCTGCCGTCGGCGGCAAAACATCCTGCACGAAACCGGTCAGCAGAATCACAGGCACTTCGGGTTTCAACTTCTTCAGCGCCGCGGCCAGCTCGTAGCCGTTCATTCCGGCCATGATTTGATCGGTGATGACGAGATCGAAATGTTCGAGCTGAAATTTCGCCAGCGCGTCCACTCCATCCACGGCCATGACGGGCGTGTGCAGATCATTCTGCAAATATTCGCTGAGGAGCTGGCGCAGAATCGGCTGATCGTCGACCACGAGGACGCGTAACGAGCGTTCGAGGAATCCTTCGGCGTCTGAAACCGTCTCTTCGTTTTGTAATTTCGCCGCCGCAAAGCGGAAGGTGAAGGTGGTGCCGCGGCCGGGAGCGCTTTCGAGATCGATCGTTCCCGAATGCCGCTGAATGACACCGAAGACCATGGCCAGCCCGAGCCCCGTGCCGCGGGCGCCTTTGGTGGTAAAGAAAGGCTCCAGGCACCGCGCGCGCACCTTGTCACTCATACCGGTGCCGGTGTCGCTGACTTGCAGCAGCACCTCTTCGCCGTCGACGCACGTGCGCAGGACGATGGTGCCACCCGCCGGCATCGCGTCCACTGCGTTGAAGATCAAGTTGGTCAAAACTTCCCGCAATTCCGCGCCGTGGCCGAGGATCATCGGAATCGCGTCCAGTTTTGTCTCGATCAATATCTCCCGACCGGCGGCGATCGACTGCGTCTTCCACTTCGGAGAGGTAAGCGCGACGGCTTGCTCGATCAGCGTGTTGAGCTGGACCGGAAGGCGCAGCTCGTTGCTTCCGCTGGGCCGATAAAAATCGCGCAGGCGATGCACCGTTTGCGCGGCATCCTCGGCGGCGGTGAGGATGGTGGTCAGAGCGGGCATGGCGATCTCCGCGCTCAGCCCGTTCTTGGCCCCATGCAAGAGCACCTCGCTGAAACCGACGATGGCGCAGAGCGAGTTATTAAAGTCATGCGCAATGCCACCCGCCATCGCCCCGAGCGCGGCGAGGCGTTCCTGTTGGATGATCTGGCTTTGCGTGGCCTTGAGTTCGATCAACGCTCTTTCCAGTTCCATCGTGCGGAGGCGGACACTTTGTTCGAGCGTTCCATTTTGCTCCTGGATTTTGAGATGGGCCGAACGCGCCTGAAGCAGGTTCCGGATGCGCAACAACACCTCCAGATGATCGAACGGCTTGGTCAGGAAATCCGTGGCGCCCGCGGCGAGCGCCTGGTGTTCGGTGTGCCGCGTAATGTCCGCGGTCAAAACGACGATCGGCAAATAATCTTCGCTGGCCACGAGGCCGTTCAACTGGGCGATCACCGCCGCGCCATCGAGATCTCGTTTACGCGATCAACGATTGGCTCAGCGTAGGCGGGCGCGCGGAGATTTTTCGCGACGAGAAAGGATTCTTCGTCGGCAGCTTCGCCGACAATGATGACTTCATCGATATCCAGCGCGGCAAGGTCGACACTTTCGATCCGCATACGTTTTTCCAGCGCGGCACCTTCGGCGAGGTGACCTTCGGAGCGACGATCAAGGTTGGCACGCCGAGACCCGGAACACGCCTTTCGATTCGGCCGGAAATTCGCTACGACGCTGCGCTGACCTCCGATCGGCCGTTCATAGACAGAACCCAGCGCAACCAGCTGACTTTCGCGGTCGATGCAATTCTGATCTTTTGATTTGCTGCGTTGATTCCCCGCGAAAACTGCGGCAAAATAGCGCTCTTCCCGAGGGATAAACGCACCGCTAGCTCAATTGGCAGAGCAGCTGACTCTTAATCAGCGGGTTGTTGGTTCGATTCCAACGCGGTGCAGTTTCATTCAATCCACGTAATGCTGCGCGATCGGCATGCGGCGGCCGACGCCGAAGGCGCGACTGGTGACTTTGATGCCGGGAGCGGCCTGCTCGCGTTTGTATTCATTGATATCCACGCGTCGTTGGATCCAACGCACCGTTTTCTCGTTGAAGCCATGCGCGATGATATCGCGCGCGCTCAAATTCTCCTCGACGTAGAGCCGCAGGATTTCGTCGAGCACATCATAAGGCGGCAGGCTGTCCTGATCGGTCTGCCCAGGTTTTAATTCCGCGCTCGGCGGTTTTTCAATTGTCGATACCGGAATGATTTCTTTTTCCCGGTTGATCCAGCGCGCAAGCTCATAAGCCATCGTCTTCGGCACATCACTGATGACGGCAAGGCCTCCCGCCATGTCGCCGTAAATAGTGCAGTAGCCAACGGCCAACTCGCTTTTGTTTCCGGTGGTTAGAAGTAGGTGGCCGAATTTATTCGAGAGCGACATCAGGATCATTCCGCGCAAGCGCGATTGCATGTTCTCCTCGGTGGCGTCTTCGGGGAGGCCGGCAAAAATTTCTCCGAACTGGGCCCTGAACGCGGCGAATGCGTTGGCGATTGGGATTTGCAGACATTTGATGCCGAGGTTCCGCGCGAGCGCGAGCGCATCATCAATGCTTCCGCGCGATGAATACGGGCTCGGCATCGATACGCCAAGGACGTTCTCTGGACCGAGCGCGTTGACCGCAACGGCCGCGACAACCGCGGAGTCAATGCCTCCGCTCAATCCCAGCACGGCCGACTTGAAGTTACATTTGGTCAAATAATCACGGACACCTAACGAGAGCGCTTCGAATAAGTCGGCCGAGTCATCAGCGTGCGCCAGTTGCAACGGTTGCGAAGCATCGGTGTCGATAACCTTTTCGCTCGTTTGGAATCCTGGTAACTGGGCGATCAAGTCGCCCGCGGAATTTACGGCGATCGAATTGCCATCAAACACTAGTTGATCGTTGCCGCCCACCGCATTGCAATAGCAGATGGGCCGGTGATAAGTGCGCGCCAGCGCCGCCACCATCTCGCGCCGGACCGCCGGCTTGCCTAAATTGAATGGCGACGCGCTCAGATTCAAAATTATCTCGGCCCTCTGCTCCACCAGAGAACGGGCCGGCTCGATATCGTAGAGCGGACGCGGCAAATAGCGCTCCGTCCAGATGTCTTCGCAAATGGTAACGCCGATCTTCTTTCCACAGAAGATCAACGGAGCGACGCTTCGGGCCGGTTCGAAGTAACGATCTTCGTCGAAGACATCGTAGGTGGGCAGCAGCGACTTGTGCGTTTTTGCAATCGCGGCTCCGGGTTGCAGCAAGGCCGCCGCGTTATGAAAAGGTTTCCCGCGGCCCTGGTTTCGCTCGACGTAACCTACGAGCAACCCGGCATGGCGGACGCGCGCCTGGAGTTTTTCCAGGACCTCGAGATTTTGCGGAACGAACTGCGATTTGAAAACAAGGTCCTGCGGCGGATAGCCGGTGATGGCCAGCTCCGGCGTAATGACCAATTCGGCACCCGCGGCTTCAAGTCGCTCGTACGCGCCCAGAATCTTCTCAAAATTCCCACTCAAATCCCCGACGGTGGGATTGATTTGAGCAAAGCCGATCTTCATTTCGTGCTACGCAAACTATGCGCGGCGCGAGGGTCGGCAATCGCTTTCGCCTACGGTTTGCTGCTAAGGCTAACGGAAGGCGAGGTATGCTTGTAACCTTTGTTCAAGGCATCGTCGGCGCCGGTGACGAATACTTTTCCCCATTGGATCAGGCAAGCCGCGAAGAAACCCGCGATCATGCAGAGGATGACTTTTTGCAGAAAGGTCGCGTGCATTTCCCGCCTAAAGGGAGCAGAAGCGGTGCCATGGCGAGTGCCTTTACCAGAAGCCCCACTGCCGCGTTTTCATGATCCACAGGCCAAGGAGAAAATTCGTGACTGCGTGAGCGACGACGCATGAAGTAAGGCTCTTCGTGCGATAGGCAATGCAGTTATAGAGCGCGCCCGTGATCAACGCCGCGATCCAGTCACGCCGCGAATGGGCCAGCCCGAACCCGACGGTTACCACCAGAAACGAGAACCCCGAGAACGCGCCGACTGGGACGGCGTAGAATTTTTCGTCGATGAGATAGCGAAGCAGGAATCCGCGCCAAAAAATTTCCTCGATCAGCGGAACGACAATCACCAGCCGCAGAAAACGAAAAACGATCGTGGCCCAGTACGCAACTGGCTGGCCGGAAAAAATCTCGGGATTGAATCCATCAAGACGCGGCGCGAAACCGAAGAAAGCCTGGGGGGCAATCCACAAACCAAACACCACCAGTGCAACTCCAAACGTAAACAAGATTCGCGTCGGCGTGCGAAGCTCGTATTCGCGCCGGAACCAGGGGAGCAACGCGCCGCAGAATATCGTTTGCGCCGGATAGACCCAATACTCCGGAGACGCGAGCCAAAAAGCGCCGCCAATTTTTCGGAGCAGACTCACCAAACCGAGCAGGAGAAGAAACACCGCCAGCGGCAGCGTGAAGGCCATCAGCTTTCGCATTTGCTTGTCGCCAGAATCCATTTGGTCTTTCAATTGAATGGGCAAGATTCTTTTCGATGAATTCCAAGGGCGACGGCAAGCACGAACCAGCCGATCCGGAAAATGCCCTGCGCATAATCGAGCTCGAGCTGATGCGGCAGCGAGCGGCGCGGCAACAGGCGGGCACGCCTTACCGTGGCTTGCGCGCGGCGAGCCTGATTTTTCTGTTCGCGGTCATCGTGGGCGTAGCGCTTGCCTTCTATTACGTCTTCTACTCCGGGGGTCTCGAACAGTTCCGCGCCCGCAACCCGGCCCCGCAGTCGAGTCCAAGCGTTACGCCTTTCTCTCCCAGTCCGTGATGGCACATTCCTCGTAATGGATCGGACCGGGCTAATCGATGGGGCGCACGACGCAATCATTCTCACCGATGCCCAAGGTAACATTACCTATTGGAACCAGGGAGCGTGCCGCACTTATGGCTGGGAAAAAAACGAGGCACTCGGCCAGCAGATGCACGCGTTGCTTCACACCGAGCTTTCCGGAGGTGCGGACAATCTCGAGTCAAGTTTGAAAGAGCAATCGCATTGGGAAGGCGAACTCGAGCAAGTCCGCCGGAACGGCGAGCGGATCATCGTCGCGAGCCGATGGACCACCGAGGCGGAAAACGCCGCCTCGCCACGCTTGCAAATCAACACGGACATCACCGCGCGGCGGCGGGAAGAATCGGCCTTGCGCGAAAGCGAGGGGCGTCACCGGCGCTTCGTAATGGAAAATTTCACGGGAACCCTGAGCATCGGAGCCGACGGACGGATCGCGACCTGCAATCCGGCTTTCGTGCAGATATTCGGATTCGGGTCCATCGAGGAAGCGACCACCGGGAATTTCCTCGAGCTTCTCCGCAGCCGGAAAGATGGGGTCGAATTGCTTGAGATGGTGCGGCAGCACGGAATCGTGGAACGGCACGAACTGGAGATGAGCCAACGCGATGGCGATCCGGTTTACGTGGTCGCGCGGCTGGTCGGCTCGTTTACCGAGGGAGAGTTGATGGGGTTGCAGGTCTACCTTTTCAACGACACGAAACGGAAACGGCTCGAGCAACAACTGATCCAAACGCAAAAGATGGAAGGCCTCGGCACGCTGGCCGGCGGAATCGCGCACGATTTCAACAACATCCTGGCCATCATTTTAGGATACACGAACCGGCTGGAGACGTTACGCGCGAAACCGAGCGAAGTGCCGGGCGCGATCAAGGTGATCAAAGACGCGGTGGATCGCGGCGCAGCCCTCGTGCAGCAACTGCTCACCTCCGCGCGCCAGACCGAAGCGCGTTTTTCCTCGCTCGACCTAAACGCGCTCGTGCGGGAGCTGGAAAAAATGCTGCAGGCGACGTTCCCAAAGATGATCGACTTCGAACTCCACTTGCACCCGAACCTTCCGGTAATCACCGCGGACCGCAGCCAGATTCACCAGGTCCTCTTGAACCTGACCGTGAACGCGCGCGATGCCATGCCAAATGGCGGAACGCTCACGCTCGAGACCTCGATGACCCCGGGCACGGAGCTGACTGAATTTTTTAGCGGCGCGGGCTCACAGAATTATGCCTGCGTGAAGGTGCGCGACACTGGAACTGGCATGACCCGGCAGGTGAAGTCGCACATTTTCGAGCCGTTCTTTACCACGAAGGAGCGAGGCAAAGGCACCGGCCTTGGATTGTCGGTGGTGTATGGCGTCGTGAACAACCATCGCGGTTTCGTCCAGGTGGAAAGCGAACCGGGCGCCGGCACGACCTTTATGGTTTATCTGCCTTTCGAGCATTTCATGGCCGAGAGCGGCGCGGGCGCCGCACGGAAAATTCAACGGAGATCGAATGCGCCGCAAACCATCTTGCTGGTCGAAGACGAAGAAATGCTGCGCGAATTGGGCAAGACCATTTTGGAGGGCGAAGGTTATCGCGTGCTCGCGGCCAAAGATGGGATGGAAGCGGTGGAGCTCTTTGAAGCCAATCGCGACGACATTGGGCTCGTGGTCTGCGACCTGGGATTGCCGCGCCTCGGCGGACGAGAGGCTTTTTTGAAAATGAAAGAAAGCAGACCGAGCGTGCGCGCGATTGTGGCCAGTGGTTATCTCGAGCCGTCGATTCGCTCCGAGCTGCTCAAAGCCGGCGTGATCGATACGATCCAAAAACCGTACGACTTCAGCTATCTGCTAGAGAAAATTCGTTCCGCCATCGGCCCGGACGAAGTCGCGGACGACCATCCGGAATTATTCTGACTTTCTGTTTTCTCGGGAGGGACGAGCTTCCGCTCGTCCTGCCTGTAGCGGCGCTCTATGAGCGCCGACCGCTTGGTGGTCCGATTCGGCGGTCATAGACTGCCGCTACAGAAGATCAAGCTACGGCAGGATCGTGACGCCGCCGCGTTTCGGACCTTCCACCAGCGCTTTATCGCTGCGGTGTTGATTGATCACGAAAGTGTTGTTGTCCCCAATCTTCGACCAGGGGCCGTGCGGAACTTCGCTGAAATCGACAAAACGCCAATCCGTCACGTCGGTGTCCTGCAAGCCGAGGTAATCACGGACCGCAGGTGAAACGTCGAGACCGGCGCCTTTGTTCAAATTCGGCTTCGGCCGTTCGTTCCCGAAAACATATTGCCAGTGATCGGTCCGAAACGGACCCGCATCTTCCCACTGCGCGTAAACGGTCTTGTTGCCTTTGTGGATCGCAATCCATCGGCCCTTGCAGGTCGAGACGCCCGGCCCTTGATACGCTTCCTTGAACCAGGGAACGACGCGCGGCGCTTCGGCCCGGTGGCCGTTGGTAGATTTGTCGTTGTATGGCAGCGCGACATAAAACGGATTCTGCCCTGGCGTGAATTTCGCGGGAACAAAATCGTGCCGGTGCGAGCGCTCGGGATCATCGAATCCGCCGTAGTTCCTCGTCCAGTTGGCGTCCCAGGAACTGGAGCGATTTGGAGTCGGGTTGTTCGCGCTCGGCTTTTCCCCAATCCAAAAAACTGTGGTTACGATCTCTTTTTTCCAGGGGTAGCGTTCGCCCGGTTTGGTGAGAAGCGGAGGAGGATCCGCTTTGGCGGAGGAGGCGTACGGATCGACCTTTAGCAAGTTTTCGCCCTGTGGTTTGCTGGATTTCTTGCTGAGCTTCAAAACGCCGCCCGGCACCGCGGCGGGAGCACTATGCGTAAAGAGCGCGGAGACGGAAGAGAGCAAGACCGCGATGGTGTGAGTGAGAGATCCAGGTTTCATCGAGAGAGCGGTGCCCAGGCGAAGGAGCAGGAATAAAATCGTCTACTTGAGATTCGGCCTGCGGGGCGTTAGCGGGTGTAACCTCGCCTACTTTTCCGCGCCGCGCCAGGGAACGGCGGCCTTATTTTTCGCGCGTCGGAAAAATGAGTCAGCGCTCGATTTCGCCACCGAGACGTTGCAGATTGCGGGAGTCTCCCGGCTCGTGCACTCGAACAGATCAACGATGGAATCACGGACGAAGAACCGCAAGACATGCTGAGACGACGATTGTCTTCCGGGCTCATTATCTGCTGAATCGAATCCGCCTAGCATGAACGCCACTGCTTCCGCTGCGCCATCCGCAGTGACGCCCATTTCGCGTGGCCTGAGTTGGTTTCCGGTCGCAGTGTTTGCGCTCGTTTGGCTCGAGCTCATTTCGCGGCTTCGTTTCGAATGGTCGATCAATCCGCAATATGGCTACGGCTGGACGGTCCCGGTTCTCGCCGCGTACATTTTTTGGCGGCGTTTCCAGGACGCGCCGTCGCCCTCAGCTTCGGACAGCAAGATCTTGCCTGGATTGCTGATCGTGCTCGCTGCGATGTTTCTAACTCCGATTCGCCTCATTCAAGAAGCGAATCCGGATTGGCGATTGCTCAGTTGGGCGATGGCCTTGTCGGCCGGCATGATCACCGCGAGTGGAATTTATTTGTCCGGCGGCATGCGATGGGTCCGGCATTTCGCTTTCCCCATCCTGTTCTTTTTCGTCGCCGTCCCGTGGCCGACGAATCTCGAACAATTTGTCATCCAGAGTTTGATGCGCGCGGATGCCCTCATCAACGTCGAGATTCTCAACGCCATTGGAATTCCGGCAGTGCAGATGGGCAACGTCATCGAAGTCGGCTCGGGGTTCGTCGGCATCGACGAAGCGTGCACCGGCATTCGATCGTTGCAGGCCACGTTCATGGTCTCGCTCTTCCTGGGCGAGTTCTATGAATTCTCCATTGGGCGCCGCGTCGTTCTCGTGATCGCCGGCGCAGTCATGGCTTTCTTCTGCAATCTGGTGCGGACGTTTCTTTTGGTGTGGCTGGGGGCCGAGCATGGTTCGGCCACGATCAAGAATTGGCACGACCCGGCCGGCCACACGATTTTGGTGATCTGTCTGTTCGGTCTTTGGGGATTGAGTCTCCTCTTGCGCGGCAAAGGCGAAGCGGCTGTGAAAATGCCGCACGTGGAGCGGGTCTCACCCGTGCCGCGGCTTGTGCTCGGCTCTCTTCTTGCGCTGACCGCTATCGCCGAAGCGGGTACACAGATTTGGTATCGCGCGCACGAGTCGAACTCCGTGCGACTCCAGCCGTGGACAATCGAGTGGCCGTCGCAAGCGACGAATTGGAAATCGGTGCCCGTCGCGGAAAGCGCGCAGGAACTCCTGCGTTACAACGAAGGCGGCGGCGGCGCGTGGACCGGGGACGACGGCCATGCCTGGAATATGTTTTTCTTTCGCTGGCTCCCGGGCCGCACCGCCGGTCTCTTCATCAAAAATCATCGCCCGGACATTTGCCTGCCGGCCAGCGGCATGAAGCAACGCGGCGGCGTGCAGAACAAGCTGCTCACCGTCAACGAAGTCGCTCTGCCGATCCGCTCCTATGCTTTCGAAAGCAACGGACGATCGCTCCATGTTTTTTATTGTTATTGGGACGGCACGCCTGCGGAGCCCGGAATGGTCGATCACGAAAACTGGACGGCGGCGGGCCGCCTCGATGCGGTTCGAAAAGGGAAGCGCGATGTCGGAACCCAGATGCTGGAAATTGTCGTCTGGGGTTATGACGATGACGAAAAAGCGCAGCAAGCTGCCATCGAGCAATTGAGCAAAATCGTCCGTCGCGGATAGCGTAACGCAACGATCTCGCCATCACCGCATCTTGCGCGTTATTCTGGCGCAATGCCCCTCAGACTTTTCGCGAACCTCCTTTCGGTCGCCCTCCTCGCCAGCTCGCTCTTCGGTCAGCCCGCTCCGCCCGCGGGCCCATCACCGTCAGCTAATTCCTCCACCACAATCACCGCCACGTTCTGGAACATCCAGTGGTTCCCCGGCCGCCGTCCCAATGCTTCGCGCGCCGAAGAAGATCGCCAGATCCGCTCCGTCCACCGAGATTTCGCCCAACTCACTCCCGACCTCATCGGCTTGGAAGAAGTGCGCGATTTCGCACACGCATCGCTTGCCATCCAACCTTTGCCTGGATTCAAAGTCGATGTCTGTTCGAACTTTCCGCCGCGCGAAGGCCAGAAAGAAGCGCAGCAAGTTGCGATTGCCAGCCGGTTGCAACCGCTCAGCGCCTGGGCCGAAGCGTGGGAACCGGGCGGCGCAATCACACCTCCGCGCGGTTTCGCGTTTGCCGCCTATCAACTCTCACCGAAACAAATCCTCCTCGTCTACGCGCTGCACCTGAAAAGTAACCGCGGCGAAATTCACGAAGACATGCGCATCCGCGAAGAGTCGATGCGCCAGTTGCTTTCTCACTTGAAGGCGATGAAAACCGCCTACGAAAAAATGGGCGCGCTCACTTGTATCGTCGGCGGCGATTTCAACACCGCGCCGGATGATCCTCGCTTCGCTGAGGAAAAAACGGCGCGGAATTTATTAGCGGACGGTTTCAATTGGGCCTGGCAGGGAATCCCGTTGTCATCGCGCATCACGCTGCCGCCCGACGAGCGCTATCCCGCCGCCTGTTTCGATCAGATCTTTTTTCGCGGCGCGACGTTGGCCAAAGCGTGGGTCGCTAACACGTCGCCGCAATCCAGCGATCATCGCCCCGTGAACGCGGTCTTCAACTTGAGGTAGGGACGCCGCGCTACGGCGTCCGCTCCTTGTTACGCTCGCACTACTCCAGAAACTTCCCCGGATTCAGAATCCCCGCCGGATCCAGCGCATCCTTGATGGCACGATGCACCTCTCGCGAGACATCGCTGGTCGCCTCTGGCCACCAGCGTTTCTTCGCCAGGCCGATGCCATGCTCGCCCGTGATAACACCGCCCCACGCCAGCACCTGCTGAAAAAGTTCGTCCAGCGCGCCCTCCACTCTTTTCCGCACCGCGGGACTATCGTAATCAACCGCCATGAGATTCACGTGGATATTCCCGTCTCCCGCATGACCGAAACAGGCGATGGGGAAACCGTGCCGCTTCTGAAGCGTTTCGGCGAACTCGATTAGGTCAACCAATCGCGACCGTGGCACCACCACATCCTCATTCAGTTTCGTTAGGCCGGTAGCTCGCAGCGAGTTGCTAAAGTCCCGACGCAACGCCCATAGGTTCTCGCATTCCTCCTCCGTGGTCGCGGTCGTGAGCGAATTTGGATTTCGGCTCGCAATCAATCGCTCCAGCGCCGCCGCCTCGCTCCGCACCGTTTCCACCTGGCCATCCACCTCGACCAGCAAGTGCGCGTTTCCTGAGGGCACATGCGATACGCCCTTATCGCGCCGCGCCGCCTCGAGCGTAAACTCATCCGCGATCTCGAGCGACGCCGGAAGAAAGCCGGCATGAAAAATCGCCTGCACCGTCGCTGCCGCTTCCGTCATTGTCGCAAACGCCGCGGACAGCGTGGCCCGTGCGGGTGGAAGCGGCAAAAGCCGAACCGTGATTTCCGTGACCACACCCAGCATTCCCTCCGATCCCACAAACAGCCCGATCAAGTTGAACCCGGTTTTGTTTTTATGCACCCGCCCGCCCGTGCGCAACACTTCCCCGCTCCCGAGCACCACCTCCAGCCCGATCACATAATTGCGCGTGACTCCATATTTCAAACAGCGCGGCCCGCCGGCATTGGTCGCCACGTTCCCGCCGATGGTGCAATCCTTCCTGCTCGCGGGGTCCGGCGGATAAAACAACTGCTCTTCCTTCACCTTCGCTTGCAGATCGGCGGTAATCACGCCCGGTTGCACGATCGCGATCGCGTCCGCGAAATTAATTTCCTTGATCCGATTCATGCGCACGAGCGAAAGCGAGATTCCTCCGCGCACCGGAACACAACCTCCCACGTAGCCATACCCCGCCCCTCGCGCCGTCACCGGAATTTTTTCCTGCGCAGCGAATCGAAGGAGCTTGCTCACCTGCTCCGTCGAACTAGCGAAAACGACCACATCCGGCGAATGAGTCGCGGACCATTTATCGCCGTTATGCGCTTGCAACTCCGCCGCATCATCTGACACGGCCTCCGCGCCCAACAGTTTGACGAGCGTTTGTTTCACGTGCCCTGACTAGCTTCTCGTAATCGTGCTCGTGCTCGTGCTCGGTTCTTTCAATTCGATTACGATTACGAGCAAGAGTGGAGAATCACATCCCCATCACCTGATAACCGCCATCGACGTAAATCACCTGCCCGGTAATCGCGGCGGCGCCGTCGCTCGCCAGAAAAACTCCCGTCCCGCCCAACTCGGCTGGATCGCAGCTCCGTTTCAACGGCGCGTGTTCCTGATAATGCTTCAGCATCGCCGTGAACCCGCTGATCCCGCGCGCCGCCAGCGTCTGAACCGGCCCGGCCGAAATGCAATTCACCCGGATTTTTTTCGGACCCAAGTCGTAGGCCAGATAACGCGTCGAAGCTTCCAGACTCGCCTTGGCCACGCCCATCACATTGTAATGAGGCACTACCTTTTCCGCCCCGTAATAGGTCATCGCGACAATGCTCCCGCCGTCCGTCATCATCGGCGCCGCCTCGCGCGCCAGCCCGACGAGCGAATAGGCACTGATATCGTGGGCCGTCCGAAACGCCTCGCGCGTAGTGCTCACGAAATCGCCCTCGAGCGATTCTTTCGGCGCGAATGCCACCGAATGCAGCATCAGATCAAGCCGGTCCGTTTCACCGCGAACTTTTTTGAAAAACTCCGCGATCTCAGCGTCGCTCGAAACATCGCAGGGATACAGCGGCGTGTTTTCGCCGAACTCCCCAACCAACTCCTCGACGTTTTCCTTTAGCCGCTCGCCCTGATAATTGAAAATCAAGCGCGCGCCCGCCGCAGCCCATGCCTTCGCAATCGCCCACGCGATACTCCGCTTGTTCGCCACGCCGAAAACGACACCGACCTTGCCTTCTAGAACCTGGTTCGCCATAACGCGTCACCATACGCGCCTTTTGCGCCTCGCAAAACATTGCCTCGCCGGTAGCGGCGGTCTATGACCGGCGAAACCATCGTCAGCTGAGACGACGTCATAGGCCGACGCCCGCAAAATTATTGGCTTGGCACAATGCGAACGAGCTGCTCACCGTTCGCCCCGTCATTTCCGATATAGAAGACCGCCAAGCCAAGTGCAGGGCAACGCAGTAACTGCGATCGCGATCGGATACCAGCGCGGGCCCAAGTCCATGCCACCTGTGGCAATGACGCCAATTACGCCGAAGACGAGTCCTATGACGCCCAACACAAAAGCGTGACGCAGCGGCGTGTGAGGGGCGAGTCGTGCGGCAATGTATCCGCCCAAGACGGTGTAAACGATCCGATAGGACAAAGCCAGAAGGTTCAAGCCCGGGTCGTGCATCGGTTGGTCCCAAGGCGGATAGACCTTCAGCAAATGAAAGATCTCGTCTGTGGCGAGTGATAGAACGACGAGCGCAAGAAACGCCAGGAGTAGTGCGGCGGCGCTTCGTCCCAGGCGGCGAGGATTCGTGCTCATTTCCGTCATGTGATATTCTCTCCCTCTTCCTCTCCTTCTTCCTCTACTTCTTATCCAGCCTTACACCAATAGCTTGGCCAGCCGAGCGCAGCTCGCCCTCTTATTAGGGTGAAACGGGCTTTGGCTTCACCGTAAAGGTCGGCAGCTTCGACAGGATCGCGATCATCCCATCGATATCGGACTGCCGCTTCGCTTCGAGCCAGATGTCGATCTTCCAGGCATCGTAAAGCCGAAGTGCAGCCTCCTGACTGATGGTTCCGTCTGGCGCTACCTTCCGGTGCCACGTCACCGGAAACATACCCAGCCGGCCAGTTACGGTCTTACTCGCCGCGTTGGATTTGAAATGCGGCCAACCGCCGATATACAGATTTACCGTCCCCGACAACGGCGGCATCGCCCGCCCGGAATAGGCATCAAAGTCGGCTCCAACGGTTTTCGTCCACTCGATTACCTTCGGCGACACTGGACCCAGGAATTCTCCTAGTTCCTTTGACGACATCGGCTTCCCGGCCTCGGCGTATGGAGACAAGACCAAGGCGAGAAGAAAAATAATGGATGAGTTACGCATGGTGGATAAAACTAATGGAACTCGTGCGGATTGCCAAGTCACGATCTAGCCGGAAAGCATGAAGGGCGAACGCGAGTAGATGCATGTCATATTTTGTTTCCGCAGTTGCTTAGCGAGCATCCGTAGACGGAGTTGAGGGTGTTAACCTCCGAGCAATAACCTGGTTGTCGATGAATGTTAGCGTTTTGCTCCTTCCGCTTGTGCGCCCCAGCTCACCGTGGCGAAGTCGCGCCTGTAATGAAAATCGAGTTCGAAGATCGTCTCGTTCTTGTGCCAATTGAAACTGATTCCGATCGAGTCCCTTGGCCCATCATTTTCGGTGGGTAACTCGATCCGGCGCGCGCTCGGGCCATAGAGTTCCTCGAGAATCGCGACGCAGCGCAAAAGAAAGTCATGAGCCTCAGCGTGGGTTAGTTCGCCGGTCTCAAACCCGTGAGAAACCAGGTGGCCTTTCGAGAAATTGAATTCACCGTGCAGGACGATGGCACCTACCTTCGTGGTAACGAGCGCTTCCGTATTATTGTCACCCGCGTCCTTCTGCAACGCCCCGGCCTCCGGTGCCAGTTTCTTAACCGCGTCGTAATCGTCTCCAATATGCGCCGCCGCCAGGAACGATAGATAACGGCGCAGCTCCGCATCCTCGTCCGCAAACGTGGTGATGGCGCACATCATCAAAAGCATGACGGCCAAAGCTGAGGACGCGCCTCTCATAACCCTGGAGAAAGCGATCTTCCAAGCCTCATCGAAGAGGGAGGCTCACTTGTCATCCTTTGGTGTTACCTTCAGGCTGTTAATGATGCCAACCATCGCGGCGAACTATTCGCTCTCCGCGTCATCGGCAAAGAGACTGACCACTCCCACCATGTCTTCGCTCGGCTGGAGCTGGCCACTCCCCATGACCTTGTATTGACCGGGCTTAACTTTCTTTCCGACCAAAGAAGCATCGGTAAAGACACAGTAGGCGCCATAGCCTCGCTCGAGCGAGAAATCCTTCAGGTTCTCCTTCTTCTCGACGGATTCCGAGACGAATTGCTCGCAGCTGCGCAACACCTCGGCTCGATTGCCCGCTTGGTCCGATGGCCGGCTCGTAACATAGAGGAACGTAGGTAAACATTTCGCGTTTACGTCCTCAGCCAGCGTGAATGACAAGGTGTATCCCGGTGCCTTTCCGCCCGGCCTGTCGGAAGGCTCGCCCTTGACGGTCCATCCGTCGGGAACCGCGACGGAAACTATTCCGTGCCTGCCTAGATCGAACTCAGCCCCGTTACAGGCAAAGGTAGAGAGAATGCTAAAGCAGATAGCAGTGCCGATGGTTTTCATGTTGTTAATGGCCGTGTGGCGGTGGCCGTCAGCCCCACTGCTCATTATGTGCTTAGTGACTGCCTTCGGCTTACTAAGCTTTCTTTATTTGGTTTCAGGTAAGGAGAGTTTCCACAGCCAAAGGCTTAGACTGCCAGTAATCACGAGCGCCACTGCGCTTGGCCAAAACTGGACCCTATGCCCTCCGACGATTACCTCCACTTGTAACACCAGGCGCAATAGCTGCGCGAGGCACACTAAACCAAATACCGTGCCCGCGATCCGCATTCCAAGAATTCTTGAGTTCATATATGTTATCTCCAGGTTAGTCTTCGGACCTGGTCAGCGCGACATCTCAATTTCGTAAAAGAGATGCCCGGTCCACCAACTGGCGTCTCCGTTCAACCGGATGAGCAATCGGCCCACCCCGGCAAAAAGGGCGATCCAGAAGAGGACTCTCCCTGTCATCCATTCCGGTTGGCCTGACGGCATATCCTTGAAAATTTGAACTTTCAGCCCGATCAAGGCGATTACGCCCACCAAATCCAGCGCGATGGTTAGAACTTGCGACGGGCGCATCGGATATTCATGGGCCGTCACGAGAACCCGGTAGAGAAAGCTGCAGATTATGTAGATGGATAAGAGCTGGAGCATCACTCGTTCGCGATTCCCGGTAGCCACAGGCTTCGTTTCGATGCTTGGATCGAGACCTTGTGGGCCGATCCAGCCTTTTTCATTTCGGTCCAGAAACTCCCCGACGGTGATGACATCGGATTCACCATCCCGCCATAGCCTCCACTCACGTTGGATGACACCCGCGCCTAGGCGTTGATCGAGCTCAACTTCGCTCAAGGGCGTCCAGAACCACCCTCCTGGCTTTTTGACATGCAGATCCTTCACAGCTCTAGAGCTTATCGACTCAATCCTTTCAATCACTTTCACAGGGAAATGTCAAAAGTTTCTGGTCACGGATCTCTCCTACCTACCGTCTCGGCTGCGTCGCTAGCCGGGCTCTGGGTAACGGCCTCTCGCATCGTTCGCTGCATTCGTATTCGAGAGGCGGGCGATGATGCGAGCGTGCGAGGGGAATTGAGCCACAGATTGACACGGATTTTCACTGATGCAGAAAAAGAGAGGTGCCGATCCGTGTTTCATCCGTGCTAATCCGTGACCAATAGCCATCTGCGCCCGTTCGCGAAGGCAAGTTAGCGGCGGAAGCCACACTCCAGAACGAAGAATCGCGGTTTTGGACGAACGAGAGGTTGACGAAGCTTGGCTCATTCCTCTTCCGGCCCGCGAATGCGGATCTCTCCTACTTACCTCTCGGCTGCGTCGCTAGCTGAGATTGGGTAGTGGCCTCTAGCATCGTTCACTGCATTCGTATTCGAGAGGCGGGCGATGATGCGAGCGAGCTGAGGAAATTGAGCCACAGATCGACACGGATTTTCACTGATGCAGAAAAGAGATCTACTGATCCGTGTTTCATCCGTGTTTATCCGTGGCAAACGATCTTCGATCCGTAGGCAGAACCGAGCCAGCGGGCGTGAATTGGGATAGCGGGCGGAGCCCGCTTTAAACCCGGGGCGGGCATGGTGACTGCTCTCTTCATCAGTCGAGATGTTGTTCGTATCGCGCTCGGCCCGCCGCCTCATGGGATTTGCTTCGTTGCTCGCTGTTTGTCTCGGCGCAAATTCGACCTCCTGCCTCGCACAAACCATCTTCTTACCGGTCGCTTCTACGCCATACGATCACCAGATGACCCCGATTTCGGGCGTTCTGAACTCTCTCCCTCGCCGCCTGCCCGACCAGACGACTTCCCTGGCCAACCTCAACCAATGGATGATCAGCCTGCGCGCGATCCCATACCAATATTCCATTCAGTGGAAAACGCCGGCGCAAGTCAACTCAGCTGCCGCGGCAGATTGCAAGGGCAAGGCCATGATGCTTTACGCAAATATGCGAGCCAATGGCGCGACGCATGTCCGTTTCGTGATCGGCAAACATCATGTCGACGATATGAGGACCCACGCCTGGCTGGAGTGGGATACCATAGCTGGCACATTCCTTCTCGATCCCACCTTTAACAGCACCGTCGAACGAGCCACGGAGCACGATTCAACAACCTACATCCCGCTCTACGCTTACGACGGCGCCCGCAAGTATTGCGCGAACTACTACCAACCTTCCTACGCGCTCGTGGTTGCGAGCAACGAACCCGTTCCCACAAAGAGAACAGCGGTCAGGACCAGGGCACGAACCCTCAAGCCGCGACACAGACGGTAAAGCCCGGCGGAAACGAACCCGCCAGTTTTATCCACTCTTCTTCATCGCGCTGCGTCCGGCGGGCCTCTTCTTAGCCGAAATGGATTTGGTGATCGTTGCCCCCTTCATCAACTGCTTCTTGTCTTTCACTTTCGCCAGTGAATTAGCGTAGGCCTCCTTCAACAGCTTCTTGATGTAAGCCTTGGGGAACTCATCCGTCCTCTCAACCAAGATATACCGGTACTGCTTTCCTGCTCCCAGCAGGATTTTCCTGGGATCGGCGATCTGAGAGCCCCAGTAGAAACCGAAATGAACATTGTGGGAGCTTCTCCCGACCGCAATAGAACAAAAGATATGTCCGACTCGATCCGTTGGAGACCAGCCAAAGGCCAGAGCATTATAGTTGTCGTAGATGAGCTCGTTGGAGTCCGGGTATAAGTCCCAGACGAACTCTCTCAACCATAAGGCCCTTTGCCGCACGTCGTCCGGAAAGGGCTTCAGGAATTTAAGTAGGTCTTTTGTTGGCTCTTTGCTCATATGGAGGTGTGCTGGATCGGTGGCGGCGGCTCGCCGGCTACATATCATTTCTGAACGATCAAAGCTAGAAACCATCTCACAAATGTAACCGCTGTAACACCCAGCTCGGTCGGGGGCGACCCGGTCCCACAACATGGCGACGGAGCGCCGTGGCTACAGCACAGACATATTTTATCAGATAGTCTGGAGTGTCCTCCGAGCGACGCATTTTTGAGTCGTAATTCTTCGCGAGGCCGCGCAGGCTGATTGCGTGATTGCCAATGTCCTCCAGGATTTGTCGTTTACCCTTCGAATCCTTCGCAGGTCGCCCGGATTTACTCTCGCGGCTGTCTTAACTTTGGGAGTAGGGATCGGAATCAATGTCGCGATTTACAGTGTCGTCCACGCCGTCCTGCTGTCAGAGCTTCCTTATCCCCAGCCCGATCGTCTGGTCGCGATTTCAGAAATAGCCGGAGGCTCTATCTGGCCTACCTCCTATCCCGACTACCTGGACTGGAGGGCGGCGCAACATTCCTTCGACGAAATCGCGGTCTCGCGGCGTGATGACTTCAACTTGACCGGCGACGCCGAACCCGAGCGCTTCTCCGGCTTGTTTGTCACGGCGAGTTACTTCCGCGTCCTCAAGGTTCCTCCTAAGTTAGGTCGCGGGTTCTTTGATGAAGAGGATTCCGCGGCCGGCGTCAATCCCGTTATCCTGAGCGAACACCTATGGCGCTCACGCTTCGGCGCCGATCCGGCCATCGTCGGGCGAAAGTTGATCTTGAATACGATAAGCTACGAGGTTATCGGCGTTGCCTCCGACAATCTTTCCATCGTCCGGAATCCCGAGACCTCTCGCAACGCCCGGGGCGCGCGCAATTCCGATCTGTACGCACCATTCGGCTTCTATGCGAATCGGCCTTACATGCACGACCGCAACAACCGGCTTGGATTTTATAGCATTGGCCGGTTGAAGCAGGGCGTTTCGATCGAACAGGCCGCAGCTGACCTTAAAGTTATTGCTCGCACCATGGAACTGAAATACCCCGCTTCCAATACCGATTGTGGCATCGCGGTTAGCTCGCTTCACGATAGCGTGATTGGAAAATATCGGGCGATGCTCTGGTTACTCGAGACGGCTGTCGCGCTCGTGCTTCTCATCACGTGCGCTAACATCGCCAACCTGCTGCTCGTCCGCACTACGGTAAGAGAAAAGGAAATCGCCGTGCGTGCAGCCTTGGGAGCTAGCAGAGGGAGAATCATCGCGCAGTTGCTGACCGAAAGCACAGTTCTTGCCTTCTTCGGTGGCGCACTTGGTTGCTTACTCGCTTTCTGGAGCAGAGATCTAATCATATCCTTGTCTCCTCATGATTTCCCCAGATTACAGGAAATCCGGTTGGACCTGCCTGTCTTCGCCTTTTGCGTACTCATTACCCTTGGCGCGAGCCTCGTCTTCGGCTTGGGTCCGGCTTGGAGGCTGTCCAAGGCGGAGTTGAATACGGTATCGAAATCGTTTGGCGGCTCCCATCCGCATCGAAGCCTGGGCCTGCTCATTGTCGGACAAGTTGCGTTCGCTTGCGTTCTCCTCACAGGCGCCGGCCTACTCACTCAGACCTTTCGAGCACTGGAAAACGTTCCACTCGGATTCCATCCCAACCACCTACTCACGGTTGGAATCAAGCTGCCGGGGCTTAAGTATCACGAGCCGATCGATCAGGCGACCTTCTATCGGCATTTGCTCGAAAAGATTCAAGCGCTGCCCAGCGTAAAGGCTGCCGCGATTGACGACGATGTGCCATTCAGTGGGTTTCGCGCGCAGGAAACCTTCGCCGTCGCAGGTCAACCAGAGCCGCGTCATGGCGAAGAGCCATCGGCAGAAACGCATTGCGTGTCGCCCGACTATTTCAGAACCATGGGAATCCCGATGTTGCGCGGACGAAGCTTTGGACCTGACGACGTTATAGCCAAGCCGCTCGTCATCGTGATCGATGATTACCTTGCCCAGAACTTTTTCCCCGGCCGCGACCCAATTGGCCAGCAACTCAACCAGCAACTTGATCCCGGGCAAACTGACCAGCCGAGAGCCCAGTATACGATAGTTGGTGTCGTTCCCAGTGTGAGACATGGAGAAGTAGCAATTGAGCCGAAGCTTCCGCAAATTTATTGGCCGGCCGCTCAATTCTCCAGCCTGCAGACGACTCTCCTCGTTCGCACTGAGGGTGATCCCATCGCGCTGTTACCTTCAGTTCGAACCGCTGTTCGCTCCATCGATTCGCAGTTGCCGATCTTCGCCACGCGCACCATGGATGACGCGGTCGCGGCAAGCGTTGCAACGCAGCGCCTTTCCGCCTCGCTGATTGGCGGGTTCTCGATTCTGTCCTTGTTCCTCGCCGCGCTAGGTCTGTATGGAGTCCTTACCTATTCGGTTACGCAGCGGACCCGCGAGATAGGAATCCGGATCGCCCTAGGTTCGCCTCGAGCAAATATCTTCGGCCTGATCGTGCGCCGCGCCATGATCATGGTCGGACGAGGCATTTTTGTCGGCATCGCCCTCGCCCTCAGCTGCGGCCCGTTGATTCAACACTTTGTCTATGGTGTCACGCCTCATGACACCATGACCATCGCCGGAGCGGCGATTCTCTTGGTGGGAATTGCGATCTTGGCTTGCTTGCTGCCGGCGCTCCGCGCCGTCCGCGTCGATCCGATGGTCGCCCTCCGGCAGGAATGATCGTTATCTTGTAAACAGAATTCCGTCGCGTTCGCCCGCTTAACCAACGCCGCGAACCAAAGCTGCCCGGCAGTGGCTGGATCGGTTCTCCTTCCCTCGGATGTGCATCTCCCCGATGGCACTGGTGTGAGAGTGGGATACTATCGAATCCGAAGCGGCTCGCGCAGGCTCCGTGGGCAAATTCTCTGACTTCGTCGGAATAGCCGACGAGCTTCCGCCCGATCTGGCAACGAATCTGGATCACTATCTGCACGGCCACCCGGGAGAATGAAGGCCGTCTTTGCGGACGCCTTCTATTTGTCGCCAGCCTTAACCGAACCGATCAGCATCAGGAGAGAGCGGTTGCTTTCGCGCTCAACAATTCGAGGGTGCTCACCACCACGACTTGGATTTTGACCGAGGTTGCGGATGCCTTGGCTGCCTGCAGCTCGAGTAACGGCGTTGATTTTGCGGTGAGACGACGCGCAAATTCTAGAACTTGTTTTCTTCCCGCGCTTCGCACAGCGAAGCGGCTACAGGCTGGCACTTGGCACGCCGGGATCCCGCGCTGTGACTGCGATGCGATTCGTTTAGCTCGTTGCTATCGGAATTGGCGGAGGGTTCCGATCGGCAAATTGGACTTGGTGCCAATAGGGGTAGGCCGAGGGTAGCTCGCTGGCTGCATCGAGCTTCGTCACCTGTTCGCGGGTGAGATTCCAGCCGACCGCGCCGAGGTTCTGCCGGAGCTGCTCTTCGTTGCGCGCGCCGACAATGACGCTGGCCACGGTAGGGCGCTGCAAGAGCCAGTTCAACGCGATCTGCGGCACGGTCTTGCCCGTTTCCGCCGCCACTGCGTCGATTGCATCGACCACTTTGAAAAGATATTCGTCGTCAACTTTCGGTCCGGCATCGTTCGATACCTTCCCGCTCAGCCGGCTTTTTTCCGGAGGCGGCGCGCCGCGGCGGAGCTTGCCGGTGAGCCGTCCCCAGCCGAGCGGACTCCAGACGACCGCGCTCACTTTTTGATCGAGACCCAGCGGCATGAGTTCCCATTCATAATCGCGGCCAATAAGCGAGTAGTAAGCCTGATGCGCCACGTGACGCGCGAGGCCGTATTTCTCCGAGATGGCGAGCGATTTCATCAGATGCCAGCCCGAGAAATTCGAGCAGCCGATGTAGCGGATTTTTCCGGCGCGCACGAAATCGTCGAGCGTTTGCAGCGCTTCCTCGATCGGGGTGAGCGCATCAAAGGCATGCAGTTGGAAGAGGTCGATGTAATCGGTGCCGAGCCGGCGCAGGGCTGCGTCGACTGCACGGGTCAGGTGATAGCGGGACGAGCCGACGTCGTTCGGCCCTTCGCCGGTCTGGAAGGTGGCCTTCGTGGAAATGAGGACGGCATCACGCCGGCCCTTGATGGCCTGGCCGAGGATTTCTTCCGCGAGACCGCCCGAATAGACATCGGCGGAATCGAACAGGTTAAGCCCAGCCTCGAGACAGATGTCCACGAGGCGGGTCGCTTCCGCGACGTCGGTGCTGCCCCAGGCGCGAAAAAGTTCGCCGCTGCCGCCGAAGGTGCCGGTGCCAAAGCTGAGCGCCGGGACCTTCAAGCCCGAGCCGCCGAGTTGTCTGTATTCCATGGGATGCCTTTCGGTTGAAGCGGCCTCCGGCCGCAACGTCCAACGTCCAACGCTCAACCCTCCTCCGCAAGGCTACGGCGGGCAGGCTGTCTACTCGGAAAATCCGCGTGAATCCGCGAATCCAAATCATCTCACGCCTCGCATAGGAGACGGTACAGTGGGTGCAACGTCGCTCCCTGGGAGCGAAAGCTTCGTCAAAATTTTTCCGAAACCGGAGCCCGGAGATCGTCCTAGAACAGCGGCTGACAGGGCTTGATTTTGTGCTTTATGGGATTTTCTTCTTTCAGTAACCTATCGGCATGAGTGGCGAATCTGCCGGCAATGCCTTGGATGCGACCACGCGAGACTTTGCCAACGGGCAAAAAGTCTTCAGCCGCTACACCCTGATCAAGACGCTCGGCCGTGGCGGCATGGGGGTGGTCTGGCTGGCGCACGATGACGAACTCGAGCGCAATGTCGCGCTGAAGTTTCTGCCGGAGCTGATCGTACACGACCGCGCGGTCCTGGGCGACATGAAGCGCGAGACCCGGCGCAGCCTCGATCTGACGCACAAGAACATCGTCCGCATCTACGATTTCGTGCACAGCGACCAATCGGGCTGCATTTCGATGGAATACGTCGACGGCGACACGCTTTCCAATTTGCGCGCGGACAAGCCGCACAAGGTGTTTGAACCGCACGATCTGAACGAGTGGACCAGCCAGCTCTGCGACGCGCTCGATTACGCGCATAACCACGCGCGGATCATCCACCGGGACCTGAAGCCGGCCAACCTGATGGTCAATAAACGCGGCGATCTCAAGGTCTCCGATTTCGGCATCTCGCGCAGCTTGAGCGATTCGGTCAGCATGCTCACGATGGAGCAGGGCCGGAGCGGCACCCTGGTTTTCATGAGTCCGCAGCAACTCGATGGCGAGCGCGGCAGTCACCTCGACGATATTTATTCCTTCGGCGCGACCGTTTACGAGCTGCTCACGAGCAAGCCGCCGTTTTCTTCCGGGAATGTCGATCGGCAGATTCGGGAAAAAATCCCGCCGCCGATGGGGGTGCGCCGGAAAGAACTCGAGGTCGAGGGCGAACCAATCGAAGAGACCTGGGAAAGAGTGGTCGCTGCATGTTTGGCCAAGGATCCCGCGCGGCGTCCACAATCATTCGCGGAGATCGCGCAGAAATTGGAAATCGCTTCGCCGAAAACGGTCCGCGCGCAGCAGGCCGCGGCACCGAAAACAAAAATAGCCGCGCTTATCCCGAAGGTCGCGGCCCTGCAATCGAATCAGACGGCGATGATCGGCGGCGCGGTGGCTGGGGTGTTAGCCGCGGGGCTGGCGATCTGGTATTTTGGATTTCACAAGTCGACTCCGAAATCAGCGACGGTGCCGATACCACCAGCGCCCCTCGCTGTGGTTCAGTCAGCCTCGACCTCCGCCGTGGATCAGAGCACGTCCGCCGCCTTGGGCGGCGTAATCCTGAAAACGACACCTAGAGGTGCGACTGTTACGCTCGGTGGAATGGAGACGGGAAAGAGCCCGGTGACCTTCAAAGGAATCAAAGCCGGCAAGTACCCATTGCGTATTTCACTGGAAGGCTACGCGCCGGTCGAGCGAGAGGTCGAGGTGAAAGCGGGCCAGTTCGTGGATCTCGGGACGATCACGCTCGTGCGCAATTCGGACATGGCTGATCGTGCTAAAGCCGTGATCGACCACCAACAAACGCGCACGGAACCGTCACCCAATCCGCCTGTCTCCACTGATCCCAATGCCCAACCGGTTGTGCCTTTGAACGATTTCAGTGGCGGCTAATTCGAAAGCTATATGAAACATATAATCAGATACGTGCTCTTTCTCTTTCTGTTGGTGGTCGCGGCGTCTCCGCTTCCGGCCCAGCTCGATAGCATTGTTAAGGGAATATTGGACCATGCGGCGAGCCAAAGCCGACAGGCGCCACCTCAGCAACGTCGCAGTCAAACGACGCAGTCCAGCTCGAGGCAGTCGTCCAACCGGCAATCGAAGCGGCCGTTTGATGGCACCTGGCTGGCCGCGCAAGCCAAGACCAATCCTGAGACCCAGCAGATGATCAGCCGCACCTTCACCATGATCATCAAGGAAGGGAAAGCGACCAAGACGCTCGACAGCACCAACGCTTCCTCACCCGACAAGCCGTTCTATGCTTCTATCTATGAATTGCAGCGGAGGTGGACCTACAACTCGCTTGATTGCACCGAGCAAGGGACCAGCCTCACCATCCAATGGAGTCCTGGCCAGCTATCGGATTGGGCACCGAAAACAATTCCGAACCCGGTGGTCGAAGGCTTTGGCGCTCCGATGGCCGAGACGTCTGTCTATAAGCTCAATGGCGACGAGCTGACTCGGATCAACGATCCGAACGGGCTCATCTATCATCGCGCGAAGTAAAACGGCGCAGCTGAAACTGTAGCGGCGGTCTGACCGCCGGAAAGGCGTCGCGTCACAAAAGCGCGTTCGGCGGTCATAGACCGCCGCGACAAGAAAGCGACGCTCGCGCGCTGGATTCAGCCTTTGAAAAACTCGAAAATGCCTTCGAAACCCTTGAGTTCGTGAGCGCCGGCGGGATCATACTTCATCACCGGTTCGAGTTTCGCTTTGGCGGCTGCGCTCGCCATTAGCAAAATACCTAACGAGCCGGCTAGTTTCTCCATTCGGAAAACGAAGATGACCTCCTTGCCGATAAGACTTTCCTCGCCCATCGACCGCATGCCGCCGCTCGAGACCAGCCCATAATGCAAAACGAGCCTGAAACGCGGCTCCATTTTTTGCAGTTGCTTTAGCTTCTGCAACCCGGCTGCGACGTTCTCCACACTTTTCTCGTCCTCGTGCCAATAGGCGAGAAAGCCGTCGCCGAGATACTTGTCGATCTCGCCATGATGCTCTTCGACGATTTCTTTGCAGCCCGCGACCCAAGTGCCGACCAGCGTCGCCAGCTTATCACTGACCATACTCCGGCTGAGCGGCGTGAAGTTTTCGATGTCGGCTACGAGAAGCCAGACTGGAATATTCGCGGTCTCGCGGATGGTTTGCTGCGCCATGGTCGTGCGAAGCTCGTTCGAG
The DNA here is from genome assembly GCA_003134785.1 of Spartobacteria bacterium. Lineage (GTDB taxonomy): Bacteria > Verrucomicrobiota > Verrucomicrobiia > Chthoniobacterales > UBA10450 > AV80. The sequence continues at coordinate 224,295 of PLCN01000003.1, forward strand.
ATCTCCTCCGGCTGCCGAAAAGTAAAGGCGGTGTCGCCGACGGTGATCTGATCCATGTCACAAAGCCGGACCGGCTGGTGGACGCGGCGCTTGTTCAGAAAAGTTCCGTTGCTGCTCCCCAGGTCGATCAGCCAAAATTCGCCGACATTTTGCAGATTGATGATGGCGTGGCGCCGCGAGACCTTGGGCGAATCAAGGACGACGCCGCTCTTGGGGGATCGGCCTAACGAGCAGTTGCCGCGAATGACGACGTGCTCACGGCCTGCCGATTCCAGAAACGCCGCTCCCTCTTCCAGGTCCACGAGAGCGTTGTAGTCCAACTCCCGGAAAAGGAAAGCCTCCACATTTGGTTTCCAGAAATCGGCGGACCATTGCAAAGTGTGGAATGCAAACCCGGCGAAGCTCACTGACACTCTTTCTCTGCCTCGTGTTTGGTTCCGGCGCCGCTCGGGCCACGGACTCCAGCCCGGCCGAAGCGGCTCGCGCCATGGTCGAATCCGAGAGGAAATTCTACCAGACTGGCCAGGACAAAGGGACGCGCGCCGCGTTCCTCGCGTTTCTCGCCGATGACGCAATCGTCTTTCGGCCAGGACCGGTAAACGGCCAGGAAGCCTGGGGGAAACGCCCGGAAACTGGTCTCGATCTGATCTGGGAGCCGATGTTTGCCGCGATCTCGCGGAGCGGGAACTTCGGATACACCACTGGACCGGCAAAGTGGAAAGCGAACAAGAAGGACGAAAAGTTTCTTGGTTACGGACAGTTCGTTTCCATTTGGAAGAAACAGAAAGATGGCTCGTGGAAAGTGGCGCTCGATCTTGGAATTGAAAACCCGGACCCGGCCGGCAAACCCGAGGCGCTGCGCATTGCTATCCCCGAAAAGGAGATCGCAGACAAGAGTTCGCCGGCTGCGAGGCGTCCCACCTTACAAGACGCCCAAACTGCTTTCGTTGCGCTGGCCAAGCTCGATTTCACAAAAGCATTTCGCGAAGCGGCGAGTGACGGCGTTCGCCTCTATCGCGATGGGTCGTTTCCAGCGATCGGAAGGGACGCTGGGATGCATCTGCTCGAGCCGGAACAAGCCGGTGTCACGATGCAAATAATGAAAGGCGATATTAGCAGTAGCGCCGATCTGGCCTACCACTACGGCACCTATTCAGACACCCAGACGCAAGCCGCCAAGACGGGTCACTTCTTTCAAATCTGGCAGACCGACGCAGCTGGAGCTTGGAAGCTCGTCCTCGATTGGCAGCAGGCGCTACCACCAGCGAAACCCTGAGGATCATTAGCTTTTTCCAATGTGGGAGGGACCTTAGCGTCCCGACACCGCCGTTTGGAAAGCGATGAGTCGGAGCACCAAGGCCCTCCCACATTAGATATTTTTGAATCCAAAGCGCAGGCAGCATGCATCTCATCTGGGAAACCGCGCAAATGCAGACGCTTTTCCAGGATCTTCGCTATGGCTCGCGCCAGCTTCTTAAGCGTCCCGGTTTCACCTTTCTTGCCATCATCTCGATGGCGCTCGGCATCGGCGCGAATACGGCAATCTTCAGCCTGGTCGATACCGTTCTGCTCCGTCCGCTGCCGGTTCGGAACGCGTCGGAACTCCAGGAGCTTTACGGCACGCTCCATAACGGCGCCGACATCACGATTCAATCCTATCTGAACTACAAAGATTATCGCGAACGAAATCAGGTTTTCTCCGGCGTGATTGCTTACCGGATCCTAGTTGCGAGCTTGAGCCACAACGGAAACAACGAACGCGTCTGGGGCACGGTCGTTTCCGGGAATTATTTCGACGTGCTCGGTATCCCACTCGCGCTCGGCCGCGGCTTCCTGCCCGAGGAAGATCAGACGCCCAACTCGCATCCCGTTGCGGTCCTGAGCGATGCCTGCTGGCAAAAACGATTTGCCGCCGATCCTTCTATTGTCGGCAAAACAGTTTCATTTAACAACGTCGCCTTCACGGTGATCGGCATTGCACCGAAAGGCTTCATCGGAACGGAAGTCGCCTACGCTCCCGAGATGTGGGTCCCGATGATGATGGGGCCAGTCATGGAACCGGGCAGCAAGTGGCTCGAACAACGCGACAGCGATAATCTTTTCGTGGTGGGCCGACTCAAGCCGGGCGTGACGAAAGCTCAGGCGGAATCTTCCCTCCAGGCGATCACGCTCCAGATGGCGAGCGAACATCCGACCGAACTGGCCGGTCGCGGCCTGAAATTGATTCCACCAGGATTATTCATTCCGGACATTCGGGATTCCGTCTTCGCCTTTGCGGCGGTGCTCACCGCGGTTGGCGCTCTGGTTTTGCTGCTGGCCTGCGTCAACCTAGCGAACTTGCTCCTGGCCCGCTCGACCGAACGCCGGAAGGAAATTGCGATCCGCCTCGCCGTCGGCGCGAGCCGAGGACGACTCGTTAGGCAATTGCTCACTGAGAGCGCGATGCTCTCTCTCCTCGGCGGAGCTTTCGGAGTTATGCTCGCGGCCTGGATCAATCACTTCGTCACAACTATTAAGCTGCCTACCGATTTCGCGCTGGTCTTCGATCTGCGGATCGATTGGCGCGTCCTCTCTTTCACGTTGCTGCTTTCGCTCCTGACCGGACTCTTCTTCAGTTTGTTGCCGGCGCTCCAATCGTCGAAACTGAATTGGTCCCGGCGCTGAAAGACGAATCTTCCATGGCCGGTTTTCGCCGGTCGCGTTTGCGCAACGCGTTGGTGATCGCGCAAGTCGCTCTTTCGCTGGTCTTGCTTGTGAGCGCGGGATTGATCGTGCGCAGTTTACAGGCGGCGCAGCGCATGCGCCCGGGATTTAATCCGGAAAATGCCGTCGCGCTTTCGTTCGACGTGGGTTTGCAAGGTTACGACGAAGGGAAAGGACGCGCCTTTCAGAAACAAGTGCTCGAGCGCACAAGAGCGCTTGCCGGGGTCGAGTCGGCTGCGCTCACCGAGAATATTCCGCTCAGCCTCAACTATAATTCCACCACGATTTATCTGGAAGGACAACCGACTGCGAGCAGTGCCAACCTGCCGCTAGCCATTCCCACTTCAGTCAGCCCGGAATATTTTCAGACCATGGGAATCGCTTTGCGCGGACGCGATTTTACCGTCCAGGAAGACAAAACCGAATCGCGCGTAGCGATCGTGAACGAAACCTTCGCGCGCCGGTTTTTCCCGGGACAAGAGGCGATCGGCAAGCGTTTCAATTTCAACGGCCCAGACAAACCGTTCTGGGAAATCATCGGCGTGTGCGGCGATGGGAAATACAACAGCTTGGGCGAGGACGCGAAGCCCGCGCTCTTCCGGCCGCAACTGCGCGATTACAACACGGCGGTGTCTTTGGTTGCGCGGAGCAAGGGCGACCCGCGGACCACGCTGGCCGCGATGCAGCAGGAAATGCGCAGCCTCGATCCGACATTGCCGCTCTATGAAGTAAAGACGCTGACCGAGCACATGAAGATTCCACTCTTTCCGGCGCGGATCGCGGCGGGCGCGTTGGGAAGTTTCGGCGTGCTCGCGCTGGTGCTGGCGGCGGTGGGGATTTATGGCGTGATGTCATACGTGGTCGCGGGGCGGACGCGCGAGATCGGGTTGCGCATGGCGCTCGGCGCGCAGCAGGGGAACGTGCGCGGGTTGATTTTGCGGCAGGGCATGACGCTCGCACTCATCGGTTCGATTATCGGGCTCGCAATCGCTTTCGCCGCGACGCGATTATTGAAGAGCATTCTTTACGGCGTAAGCGCATCGGATCCGATGACGTTTGTCGGCGTTAGTTTCTTGCTCGGGGCGATCGCGCTCCTGGCGTGCTGGATTCCGGCGCGACGCGCAAGCCGTGTCGATCCGATGATCGCACTACGCGCGGAATGATTCTGGGGAGCGCAGGCTGCCAGCCTGCACGTCTCGGCAGCTTGCCGAGACGACTCGTTAGGTTCCAATGCGCGCTAAAGCGGTTCGCGTCCCAAGATGTTGCCGGCAAGCTGCCGGCAACTGCAGGCTGGCAGCCTGCGCTCCCCAGAACGTGCATTCCGCGCTCACCAGGTCGCTACCGTTTTTCTGGTAGCGGACGCAGAATCAAATCGCCGTGCCAGTCCGGGTGTGCGACGCCGGCGCGATAGGCATCGAGCGATTCCACCGACGAATTCACTCTAAGATTGCTGTAGGTCTGGTCGGGATTCTGCCAGCGTTCGTGCCAGTAGATCGCAGCTTTGATTCGCGGATAGCGGGTCCGAAACATCTCCAGCGCCTGTGCGGTCCATTGTGGTTTGAGCATGCCGCGCTCATCGGCCGAGAATGGGAAATCGCCCGTGGCCCACTCCGCGATCATGATCGGCTTTTGCGGGTCGAGTCCGCACAATTCCGCGTAGGGCCAGTCGACCAGCGATGGAATGTCCGGATTTGGCTCGTCTTTGAACTGCTGGCCGTAGACGCTCATGCCGAGCCAATCCACATACTCCGGTCCCGGATAATACGCCGGCGCGAAATTCCAGGTATCGAGCGGATAGGAATAATTGTTCGTGTGAAACATCCATTTGATGTTTGCGGCGCCCCGCGCGCGGACACGATCTACCACGTGACGATACGCTTTCTTGAAGTGCTCGGGCCCTTCCCATTGGTCGGGAGTGTCGCCAATCCATTCGTCGGCGCCGTAGAACCAGCCCGACCACGGGAACCAGTCGCCATTCATCTCGACTCCGAACGCAACGACCATCGGCTTGCCGAACTCACGCGCTGCGTCCGCCCACTTATCGATGTAAGCGTCCCACTTTCCCTCGATGATCGCGTTGAGATTGAATTTATCCGGACCGCGATTTTGCTCGTAAGGCCTATCCCATGGCGACCAAAAGACCAGCGGCATCGAGCCGTGACGCCAGATGACATTAAGGTTTGCGGTCGGAAAACTTTGCTCACCCCAATAGCTCGACGACGCGATGATCGCCTGATGTTTGCCGACCATCGTCTCGAACTCCTCGATCGTCTCCAGCGTGACTTCATCCTCCGCGTCGCCGAAATCCATGAACGCGCCGGTGTAGGCGCCGCGCTCTGGAAGCAAGACTTCTACCGGCGCGTTCGGATCGGGCGCGGCATTTTTCTTCACCGGTTTGCAACCAAACCCGCCGCAGCTCAGGACGATCGCGGCAAGAACAGAAACCCACTTCACGCGCGCATCGGCACGGACGCCGTTCGTTCCAATTTCCCCCAGCTGACGAAGGCGCCTTTCACCGCGCGCAGGATCGCTTTCCAAATCACGTAGCTCAACATCGGCCGGTAAATCAGCCGCATCGGCAAAATTCGCCAGGCCCGCCACACCGATTCGCGTTCCAGAATGCAGGCCAGCGTCGCCAGCACCACGTCCATGCTGAGAAAGGCGATGACGAACGGCAGCACCGCGCGCCAGGCGCCAAACGGAAGCGACGCCAGCAGGAAAAGATCAACCATTGGCGTGATCGCGACGAGGATGATTTGGAAAAACCAAACGCTCGGCAAACTGAACCAGCCCAGCGCGCGGTAACGCCAGTTGAAGATCATGTCGCGATGTTTCCAAAGACATTGCAGCGTCCCATACGCCCAGCGAAAACGCTGACGGGCGAGCGTGCCCACTGTCTCCGGCGCTTCCGTCCACGCGATCGCTTCGGGCACATAGACGATGCGCTGGCCGCATTTGTGCAAAGACAAAGTCAGGTCGGTGTCTTCGGCCAGCGTCTCGAGACTGAGGCCGCCGGCATCGTCGATGGCCGATTTTCGCATCGCGCTGATCGCGCCCGGAACTACCGTGATGCAATTCCACCGCGTGTAAGCGCGCCGATCGAGATTGAAGCCGCAGGTGTATTCGAGCGCCTGACATTTCGCGATGAAGCTCCGGAGATTTCCGACCTTCGCGTGCCCCGACACCGCCCCGACTCCAGCATCCGAGAAAGGCTGGACCAGACGCCGGAGCGTGTCGCGCTGGCAATGCGTATCCGCATCGAGAAAAACCACGATGCCGGTGCGCATCGCGGCCAGACCACGTTGAAGTGCGCGCGCTTTCCCCCGATTTTCCTGACGCAATAAACGAACCCGCGGATCGTTCACGGCAATTGATTCGACTTCGGCGGCGGTCTGATCCTGCGAGCCGTCATCGACGACGATCACTTCCAACTCGCCGGCGTAATCTGTCGCGAGAACAGCAGCCAGCGTCTTCATGATGACTTTCTCTTCATTGAACGCAGCCACGATCACGCTGATCGGTTCGGCAAAATCTCCCGACCAGGTGCGGCGGAAACGCGACGCCAGCCAAATGACCGTGAGGGTTCGCAGCACCACCAGCGCCGTGGCCACGATCATGAAGGCCCAAAGAAATTCTTCGGCCGCGTGAAAAATCCGGAAGCCGGCCCCGCTGACAAAATGGCTGAGCGACCGCCCCTTCGTATCGACTGGAGGCATTAATGCATCGCGTGTCGTGCCCAGGAGGGTGCCGAGCGATACGACAGAATCCCCGCGCGTCTTGAGGTAGTCGAGAATGCGCGGCAGCGCTTCCACAGTTTGCTCGCGATCGCCACCGGCGTCGTGCAGCAAAATAATACTGCCGTCGTGCCGTTGCTGTTTCACCCGTTGCACGATGATGTCGGCTCCCGGTTGCGCCCAATCTTGCGGATCGATGTTTTCGAGAACCACGAGGTAGCCGAGTTCCTGCGCGATATTCAACGGAGCCAGCTCGCTGATTTTCGATGGGCTGGTGTCCGCGGCGTAAGGCGGCCTGAATAGTGTCGTGGCGCGGCCGGTGATGGTCTCGAGCAGGAGCTGCGTCGCATTCAGTTCGAGGCGCACATGCTCCGGCCAGCACTCCGCGAGATTCGGATGGTAATAGGTGTGGTTCCCAATTTCGTGGCCTTCCGCCACGATCCGCCTAACGAGTCCTGGATATTGCTCCGCGTTTGCGCCCACGAGAAAAAACGCTGCCTTCACGTTGGCCGCTTTCAAGATGTCGAGAATTTTCGGGGTCCATTCCGGATCGGGCCCGTCGTCAAAGGTCAGGGCGACCTGATGCGGCGCACCCGCGCCCTGATGGTAGAGCGTCGGAAATTGCGGAAACTTCGAATATGTCGCGGTCAGGTAGCCGTCCTGATCCACCGCGAGAGTGCGGTTACCGTCCGATTGAGTTTCATCGACCGAAACGATTTCGCCCTCGCCCACATCGGCAATCGTGTCCGTGCCGCGCAGGACTTCGAGGAGAGAACGCGACGCATCATCCAATTTGAAATCGCGCGGGACACCGAGCGCGTCCCAGATCGAAACATCCTCCGTCCCGAGCCGATAGATCGCGAACCCGCCGGCCTTCGCATCGCGGACGGCGCGCAGTTGATTCAGGAACGTGACCACATCGAGAAACCAAACCGAGTGATCCTTGTCCGCGTCCTCGTAATAAAAATACGGATTGTAGTGCGGCGCGTTGATGGTCACGCCCGCGACCTCGGCATAGCTCGCGCGGCTCATCGCTTCGGGAAAACTGATCAGCTCCGCCTTCTTCGCACCGCCGGTCCAATCATAACCATAGCTGCCGAGCGCGATGATCCATTGCTTGGTCTCCGCGCCGTCCATCAACACCTTGAGCCATCCTTCAAACCACTGGCGGGAACCCAACGGACCTGCGGGATCGATGTCGGACGTTTCGTCGAAAAGCAACGCGACAAAGCGGTCCACATTATCGGATAGCTCCTCGAAATCGATGTAATCGAGATCCTGACCAGGCTGCACACAAAGCCAGAGCTGCTTGTCGTCGTAGTGCAACGCGTCAGTGAAACGGTCGAGGAACGCCGTGATATCTTTTTTGTAAGCGGGATCAAGCTGTTCCCAATCGATCACCACGCCGGCAGCTTTCGCGTCGTTCAAAACCGCGAGGACCTTCTGGATGAAACGGTCCTGTGTCTCCTTCGAGCTGTGCGCGAGATTCTCCACCGCTTCAGGCTGCCACGTGTCGCCCACGAGATTCGTCAGCAGCGGCATCAAGGCGAACCCTTTGCTCGCCGCGAGTTTCGGCAGGCGATTGTCGGCATCGATCTGCAAATCGCCGGATCCGTTCGTCATCGCCATCCACTCGGGACAAACGTGCGTGATCTGACTGGCGTGTTCTTCGAGCGAGCTAAAGCTGTAGGGATCGCCGTTCGTGTAAAAGGCGAGCCGCACTTCGTTGTTCTGTGATTTCTTTCGCGGGTGCGCTGGCGGCGACGGTGCTGGCCCCGGAGGCTTCTTCGCCGCGAGGCGCGAGGCGGCAAATTTTTGCCAGAGCGCCAGATTCACTGGCGGCTGCCCGGCCGGATTTACTTTTTGCAGGGATTTCAGCTGCCCCTTTAATTGGCGGAGCGAGAAAGGAAGACTGAGCTGCGGCGCAACAAAGAGGGTTTGAACGAACAAGACCGCGCCGAGGAAAACCAAGACTCCTCCGATGAGCAGGAAAAGGCGAAGGCGCGGCCAGCGCTTCCCGGCTGGGTCCGAGAAGACGAAAGGGGTGACGGTATGGGGAGATTCCTCTTCCATCTTTGCGAGCGTTAACCTTCGCTCCTCAACCAAATAAGGAAACCGGTTTCGAAATGCATTCGGCTCCGCGCTTTTAAGCCGGCGCTTCTGGCCTTGCCACTTAGCTCAATATCCTTCACGGTCAGCTTTTGCTCCCCTAAAACGGCGCGGCCTCTGGTCGCCATCCGTTGTCACCCCAACCCCGAAAGGAACAGAATGGAAAAGCCCAATTCAAGAAATGGCGTGAGCGTCCGCGCCTACCAGGGCGACGCGATGACCTTGCTCGCGTTCGACCTGGATCATGCCAAGACCCCCAACTTCACCGGCTTCAGTATCCGCATCACTCCCGGGACGCGGGCGCCCTATTTCATGACGAATCTCGCTTTCATTCCGAAGCAAAGGAACGGTGACAACCTGATCGAGATTAGGGACCGCGATGCGGTGACGGTTTTCGCGATCGAGGCCATCCGCCTGGTGGACCACTTCGCCTTTCGCGACCGAAAGGATAACCCCAAGGAAATAAACCTTCACAATGGCGACGATCCTTCCTGGTTTGAAAGCTATTATGATCCGGAGGACCTGCATTTGCTGGAAAGGGAGCTTTTGATCGCCGAGCCGGTCACCTAAAGCGCCGCGCCGCCACCCGCCTTTAGTCGGTCGCGGTTTCTCTTTCAATTTCGGACGCCAGTTCGCACGCTCTTTCTCGCAACAGGTCGCGCGCCCGCGCGATGCTTTCCTGTTCAGTCATTCCAGGTTGGCGCAGCTTCCACAGTCGGTCGAACAGATGCAGCACTTGCTGGTCTTCGCTCGCACGGCCGACAATTGCGAAGACGCGTTTGCCTTGTTTGCGCGCGATCGCCGCCACCCCCGCGGGCGCTTTTCCTTCGAGCGTTTGCCGATCGAGATTGCCCTCGCCCGTGATAACGATATCCGCTCGTTGAATCGCCGCTTCGAGATCGACAATTTCAGCGACGAGATCGAAACCGGATCGAAGTCGAGCGGCGCAAAAACTCATCAGACCAAAGCCCAATCCTCCAGCCGCACCAGCGCCTGGCGCTTCCCGGAAATCGCAGCCGAGATCGCTGGAGACGACATCCGCCAGCCGCGAAAGAGCATCTTCCAGCAGGGCCACTTGCTCGGGCCCGGCACCTTTCTGCGGTCCAAATGTTCGCGTGGCGCCGTGTTCACCGAGGAGCGGGTTTCGCACATCCGCTGCGACTGTCACCCGAGGAAGAGCGAGATCGCGCGGCGGCGAAATGTGTCCGAGGTTCAGCAATTCGGAAACCGGTCCGGTTAGTTCCACCTCGTTCCGATTTAGGAACCGAAAGCCGAGAGAACGCGCCGATCCAAACCCGCCATCGTTCGTCACGCTTCCGCCCAAGCCGATAATTACCTCGGTGGCGCCGAGACCCGTCGCATCAATCAGCATTTCCCCGACACCAAATGTACTGGCGCGCAGTGGATCCCGCTCATCCGGAGCGATGCGTCGACCGCCGGCTGCTTCGCCCATCTCCATCACCGCCATCGCCCGTTCGCGCAGCCAAATGTAACGGGCCTTGATCGCACGTCCGAGCGCATCGTGCGCATCGCATGTTACCCACTCGCCATGGAGCGCCCCGCAGATCGCGTCCGCCGTTCCCTCGCCGCCATCCGCGACCGGCAGCATCTCGATCGTCGCCTCCGGTAGAATGTCGCGCAGCCCCGCGGCAATGCACTCCGCCACGTCGCGCGCGCCTAATGAGTCCTTGAATTTATCCGGCGCGACGAGGATTCTCATCTAGCGTCTCTGCATGTCATACCGAGCCGCGCAGACGGCGAGGGACCTCCCAGTCGCACGGCATGTTACTCAAAAGATGATCACGCATGATCCGAAGGTAACGCCAATACATCGCAAAAACAGTTGCGTTTCCGCGGTAACGGAGCGTCGTCTTCGGCTCAGGCGTAATGGCTTCTTGTGTGACGTGCGGTACGACTGCGAGGTCCTTCGCCGTCTGCGTGGCTCAGGATGACAACGTCGCGCGGACCTCACGATGTTCGCTCCTTCAACTTCCGCTCTAACATCTCTCCCACCACTGTCGGATTCGCAGTCCCTTTGGAAAGTTTCATCACCTGCCCTTTCAGAAAATTTAGCGAGGCCGCGTTGCCCGCTTTGAAATCCGCCGCCGGCTTCGGGTTATCCGCGATCACCCGATCGCATAATGCCTCGATCGCATCGGCATCACTTAACTGCTCCATTCCTTTTTCCTGCACGATTTCCGCAGCGGATTTTCCGGTCGCGAACATTTCCGAAAAAACGTCCTTCGCCTGCTTGCCGCTGATTTTTCCGCTATCGATCAAGTTCACCAATTCATCGAGCGCGGCCGGAGGTATCGGGCAATCAGCAATTGCGCATCCCACCCGGGCGAGCGCGTTCTGGAGATCGTTCAGGATCCAGTTCGCGACGCTTTTCGGCTTCCGCGCTCCTTTCGCCGCTGTCTCGAAATAACCGGCGAGCGCGAGATCGTCCGCCAAAACGCCCGCGTCGTACGGGCTCACGCCGTACTGCTTCACAAAACGCGCGCGCTTCGCTTTCGGCAGCTCGGGCATTCGACCGCGCGCATCAGCGAGCAGCACCTCAGTCTTCACCGGCACTAAATCGGGATCGGCGAAATAGCGATAGTCATGCGCGAATTCTTTCGAGCGCATCAAAAACGTTTCGCCTCGGCGGTCATCCCACCCACGCGTCTCCTGCGGCAACGCTTCGCCGCGCTCCAGCGCTTCCGTTTGTCGCCGCACTTCGTAGGCCAGCGCCCGCCTGACACCGCTGATCGAGTTCAGATTCTTGATCTCAATTTTCGCGCCGAGTTCGTGTTGCTTCCCCGGTCGCACCGAAATATTGCAATCGCAACGCAGCTGGCCTTTCTCCATATCGGCATCGCTCACCGCGCCATGGATCAGGATCTGTTTGAGCGCGGTCAGGAACGCAAACGCTTCCTCCGGCGAATTGATTTCCGGCTGACTGACGATCTCCATCAGCGGCGTGCCCGCGCGGTTGAAATCGATCCCGGTGCTGTTTTCGAAATGGAAACTCTTCGCCACATCTTCCTCGAGATGAATGCGGACCAGCGCCACCTCTTTGTCGGCGGCGACGATGTTTTTCTGCGCGTCCTTGGGATAAGCGAGATCGTGCAACGGCACCGTGCCGTTTGTGCAGAGCGGCAGATCGTATTGCGAGATCTGATAATTCTTCGGCATGTCCGGGTAGAAATAATTCTTCCGATCGAACCTGGAGATCGGCGTGATATCGCATCCAAGCATCAACCCGGTCAGGACCGTCAGCCGCAGCGCTTCGTGATTCATCACCGGCAGCGCGCCGGGCAATCCGAGACAAATCGGACAAGTGTGCGAGTTCGGCGCCGCGCCAAATTCCACCGGGCAAGCGCAGAACATTTTCGAGCGCGTCTTGAGCTGGACGTGGACTTCGAGGCCGATGGTGGTGAGCATTGACGATTTCAGATTGCAGGTTTCAGATTGGATGCAGCTGACTTGCGCGATGCCGCCATAATCGCGACCAATTCGCCCGCCTCGCGCAAAAGAGGTTCCACGCGTTTCGGCGACAGAAGCTTCGCGTCAACGATCAACTCGAGCCAAAGCAACGACTCGTCAGCTTCCTCTAAAACGACGCCAATCTTCGCGATGAATTCGACCTTCGATCGCGCCCGGCAGGTTGCGCGGTAGTTGGCCGCAACGGATGTGCCGCAATGCACACGTTGGCTCGCAATGGCACGCCCTTCCACGCTCTTCGGCAAGGCACCAACCAATTTAATGATCCGCAATGCGAATGTCTTCGTCCGCGCCTTGAGTTCAACCGAATCCACAGTCTTCCAATCTGCATTCTGAAATCTGAAATTATTTCTTCGCCGCATACTCCAGCGCCTTTTTCAGATCGAACTTCTTGGCGCGCTCGGCCAGGGTCGGGTCGTTCGCGGCGTCGATGATCCTGGGATCGCGAAGCAAATCAACCAGCCGGCCTTGCGTTATCATCTCGGCGATCTCGGGATCATTGCGGAGAGTGACAATCTTCGGGTGTTCGCTAAATTCCTTCAGCCCGGGATAACTGAGAAATCCGCGGGCGGTTTCCGGGTTGGACAGAACCGTGCCCATCTCGCCGAGGGTTTGATACACGCCCGCCGGCATCGCATCGGTTTTTTTCACGACGTCACCGACCCGGCCAAGCTCCACGGAATTTTTCAAACGCGCGAGCAGGGTCATTAACGAGTCCGCGTTGAAATCGGTTTTGGGCGGCGGCGCTTCGTCCATCGGGCGAGACTGCGCCGATGGAGCGCTCAAGTTTCTGTCAGTCTCACTTTTCGGTCGTGCCCGCATTTGCGCATCGGCGATGGAACCAACCGAGCGGATGCCGACTAAGACGAGCCAGATAAAAAATGCGCCGAAAAAGAATCCGACCACCGCGCCGCTCGATCCGTAAGCCAGCCTCACCACACTTGAGCTGTGTTGGGCGGTGCGTTTGAAGAGAACTCGGCCGAGGCCCGCGACGATCGCGTAAACCAAGACCGCGAGGATCGCGCCGCCGACCGCGGAGAGGAGCATGTCGGGCACCGTCACGAGGGGCCGAAGGAGCGGCACCAGCATGTTGCCGCCAAAGAACGCGGCGGCGTACCCAGCGATCACGGCGACAACGCGCATGAGCTGACGCAAAATTCCAAGACGCCAACCGCGAATGATTTCGAAGAGAATCAAGACGACCGCGAAAGAAAGAAAGATTATCTGCCAGACTTGGGAACCGGAGGTTCCGATTTCGGATTGGGGATTGCGGATTGCGGAAAGAAAGAAGGGCATTTCGAGCTGTGGCGAAGTGCGGACTCTTATCTTTCCGCAATCCGGTTTCCGAAATCCAAAATCGCTCCTTGCCGCAAGGCGTGATCGCACATCACGAGCGCAGCCATCGCTTCGACGATCGGCACTGCGCGCGGCAGCACGCACGGATCATGGCGGCCGCGGGCCGCCAGCGTCGTCTCGTCGTGAGACGCGGTCACGGTTTTTTGATCGCGGGCAATGGTCGAGGTTGGCTTGAAGGCGACCCGGAAGAAAATGTCTTCGCCGTTGGTAATTCCGCCCTGGACGCCGCCGGAATTGTTCGTGGTCGTTCGGACCTTCTCATCGCGAAATTCAAATGGATCGTTGTGTTCCGAGCCTTTCATCCGCGTCGCGGCAAAGCCGGAACCGATCTCAAAACCTTTCGACGCCGGCAGACTCAACATCGCCTTCGCGAGATCGGCTTCCAGTTTATCGAAAACCGGATCGCCCAGACCGGCATCGAGGCCGCGAATAACGCACTCGATCACGCCGCCGACCGAATCTCCTTCCGCGCGCACGGATTGAATCAAGGCCGTCATCAGCTCCGCCGCGGCTGGATCCGGGCAGCGAACGGCGTTGCGTTCAACGTCTTTAGCTCGGACGGAACTTCGATCGATCCGCGCGGAGACTTCATGAACTTGCGTCACGTAGGCAACGATCTCGAAGCGTGCTCGCGAAATTTCGCCCAGAACTTTTTTTGCGACCGCGCCGGCCGCGACGCGCCCCACTGTTTCTCGCGCGGAAGCGCGGCCGCCGCCCTGCCAATTTCGAATGCCGTACTTGGCTTCATAGGTAAAGTCGGCGTGCGAGGGACGATAGGTCGCCTTCAAATCGGAGTATGCGTCGGGCCGCGCGTCCTTGTTCATGACCATGATCGAGATCGGAGTGCCAAGCGTGCGCCCTTCGAAGACGCCGGATAGAATCTGACAACGGTCCGCTTCCTTTCGGGGCGTGACGATTTCGCTCTGGCCAGGGCGGCGGCGATCGAGTTCGCGCTGGATATCTTCCTCGCTCAACTCGATCCGCGGCGGACAACCATCGATGACCACGCCTACCCCACCGCCGTGAGATTCGCCCCACGTCGTGATGCGAAAAAGTTGTCCGAAGCTGCTGCCCATTTGAGCAATCTTAGACGCAGCGTCGCGATTAACAATATGGGAGCCACGCCACGATAACGGGCGATCGCCTTTTCTGTAGCAGATCAAATCGCGGCGAAACCGGTGCGAAGGTCGTCGATCAAATCGGCGACGTCCTCCACGCCGACGGACAGCCTAACGAGTGAATCGGTGATCCCCAGCGACGCCCGCATTTCGGGCGGGATCGATCCGTGGGTCATCAGCGCAGGATGATTGATCAAGCTCTCCACGCCTCCAAGGCTTTCGGCGAGCGAAAAGAGATGCGTGTTCTCCAGAAACCGCCGGGTCCCTTCCAGGTCCGTCTTTAATACGATCGTGACCATGCCTCCGAAACCGCGCATCTGTTTCTTCGCGAGTTCATGCTGCGGATGTTTCTCCAATCCGGGATAACTCACTGACTCGACCTTCGATTCCGTTTCGAGCCAGCGCGCGATCTCCATCGCGTTCTCGCAATGCCGCTCCATCCGGAGTGCGAGCGTCTTCAACCCGCGCAACGCCAGAAAACTATCGAACGGTCCCGCGATCGCGCCGACCGCATTTTGTAAAAACGCAATCTGATCGCCCAGTTCCTTGTTTTCTCCTACCACGATGACTCCGCCCACCATGTCGGAATGGCCGTTCAGATATTTCGTCGCGGAATGAATGACCATATCGAAACCGAACTCGATCGGCCGTTGGATCCAGGGGCTGGCAAAAGTGTTATCCGAAACGCTGATCGCGTTGTGCGCGCGCGCGATTTTCGCGATGGCTTCGAGGTCGATCAACTTGAGCAGCGGATTGCTCGGCGTTTCGACCCAGACCATCCGAGTGTTGGAACGCATCTCTTTCTCGACTGCGGCCGCATCCGTCATGTCGATGAAAGTGAAATCGAGATTTGCGGAGCGGCGCCGCACCCGCTCAAAAAGGCGGAAGGTCCCGCCGTAAAGATCGTCGCTCACCACCACGTGGGAACCACTATCGAGGCCATCGAGCGCCGTCGCCATTGCCGCGAGTCCTGAGGCAAAAGCCCAGCCGCGCGTGCCGCTTTCAAGATTTGCGATGCAACGCTCGTAAGCACTGCGGGTCGGGTTGATCGAGCGCGAGTAATCGTAGCCTTTATGCCTTCCGGGGCTTTGCTGGACATAGGTAGACGTCTGGTAAATCGGCGTCATGATCGCGCCGGTCGATGGGTCCGGCGATTGTCCGGCGTGGATGACGCGCGTGGCGATGTCGTGCTGTTTTTTCATGGGAAAGACTTTCTTAACCGCGGATTACGCGGATATCGCGGATGAAAACAAGACTTTGGCTCCGCTGCCCCCTCTCTCTCTTTCTTCCATCCGTGCCATCCGCGCAATCCGCGGTTTCAAAATCAGGGCATCTGACGGCGCAAATAAGAGAGCAAATCGCTCCGGGTGATCAGGCCGAGAAATATATTTCCGTCCATGACGATGGCGACACGGCCGCGATCGAAGACGCCAAGCAGATCGGAGATCTTCGCGCCCGGTGAGAGCGTTTCGAGCCGATCGGTCATCGCGGTTTTCACGGTGTGATTAAAATGGTCCGGCTCGTGATGAACTTTTACGAGCACGTCGGATTCATCCAGGATCCCGACCGCGCGTCCGCTTTCATCCACCACCGGCACCTGCGAAACATCCGCGGTGCGCATGCGCTTCACGGCGGTGAGCAAGGTGTCGTTAGGCCCGACCGAAATGACTTCGCCGGCTTCATAGCGGTGTGAGATCAAATCGCTCAAGTCGCCCTGCGATGGACGCCGGCCGAATCCCTGCTCGGCCATCCAAAAGTCGTTGAACATCTTGGACAGGTATTTGTTCCCCGTGTCGCAAACGAAGGTGACGACGCGTTTTTTCTTTGTCTGCTGACGGCAATATCGCAAGGCGCCGGCGAGCAGCGTGCCGGTCGAGGAACCGCCCAGAATTCCTTCCTTACGCAAGAGCTCGCGCGCAACATCGAAGCTCTCCGCATCGTCGATCTCAAAGGCGTCCGTGACGTAAGACATGTCTGCGATGTCCGGGATGAAATCTTCGCCGATACCTTCGACGGCCCAACTTCCAGCCTCTTCGAGTTTGCCGGTCTTGACCCATTCGTAAAGAATCGAACCGGTCGGATCAGCCAGGATCATTTCCAGATTCGGTTGCACGCGTTCGAAGAAACGGCCGAGACCCGTCAGTGTGCCCCCGGAGCCAACACCGACCACGACCGCATCCAGGTGATGACCCATTTGCTCCCAAATCTCCGGACCGGTTCCGCGTTCGTGCGCGAGCGGGTTGGCCGGATTGCCGAATTGATTGACGTAGAATCCGCCTGGAATTTCCTCGGCGAGGCGCGCCGCCACATCCTGGTAATATTCCGGATGTCCGCGCGTCACGTCGGAGCGCGCTAACCGGACTTCGGCGCCGAGCGCGCGCACGTGTGCGATTTTCTCCTGCGACATCTTATCGGGGATAACGAGAATGATGCGGTAACCTTTCGCGCCCGCGATGAGAGCAAGGCCGAGGCCCGTGTTCCCCGCAGTCGCCTCGATGATCGTACCGCCGGGTTCCAATTTTCCATCGCGTTCCGCGGCCTCAACCATGGCGAGAGCGACGCGGTCCTTAATCGAGCCGGTTGGATTCTGATTTTCGAGCTTCACGAAAAGCTGGCACGGCCCGGTGTCCATCCGCGTGATTTCCACCAGCGGCGTATCGCCGATGAGGGAAAGGATCGCGGGCGGTTTCGTTCCCGTTACTGGAGGCAAGGTGGAAAGTTCGATCATGAGGAAATCAGGCTAATGCGACCACTCAGAGTTGCTGTCCGCAAGAAATTGCTGAAGCACATCGAAACGAACCTCGCCGTAATTCAAGGCGTAGCGCAAATCGCCGCCTTTGAAAACCCACGTGGTTGGAATCCAACTGAGCGGCAAATCAAGGAAACGTTTGATCTTATCCGAGCCGCGCGGGCCGGGGTCGGCCAGGATGGTCACGTTCGGTTGATTGGCGAGCTCGAATTTCGTCAGCATGGCGCGGCCATCTTCGCCGCCGTTCCAGACCGAGACAAAATAGAATTTCACCTGCGGATTCGCTTTGATCGTCTTGAGCCAGCCACCGCTTTTCAATTCCGCCTGGCAATTCGAACACCAAGGCGCCCATAGATGAACGATGCTCAAACCCGGCGCTTTGATTGCTTCTGCTAGCTGCTGCTCCGCCGGCGAGACGGCGAAAAGAGCGCTCGCGGAGACCAGCAAAAGCGCGGCAACAAATAGGACGAGCAATTTTTTCATAGAGACCGTCCAGCACAAGCGAAGGGGGAATGCTTCGAGGACACGGGTAATATGCGGAGAAATCTCTCGCGCTCAAGATGTGCAATCGCTCGTTAGCAGGGGCCGCTTCGCTGCTCGGGATGAGACGCATTGTTACGCTCCCCTTCCCTGCCGGTTGACCTCTCGTGAGAACGTGACTAATGTGCCGTCCCCATTTCTGCGGGGAAGCCTGGCGATGGTCGCCGGCGCTGAAGACAGAAAACCGGCTCCGCGCCGGCAGGAGAAAACTTACCGCCATGTTGCAAATGCAGGAATTACTTGCGAAGTCGTACCGCGACTTCAAAGAAGGTAGCATCGTCAAGGGACGCGTCCTCGAGATCCGCCCGCGCGAAGTCCTGGTCGACATCGGCTATAAATCTGAAGGCGTCATTCCATCCGCCGAGTTCGAGGATATCGAGTCCATGGAAGTGGGCGATGAAGTGGAAGTCCTCTTGGAACGCCTCGAGAACGACGAAGGCATGGTCGTGCTTTCCAAGGAGAAAGCGGCTTACCGCCAGAATTGGAACAAAATCGCGGCTGTGTTTGCCGGTGACGGTTTGATCAAGGGCAAGGTGAAGTCCGTCGTTAAAGGCGGCCTGATGGTGAATATCGGCGTGGAAGCATTTTTGCCGGCGTCTCAGATCGACATCATTCCGCCGAAAGATTTGCAGCAGTTCGTCGGGAACACTTACGATTTCAAGATCGTCAAAATCAACGACGACCGGAAGAACGTTGTACTGAGCCGGCGCGAATTGATCGAGCAGGAGCGGAGCGAGAAGCGCCAGAAATTCCTCGAAGGCGTGAAGGTCGGCGACATGGTCCACGGCAACGTGAAGAACCTGACGGATTTCGGCGCCTTCATCGATCTCGATGGCATGGACGGCTTGCTTCACATTACCGATATGACCTGGGGCCGTTTGGGTCATCCGAGCGAGCTGCTGAAAGTGGGTCAGCCGCTGGAAGTGATCGTGCTCGACATCAATAAAGAGAAAGAGCGCGTCTCGTTAGGCCTGAAGCAGACCCAGAAAAATCCCTGGGATCAGATCGAAGAGCGCTTCCCGGCGGGACAGCATGTCAAAGGTAAGATCACGAATCTTGTGCCGTACGGCGCGTTCGTGGAACTCGAGGAAGGCGTCGAGGGTCTCATTCACGTTTCCGAATTGTCCTGGACGAAACGCATCATGCGTCCGTCCGATGTTTTGACCCAGGGCCAGGAAGTCGAAGCTGTCGTGCTCGGCGTGAACAAGGAAGAACAAAAGATCTCGTTAGGCCTGCGGCAGCTCGAACCGAATCCGTGGGATGAGATCGAGAAGAAATTCACCATCGGCAGCCACGTCAAGGGCGCGATCCGCAACATGACGGCGTATGGCGCTTTCGTGGAACTCGAAGACGGCATCGACGGAATGATCCACGTCTCCGACCTGAGCTGGACCCGCAAGATCAATCACCCCAGCGAAGTCTTTAAGAAGAACGACGAAGTGGAAGCGGTCGTGATCGACATCGACAAGGTGAACCAGCGAATCAGCCTCGGCATTAAACAGTTGAGCGACGATCCGTGGAAGGAAATCGATTCGAAATACAAGATCGGCGATCTCGTTACCGGCAAGGTGACGAAGCTGGCAAGCTTCGGGGCGTTCGTTCAATTGCAGGATGACATCGACGGACTCGTCCACATTTCGCAGTTGAGCGAAGATCACGTCGCGAAGGTGAAGGACGTGCTCAAGGTCGGACAGGAAGTCGAAGCGCGCGTCATCAAGGTGGACAAGGTGGAGCGCCGGATCGGGCTCTCGATCAAGGCCGCGAATTATTCCGAAGAGGAACTCAAACGCGAATCCGAAGCGTTCGACAATCTGCGTCCGGGCGAAGACATGGTCGGCCTCGAGAAAGCGTTCGAAGCCGCCGAGGAAGATTATCGGCCCGGCGAAGGTAAGAAGAAGTAGTTACCTTCTTTCTCGCGCCGATTTCAGTCGTCTTCTGTAGCGGCGGTCTATGACCGCCGAACGCATCGAGTACAATAGTTGTCGGCGGTCATAGACCGCCGCTACAGGAAGATTCGGCGCGCTACTTTGCCAGCTCGTAGAGATATTCCACAAACGACATTGCGGCGCCGTCGTAACCCTGGATCTTCGGGCTCGTCGACTCGATCACGTAATATTCATCCGGCGCATGCGCGCCGCTGCCGTGACCAAGACCGAAATGTCCTGAGGCTAATTTTAGCGGCTCGCCGGTAAAGACGAAACCGGGATAGGAGCCGGCGTTGCGCGGCCACATCACCGGCGCGATACCGGCGCGCTTCAGCACGGCGATCTGCGCTTGAATCAAGGACGCGCTCGCCGCGGTCTGCGTCGAATCGTAACCGCCGCTCATGTTCACTTCGATGTCGCCAAAACCGCGCTTGGCCAGATGCGCCTTGATGGCCGGCACCACGTCCGCCGCTTTCATATCGGGCACCAATCGGAAATCCATTTTCGCCACTGCCTTGTGCGGCAGCACCGTCTTCCCTCCCGGACCGGTGTAACCGCCTACCAGCCCTTCGATGTTCGCCGTCGGCTGCGATTCCAGGCGGATATTCGCCTGCTCCCACGGCAGATCGTTGATCCAATGCTGCACAATCATCTGCTTCTTCGCCTGCGCTTCGCTGCGAATCTTCGAAGCGTCCACGATCATCTTCTTTTCCGCGTCGCTGATCGGACGCGGCTTGGCATAATTATCGATCGCGATCTCGTTGCCATCCTCCGAAACGAGCGTGTTGAGGGCTTTGACGAGATGCCAGGCCGGACTATCGACCATCGCTTTCAGAGACGAATGAATGTCCTTCCCCGGTCCGCGCCCCCATTTCTCACCGGTCGAAACCAACTCCAGCTCGACCACCCCCTTCGCACCGAGGCTCACCGTGACGACGCCATCGAGATCCTGCATCGAAGACGGCATGAACACGCCCACGGTTTTCGCGAGAGCCGCCTGCACCTCCGGCTTATGCACGATCTGCCCGATGTGCGGCGAACCAATTTCTTCCTCGCCTTCCGCGACCATCACCAGGTTCACTGGCATTTTTTTCCCCGCCCCCTTGATCGCATGCAACGCCGCGAGAAACGCTGACTCCGGTCCCTTTTGATTCACCGCGCCGCGACCCACGACCGCCTTTCCTAATCCGGTCTTATCGATTAGCGCCGCATCCAGGGGAGGCGAGGTCCATTCCTTCGGATCGAACTGCTTCACGTCATACATGAAATAGAGCCCGACCGTTTTGGCCGCGCCTGCATCCAGCGTCGCAAACACGCCTGGCTTCCCATCCGTTTGAATCACGGTCGCCTGTTGGAAACCCGCGTCCTTCGCCAGCTTCGCCATGTATTCCGCGCCTTCCGCAGAGTTAAGATTCTCCGCCGCGATCGATGGCAGCTTGATCCAATCCTGGAGCCGCTTGACCGCTTCATCGTGGCGCTTCGTGATCTCCGCCTTGATCGGTTGGAGATCATCCGCGGCCGCGAGTTGCTGGTTCAAGCTGAGGATGGCGGCAACGGCGAGCGCGGCGCGTTTAATGAAAGTTTGGCGATGGATCGTAGTCATGGATTTCCCCGGTTAAGAGTTGTTCGGGAAGTTAGAACCTTCCCGCCGAGCAAGACAAGCAAATGTAGAGGCGCTTGTGCCAAGCGCCTTAACTCAGACACAGGCGCTTGGCACAAGCGCCTCTACATCTAAAATTCTGCGCTGCCCGGCGTCCGCGCGAATGGGATCACGTCGCGGATGTTCGACACCCCGGTGACGAACATCAGCATCCGCTCGAATCCGAGCCCGAAGCCTGCGTGCGGAACGGTGCCGTAACGCCGGAGGTCGAGGTACCATTTGTAGTCGGCCGGATCCATTTTGTGCCGGCGCATATTTTTCTCGAGCACTTCGAGCCGTTCTTCGCGCTGGCTGCCGCCGACGATCTCGCCGATGCCCGGCACCAGAACATCCATTGCCGTCACTGTCTTGCCGTCGTCGTTCAACCGCATGTAGAACGGCTTGATCTCTTTCGGATAATCGAAAACCGTCACCGGACATTTGAAATGCTTTTCGGTCAGCCAGCGCTCATGTTCCGATTGCAGGTTGGCGCCGTAAGCCACCGGAAATTCGAATTTCTCTCCGCTCTTGGTCAACAGTTCGACTGCCTCCGCATAACTGATGCGCTGAAACGGGCGCTCGAGCACGAAGTCGAGTCGCGCCAGAAGCTCCTTGTCGACGAACTTCGCGAACAACTCCAGGTCCTCCGCGCAATGCTCGCGGATGTCGCGGATGAGATATTTCACGATCTCTTCCGCGACATCCATGTTGCCGCGGAGATCCGTGAACGCCATTTCCGGTTCGATCATCCAAAATTCGTTCGCGTGCCGTGACGTGTTCGAATTCTCCGCCCGAAAGGTCGGGCCGAAGGTATAAACTTTCGTGAGAGCGCAGGCGAACGCCTCCGCTTCCAGTTGGCCGCTCACCGTGAGGTAGGTCGAGCGGGCGAAAAAATCCTGCGCGTAATCGACTTCTCCATCCGCGCGACGCGGAGGATTTTTCGCGTCAAGTGCGGTAACGCGAAACAATTCTCCCGCGCCTTCGCAATCGCTTCCGGTGATGATCGGCGTGTGCACATAAACGAAACCGCGCTCCTGAAAGAACTGGTGAATCGCGAAAGCAAGCCGGCTGCGAACACGGAAGACAGCGCCGAAAAGATTCGAGCGCGGCCGCAGATGCGCGATCTCGCGCAGGAACTCCGGCGTGTGTCCCTTTTTTTGCAGCGGATAAGTGTCATCCGAAGCGCCCACGATTTCGATTTCGTCCGCGACCACTTCCCAGCTCTGGCCCTTGCCTTGTGAAGCGACGAGCGCGCCGCGCGCCTTGATGGAAGCACCGGTGATCAAATGCTGGATCGCGTCATAATTCGACAAGGTGTTCTTCGCGATGATCTGAACATTGCGCAGACAGGAACCGTCGTTCAGCTCGATGAACGAGAAGTCCTTCGAATCACGACGGGTCCGGACCCACCCTTGCACCAGGATCGCGTCCTGGGGCGAATCGCTCTTGAGCGCGTCCTTAATTCGAGTGGCTGCAATCATCGAGGCCAATTTGCCGGTCGATTGCAATTCGACAAGTTCTTCTGTCTGCTGTCGGCGCTTCGCTATGCGAAGCGCGAGGGAATGTCCCGCGCACGGCGCCGCCCACAGGGCGGCGGCTACAGGGTGAGAGGAAAGAGATGACAAATTATATCTGCGTCACCTGCGGCACTCAGTTTACGGAAACCGATTCGCCACCGGACCGCTGTCCGATTTGCGAAGACGAGCGGCAGTACGTGAACTGGAAAGGACAGTCGTGGACGGACCTCGATCGGCTGCGCGACACTCACTCGAATCGAATTGAAGAAGAAGGTGCCAATTTAGTTGGCATCGGCACCGAACCCTCGTTCGCGATCGGACAGCGCGCCTTGCTCGTGCAATCACCTAACGGAAATCTCTTCTGGGATTGCGTGACGCTGCTTGACGATCGCACGGTCGCTCAAGTCAAGGATCTCGGCGGGATTCGGGCCATCGCCATTTCGCATCCTCACTTTTATTCGGCCATGATCGAGTGGAGCCGAGCCTTCAACGACGCGCCCATTCACTTGCATGTCGCCGATCGTGAATGGGTCATGCGCGCCGATCCCAGCATTCAGTTCTGGGAAGGGACGGCGCTGCCGCTGTGGGATGGAATGACACTCATCAACTGCGGCGGCCATTTCGATGGCGGAACCGTCTTGCACTGGAAGGAAGGAGTCGATGGGCGTGGCGCGTTACTTTCCGGCGACATCATTCAGGTCGTGATGGATCGCCGCCATGTGAGCTTCATGCGCAGCTACCCGAACCTTATTCCGCTTTCCGCCGCCGCCGTTTCCAAAATCTTCGAGCGGGTCGAACCGTTTGCCTTTGAACGAATCTACGGCGCCTGGTGGGAGCGCAACGTCTTGTCCGATGCCAAAGGTGCCGTCAATCGTTCTGCAGCGCGATACCTTCGCGCGATCAACGGCGCCCCATCCTGAAAAAAGCAGGGGCGGCCCATCACCACCGCCCACGTGTTGGGTCAATCGCTTGCTTCAATAAGGAACGCCGCTTCGCGGTCTATCTCATCCACGGCGGCCGGTTTTGGTCTCGACATTGAAGGATGATCTCGTCACGCTGGAACTTCCGACCAACTCGATCCATGAAACCTAAAATTCTGTCCAGCTCCATTGCCATTCTGCTCGTCGCCGGCCAGGCTTTTGCCGCCGATTCGAAAAAGGAAGCGCGGGTCACTCAGATCGTTCGCGATGTTAGAATCCTGCCCACGGACGCGGCAGCACGGGCGGCCGTAGTGAACGACCGCGTCGCCGAAGACACCGGCGTGCGGACCGGAGGAAACTCGCGCTCGGAACTGACCTTTGCCGATCTCACCATCACCCGCCTGGGCGCAAACACGATCTTCAGTTTCAACAAGGCGGGGCGCAACGACCAGGTCGATAGCGGCTCCATTCTCCTGCGTGTGCCGAAGGATTCCGGCGGTGGCCGTATCAAGACGAGCGCGGTTACTGTCGCGGTGACCGGCACCACTCTGATCGTGGAATCCACCCGCGGCGGTAGGAACAAATTGATCGTCCTGGAAGGGAGCGCGCGGCTTTCCCTGGTCAAGTATCCCAAGCAGTTTCAGAACGCGCGCGGTGGGCAAATGATCGATGTCCCGCCCGGCGCTACCACCGTTCCGCCGCCGACGAATATCGATCTGAACGATGTCATGAAAAACCACCCGCTCATCACCGACTTCCCGCCCTTGCCGAGTCGGGATCTGATCGTCGCCACGAGCCAGCAGCAACCGCCGCCTCCACCCCCAAATCCGAGCGGGCCTTCTGTGTTGCCGATCCTTCCCGTGATCGACTTACTCGGAGGTGGGTTTAACCGCGGACCTCATCGCGGTCCTACTACTCGACGCAATAATCCGCCCGGCACCACCCAAACGTACCCTCAAGGCCCCGGGCACACTCAGACCAATCCCAAATCCACCCCGCCCCCGGTAATTTACCGGAAACCGCCGGGTCAGACCAACGCCCAGACCAGGGTCCCACCGGTGACAACCAAGGCGCAAACTTTTCCCAAGACCACACCCTCGCCCAGGAGAGTGCCAAAGAGGAAACCTACCCAGACTGATAATGGCCCGCGGTGAGTAGCTTGGCTTACCAATAGCGAGTGCGGCCAACTGGATTCCTACTTGTGACGTCCCAGCGCCTATCCCTGGTTCTTTCCGCGTTACTTATCGCCCTGGGTTTGGGTGTCGCGGGTTACTTCATCGGCGAGGGAATATCGGGAAGAAAGAGTGGAAGCCGGATCATCTCGGTCAAGGGACTCTCAGAGAAGGAAGTTCCGGCGAGTGTTGCTACCTGGACGATAGGCTACGCGGCGAACGGGAATGATTTGGGCGAGATCAACAAGAAGCTGGCCGAAAGCACCAAGGCCGTTTTGGCTTTCCTCCAAGAAGCAGGTTTCGCGGAGACCGACCTGTCCGTCCAACCGCCTTCACTGCATGATACCAGCATGGACGTGCGCGAGAAGGATACCCCGCCGCCACCCGAACGATACCGCGCCGACCAGTCGGTCTTGTTACGCACGGCGAAGGTCGATGCGATCAAACCTGCGCTGGCTTCCGCTTCGAACCTGATGGTGAGCGGCGTGCTTCTTTCCGGCAAGGCAGAACCGAACTACATCTTCAATCAACTCAACGACATCAAGCCGGGCATGATCCAAGAGGCGACCAGGAACGCCCGGATAGCCGCGGAACAATTCTCGCGCGATTCGCAAACAACCTTGGGAAAATTACGGAATGCCTCACAGGGTTGGTTTCAAGTGGAGAACCGCGACGCAGCTACACCGGAACGCAAGATCGTCCGGGTGGTAGTGGATGTGGAGTACGAAATAAACTAGGGCGCGTTGCTTGAACAAGGAGGGGCGCTTTCCAAACCGCCCGCCTTTCTCCGACGGCGGTTTGTAAACCGCCGCTTCTTGGAAAGAGTTACATCAGCGCGGATGACTGACGCATAAGAATTAGGAGCTACGAGATCCAATGCCGAAGAACGCGGTGAGCGGGTACTGCGGTCGCATGAGCCCGCTTTGTGACGATGAGTTCACGGTAACGGAGGGTATCCAGCGCGGTTTGCACGGCGCTCTTGGAGAGGCCGGTTTCCTCCGCGATCATCCGGAGACTCATCACGATCGGTCGCCAGCGCTGTCGCGCAGCGCGGCCAAACAGAAACAGATAAACCAAAAAGGCCGACGGTTGCTGATCGTGAGCAACGAGGTCGCGCATTAGGACGTCGAGCACGTAGTCGTCTACCGGCACGGTCGTACGAGAGCGGGGCATGAGCGCTGTCATAACAGCTATACCGATAATCGGACAACACTTTTCCAGCGAGCGCACCCCTCTCCGCTCGACGGCGGTGAGGCGGTGCAGCTACGTTCGCGGCATGATCAGTCACATCAAATTCGTCAGCGTCCCAGTGCGCGACCAAAACCGCGCGCTCGAGTTCTACACGGAGAAGCTCGGCTTCACCATCATCACCGACCAACCCTTCGATGGAAAGCAGCGCTGGATCGAACTGCGCATCCCGAAAGCGGAAACACGCGTCGTCCTCTTCACACCCGAAGGACAGGAAGATCGGGTCGGTACCTTCTCCCCGATTGTGTTCGCCTGCACCGATGTAGCGAAAACCTATGAGGAACTCAAGGCCAAGGGAGTGACCTTCGATGGGCCACCCGAGCAGCAACCATGGGGCACGTTCGCCAAGTTCCGCGATAGCGAGGAGAATCAGTTCGTTCTC
The DNA here is from genome assembly GCA_003134785.1 of Spartobacteria bacterium. GTDB lineage: Bacteria > Verrucomicrobiota > Verrucomicrobiia > Chthoniobacterales > UBA10450 > AV80. The sequence continues at coordinate 250,893 of PLCN01000003.1, forward strand.
AGTACCTCAAAATGAAAATAAGTCAGCCTCAAGTCAGGCCAAAGAGAAATCGAAGGAAATGACTGAGAAACTTGGGGTCGGTCAGACATCCGTGATACCAAAGGTAGGTCGTGGTGGCCGCGAGGCTGGTCAGCGCCACCATGAGCTTGTTTCTTCGTTGGACTCGGGCTTCGGTCGCGGCAATACGAACTGCGATGTAACCGGGCAAGATCGCCGCCAGCGCGTCTTCATAAAAGCGACGCTGGGCCTTCGGCATCTCAGAGACGTTATTGAACTCTGCGCTGTCACAAACAATCCTGCTTTTGAGTTTTGGGACAAAACGAGCGGTCCGGCCAACGAAAAGGCTGCCGCTCGCCCTCAAAGCGCCCGATATCACTCGCTCAAAAGCCTGCCGGATATTTTCTGGCATGCTATCCTCATTCTGGTAATTGTTGCCGTTTACGCAAATTGTTGTGTCAAAGGTTGCTTGCATGGCTGATGTAACTCCTCCAGTTTACAACTAGCATTCTGCTTGCCACACAGCTCTCACCGCGCAGCTCCAGGGACTTTCGGTGGTGCGCCTTAGCTGCCCCTCTCCGTCGAGGCGCTCGCTCGAATGCGGCACAAAGTGCGGCGGATACAGCGGGTTTACTTAACGAATCGCAAACGAATCCTCCGACCAACTATCGCGGCCTGTGTCCCAATCTGCGGATGGCTTCCGCCTTGTTTTCCTTCCATTGATAATGAGGGTCGCTGTTGATAGGTCCCCAAATAAGGCGCCCCCCGTAACGCCAGTTATCGAGCAGAATGCCCTGGGCGAAGGGCTGACCCCGGGCTGTAACTACGATGACATTATGTTCGCTCGCCGTTCTCTCAAAAGATTCGGCCCAATGAAATTCGAGTGTTTCGAGTTTCAACGCATCCAACCGGATCAGAAGTTCCGTCGCCCATTGGAAACAGAGGCCTCCTTTTCTGGCTCCGGTATTGACGAGGAAGTTTTGCAGACCCGGCGGCCAGACTACCCGCCACTCACGCTTCAATTCCCGCCCCGTATTGTAAGCGCATCGGGCGACCTGCTGGGCCTCCTCTGGCCGGACGCTTGGCGAGAGTGCGGCGATTCGGCTTTGCAAGATTGGATCATCGGCCGAGGTGGCGAAAGGCAATTCCTCACTCGCGCGTGCACTGGCTGAAGGCGCGCAAATTGTGAACACGAGCAACGCGGCTACAACGACCGCCAAGCAATGAGTGCGGGAAAGCGACATGTGGCGCATACATTAGCGCGCAGCGCCGAACGTCAAGAGGCACAGATTAATTTTTTGAGCGCTGATTACGCGGATAAAAAAACGCTTGCTTCAGGTCAGCGTCATCCACCAAGCTAAACCAGCGTGTATTCCCCGCCGCTCATCATCCGGAAGAACGGTCTGAGGGCAGGCCGTCTCCAGCGCGTCGTGAAAATGGCCCGCCCTCAGGCCGTTCACTTACCGTGGAGAACCGTAGCCGCAGCCATTCTACTCTGTGCCATGGTTAACTGCGGAGGTCCCAAGCATGACATTACCGGCAAGTGGCGCGCGGCCGGTGACGCCAGCACGATGGTTTGGGAATTTTCCGAAGATGGATCGGTCAAGATGGGAATTATGCGAGGCCGGTATAGCTTCGGCGACCAGGACCGCGTCAAAATCGAAACGCCGTCCGGCACTTCCGTTTACCAGCTCGAGTTATCCGGGAAGCACATGATCTTGAAAGACCCAAGCGGTTCCAAGCTCGAGTTCACGAGGTAAGACACGCCGGCTCTTTTCCGCTCGCCTCTCCAAGCCAATTGATTATTCTCAGCAATGATACGCCGGCAATCCTGTGAAATCCGACCTATTCGACGCAGCTTTACTCAAGACGCAAAAGACCTGGAAGACCTACGTCACCGCCATTTGCAGTCTTAACATTGGATTTCTAATTGACTGGCTCGGCAAATTTTCCTTCTTCAAAGGAGAGGCTGAAATAAGTGTGGCCGGGTTCAAGGTAGTTCGTGAGGCTCTTTCTTTGACCTACGGGCTTCTGTTCGCCGTTTTTATTGCCACGGCGCTTTGCGAGTCACGTTTGCTCAAGGCGTTGAGTGAGACCGCAACCCGCCGTCCCGAGTCCACCGAGCTGGAATTTTGGTATCTTTCTCCCTTTAGCCGCTCAAGGTGGCGCCGGTTCCTCTGGGCCGGCTTTTTCGTGGATGGTTATGTCTTGTTAGTAGTCTTTAGCGTTATCCATATTACCAAGTGGATTCCACCTAAAACAATGGAGACGCCATTGTATGTCGGTATTGGATGGTTCGATGCATTCATTTTCTTCGGTTGCGCCTTATTTGTATGGCCAATCTACCAAAATCTTCGGTCGGTCCGACATAGGATAGAATTGATGGATCCTAGGCTCAACTTTGTAGTGCAACATTTGCTAGGTCTGAAGGAAGCATTGATTGGGTGTTTTGTAGCCATGTCTTTTTCTTGGTCGGTTGTTGAGGTGTTCGGCGATTAAGTCGCACTCGCTTTGGGTAACTCGGGCCATGGTCGCTCCTTTGGGCAGATACTGCCGGATGAGTCCGTTGGTGTTCTCGTTGGTCCCGCGCTCCCAGCTGTGATGCGGGGTGGCGAAGTAGAACTTGACCGGACTGACTGCTTCCACTTGGCCATACCAGTGGAACTCTGTCCCGTTGTCGGCCGTAATGGTGCGCATCCGCCCCGGATGCCGCGCCAGCAGGCCCAGCAACGCGCGGTTGGTTTCGGCCGCGGTGCGCGCTGGAAGTTTCCCCAGCATGAGGTAGCCGCTCTTGCGCTCGACCAGGGTCAGCACGCAGTGGCTGCTCTCCCCCGGGCTCTCGCCCATCATCGTGTCGATCTCCCAGTGACCGATCTGACGTCGCCGCTCCACCCTGGCTGGCCGCTCCCCAATCATTCTTTTTCCCGCCAGGCGCCCTCGGCTGTCGTAACAACCGTAGCGTTTCCGGCAGCTCTTGCGCGCACCGCGCAGATGTTCGTGCAGCGTGCCTCCACTTCTCAGATCTCGCCAGATGTGCCGGTAGATGGTCTCGTGGCTGATCGCCAGCTCTTGCTTCAAGCGCAAGTGCCCGGAGACTTGTTCGGGGCTCCACTCTTCGCGCAACAACCCTTCCACTCGCTCCCATTGCCCGCGTCCAAATTGGCTGTTGCGCCGCGACCGATAACGCCGCGCGTGGGCCCGTTGGTGCGCGCGCCGCGCTCGATACCATCCGTCGTAAGGCGCCGCGTTGCGTTTCAGTTCCCGCGACACCGTGCTGCGATGCCGCCCAAGCTCTCGCGCGATCTCCGCCGGCTTGAGCCCCACCAGTCGCAACGCCGCCAGCACGCTCCGCTCTTCCCCATTGAGTTGCCGATACTTCATCCCCATCTTCCCGCCACTCTTCGGCCCCTTCCAAACTCTTCTTTTTCCTTTCCCTCCACACGTCCTCCGTGTTGCACTTAGTTTGTGAATTCGCGGATCCAAACAATACCTAGAATCGAACGGCCCGGATCTGGTTACCGCAGAGGTGCTGTCACGAACCTGAATCGGTTTTCGCCGCTCCCATTATTTTTCTCCGCGGCGCTTAATTCATCGTAAGCGGCTTATGATGCAACGGAGTAGATGTGACCTATCTTCGCCAAGCTACTCCGAAAGTATTCGCGAGCAGGGGGTAGACGACATATGACGCGCCGATGGGTCGCAGACCACCGCGACAAACGCGGCCCTTATAGACGGTCAGGAACCCATTCGCTTTCTCCGGCCGGCATTCTCCCACGTTTCACTGTCGTCGGCTTCAATCATCAGATTGCGCACGTGCCGAATCGTTGAAGCAAAGGATTTGTCGTATACGTGACTCACGTATATCGTCCCACTGTGGCTTTTGCGAGGAGTTGCCGCCCGCCGTCGCGCCACCAAGTCGAGGCCTGGCTACCGTTGCAGACATAGCAGGTACGCCCCCGACGTAGAGATGGCGGCCGCAAACTCCACTTCCACTTCCAGTCAGCGATCCCGCTGGTTGGTCGGATATTGCTGCGCGCCCGTCTAGGTAAACTGCGGCGTGCTCACCAGGTTCTTGGTGATCTTCGTAAGCTGAAAATCAACTGCTCGCGTCTGGGCCGCGACTATTGAGGCCGCAAACATCCACGCCGCCACGATCAATCCGGTTCTCATCGCAATACAGATTCGGAAACAATCGAGCACGAGTGCAATTTCTTTTCCAAAACGGCGAGCGCGACTCGCTAGAGCAGAATCGAGGTCTGGTCAATCTGCTTGAGTTTGTCTACCTCGCCCTGGAGACGGAGGGCCTCTTTCTGCCACGGCTTTGCCTCGCTCGTCTTCGGCTGGATTCCAGTGACATGCCATTCTTTCCAATTCTCCTCCAGAATCCCGGTGAGTTGCTGGAAGGCGAGGCTCGTCTCGCGTTTGATCCGCCAGTATTCTTTTTCCGCAGCCGGCACCGGGAGCGTCTGCGCGTCGAGGTCCGCCCGCAGCTTATCGATCGCGGCGATCAGATCCCGCAGTTTCTCGTTCGGGTCGTGAAGGTCGGCCCGGGTGATTTTTTGCGGGTGATAGGACTTCGCGTCCGGACTTTTGATCCAGCGCGTCGCCTGCAGTCGTTTCAAGGCCGTGACGTAGTCCGTGACCGCAGGCAGCATGTGCGTTTGTAACGCGAGCTGGTCAAAATTATTGGCGGGAGGCGAAGGAGCGGCGGTGGGTGTTGCCGCCGTGCGGGGCGCCTTCTGGATCTCGCTATTTTTCGCGTCGACCACCGCCTCGAGCCGTTTCAATTCCCGTTGCCACGGTTTCATGCTCTTCTCGTCCGGCGCCTCCGGCTGCGCCTTCCACTCGTCCCAGTTCTGCTCGATCAGGGCAAGTCTTTCCAGGCCCGCGCTGTACATCTGCTGAGCTGCGCGCCATAGCTCCAGCCGCGTCATCTCCTGCGCCGGCCAGGCGCTGGAAACGTCGATTCGTTTCGACTTCGCGTCCTCGAGGACCTTCACGATTCGCTCGGCCCTTTCCTGAACCTCCAAAGAGAATCCTCGCATCTCTTGAAGATCTTGTCGGGTCCGAGTCCGGGCCTGGTTCGGATCCTTTTTCAGTGTCTGCCAACGGGTGGCCGTGGTTTTCCGGTCCGCGTTTACCCATGATGTAATCCTCTCACTCAACAGCGCGTTCAGCGCTCCGGCCTCGCTCTTCGAATTGAGTAGCGCGCGGGCTTCTCTGGACGAGGCCCAGGATGCGTCAATAAGCCGCTGGATTTCGACCTGCCATGGTTTCAAATCGCTCTTCTCTGCCGGGAACGGGTTGGCCACCCACTCGTCCCAGTGTTGCTCGATCAGGCCAAGGTAGTCGGAGGTCGCTACATAAACTTCGCGCGTGGTCTGCCAGGTTTCCGGTCGAGCCGCACCCGGGTCGTCGGAAAGAGTCGAGTGGGCGACTCCTTTCGCAGTGGCTTCAGCGAACACCTTCAGGATGCGATCGGCGCAGTCTCGCATCTCGCCGCTAAGCCCGCGTGGCTCTTGCAGGTTCTCGCGGGTCAGCGTCCGGATTTTCGCCGGATCCTCGGTCGCGACAGTCTGCAACCATTTCGTAGCCACCAATTTGTTGCTGAGCGTGTCCAAGGCAGCAAGCTGCTCGTGTAGTTGATGGGGCAAACCCTCGGTGGCGCTGGAGGTGCTCGAGGTGCGCGGCGGCAATTCCACGCGCGGGCCGCCCGCCATGCGGATGCCAAAAATTCCTATGCCCGAGACGACGGCGACCACGAGGAGAAAAATCCAGCCTCCGCGTGGGGCGTCCTCGGGAAGCGAACGCAAAATGCCAGGGACGATGCCGATCACACCAATCAGCATCCCGAGCTCGAGTAAAATGCTCAGGGTATTGAGCGTGGGGCTCGGCGCTTCGCCGGCCGGCATCGACCTCCGGATTAAAGGTAATAGCCAGGAGGATCGTGGCCATCACCGCCGTCGTCCGTTGGCCCTTGCCTTCGCTCACAAAACCATCCTGAGATCTGCTGCCCGGAAGGGAAGGACTAAACGCGAGAAGGGTTTCCCGCCTTTCAGCCTTTCAGTTTTTTAATTGGATCCGTTCTCCGAGCTCGCCGCGCTCGAGACAGCCGCGGAAATATTCGATCGTCTGCACGATTCCTTCTTCGAAATGGACGCGCGGCTCCCAGCCGAGGACTTTGCGCGCGCGACCGATGTCCGGCTGGCGCACTTTCGGATCGTCCACCGGCAGCGGTTTGTATTCGACCTGCGATTTCGTCCCGGTGATCCGGATGATCTCTTCCGCGAATTGTTTGATCGTCATCTCGCGCGGGTTCCCAATGTTCACCGGCTCGTGAAAATCGCTCATCGCCAGTTTGAAAATTCCGTCGATCAAATCCGAGACGAAACAGAAGGAGCGCGTCTGCGATCCATCGCCAAAAATCGTGAGCGGCGTTCCGCCGAGCGCCTGCCCGATAAAGGCCGGCACCACGCGCCCATCGCGCAACCGCATCCGCGGCCCGTAAGTGTTGAAGATGCGGACGATCTTGGTGTCCATGCCGTGAAAGCGGTGGTAGGCCATCGTCATCGCCTCCGCGAAACGCTTCGCTTCATCGTAAACTCCGCGCGGCCCGATCGGGTTCACGTTGCCCCAGTAATCTTCTGTTTGCGGATGGACCAGCGGATCGCCATAACATTCCGAGGTCGAGGCCAGGAGGAACGCGGCCTTCTTCGCTTTCGCGAGACCGAGCGTGTTATGCGTGCCGAGCGCGCCGACTTTCAGCGTGGGAATCGGCAGCTCGAGATAATCGATCGGGCTGGCCGGCGAAGCGAAATGGAAAACGTAATCGAGTTTTTCTTCCGGGAGAAAAATGTAGCTCGAGACGTTGTGCTTGATGAACCGGTAATTTTCGTTCCCCGCGAGATGCGCGATATTCTTGAGATTGCCCGTGATCAGATTGTCGATTGCGATGACTTGATGCCCTTCCGCCAGGAGCCGGTCCGTGAGGTGCGATCCAAGAAAACCCGCGCCCCCTGTGACCACCGAAATTTTCTGCGAATTCGAAGCCATGTTCCGGTGTTTTTAGTTGGCGCCTCGAAAATTGCGAGCGATTTCCGTTCTTAGCGGCGTCAGCATAACATAACTCGGTGCACATACTTAATCGTGTTTTCAGATCCGCTGTGCGCTATATTCGAAGTCGTGATAACTGCGAAACATATTACGGAAGTCGTCACGACGGCGGATGATTTTGAGCATGAGGTCCGCGTAGGTCGCCTTTTACGTGCCCATCGAGGCAGCGAAACCTCTCATGGCGGCACGTATATCGATCCCCTCACCAACAACCCAAGGCAATACGATTTTCGCTGGGTGTTTTGTCACCCAGATGGCTTCGCCGTAAGCTTAGCCGTTGAATGCAAGAATATTAATAGCAATTCGCCTGTCGTCGTCCGCGGACAGAAGCGAATGAGTATAGAAGCGTTTCACGATCTGATCGAATCGCGAAAAGGCGGAGGGTTCCAAACTTCCAGAGGAAACATATATCTAGACATCTCAGCAATCGGTCAAGTTCGCCGCGTCGCGGGTGATGATTCAATGTACGGTATGGGCAGTTTCGTCGGAAGAAGTATATTGCGCATCGAGGCCTCCCAAACTCGGAGGCCTTCCGATGCCACCATCACTTACTCTCGCTCGAAGGATAAAGAAATCTATGACCGTTGGTCCCAAGCGCTTGCTTCCGCACAAGATCTCGTACTCGACGCTCGCTACTATGCGAGTCGTTTCAAAATGCCTCATGTATTTACCGCTATTATCCCCGTCGTCGTCGTTCCGGACGCCGCGCTGTGGTCAATGGAATACGACGCTGACGACGAACTAATTCACGATCCGATCAAAATTGACCAGTGTGAGTTCTACGTTGCTCGGGACATGAAAATTCCAGGTGAATTTGCAGAGTTTGCGTCCCAAACCTTCAAGTTTTCACATATTCACTTTGTTACTGTGAAGGGGTTCGAAGCATTTCTTCTCAAAGTCACCAAGGATGCAATTTGGCGGAACCGTTGCTTCAACAACAACATGATTCAGGCCGCGCTAAGCGAACGGCTAAGTTAGTCAGGATTTTTCTCTCCTTCGCAGCGGCCTAGATGCATTACAGCTGTTCCTTCAAAGTGCGACGACACCGTAAGAGTGACTGGCAATAGGGTCGTCTGTGAGTTCTCGGCGACCTCCTGCGGTCTCTCTAACTCGCGCCGAAAGTCTGGGCCATAGCGAATTGCGTTTCGCCGCATCTCGTTTAATCGCGCCGTCCGCGCATCGCGCAGAAAGATATTCGTTTCTTCCGAAGTCCCGTGGTCTGGAAACCGCCTATAGAAAGAACGGCGGTTGGCAAGCGCTGCTCCTTGCGCGGAGGCTAGTGTCCTAATTTGAATTGGAGGCGGGTGCGAGAGTCGAACTCGCTCATAGCGGTTTTGCAGACCGCGGCCTTCCCACTTGGCTAACCCGCCCGCTGTCTTGCGACAATAGTGGCGCGAACGGCGGTATTCGGACAATCAACCGGCGGAATTTCAAGAACCGCCGTGAAGTCACCCCTATCAACGTCGCGCCAGCCATACGCACGCTTCGCTTTGGGGTGCCCTTCCAACTCGAAAACTTCAACTTCGCCTTCCCAAACTATATTTGTCTTCCAGCCTTCAACCACGATCACTGATTCCAGGGGACGCGCTGGACAACCCGCAGCCTTTTCGACCGCGCGTTGAATCTCTGGAATAGGTTCTTCGCTCACGCTTCAATCATCGCCACCAAATCCCGCCCAGTCCATGCAGAATTTATGACGCCAGCAAAGCGGCTCTTCTGGGTTCGTTTCTTCCAAGGAGCGACGTCCTCCCGGACCGCGGATAGAAAGCGGCGGCGGTTTGGAAAGCGCCGCTCCTTGATGCGCCTCGTCCGAAGGCGCGACTTTACCTTGATCTTGAATTCTGATTGTCTTGGGCTTTTAGCGGGCCAGCCCCCTGTGATTGCTATTTCATATCGCCGTGAGGATTCACTGCCTATTGCAGGCCGTCTCTATGACCGCCTCCTGGCGGAATTCGGCAAGACCGATGTCTTCATGGATTTCGATTCGATCCCGTACGGGATGGATTTTCGCACGCACATCAAGAAGACGCTCGAACGCGCTGATGTGGTCCTGGCGGTCATAGGTCCGTCCTGGACCGGTCCCCAGAGTAACTCCACGCGCAGAATTGACGATCCCAAGGACTTCGTTCGCCTGGAAATTGCGGCTACCCTGGAGCGAGGAATTCCTCTCATTCCTGTCTTAGTCAATGACACCCCCATGCCGAAGCCCGAAGCGCTTCCGATGGAGATTGAAGGTTTGGCCTTTCGGAACGCGCTGGCCCTCGATAGTGGGATTGATTTTCACCATCACACCGATCGTTTGATCGCAAGCATTCGCCAGCTCCTGGACAAAGCCCCTAACTCTGACCGCCCGAAATACCAGAAGGAACAAGAGCGGCGCCGTCCTACTTTATCACCCATAGCTCTCGGCTTGGTTCTGACCGGAATTGCCCTGGCGGTCATTGCCTATTTCGGCGTGGTTATGATGCGGAGCGGATCGCCTTTGACTCAAAAAGAGAATCCGCCTGCTACCGTGGCGCCAGTCACGCCGCCTAGTATTCCCAGCCCAACGGCGTCGTTGTCCGTTCAACCAGTCATGCCGCCACCTGCTCCCAGCCCGAGCGCGCCAGTCGTTCCATCCCAGACCGATGAGGATCGAGTGCGAGAATTGATTCGAGGTTATTATCTGGCTTTCTCTCGCCACGATGTCGACGCGGTCGTGGCGAATTTTGCCGACATCGTCGATTACCAGGGTGAAGGGCTGCGCAACCGCCAGCACATTAGAGCCGAAGCCGAGGCCTATTCACGGCGTTGGGATACGTTATCCTTCTCGGTCGGAGATATCAGCGTCTCACGAACGGGCGACAGCGACTTCGCGGCATCGTTTAGTTTCTCCTATACTGTGACGACACGCGGTTCGTCCCCGGTTACGGGATTATCCGTGAACAAATGGATGTTACACAAGGACTCTCAGGGACAACTGCGAATTGTTTTCCAGCGCGAAACCATCCAGCAAGTTCGGCAGAGCCCAGGAGATAAACGGAAGGCAAAGCCATGAGGCGGGCGAGTCAGAGACATTCGTTCTTTCCAAGGAGCGGCGGTCTCCAGACCGCCGAAAGGACCGACGGCGGTTTGGAAAGCGCCGCTCCTTGTATGGCCTCTTACTCGGTGGACTTAATCGACGCAATGATATCGCGCTGATGTTCCAGCGCGGGTTTTTTTGTGCCTTCCGGCGCCAGGCCAAAGACATAGAAGTAATGCATCCCGTCCACGGAGAAAATCGCGAGGTCGAAAAAGAAAGGCTTCCCGTTCATCTTCCCCTGGTAGGTGGTAATGAAAGCCTTGTTCCCAGCGATCGCCATCTCACTCGGCGGCTTCGTGCATTTTAGGTCGGTGAACTTCATGTCCTTGGTGATTTCTTCGGAGCGGCGTTGCGCGAAGCCTTTCACGGTGGCATCACTGTGCATGCTCAATCCCTTGAGGGCAAAGTCCCAGAGGGTGGAAATATCTTCGCCGGTCGTGGTGGAGATGAGCAGGCTGCCATCGCCGCGAATATTCGCCTTCCAGCCTTTTGGCAGCTGGAGGGTGAACTCGGGATGGTCCTTGGGGAAACCTACTGTCCCGGCGGCGAGCGTGGAAGCAGCGATCGATGCCTTGAGCACCTTATTCCGAGTATAATCCGCGGTGCTGGTATAGTCCCGCAGGCTCACCATTAAGAAATATCTTTTCCCGTCGAAAGAAAAGGCGGTGGCCGTGTAGAAAATCCTCAAGCCGCCTTTTTTGCCTTCGGCCTCGACGGCAAAGCCCTTGATCCTGTCGTTCAGCGATTCTTCAGCTACAGGAGAACGCTTGGTAACTTCAACCGCGAGCGAACGCATTTTGCTTTCGACATATTGTTCGACAAATTTTCTGACTGACTCGCTATCGTGTGCCTCGCTCGAAGACAATTCAATGAAAACGAAGGAGGCGAGATCTTTCGGCTCTCTCGTCCTGAGAACCATCGCGTCAGAGTCGACCTTGACGTTCATATCTTCGGGGACGGTGATGGTGAAGACAGAATCGTATTTGGGAAACGCGGCCGTCTCAGCGCAGAGGGTGCCGCTAAGAGCTAGAAGAACAAGAAGGATGGTCGTTAGCTTTCTCATCCTTCGATTTTCCAGGAAGGGTAGCTTAAGGCAATAAGATATTTTATCGGCCTGTTCCTCCACCCAGCACCCTTGCTTTTCGAAGGCTTATTTCTTCGCGAGCGTCGATCTTTTCCAAGGAGCGGCAGTCCGAAGACTGCCGATAGAAAGAACGGCGGTTTGGAAAGCGCCGCTCCTTGATGGGGACGGCGGTTTGGAAGCGTAGCTCGTTGACAGAGCCGTAGTGGAAGTTACTCCGCGGGCGCGGCGGCGCCATCGAGGCAGTCGCGAATCATTTGCGCAAGGGTGTTCAAGCGATAAGGCTTTTGGAGAAAGTTCGTGTCCGAATCCAGGACGGAATCTTCGCCGAAAAGATCGCAGCTATAGCCGCTGCTGAAAATGACCTTCAGATCGGACCGATCCTGCTGAAGACGCTCGGCTAGTTGCCGCCCGGTGAGGCCTTCCGGCATGACGAGATCGGTCACGACCAGATCGATGCGTTTCTGATCCTTCTCCCAAATTTTCACCGCTTCCGGGCCATTACTGGCCTCCATCACCTGATAACCTTGTGTCTCCAGAAACATCTTGGCCATCTCACGAATCGTTCCCTCATCTTCCACCAGAAGGATGGTCTCGTTCCCGGTAGCTGGTTTGTGCGTCACGGCGGGCGGCGTTATCGCCGCCGGCTTGGCCTCGAAAAAGGGAAGGTAGACTTTGAATGCGGCGCCCGACCCGATCTCGCTTTCCACGGTCATCCATCCTTTATGCTGTTTGACGATGCCGTAAACCGTTGCGAGACCGAGTCCGGTCCCCTTCCCCACTTCCTTGGTCGAGAAGAATGGCTCGAAGACTTTGCTCAGATGATCCGGCTCGATGCCGCATCCAGTATCACGCACGCTCAGGCAGACGAACCGGCCCGGGGTAACGTCCGATTCCAATTCGATCTCTCTCGCGTCCACCTGCCTCACGCTGGTGACGATGCTAAGCTCGCCTCCCTTGGGCATGGCATCGCGCGAGTTCACGGCGAGATTGAGCAGGATTTGTTCGATCATTCCGCGGTCGGCCCGGACAAACGGAGGCGGCTGCCGGAACTCGACGTGCAGACGAATGTCTTCGCCGAGAATTCGGCCGAGCATGTTGCTCATTTGTGCGACGGTCTCATTGATATCGACGTCGGCCGCCACCATCGGATGCTGCCGGCTGAAAGTAAGGAGCTGATTCGTTAGGTTCGTAGCGCGCAGCGCAGCCGCGGAGATTTCCTGCAAGGAATCGGCTAGCTTGCCGGGAAGCTTCGCCTCCTTCATGAGGTCGGTATGACCGTGAATGACGGTAAGCAGGTTATTGAAGTCGTGAGCAATTCCACTAGCGAGCTGCCCGATGGAATTCATCTTTTGCGATTGGAGCACCTGCGCTTCGAGTCTCAGTCGCGGCGTCACATCTCTCCAACTAAGGGCGATGCCATCGCTGGTCTTACCCGCCCGGAAATCGTAGGAAGGCGAGGTGAGATCCATTCCTCGTTCCTGGCAAAGCAGGACGGATTCGCGCGCGAAGGGGTTTCCGCTTTCCGCGACGCGGACGAGCTCGTCGAATAATCCCCTCTCGTGGCAATCGGGAAATAAATCCACGATCGTTTTCGGCGCGGTCTCGGCGCCGTCTTTCGGCCGGAAACACAAGCCGGACTCGTTGATGTAATCGATCCGGAAGGAGGAGATCTCTCCCGCCTGGTTTCGCACCTGAGCCAGAAGCGCGAATCCATCCAGCAAGGATTCGATGGAAGCGCGGAAGCGCGCCTCGCTGCGATGGAAAGCTTCGTCCGCGCGCCGGCGCTCGATCGCGTCTCGGATCGCGCGCGTCAGACCGTTCTCCCAAAGATGGCCTTTGATAAAGTAATCCTGCGCACCGGCCCGCATCGCCTTGATTCCCATCCGTTCGTCGCTCAGGCTGGTCATCACAATCACAGGCACGCTGGTCGCCGCATTTTGAATCGCCAATAAAGTATCGAGCCCCGAGCAATCGGGCAGACCGAGATCGGTCAACACCACATCAAAGAGCTTCTTAGCCAGCAATTTCGCTGCTTCGCTCACACGACCGACTGCTGTTACTTCGAATTGAGCGCTGGTAGCGCCAGCCAGCTCGGTCTCGAGCAAGAGAACGTCGCTGCGACTATCTTCAACAATCAACACGCGGATGAGCGGAGGCTTGGCGTCGTCGAGTGCGTGGCCAAACTCGAGTTGCGATCGCGCCGCGCCATTACTGCCCTGCGGGTCATTCTTAGTGCTCGTGGGGACCCGCTCGACCACTTCCTGGTGGAGTTTCGGCGAGTCAGGCGATTTGCCGAGACCAACGAGTTGGGCAACCGGATTACCGGGACGGAGGAGAAGTGCCATCAGGGTCTAGTGCTCAGCCTGTTCCAGTCCACGGCTCGATAAAATCGTGCGCTCATCGAAAAATGCGTAGTTCCCCGAGCGCAATATCAGTAGTTCCCTCAAGTTCTTGGGCCGGTAATCTGCTTAGCTCCAAGCTAGTCTCACCTATGAAACAACTTCGCATCCATGAGAGTTCTGCCGGGCGGCGCTTTGAGATTTTGTTAGTAGAAGACAGTCCCACCGATGTCTTGCTGGCCACGGAAGCTCTGGAGGAAGCGAACGTCGCGAATGATCTTCACGTCGTCCGGGACGGCGTCGCGGCCACCGCCTTTCTGCATCGAAGCGAACCCTATGCGAATGCGCCGCGGCCCGATCTCATTCTACTCGATTTGAATCTGCCGAGGAAAGATGGCCGCGAACTTCTGGCGGAGATCAAAGCAGATCCAGGCTTGAGAGAAATTCCGGTCGTGGTTCTGACTACGTCGAAAGCAGATGAGGACGTGGTAAAGTCCTACGTGAACCACGCCAATTGCTACATTACCAAGCCAATCGACTTTGAATACTTCGCCCAGGTCGTCGGGCAGGTGGTCTCCTTTTGGTTCGTTGTTGTGACCCTGCCTCCCCGGGCCGTATAAGGATGACTTTGCTCGCGATTGCTTTCTGGCAGCTTCAAACTGGAGGGTTAGCTTCACCTGGCGACCTTGGATTGACTTCTCCCCTGGTCATCGCCAGTTGCATTGCAGGCGTTGGCCTTTTGATTGGAGTTCTTCTCCTCGTTTACCGCGAACGTGCGGAAAGCCTCGGAGTCGCCGGCGCCCTCGCCCAGAAATCCGCGGAGTTACACGCCCAAACCAAGACCGCGGTTTGCCTCGCGCGCGAAGTGGAAGCGGCGCGCGCCGAAATGCAAAGAATCAACGAAGTCATGGAAGGCCGTGTCCTGGAACGCACGTCGGACCTGAGGACTTCGAAAACAGCTTTGCATCGTGAGATCGTCGAGCGCCAGCAGGTCGGCGCCTCCCTGCGCGAGAGCGAAAGCAACCTGCTGATGGCGCGGGAAGAATTTGAGAAAGACACGGTCACGCACACAGAGGAATTGGAACGGAGCAATCGCGAGCTGGAGCAATTCGCTTATGTGGCCTCCCATGATTTGCAGGAACCGCTGCGCGCGATTTCGGGTTGCGTGCAGATCTTGGAAAGGCGCTACAAGGATCAGCTCGATGCCCGGGGTCATGAGCTGATCGCGCACACCGTAGAGGGCGTAGCGCGTTTAAGAGAATTGATCGAAGGCTTGCTGGCTTATTCCAGGGTCGGCCGGGTCGGCGCGGAAATGGAGCCCGTCTCTCTGGAGGATGCGCTAGCCGCAGCGCGGCAGCACTTGGAATGGGCTATCACGGAAACGGGCGCGGTCGTCGAGCACGAAGCACTGCCGATGGTTTGCGGGAATCGCGGGCAGCTCGTTCAGTTACTCCAAAACCTGATCGGGAACGCGCTTAAGTATCGCGGCGTCACCGCGCCTCGCGTCCGCATCTCCGCGCACCAGGAGAGGGAGATGTGGACCATCGCCGTTCGCGACAACGGCATCGGCATCGAGGCGCAATACTTCGACCGCGTCTTCTCCATTTTTCAGCGGCTACACACGCGCGACGAATATCCCGGCACAGGGATTGGCCTGGCGATCTGCAAGAGGATAGTCGAGCAGGCCGGTGGTGCGATCTGGATCGAATCGGAGCTCGGAGTAGGATCTACGTTTTACTTCATGCTCTCCGCGGTGGGAACTTGAGAGTTCAAAGAGCGGCGGTTTGGGGACCGTTTAGAGCAATTCGTTGAAGCTTTGGTAGAGCGCGCGGCGAATGCGCTTCGCGGCGTGGTCCGTAACTTCAAAGGGTCTTTCCATCAAGTTAAGGGCAAAAGGAATCAGGGCTGCCTTGCGGGATGGAAGCTCAATCGCGCCAATGTGGAACGATCGAATTTTTCGAAAGGGCCATCGATCGAAGAGCCACTCGGCTCCATAGGGTGTTTTCCCTTCCAGAGATCGACCCGCGCTTCGCTCTTTCTCGCCATAGGTGCCCAACTGAATGTCGTGCAACAAAATCCATCCTCCGCCCTGGACATAGGGCGCGAGCCGGAGCACATCGAGCAACGGCCAGGGATGGCGGTGATCGGCATCGATAAAGGCGAGACCGAACTCATTAGGCGCAGCCAGGTGGCGCGCGAAATCCGACTCGCGCCGTGTGTGCACTTGCACAGTGGAGGCAAGATCGGGAATCAGCTCGCGGATTTCAAAACCGATCTTTTTCGTTTCATCGATGCTGCAGTGCGTGTGGACATCGATGGTCTCCACCGTGATCGCGTCACCGCCTCCGTGCTGACGATGAATGGCAGCGGCGATGATGGCGGTGGAGAAACCGGTCAGGGTCCCGATCTCGATCACGCGACGAGGCGCGAGAATGCTAACCAGAGCAGTGAGAAAGAAGTAATCGCGCGAACCAATCCCTCCGGGATAGCGGACATCATCCAGATCCACCATGGCATGGAGAAAATCGATCTCACCCGCCGCGGGATTCTTCCCAGCGCGGCCTAATTCCGTCGCCAGCGCCGCGTACTTGATCTCGAATTCTTCGAAGGAACGAAATTCGCCGATATCGAAACATTCGGCCGCGGCAACCGGGCCCGGACTCGTCACCGCGCGATGGAGTTTCCGAACAACTTCGAAACGGCGGCCGGGAGGCGCTGAGCGAAAGGCCTCTAGATAATGCGCAGGGGAAAGTTTCAAATGCGCATCAACTCTCGCTACCCGACCCAGGCAAACCTAACGAGCAGTCCAGGTGCGGCGAAGAAAGACATTGGGAACTGCACGCCATGTTCTTCGGCGTTTCTACTTCGTGACGAAAAACTTGGCGAGCCATTTTCGTTGTTCCGCGCTGAATTTGCGGCGATCGATCGCGGATGAACTTATGTCACGTGCCCGGCTATCTCCCTAGAAAATAGAATACGTATTTTCGAGCCGTAATTCTACTCATGCTCGATCTCTCGTCGCCAAACAAATCCCGCGAGCAATACCGCGACCCGGGAACTGGGAGAGGAAGTGGATATGAATCTACCTTATGTATATGAACTCCTGGCCGCGGCGGACCACGGACGCAACGGCTTCATAAAACTGATCGGCAGTCAGGCCGATCAAGAAGTGCGGCTGATGGCCCGAGCGGGCCTGGTCGAGGCGAGCTTTAATGATGGCAAGAAGGGATCGTGCACTTCCATCGATCGCATTTCGCCGGCGGGCCAGACCTTTCTTCGCGCCTTCAAAGACCATCCCATCCCCGACGAAGCGACGGTTGCTGAAACATTCACGGCATCGCAGGCGGTGTTGGTGGAAAAATGGAAATCAAACTTCGACGCCGGGCTTCCCAACTTGAAAATAGTGTCGGAATGATTTAGTTCGAGCGCTTGATTCCCCTCGGGCGTTCGGTTCGGTCAACGGGGCGGCCTCGCGTGTCCGCTCGGGATCGCTGCGAAAATTCGAGATCGAAAGCTTCATTCGCTTTGGCGACATCTTCCGGAGCGCCGTCAAAATGCAGGACAAGCTGCCGGGCAGGACCGCGCTTGAGCAAGACCGTTAGCCTCACGATCCCGGCTCCGGCCAGCTTTGATACGATTTGATTTTTGAAAAATTCCGTCACCGGCCGATCGAATCCGCTCGGTCTGAAATCTGTTTTGAAGGTGATCACGTCGATTAGCGCGATCCACCCAAATTCGCGGCAAAGCCGGCGAGCTTGTTCGTTCAGGGGGAATGCGACGGCGCCGAGGCTAACGGCTCCCAATCGTCAACGCAAGGAGTTCCTTGGGTGACCCGACACCGTCGGCCCTTGTCCACGGCACTGGATTCATTTCCTTCGTCTTCACGCCAGATGTGAGGGCGGATTTCGGAAACTTGATTACCGGAAGGCCAAAAAAATGTCCTTTCGCGTCATGGTTTTCCGCATTGGAGAATAGATGGAGGATTATGAACCACAGCTCCGCTGCGTTCTGCACATCGAAAAATTGTGGAACTTCGGCGAGCATTATTGGTTTGTCCTCTCGCAGAGAGATGATTAACAATCAGGCCACGATATCCTGAGATTAGGAGTCAAAACTTATGCCGCTCATCCAACATCGAGTGTTTCGCAGCAGCCTGCTATTGCTTGGTCTTCTTTGTCTGACCCAGGAACGAGTGGACGCAATCTCTTACGGCGTTAATCTCCTTGTGAACGGGAATGCCGAGAGCGGCTCGAGTTCAGCCTCCGGCAACCCGGTCAGCGTGCCCGGGTGGACGACGAGCAGCGCGTTTACCGTCATTCCGTACAGCGCTGGGAACGGTTATCCCGGTACCGGGGATCCGGGACCGGCTGATCGCGCGCTGCAGTTCTTCGCCGGCGGGAACAACGCCGCGACCAGCACTGCCACCCAGGAAATTGATCTCAGCGCCAATGCCGCGGACATCAATCAGGGGAATGTCATCTTTGATCTTTCGGGTTACTTCGGCGGATACCAGTCGGACAACGACAACGCCCGTCTCAGCGCGACGTTTTTCAATGGCACGGCGAGTCTTGGCATTGCCACGGTTGGTCACGTGACGGCAAAGGACCGCGGCAACGCCACCGGCCTGCTCCTTTGCCGCGGCAGCGGAATTGTGCCGGTGAATACGACTCGTGTCGTGCTCACGCAAACGATGACGCGCTTCTCCAACAATTCCAACGATGGCTACGCCGACAGCCTTTCCTTCATCTGTTCGCTCAAGGCGGGATCGCAAACCACCGCGGAGTCATTCGCCGGAAACGGCACGAGCACGGACGCGATCGGCCCATGGAGCGACCCTAATCATTGGGTGTCTGCGCACGTGGTGCCGAATAATGCCGGGAACAGTTTCTTCGACGCGACGATCACGGGGTTGACGGAGAGCGGCAAACTAAGCAACGAGGACCGGATCATCACCCGGCACGTCGGAGCCGCGAGGCTCGATATTTCCGCGACCGTCTCCAACCTGACGCTGGTCGATGCCGGCCTGATCGACGACGGTTCCACAACCTTTGGTGCAAACATCCTGACGGTAACCGGCACCACCACCGACCTCTCTTTGCAGAATCAGACTGGTAGTTTTGACGATCAGACCGAAAATCCCGGGTTCACCGTCACAACCCTGGCAGGCTTCGCCGACGCGATCCTTTCATTAGGCCATTTCACCAATTTTTCTGGAGCAACCTTAAGCTCGACGATTTTGAAGCTTTCTTCCGGAGAGCCCGCGGCTACGGTGCAATTCACGGGCGCTGATATCGTCACCCTCAACGCCAGCATCAGTCTCATCGGCTCAAATTGTCATATCATCGACGAAGTTGGAAATGATGCGCTGCGCCATCTCGCCGTCATTGGGACCGGGTCCCTGGGCATTGGGGCTCTGGATTTCGCGACCGGGGGAGATCTGACCATCAACGGCGGCCTCGGCCTCCTTGACTACGGACTCGATACCAGCTTCACGGTCACCGGCGCGCTCACGAACTTCGACCCCGCGACACGAACGTTAAGCGGGGGGAACATCGGCGTGCAAACCTTTCTCTCCTCCACGGCGAATGTCATCTTCCGGTTCAACGGCGCTGACATAGTCAACAACGCCAGCTCGATTAGTATCACCTCTCCCACCGCCAAGATCGTCGATCAGAATGGTCTCGATGCGTTCCGCAACTTCGCCCATAACCTCGCGGCCGGTGTCGTGAGTTTCACCGACCACAATTTCTCTTCGGCTGGGGCATTCACCAACGACGGCAGCCTGACTGTCAATGGGCAAAGTCTCCCGACTGCTTTCACCATAAACGGCCCGCTCACGAATCTCGATTCTGCGACCAAAACCTTAACAGGCGGTGTGTTTCGAGTGTTCGGAAGTTTTTCCAATGCTTCCGCAACCGGAACGCTCCAGTTCAACGGTGCCGATATCGTCCACAACGCCGCCGACCTTACGCTCGGCGGCGCAGCAACGATCGTCGACCAATCGAGCAACAACGGTGTGCGGAATTTCGTCGACAACACGAAGGCCGGCACCTTCTCACTCCTCGGCCAGTCTTTTGCCGCGCCCACGGATTTCACCAACGCGGGGACGCTATTCATCTCGAACTTCGACCCCTCGCTAGTTTTCAGCGTAGCCGGCGGACACAGTTATATCCAAACCGGCGGTGAGACATCTCTCGGAGACAGCGTCATGACCGCGGACAACGTCCTGATCCAGGGCGGCATCATTCATCACGGCGGCACGATCAACGGTAACGTCAACGTGCAGCGGGGCACGATCGCTCCGACCGGCACCGGCGGCGGCGGCTTTGTCCAGCTTGGCGGAGTCGGAATCATCGTCGTTCCCGGCAGTTATTTGATTCCCGGGCCGGACAACATGACCATCAATGGTAATCTCGCGCTCGCCGCCGACGCGCATTACTCGATGATCATTCGCAATAACACGGCGGGCGAATTCGACACGATGAATGTGAGCGGCTCGGCTACTTTCGGGGGAACGCTCGATGTTAGTTTGATCAACCACTTCGTCCCGCAACCCGGTGACAGCTTTACCGTCCTCACCGCCGGCCCGCCCATCACCGGCGCGTTCACGAACGCGCCCAACGGCATCCGTTTCCCCACGACCGATGGCCGCGGTTCCTTCATCGCGACTTACAGCGACAACCACCTCGTGCTTTCCAATTTCGAGACTCATCCGCCAGATCAGCTTCTTAATATCTCAACGCGCATGCGGGTGCTGGCTTCCGACAATGTGCTTATCGCCGGCTTCATCATCACGGGCACCGATCAGAAGAAGGTCATCATCCGTGGAATTGGGCCTTCGTTAGGCAAGGTTGGGGTTCAAGGCGCGCTGGCTGATCCGACCCTCGAACTGCATCAAGGTGATACTCTCATCGCAACGAACGATAACTGGAAAACCAAACCCGACGGATCGAGTCAGCAGGCGGAGATTGAGGCGACCACGATTCCGCCATCGAACGATCTGGAATCGGCGCTGGTCGCGACGCTTGATCCGGGCGCCTACACCGCCATTCTTGCGGGCCAGAACCAAGGGACCGGAATCGGCGTGGTGGAAGTGTACGATTTGGCCCAGGGCGCTAATTCAAAGCTGGCCAACATCGCCACACGCGGATTTGTCGACACGGCCGATAACGCCATGATCGGCGGGTTCATCGTTGGAGGAAGCGGGGGCGGCGCCGCCCGGGTAATTGTGCGTGCGCGTGGTCCGTCGCTGCCGCTCAGCGGCGCGTTGCAGGATCCAACCCTGGAATTGCACGATGGGAACGGGAACACGATCGCGTCGAATGACAATTGGAAAGACAGCCAGCAGGGAGACATTGAAGCGACCACGATCCCGCCGTCGAATGATTTGGAATCAGCGATTGTCGGGACGCTCGTACCCGGAAACTACACTGCAGTTGTGCGCGGCGTGAACGACGGCACCGGCATCGCCCTGGTCGAAGTTTACAATTTGCAATAGCGATCGTCGCTGAAGAGGCCGGCAGTCGGCTCCGGGGCAACTGGTAGGCGAGACTCCGTCGAGCCGAACTTAACATATGGCGCTAACCGTTCCGGCTCGACGGAGTCTCGCCCTACCAAAGCGACAACGACTACGAAACGGCCGCAGCCTTGCGGACGAGAGCGAAACATTGAACACTTCGCTTCCAAACCATGCGCATTCTTTCCGGCATCCAACCCACGGGCGTTCTTCACATCGGAAATTATTTCGGGATGATGCGGCCGGCGATTGCGCTGCAGGCGCAGGGAGAGGCGTTTTATTTCATCGCCGATTATCATGCACTGACCACGATCGATAATCCGGAAACGCTCCGCTCAAACAGCCGGCAGGTCGCGCTGGACTTTCTGGCTTGCGGCCTCGATCCGGATCGCGCTGCGCTCTTCCGGCAAAGCGATGTGCCGCAAGTGACCGAACTCGCGTGGATTTTATCGACGGTCACGCCCAAAGCTCTTCTCGAGCGCGCGCATTCTTACAAGGACAAGATCGCCCGCGGCTTGCCGGCCTCGGCCGGACTGTTCACCTATCCGGTTTTAATGGCGGCTGACATTCTGATTTACGACAGCGACGTGGTGCCGGTCGGCAAGGACCAGAAGCAGCATCTCGAAATGACGCGCGATATTGCGCTCAAGTTTAACGAGACGTTCAGTGGCGATCTGAAATTGCCAGAGCCGCACATTCAGCCCGCCACCGAAACGGTTCCCGGGACCGATGGCCAGAAGATGAGCAAGAGCTACGGAAACACGATCGATATTTTCGGCGACGAAAAAGAAACGCGGAAGCGCGTTATGAGCATCGTGACCGACTCGAGCTCGGTCGAAGCGGCCAAGGATCCGGACAGCTCGACGATTTTCCAGCTCCACTCTTTGTTCGCGACGAAAGAGGAAACGGCTGCGATGCGCGAGGCGTTTCACCGCGGGGGCATCGGCTACGGCGAATTCAAAAAGCAACTATTCGCGAAGCTCTGGGAATATTTCGAACCGATGCGAAAGCGGCGCGCAGAGATTCTCGCCGATCCCAGTTACATCGGTACGGTCCTTAATCGCGGCGCACAGCGCGCGAACGAAATCGCGGGCCAGGTCATGGCGCGCGTGAGAGAAGCGGTAGGATTGTGAATCTTGGGGAGCGCAGGCTGCCAGCCTGCACATCTCGGCAGCTTGCCGAGACGCTGATGGGCGACTTGGGTGCTGAAAGGCATGCAACGTCCTTAAGTGTAGCCGGCAAGCTGCCGGCAAGCTGCCGGCTACTGCAGGCTGGCAGCCTGCGCTCCCCAGCAGAAAATCGATGCTCTCATATGTGATTCGCGAGTTGTCTTCTGGGTGGCGCACGGCCCGAGGCTACGCGCCCTTTAACTCCGCAAAGATCAGCCGCCCCGCGCCAGTTTGCAGCGCACTTGAAACCACCACCGTCGCCACCTTGCCCAACTGAGGGCGCGCGTGATTCACCACGATCATGGTTCCGTCCGGCAGATAACCGACCGCTTGATGACTCTCGCGGCCTTCTTTCACCAGGCTCAATTCCAACTCGTCGCCCGCAGCCACGGCGGGCCGCAACGCGCGCGCGAGATCGGAAAGATTCAAGGTCTGCACCTGCTGCAACCGCGCCACCTGGCCGAGCGCAGTATCGTTCGTGAGCAGACGCGCTTGCAGCAGCTTCGCGGTGCGCACCAGGCGCGCATCGGTCGCGAGATCGGCATCGCCCGTCGTGTCGTGGATCGTCAGCTCGCATTCACGCGAGGCCTGGAGCTGATTCAAAATCTCGAGGCCGCGGCGCCCGCGTTCGCGTTTGAGCGGGTCGCGCGAGTCCGCCAGCGTTTGCAATTCATCGAGAACAAATCGCGGCACGATGAGCGACCGGCTCAGAAATCCGGTCGCGCAAAGATCGGCGATGCGCCCATCGATGATGACGTTGGTGTCCACGATCAACGGCTCGTGTTGCGTCGTCTCGCGCGCGAAACGGACATACGGGATGATGAGCGAGAATTCGTCGCGGCTGCTGCGCATGGCCAGCATCATGCCGAGATAACCGAAGGCGCAATAAACCACCAGGCGCACGGCCCATTGCGTGGTCTCACTTTGATAACGCAGGACTTCCGAACCCATGAGCAGATTCGCGAAGAGCAGGCCGAGGAGCAGGCCAAAAGTGGCGGAAGAAAACGCGCGCAGCGAAAAGCCTTTGAGCAGCCGATCCACCAGCACGATGGCGAGGGCGAAGACCGCGCCAATCAGTATTCCTGGTATCACTTTCCCCTGAATCTCTCCCGTAACGATCCCACCGATCGCGATGCAGAAGGTGATGAAAAGCGCCCGGAGAAGATTGACCGTCAGCAGCGGCGTCATCAGCGACCTCCCGTTTTTCGCGGCACAGGCGTTTGGCTCCGCTCGGCCGGCACGCGCGCCTCAGCTTTCGCGGCACTGTCTCGATAGAAAAGAATTCCGTGCGCGCGCAGATTGCTGACCAGCGCGCGCAAATCTTTCGCGAGTTCCTGATTCGACAACAAGGCGGGAAGCAAACCCTTTCCGCTCGTCGCTTCCTGTATGACCTGCGTCGCGGCTTGAATGGTTTTGCGCGCATCGACGATCGCCACCTGCACGTCATCCGCGGCTTTCTTGGCGGAGCCCATCGTCGCGTCCGCTTTTTCGATCACGCCGTTGATTTTTTTTGACGATTCGGCCAGCGCCGCGGTCGCTTCGCTCAGATGCTCGACGCTCGCTTTCAGGTTCTGCATATTGTCGGGCGAAAGCGCCTGTTCGTTCAAGCGGGTCACGGTCGTGTTGACATTTTGCACGGTGCCGCGCAAATCGCTGACCAAAAATCCGCCTTCGCGCGTGAGATCGTCGAGACCGGTTTCGCGCGTGCCCTCGATCATGATGTTCTTTTGCAGGAAGGCCGTGGGCTGGCCCGGAGGCATCGTCACCGCCACGAAGCGATCGCCGAGCAAGCCGGAGCTGCCTACGGTAAATTTGCTCCCAGCCGGAATCTTTACGTAATCATAAATGCGCAACGGCACTTCCACGCCTTGACCCGGCGCCAGCCGCGGCCCACCCGAAACACGGCCGATCTTCGCGCCCGCGAGCAAGACGTCGGATCCCTTCAGCAGGCCGCTCGCATCGGGAAAACGAACCGTGAGAGCATAGTAAGTTTTAAAACCTTCACCGACCCGGCCGAATTGAACCACGAGCGCCGCGAGCACCGCCAGACCGGCAATGACAAACACGCCAACTTTCAGCTCCAGAGTTTTTTCGCTTGGAGGGGTAGCCATTGTCTCAGGCTGATTTTAACACGGGTTGGGAGAATACGTCAGGCAGATTCCATCTTCGCGATCAATTGCGAATCCTCCGAGCGACCAAGCAGGAAATCCTGGAGGAGTGGATCGGCCGAAAGCTGGAGCTCCCGCGAAGAGCCGTGGAAATAGATTCGGCCCTCGTGCAAATAGGCGATGTGGTCCGCAACATGAAAGGCGCTCTTCATATCGTGCGTCACTACAATGCTGGTGATCTGATAGCGCTCCTGCAATCGGCGGATCAATTTGTTGATGCTGTCCGATACGACCGGATCGAGCCCGGCGGTCGGCTCATCATATAAGATGCAGGAAGGCCGGCGGATGATGGAGCGCGCAAGGCCGACGCGTTTTTTCATTCCGCCGCTCAGGTTCACCGGCATTTTTTTTTGCTGACCTTCCAATTCGATCACCTCGAGCATTTCGTTCACCTTCTCGCGAATCACCTTCGAATTGCGCTCGCCCGCCTCACGCAGCGGAAACGAAATATTTTCTTCGACCGTCATCGAATCAAAGAGCGCGCCACCCTGGAACAGGATCCCGACTTTGCGGCGGATCGCCGCCAGCTTGCGTTCGCTGAGGCCGATAATGTTTTGGCCATCGATCCAGATCTCGCCGGCATCTGGTTGCATCAATCCGATCAGATGTTTTAAGAGAACGCTTTTGCCGGCGCCGCTGCGGCCGATGATCACGAGTGTCTCGCCTTTGGCCACGGTGAGACCGATCCCGCGCAAGATTTCCTGGCGGCCGAGTCTTTTTGCCAGGTCCCGCACCGCGATCATTGGCGAAGTCGTCATCGATGCCGCTCTTGGCGACGGAGGAACAGGTGCCGGGTCACTGATAACTGGGGTGTTCTCCACGCCTTTGTTTACAACAAGGAGCGGCGGTTTCCAAACCGCCGATGAAAATGTAGAGGCGCTTTTGAAAAGTGCCTAACCAAACAACAGGCGCTTGGCACAAGCGCCTCTACATTTACCTCATCTGACGTGATCACGCACATAAGCCGCCACCGCGCCTCGCCAGGGCCGCGGAACTTCACCGGTGGCCTGGTGGTACTTGCCGGTACCGAGCACACTGTAGACTGGTCGCCTCGCGATGAAATTTTTCATATCGGCGAGTGACGCGGCGCCAACCTTTCTCGCCTTCATTGGCACTCCTTCCGCGTGGCAGCAATCGAGCGCCCATTGCGCGTATTCTTGCCAACTGCATTCGCCACCGTTCGCCAGGTGCAGGATTCCACCTTCCGCTCGATCGAAGAGGAAAGACCTCAGCCACGCCGCGAGATCGAGCGTATACGTCGGCGTGGCCCACTTGTCCGCCACCGCTGAAATTTCTTCTTCGTCCCGCGCCTTTTTCAGGATCGCATCGATGAAGCTCGGCCGGTCCGGCCCAAAGACCCACGACACGCGCACGATCAACGCGCGATCGTTTGCCTCGAGCGCGCGGCGCTCCCCGTCCCGCTTCGATTCGCCGTAAACACTGATCGGCCTCGCCTCGTCGTCCTCTGCGTAAGGCTCGCGTTTCTCGCCGTCGAAAACGTAATCGGTGCTGATGTGAATGAAGCGCGCTTTCTTCTCCCGACAGATTTCCGCCAACACGCGCGGCGCTTCCGCGTTCAGCGCGAACGCCTCCTCCTGCTCTGTCTCGCAACGATCGACATTCGTTTGCGCCGCCGCGTTGATCAGCACATCGAAATCGAGACCTCCCAACGTCGACCGCAACTGCTCCGGCGCGCCGAGATCAAGCTGCGCATGATTGAATCCGACCACCTCGAAGTCGCGGGAGTACTCACGCGCCAACGCCGCGCCTAATCTTCCGCCTGCACCGACAATGACTATTCGTCGGCTCGTGTCCATCCGACAGGTTTAGGAGGAATGCAGCAACGTCAAGAAATCCCCAGTCTCCACTGCATCGTTCGATGCTGTCGTTTACCGGAGGTCGTAAACTTCAACCAGTCCTATTCCGGTCGTGTTGTTCTTCCCACGCACAACGGCCGTATAGTTGCCGGGCGGGAGTGTCTGAACGAGCGCCGATTCCAAATCGCTTGCGGGCGGAACCGTCGTCACCTCGATCTCTGCCTGCTGGCTGCTGCCGTCAGGCCGCGTCTTCCAGTCGTCGTTGGTCGCGAGCGTTGTTCCGCTTCCGTCGTGCAGTTCAAGCGTGGGATCGGCCAATGCCCCTGCTACGGGAACCGACGGTCCGAGTGCGCGCACAATCACTCTCCCACCATTTCCGCTTCCTCCACCGACAATAAATCCGCCGATGATGACGTTATCCCCTGTGTCCACAAATCCACGCGAACTAATGTTTGCCAGCTTGGAGTTCGCGCCTTGCGCCAGATCGTAAACCTCCACTACGCCCACGCCAGTTCCGCCATTCTTACCCGCAAGGATTGCGGTGTATGCTCCCGGACTAAGCGTCATCAAAATTGCCGACTCCAAGTCGTTCGACGGGGGAATTGTCGTGGCGCGGATGTCAGCTTCCTGGGATTGGCCGGTCTGATCGTTGATCTTCCAATTGTCGTTGGTGGATAGCGTCACGTCGCCTTGGTGTAGTTCCAGAGTTGGATCCGCCAAAGTGATGCCCGCCCCAGTTAGCGAAGGACCGATCCCGCGAATAATTACATTCTTTGGTTCAGTCCCCGTGATGATGAATCCAGCGATTAACACATTGTCGCCCGTGAGGACACGCATGCGGGTGGAAATATTCAGCGGGAAATCCGTGGCCGGTTCAAAGGCCAGGTATTGCGGATTGCTGAAGCCGGAGGCGAAAATAGTGCTAGTTCCGCCGGGAGGATATTTCCAGATCAATCCCGTCGCATTGTCAGAGACGAAGAGATTTCCGAAGTGGTCTACCGCGACGCCATTTGGCTGGCTCAAGCCAGACACCGCCGTACTCTTGGCGCCGGAGGGATCGAACTTGAAGACGTGACCGCTGCCCGAGTCCCCCTCAAATACATTTCCATGGGTATCGACAGTTAAGCCGTCCGGAGATTTGAGCGCGGAAGCAAACGTGCTCTTCCCGCCGGCGCCCGTAAATTTGAAGATTGTGCCGCTGCCGAAATCGTTCTCGAAAAGATTGCCCGCAGCATCGAAAGCCAGGCCCGCCGGCGTGCTCAAGCCGGAAGCAAACGTGCTCACTGCGCCTCCGACCGGGAACTCGAATATATTCCCGCTGCCGGAATCGGCCACGAACAGATCTCCGTTTGGATCAAACGCGAGACCGAATGGCTTATTCAATCCGGACGCGAAAATGGTGGGCGTTCCATTGGGCGCGACTTCGTAAATTTTGCCGGACCCCGCACCCGCGGCGAAAGCCGAATCCGCTATGAACAAATTGCCTTTCGAATCGAAGGCAAGCCCGGATGGATTCACCAAGCCCGACGCGAAGATGGTAACCGTCCCGCTCGGGGAAATTTTGTTAACAGTCCCGCTACTGAAGTCCGCTTCGTAGAGATCGCCAACGTTTCCCAGCGCAATGGCAGGAATCATCACGGAGAATGCGATCCAAAGCCTCCTCATGGCATCCCGTGATCTACTTGGTGAAAAATTATGTCGATCTTCGCCATTATTTCCGTCTGGAGACGAATAATCATAGCGCGATTCGACTGGCCCGTAAAATACAGGAGTGTGCGGTAGTGGCTCAGTTTTCAATCCTTCCGCGTCACGCCCGCAATGGAAGCGGGGAATTTCAGATCACGTTTGGTCGCTTGAGGAAATTATCGCTTTATTGCCGGAATGGATTATCTTGAGCGTCTGGACGCGCTCATTCAAGACGTGCGGAACGACCGCCCGACGCTGAAATCTCAAGTCGCAAATGTACGACGGGAGATTCAAGAATACGGCGAAAGCGTCGTTGGTTGCGAAGAATTGCGCGTGCTCTGCCCGGATGAAGTTCCGGTAAGCACTCAATGGGACGCAATCGCAAGGATCGCTAAAAGCGAAAATTGGAGTTTCACGTATTTCCCAAACGGCAGCGTCGGGTTTGCGAATCTCTAATCCAAACTGAGCCACTACCAAATTCTGCGTGGCGTTCGAGAACGACTTGGACCCCGTTTGGCCGCGCGAGAAATTGCCACGAGAGAAGCGCCGCCAACTCATCCCGGCCTTTGCCCATGTTAGCCCGGCTCCTCGAGCTCTTCCGATTCGGATAAGCCTAACTTTAGGAGATTGAGCAGATCGTTGCCGCCGACCTGGAGGAGCTGCGGGTTGGTAAGGCACGGGAGATCGCAGTGTGCCATCGCGTTGATGACCGCACGCAGATAGTAGAGATCGAAAGGCTTGGATATCATTCCATCAACGCGCAAGGCATCGTATGCGGCGCAGTTTTCGGGCGATAGATGGGCCGAGAGGACGAGAATCTTCCCGCTAAATGGAGTCTCGCGGAGTCGCCGCACGAGTTCGACTCCGGTCATCCGTGGCATGTTGTTGTCGGTGATTAGCAGGTCGAACGTGCCAGGCTCGGCCGTGAGCTTCGCAAGCGCCTGCTCCCCGTCGTTCACGATTTCGATTCTGTGACCATCGCATTTCAGGGCAAACGAGATGGAGAACGCGACGGAGCGCTCGTCTTCCGCGAGCAAGATGTGAAGGGGAGGAGCATTCATACAGGGGGCTTTGGGGGTTTAAACCCCAATCATACCAAAACAGAGCGGAGATGCTAATAAAAAGCCGCATTTATGCGGCAGACCTCAAAGCACATTCTTTGCCACCCTCTGGCGTGGATTCACGCGAGATATTTGGTCGGAACATTGCCCGAATGCGGGCCAGAGCGACCCTCACTCAAGAACAACTCGCGGAAAAGGCAGATCTCGACCGTTCACAAGTTCAACGAATCGAAAACGGCACGTCGAGTCCGACCGTCGAAACTGCGACACGTCTAAAGCGGTCCCTGCGATGCTCTTGGAAGGAATTGCTTGCAGGATTGGATTGAGAGAAGAGGAGACTCTTCATTGACGCCGCTCGTGACAGCCCGATAACTTCCGGTGTGCCAACAAAACCCTCGGCGCTCGTGGATACGCGCGTCATTTATTGCGGCGATAATCTCGACCAGTTGCGCAAGGTGCCGGAGGGTTGCGTTGATCTGATCTATATCGACCCGCCGTTCAATTCGAATCGCAACTACGAAGTCTTTTGGGGTGAGACGAAAGAGAAGCGTTCGTTTGCAGACCGGCACGAGTCGACAGGGCCGTACCCCCACCATTTGTGAAACTTCATTCAGAGCAGCGCATTCCCGCACGACCAAGCCTGACAAAGCTCGGCCGACATCGAAAACGTTTCGATATTTTGACGACGCGCCTTGCGACTGCGAAAAGGCACATCGACTGCTTTTCGGCGCTGTGGGATGCCCAAGAAAACTTCAACAAGGAACTGTTCGCAACGCGCGATTTTTGGTCCTTGACGGCTGCGGCGCACCTAAACTGTGGGCTTCTTCAATTGTGCGGCGTATATGATTGCAACGACCAGGCAATAAACCTGCGAAGGTATCTTACGGAGGTCCAAAAAAGTTGGTCACGGGAAGTGGCCGAAGCCAGCCTCACGTTGCAACTACGGATTGACATCGCAATTTGTGCTCGACGGCCCTCTTGTGCATACCCTGATCGACAGCCCTACGTCACTCTTGTAAGGACGCTGCGGGAGTGGCGCAACAAAATTGTCGCTCATTTGAATTACGATGTGGCTCTCTTCAACGGAGACGCGTTTCGGACGCGAAACGCATGGACAGTTTCAGACATCCGGCAGCTAATTGGCGAAGCTGTAACGATAGTTGATCGATATTCGTTCAGTCGTGGGAAAGACATCCACTATACAGAGTGTTTCGAGGGCCGAGCCGACTACCTTCTCGCAGAGGAGGTGATTTCTAAATCCGTTAGATCAGCTGGGTGGAAGTCGATGCCTTCAACGTAATCATGAACCGCGAAGAACGAACACTGGGTAACTTCATCGGCTTCGAATTCACCTGCGATGCCTTGTTCGAGATTGATCGCTTTCCCCGAAAAGAAGGTCGTGAGATCAAGGTTCTCACAGTCAGCGAGATTTTGGATGAAGAAATGCGAGACCGTAAATGATTCTTGGCCGGTAGCTACACCGCCGTCCGCGTGCTGATGAGAACTCTTCGTGTCCTCACCGGAGACCGATACGTAATAGGAGTTCGCTGCGGACCTGACTTGGTACGAAAGCTATTTCAGATTACCCCGGCAAGAGATGGTAGTCTCTACGTTTCCTTTCCCTATTCTCCGTTTGATCGCGGAAGAGTCGGCATCCCGACCTTGCCTAAGGGACCGGATCAGTGGGTTCTCGTTGAAGATTTCCCATTGACCAGTCATCACGTGAAGTATGCCCATCATCCCAGCGGCCTAGCACATTTTTCCCAAAGTGGACGGGTCAAGAGCACGGTAAGAAAGTTCAGCGTCCCTTTCGGAGAGATCTCCGGACATATTTTCACTGTTAGCTTTCAGGGCATTGATCGCTACAAATGTGTCGACTTCTCTTCTGACGGGAAGCGTCATCGTGGAATTGTCGCCTTTCCGTATCAAGATAACCGCGCATACAAGTTCGTGGCCCGAATCTACTCGGAATCCGAGCTGGCGAGAATGACGATGGGACGTGGTAGCGCACTTTGGCTGCAAACCGTGACGGCTGATGGTACGGTTGCCCCTGCGATCACCTTTGAAACAAATTTTCGATCAACGGAAGGTCGTAGATACCTTCTACTGTCTTTCAAGACGGTTGAGAAAATCTCTGCGGATGAGGAAGAGTGTGTTTTATTTCTGGGTGGATTTGATCCGCCGGCGATCGCTTTGGATCGATCTCGCGACACACGCGCCCTCATGTTCTTGTATCCCGAAAACGATCGTACCGAAGATTTATTGCGAAGAGTAGGCACCGTCGATTTGCGATGACCGGCGCAGATTAATATATGGATCTGGACGTTCATTTCTTTTTCCCGGTCAGACCGGGTCAGTCCCAGAATCCTAGAGGATTTCCAACTCTCGATGGACAGTACCCCGAATAATTAGATCGGCGTCGTGTTCGAAATCGGCGATCTCTTCGCCAGTCATTTTAGGCTTCAGCTGAACAGTTGAGCCTTTTTGAACTGCATGACGGGTGTGATAGCGATTGTTCGCCATATCCATGAGCCAATGGAAGGAACGGTGTAGATTGTCTGCTATCAGAGTATTCAAGACTTGTTGTTTCGTTGTATCGCTTTTGCCCGGCAGAATCTGCCGAGCTAGCTCAAGCGCCTTCGCAAGGCCGAATAGTCGACCTTCACCGTAGCTGGATTTCAACGCGCTATAGTGAAGATCGACAAGCGCTTGTCCCGAAGGAGTAGCAGACTGATACGCTGCGCGCGCTCGTAACGCTGGAACAAGGGGGAACTGTGGCATGACGACCCAATGCTGGTCACGGGAATCCACGACAGCGAGCATTTGTCGGCAGTTTCGCACGAGATAGTCACGGACCTGCAGTTCGTTGTGACTCCAACCCGCGATGCCGCGTTCCAATGAGACGCGTTTCACGATCGGATTGAGCGGTTCGCCGGCTGCATATATCCAAAACTTGTCCAGATCTGAAACAAAGCCCCTGACCTCCGCCGATGCCGTGAGTAGCTCGTCAGACGATTTTACGGTTCTTTCAATGGAGAGGGTGTATTCACCAACTTCCGGCGGCAAGCCATTTCTGACTGCGACTCTTAGCGTCTCCTGAAGACCGAAGCCCTCAAATTCTCCGACTGAGGGCTCGCCCCCGCCGGTGACTCCATAAAGTTTTGTTGTCGACGCATAGTGGAGAGTTTGAGGTTCTGGTGCGACGACACCTGGCGGCAGAATAGGCACACCCGGAACCGGCAGTCCTAATTCAGGTTCTTGCAGCTCATGCGAGAGTATGGCGTTCGATTGAAACTTGAAGGTGTTCATCGCTTAGATATTAGGGATCAATCTTAGAATCTAGGCAGATCTCATGGGAGCGCCGGGAAATTCGTCCGTTCCAACTCGTGCCGGACGACAAGCTTGGCCTCCTGCGGGACCTCGACGCGCGGCGATCATTGCGGCGACGATTGCCGCCAGGGATGGAGCAGGGAAACGAAGAGTTTTTTCAGCACTGCAACATTACAAAGCATCGCTGTTTGTTGACGCAGCATACATGTTCAGCCCTTTGGCAGCGCCGCAAGGAAACGAGGGAGCAATGCTTCGTACCTAAACATTTAAGCGAAGACTCGGTACGGCGCTCCAAAGTGAGCAAACGGGGATGTTTCGCGACAAAGCAACGCTGACTTACCGCGAAGCAGGTAAACAAACTCTCCAGACGGCGCTGCAAAGCGATAAAACATTGCTGCAAAGCGTCGGTACAGCGTTGCAAAATGACAAAGCAACGCTGCAAAATGGCTCCGCAGCGCTTCAAATCGGGCAACACCCGGGTAGAATGGCTGCGACCCGGTATTCTTCGAAAATTCAGGGTTGACGGCGGATCGGCGGGCGCGTCAATATCGCGGCGTAAGCGGAACGTTCCCTCCCGGAGTTCGCGAGCGAAAGTTCCGCCCCAAACCTGGTATCATGAGCGTTCCCCCTACGCGTTTCTTCAAGCCGTTGCGGGCGTGTCTCTGGACCGCAACTAAAATGAAAGGAGATTGCGTATGCAATTACGTGTCTCTCTGGCCTTCGCCAGACTCCCAGACAAAGAGCTGGATAACTTCACGCTCGGCGTGAAGGATCGGATGACGGGTAACGGCGCCTACCCCACGCCACCGGTAACGACGGTCAACCTCGAAGCCGCGCGAGTCGACTTCGAGGAAAAGATCGCCAAGGCCGCGAGCGGAGGGCCGCCGGATACGGCGGCAAAGAATAACTCGCGGCAGGTGTTGCTCGGAGAACTGCGGCAGCTCGCCAGTTATGTGCAAATCAATTGCAATAACGATATGGCGACTTTGCTCGGCTCTGGCTTCCAGGCCATGAGCACCAATCGCGCGCAATCGCCGTTGGACCAGCCGACCAGTCTGGATGTCCAGAACGGCACGAGCGGGCAGCTCATCGCCAGTGTGACACCGGTGAAAAACACCAGCCTGTACGAAGGCCGGATCAAAGGGCCGACGGGCGACTGGCTTCCGAGCGTCTTCACCGGCGACTCCCAGCACATCGTTTTTGATGGGCTGACCCCGGGAACGACCTACACGGTGCAAGTGCGCGCGCTCGGTGGAGCGACCGGCCAATCCGATTGGAGCGATCCCAGTTCGCACATGGCAATGTGATCGCGAGGACTGTCTGACGGGGGGAAGAACGGAAGGGCGGGCTGCAAGGCTCGCCCTTCCTGCATCTCCGAAGGCGAAAGCGACCCGAACGCTGCAGCGAACCGCTGGATCTCCGATGCGTAATTTTCAGATGACTTCAACACATCCGTTGCAATTCATGCTCGCTCTCGCCAGCGGTCGCTGATCTTGTGTCTCGTTAGGCGAGTGCTATGACTATCCAGGACCTAGGAAGTATCGGCGAGCTCGTGGCGGCGATAGCTACCGTTGCAACTCTTGTCTATCTTGCTATTCAAATTCGCTCAAACACGAGCGCGGTGCAATCTGCCGCTGCGCAATCAGTCCACGAGGCATTCACAACCTGGTATCGACTGGTCGCTGCGGATGTATCGCTGGCCCGGCTTGTCACCGAAGGGTTGCAAAGTTATTCTAGTTTGGCGGAGGGTGATAGGCCTCGCTTTGTGGCCACATGCATGGCGTTTTCATTTTGCGCTCAGGACGCCTTTCTGAAGTGGCGGCAAGGCTCGCTCTCCCCAGAGCTCTGGAGGGGTTGGGAACTTGTATTTATGAATCTCGTGCACGCACCCGGTGGCAAGGAATTTTGGAATGAGCGGGGTTATCTTTTTGGAGACAGATTCCGAGAACACGTCGAGAACGACTTGATGAAACGAAAGCCACACCCTCTCGCGAAACCACTGGGGGCCTTTCCTATCGGCCCGACTCCTCATCCGGACGCTTAGGCTCAACTTTGTAGTGCAACATTTGCTAGGTCTGAAGGAAGCATTGATTGGGTGTTTTGTAGCCATGTCTTTTTCTTGGTCGGTTGCTGAGGTGTTCGGCGATTAAGTCGCACTCGCTTTGGGTAACTCGGGCCATGGTCGCTCCTTTGGGCAGATACTGCCGGATGAGTCCGTTGGTGTTCTCGTTGGTCCCGCGCTCCCAGCTGTGATGCGGGGTGGCGAAGATCAGCCGGACGCGGTAGCCGACCTGATCGAACAACATGCATCACCCCCTAAATAGTACTCATGCTCCGCACCTTCTCCGCTTATGAGTTTGAGTTGCAATAGGACGCCGCCTAACCCCTATGTAGGGATTCAAGCGCGGATGTAAGGTTTGGGTTGATTTTAGTTCATTGGTTTTTTGTGGGTTAACGGTTTGAGTCAATCTTCGGGCGCTTCCTCTTCCTTTGGCTCGTTGGCTTTGTGGTTCCAGCCCCGAAAGCCTTCGGGGTGCCTGCGGCCGAGCCGCATCAGCAATTTGACTCCGAAAGCTTTCGCGAGTTGATCAATGCGATCGATGGAAGAGGAACGTAGGCGTGGCCCAATCTAAAGCGTCGAACTGGCAGTGAGGCCCGATCAGGTTAGGCCACGGGCACACGCCAACGTCCCAAAGTGGATGTTAGGTTTAGCTTAAGGGTTCGTTAGGCTATGCCGGTGCGGCTCGCACTCCTTTTTTTCTGTTCCCCTCAAACTCATTTGTTTTAATCCGTCAGCCCGAGTTGCTCTGGGTTGAGCCGGCCGGTGCGGATGCGCCACAGATCGGAGCCTGCGGGAAGCAGTGCAACATAGACGGGCAGCCCGAAGGGGGCCTGGCTGGGAAGCCAGGCATCCAAGCGTTCGCGAGCAGGCTGGTCGGCAGGTCGGCTCTTCACTTTCCGTTAGGTCCCATCGCCCATGGAAAGCGATTTACCAATTCCGTAAAGTCTGTGTCAGTGGTTCATCCTGGCTTTGTCGCTGTTCCTGGCGGATTCGTTGGCGCCATCTTCCCCGCAATCGCAGTTTTTGCGCGCCCAAGGCCGCCTCCAGGCGCCGCGAGGGCGACGTCGCAGCTCAAGGCGACGTTCGGAAGTGATGTCGATAGTCTAAAATTCGCTCCCTTGTCAAGGACGTGTTGTTGTATTTCCGGCCGAAGCTAGCGCCTTCATAGCCTCCGCCAGCGGCCGTGCCTCCTCAGGGCTTCCCGTCCCGGAGGCGGAGAATTTTAAGACGCCGCGCCCATCGATTAAATAAACGTTCGTCACAGAGTCACGAAAACCATAGGCGCTCGCTATCTGGCCGTTCCAATCCAGGATGACCGGCGGAGATGGCTGGCCGTTCGCCGTTTTGCCTAAGAATTTACGCTTTACGAAACCCTGCATGAACCCCGGGACTGCCTTCAGGTTCGCCGCTTGGATTATTTTCACCCCGGCCGCTTTTAATTCCGGCCTCACGGCTTGCACCCAGGCACCCATATAGTCGCTGCCTTTGCGGTCCCCGTAGATCACCAACACCGGCTTGCCACGGTAGGACGATAACTGGATGGGATGATCGTATTGGTCGTTAATCGAGAAATCAGGCGCAGCCGATCCGATTGTCGCTGCACTGGAGCCCATCGCGGTACAAACTGCGAGGGAGGCGGCCAATACGAAAATTCCGGAACGAGTTGTTTTCATAGCGTCGTTTCTAATGAGATGCGATGAGCGCCGGATTTGGATTCGAGAAAATCCCCTGACGATAGGGGTCAGTCAACAAATCTGCCTCTTCGCTGTTTTAAGTGGGTAATAGAGGGGAAGTGTCGATTGGAAGCTTGCCGGTATTCCAGTAAGCGATGGTGCGCAGATAGAGGAAGTTTCGGAAACCGCGAGCGCGGCGCTTGGCGAGTTGGATGATACCGTTGATGGCCTCAATTGCCTCTTCTACTTGCTTGTCGATGCTGATATTCGCGGGCTGCCCCGGCCTCTTATGGCGGGACCTTTCCGGCATTCTTTTAATACACCGCAGCCCTGGTCCGACAGTCTAGGTGACGCGTGCTTATAGTTGGATTTTACTCCAGCCTTAACGCTAACGAGACATCGTGGATTGGCTACCGTGATGCCGCCGCCTCAGAGCCGCTTCTTCTTTAAGTATGTGGTTTTCCCTTCCGGTGTGGTTGCCTCCTTTTAGTTAACTGTTCCCCTCGAACTGCTTTTTCAACTAGAGAGGGGTTGCGCCTGGTAGCACGCTTGGGTGCGCAACAGCTCCCAGATAAAACCGCAGAGCTCGCGCGCGATCGCGACGATCGCCTTGTTGCGTTGGAGTCGGCGCGCCATTAAGCGGGTGTAAGCGGTTCTGGGCGCGCTCCAAAGGGTCGCCAACAAAGGGTTCTCTGTGACTTGGACATAGGCGTCCGCGTCACGCCAAAGCGGCGGTATGGTCGCGATCATCCAGGCGGACGGTGCGAACAAGCACAGGAGAAGCGCGCCGTTCTGGATAAAGCCTAAAGTAGATGCACGCATTCGCGGCCTCAATAACAAGGCCTTTGGTTCGGAGAGACAACACTTATCTGCGCCCTGGTCCATGCGTCTACGCGGCCTCGGAGCGGCAGTGAGTTCCCCGTGTCGATTGCGGAACTTAGCGGCGATGAGACGGCTGCCTAGGGCAGCGCGTAGACCTCCACTAGCCCAACTCCAGTAGAATCGTTCTTCCCCCGAACCTGCGCGGTATAGTTACCAGGTTGAAGGGTCACGACGAGAGCTGACTCCAGGTCGTTGCCCGGTTGAAGTCCTGTCGCCATAATATCTGTCTCCTGAGTCTCTCGCCAGTTGTCATTCGCAAGGACGATGCCGCCATTGGCATCGCGCAGTTCCAGGGTGGTATCGCTGAGGGCGCCGGGCACCCCTGCGGCGGTAAGCGTCGGTCCAAGGGCACGAACAACCAGTTTCACCGGACCGGTTAGGACGATGAAGCCGCCGATCATGATGTTATCCCCGGTTTGAACGAATCCTCGGGTGCTGACGTTGGCCAATCGCGCCGCCGAGGCAAGGCTAAGATCGAAGACTTCGGCGAGACCTATTCCGGTCGTGTTGTTCACTCCGCGAACCTGGGCGGTATACTGGCCGGGAGTAAGAGTAGCAATCAGGGCAGATTCCGCATCGTTCCCGGGCGCGGCCATGGTCGCGGTGATGTCAGCCTGTTGGTCAGCGGTAATAAGGCCGCCTATGATGGTCGTGCGCCAGTTGTCGTTGCTGGCCACGATGGCGCCGCTGGCATCGTGAAGTTCCAGCGTTGGATCGGCCAACGCCCCCGGGACATTGCTGGAAGGTCCCATTCCTCGCACCAGCACTTTCTTAGTCGATCCCGCCGGCCCCGTGATAATGAATCCGGTAATAAGCAAATTGTCACCCGTGCCGATAGGTAGCCGGGTGGAAATATTAGCTACCGAGCCTTTGACTGTGCCATCGACCTGAGCTTCGTAAACTCCGCGGCCATGGGTGCCGGCGCGCAAGACGCGGTTCGCTGCTTGAAAGGCAAGGTCGACGACTTGAACCCGTGGCATTCCGGTGCCATAAGCCGCCCACGTCGCACCGCCATCGGTGGAAGCATAAACGCCCACGTCCGTCCCCGCATATACCTTGTTCGAGTCAGCCGGATCGACGGCGAGAGAATCAACCGGAAAGTCTGGAATCCCCGGGCCAGTGGCCACCCAGGTTCCGGCCCCGCCAGTGAGATTAGTGGTTTTCCAGACGTGGGCGACATTGGGTCCGGTAAACCCAGCAAGGCCAACAAAAGCAGTGTTAGAGTTACTCGGATCGATGAGGACTCGGCCAATATATATCCCGGCGGGCCATGGGCCGGTCACATCCGTCATGGTGGTCGCGCCGGCAGCCGAGGAAGCGAAGACCTTTCCGGTAGTTAGTCCTACAATGCGCACGTTGTCATCCTTGGGCGAGATGCCGATGGTTGATACGATGCTGCCTAGGTCCAACGGCTGGCTTACCGGAGCCATGGTTACCCCCATATCGGCCGACCGGTAAAGCTTGTCCGTTCCGTAATAGACAGTATTCGGGTTACCAGGTCCCTGTGCCATGGGAGCATAGAAATTAACCGGGTCGTCGGTGATCCCGTTTGCTACATAGGTGCCGTTCATGATCTCGTCAGGAGTCGGGTTCGCCTTATAGCCATAAAAAACAAAAGGATCGGTCGCAGTATTTCTTCGGTTGAATCCCAGCTCCGTGCCTGTCTTCGAGAAAAAAGTCTGGTAGGTCACCACGTTAGTCGTGTCTTTGGCGTTTTGATCGATGAGGCATGCGCCGCCATCGCCACCCGCGAACTGTGTCCAGGTGCCATCGGCTTGCCGCAGGTTGGTTCCGTTGTCTTGCGTGCCACCTATGATGTAATTGCGATCCGATGGATGCTGCGCGATCGCGATGAACTGGGTCGCGCTAAACGTCGTGTTATTCAGGTTTATCCAGGTGGCGCCAGCGTCGGTTGATTTGAAAATGCCGCCGTCATTACCTTCATAAATGATCGACCCATTCGAAGGCGCGACGGCCAGCGCATGGACATCCGCGTGAAGACCTTGTTCCGACACCGCGTAAATGTTGCCATCGGTTGAGCCCGAGAAAGCAGTCGCGGTGTTTTTATAGAAAAAGTTGCTTGAGCCGCCAATGGCAGAATTCGCGTCCTTGCTGGTAACCGCGATATCATAGAAAGCCTGAGGGTCGGCGAAACCGCTGGCTGACGTGATCGGGGCCGACCAGGTCGCGCCGCCATCAGTCGAGCGTCGTAAGGTTCCCTGGCCGGAAGGAGCTTGAGTCTCGCTGGTGGCCGCAAGCACAGTGACGGCACCGTTCGCGCTACTCAAACTCAGACGGACATTACTAAGGGCCGCTTGAAACGTGAAAGTGCGAACGAAGAGGGGCGTGGCGCCAAGAGCATTCACCGATCGGTAAATGCCGTTAGCGGTGGCGCAGACCAGGTTATTCGCATCCGCCGGGTCGGATGCCAGGTCGAGGACAAGCTCGTCGGGCGTGACTGGATCGACGGTGATCTTTGTGAACGTGGGCGCAGGACTTAGCGCGTTGGTGCAGAGGTAAATGCCCTGGCTCGAACTATTCGGCACGATCACCCGATCGTCACTTGGCCCGCCGTGCCCGAAGACCGTGGAAATAAAGAAAGTATTCGGATCGGCCGGGTTAGCGATAACTCTGCTGATTCCACGGCCCGTGAGGACATCGTTATTTGCGCCATCCTTGGTAAAGGGGCCGCTGAGAGTTGGGTTGGTTCCCGCGTTGGTAATGATGTAAACGCCCGCTCCACCAATGCCTCCTGAACTGCTTTCGCCGGTCCCGACGATAAGGGTATTTGGATTACTGGGAACCAAAGCTACATCGCCGATGGATTGCGTGAGCGCGTTCTCAAACAACTGCGTCCAGCTCGTGCCACCATCAAGCGTGCGATAAACCCCTCCTTGCGCGGTCCCAACGTAAACGATGTTAGGATTAGTCGGATGAATGGCAATGCTTGAAACTCGCCCAGCCACGTTATCGCCAGGACGGTTGGTGAATCCATTCAGGATCGGCGCTGGCCCAATGGGAATCCAGGTAACGGCGGCTGCCGCGACGGAAGTAACACTCGAATCCGAGTTGGACATCTGGGCGCGGTCGCCCGGAGCACCGGCCCGGGTTGGCCGCTCGATTTCGTCCGGAAGTCTCTGAGCGGCCGCCGACCAAAAGGCCAGTATCGAGAAGAGTGTTACCAGGAGCGCGAGACTTACACGGCCAGGAGACGCGGTTAAGATGGACCGGGATTGAATAGACCGCGGTGGCTTAGTTGTGATCGTTGGTTTCATGAATTGGTTTATTGCTACTGCCATTGCGAAGACTGGATTGAGCTAGCGCACATTTGCGGAGTCCGCGTAGAAGGCGCGGAGATGTTCGGTGCGCCGGGTGGTGATCAAGAGCGCCAGGGCCGTTCCGCCGAGCGCGCGGTTGGCGTCCACATAGCGTGTCCAGGCGGTCTGGGCATCGCGCAGGCGATTGGCCTCGTTAGCTGTCAAAGTGCCGAGCGATTGCTGGTAAACGGAACCGAGCGTCGCCTCTGCTTGCTGCACGGTCGTTGCACTCACCGGCTTGGACTGTTTCAGAGCGTTGGGGCTGAGGATCGAGCGAAGCTGATCGCAGCGCGCGCGGATTTCCGCCGCACTGTGATCCTGTAACTTCGAGAGCGGAATGTGCCGCTGGGCCGCCGTAGTATGGAAGGCGGTGTTATTCTTCCCGACAAAATCAAGCCAGGCAGCTTCCGCCACGAGCAGTTGAGCGCGCTTATCGGCGGGCAGGGATGCAAGGAGTTGTTGGTAGAGCAGGTCGTGCTGTTCATCGGCTTGTTTCAAGTCGGCGCGCGGTTCCTGCGGCTCGACCGGGTCTTCCGGAAGAGGCGGCTTGGCGCCGGCTGATCCCAGGTCGAAGAGAAAGAGGGCTCCGAAGAGAAGTGCGAATATTTTCATGGCGGAAGTTTTCATGGTCGTGGTTCGGTGATTGCCTTCACTGAGTAAGGCGATGAATGCGGTGAAATCCTGTCAGGAAATTTGAGGGGGCGCGATCATTTCTTCGCGCTCTGCCCGGAATCCCTGCCGGATGTGATCCCGAGGGTTGG
Organism: Spartobacteria bacterium; assembly: GCA_003134785.1. Lineage (GTDB taxonomy): Bacteria > Verrucomicrobiota > Verrucomicrobiia > Chthoniobacterales > UBA10450 > AV80. The sequence continues at coordinate 291,929 of PLCN01000003.1, forward strand.
GAGCCGGCCTGTCATCCGGCCGCTGTAGCCACCGCCCTGCCTGCCACGCCGAAGCAAAGCGAAGGAGGGTGGGCGGCGCGAGAGGAAACGTCATCGCCGCCGTAGTCCCGGCGCTTCGCACCCGCCGCCGCTGAAGCGCTCCGGCGCGCAGGAGGCAGCGAAGCGGAGCCGACGTCTGGATGGTGACGCTGCACCAGGAAGGACCGGAGCGGATATTCGCGGTGGCTTTTCCTTGCTGCTTTTCCGGACGCAGTTATAAGAAGCGCGATGGCAGACCAACGAGAAATTGGGAGCGAAGGTGCGCCAATCAATTGGGAAGCGCTGGCCGCGAGCGATCGGTTTCATCGCCTGTTGAAAGCGAAACGGCGCTTCGTTGTTCCGGCGATGATCTTTTTCATCGTCTATTATTTTGCGCTCCCAGTGCTGGTTGGTTACGCGCGTCCCTTCATGGAGAAGCGCGTTCTTGGGCCGGTGAATCTCGCTTATCTCTTCGCGCTTTCGCAATTTTTCATGGCGTGGATCATCGCCGCGCTTTATGTCCGCGCCGCCGCGAGATTCGATAAAATGGCGGCTGATGTCATCAAGCCCGACGATAGCTCGGCTCCGCGATGATGACTCTCTTTCGTAATCGTGCTCGTGCTCGTGCTCATGCTCGATTCCTCACGATCACGATCACGATCACGAGCACGAGTGAGGAGAGGAAGTAGATGACACCGGCGCTGGCGATGTTCCTTCTCTTCGTGCTGATCACGCTGGCGATCACGTACTGGGCCGCGCGAAAATCACAAAGCGCGGCGGCGTTCTTCACTGCGAGCAGGCGGATCACCGGCTGGCAAAACGGTGTGGCGGTAGCCGGCGATTATATGAGCGCGGCGTCCTTTCTCGGCATCGCGGGTTTGATCGCTTTCTTCGGCTACGACGGATTCATGTTCTCCGTCGGCTGGCTCGTGGCGTATCTGACGGTGTTGCTGGTGGTGGCTGAGCCTCTCCGCAATGCGGGCAAATACACCATGGCGGATGTCCTGGCCTACCGCCTCAATCCGCGCCCGGTCCGCGCCATGGCGGCGCTGAGCACAATCACGGTCAGCACTTTTTATATGATTGCGCAGATGGTGGGCGCGGGCGCGCTGGTCACTCTGTTGCTGGGCAGCTCACATGTGACCTACGAATATGCCGTCATCGGGGTCGGCGCGCTCATGATCACCTACGTGATTTTCGGCGGCATGCTCGCGACCACCTGGGTCCAGATCATCAAGGCAATGCTGCTCATGGCTGGGACAATCTTGCTCAGCCTGCTCGTCCTGGCGCATTTCGGCTGGAGCTTTGCTAACTTTTTCGATGCCGTGACGCGAGTTACCTATCACGACAAGGGAGTGCTCGTAACGAAGAACTTTCTCGAGCCAGGGCTGCGCTACACCGCGGCTAATCATGGCGCGCTCGATCTGATCTCGTTAGGTATGGCACTGGTGTTCGGGACTGCGGGCTTACCGCACATCCTCGTCCGGTTCTACACCGTGCCCGACGCGAAAACCGCCCGGATCAGCGTGGTGTGGGCCATGGTTTTGATCGGAAGTTTTTATATCATGACGACGTTTCTGGGTTTTGGCGCCGCGACGATTGTCGGCCGCGACCAGATCGCGATCAGCGGCGGGAACAACATGAGCGCGCCACTCCTGGCGCAGGCCCTCGCGGGCGATATCTTCTTCGCCTTTATCGCGGCGATCGCGTTCGCCACCATTTTGGCGGTCGTGGCTGGCCTAACGATCAGTGCCTCCACTTCTTTCGCGCACGATTTTTACACGGCCGTCATTCACAAGGGCACAGAGCGGCGGCCGGGCGAAGAGGTACGGGTGGCGCGGGTCACTGCCTTCGTCGTCGGCGCAGTCGCGATTGGAATTGCAATCCTGCTGGGCAAGGACGCCAACGTCGCGTTCCTGGTCGCGCTCGCTTTTGCCGTGGCAGCCTCGGCGAATTTGCCGGTCATCGTGCTCTCACTTTTTTGGAAACGATTCAACACGACCGGCGCGGTGCTCGGATTGGCGACTGGTTTGGTCGCGTCGCTCGCGCTGATCATCATCAGTCCGAACATCATGAAAGTGGATCCGCCCGGTGTCGTAGGGGCGGCGCGGCACTTGATTCAGCATCCGCCGATATTTCCCTTGGAAAATCCTGGCATCCTCAGCATTCCACTCGGATTTCTCGGAGCAATTCTCGGCACGTTTCTCCGGCGCGAACCGCGCGCGGAAGCAAGGTTTGCGGAACTAAGCGTGCGCGCGAACACCGGATTAGGCGCGGAAAAAGCCACGACGGACTAGAAGCGCGTGCTCGCTACGGGTGATTTTCTTTAGGACGGGTCTTTGACCGGTGGTGGGTTTTCTTTTTGGGATGTGTCGCCCGTTTTGATTGATCCGCCGTGACTGGTTTTGGTTTTATCCTGGCGGCGTAGGCAGCTTTATTTTCCTGCCACGTGTGATCGGGGTCCCCACTGAGCGGGCCCCAGAGCAGGTGTCCCGAACGCCGCCAATTATCCAGCATGATTCCCTGTGCAAACGGCTGGCCTCGCGCGGTGACTGCGATGACATTATGCTCGGTGTCAGTTCCCGCATCCGATTCGGCCCAGTGGAATTCGAGCGTTTTCAGCCTCTGCGCATCCAGCCGGACGAGTAACTCGGTTGCAAATTGATAACAGTAACCGCCTTTCTTCAGTCCGATGTTAATGAGAAAAGATTGCATGGTTGGTGACGAAACCATTTCCCATTTGCGGGCGAGTTCCAATCCCGTGGTGTAAGCAATGTAAGCCACGCGCCGGGCTTCTTCTGGATTGACGCTCGGAGATAATCCGGCGAGCCGCGCCCTCAAAGCCGCGTCTTCCGCGGACGTCGCGAGGACCAGTTCGTTCCGCGGACGGGCCTGAGCCAAAGGGATGCAGACGACAAAGGCCAGCGGCGCCGCCACGGTGAGGATGAAAAGATTGGAGCAGAGACGCCGCGGAAAAATCATTGGTGCAATAAGCTGCGACACTAAGACAGGGTCGGCGAAGAAGAATCAAGCTCTGCCTTGCGCCAGCTGCAGTCAGCAGGGAGCAGAACACACCGGAGGCTTTCGCCTGGAGCGGACAAGAAAAGATTTTCGACTTTCGTTCTCGTGTGGCGAAATTGCAGGTGCAGGATTCCTCGGCCCGAAAATATTCGGGGCTCGGAATAATACCGGCAGCTCAACCACTATCCTTATGCATAGAAGTATTCTGATCGCTTTGATGGGTCTTCTTTCGATTGGCTCAACCTCGTTCGCGCAGGGACCGGCGAGTCCTTCACCGGCCGCCGCTCCAATTTCCGACCCAATCGCAGTCGAGTCGAAATGCGCGAATGAATTTCTCGACAAGGTTTTCGACGAATTCGTCGCTACTCATCCGCAGATCGAATCGCAGCTCGGGATCAAGACGCATTACGATCAGTGGGACGATATTTCCGATGAAGCGGCCAAGCGCGATCTCGAGACGGAGCAGAAAAATCTCGCGGAACTGAAGAAGCAATTCCCGAAAGAGAAGCTCGATGCGCAGACGAAACTCAGTGTTGAGCTCTATGAATTCAACACCGCGCGCGACGCCGAGGCCTATCAATTCCGGCTCGACAGCTATCCGGTGAATCAAATGTTCGGCGTGCACTCCGAGACGCCCACGTTCCTGATCAATATTCACAAAATCGACAGCGAAAAGGACGCGCAAGCCTACATCGCGCGGCTCAATGGCGTGACGAAGTTGTTCGATCAATTGATCGTCAATCTGAAAGAGCGTGAGGAACACGGCGTGATTCCACCGAAGTTCGTTTTCCCGCTCGTGCTCGAGGCCTGCGCCAATGTCACGAAAGGTCAGCCGTTCGAAGACTCCGGACCAAACAGCCCGCTCTTCGAAGATTTTTCGAAGAAGGTCGGCGCTTTGAAAAATGTCGACCAGGCCGTGCGCGATCGTTTGCTAGCGGATGCGCGGAAAGCACTGACCGATTCGGTGAAACCGGCTTACACGAAATTGGTCGCGGCGTTGCAAGCGCTGGAAAAGAAAGCGAACGACGACGCGGGCGTCTGGAAATTTCCTGACGGCGCCGCGTTTTACGCTTCCGCACTTCGCCGCACCACCACGACGAAACTAACCGCAGACCAGATTCACGAGACCGGCTTGAAGGAAGTCGCGCGCATCCACGGCGAGATGCGCAAGATCATGGAGAAAGTCGGCTTCAAGGGCGACCTGCAGGCGTTCTTCAAGTTCATGCGCGAAGATCCGCAGTTTTATTTGCCACAGACCGAGGAAGGGCAGCAGAAGTATCTCGCCATGGCGACGAAGATCATCGACGACATGAAAAAGCGGCTCGACGAACTGTTCATCACCAAGCCGAAAGCGGACATCGTGGTGAAAGCCGTCGAGAAATTCCGCGAAAGCTCAGCGGGCAAAGCTTTCTACAATCAGCCCGCGCCGGACGGATCACGGCCGGGCATGTTCTATGTGAACCTGTCGAATATGAAGGACAATCCGACTTACGAGTTGGAATCGCTCGCGCATCACGAAGGAATTCCAGGGCATCACATGCAGATCGCGATCGCGCAGGAATTGAAGGGGCTTCCGAAATTCCGGAAGTTCGGCGCCGGTTACACGGCTTACACCGAAGGGTGGGGACTCTATAGCGAACTGACTCCCAAAGAGATCGGGATGTATCAAGATCCGTATTCCGATTTCGGCCGGCTTTCGCTCGAGCTTTGGCGCGCGGGACGGCTCGTAGTCGATACCGGAATTCATGCGAAACGCTGGACGCGCCAGCAAGCGATCGATTACTTGAAACAGAACACGCCGAATGCGGAGACCGATTGCATCGACTCGATCAACCGCTACATCGTCAGGCCGAGTCAGGCCACGGCCTACAAGATCGGGATGCTGAAGATTCTCGAGTTGCGCGAAAAAGCGAAGAAGCAGCTCGGTGCGAAATTCGATCTCCGGCAATTCCACGAAGTGGTCCTGACCAACGGTGCGGTCCCCCTCGATGTGCTCGAAGAGCTGGTGAATGCCTGGGTGAAATCGAAGAGTTCCGGCTAGTTCGCCAGACGGGCTACAATCCTTTGCGCAACCAGCGGAGCCCTTCCAGCAACCGGGCGGGCGGGAGTTCGTGCCCGCCCGGGAAGCTCGTGTGCCGGATGTTTTCGAATCCCGTGCGTCGCATCGATTTCTCCACGGCGTTTTGCTGCTCGGGCGTGGCGACCATGTCGTACATTCCGCTGTTTAAGAAAATCGGAGTGCGGAGAAAGTCGCGGCCCGGTTTAAATCGTTGGTAGGCTTCCGTGATCCTCTCCTCGTTCATCCCCGAGAGAAAAATTCCCGCGACCCGATAGCCGCCGGCGGCGAGCAGCGGCGCGAGATAAGTTGCCCGTTTCGCGCCGCCGGATTGACCAGCACACACGATCGACCAATTTTTCGAGCCGGGGAAGCTGCGATTCAAGGCATCCAGCGCTGCCAGAGTGTGACCGGCACGCCAGCCGGAGCTGTCGAGGCGGGGAGGTGGCTGTGGCCCATCGCCAGCGAGCAGGACCCAGCCTTCCGCAAGCGCAGTCGCGCGGTAGATGGCCATCAGGTCGAACCAGCTCGGATGTTGGTTCTGGCTCGACGAGAACACGACTAGCACCGGCCACCTCTTGTTAGGATCAAACCCGCGTGGCACGGCCAGCGTGGCCACGGTGTAGGACGGCACGGCGTTGCCCCCTTCCGCGACATACGATTTCTCCAACTCACTCAAAGGCACGCTCACGCGCACCGTGGCACCAGGAATAAGAGGCACACCAGCAAAGCTCAAACCCCCGGGGAACGCGCTCGCGGAAAATGCGAGCCACGCGAGAGCGCAGAAGATCTTCGCGACCCGTGAGCGCAGATTTTTGGACGCGCGCATCACATAGGATGGTACCACAACCCGATCTGGAACAGTGAGTTTTTGGTGGGCTTGAACGAAGGCCGATGTCGCTGTCGATCTTGGACCGGGCGCGAGGATCCGCAGACTTTCCAGGCAAGAAATAAGGCCTTTCGCGTTTTTTGGCCTGGCGGACAGACTGAGCCTCGATATTGTATTGCAAATGAAGAAATTGATCTGCAGGACCACACTGTCTCTCCTTCTCATTGCAGTTTCCGTGGCGCACGGCTCGGTTCCGGTAATGAATGTTAGCGTATCCGATGCGAGCGGCAAAGCCGCCTTCAAAGGCATGACAGATTCAAAGGGCACCTTCGCGACCGCAAATCTCAAGCCCGGCAATTACGTCGTGCAGATTAACTCGAAGAGTGCTGCCAAAGGCACTTTCTATGCAATCGTCGTTTCCGCAGGCAAGAAAAAGGTGTCAGCTAGCGCCGTTCCTGCAGAGAAATTCGCCGCTGGCGGCGTCGCCTTAAAGGTTGATGTCGGTGCCGGATTGAACATCACGGGCCAAGTCGCTGCAGAGGAGAGGGGTGCCATGAAGAACGGGAAAAAAATGGTTTGGATTGCGCCGCAACTCGGCAGCAATATGCCGGGCCATTGGGTAGCGGAAGATTCGCCCGAAGCGATCGCGGCTAAGAGCGCGGGCACTTTGAGCACGCAAGACGTTAGCAAAATACAGGAACGCATGCATAACCCAGGCGGGAATTAGGCGGTGCCAATCTCATCGCACGCGTTCAGCAATTGACGGAGAAGGTGCCAGGGGCCCCAACGGTAACTAGGGCTGCAAAGCGGCCACCTGTTACGCAGTCGCAGTCGGGCACGATCGGCCCGTATGCGACTGGTGCCGGCGACGATGAAGCAGTCGTCTTCGGCGAAAGATCGCGGTCCTCCGAGTAATAGACGTGATGTCGAATTCCGCGCTCGTGATCCAAAGGCCGAGATAAACGCCGGCGACGTGAATAGCGCGGTGAGCGTCACGGCGAGCGCGGCGCGGAACCGAAATGCCTCAGATTGAGTATTTCGGCGACCTAGCGTGTCCAACGAGTCGATCAGTTCGTATTCGAGACTCCATCTCCATGAAAACCATTCACCTAATCGCAATCGTTCTTGCTGCTGCTTCCTTGTCCGCGCTGGAGGCGAAAGAACAGCCAAGACCCAATCCGATGATCGATTATCCGGGTTTCCTGGCGAACGCTTCCGTCGTGGGAAAACTCCGCCAGGATCGCCGCATCACCGAAGCTGAGTTTGTGCGAATGGCGGCAGAGCCGGGGACAATCATCTTCGACGCCCGCAGCGATTCGAAGTTCAACCTGCTTCACATCAAGGGAGCCAGGCATCTTTCGTTGCCCGACGTCACCGCCGCGGAGCTGGCGAACGTGATCCCCGACAAGTCTTCGAGGATATTGATCTACTGCAATAACAACTTCGAAAACGAACCCAGGGCGTTGCCCGGAAAGATGGCCACCGCCTCGTTGAATCTCTACACCTTCAACACGCTCTACAGTTACGGATACAAGAATGTCTACGAGCTGGGTCCGCTCATCGATATCAAGAAATCCGTTTTGACCTTTGAAGGTTCGCTCTCGACGAAGAGGTGAGCCGCCTGACCCAGACACTACCGGCGGAGGGGTTCGAACCCACACACTCTTGCGAGTACTGGATTTTGAGTCCAGCGCGTCTGCCAGTTCCGCCACGCCGGCTGGTGTCGCTACCGTTTCGCATCGGATCAAAAGCGCGCAAGTGAAATCACAAGCGTATTGTTCCGTGCTGTAGCCGCTTCGCTATGCGAAGCGTGGGACGGGTGCGCAATCAGCAGATCCCTTCGCCGCCCACGCACCGCTGCTGAAGCGCTTTGGCGCGCAGGAGGCAGGGCGGCGGCTACAGCGCGTCTTTTGCTGTGGCGATTTGAGTTGAAGGAGAGACGGCTTGGCGTGGTAGGCTCCGCTTCCAAGATGTCTCGATCATTTTGGCTCGCGCTGTTTTTTTCCGTTGTCGCAACTGCATTCGCGCAGGAACGCGCCGTGCAGTTGCTTTTGCCTTCCCGGCAACTCGAACCCAGCAGCACTTTCGAACTTCGCTTCGCGAACGAGATGGTGCCGTCAGATCAAGTGGGCAAACCGGTCGCCCTCTCTCCGCTTGTTTTTGCTCCGGCGATGGAGGGACAATTTGTTTGGCTCAGTAGCCGCAGCGGAACATTTGTACCCAAGGGAGTCTTGCCGCTCGGCACGAAGTACCAAATTTCCTTGCGCCCTGGACTGAAGGATTTGGCGGGTCGCGCGGTGACGGCGACTCTGAAGGAAACCGCGGAAACTCCGCCGCTGCGGGTGAAAGGAGCGTATGCGCTCGACAGTGGCGAGACAGACGATGCGTCGGCGACGCCGCGTTATCTGATTCTCTTCAACGCCAACGTAAAGGCGGAAGCCTGCGCTAAATTCTTCCGGTTCACGAATGCATCGGGAGCGAAGATCGAGGCGCGCGTCGAGCAATCGACCGCGACCAAAGGTGATCGCGCGTTCCCAACGTATCGAAGCGACGACCGCTCGCTTTCGGCCTGGGGCGAACCGCCGCCGCCTCCCTCCGAATCAAACGAGTTCGGTGACGAGGACGAATCCAAGGACAAGGATAAACCGGCTGTGCCCCGGCGAAATATTCTTCTGGTTACGGCCGTCAAACCGCTTTCTCCGGGGAACGATTGGAAGCTGGGGATCGATCCTGGTCTGCCCGCCGCGGAATGGAAGGCGACCTTGCCCCGGCGCGCGGAAGTCATCATCGGCAACGTGAAGCCGTTCGCCGTGAGTAAAGTCGCGGCGGAAAGTAATCGAATCGCGGGCCGGCGCATCATCGTCGATCTCTCGAAGACGTTAGGTGTCGAGATCACTCCGGAGACAGTGTCGCAGTGGATTTCAATCGCGCCGCAGCCGGAAAATCTTAAGGCGGAAGTCGAAGACAAGACCGTCACGCTCAAAGGCAAGTTCGCGCTCGGAGTGAAGTATCGCGTCGCCTTCAAGGCAGGTCTGCCCGCGCGCCAGCCCTTCAAGCTCGACCGCGCGCAGACCAGCGAAGTCGTCTTCAAGGAAATTGCGCCGCGGCTTTACTTCGAGGATTTCGCCACGCATCAACATCTGGCCGGCACCCGCCGCTTTCGGTTGCTCTCAGTCAATGTGCCGCGCATTCGCGTGACCGCTCGGCTCTTCACCGGCGACACGACGTCCGTGGCGGTGAAGGCGTACGATCATTACGAAGATCACTCGGAAGATTTGCCGGCGGACGAAGTTTACAATCGCGTCGACGTCGAAAAACTGCCCGGAAAAATAATTTGGGAACGCGAACTAAAACCCCAGGCGTCCGTCGACCAAACGGAAATGCTTCCGCTCAACTGGGGCGAGATTCTGGGCGAACATAAAACCGGCGCGGTGTTGCTGACCGCGGAGTCGGTCGATCCCGTAACGGCGGAACACAAGCGCGTCGGGACACAGGCAATCATTCAACTGACCGATCTTGGCGCGCTCTGGAAACGCGATCGGGAAGGTGCGCTCTCCGTTCACATCTTCTCGCTCGAGAAGGGCCAGGGACTCGCCGGCGTAAAACTTCGCCTCCTCGACGAGGACCAAAAGCCGATGGAGGACGGCGAGGCCGTGACCGACAAAGACGGCAATGCGAGCCTGCCGGTGGCGAATGAGATGCGCTGGCTTTTGGCGGAGCGCGAAGGCGACGCGCATCTCATTGCCATCCGCAATTCGGACACGCTGGTGCCGCTCTATCGCCTGGGCGTTTCAGACAGCGAGGAGGGCGACGAGGAAGTGAAATCAGTTTTCCTCTTCACGGAACGCGGAGTTTATAAGCCGGGCGATGTCGTTCATCTCAAGGGTTTCGCGCGCAGCCTGGATGATGAGCCGTCGAGTCTTCCGGCGGGCAAGACGCTCAAGGTCAAGGTGACCGACGCGAAAGACAGGGAAGTTTTCAACAAAGAGGTGACGCTTTCCGATTTCGGTTCGTTCGCGGAGGAGATCAAGCTTCCGGCGGAAACGCTCGGAAAATATCGCGTCGCCGCCACGGGCGAAGAAGGCGACCGCCTGAACGGAAATTATTATTTCCAGGTGCAGCAATATCGGCCGAACGCATTTGAGATCACGATCCCGCCGCCGCCGTCCGCGACCGGACCGGCGCAGCTCGATCTGGCGATCGCGGCGAAATATTTCATGGGCAAACCGCTCGTGAAAGCGAAGCTCACCTGGTCGCTCATCGCGCGCGATGACGCCTTCAAGCCCGAGGGTCTCGAGGACTTCGCCTTCTGCAATGCGATCGAAGATTTCCGGTTGAATCGCGCGCTCGATCGCATCTCGCAGTTCAACGCGCAGGGGGAAGCGGACGTCGATGCCAGCGGCGTCGCGAAAATCGCCACGCCACTGCCAATCAATGCGAAAGCGCCACAGCCGCGCGCCGCCAAGCTGCTGTGCGAAGTGACGGATCTCAGTCAGCAAACGGTTTCGGAGTCGCGCGCGTTTGTGCAACACAGCTCGGATTTTTATTTCGGTTTGCGCCGGCTCGACGGGGTCTTTAAGGAAGGCGCGCCGTTGCCGATCGAGCTGATCGCGGTAGCGCCCGACGGCAAGACGCTGTCCGCGCCCGTGAAATCGACGCTGCGTTTGCGGCGCATCACCTGGCAGACGAATCGGCTCGCGGCTGCCGGCGACACGACTGAATTCGACAGCAAAGCGCAACTCGACGTGGTGTGGGAACGCGAGGTATCGACCACGCCGGGTCTCGGCACGGATCGGAAACCATTAGCCGCGACGCTGCCCGATGCCGTCGCGGGAAAGCCGGGCGAATATTTGCTGGAAGCGAGCGGCAAGGACGCGCAAGGCCACGACGTTCTGACTTCGGTCACTTTCGAAGTCGCCGGCCCAGGCGAAACGGTTTGGAATTATCGGAATCCGTACGCGATCGATCTGGTCACCGACAAGGACAACTACGAGCCGGGTCAGACCGCGACGATTCTGGTGAAGACTCCAATCGCGGGAGACGCGCTCGTGACCGTCGAGCGTGATAGCATCCTGCGTTCTTTCGTCACGCATCTCAACGGCAACGCGCCTTCCATCCAGGTGCCGGTAATGGAAACGGACACGCCGAATGTTTTCGTCTCGGTCATGCTTTTGCGCGGCGCGAACGACAGCCCGCGGAAAATCAAAATGCCCGAATACCGGATCGGCTATTGCGAGCTGCGAGTCGCGCGCCCGGGCGACAAGCTCACCGTTCAGGTGAAGCCGTTGAGCGCGACTGCGAAACCTGGCGATAAAGTTCAGCTCGACGCGGACGTGCGCGACGTGAAGGGCAAGCCCGCCGCCGATGCCGAAGTTGTTCTCTACGCCGTCGATGAAGGAGTGCTTTCTCTCACCGACTACAAAACGCCGGACCCGCTCGCCTTTTTCAATCAACGGCGCACGCTTGGCGTGCAAACGAACCTCACGCTGCCGACCCTGTTGAAGGAGGACACCGATGAATCGGATTTCGCGAACAAAGGATATTTGATCGGCGATGGCAAAGGTGGGCCGCCGTTGCTCAATGGCCTGCGAAAGAATTTTCTCGCGTGCGCTTTCTGGAACGCGACGCTGCACACCGACGCGCAAGGACACGTGCACGCGGAGTTTACCGCGCCGGATAGTCTGACGCGCTATCGCGTGATCGCGATCGCCGCTTCAAAGCAGAATCAATTCGGCACCGGCGAGTCGGCGTTCGAGATCAACAAGCCGGTGATGGTGGAAGCGTCGCTGCCGCACTTCGCGAATCTCGGTGACAAATTGATTTTGCGCGGCGTGCTGCACAACACCACCGACCTCGCGGGCGACGCCGATGTCGAGCTGCAACTCGATGCGACGGCGAAGGCAGGCGAAACCAAGCGTCACGTCACGCTGCCCGCGCATGGTTCGCTGTCGATCGATTTTCCGATGGAGATCGTGGCCACGGGAAAAGCGCAGTGGCACTGGAGCGTCCACTTCGTTTCGACCGACAAGAAAACGGAGTTTAATGACGCGCTGCAATCCGAAGTGAACGTCGGTTATCCCGCGCCGCTTCTGCGCGAAGTGGAGACGAAACGAGTGGAAAGCAACGAAGCGGAATTGAAACGCATTTCCGATCCCCAAATTATCGAAGGCAGCGGACAGGCGATCGTGGACGTGGCGAACACGCGCGTGATCGAGCTGCGCGAATCGCTCCGGTATTTGCTCCACTATCCGTATGGCTGCGTCGAGCAGACCACTTCGAGTCTCCTGCCGTGGCTGATGGTGCGCGATTTGCGCGCCACGCTGCCGGAGCTGGCCAAGACCGATGCGGAGATCGCGGACGCGGTAAACCGCGGCGTCAATTTGCTGATGTCGATGCAGACCAGCAGTGGCGGACTGAGCTTTTGGCCCGGCGGCCGCGAACCAATTCTTTGGGGCAGCGCCTACGGCGGACTGGCGCTGGCCCTGGCGCAGAAACAAAAATTTTCCGTGCCCGAAGCGGAGGCGAAACAACTGTTCGCTTATCTGAGCAAAGAACTTCGCGGCATGGCAAAGGACGCAACGGGCTACGGACTTTCCGCGCAATGTCTCGCAGTCTACACGCTGGCGATCGCGGGCCAGCCGGAGCCGGCTTATCACGATCTCCTTTTTCAAAAACGCGCGAAACTGAGCGCGGAAGATCGAGCGCTGGTCGCGCTCGCGGTGATCGAGAGCAAAGGCCCGAAAGCGATGATCGAGGAGTTACTCAAACCACCCGCGGCGACCGACGCCTACGTCGATCAATTTTTCGGATCGGTCGCGCGCGAGAACGCCTTGCACTTGCTCGCCTGGACGCAGCATCAACCGAAGTCACCGCGCGTGGACGAGCTGGCCGTCGAACTTTTCCGGCGCCGCAGCAACGGCCATTGGAGCACCACGCAGGCGAATGCATGGTCGCTGCTGGCGCTCGCCTCGTATCTGCGTCAGATCGAAACTGGCGATAAAAACGCGGCCGGCCAAATCGTGTGGGACAAAGCGACCGCGCCATTCTCGGTGAGCAAAGACAAACCGCTCGTGAGCGCGACGTTTCCAATTGTGAACGCGACAGCCGCGGAACCGATTCGAGTGAGCAAGAACGGCGGTCAGATTTTCTCCGAAGTGACAGTCGAAGCCCGGCCGAAACTGGTCGAACGCCCGCGACAGGATCGTGGGTATGCGATCACGCGGCGCTATTTTAAGCTCGGAGACGACGGCAAGCTTTCCCCCGCGGAAAACTTGCGGGTGGGCGATCGCGTGTTGGTCACGCTCGACGTCGATGTGCGCAGGCGCGCGACCTATCTCGCGGTGGAGGATCCCTTGCCCGGTGTGTTCGAGGCGATCAATCCCGCGTTCAAGTCGCAGGAAGTTGCCGCGGGCGAAACGCTCGGAACGGAATGGGTGAGCGACTATCACGAATTACGTGAAGATCGCGCCGTGTTCTTTTCCGATCTTCTTTATCCCGGCCATTACACCCTGCGGTATCTCGCGCGTGTGATCTCCGCCGGCGACGCCATCGCGGCGTCGGCGAAGATCGAAGAGATGTACCATCCCGAACGATTTGGAACGACGGAGACGGTGCATGTTCGTGCGGAATCATTGAAGTGAGTGCCTCGGCTTTGCTTTGGGGAGCGCAGGCTGCCAGCCTGCCGTGGCCGGCAGCTTGCCGGCCACATTGGCGGCGCGTGTATTACTCTCCGACGCCGCGCGTCGCGCGAATCGTCTCGGCAAGCTGCCGAGACGTGCAGGCTGGCAGCCTGCGCTCCCCAAGACGGCAACGTTAGCGCAAGATGAATCGAAAATTGATCACATGAGGCGCAAATTTATTCCGGCCTTGATTATCGGGACGTTGGCGCTTCCGATCGCGGGCAATTTCGGCCTAAAGCTCATTCCCATTCCACCCGCGCTGCTCCGCCCGCCGGTGCAAAGCATCTCATTGCTTGACCGAAACGGGATCCCATTGCGCGAAGCACGCGTCGCCGAGCGTTTCAGCCGCGAACTGTCTCTCGACGAAGTCCCGCGTCACGTAATCAACGCGGTGCTCTCCGCCGAGGACAAACGCTTTTTCCGGCATCATGGAATCGATTGGCTCGCGGCCACCCGGGCCGCCATCACGGGGCTGAGCCACGGCCGCATCACCTCCGGTGCATCGACGATCACGCAACAACTCGTGAAAATTTCCGAGCGCCGGCCACGCACTCTTCGCGCAAAACTAATCGAAACCGCGACAGCTCTTCGCCTCGAACAACTGTGGTCGAAAGATCAAATTCTCGCTGCTTATCTCAACCGAATCGACTTCGGCAATCTGAACATCGGCCTTCTCTCAGCGGCCGATTATTATTTCGACAAACCGGTCGCGGACTTGAGCGACGCAGAAGCGGCGTTTCTGGCTGGCCTCCCGAAAAACCCTCGGAAACTGAATCCGCACGTGGCGCTCGACGCGGCGCGGAACCGGCAGGCGACAGTCCTGCATCGCATGCGCGCGAATGGCTGGATCGACGCGGCGCGGTTCGACCGCGCGCAAAGTGAGGCGCTCGCGCTTCGCCCTCCAGCGCGTCGCTTCCGGGCACCGCACTTTGTCGAGCTAGTTCTGCAACAGCCGCAGGAAAACCCGCACGCTGAGCTGAAAACGACGCTCGATCTCCGGCTCAACGAACAAGTGGAAAAAATCCTGCGCGAACGCCTCTCGCAACTGCGCGAGCAAAATGTGCGCAACGGCGCTGCCGTCGTGATCGATAACGCCAGCGGCGATGTCATTGCGCTCGTCGGTTCCGAAAATTATTTCGCGCCGGGCGCAGGACAGGTGAATGGCGCCTGGGCGCAACGTTCGGCCGGGTCGGCGCTAAAGCCATTCACGTATTTGCTCGCACTGGAACGCGGCGCGACTCCCGCCACCATCGTGGCGGACGTCCGCACGAGCTTCCCTGCCGCCGATGGATTTTACCGGCCGGAAAATTACAATCGCCGTTGCTACGGCCCCGTCCGCTACCGGACGGCCCTCGCCAGCTCCCTGAACATTCCGGCGGTGAAAGTCCTGCTCGCGGCGGGAGGACCGGAGGCGTTGCACGAACGTTTGCGTCTTTGCGGCCTAACGACACTAAACCGGCCGGCCGAGATCTACGGTCTCGGCCTCACGCTCGGAAATTGCGAAGGGCGTCTGCTCGAGATCACGAATGCGTACGCGAGTCTCGCGCGACTGGGCGAATACCGCCCCTGGCGTGTTCTCACCACGAGTCCGACCGTGGCCCGCCGCTACTCGCGGCCGGAGCTGGTCTGGCAGATCGCCGATATCATGAGCGATAATTCCGCGCGGACACTGGCCTTCGGCATGAACTCGGCGTTGCGCTTCGATTATCCGGTCGCCTGCAAAACCGGGACAAGCACCGACTTTCGAGACAACTGGACCATCGGATTCACGCCGGAGTTTTCCGTCGGCGTCTGGGTGGGAAATTTCGACGGCGCGCCGATGCGTGAAGTTTCCGGGGTGACCGGCGCCGGACCGATCCTCCATGCGGTCTTCGATTATCTGCACGCTAATCGCGGCACGAGTTGGTATCGAACTCCGGCGGAAATGGTGGAGCGTAATGTGCATCCGCTCACCGGAAAGTTACTCGCGGATTCGGATCCCCGCGGTGTCCGCGAAAAATTTCTTCCTGATCGCCTGCCGGTGCCGGAGTCCCCCGCTGATTATGACGCGGCTGGCAACGTGCAGCTCGGGCCAGAGTACGCTGATTGGTTTAACAGCGCTGAAAATGGCCTGCGCGATCACGCCATTCTCGCATCGACGAATGGGGAATTGCGCATCACCTCGCCGTTGCCGGGAAGCGTTTACGTAGTCGATCCCGATGTGCCGTCGACGCGCCGCATTCCATTGGCGGCGAACGGAGCAACGCAGATGAAGTGGGAGAGCAAATCGCTGACGTGCCGCTCCGAGCCCGGCGCCGACTTCGCCCTCGCGGCGGACGGCGACCACCGAATCACGGTCACGGATCTCGCCAGCGGCCGCCACGCCGAAACCTGGATTCGAATTCGCTCCCTGTAGCGGCGGTCTATGACCGCCGGAATCGAGGTACGGAGAGGGGCGCTTCTCCAAAACGCTGTTTACGATGCCGGCGGTCTATGACGCCGCTCCCCCGTTTGCTGACGCGCAACTAGAAGCCGCTGATTGGATCGAGTGGCTGCAAACTTCGTGGCGGTCCGAAGATTTCGCGCAGGACAATGGCGCTGCGCAAACCTTGCGCCGACGCGAGTTTGCTCAGGAGGCCCTGCTGCTCTGTGGCGGCGCGTCGACTGTCCGCGGGCAACTCGTTTGCGATTGGCGCACCAATATCTCGCACTTCGAAGCTCGCTTCTTGCACGACCGCCGGCGCGAAGACCCGACGCTGCATCGGAATGGGAGGTGGCGTCCGCGCGGTGGAAGCTGGCGAAGCCGGCAGCGGTGGTGGCACCGTCGTGAGCGGTGGCAACGTTGGAAAAACGCGCGGCTGTATTTTCTGTTTCGGCGCGACTTTGGGTGGCGGCGTAGATCCCTTCGGTTGGCCTAACGCTTCCAGAAATCGGCCAATACGCTCTTCCTCGGTCTGGGAATCATCGCGAGGAATCGGTTGGGTCGGCGGCGGTGAAGCGGACGTCTGGGATTCTTTCTTCGCCGCGTCACCCTTTTGCGAGAGCCAGCGCAACAAGCCTACCGCGATGGCAATGAGGACGATCCAAGGCTGGTTGACAATGGTGGAGATCATTGATCGATAAAGTGTTGAAGCGATTAACGCGTTAACTTTTCAACGTGTTAGGTCGTCCCCTCGCTCCGCGGCTTATCTCCGCCGGCGATTGATTCGCGCATCGAAGTATCCGCCTGCACGTTTTTCATTCGCACGTAATCCATGATGCCGAGATTGCCGGAGCGAAATGCATCGGCCATCGCCTGCGGCACGAGCGCCTCAGCTTCGACAACCTTCGCCCGCATTTCCTGGGTGCGGGCGCGCATTTCCTGTTCGACCGCGACTGCGGCGGCGCGGCGCACTTCGGCCTTGGCTTGGGCGACACGTTTGTCGGCTTCGGCTTGCTCGGTCTGGAGTTTCGCCCCGATGTTTTCGCCGACATCCACATCGGCGATATCGATCGACAAAATTTCGAAGGCCGTTCCGCTATCGAGTCCCTTGGCCAAAACGGTTTTCGAAATTCGATCCGGATTTTCCAGCACATCTTTATAAGAAGCGGCCGTTCCGATCGAGCTGACGATTCCTTCGCCGACACGCGCGATAATGGTTTCCTCGGTGGCGCCTCCGACGAAGCGGTCGAGATGCGAGCGTACGGTCACGCGCGCTTTCACCTTCACGCCGATGCCATCTTGCGCCACGCCATCGATGGTCGTGCGTCCCATCGCGACGTTCGGACAATCGATCACTTTCGGGTTGATGCTCGTGCGCACCGCTTCGAGCACGGTTTTGCCGGTGCCTTTTGTAGCGAGGTCGATCGCGCAGGCGCGGTTGAAATCGAGCGAAATGCCGGCTTTGTCCGCGGCGATCAGGGAGAGGATGACGTGGGTAACGTCGCCGCCCGCGAGGTAATGCGCCTCGAGCGGATCGCTCGGAATGTCGATACCGGCTTTGACTGCGGTGATCCGGTTATCGACGATCAATCCGACCGGCACTTTGCGGAGGCTCATCCCAAACATCTTGAACAATCCGACTGGGGCGTTTGCGAGCCGCGCCCGAAGCCAAAAGTTGAAGAATCTGAAGATGATGATGCAAAGAATGAACGCGATCAGCGCGATGACTGCGACGCCGACGAAATAGAGCGATTCCATGAGCGGAGATTAGCGGATGCGGATCACCGCGGAAAGTTTAATCGGTCTGTAGCGGCGGATCGATGAGCGCCGAAATCTTCGGCCGGCAGTCATAGACCGCTGCTACAACGGAGACTTTTCGTTGCAATTGGGGCGAGACGTAATACGCATTGCGCGTTGTGAAAACTTCAGAGGTGACGCGCGTGGCGATAATGGGAGCTTCCGGGTACACGGGCGAGGAGCTGGTGCGCCTGATTTTGCGCCACCCGCGCGCGGAGCTTACCGCCGTCACCTCACGGCAATTGGCGGGAAAACCCCTCGGCGAAGTCTATCCGCGGGTTGGTTATCATCCGAGGGCAAAAGCGTTGCGATTTACCGACGCATCGCCCGAGAAAATCGCCGAACAAGCCGCTGTGGTTTTTCTCGCGCTGCCGCATGGCGTGGCCATCGATTTTGCGGCGCCGCTGTTGAAAGCCGGAGCGCGAGTGATCGATCTGAGCGCGGATTTCCGGATCAAAAACGCCGCGACCTATCAGGAGTTTTACGTGCATGAACATCGCGCGCCGGATCTGTTGCCAATCGCCGTTTATGGTCTGCCGGAAATTTATCGCGACAAGATCCGGGAGGCCCGGCTGGTGGCTTGTCCGGGTTGTTATCCGACCAGCATTTTGTTGCCGGTGATTCCGTTGCTGCGCGCAGGGCTGGTCGAACCCGGCAGCATCATTGCGAATAGTCTGAGCGGCGTGAGTGGTGCGGGCCGGAAAGCCGAGATCGATTACTTGTTTGTGGAATGCAATGAGAGCGCGCGTCCATATGGATTGCCGAAGCATCGCCATCTCGCGGAGATCGAGCAGGAGTTATCCATCGCGGCCGGTGAACGCATTGCGATTCAATTCACGCCGCATCTGATCCCGGTGAATCGCGGGATTCTGACCACGATTTACTGTGCACCCACGCGTGACCTGAGGGGCGCTGAGAATTGCGCGGCGTTTGTGGATCGAATCAGTGCTGCGTTTCAATTGGCTTACACCGATGAACCATTCGTTCGCTTGCTAGATGACAAAACGCTGCCCGACACAAAGAATATCGTCGGCTCGAACTTCATCGAAATTGCGTGGCGTCTCGATCAGCGGACGGGCCGGCTCATCGTGATGAGCGCCGAGGACAACATCCTCAAGGGCGCGAGCGGCCAGGCGATTCAATGCTTCAATTTGATGTGCGGTTGCGAAGAGAGCACGGGGCTGATTTGAAAGCGCAGCGACAGATTCCTGGGGAGCGCAGGCAGCTTGCCCGCGGTGTTCGGCAGCCTGCCGAACATGATTCTCGCCGGCAAGCTGCCGGCGAGTGCAGGCTGGCAGCCTGCGCTCCCCAGATTGCACACAACTTTACATGCATCGCGGGTTCCATCACCGCGCCAAAAGGCTTTAAGGCCGCGGCGGTTTTTTGCGACATCAAGCGGATCGGCACAGGCAAGGGCTCGGAAAAAGGGGCGAAACGCGATCTCGCTTTGATCGTTTCGGAAGTTCCCGCAGCCGTGGCCGGGATGTTCACGACCAATCAAGTTTGCGCCGCGCCGGTTAAGATCAGCGCGAAAAACGCGGCCCGAAAAAGCGCGCGGGCGATCGTGGTAAATTCGGGAAACGCGAATGCCTGCACCGGAGCTCGCGGAATGGCGGACGCGAAATCGATGACCGAAATCACGGCGAAGAATCTCGGACTTTCCGCGCATGAGGTGCTGGTTTGTTCTACCGGCCGGATCGGCGTGCCGATGCCGATGGCAAACGTGAAGCGCGGAATCATGAGTGCGGCGCGTTTGCTCTCGGGAGCGCCAGCTCGCGCTCGAGAGGTCGCGGAAGCGATCATGACTTCTGATACGCGGCGAAAAGAAATCGCGGTGGAATTTGAACTCGGCGGAGCGCGTGTGCGGCTCGGAGGAATTTGCAAAGGCGCGGGGATGATTCAGCCGGGAATGAGCCGCGACGGAAAGCGGCCGTCCGCCGGATTACATGCCACCATGCTCGGTTTCATCACGACCGATGCGGCGATCGAACCGGCGCTGTTAAAGGATGCGTTGGAAAGCGCGGTCGCTCAGAGTTTCAACCGCATCACGGTCGATGGAGATATGAGCACCAACGATACGGTGTTGATCCTTGCGAACGGTTTGGCAGGGAACTCAAAGATTGGTAGGGCGAGACTCCGTCGAGCCGAGGGCTCTGAAGGCCGCGGATCACAAAAGGCCGACGCGCGGCTCGACGGATTCTCGCCCTACCGGGATTTCCAGATTTTTCAGGGTGCGCTCAATTTCGTCACGCTCGAGCTGGCGAAGATGATCGTGCGCGACGGTGAGGGCGTCACCCGTTTCATCACGCTATATGTGCACGGCGCCCGGACAGCCGCGGGCGCAGAAGCCGCCGCCCGCGCAGTGGCGAATAGCGCGCTCGTCAAGACGAGCTGGTTCGGCGGCGATCCAAACTGGGGCCGCGTTCTTTGTGCGCTCGGTTACTCGTCGGCCCGCATTGACGAGACAAAAGCGGATGTTGGATACAGCGCAGCAGGAAAGCGCGAGCTCACTTTTGCTTTGCGCGGTGGCCAGCCGACCCGGACCACGCTACAAACGCTGGCGAAAATCACCGGCAAACCGGAATTCGATCTCCACATTTTCCTGCATGCCGGTTCGCACGATTGCGTCCTCTACGCGAGCGACCTCACGGAAGATTACGTCGACTTCAACAAAGGGGACGTGAGCGATCCGAAATCGCTTGGCGGGTAGGCGAGGATTCCTATGAAAGCGAACTCTTTTCAGTCAGGTAACGACAGAGCGGCTCCTGTAGCCGCCGCCCTGCCTGCCACGCCGAAGCAAAGCGAAGGAGGGCGGGCGGCGGGGGATCGGCCTGATTTCGTCGAACGCCTGCGCTTCGCACAGCGAAGCAGCTACAGGTGGTTTTCCCGCGCGATATTCTTGCGATCGCGCAACTATTTATTGGCGCGCTGATGCAAGAAATCATTACCAAAGCCGGAACGCTCCTCGAGGCGCTGCCGTACATTCAGCGGTTTCGCAGTCAGACGTTCGTGGTGAAATACGGCGGCAGTTTTATGGATTCGCCCGATCCGTCGGAGCGGCATCGCGTCGCGCGCGAGATCGTATTTCTGGAGGCGGTCGGCATCAACCCCGTCGTGGTGCATGGCGGTGGCAAGGCGGTCACTCGCGCGGTGGAAGCCGCCGGCTTCACTACGACCTTCGTGCAAGGGCAGCGCGTGACCGATGAAGCCACCATGAAACTGGTGGACGATGTTCTTTCGCGTGAGATCAATCCGGAAATCGTGCGCGCGATCGAAGAAATGGGTGGCAAGGCGCGGGGCTTCGCCGGCTCCGAGATTTTTCGCTGCCGGAAATTTGCGCCTAACGACCAATCCGGGACGCCCATCGACCTCGGTTTCGTCGGCGAAGTCTACGAAGTAAATATCGGACCTCTCCGTGAATGCATTCGGCGCGGAATCACGCCGGTAATCAGCCCGACCGCGCGTGGCTATGATGGCCGGATCTACAATTGCAATGCGGACATCGCGGCGGCGCAAACCGCCATTGCGCTGAAGGCCCGGCGGCTCGTTTTTATGAGTGATGTGCCGGGCTTGCTCCGGGATCCCGGCGATCCCGCATCGTTGATGAGTCATCTCAGCGCCGGGGAAGTGCCGCAGTTGAAAAAAAATGGAGTGGTGGGCGAGGGGATGATCCCGAAAGTGGATAGCGCGGTAGCGGCGATCCAGAGCGGGGTGGAGAAGGTGCAATTTGTGGATGGCCGCGTGCCGCATTCGGTGCTGCTGGAAATTTTCACCGACGCGGGGGTCGGAACCGAGGTTGTGTTGTGAAGATTGAACTGTCAGGCGACATCGAAGCATTTAAAGCGGATCGGCTCAGTGACATCAGGAAGCTGTTTCAGAGCAATGTCGTGCCCTCCTACGCGCGTTTCGATCTGGCGCTCGACCGCGGCGAGGGAAGTTATGTCTGGGATGTGGCGGGTAGGCGCTACCTCGATCTCGGTGGTGGAATCGCCGTTTGTTCGCTGGGCCACGCCCATCCGGAAATCACCGACGCGCTGATCGAACAATCGAGAAAATTGCTGCACGTCTCGAACCTGTATTACACCAAGCCGCAGGGTCAGCTCGCGGAAGCACTCGTTAGGCTGATCGGCGCTGGACGTTGTTTCTTCTGCAACAGCGGCGCGGAAGCAAACGAAGGCCTGTTCAAGCTGGCGCGAAAATTTGGACACGACACTGCCCGCTACGAAATTATCACGACGGATGGTTCGTTTCACGGGCGCACGCTCGCGGGCATCGCCGCCACCGGTCAGGAAAAGGTCAAGAAAGGTTTCGAGCCGATGGTGGCCGGTTTCCGACAGGTGCCGTTCAACGATCTCGACGCGATGCGATCGACCATTTCGCCGCAAACCGCCGCGATCCTGATTGAAGCGATCCAGGGCGAAAGCGGAATCACTCCGGCGACGGTCGAATATCTGCTCGGCCTGCGAAAACTTTGTGATGAAAACAATATTCTTTTGCTGCTGGACGAAGTGCAGGCGGGCCATTTTCGCACCGGCCGATTTCAGAGCTGGCAACGGTTACTCGAGAACGCGCCGGGGGCGGATCAATTTTCGCCGGATGCCGTGTCGATGGCCAAGTCGTTAGGCGGCGGATTTCCCATCGGCGCATTCTGGGTTCGCGAGCGCTATGCGGATGTGCTTTCCGCTGGAACACACGCCACCACGTTTGGCGGAACACCGCTCGGTTGTGCCGTGGCCCTGAAGATTCTCGAAGTGATCGAGCGCGACCAGCTCGCCGATCACGCCCGGCAGCTGGGCGATTTCATGAAGGCTGAGGCGCAACGCTTGATCAGAAAGTTCCCAGCAGTTCTGAAGGAGGTGCGGGGCGTTGGCTTGATGATCGGGTTGGAATTTCGCACCGATGCTCCAGGGTTCCGGGGCAACGCCAAGACGCCAGCGGTTCAGGTGGTCGAGCGCCTGCATGCCGCGGGCGTTCTGACGATTCCGGCGGCCACTTCCGTCATTCGAATTCTGCCAGCTCTCAATCTCATTCAATCTGAAGCGATCGAGGGATTGCACGCGCTGGAAACCGTCATTGCCAGTCTTGAGGCCTAACGAGTCATGAAAAATCTTCTCAGCATCGAGCAGCTCAACCGGGTGGAGATGGAAGAAATCTTCCAGAACGCGACCCTGCAAAAAAAGAACCGCGGGAAGCACACCGAGTTTCCCCTGCGAGGACAAACCTGGGGGCTTATCTTTTCGAAGCCATCGACCCGGACCCGCGTTTCGTTCGAAGTCGGAGTTCGCGAGCTGGGCGGTGAAACGATTTTCCTGAATCCAAACGATATTCAGCTGGGCCGCGGTGAGCTGATCAAAGACACCGCGCGCGTGCTTGGCCGGATGATTCATGGCGCGATCATCCGGACCTTCGCGCAGCGGGACATCGAGGAGTTCGCCGAGTTTTCCGGAATGCCGACGATCAACGCGCTGACGGACGACGAGCATCCCTGCCAGATCCTGGCGGACATTTTCACCATCCAGGAAAAGCGCGGGAGCATCGAAGGAAAGACGGTGACATTCGTCGGCGATGGCGCCAGCAACACGGCGCGCTCCTGGATGTTTGCGGCGGGGAAGTTGAACTTTGAATTGCGTCTCGCGTCTCCGCCAAAATATCAGCCGAAAGCGAAATGGCTGAAACGCGCCGGCGGCAACGTGGTGTGCAACGCCAACCTGCAAGAGGCGGCGCGCGGGGCGGATGTCCTTTACACCGACATCTGGGTTTCGATGGGGATGGAAGGCGAGGAGGCGAGGCGTGAAGCGGAACTCGGCTCGTACTGGATCAACGAAGCGCTGGTGAAATTGGCGAAGCCGGACGCACTCGTGATGCATTGTTTGCCGGCGCATCGCGGGCAGGAAATCGACGCGGCGACTTTGGAAGCAAACGCGGAGACGATTTTCGATCAGTCCGAGAATCGGCTGCACGTGCAGAAGGCTGTGCTTCTGGCGGTGGCCGGTTCGTAGCGCATACTCGCGCGTCTCACAGAGACGCGGCTACAGGGAATTGGAAATAAGACGCGGCTACAGGGCGAATTGGAAATAGAACGCGGACAGTGGTGCGGCGCTGGCAATGGAGACGCCGGGGTTGAGCGCTTCTGCAGTCGTTAGGCCGATCTGAGTGCCATCCTCCGCGAGCCGGTCGGTGAGGTTTATTCGCCTGTCGAATGAGCTGGCATCCAGATCGAGAAACTCCAGGGCGCTCGTCGGAAGCATGACGCGCACTTCTTGCAGCGAAATGGTCGGGTGGAGATTCACCACGATTAGGAAGCGTTGTTCTGTTGCGACGTCGTAGCGAAGAAAGGCGTAGAGCCAGTGGCCGCTTGCTTGTTCATCCGGCAAACGCCCGAAGCTGGGATTGTCGTGGTTCATGGAATTAAGCGGAAAAAATTTCCCATCCCGGAAAGCGGGTTCGCCGACGAGATTGACCAGGCGGCTGTAAAACGCTCTTAGTTTTTTCTGCTCGGGAGAGAGACGCGCGCCATCGTAATTGTGATCGGCAACCCACTTCACCATTTCGGGCATCGACCAATAATCGAAGATGCTGGTGCGCGCATCGTCGCCGCCGAATCCTTCCGCGCCCGCGGCCGGCTCGCCGACTTCCTGGCCGTTGTAGAGCATGATCGCGCCTCGTGACAGTCCGTAGAGAATCGCGGAGACCGGCCGGCCCACTCCCATTCCCACGCCTCCCCATTCCGAGCGCGCGGCCAGGCGCACTTCATCGTGGTTTTCCGCGTAGCGAACCGAATTGTGACAGAGAAAAGCATCGTTGATCTCGCGATCGATATCGTTGGCCCAACCGGAACCGTCGTAGATTCTTTTCAGCGCCCGATAGACCGGCGCATCGTAAACGGCGTCGAAACCGGCGTTGAGTAAATCGAAAAGCACATTGCCCTTGCCCCAGTTGAGCGCCGCCACCACCGGATCGCTGCCCGGCACTTTGCTCGGATCGTCATCGTACGCTTCGCCCATGAAGAAAACATCCGCCTTGCGCCGGCGCGCTTGCGCGATCGTCCACGACCAGACTTCCGGCGGAACCATATGTGACATATCGCAGCGAAACCCGTCCACCCCGAGCGATTGCCAGTGCTCGATGACCTGATCCATTTTTTTCCAGGTGTCGGGGATCGGTTTGTCCGGCGCCCAGGCATTCGGATACTCGCGCACGGATTTGGACGGATCGGTGAAGTCGAAGCCGTAATTCAATTTGATCGTTTCATACCAATCGTTCAGGTGCGGTGTCCAACTCACGACGTTGTTGCCCGTGACGCGGCCGAACGTTTTCTCGCCCTCGAAAAGTCCGTCGCACTGTAGCGGCGGTCTTTTACCGCCGGAAGTCGGCGAAGGAGAATCTCCGCCGTCATCGGCTCGATTTCGACGGTCATAGACCGCGGCTACAACCTGGCAGGTTGCGCTCTGCGGCGCGCCGTCTTTCCAAGTGGGAAGCCGGAGCGGCGGACCGTTCCCGTCCGGCGTGAGATAGAAAAAATTATTCTGCGGATCAAAAAATTTGGTCACGTCATCGCCCGCACCGTCGCAGCCGCAACTGCCGAAGTTGCAGTCCGGTCTTACACACGAGCCATAACTTCGGGCCACGTGATTCGCGACCAGGTCTATGATCGCTTTCAGATCGTGCGCGTGCAGCCGCTGCACCAGCTGTTCGAATTCCTTCAAGCGCTGGGCCGGGTTTTGCGCGTAGTCCGGACAGACATCGAAATAATCTTTGATCGCGTAGGGGCTGCCCGCGAGTCCCTTCAGCAAATCGGTGTCGTCCGCGGGTTGCCCGATTTCGGAATAATCCGTGGCGGTAGCCTGCTGCAAAACTCCGGTCAGCCAGATGTGGGTAAACCCCATTTTCTTAATCGAACCGAGCGCCGCGTCGTTGATATCCGCGAAGCGGCCCACGCCATTCTCGAGCAGGGTGCCGTTTTGTTTGCGTGTTTCGTTGGTGTTGCCGAAAAGCCTAACGAACAGTTGGTAGATCCGAACTCTGGACTCGCTCGACCCACGGCCGCCGCGCCGCGTGACTCGCAACCCGCGCTCGGCCTCCAGGTCCAACTCGTCGTAATTAGGAATGTACACGTCGCCAGTTCCACCCGCGATGCTGGCATCGGAACAACCCCAGAACCAACCCCAGCCATTATTCGCTGCGGGATTTTTCGCGTAAATCGCGCAGTCCACTTTTCCAGCTTCACCCAGGACGCTACGCGGAAGATGAAAAACGAATTCGCCTTTCTCTTCGGTGATTTGGAAGAGATCGGTCTCCTCTCGCTCGCTCCACCGCCAGCGCTCCCATCTTCGAATGAAACCAACGATCCCTCCGGGCCTGACTTCAGCCGAGAGAAGCAGGTCGCTTTTGAACGGCAGGAACACGGTCGAACCTTCCGCATATTGCGAGAAAGGGAGGACCGCCGCTCCGATCTGGCGATGAGTGCCGAGGGCGAGAAAAATGGTGAGCGGATTCCCGCTCGCTGGCGGGGGCCGATAGCGGATGGTCAATTCCGCGTGGGAAAAGGCCAGGTCAATCAAGAGGCCGTCCGAGCCGGCAATTGTTTCTTCACGCAAGCCCCGAGTTTCTCACACCGAGCCAGCCAAAGCGCCAGCCAAATTTCGCTACCCAATCGGAATGTGGGAGCGACCCCAGTGTTCTGAATCTTCGTCGGCATCGAGTCGGAGCCCGAAGGCCTCTCCGAAATTTGGTGAAGTGGGAGGGCGGAAGCACCTCGTCCCGCTACTGGGTGGGCGGGATCTCACGCGCGCAGGCGCAAGGCTGCACGCACCCCGAAGGCTTTCGGGGCTGGAATGACAAAGCCAACGAGCCAAAGGAAGAGGAAGCGCTCCCAAGATTGAACTCAAACAACTAACCCGCCGAAAGAAACATGAACTAAAATCACCCAAACCTTACATCCGCGCTTGACTCCCTACATAGGGCATCAACATACTTGACAGACCGTGAGTCTGGACGATTATCGGCGCGCAATCTCCGCCGTGACAAATCGGGCGGAGCTTTACGCTTCTGCCGTCTCTTCTTCGCTGGCCTTGGCCGCTGCGCTAGGCGTTTCCGCCACGCGCTTTACCAGCGCCTCGAATCTCTTCGCAGCGCCAGAGCCTTCGCTGGCATCCTTAGCCAAACGCTCAAGCGTTTCGGTTTGTGTTTCGTTCTTTTTCACCTTTTGCCATCCAGCCATGTTAGTGGTTGCATAAAGTCACAGCTTGTCCCTGTCGGTTCCGTTGCCGGACGAGTCAAGTTCCCAGATCATATCTCTTCTGAGACGATTGGAGAAAATGGTCCAATGTTCCCCGCCCGCATCGCGGTATTGAAATTTCCCGCGCAGATAAACAATGCGTTCCCCGCTCCTGAATTGTTGAAAATCGTCTTGCGTAAACGTGTATTGCTGGTTCCTGCCGAAACTTGCAAACATTGTTTGGCCCGGTTCTATATTCGCAACGCTTTGTCCTTCTGGCGATTTGTCGGGAACTGCGGGAGGAGCGCCGCCTTTCGGAACAATCTGAACTTGTCCGAAAAAAGTGCATCGAAGCGCGACAGTGTTGCCAGTGTTCGTGAATATGACGCGGAAAACGCCGAGTTCCGTTCCAGGTGCCGGCACGCCATTTACTTCGGTGACGACAATCTTGGCGAAATGGTCGGTGGACGCAGCCTTTTCGTTAGGGCGCGAGTCCGCGCGCTTTTGCCAAGTCAAGAATGGAACCAAGATGGTCAGAACGATAGCGAAATAAGCTGCCCATATCAGCGAGGTCTCGTTGTGCTTGAAGGCGG
Source organism: Spartobacteria bacterium (assembly GCA_003134785.1). GTDB lineage: Bacteria > Verrucomicrobiota > Verrucomicrobiia > Chthoniobacterales > UBA10450 > AV80. Next base: position 319,540 of record PLCN01000003.1, read on the forward strand.
CAACTCCGCAGAGAATCCAAAAGACGACCGACAAGGCAGTAACCGCAGCGATAACAACGTCCATACCTTTTGGCCTCTTCCTCTCCCTATTACGTCTTGTGTTCTTGCCTTTATTCTTGGGTGGTGTCTTGGTGTGCTGTTTATCTTTTTGGTGTGGATTCACCGTGAGGATAAAGGATGAACTTACGCCGTTTCCCGCGTCTCAAGCGTTTCTTCGCGTGTTTCGTTTTCCTTCATGGTTTGGTCCCAATGTTGATGTTTACGACATCAGGCTCGCTGCCGTACGGGGCTATACCGTCAGTCTTTACTCCAATAGCATCAAGTGCGGCCCGAATTGAAAAGGCATGCGGTGGCTTGTTCGCTTCGTTTGCTATGCAAACTTGCACCCCAACAACTGGCGCTCCGAACAGCATGAACGACCCCAATATTGGACCAACGTCGAACCCCGCGCCTTGCAGAGTATCACGAAGTTGTGACGCAAAGGTGAACGCCTCGGGATCGCCACTGACGACGGACACATTTACCTTGCCGCGTGTGGCGTTCGATAACGCTGCAAGAAACTTAGCGCGGTTCTCTCCCGTTACCAATCTCGGCGTAAATTTGGCCTGTAACTCTAACACTGATTTCTCAGCCTTGGCTGCTCTCTCGCGCTGCTCTTCTGTTAACCTGCTCTGTTCCGCCAGCTTCGCCGCGAATACAGCGAGATCGCGAGATTGGCGTTTATTCGCTCTTGCCCCCACGCGAACGGTCCAGAAACCAACAACAAACGTGATGCCAACAAGTAGTGAAGAAACCAGTGACAGCCTCCAGTACAAGGTATCCGCAGATGAGCCCCATAGACTCGACAATGTGTTAAACATGCTTGGCTTGGTAGTCGTTGCCTTAGTGTTCGGTTCTGCTGTTTGGACTGCTGCCACCATTTACCAGTCTAGGCCGTCTGCCACGTCTCTGTCGTCGGGTAGGGACCATCACCGCCCTCCGCAGCAATGAGCTTCGCGTATTTCAAGCTCTTGCCGACTACGCCACTGAGCGCCTTAATGAATCGGCCTTGGTCATTGTCTTTTCGCTCGTTAAACCGAAACGCTTGTTCGTCCAGATACCGGAACAAATGAAAAGGTTCGACGTTTACATACGTCCCTTTCAGGGCGCGTTTCAGAAGGCTCCAAAAGTTTTCAAGTCCGTTCGTATGCACATGGCCTTTCGCGTAGCACTCGGCATGATCGATAACTTTGTGCGTGTAGTCATCGAGCAAGCCTGTGTAAGACTGCAACGCATCGGTAAAGACTTCCGAGCCATTCATTACGTATTCGCGGACGTTACCCTGCAATTCGGCCTTCCGCATGTTGCCTACTACCTTCAATTTCACGCGAGACGCCTTCTCGTTCGTGGTTCGTTCAAGCAGGCCCTGAACAGCCGTCATGGAGGCATAGCCGGTGCCCTTGGCTCTCCGCTTGCCTTTGTGAATATTGCGAGCCTTGGCTCCGATGAACGTCTCGTCTGCCTCAACGCGCCCGCTCATTTTATCTATCGACCCGTCCTGCATTGCGAGCCGGATGCGCTGCAACATGAACCACGCGGTCTTTTGCGTCACGCCAAGCGCGCGATGCAATTCGTAAGAGCTAACGCCGTTTTTGCAGTTCGAGGCGAGCCACATGGCCGGGAGCCACTTGTCCAAACCAATCGGGGAATCTTCGAAGATCGTTCCGACCTTGGCCGAAAACTTTTGCTTCGCGTGTGGCGTGCGGCATTTCCAAACCTTCGCGTTTTCAAGGAACGTCACCTTGTCCGAATTGCAGCGGGGGCAGCGCACTCCATTAGGCCAGCGAATCTGTTTGAAGAACTCGAAAGCGTTCTCAGGATTGCCGAAATACGTGACTGCTTCGAGGAGTGTCTCGGGAGCTTGAATCGCTGTCATATGAGGAGAATCTCACCCTCTGTGCGGTCTGTCAAGTATATTATTGCCCTACATAGGGGTTAGATGGGCCGCGTGGAACCCACCCGATCCGTCTCCAAACGAAAGTGGTCTGCGAGGTCGCCGCCATGCTACACATGGTCAAGTCGTTTGGCGTAACGGCATTGCCAGTTGTGACGCGGTAGCTAGAGCTTCACCAGGTTCCACAGGCGTTACCTGCCGTTCTCCAATCGCCATTCGGCCGCTGCGCTAGCCTGTTCCTCCCACCGTTTAGCATTCACGCCCATCACTAGCAGCCACAGCATCAGCGATATTTCTCCAAGGCCGGCTACGAGCTGGTTATAAGGGGATAGATAATGAGCGAGCGGGGGCCAGATAAATGTAAGCCAACACAGACCCGCGAGCGCCTCCAATATGCCAAGGATTCGAGGCATAAAAGTCGACTTGAAAATAAGATAGCCGGTCAGCACGCACCAGAATCCAAAGAATACCAAGTAGGTCTCGAAGACTCTAGCGTTCAAGCGGAGAAACACGAAAGCCAGTGTCTCTACCTGCTGGGCGTTGAATGCGGCAAATGCCGGCCCACCTTGTAAGAACAGCGGGGCAGCTTGTATAGCGCTGCTGACAGCCTGGAGAGCAATCCCCACGAGGCTGAAGCAGACCGCAAGTAAAGAGAGGTTCCTGTTCACCGGCTTGAACAACTCATAAAAGAGATATGTCCACGCGATGTGGCACGCGACGCCGAGGAGGGCGGCCAGGATCGAGAATCGAAATAATGGCCCATGTGCCAGAATATTGGCCGCTGTGGCCGCGGCATTGCCAGAGACAATGAGCATTCCTGGAATGATCACCTGGCCGAATCCTGATGTGAGCGCCTCGAGCAGTTCAAAGAGGCCAGCGATCCGAGCCCTAAGGCGCGGCGACGTTTTTCCAACCTGTTCTGTCATTGCGGCTGTGCTCATCGTAATTTCTCCTTATGCGCTGGTTGAGATGCTCTCACCATCTAGACCTTATGGCTGCGGGCG
>PLCN01000019.1 GCA_003134785.1 Spartobacteria bacterium
CACTTTTTGGGGGTCAGGCCACAGCGACTTTCTTGGTCGTGCCGGTGATGTAGTAGCCGACCTGCTCGCCGGGTTTGTAATCGCGGCCGCTCGCCAGTCTGTCTTGCCGGGAATGGCGGGAGTACGATAATCTTTTCGTGCTATGAAATCGCTTCGACTTGCCAGCAGACTCTTCGTTTCCGTGACGATCGCGTTCAGCAGCGTCAGCACCCTCTCGGCGCGGGAGCCGGTGTTCGATGGGCTGGGGACTTATTCACGCACGGTTACGACGGAGTCGCCGAAAGCGCGGCGCTATTTCACCCAAGGGCTCGCGTTCTATCACGGCTTCAGTCACGGCGCGGCCATCCGGTCGTTTGCGGAAGCGGCGCGGCTCGATCCAAAGTGCGCGATGGCGCATTGGGGGATCGCGCTGGCGAGCGGGCCGCACATTAATTTTCCGCTGGTGCCGCCGCCCGCGGCGGAGCGGGCTTGGAAGGAGCTGACGCTCGCGCAAGAAAATGCCGCGAAAGCGTCGCCCGTCGAGCGGGCGTTGATCGAGGCGCTGGGACATCGTTACGCGAATCCGCAGCCGGAAGATCGCGGTCCGCTCGATCGCGCTTATGCGGATGCGATGCGCGAAGTTTGGAAGACGTATCCGAACGATCCGGATGTCGGCGCGTTTTTCGCGGAAGCGATGATGGACCTCCGGCCTTGGAACCAGTGGACGCTCGACGGCCAGCCGAACCCCGGAACGGAAGAAATCGTCGCAACGCTCGACGCAGTCTTGAAACTGAACCCGAACCATCCGTTCGCGAACCATCTTTACATTCACGCCGTCGAAGCGTCGCCGAACCCGGAGCGCGCGGACGCGGCGGCGGATCGGCTGCGCAATTTGCAACCGGGCCTTGCCCATAATGTCCATATGCCATCGCATATCGATATCCGGCGCGGCCGCTGGCAGCAGGCGATCGATACGAACGTGAAAGCGATCGCAGCCGATAAGCGCTACCGGAATATCGTGGGGCCGCCCACCGGCTTGCTCCCGGTTTATGCAGCCCACAACCGCCACATGCTCGCTTTCGCCGCGTTGATGACCGGGCAGCGCGAAGTCGCGGTGAAAAATGCGCGCGCGATGGTCGCAGAAATTCCGGCGAAGTTCGTGAAGGAAAGCGCGGCCTTCGCCGATGGTTTCTTCGCCGTGCCGCTCGAAGTGCTGGTGCGCTTCGGCCGCTGGGATGAAATCCTGGCAGAGCCTGACAAATATCCGAAGGACATGCCGTTCGTGCGCGCCTTTCATCACGCCGCCCGCGCGACCGCCTACGCAGCCAAGGGCAACACGGCGAACGCGCGGAAAGAGCAGACCCTCTTTGTGGAAGGCGCGAAGCTGGTCCCGCCGGCAACGCAGCTGGGGAACAACGCCGCCGCCGCCGTGCTCTCGCTCACCACGCACATGCTCGAGGGCGAGATTCGCGTCGCCGAGAAAAATCTGGACGCTGGAATCACCGAGTTGCAGACCGCGATGAAGGAACAGGACGCGCTAAAATACGATGAGCCGCCGGCCTGGATGATCCCGATCCGCCACTCGTTAGGCGCGGTCCTCATGAAGATGCGCCGCTTCGCCGAGGCCGAGCAGGTTTACCGCGATGATCTCGCGCGACTGCCCGACAACGGCTGGTCGCTCTTCGGTCTTGCTGACAGCTTGCGCGAACAAAAAAAGAACGACGACGAAGCCGTCGCGACGAACGCCAAGTTCCAGAAAATCTGGGCCAAGGCCGATACGAAGATTACCACTTCCTGCCTCTGCCAGGCGCGGAAGTAAGCGCGCGAATTCATTCTCAAGGAGCGGCGGTTTGAAACCGCCGACCAAGTAAAACGGCGATTTAGAAATCGCCGCTCCTTGATTACAGAAGAGTCGCCTGTTTGGCCTCCGGCGCGGTAACGCCAGAGAACTTCTTCACCAGCTCATCCAGCTTCGCGACATAGTAGTCGACGTTCTCATCGCGGTTTTGCGGGTCGAAGTCACTGGCTAGTTTCGCGGCTTCGTAGGCGGCGACTTTCTTCGGCGTGGCCTTGACGTAGTAGCTGATTTGCTCGCCCGGCTTGTAAGCTCGGCCGCTGGCGAGGGCGAGCTCGTAGGCGGCGGCGCGATTGCGGGCGGAGCCGGCGATCTTGGCGCGGTACTTATCGAGCGAATCCTGGAGGGTGTCGGTTTTCATCAGCATTTCGATCGTCCAGGCGCGCTCGCGAATTTTCTTCTCGAAATCGTTCCGAAGCTCCGGAATCGCTTCCGGTTTTCCCTGCATGAGGAGCTTGATCATTTCTTCGAGGAAGACGCGCTGGAATTTTTCGAGCCCACGCGACTTGAGCGCGCCGCCTTTGATGATGACTTCGCCGTCGCGCGTGAGGAGCGCGTAATTCTTTGCCTTGTAGCTAAACATCGCGTCGAATTGCTCGTCGAACTCGACTTCGATGCCGGGCGGCAACTCTTTCGCGAGAGCGTTTCGTAATTCATCGGCGTTGGCGTTCGCGGGCGGGACGAAATAGATGCCGTCGGTATCGACCTCGATGACTTGGGCGCCGCGCGCGTTCAGCCAGTCGATCATCTTCTGCAACAACTCGCGGCCGATCTGAGTGACGCGCGCGGCCGCTTCGAAATCGGCGAAGTGTCCCTGCGCGAAACCAAGGTAGCCGTAAAAGCTGTTGATCAGAATCTTGAAAGTGTTCTGGAGCGCGTGGAAATATTGCTGCTGCGGTCGATCTTTCGCGGCGCGCATGCTCGCCTTTGCTTCGAGCCGGAATGTGCGGAGATCGGTGAGCAAATGGCGAAAAATTTGGAGCTGATCGGTGACCGGGAAGCAATCGAACTGCAACATGACCGACGGATAGAGCGACGCGATATCGCAATGCCAGACGTTGCGCGCGACCCCGGTAAAGAAGATCGCGGTGTAGCCGCCTTCGAACCCGCGCACCATCGGCATTTCCGGAATGGAATGGCGCTGCCGGAAATATTCGCGTAGGAACAGCGCGTTGATCCGCGTGGCATTTCCGCGCACGATCACGTCCTGGTAGTTGTAGGGAAAAATCTGCGCCTGGATGAAGTAACTCGGGCTCAACAGATCGGCGACCGCGCGCGTTTCGCGCACGGCACAGAGAGCGCGATCGCGAAAACGATCGGCGTCCTCCAGGTACGCGCGCTGCAGCTCCTTGCCGCTGAGCGATGAGATTTGCGTTTCGTCGGTCAGCCCGAAATGCAGCGCAACATCGACACGTTCGAAGCCGGACAAGCTGCGCATGCCGACGTCGTAGAATTGCGCGAGCAAAAACGTATCGACGAAGTGCCGGCCATCGACGGTGAACTTCGGATAATCGATCGTCTTCTCCGCGATCTGAAGCCTCGACGGACGCGAGCGCAGAAAACCGCCGCTCCGCCCCCAATCCAGTTTCACTTTTGCTTTGCGCGCGCGCGCGACGAGATAAGGCAGATCGAAGCGAAAGAGATTGTGGCCTTCGACCACATCGGGGTCGCGCTCCTTGATGATCGCCGTGAGTCGCTTGAGCGCGGCCTTTTCCGATTCCTCGATGTTGTTCGAGTCGACTACGATCACTTCTTCCCAGCCGCTGTTATCCGAGAGCGCGATGCTTATGATGTGATCGGATGGCTGCGACGCGTCGGGAATTTCCGTTTCGCCTCCGACGAATGAGAGGACTTCGAGCTGGAGCCGGCGCAGCTCTTCGAACGCCAGACCTTTGAAGAGGGTGCGACCAGTATGCGTGAGGTAATGCTGCACCGGATCGCTCAACGCGAAGAAACTGCGGCCGGCGTTTTTGAGCCCATTGCGCAGCGCGATCAATTCTTTCCAGCTATTGACGCTGATCCGCCAGCCATAGCGCAAATCGCCGGCGAGTTTTTCAGCGTCGAGATTGAGATCGGTGACGTCCGAATCGCACCAGACGAAAGGATGAAACGGCTCGATGTCGGTAGTAGTCGAGCCATCCTTCTCCCGCCGATAAATCTTGACCGTACCCGTCTCGCCCAGCTCGATCGCGACGATGCGCGAGGTCGGATCCGATCCAAAGAGGAGCTTGTTTTCCTCGAAAGCCATGGGCCAGCAACTACGCGGCGGAAGAGCGGTGAATCAAGTGACGGCGTTTCGTCTGAATTTCTCTCGTGCTCGTGCTCGTAATCGTGATCGAAGTTTTTGATCCAAGAATCGATCACGAGCAGGAGCACGAGCACGAGAAGAAGGACAGTCATTAATCGCCATATGCTTTTTTGCCGGCGCTTGGTATACGTCCCGGATGAAGATTCGTTTTCTTTCTCTCGCGTTATCCCTCGTCTCCACGTCGCTTCTCGCGCAACAAACTCCCCAATCTCTTGCCGACGCCGAGCTGCCGTCCTTGCTCACCATCTACAAAGATCTTCATACGCATCCCGAGCTATCGACCCACGAGGAGCGTTCCGCCGGGATCGTGGCGAAGGAACTCAAAGCGGCCGGCTGCGACGTGACCGAGCACGTGGGCAAATACGAGAAGCAGGGACTGACCTGCTTTGGCGTGATCGGCGTGATGAAAAATGGCGACGGCCCGACGGTCGCCGTGCGCACTGATCTCGACGCCTTGCCTGTGCATGAAGAGACCGGCCTTCCGTACGCAAGCACCGTCACCACCAAGAATGACGCCGGACAGGAGGTCGGAGTGATGCACGCCTGCGGCCACGATATTCACATGTCCACCTTCATCGGCACGGCCCGCGCCCTCGGGAAACTGAAGGACCGCTGGCACGGCACGATCATCTTCATCGGGCAGCCGGCTGAGGAAACGGTCGGCGGCGCGCGCGCACTATTGAAGGACGGCCTCTACACGCGATGGCCGAAACCAAACTACGTGCTCGGCTTGCATGACGACGCGGAGATCGCCACCGGCCAAATCGGTGTCACGGAAGGCTATTGCTACGCCAACGTCGATTCAGTCGACGTCAGTGTGAAAGGAATGGGCGGCCACGGCGCCTATCCGCACAAGACGAAAGACCCGATCGTGCTCGCCGCGGAGATCATTAACGCCTGGCAGACGATCGCGAGCCGCGAGACGAATCCTCACGATGACGTGGTCGTGACCGTCGGCTCCATTCACGGCGGCACGAAGCACAACATCATTTCGGACGAAGTGAAGATGCAGCTCACGGTGCGCACATACAAAAAAGAAGTCCGCGACATCGTGCTGGCGGCGATCGATCGAATTGCCAAAGGTTGCGCCGCCGCCGCTGGTTTGCCGGCCGATAAAATGCCAGAGGTGAAGGTGCGAACCGACGAATTTACACCGGCGACTTACAACAATCCGGAGCTGACCAAGCGGGTCTCAGCCGCGTTGAAGGTCGCGATCGGGGCAGAGAACGTAGTCGCGAAAGATCCGACCATGGGTGGCGAAGATTTTAGTGAATACAGCCTGCCGGATCATTCAGTCCCGGCGTTCATGTTCAACGTGGGCGCCGTCGATCCAGCCAAAGCGGCCGAGAGCAAGAAGAACGGCACGCCGCTGCCGAGCTTGCATTCCAGCAAGTTCGCGCCCGTCCCGGAGCCGACGATTCGCACCGGAATAATCGGCATGACCAGTGCCGTGCTCGATTTGCTGAAAAAGTAGCGCGTCGACCGCGCGCACTTCTATTCCAAAATAAAAGTGTAGCGGCCGCTGCTCTTGTCCTGGAAATGGCCGGTGAAGAGATCGCCGTCGTCGATCATGGCATCGATGTCGAGCAGTTGCTGCTGCGAAACGGCCGGACTCACGACGGAAATGCCGGCTTTGAAGCTGAAGACGTCCTTGTCCCAGTCCCATTGGCCTCCGATCGGAGTCGATGCGGTCCAATCCAAACTCGGACCGAAGTAGGGGGCCATGCCCGGCGGCACAATCGCGCGGTTCACATCCGCCGGATAACTGCTGTGCTCCATCGCATACATATCAAAAGCGCCTGAAGCGACACGGAGAGCGTTGATGAATTTCGCATTTTGCGCGCGTTGGCGGGTGCGCAAAAAGGATGGCAGCGCGATGACGGCAAGCAGCGCGATAATGCCAACAACGATCATCAGCTCGATCAGAGTAAAGGCATCTCGGCGGCGGCCACGCATCAACAAAAAAATACCAGAATTCATGCCAAGCAGCATCCGGGCAGTGAATTAGGCTGGGAAAAAGCGCGGTTACGGGAAGGCTTTCCTTTCCAAGAGCGGCGGTTTACAAACCGCCGAGCGCTCACAAAGGAGACGCCTTTTTCGGAAGACGATGTCGGCGGTTTGTAAACCGCCGCTCCTTGATGGGAAATAAACCAGCCTATTTCACCCGCACGTTCTTGCGAAGAAACGTCGGGATATCGAGATCCTGGCCTTCCACGATGGTCGGCTCGCTCTTCTCGAAACGACCGCGCGTGACCGGTTCGAATTGCAGCACTTCCTGTTTCGCGTGCAGCTTTTTTTCTTCGACCGGCCGCGGTTCCTTAACCGGCGCCGGTTTCTTTTTCGGCAGAATCACCCGTGGCTGCGGTGGCGCTTCTTCAATCACAGGATCTTCTTGAATGCATGTCACCGGAGCAGCCTCGGGCTCAGCAATTATCTCAGGCGCCGGTTCCGCCATCTGAATAAATTCTGGCTCAAAGACCGGCTCCGCAAATGTCGGCGGCGGCTCGGGGGTTATCGCAGCCACCGGTTCCGATTGTTCCCAAATCGGCAGGACCGGAGGGGCGATTGGTTCCGGTGTCGGTGCTAATGTCGCCGGCTCGGGCTTCGCGTAGCTCACCGATTTTGTGATTGCGGGAGCTTCTTCCTCCGTCGAAAGCGAGCTGATCAGCGTCACGCTCAACCGGTTCCCCATCCGCCCATCAACTGAAGTGCCGAAGAGGATCTGCGTCTGGTCGTTGATATGCCGGCCGAGTTCCTGCATCAGGATCTCGACTTCCGAGAGTGTCATCGCAGGTCCGCCCGCCACCTGTACGAGAACGTGCGATGCGTCGGCCAGCATGCGCCCGCGATCCATCAGCGGATTTTTCAACGCCTGGGTGAGCGCGTCGTGCGCGCGATTATCGGAATCCGATTCGCCAAAGCCGAACAGGCAACGGCCATTGGGACTGCGCAGCGCCGAAAGCAAATCGTCGAAACCGATTCGGATCAAACCGGGCCTTTGAATCAAGCCCACGATCGAGCGCACGCTCTGGCTGATTGTGACGTCGGCCACGGCGAAGGCCTGATGAATTCCTGCTTTCGGCGCGACCATGTCACCCATCCGATCGTTCTCGAAACAGATCACGGCGTCGGCGTTTTCGCGTAATCTGGCCAGCGCTTCTTGGGCTTGCGCCGCGCGGCGTTTTCCTTCGAACGCAAACGGTAACGTCGCGAAAACGACTACGAGCGAACCCGCCTCGCGCGCGACCTGGGCCACGGCCGGCGCTGCTCCCGAACCAGTCCCGCCGCCGAGGCCGGTGCAAATAAAAATCATTCGCGCATCTGCCAGGGCCTGGCGAATTTCATCGGCCGATTCATACGCGGCGTTGTAGCCGAGTTCGGGATCGCCGCCGGCGCCGAGACCGCGCGTGACGGAGCGGCCGAGCTGGACTTTGTGCGCCGCCACTGAACTGGCGAGTGATTGCACATCGGTGTTGATCGCGATGAGATCGGCCTTGTCGAGCCCATCGAGCACGATCCGATCGAGAACGTTCGAGCCGGCCCCGCCGACTCCGACGACTTTGATCGGGATCTCTTCCTCTGCCTTCTCGGGCATGTTGTAGTTGCGGTTAAGTTGGATCATAGGCGTGCTTATTTTTGATTGGCTTTAACGCGTGTCATCCCGAGCCGCGCAGACGGCGAGGGACCTCCCGGTTACTCGGGCAATTACGCAAGCCAGAATAAGCGCCGAGTCAGTCCGGACGTTGTTCGTCCGAAGGCTGCAAGACCTTCCGACTCCGGGTGCGAGGTCGGCGCTCCTCCCGGGTCGCGATCCCGTCTGCGCGGCTCGGGATGACAGATAAAAACATGCGACCGTCATGAACGCATCCCGTTGAAGATTTTTCCGAAGAGACGCCCGAATCCGCCGCGCGGGCGTCGATCGATCTGCACCGCCTGCGCGTATTTGATCAATCCGATCGCGGCGGAGAATTGCGGGTTTTCGAAAGCACTCGTTAGGCCGGACATCGTCTGCGCGTGAGCGACCCGGGCCGGCAATTCGAAAATCTCTTCGGCGAGGTGGTCGATGCCATTCAAGTGACTGCATCCGCCGGTGATAAAAATGCCTTCACCGATGTAATTAATGAACGGTTCTTCCTCGAGCTTCCGTTTCAAGAGCTCGAACGATTCGCGCAGCCGCAAATGAATGATCGTGTTGAGCGTTTCGCGTTCGATCTCCTTTCCGGCAAATCCAGAATCGTCCTTGAGCAGGATCGTGTCGCCCGGCAAAGAGTTCCCCAGCGTTACACTGCCCTCTTCGATCTTTAGTTTTTCCGCCCGCGTCATCGGGATGCGCAGGCCCATCGAGATGTCGTTCGTAATGTGATCGCCGCCGACACCGAGCACGCCGCTTTGTTTGACCGCGCCATCCACATACAAAATGTAATCAGTCGTTCCGCCGCCGACATCGATCACGAGCGCGCCGAGATTTTTTTGATGCTGCGTCAGCACGACCTGCGCGGATGCGAGCGCGGTGAAAACCACGTCTTCAACCTCCAGCGGCAATTCCTTTACGCACCTGATCGTATTTTGAATGCGCGTCCGCACCCCGTGGATGATATGGAAATCAGCCTCGAGTTTTTGCCCGAGCATGCCGACGGGGTTGAGCACGCCATCCTGTCCGTCGACGTGGTAATGCTGGATGATCGAATGCAGGAACGCGTTGGGCGCGGGGATGCTCACCTCGCGCGCGTTGATCTTCACGTCCTCGATGTCCTGCTCGTCGATTTCATCCCTATCTTCCGGCAGCGAGACGGAGCCACGGTTGTTGAAGCTTTGGATGTGCGAGCCGGCGACCCCGACATACACGCTGCGAATCATCACGTCGCTCTTCGTCTCCGCGTCGACCACGGCTTCGTGCACGCATTTCATCGCGGTCTCGAAATCGACGATCTCGCCTTTGCGCACCCCGCGCGACGGCGCCTCGCCAACACCGAGAATCTTGATCGTGCCGTCGGGCCTCCCTTCGCCCACGACCACGCAGATTTTCGACGTGCCAATTTCGAGACCAACCATGAGATCGCTGCTTGCCATTTCGCTTAATCCTTTCTCGGTCGCCGGACCGGAATTGCTTTTCGGACCGGCGGTGGAGCTGCATTCGTTCGCGCCTTCGCCGAGGCCGGCGGCGTTTCCGTTTTCGGGTGAACCGGTATCGCCTTCAAAATTCGCGGCTCCGCGCCGTCCGGGTCGATTGTATCGTTGATCACTTCCACCGGATTCTTCATGAAGGTCACCGGAATGTTTCGCTGCACGAGCAGGTTCACCGTTTCGAGTTCGCGCTTCGAATCGTCGGCGTAAACCAGGAACTGCTCCAGCCGCTGCAATTGTCCCTCGAGATTATCGAAACCGAAGGTAACGCGCGTGTGGTTCTTGTCCGAAACGACCACGCAATAACCCTTCGAGACATCGATTTCACGAATCTGGAAACGCGTTTGCATGAAGCTGCGGGTGCTCAATCGCAGTAGCTCGAGCGCGGCCTTGCCTTCGACAGACTCGACGACTTTCCCTGCCACGAGCGCCTCGCTCGTGCACCCCGTGATCAGCGGAAGGCCGAGATGTTCAGTCAACAACTTCTTCTCTTTCATGAGAACGCCGCGCGCGTCCACCAGAAAAGCGGCATCGGAGGCAAATGGATCCAAAATCGTTTTGTCCGACGTGATCCAGGCGATCGGTTTGCGCTCGACGATCCGAACGTCGATCCGGTTGGGCATGTTCCGCTCCACCTGCACTTCGTCCACCTGCGGCAACTGCTGCAAGCGATCGTGCACCTGCGCGAGATTTACACTGAAAATATTTTCACCTTCGCGCAGAGCGGCCGCCTTCAGGATTTGCTCACGCTGCAAAGTTCCATCGGTCACCACCTCGATCAGGCTCAGCCGATAATCGGGGTTCTCGAAAAAGAGGCGTTTCGCGCCTAGCTTCACGCCAAGGTAGAGACCGGCGCACACCACAACAGCGAGCAGCACCTTCGAGATAACGACTAACACTTTGCGGTTGCGATGTTGCGTCGCCTTGTGCGAACGGACGCGGACATCGAGCAAATGTTGCTGGCGGCGCTGACGTGGATTTGAGACGCGCTCGTTTCGAACGCGTGGGCGTTGCTTCGTCGCTCTCATTGCTTCGCTCCCTTTCGCTTTTGCGAAAGCTCGATGATCCGTGCGCACAATTCCGGATACCCGATTCCGACGGCGGCCGCGGCGTCCGGCAGCAGACTCACTTCCGTCATGCCCGGGATGGTGTTGACCTCGAGCACGGTAGGTTCGCCCTCGTTAGGCAAGATGATATCCACCCGCGAATAAACCTGCAGCCCGAGCGCGCGATGCGCCCGCAGCGCGAGGTCCTGGATGGCGCGCGTCTGCTCCTCCGAAATTTTCGCCGGACAGACGTGCTCCGCGCCCCCGCCCGCGCTCGGATTCAGGAACGGATACTTGTTCGTGAAGTCGTAGAAACCGCCCTTCGGGATGATTTCCAAAATGGGCAGCGCCAGGTCGCCTAAAATGCCAATCGTCAGCTCGCGGCCCGGAATAAATTTCTCCACCAGGAGTTCGTTTGCGTACTTCGATGCATCGGCCAAGGCGGCGTCGATTTCGCGCTCGTTCTTAATGATATGGACGCCGACCGTGGATCCTTCCCGCGGGGCTTTGATCACGAATGGAATCGGAATTGTCGGGCGTTGCCCCACGGTCACGATCTGCCAATAGGGGGTGGTAATGCCGTGTTTTGTGAATGCCTCCTTCGAGCGAATCTTATCGAACGCGAGTTCGCTCGCCGCGACGCCATCTCCGGTATAGGCGATGCCGCGCTGCTCCAGAATTCTTTGCAGCTGGCCGTCTTCACCGAAGGTTCCGTGGATCGTGAGGAAGGCCAGCTCTGTGCCAGGAGGCAGTTCGAAGTCCGGACCTTTGACGTCGACCTCCGTGACCTCCGCGCCTAACGAGCGCAACGCTTTCGCTACACCCCTGCCCGTGGCGAATGAAACATCGCGCTCCGAGCCAGGCCCGCCCATCAACACCGCGATTTTTTTTGGCAGCGCGTTCATTTCTTTCATGGGTAGCGCAGGCTGCCAGCCTGCCCCGGTCGGCAGCTTGCCGGCCGCACGTCTGCAATTGCGCTTTCGAATTTGTCTCGCGCGGTGGCGCTCCCCGCGAAGCGTGTGCTCGGCAAGCTGCCGAGCACTGCAGGCTGGCAGCCTGCGCTCCCCAGATCCGGCATTCCACACTCGAGATCCTTCACGCGTCCTCCCCCACGATTTGCACTTCGGTTTCCAACTCGACTCCGCGTTGCGTCCGCGCGACATCCTTGATCCTTTCGATCAACTCAAGAACTTCGGCCGCCGTCGCTCCGCCTTCGTTGATAATGAAATTCCCGTGAACTTCTGAGACGCGGGCATTGCCCACGCGCGAATTCTTGAGCCCCAGCTCGTCCACCAGTTCTCCGGCCGGACCGCTCTTCGGATTCTTGAAAATGCAGCCGGCGCTCTTCGCGCTCGGTTGGGTGGTTCGCCGTTTTTCCTGCGATTCATCCAGCCGCCGCGCGATCTCTTCCGGAGCCGCAGGGATTCCGTGGAACACTGCCGCGACCGCGTAATTGTGGTCCAGCGAAGGAACATGACGATAATTGATCTCCAATTCCGCTGGAGTCTTCGTATGCGCATTGCCTTCCGCGTCGAGATACCGAACGCGCACGACGTTTTCAAAAGTCTGCGCTCCCATTGCTCCGGCATTCATCCGCAAGCCGCCGCCCACCGCGCCCGGAATCCCTTCCATCCATTCCAGACCGCCGAGGCCGGCCGCTTTGCCCGCATAAGCGACCTGCTTGAGTTTCGCGCCGGCACCAGCGGTGATTTCGGTTCCGGAAACCTCCACCGCGTCGAAGTCCCCGCCGCATGGATGAACCACCACGCCGCGGATTCCCCCATCGCGCACAAGCAAATTCGATCCGCGCCCAATGACGAAGAGCGGAAGATTCTCGGTGCGGCAATAGCGAATCAGATCGGCGAATGCATTCTCGCTGCGCGGCTCGACCCAGAATTGCGCCGGTCCGCCCACGCGTAACGTGGTGTGCTTCGCGAGCGGTTCGTAAAGACGAACATCGCCTTCCTCGCCCACGATCGCCTTCAGCCGTTCCGCGATGACTAAATCGGCGGCGAGAATCGAAAGCTGCTCATGAATATTGCCGGCGCCCAAACTCAAAATCAGGTCGCCCGAAGCAATCATGTTCCCGAGGTCGCAATGAAGACGCTCGAGCCGTGGCTGATAACTGACGCTACGATGGCCGTGCGCCATGATTTCATCCGCGATGGTCTGCCCGGTGATTCCCGGAAGCGGCGCTTCGCTCGCCGGATAAATGTCTGTGATCACAACGCGATCGGCGCTATCGAACGCGCGCCCAAACTCGCGTCGCAATGCTTTCGTACGCGAATAGCGATGCGGCTGAAACATCGTGAGGACGCGATTGCGCCCAGCTGATTTCGCCGTGGCCAGCGTCGCGGAAATTTCCGTGGGATGATGTGCGTAATCGTCCACCAGGAGAAAACGATCGCTCTCGTATTTGATTTCGAAACGCCGGCGCGCGTGCTCGAAACGCCGGAGCGACGTGACGATTTTCTCAAACGGAATTCCCAACTCCGTGGCGAGCGCGATCACGCCCAGCGAATTGCTGACATTGTGCCGGCCTGGAACATTCAAGACCGCTTCGCCCAGTTTCTCGCCGCGGCGAAAAACACAAAAGACCGACGCGAAATCCTTCAGGTCGATATCCGTGCCGCGATAATCCGCATTTGGCGCGAAGCCAAAAGAAATGGAACGCGCACGCGTGCCGCAAATCCTCGTGGCGTGGAGATCGTCGGCACAATAGAAAACCGATCCCGTGGTCTGATCCATCAACTGCTCGAAGACCGCCTCGATCGCGGCGAGGTCGGCATAAAAATCGAGATGCTCCTCCTCGATGTTCAAGATCAGCGTGTGCTCCGGCTTGAAGAATCGCAACGTTCCATCGCTTTCATCTCCTTCCGCGACGAAATACTCACCGCGCGAATCCCAGTGTGCGTTGGCGCCAAGCAGCGGAATCTCCGCGCCGACATAGTGCGATGGATGCGCGCCGCCTTCGCGCAAGACATGCGCCGCCATGGCCGACGTGGTCGTTTTGCCGTGCATCCCCGCGATGATGATCCCGCGTTTGCCGGACATGATCGCGGCCAGCGCTTCCGCGCGGCGCACGAGCGGCTTGCCCGCAGCCTGCGCGCTCAGCAGGATTGGATTGTCCTTCTTGATCGCCGAAGAAAAAATCACCAGCTCGGCGTCGTTCGCGTCCTCCGCCCGATGCTGCACATGGAAACGCAATCCGAGCCGGACCAGGCGCTCGGTCTCGATCGACCCGACTTTGTCGGAGCCGCTCACTGCATGGCCAAGCTCGAGCAAAAGCGCGGCGATGCCGCTCATGCCGCTCCCGGCCACGCCGATCAGATGGATCCGGTGCCGCTCGCGGGTCAGCAATGTTTGCAGATCGAGTTCAGAGGCGAGCGTCATGATGTGGTTGCGTATATCTTTCCATCGTTTCCACCACGAGAGCGGCTGCGTTTTTCGGCGCCAGCCGCGCGGAATGTTCCGACATGTGCCGGAGTTTGTTCGCGTCGTCGATCAACTCCCGGATTTTCCGCCCGAGCAGATCGCTCGCGAGATCGGACTCCTTCAGAATGAGAGCGGCCTCGGCGTGCACAAAAATCTCCGCGTTCCGGGTTTGATGATCCTCCGCGGCATAGGGAAACGGGATCAAAATTGCGGGCAAAGCAAAGGCAGCCAGCTCCGCCAGACTGGCCGCACCGGATCGCGCGATCGCGAAATCTGCTGCGCTATACACCTCTTCCATCGCGTGATGAAAGGCCGCGACATGCGCCGGAATATTTTCGCGCTGATAATTGTCGGCCACGAGCCGCTCATCGCGCGCGCCGGCAAGGTGAATGACCTGGAGTGGCAAACCCTGCAGCGCCGGCAGCGACTTGATCACCGCCTGATTGATCCCGCTCGCGCCCTGACTTCCGCCCATGATCAGGAGCGTGAGCAAATCCTCGCGCAGACCCAATCGTTGGCGCGCGATTTTCCGATCCATTCGCTGGAGGTCATGGCGAATCGGCGTGCCGGTGACCTCTGTGCGCACGCTAGGAAAAAAGGGAGCACATTCCTTGAAGCCAAGCAGAACCGCGCGAACCATTCGGGCCGTGAGCCGGTTCGCCTTTCCCGGGATCGCATTGGACTCGTGAATGAAGGTCGGGATGCCGCGCATTTTCCCCGCCAGCACTGGCGCGGTGGAGGTGAACCCACCCATTCCAAGGATCACATGCGGTTTGAATTTCCGATAAATGCCGCGGCAGATGGAAAGACTTTCATTGAAGCGGCGCAGGAATCCGAGCACTGCGGGCGAAAAAGGCGAAGGCAAACCGACCGTCGGCAATTTTTCGAAACGGAATTCGGACCGCCCGGACACCGCAAGCGCATCGATCTCCTTTTCGGAAATAAAGAGCATCACCTCGTGACCGCGGCCGCGCAAGATTTCCGCCACTGCGAGTCCGGGAAACAAATGCCCGCCAGTTCCTCCGCATGCGATCACCGTGTTCATCGAATGATTGATGGGGAGCGCACCCGCCCCGCGTGCTGACGAAGGCGCCCTCGCCTGCGCGGACTTTTCCAATCACGAAGTGTGCTTTCGGCATCGCCTCGAAAATTTCGTTTCGGCGAGGCGCCGAAACCAACAACCGAGACGCGTGCGCTACCCAGAGTAGACGAGCCCGCGATAATGTGGCCGGCCTTCATATTCTCGGCGTCGTTCGCACCTGGATCGTGGTCCGTTTCTTGTTCGCCGGATCGAGCACTCCCTGGCGATAAATGCTCAGAAGCAATCCAATTCCAAAAAGGCAGGCGGCCAGGTTAGATCCGCCGTAGCTCACGAAGGGCAAGGGCAAACCTTTGTTCGGCAGGAGTGACGTCGTGACGCCGATGTTCACCGCGGCCTGCAATCCGAGAAGCGAGACAATGCCGCAACCAAGCAGCAACCCGAAACGGTCCTTCGCGTGGAGCGCGATCATCGTTCCACAGACGATGATCACGACGAACAGAAACACGACGAGCAGGCTCACTCGCAAACCGAGCTCTTCACCGATCATCGGGAAAATGAAATCGGTGTGCGCATACGGAAGGTAGAGCATTTTTTGCCGGCCGTTCCCGAGGCCCAAGCCTTCCATCCCACCGCTGCCCCAGGCGATCAACGCCTGCATTTGCTGCAAGCCGGCGTCATCCTTGAAGCGCTCGGGATCCATAAAAGCAGAGAGGCGGTTCATCCGTTCCGACATGTGAGTGGCGACGAACAGAATGCCGCCCAATCCGCCTAACGAGAGCAAGCCGAGCAGGACCGGATGCGTTCCCGCGACGAACATGATCACGAACATGGTCGCGCCAATCAGCGCCGTCGTTCCGAGATCGACTTCCGTCACGACCAGTGCCAGCAGCGTCGCGACGACGGCAAATGGAATGACGAAGCCCTGCAGAATGCGCCCGCTGTTTTTTTCGTGCTTCGCAAACCACCAGGCGAGAAAGAGGACGGCGGCGACTTTCGCTATTTCCGAAGGCTGAAATGTGACCGGTCCGAAACCAACCCAACGGCGCGAGCCGTTGATCCGCATTCCGATATGCGGCACGAAGCAAAACGTGAGCGCGACGAGAGCGAGGCCGAACCAGATCCACCAGGTGCGCCGCCAAAAATGGTAATCCATGATCGCGGCGGCGGTGCACACGACGAGGCCAACGCCCAGCCAGACCAGCTGTCGCTTGATGAAAAAATAGACGTCGCCATGGCTGTCCCTCGCGAACGCGCTGGTGCTGAAAAGCATGACGATGCCGATGACCAGCATGCCAAGCACAGCCAGGAACAAAATGTAGGCGCTCTTGCGATGCATCTAGTTTCGCGGCGGCGGTGGCACCGGCGGACAAAAACGGATTGGCTCCTCGAGGAAGCATTCGTGCTGGTTTCTCATTATTCAGCCTTCTTCTTTTTCACCGGCTTGATTGGAACGATCAGCTTTTGCCCGATCTTGAGTTTGTGGGAATCCTCGATGTGATTCGCGGCCATGAGGGCATCGGAGGAAATCTTAAATTTTCGTGCGATCGAGACGGGAGTGTCTCCTTTCGCCACCACATATGTTTTTCCGGCATCAGTTTTGGCCGGGATGCTTTCGGGGAGTTTGGGATGGTCTGTTTTTTTCTCTTCTTTCGCCGTCGCCTTGGTTGCGACTCGCACTGGGATTGAATCTTCTTTCCGCGTGGCGGGCTGATCCGACGACGAGGAAACGGACGATCGATCGGATTTCACCGTAGAGGTTTGAGCTGCGGTGACGCTCTTCGTTTGAACGGGAGGCAACGGCAGCGGTCCCTGTCGCGACTTGATGGTGTTGAACGCGATAATGCCGGCGACGGCAACGACATGAAGCACGAGCACGATGAGCAACGCACGAGAGAGCTTCATGTTCGGCTCGGACATCTCTTCGTAGTCCATGTCGTCGGGCGCGCCGAGCGCTCGGCGCGCAGTGGTCGCGCGCAGTTTCTTTCGAGAGAGAATCGTCGGTAGTTTCATGATTTTTGTTTGGGCAGGGCGTGCACCAGCGCGCGAAATTGATCGCCGCGATCGGCGTAGCTCTTGAACATGTCGAAGGAGGAGGTGCCCGGGGAAAAGAGGACGACCTCACCGGGCTTCGCAATCGCGTGCGCGCGCTCGACGGCATCGGCGAGCGAATGCGCGATCTCGCAAGGAACAGCGTCCTTCCAATCTTGCGCGATGCGACCGGCCATCTCGCCGATCAGAATCGCGGCGCGCACTTTTTCGGAAACGAGCGAGCGCAACGGTGCGAAGTTGAAGCCCTTGTCTTTACCGCCCGCGATCAGGATCACCGTCTTGTTCTGCGCGGCCAATCCCTTTTCGACGGCGTCGAGGTTCGTTGCCTTCGAATCGTTCACGTAAATGACGCCGCCGACTTCCCGCACGAATTCGCAACGGTGGGGCCGCGGCTCGTACGCGCAGAGTGGCGGTAGCATTTGTTCGAAAGACAAACCGCGCGCCAGGCCTACTGCGAGCGTGGCCATAAGATTCTCGATGTTGTGCGAGCCGCGCAGTTTCGTGTCCGCCATCCGAAGGACGGGACTGTTGTGATAAACGATCGATCCGCCTTCGAGCCGGAAATCCGCGTGGTTTGCGTACGCGCTGAAGGTCACGGCGCGGGCGGCGATTTTCGGCAGCGTTTCGCCGGCGTTGATCACGGCAACGTCGTCAGCCGTTTGATTTTCGAAGATGCGAAGCTTCGCGGCGCGATACTCCGCGACGGAGCGATAGCGATCGAGATGGTCGGGAGCGAAATTTAACCAGACGCTGATGGCCGGCCGAAACGTCCGAATGGTTTCGAGCTGGAAGGAACTCACTTCCACGGTGAGCACGTCGAATTTGCGCTGCCTCAATGCCACTTCGCAGAGCGGTTTGCCGATGTTGCCGCAAGCGATGGTGCGTTGACCGCACGCATTCAACATCTGCGCGAGCAACTCGGTCGTGGTCGTCTTGCCATTCGTGCCGGTGATCGCGATGATCGGCAGTGTGACCGAGCGGAAACCCAACTCGAGTTCGCCCAGGGTCTCGATCTTTCGCGAAGAGAAATTTGTCGCAAGTGGTGAGATAGGATCGATCCCCGGACTCAGGACGACAAAATCATACGGCGCTGAATCTTTTTCGGACGCGGCACCGCAGCGAACCTCCACTCCACGCGCCCGCAGATTTTCGATGGTCGATTTCAGCAATGTCTTTTCGTCAGCGCTGTCGAGGACCGTGACCTCCGCCCCTTCGCTGCGAAGCAAAAGCGCCGCGGCCGTTCCACTCAGGCCGGCTCCCAGCACCGCAACTTTTTTGTCCTGGTATTTCACGAGTTATCTCAGTTTCAGCGTGGCCAATCCCAGGAGCGCGAAGATCGCCGATAGAATCCAGAACCGGACGATGACGGTGTTTTCCTTCCAGCCGCTCAACTCAAAATGGTGATGGATCGGCGACATCAGGAAGATGCGCTTTCCGGTTAGTCGAAAACTCAGCACCTGAAGAATCACCGAGACCGCTTCGAGAACGAAGACGCCGCCCACGACCGCGAGAAGCAGTTCTTGTTTGCAGCAGATAGCGATGACGCCGATGACGCCGCCGATGGCCAACGCACCGGTGTCGCCCATGATCACTTTCGCGGGATGGCAATTGAACCAGAGAAAACCCAGGCCTGCTCCCACGAGCGCGGAGCAGACTACGGCCAGCTCACCGGTGTAGGGATAGAACGGGACCTGAAGATATTCCGCGATGCGAAAATTCCCGGCCGCATAAGAAAGCAACGAGTACGCAAACGCGACGGTGATCGTGCAGCCAATGGCCAGGCCATCAAGACCGTCGGTGAGATTGACCGCGTTCGACGAGCCGGTGATGACAAACGCGAAAAAGAGCAGTGTGACCCAACCCATATCCGGCACGACGGGAATCTTGAAAAACGGCAGATAGAGCGAACGCGCCTGCACTTCGATCAGCGGATTGGTCAGGAACACCGCACCGACGATCGCGGCGAGAGCAAGTTGAAAAACCAATTTCAGCCGGCCGCTAATTCCGGCCGACTTCTTCTTGGTGACCTTCAAGTAGTCATCCGCGAAACCGAGGAGACCGAGGTAAATCATGCTGAAGAGCGCCAGCCAAACAAAGCGATTGTCCGGACGCGCCCAAATGAGACTCGAGACCAGAACCGTGCCGATCACGAGGACGCCGCCCATCGTAGGCACTCCTTGTTTGGCGCTGTGCAATTCGGCGAGCCGGTGCACTTCCTCCGCGGTGCGGATTGGCTGGCCCGCTTTTAGCGCGATTAATTTCCGGATGACGAAATTGCCGAAAGCAAGCGAGAGGACGAAGGCCGTCACCGCAGCCGCGACGGCGCGGAAGGTCACATAACTAAAAACGTTGAAGCCTTTAATCTGCTCACTGAGGAGATGGAGGTAATACATCATGGCGAGGCCTCCGCGGTTGACTGGCGTCTCGCGAACGCTTCCAGCACGCGCTCCATCCGCGCTGTGCGGCTTCCCTTGACCAGAATCAAATCGCCGGGCGAAGCCATTTCTCCGAGCAGCTCGGCAGCTTCCTCCGGTGAATTCACGGAGACGCTTTTTTCCAAACCAGCTTTCTGCGCCGCGCGCGCGATGGCCGCGCCAGTCGCGCCGACTGCGATCAATTCGTTGACGCCGAGCGCCGCTGCCGTTTCACCGACTTCGCGGTGGCCGCGGTCCGATTCTTTTCCCAACTCGCCCATCTCTCCGAGCACCGCGATTCGGCGGCCGTCAGCGTCCAATTCGATCAAGGTGCGGAGCGCAGCTTTCATCGAATCGGGGTTGGCATTGTAGCTGTCGTCGATGAACTGGATGCCGTTGATCTCCTTGATTTGGAGACGCGCCTTTGTGAGCGGAGTCGAGGCAAGGCCGGCAGCGCATTCCTCGAGCGACAGGCCAAAGGCGCGGCCGGCAGCGACTGCCAGCATCGCGTTTTGCACCATGTGAATTCCGGGCACAGGTAATTGCGCGCGGCACCGGTGCGCGCCTTCTAAAATCGTGAACTCACATCCAGTCGGACTTTGAGTGACTTCGCTCGCGCGGATGGTGCCGTTCTCAACGCCGGCAAAAATAACTTTGGCGGTGGTGCGTCCGGCGATTTCTTGGCTGAAGGGATCGTCCGCGTTTAGGATCACCGTGCCGTCGGCGCCGACCGCTTCCGCGAGCGCGCCTTTTTCCAAAGCGATCGCGTCGTGACTGCCCATGAATTCGATGTGCGCGAGACCGACGTTGGTAATGATCGCGGCATCCGGTGCGGCGAGCTTTGCCAGCGCCGCGATCTCTCCGGGATGATTCATCCCAATTTCCCAAACAGCGATTTCGTCGTTCGAGCTTGCCGCCAGCATCGTCTGCGGCAGGCCGACATGATTGTTGAAATTGCCTTCGGTTTTCGTGACGCGAAACCGGCGTGTGAGCGTGGCCGCGACAAAATCTTTCGTGCTGGTTTTGCCGTTGCTGCCGGTGATGGCGATGACTTTTAGCGGCAGCGATTTTCGATAGTTCGCTGCCAGCGTTTGATAAGCGACGAGCGTGTCCGCCACGCGAATCAATGGAAAATTCTTCGGCATCGCCCCTTTCCAATTTTCTTTGACCATCGCGCCGATGGCGCCGCGTTCGCTCGCCTGCTCGACGAAACGGTGGCCATCGAAATTCTCACCGCGCAGCGGCACGAACAGATCGCCCGGCTGGAGTGTTCTCGAGTCGGTGCTGATCTGGGAAACGGTTGCGTTGGCTTTTTCTGACTGAAGAGCGCCACCCGCAAATTTCGCAATCTGAGAAAGCGTTAGCGGGTCCATGGCTCTCTCAGGTAGGGACGCCGCGCTGCGGTGTCCGTCTCTTGTCCCTCACATAGTGCTTCACAAATGCGACGGACGCCGCAGCGCGGCGTCCCTACCTGAAGAATGATCGGAAACTTCATCATCAAAATTCCAGCGGGCGATCTTCCAGGGCGCGGCGCGCCACCTGGATGTCGTCGAACGGCACAGTGTGATCGGCAAATTCCTGGTAAGCTTCGTGGCCCTTGCCAGCGATGAGAACTATGTCGCGGGGCTGGGCCAGCTCGATCGCGCGCGCGATCGCTTTCGCGCGATCCGCGATCTTTTCGTAGTGGTCCGAGCGAAAACCTTTTTCCACTTCGGCGATGATCGAGTCGGGATCTTCTTTCCGCGGATTATCCGAAGTGATGATGCCAAAGTCGGCCTGCTGATCCACGACTCGACCCATGAGCGGACGTTTTTGCCGATCGCGATCGCCGCCGCATCCGAAGACGACGATGAGACGCCGGGGCGAAAGTTCGCGCAGCGTTTTGATGACATTGAGCAACGCATCATCCGTGTGCGCGTAATCGACGAAGACCTGGAACTGCCGCTTCGCCGGCACCGCCTCGAGTCGTCCCGGAACCTGCGGCGATCGGGCCAGGCTGAGAATCGCGTCGCGCAAGTTAATGCCGAGGCTGCACGCGGCGGCGAGAGCCGCCATGGAATTGCCTACGTTGAAACGCCCGATCAACGGGACACGCACGAGATAACTCTTCCCGTGGGCGTCGAGTTGGAAGGACGTGCCGGCAAATTCCGCGTGATAATTCGACGCGCGAAAGTCGGCGCGGGCGCCGACGCCATAAGTAATGACGGGAACTTTTTTCTCCAGCCGGTCGACCAACTGCGCGCCATATCGATCGTCGATATTGATTACCGCCGTCGATTTCGTCTTGGCTGTCTGTTCCGCCAGATCAGTGAAGAGTTTCGACTTCGCTTCGAAATAGTTTTCCATCGTCCCGTGAAAATCGAGGTGGTCCTGGGTGAGGTTGGTGAAGACCGCGACATCCCATTCCAGCCCGCGGACCCGATCCTGCGCGATCGCATGCGAGGAGACTTCCATCGCGGCGGCTTTGCATCCCGCGTTCACCATCTGCGCGAGCAGTTCCTGGACATCGAGCGACTCCGGCGTCGTCCGGACTGCAGGCAAGACGCGATCGCCGATTTCATAACGGACTGTTCCGATCAACCCGCAACGCATTCCCGCTTTCTCGCAAATGTGTTTGATCAGGAACGACGTCGTGGTCTTGCCGTTCGTCCCCGTGACTGCCGCCATCTTGAGCCGGCGCACTGGCCGATCGAAAAACGCGGCTCCGAGATCGGCCAAGGCGTGACGCGTGTTCTCGACAACGAGGCAAGTGGCGCGAGCCTGTGTTACCTCTTCCTCGGTCACGATCACCGAGGCGCCTTTTTCGATGGCCTGATCGACGAACTGATGGCCATCGCTTTTTTCCCCGCGCAAGGCGGCGAAAAGAAAATTCTTTTGCACTCGCCGCGAGTCATACGCGATGCCTTCCACGACGCGATCAAGCGGCCCGATGACTTGGCGGGGCGAAATGGCAGCGGCGAGAATTTTGAGCTGCATGAGCATGCGGTCCCGAAAGCTTTCGGGGTCAACGGTGTGAGGCATTAGTTAATGCAACTCGCCCTGCGGCAGTCGGTTTTCCGATATCCTCATGCGGCTCGAGATCGAGATAACGCGCGGCTTTTTCAGCGATGCGCGAAAAGATGGGGCCGGCGACGAGACCGCCGTAATTCAACTCCGGCTTCGTCGTGTGCGCGTCATCCAGCACCACGAGCCCGACAAATTCCGGATGATCGGAAGGCAAATATCCGGTGAAGGAAACAACGTATTTCCCCTGCTCGTATCCGCCTCTCGGATCCACTTTTTGGGCGGTGCCGGTCTTGCCGGAAATGGTGAAACCTGGCACCGCGGCGGCGGCGGCCGTGCCTCGATCGCTCACCACGCCGCGCAACGCCTTCCCAATTTGCGCGGCCGTTTCCGGCGCGATGACCTGACGCAGGACCACGGGAGAAAATGTGCTCACGGTGCCATCGTCCTTCGTGATCGATTTCACGATGCGCGGCGTGACGAGTTTGCCGCCATTTGCGATCGTCGCCATGGCGATGGTCATTTGCAGCGGAGTGACGCCGACTTCATGACCCATTGGAATGCGAGTGATGGAAATCTTGCTCCACGCTTGGGGCGGCCGAATGACTCCGGGGATTTCGCCGGGCAATTCAATTCCGGTGCGCTCACCGAAACCAAAGCGCCGGATGTATTCGTAAAATTTTTGGTCGCCTACTGAGATGGCCAGCTTCGCCGCGCCGATGTTGCTCGATTTCACGAGAATGTCCTGCACGCTCAGCTCGCCGTAGGCCTTGTGATCGTGCAGCGGACGGCCGCCGAAATTCCACAGGCCGTTCTCGCAAAAAATCGTCGTGTCGAGCCGGACCTTGCGCTCGTTGAGAGCGGCGGCGGCGGTGACGATCTTGAAAGTCGAGCCCGGCTCCATCATGTCGATGATGGCGCGGTTTTTCATTTGCTCTGGTTTCGCTTCCGAGCGCTCGTTCAGATCGAAGGCGGGGCGATTGGCCATGGCGAGAATCTCGCCGGTCTGCGGCCGCATCAGAATGATCGTGGCTTTCTGCGGCCGGTATTCGCGCATGGCCGCGTCGATTTCGTTCTCGACGATATTTTGCAGGTTGAGATCGACGGTCAGCCGCACCTGATTGCCGTTGCGCGGCGCGTGTTCGGAGCCGCGATACAACACCATTTCCTGACCCGCGCGGTTGTGCTCGATGAAACGGTAACCGTCTTGTCCGTGAAGATATTCTTCCATGGAAGATTCCACGCCTTGAATGCCACGATGCTCGAAGTCGGTGAACCCGATGACGTGGCAAAGCATCGAGCCATTCGGATAGACGCGGGTGGAATCGCGCTCGAAATAAATGCCGCGAAGATTTTGCGCGCGCAATTTTTCCCGCAGCAGCGTCGCCACGGCCGTGGGCACTTCGCGTTTCAAAACGATATAGCGCCGCTCCCCTTGCAACTTCTCCGAAAGCTCGTTCGCGGGAATTTCCAATGCGTCGCGCAGCACCGGGATAAGCGCGTCGCGATTATTCAGATGCGTCGCATCGGCCACCACGGTCTCGACCGGAGTGTTGTGCGCGAGGACCTGGTTGTTCGCGTCGAGGATCTCGCCGCGCTCGGCGAAGATAGCCTGCCGGTAGACGTGTTTCTCAGCAGCCAGTTCGGCGTACTCGTCGTGCCGGCTCATCTGCAAATAAACGAGCCGGAAGGAAAACGCGCTGAACAGAGCTGTGAATGCCAGGCAGACCAGCGCGCAACGAATCCGGCTGTTCCACTTCATCTGCCGGCACGTTTGTTTGCGACCGGTTGGACGGCGTCTTCTCCGAGCGGATGCGCGGGCAGGTTCAATCGCACGATGTTGCGCTCGGTGATCGGGACCATCTTGAGGTAACCTTCCTTCAACCGGCGCTGCATCGCCCCGTGCGAGGTCAATACGTTAATCTGCCCTTTCGCGACTTCGTTTTGCGCGCGGGTGCTCACCAGTTCATTTTCTAGCGCCTTCTTGCGGTCTCCCTGATGATAGAGCTGAAGGTTGAGGTAAACGTAAATCAAGCCGGTCAACCCCACAAAGATCGTGATCACGATCCAGCGCGCGAGCGAGGCGGCGTTGACCGTGTTGAAGTGTTTGCGGCGCGGCGCGTGCATCAGATTTTTTCGGCGACGCGCAACTTCGCGCTGCGTGAACGTGGGTTAGCGCGTTGTTCGTTTTCACCGGGTTCAATTGGCTTCGACGTGATGAGACGGAAAGCAAAATCAGGGTTGGGCTTTGGCTCGGGCCACTCGGGGCGATCGAGAAATTCGCGGCTGCGGTCGCGGAAGAAATTTTTCACGATCCGATCCTCAAGCGAGTGGAAGGTGATGACGGCGATGCGCGCGCCAGATTCGAGTCGCCCGCTCAGAACGCGCAAGCCTTCTTCGAGCGCGCCCAGCTCGTCATTCACTTCCATGCGCAACGCCTGGAAAACCTGCGTGGCCGGATGACGCCGGCCGTGCCGCCAGACAATTTTCTCGACGGCCTTCGCCAGCTGCAACGTGTCGTGGAACGGCGCGGTCTTGCGCTGCTTGACCAGTTGGCTGGCAATGCGCCGCGCGGCCGGTTCTTCGCCGAGATCGCGAAAGAGGCGGGTCAACTCTTCCTCACTGTAGGAATTCACGACCATCGCGGCCGTCAGCTCCTGGCGCGGATCCATTCGCATATCGAGCGGACCGTTGCGCATGACGCTGAAACCGCGCTCCGCATTTTCCAGTTGGCGCGATGAGACGCCAAGATCGAGAAGCGCTCCGCCGATTCCCACGATCCCGAGTTGGTCCAGTGCTTCCGCGGCGTTGCGGAAATTTATTTGGCGCAGCGTCACGCGGCCGCCGTAGGAAGAGAGCCGTTCGCTCGCATACTCGATCGCGTCCGGATCTTGATCGAGGGCCAGGACATCAGCGCCGGTGCGCAGGATTTCCTCGGTGTGGCCGCCGCCGCCCAGCGTGGCATCGACAATCAAGGCGCCGGCGCGCGGCGCTAGCAGCTCGACGGCTTCCGTCACGAGCACCGGACGATGATAAGTGAAGTCCTCCATTTCCTGCGCCTCCTCCTCAATCTCGAGCGGACCGGTCGCGAACCAGATGGGCCGCTCAAATAGCAACGCGTTCATCATTCGTCCCTACAGTCCGATCACATTCGCCACGTGCTGGTAGGTCGGCGTTTCTTCCTCGTGCGCGCGCTTTCGCTTTTGCGAATTCCAGATTTCAAAACGACCGCGACCGCCCACGAGCGCGACCTCGCCCTTCAAGCCAACCTGCTGGCAAAGAGCTTCCGGCAACACGAGCCGGCCATGGCGGTCGGATGCGCCATGTTCCGCGCGCGCGTGCAGTTGCCGCGAAAACACGCGAAATTCAGTGGCCGAGATCTTGGGGTCCGACTCCGCTTGCGCACTCAAGCGGGCGAACTCCTCCGGCGACAAGACCACAAGACATTGCTGCTTGGTTTCCGCCACAATGATGAACTCTTCGCCCTCGTCCCCGCGCCAGCGCCGGGGAATGGTGATGCGATTTTTTTCGTCGAGAGAATGACGGAATTCGCCGGCGAAAGATTTTCGGGGTTTAGAGTCGTCGTCCATACTCGAGCGGAGAATCGTTCCATTCTCATCCACTTCCCCCCACTTCTAACCACCTTCCGTACCAGGGGTCAATAAAAATTAACGCCCGAGGTACGTTTGGGTTTTGGAATCGCGACCTTGAAGCCGCTTCGCTGTGCGAAGGGTGAGCCGGACATTCATAAGTCTCGATCTCTCGCCGCCCACAGGGCGGCGGCTACAGCGCTTCACAACCAGAACCTGTTCCACCCTTGCCACCGGCGCGAAAGGCGGCTAAGACAACTCCGAGATGATCGACTACATCCAGAAGGGTGGCTTATTGATGTGGCCGATTCTTGCCTGCAGCGTCATTTCGATCGCTGTTTTCGCGGAGCGGCTTTTCTATTTACATCGCGCCACCATCCACGTCGGCGAATTCTTACAGGGCCTCTCGAATCTGGTGCAGCGTCGCAATTTCGCCGAGGCGCTTCACGAATCCGCCGGCACGCCCGGTCCCGTCGCGCGCGTGATTCACGCTGCGATCATCCGTCACGATGCGCCGCGCGCGGAACTTCGCGAGATCGTGCAGGAAGCAGGGCAACTCGAAGTGCCGAAGCTCGAACGTTTTCTCGGCGTGCTCGCGACGCTTGCGTATCTCGCGCCGCTGCTCGGCCTTCTCGGCACGGTCGCGGGAATGATCGACGCCTTCAGCACGCTCTCGTCGAACGGCGGTTACGCCACCGTCACCGAACTCTCGAATGGCGTTTACAAAAGTTTGCTCACCACCGCGGCCGGCCTGGTCGTCGCCACGCCGACCTTCGTTGCCTACAGCTACCTTTCTTCCCGCGTGAACACGTTGATGCACGAAATGGAACGGGCCGGGATCGAAGTGGTCCACATGTTGACCGACCGCGAGCCGATGAGCGACATCATCACTTTCCAGGCGCCGGTTGAAGATCAAGGGCGCTAAGTTTTCATCGGCCGCCCGGCCGCGCATCCCATGAAGCTTTCCCGAACGAAAGAATATCATTTCGGCTGGCTCGCGGTCATTCCGATGCTGGACGTGATTTTTCTGCTGATCTTTTTTCTGCTGCTCAGCTCGAACTTTATTTTGCAACCGGGCATTTCCGTCTCGGTGCCGTTGTCCCGCTTTACGCTCGGTCCGCAAATCAATCCGCAGATCATCAGCATCACCGGCGGCGCCACACCGGCGATCTACTTCCGCGATCAAAAAATCGTGATCGAACAACTGGGACCGTTACTGGATGAAGCGAAAAAAGAAGGGCGCCCGATTATTATCAAAGCCGATCGCCTCACTCCGTACTCGGTCGTGGTCGAGGTGACCAACCTGGCTCTCGAACACGGGATTTCCTCCGTGGCTCTCGCCACTACTCCGCCGAAGTGAGCGCCTCTCTCGCCTCCGAGAATGAATCGGATCTCATCTTCGGCTGGGACACTCCGCGCCGGCGAAAAATGGCGATCACGGGATTTCTCTTTGCCTCGCTCGTTTTGCACGCACTCGGTTTCTATCTTTTCCAGATCGTCTATCCGCCGGCCGTCGCTCTCCTGCCTCCTCCCGGCCGGATCAACTTGATCGCGCCCAACTCCGACGAAGGCCGCGTCTTGTTGCGTTGGCTCGAAGCCGAAGATCCCGCGCTCGCATCCACCACACAGACGCCCGCGGATGGAAAATCACTCACCATGCCCACGATCCAGCACGCTCCGTCGTATTTGTCGCGCCAGCCCGCATTGAGAGACGTCCCGCCGCTCACCTCCGACCTGCGTGTGCCCAGCGCGCAACCTCCGGGTCCAGTCCAGCGGATGTCCGCCCCAATTTCCACCACGCCGAAAATCTCGCCGACAACTTTGCGCTTCTCATCCGAACTCGAAGCGCTCGGCCCGGTGCAGGGATCCGAAATGAAATTCACCTCCCCCAGCCGCGAATCGCCCGCAGCGGCGCAATTTCAACTCGCCGTTAATGAAAACGGTGAAGTGCGCTACTGCTTTATGGAAAACTCCTCCGGCGATGCCACCCTCGACGAACAAGCGAGAAAATATCTGGCGCTCTCTCGCTTCTCCCCAATCCAAAATCCAAAATCCAAAATCCAAAATGACCTGGTCTGGGGCCTTGCCACCGTCGAATGGGGGAACGACATCGCCGCGCCGGCATCCCCAACCCCGCAACCTTCCGCGCCGTGATCCGCGTCAGTCTCTCCGCGCTGGTCACGATCTATTTGCTGGTTTTTCTTGCGGCGGTTTTTCTCCTCTGGATAGTTGGTGAGTGGAACCGCCGCCGCCGCGAGCGCCGCGCTTTGCGATATCGGCTGCGTTGCGTGATTTGCGCGTTCGAGTTTGAAGATCGCACGCCTGCTTTGCTTCCCCGGTGTCCACGCTGCGGAAGTTTGAACGAACGATTTAAACCGGAACAAATTTAATTATGGGAATGTGGATTGGCCGTAATCGAAAAGCTCGCGTGACCTATGGTTTCGACGAGATCGCTCTCGTCCCCGGTCGGGTCACGATCAATCCGAACGAAGTCGATATCGCCTGGCGCCTGCCTCGCCGCGACGCGGAACCGCTCGATTTCAAAATTCCGATCCTGGCCAGCGCGATGGATGGCGTGGTCGACGTGCGTTTCGCCATCGAGATGAGCAAACTCGGCGGCCTCGCCGTGCTGAATCTCGAAGGCGTGCAGACGCGCTACAAGAACCCGAAAGAAGTCCTCCAGAAAATTGTCGAAGCCGACAAGGCCGAGATCACCGGCTTGCTCCAAAAAATTTATCAAGAACCGGTGCAGGAAGATTTGATCGCGGCGCGAATCAAGCAAATCAAAGACAGCGGCGCGGTGGCGGCCGTCAGTTCCATTCCGCAGCGCGCCGAGGAATTCGGCCGGATTGCGCAGGAAGCCGGCGCGGATGTTTTCGTCGTGCAAAGTACGGTCTCGACCGTTCGCCACATCTCGTCGGAATATAAATCGCTCGAGCTCGAGAGATTCTGCCGGGAAATGCGCATTCCGATTATCGTCGGAAATACCGTTGGATACGATGTCACCTGCGAGATCATGGAATGCGGGCCCGCGGCAGTGCTCATCGGCGTCGGACCGGGAGCGGCCTGCACCTCGCGCGGTGTGCTCGGCCTCGGCGTGCCGCAAGTCACCGCCACTGTCGATTGCGCTGCGGCGCGCGATGCCTACTTCAAAAAAACTTCGCGCTACGTTCCGATCATAACCGACGGCGGAATGAGCAAGGGTGGCGATGTTTGCAAAGCGCTCGCTTGCGGCGCAGATGCGGTCATGGTCGGCAGCGCCTTCGCCAAAGCGCACGAGGCCCCCGGCTGCGGTTATCACTGGGGAATGGCGACACCGCATGCAAATTTGCCTCGCGGCACCCGCATCAAAGTGGGTGCCACTGGTGCGCTAAAGCAAATCCTCTTCGGGCCCGCGGAGGTCGATGATGGCAGTCAGAATTTGGTCGGCGCAATCACGACCTGCATGGGCAATGTCGGCGCGCGCACTATCGCCGAGTTCCAACAAACCGAAATTATCATCGCCCCATCGATCAAGACCGAAGGCAAATTGTTCCAGACCGTGCAAAGCGTTGGCATGGGAACACGGTGAAAGAAAGTGACGAGTGACATGTGACGTGTGACAGGTTTTCAAAGACACCACTCATGTTGCTGCTTTTTCCCGTCACTCGCCGCTCCTCACTCGTCGCTTCCGTATGAACCGCAGAGTCGTCATCACAGGCCTGGGCGTTGTCACACCGGTCGGTAACGACCTCGAGACCTTCTGGAGCAATCTCAAAAACGGCGTCAGCGGCATTGAGTTGGTTCAAGCGTTCGATACCACGGCTTACGATTGTCGGATTGGAGGCGAAGTTCGGAACTTCAATCCCAAAGATTATTTCAATAACCCGAAGGACGCCCGGCGCACCGACCGCTTTTCGCAACTGGCCATGGCGGCCGCGAAGTTGGCGATGGCGGATTGCGGCGTCGATCTGGAAAAGGTCGATCGCAACCGCTTCGGCGCGATCGTGAGCAGCGGCATCGGCGGCCTGCGCACGCTGGAGGATCAGCACGCCATCCTGCTCGCCAAAGGTCCCTCGCGCGTTTCCCCTTTCACCATTCCGATGCTGATCAGCAACATGGGGAGCGGCCTCATCTCGATGGAATTCGGATTGAAGGGCCCGAACCTTTGCATCGTCACGGCGTGCGCCACCTCGAATAACGCTATCGGCGAATCATGGCGGATGATTAAGTTTGGCGACGCGGATATCTTTCTCGCCGGCGGCTCGGAGGCGTCGATCGTCACCGTCGGCATGGCTGCTTTCTCGGCGATGAAAGCGCTCAGCACGCGCAACGACGACCCGCATGCAGCATCACGTCCGTGGGATCGCGACCGCGACGGATTCGTCATGGGCGAGGGTGCCGGTGTCGTGGTGGTGGAGGAATTAGAACATGCCAAAGCTCGCGGCGCGAAAATTTACTGCGAGCTGACCGGCTACGGACTTTCCGCCGACGCGTACCACATGACCGCGCCCCCGCCGGATGGCGACGGCGCCGTGCGCGCGATGCAGATGGCGCTCGATCACGCGAAGATTACACCGGACCAGGTGGATTACGTGAATGCGCACGCCACCTCGACCGGTCTTGGCGATGTTTGTGAAACGCGCGCGATCAAAACCGTTTTCGGCCAATACGCGAAGACAGTTTCCATCAGCTCGACGAAATCGATGACCGGCCACTTGTTAGGCGGTGCCGGCGCGGTCGAGATGGCGGCGTGCGCGCTCGCCATTCGCGATTCCGTAATCCCGCCGACGATCAATCTAGAGAACCCCGACGAAGAGTGTGATCTGGATTACACGCCGAACGTGGCGAAGGAAAAGAAAGTGCGAATCGTGGTCAACAATTCCTTTGGTTTCGGCGGCCACAACGCCACGCTCGTCGCCGCGAAATTCACCCGGTAGCGACGCCAAATGTGGAGGCGCCTGTGCCAAGCGCCTAACCAACAAGACAGGCGCTTGGCCCAAGCGCCTCTACATTATTACTGCCCCGCGAAGATCGGGGTCGAGGTAATGTCCGAGGCGTCGAACGAAAATCCGTGGCCGGTATTCGAGAGCGCCTTCAACAGCGCGGCGACGCTCTGCGCGGTGCTGGCGGAATAAAATCGCACCAGACCCACCGTGGTCCGCTTGCCGAAAACCGTGATCATGATCGTATCGTCGTCCACCGAATTCATGAAAATGTGATTGCCGTTGCCCTGGTGATAAAGCGCGTTGAATTCCACTTCGCCGATGCGCCGCGCGAGTTCCTTCGTCGCAGCGAACGATCCGGCAGCGAGCGCGGCGATGATCGTCACGTCCATCACGGTCATGTCGCCGAACTGCGAGATGACATTCCCGCCACGGTCGATCACTACCGTCAATTCCGCTTCGGCCTTCTGCAAAAAATCGCCCAGAACCCCGTCAAGATTCGCGACGTCTTCAATCGTTAGGCAAGGGATCGCGTTCATACTGCTGCGTTCTCCTTCCGCGCCATTGCCGGCGGCTCGACCGGGATCGCCACCGGCCTCGGCGCCGTCTTCGGCACATCACTTTGCTTGCTGAATTTGTGCAGCAAAATCTGCGAGACCGCGTTCAGCGAAGCGAAAACATTTTGCCCGGTGCTGGAAATGACCTCGAAGCTCTGCACTCGTCGCTTCCGATTATTCAGCACGTACTCGAGGTAATTGACCGGTGCGATGCTTTCGAGGTCGCGCTTGTTGTATTGGATGACGTAAGGAATTTCGTCGATCGAGATGTTCTGCTTCGCGAGATTGTCTTCGAGATTTTTGAAGCTCTCGACGTTCTCCTCCATTTTTTCCCACTGTGAATCGGCCACGAAAACGATGCCGTCGACGCTCCGCAAAACCAGTTGGCGCGTGGCGTTGTAAATCACCTGGCCCGGCACGGTGTAGAGCTGAAACTTCGTCACGAACCCTTTGATCACGACGGCGTTCAGCGGGAGAAAATCGAAGAACAAAGTCCGGTCCGCCGCGGTCGCGAG
Organism: Spartobacteria bacterium; assembly: GCA_003134785.1. Classification (GTDB taxonomy): domain Bacteria; phylum Verrucomicrobiota; class Verrucomicrobiia; order Chthoniobacterales; family UBA10450; genus AV80. Next base: position 31,843 of record PLCN01000019.1, read on the forward strand.
CGAGACCAGGTCGCCGCGATTCTCCGGATTAATGCGTTTGTGAATGTAATCGAGGTTCGTCGTCTTGCCGCAGAGCGCCGGCCCGTAGTAGACGATTTTGAACTGAATTTCGCGGCTGGCGTAATTGATGATCGACATAGGAGAAGTCCTTCTAGACCGGATGGTGCGTGTATTTTCGTGAAAGCTCGTGCACGACGCGCGAGAGCTTCTCCCGCACCTCGGGGGTCAGGTCGCCGTTGGAATGAAGAGCCGCGAGGCAAAGATTTTCGTGCATGAAAAATGTGACGGCGCCTTTCGTGCAGGCCAGCGTCATCCCGCGGAGCGCGCCGAGTTTGGTGTCGACCATGTGGGTTTCGATGCGCTGCATCAGCGAAGGCGCCATCGCGCAAAGGCCGTCCGTTTCACACTCGGGCGGTAAACTGCCCGCGAGACTGAGGCCGTCGCCGAACATGATCGCGCAAGCCTTCACGCCTGAAATCTTGTTTATGTGCGCGACCACGCCTTTCGCATCCAGCTTCTCATCCGTCCCGAGCGCGACCTGTAACGGATTGCGCGGCATCACATCGAACGGCTTTCGCACGGTCTCCGCGGCTGGCGCGGCCGCTGGCCTGACTGCGACCGGCTCTTCCATCGGCTTCGCCACCGGCGTTCCGGCGACGTTGAGCCGTTTCGCATCCTCTTCCGCTTTCGCGGAGAACGGCGTCGCAAAGTTTGCGCCCGCTTCCTGTTCTTCCTGGTCGTCGCGCATGCGCAACGAAACCGTGGGCAAATTCTTCAACACCTCCTGCAACGGCAGAATGACGTCGCCTGCTTCATCGGCCTTGAAAAGACTCCGATATTCTTCCGGTATGCTCGCTTCGAAAACTTTCGGCGTGACCGTGATTCGACCGGCCGCAAGTTGTGGTTCGATTAGCGAGAACGGAAATTCGGCGCGCGCTTCCGCTGACACGCTCGCGGGATCACCGCTCAACTGAAACGGCGGCAACGCCTGCAAGATCGGCTTCAGCGGGAGGACGATCTTCGTTTCTGTTTTGTCCGCAGGCTTGGGTGCAACGGTCGGCGCCGCAGTCTTTATGCTTTCGGCCGTCAGCCAGGGTTCTTGCTTTGGCCGCAGATCATCCGACGGAGCCGTCATCTTGAACGGGATCCGCACCGGGGCCGGCGGCGTTGATAAACTAGTCGGAACGGACGGCCCGCTTGAGGCTGGAACACTCTCAGTGACGGGCGCGTCCGTTCCATTCGGTGTAATTTTAAAAGGAATTCGCGTGGGCGGAGCCATTTCGTTCGCGGCTGGCTCGGGTTCCGCGGCGGCAAACGCTTGCGCCGTCGGCAGCTCCACCCGCACGGGGGGAAGATCACCGGTCTCGACCGCTTCCATCGTGGTCCCAAATGTCGAATTGTCTTCGAGCGTGACCTTCAAGAATGGCGTCTCCACCTGCGGCACCGCCTGATGCCGCTCCTGATCGCGACGCACCTGCAAGCTGGTAAATTGTTCGAGCACTTTTTGGAAAGGAAGGTGCACCTGCGTCGTATCGGCCGGAGGAACGGTGCGCAGAAAAATTTCCGGCACCTGTTGGTAAATGGTGGCGACCGAAACCGCCGGCTTACCCTTCGCCATTCCTTTTTCCACTTCGGATGCCTTGAGCAGAATCCGGCGCGCGGAATCGGCCTCTGACAGCGGCCGCACATATCCCTCGGGCATGTGCGCGACGACATCCGCGATGTCGAGCGAGATCACGCGTTCCACTCTGGGTTCGAGTGCCAGCGCCACTGCAGGCGGCAAGTCACGCTGTCGCGCCGCAGGTTGCTGTCCCCCAAATGAAATCGTGCGCGAGCCGGTCGACGCCGGAGCGGTCGCAGTAGCGGAAGCCATCGAGCCTCCACCGGTCGAACGCGCCGCCATCTGAAACGGATCCTGCGGCGGAACCGTTCGCGTCGCATTCGGCATCACCGTCTTGCTGAAGCGATCGCTCTCCGGCTTTTCGAGCGGCGCCAGCGCCGGCTTGGCCGCCGCAGCGGACTGCTCCTTCTTCGCCCCGATCTGCGTCTTGGCTTTCTTAAAGAAATCTAAAAATGGAATCGTCATCGAAATTTTAGTGGTCCTCCGAGGTGACGCGCCAGATTTCTTCGAGCGTGGTCACGCCCTCCAGCGCTTTGTCGATTCCGACCATGCGCAGTGTTCTCATGCCCTCGCTCATCGCCTGGTTTTTGACGACGGCGGCCGAGGCGCGCTTGATGATTAGCCGGCGGATCGATTCGGTCACCGGCAGCGCTTCGATGATCGCGACGCGGCCGAGATAACCGCGCCCTTTGCAGCGCTCGCACCCGCTCCCGTGATAGAAGACAGCTCCCTCCGGCGCGGTCATGCCGAGGCGTTCGAAGATTTCCGGCTCCGGCTGAAACTCTTCGCGGCAATTCGTGCAGATGCGCCTAATGAGTCGTTGCGCGGCCGCCATGATGACCGAGCTCGAGATCAGGAACGGCTCGATCCCCATGTCGTCGAGTCGCGTGATCGCACCCGCGGCGTCATTCGTGTGCAGCGTGCTCAAGACCTGGTGGCCCGTCAGCGCTGCCTTCACCGCGATGTCCGCCGTTTCGTTGTCACGAATTTCACCCACCATCACGATGTCCGGATCCTGCCGGAGGATTGAGCGCAGCGCCGAAGCGAAATCGAGTCCGATATCGTTGCGTACCGAGACCTGATTGATGCCCGACAGCTCGTACTCGATCGGGTCTTCCACCGTCACGATGTTGTATTGAGGGCTGTTCAGTTCCTGGAGGACCGAGTAAAGCGTCGTCGTCTTTCCCGAACCCGTCGGCCCGGTGACAAGAATCATCCCGTGCGGTGCGTCGATCGCCTTCTTGAATTTATCAAGCGTGGACGGATCCATCCCCATCTGGTCGATGCTTCCCGTCAGTGCTGCCTTATCGAGAATACGGATCACGATCTTCTCGCCGTAAGCGGTCGGCAGAATAGAGACACGCAAATCCACTTCCTTGCCGATCACCTTGATCCGGAACCGGCCGTCCTGTGGCACGCGGCGTTCCGCGATGTTGAGGCCCGCGAGAATCTTAATGCGCGACGTGATCGCGAGCTGGAGCGCTTTTGGCGGCGATTCCGCCATGAGCAATTCGCCGTCCACCCGATAACGCAGCTTCAGCGTGCGCTGAAATGGCTCGATGTGAATGTCCGACGCCTTCTCCTTCACGGCTTGCGCGAGAATCAGATTGACGATCTTGATGACGGGCGCGTCTTCGCTGTCCGTCGCCAGCCGGTCGAGATCGATCTCATCGCTCTTCTTCGCCTGGATCTCGATTTCGCCCGCGGCCGCCACGTCTTCCGCCACCTGCTTGAGCACCTGGCTCATGTTCGAAGCGCCGTGCACCCCAGCGAGCGCGTCGGCCACCGCCTTCTCCGTCGCGATCATCGGCACGATCTCGAGCTGCACCCGCCGCTTCACGTCGTCCACCGCGAGCACGTTGGTCGGATCGGCCATGGCCACGAACAGCTTGCCGTTAAGCCGCGCGATCGGGATCAGCTTGTTCGTCTTCGCCATGTCGCGCGGGACGAGTGACATCACGTCCTCCGGCACGCGCAATTTCGAGAGATTGATCAGCGGCGTATTGAGACAGCGGCCCATGCTGACCGTCATGTCCTGGTCGGTCACGAACTGCTTGTCCGTCAAAATCTTCAGCAGCCGGCCGCCTTCTTTTTGCTGAATGCCAACGGCTTCCTCGAGCTGACCCGGCAGCAGGAGACCGTCCTCGATCAGGACATCTGCGATGCGTTCCGCGAATGATTTGCTTCTCATCGTCGCGAGCATTAAGCCCGGCTCTCCAGCCGGTAGATGTCCTGCAAACATTTGATGATCGCACCGGGCCGCGCGAGGTACCACGTCACCGTGTAATCGAGCGATTGCTGCACCGCTTCCCGGCCCGCCGCGTCGAACGGATTGCAACACGCCACCATGATCGTGCGGCTGATCAAATCGAACGGCACATAGAGCCGGCCCAGCGTCAGATGGTCCGGCAACATTCGCGCGATCTGCCGGTCCACGTCGTAATACTCCAGCGGCACATAGGCAAATTTTGTTCGGTCGATCAAGCCCGACAGCACCGCATCGAGCTTGTCCGTATCCTGCCGGCAAATTTTATCCAGAAGCGAAGCCGCGAGCGCCTGCCCGCTGAGATCCTTGTTCAAATGCTTCGTCGTCTCGACCGCTTTGGTCACCGCGTCTTCCGTGAAGAGCTGCTGCATCACCAGGAATTTCGCCAAGTGATCGTCCCCGCGATCCTGCGGATGCAAACCGCCGCGTCCCTGTTGGAGATCTACCAGTCCGCCCTCGTGCGTACCGTTGTGCGTCAGACCATTCACGCCCCCGCTCGTCGGCGTCGCGATCAATCCATGCTTCGATCCGCTCGCCGCGATCGTCTGGCCCGCAGCCTGCAAACGCGTCTCGATATCGCCCAGCATCGCCAGGATTTCCGGCGCGTTCGGTTCCTTGAGCAAAATGACCTCGCACTCCTGCATTGCGAGCGTGTAGGAGCCGGCGCTGAAATAAGCCTCCGCCAGGCGGCGCGAAGTCTTGAGGGAATCCTCTGCGCGGCCGACCTTTTGGTAAGCTTCCTTGAGGATTTCGAGCGACTGATAATCGTCAGGCTGAGTTTGAGTTATGACCTCAAACATCTCGATCGTCTGAACGATCTGACTATGCTCCTCCTCGGATAACGTGTGTTCCAGCACAACGCACCGTTAAAAGCTAGAACCATGCCCCCATCTCCCGTTGTCCCCGAAACCCGGGTAAAACATCCAGCCGTTTCACGTTGCTGCACGCGTCGCTTCTAATTCCTCGTAGCGGCGGTCTACGACCGAATCTCTTCGAATCCCGAATTGACTGCCGGATGTCGCGAACGCCGCAGATTTTCCTCATCGTACTCGTGCTCCTGCTCGTGATCGTCCCTTTCCCCGCCTCTCACCTCTCAGGCCTTCCCCCCAGAATCTCCTTCCTACTTTCCAATTTCTGCTTTCTAATTCCTCCACCCCTCTTCCCCGGTTATTGCTGTGAAATTCCAAGTCGCTCCGTCCCCCGGTCCGTGAACTCGTCCCTCGCCACTCATCGCTCGTTACTTCCTCGTGGCTTTACCCTGATCGAGCTCATGGCCGTCATCGCAGTCGTCGTCATTATGACCGTGCTGCTTGTCCCTGCCCTCACCAGTTTGAAAGGTTCCGGCGACATCACAAATGCCGCTTACACAATTGCCGGAGCACTGGAGCAAGGCCGTGCCTACGCGATGGCTAATAACACCTACGTTTGGGTTGGCTTTTACGAAGAAGACGCAAACTCAATAGCTCCCACGAATGCCAGTCCAGCGTACCCTGGCCGCGGGCGCCTCCTTGTCGCGATTGTTGCTTCGACCAATGGTACCAAGATCTTTGAAAATGCAGATCCTATCGCTTCGCTACCGACGGCGCGCATCAGCCAGGTCGGAAAGCTAACGAAGATCGAAGGAGTCCACCTCACCGACATCGGCGCGCCACCATCGCCAGCGCCCATTCCAACACCAGCACCGAACAGCCTCGCTGGCAGACCGGACCTTCCCTACACCGAGGGTGCACCTTTCACGCATTTCAATCGGATCAGCAGCGATAGCACCGACGCGACGAGATTTTCCTTCTCAGTTCAAAATTACACCTTTTATAAGACGGTCCGATTCAATCCGCGTGGAGAAGCAAATGTTAATAGCACCTATGCCATGAAGCATGCTGCTGAGATCGGCTTGCGCCCAACCCACGGTAGCGTCGTTGACACGAACAGCACGAATGTCGTCGCCGTTCAGTTCAGCGGTGTAAGCGGCGATTTCAAAATCTACCGCCAGTGAGGATTACCGCAAGATATCGCTCCGGCTTCTCCCTCGTTGAAGTCACTCTCGCGCTTGGAGTGGCCGCGGTATGTCTGGTGACGATTTTCGCTCTTCTTCCAGTCGGATTGCAGACAACGCAAAATGCGAATCAGCAGGTCGCGTCTGCTGACATCATGGGCGCCGTAATCGCTGACCTACGCGCAACGCCACTCACAATCCCTCCCGGAAGGGCTGCCACATCCCCGAAGTTTGCGATTCCGATTCCAGCTAATCCCGTCGAAGCTACGGCCACTACGATTCTATTTTTTGGTAGCGAAGGACAGTTTTCGAGTTCGGTAAATTTGGACTCACGTTATCAATTGGCCATCGCCATCGTGCCGAATAGTGCTCCGCGGGCCGCAACCCTTGTAAATTTGAAAATGACATGGCCTGCCGCCGCCTCTCCTGCTAACGCCTCCGGATCTGGTGAGATGTTTCTAGCCTTGGACCGAAACTAACATCGATGGATATGCAGCGATCAAAGGCATTCACGCTGGTCGATATGCTGGTATCGATCACGGTGCTAACGCTGATTATTCTCTTCGTTTCTCGACTGTTTAGTAGCGCCTCTGCGCTCACTACGTCCGGCAACAAGCGCATGGATGTGGACGGGCAGGTTAGACCCCTACTCGATCGGATTGCGATTGACCTTGCGCAGATGGTCAAAAGATTTGACGTAGATTATTTCCTAAAATCATCAAGCAATCCTCAGACAGGCAATGATCAGATAGCCTTCTACAGCGTGGTGCCTGGTTACACTACGTCCGCGGCCAGCCCGGTTTCACTGGTTGCGTATCGAATCAATATCAAGAATCAGATCGAGCGAATGGCGAAAGGATTGATCTGGAACGGTGATTCTTCCCCCGGAACTCCCGTTGTGTTTTTGCCACTCACGATCACCACAACATGGCCATCTGCGACCGACATCACTAGAGACGCTGATTACGAACTTACCGCTCCGAACGTTTTCCGATTTGAATACTATTACGTCCTAAGAAACGGTAGCAATTCTGATACGCCCTGGGATACCGCGGCAGGACACACAGGACCAGACGGGATGCAGGACGTGGCTGCGATCTCCGTGGCAATCGCCGCGATTGACCCGAAAAGCCGGGTGTTACTGTCCGACGCGCAGCTTACCACGCTGGCTGCTGGTCTGAACGATTTTTCCAGTTCGATGGCCCCGGGGGCGTTGCTAACCCAATGGCAGACGACACTCGATGCCGCGACGGGCATGCCACGTTCCGCAATTGCTGGTATCAGGATTTATCAACGCTGGTTTCCAATCGCGCGTTAGACTTTCTCGTGATGTGTTGTTTACGCCACAGTACTATTACACGTACCCGCGGCGTAGCACTGGTTATTGTCTTGGCCTTCGTGGTGCTGTTGGCAGGTATTGTCGTCGCCTACCTAACGCGAACGGGCACCGATCGACAGCTCGCGCAGGAAACTTTCAACGAAACCAGCTCCGATCAGTTAGCCAGAGCCGCGTTAGACATCATAGTTGCAGATTTCAAACAAGAGATTACTAACGGCTCCACTACGTCGACCGCGGGTAGTGCGACCATCTACGCGCCGTCGTCCAATGCAACGATAGTTCCACAGCGGAGTGGGACGCAAGCTGCCATCCCAAATTTGATTCGTCGCAGTGTTAGTCCTGATTTGATTTCGTTCCCTGGCGTCGGCAGCCGCGCCTCCGCCGTTAATTCAACGACGGATGTCTCATCCAACGGGCGCTTCGTAAGTTTGGCTCGTTGGAATAGCCATTATCTCATTCCAAAAATCAACCTCGCCGATGATACATCAGACCCGGTGGCGGCTTTCGTTGCTCCGGACTGGGTGCTTCTTTCACGCATCGGGCCTTCGATTCAAACTGGCGTGGACACGGGTTCCATCGCGCTAAACAACCGCCTGGTTACAAACGCGAATTACATCATTGGGCGTTATGCCTACGCTGTCTATGACGAAGGGGGATTGCTCGACATAAACGTAGCAGGTTTTCCATCCCCTACTCCCGCACCTGCAACGATTGCGGGAAGAAAAGGCGCAATAGCGTTCGCCGATCTCACCGCATTGCCCACGACCGGCTCTAGCTTTGTGTCCAACACGGCGATCAACAGAATTATCGGCTGGAGGAACTACGCGACGGTCCAGCCAACCGGCGCTTTTCCTAACTTCACCTTCAATGCCACTTCCGGTTCGGCGTTTGCAACCTACTTCCTTGATACCGCTCGTAATTTCGGAACTGTCGCCACGACGGTCTCAGGCGGCCGAACGGATCAAGCCTTTGTGAGTCGAGCGCAGCTCATACAGCTGCGGGCAGACATAGCCGGCAGTGCCAACATGCTTCAATATCTCGGCACTTTCTCGCGCGATCAAAACAAGCCAACATGGAGGATAGCTCCCACAGCCCCCCTTGCTAATAGGTTCGCGCTAGCGAAGCTCGCGGAAGTTGTACCAAGTCCTCCGAATCCCGCGGCCGTTAAGGCGGATTTCGGTTTAGTATGGAAGAGCGATCACTGGGAGTATTGGAGCGCCAGCGGAAGTGCCGAACAGAGTAGCATTCCCGCAATCACCGGACCGTCTCCGGACTTCTTTCAATTACTGAGCTACGGAAGATCAAACCCCCTAATCGCCGAAACCCTTACGATCGGTGCCTCCCTGATAGATCAGTATGATGCGGACAATACAACCACCGTTATCGAATATGCCGGCGGCCCACCTCCTTCCCGTGCGTATGGAATGGAATCGTTAGCGGTGCCCACACCTTCTCCGGCTCCTTCGCCACCGGCGGGCGCAGTCATTTTGAATCGGCCATTCCGTAACGTGGGGGAATTCGGGTATGCCTATAAGACGAGTACCGCTACACTCGATTTTAAATCCAACAATCTCGACGGTGCCTTGCTCGATCTTTTCACCTACAATACTGCGAATCCGCGGCCTGGCATCGTCAGTTTGAACACGCGGAACAGTTCTGTTCTCGCAGCGATAATCAAGGGCGCCTTGCCCACCGAAGCAGCGGCGATGGGCATAACGAATGCCCAGGCAACGTCTGCGGCAACGAGTATCATTAGTGCCAGTACAATCCAGCCTGCTATGGGCCGTCAGGATGTGAGCCGGCTCGCCAGCGCTCCTGCTTCCGCCCCTTTCACGCTCAATGAAGAAAACCGAGAAACTATTGCGCGTGCACTTGCTGAAGTCGGGCAAACTAGAACTTGGGGCCTGTTGATCGATGTAATAGCGCAATCAGGGCGCTATCCACCGACTGCGACAAGTCTAGCCAACTTCGTTGTCGAAAGCGAAAAGCGTTATTGGCTTCATGTGGCGATCGATCGATTTACCGGAGAGATAATCGACCAGCAACTCGAAGCCGTCTACGAGTAGCCACATCCGTGCGGCGTTGATTCCGCATGCAATCGCAGCCTCAATCTCCCAGACCGTCTCATCGCCACAAGATTAGAGTTAAGTTTCTCTAATTGAGGATGCATTCTCTCACATTGATCGTCACTCGCCCTTTGTCACTCCGCTTTTGCTTCACGAAAACCGATCCTCCGTCCACGGATCGGCGGTGTTGCTGTAGCCGCGCACTTCCCAGAAGCCGGGACGATCTTCGGCAGCGAACTCGATCGACTTCACGAACTTCGCGCCTTTCCAGGCATAGAGCTTGGGGATGATGACGCGCGCCGGGCCGCCGTGCTCGCGCACGATCGGCTGGCCGTCGAATTGTCTGGCGATGAGGACGTCGTCGTCCAGGCAATCTTCCAGTCGCACGTTGGTGCTGTAGCCATCGTAGCTGGTGAAGAGGACATGTTTCACTTCCGGCTTCGGTTTCACGATCTGGGCGAGAGTGAAGAAAGCGATACCAGACCAGCGGCAATCGAATTTGCTCCAGGTAGTAACGCAGTGGAAATCGCTCACGTCCTCGAAATGCGGGAGCGCGTTGAACTCCTCCCAGGTGAAAGTTTTCGGCTGCTCGATGAGGCCCATTACTTCGAGCCGCCACCTCTCGAGCGAGATATCGGGCCGAATGCCCAGGTCAAGGACCGGAAACCCAGTGGTGAGATGCTGCCCCGGCGGCAATCGATCCTGTGAGCGCGCGATCGGCTTCGCCTTGCCGCTCATCTTGCGCGCCCAACGTTCCTTGGCGGTAATCGAAGCCATGGGCCGTTATCGGTAATTAGTTGTCAGCTATCAGCTTGCTCCGCGTAGTCAGTGGAGGAGGATTATCAGCCTCCCCATTAATCCATAACCAATAGACTATTAACCGGTCTGCTTCTTCTTCAGCTTCTGCATCCAGGCGATAACGTCCGCGGGCCTTTGATCTTCGTAGCCGTTGAGTTGACCGAGAACCTTTCCATTCGGAGCAAGCATAACTACCGTTGGGTAACCCTCAACTTTGTATCGCCTTTCCAGAAGAGCGTTCTGTTTCTTGACCTTGTCGGGGAGCACTTTCCGTTGCGGGAAATCCAGCTCAACGAGAACAAGGTTCTGCCTTGCATAAGTAACGAAAGCGGGACTGGAGAAAACCACCTTCTTTATTTGAATGCAGTAAGCACACCAATCAGAGCCGGTGAAGTCGAGCAGAACATATTTGTTCGAGGCCTTGGCGGTGGCCAGGGCCTGATTATAATCGGTGGTCCATTCGGCGCCTCGGGCGACGGTGACGACGAAGGTAAAAGCGAGGGCTAGGATGGGAAGAATGATCTTAGACATGAGAGATGGTATCAGTTATAGGTTATCAGTTATCGACCAGCCTTCACCTGTAACAAACAACAATTAACCAATAACTGCGCTACCGCGTTACGCCCCTTTCGTCTGCAAGAGCTTGATCGCGTCGCGCAGCTCGGCGGCGCGCTCATAGAGTTCGCTCGCGATCGCGACTTCCATCTCGCGCTGCATGACCTCGAGTTTCGAGAGCGGGCGTTTTGAGCTGACTTCCTCGAGCCATTCTTCCAGGAACGCCAGCTCGGAGCTTTTCGCCGCCATTTCCGGGAAGTTCGATTGCTGGAAGAATTCCTGGATGGCGTCGCGCCCTTGCTCGATTTCGCGCATGGCATCGCCGAACCGTCCTTCGCCGAGAAGGATCGAAGCTTTGGCTCGCGTGTTCATCATCACAACGTAAGGGCGGAATTGCTGGAAGCTCCAGATCAGTTCGTCGCGGTCGACGTGCTCGGAGACGAAGGCGAAGAGATCGAGGTTGCGCTGGGTGTCGCGAATGACGCCGGGAAAATCGTTGATCTGAAACAGGCTGAGGTAGCGGTGGTAGTACTGAATACCTTCCTGCTGCAGCTCGTTGCATTGCTCGGGGTTCAGCTCGTAGGTCTCGCCGCGCGCTTCGGCCCGCTCGGCCCGGCGTTGATGATAGACAAGCAACGACTCGCAGTTATGCGGCCGGTTGCCATCGGGCCGGCCGGTCACTTCCATTTGCAGAATGCCGAGATCGATCCGGAGCTGCAATTTCTCGTGGCCATCGAGGCCAATGATTTTGCGCACCTTGATTGCACCCGATTCATGCGGCCAATCTTTCAAGAGTGAGTTGAGATCAAGACTCATTATGCATTCAACGTCGGAACCATCGCTCCTTTTGTCAATCCTTGGGAGGATCAATCAGGAAAAAAGGAAAGCAGGAAACTGAATAGGACTTCCCGATTAATGGCGCGGCCAGATCTTTTTCCATTCCTATTTTTCTCTTTTTCTTGATTCGATTCCCTGACGTTCCTGATTCAATTTCCTGTTTTCCTATTTTCCTGATTCAATGCCGAGGTGGAACAGGAGATCGATTCGTTTATCCGTTTCCTCGCCACGGAGCGCGGCCTCTCGGATAATTATCAGCTCTCAACCCGGCGCTCGCTGACGGAGTTCGCGGAATGGTGTTCGGCCGCACGGCAAATCACGGCGACGGGCGATGTGACCCAGCGGATCATCAGCGAGTACCTCGCCACCCGAAAGAAAGGAGGGCTGGCTGCGTCGTCGATCAAACTGATCGTGGTCGCATTGAAGATTTTTTTTCGGTTCCTGAGCGGGAAAGGCGCGGTGGAGCGCGATCCGACTGAGACGCTAACGCTGCCGCGGATCGAGCGGTTTTTGCCGGAGACGTTGAACGAGCTGCAAGTGGAGCAATTGATCGAAAGCATCGAGACCCAGCATCCGCTCGGGTTGCGCGATCGCGCGATGGTGGAGTTGCTCTACGCGAGCGGGCTGCGCATTTCGGAACTGGCTAATGCGCGCCTCGAGAACTTGAATTTCGAGGAGCGCATTTTGCGCGTGACCGGCAAAGGAAACAAGATGCGCCTGGTACCGGTGGGACGGAAGGCGTGTGAGGCACTCAGCGCCTATATCTCGGCGGAACGGCCGAAGCTGGTGAAGCGGCGGAGCGGGAGCGAGATTTTCTTGTCCAGCCGAGGAACGAAACTGACGACGGTCCGCATCTGGCAAATCGTGAAGGAGCGGGCGCGGCGGTCGGGGCTGGAGACGAACATTTATCCGCATCTGCTCCGGCATAGTTTCGCGACCCATCTGCTTAGCAACGGAGCCGACCTGCGCATCATCCAAGAAATGCTCGGTCACGCGGATATTTCGACGACGCAGATTTACACGCATGTGGATCAACAACGGTTGAAGGCCGTGCATCGGAAATTTCATCCGCGTGCATAACTCAGGCTCTTAATTTTCTATAGAGGCAGCCCTTTCGGCTGCATTATTCTGGGACTGCAGGTGACACGCCTGCCGCTACAGGTCGCCGCCCCGACCGGCGGACGCCGCAGTGCGGCGTGCCTACCGAGAAAAATTCGCGGCGGCGACAGAGTGCCGCTACAATCTCCGGTTATGAAACGATTTCAGCTGCTGGTCCTGGCGGCGGCCGTTACGGCGGGGGTGATTTGGTGGGGTCTTTACCGCGGTCGGCATGCCTCCAGTGCCGCGGTCACCGCCCTTCTGCCAAAGGAGACTCTCGCTTTCATCCACGTGCCGGATTTTAACCGGTCGCACAACGATTTCCACCAGACCGATATCTACCAGATCTGGCGCGAGCCGGCGGTGCAGGATTTTCTGCAAAAGCCGCGCTCGAAAATTCCGAAGAACGAAGGCGTCGAGCAAACGCTGAGCGAGATCGAATCGCTCGAAATGAAGGACGCGTTCATCGCCGTGCTCTCGATCGAATACAGCGCTTGGAAAATCGTGGGCGGTTTCCGGTGCACCGGAGATGCCGCGAACGCAGAGAAAGTGGTTGGGAACTGGAGGACGAAACTGCTCTGGCACGGACCGGAATTCAAACAGGAAACGATTGATTACCGGGGCCACCAAATCCAGGCGGACAGCTCCGGAGTCGTGCGTTTCGCTTCGGTCCACGACGGCCCCTGGTTCTTGTTCGCGAACGATCCGGAGCAATTGAAAGCATTGGTGGACCGGGTGGATGGCCGCGTCAAAGATCCCGGGACGGCGCTCGCGGGGGAGGACGTATTCGCAGCCGCGTCGAAGCATATGCCGGCGAGGTATGCCGCGCTCGCTTATGCGCGCATCGATCAATTTATCGAGAAGCTCATACCCGCGGAGGAGAAGAGCGCGGATGTCTCGGCTGAGCAGATGGCGATGATCCGCCAACTGCGCAGTTTCTGCGGCGCGGTCTCGTTCGACGGCGGGAAAATTCGCGACAAGATGTTTGTCGGCATGCCGAAGCTGTTCGATCCGGGCAAGCTGGCGCGCGTGTCGCTTCCGCTCGCGACCAAGGAAACTTTTCTCTACATCGCGGGATTCCTGAACCTAACGAATCAGATGTCGCTCGGCCCGCAAGCGGCCGCGACCTGGATGGCGGGTTTGCAGAAAATCACCGAGGCCATTTCGGCGAAAGGGATCACGCTGGAGAGTTGGAACAGCGCTTTCGGGCCCGAGTTCGGCCTGGTGGGCGATTGGCCGGCGAATTCGCACTGGCCCTCACTCTTTGCCAGCCTTCCCGTGAAAGATTCAGCGAAGGCGAACCAAGTCCTCACCGCCATGACCACGGCGGACACAAGCAACGAGTGGACGCGCCAGGAAAAAGATGGCGTGCATTATTTTTCGACTCACACGGGCGGGCAATTCATTTCCCTCTCGCCCACGGTGGGGTTATCGGACCGGATGCTGATCGCCGGTGCCGATGCGACCTCGGTCGAAGCAGCAATGAAGCGGAGCGCGAGTGGAAGTTCCGAGCTGGCCGCTTCGAAAAATTTCCAAGAGACGGAGCGCTCGGTTCCCACCGCCGAGCAGGCGTTCACTTACATCGATCCGGCGCTGATTTACCTCCGGATCGATGCCACCGTGCGGCCGATGCTCTTCATGGGCGCGGCTTTTATCCCAGGAATCGCCGACACGGTGGACTTGAGCAAGGTGCCGGCGCCGGAGGTCATCACGAAACATCTCAGCCCGATCGTGATGTCGCAGAGTTATGATGGGGATGGATACGTGGCCGAGTCGGTAGGGCCTGTGACTGCAAACCAGGCGCTCTTCGGGGTGGCCGCCGCGGGCGGCGCGGCAGCGTATGTGTATCAACGCCAAACGCAATCGATGCGCGATCGGACCAACCCTTCGCCATCCCCAGCGATCATCCTGCCGATCGCGCCGTCCGCCTCGCCCTCGCCGACGCCGGGCGATTCTGAGTAGCAAGACTACCTCCTGCTCGTGATCCTAATCGCGCCCCTGATCCATTTCGCACCCATAAGCGCGATCAGGAGCAAAGATCAGAAGCACGATGTACTCCGCCCAAACGCCTCGGAGCGAGGCCCTAGACGCTAGCCGGGAGAAATCTGCTGCGTAACGGGCAAAATGTGATATCATTTGCGCCTTATGGCTATTCTGAAGAAAAATGCATTTTCGCGTCGCGTTCCCGATTTGGTGACCGAGGAACTGGTTGCCGTACTTTCCCGGCGTGCATCATTCGAGTTCAAACAGCTCTTTGATATCGTGCACGAAAACCTGCGCGCGCGGAATGCCGCCAGCGGTGGTGAGGAAATGCTGCGCCTGCGAGCTTATGAGAAGCTCCAAAATCTCGTCGCCCGCGGGGCGGTGAGAAAGACCGGCAAGAAATACAAAGGCCTCCCGGCCGCTCTCGCCGCAGCGATCGCTCCGCAGAACGGACATATTCCGGCCGCGGCCGCCGCCGCCGCGAGTGCCAGGACTGCCGCCATCGCCCGTGCCGCCGCGGCCGCCGCCAAATAACCGGCGCTTCCACCCGGCACCGCCGCGGTTTCTCGAGCGATCAAAATGCTGCGCGACTATCTTCCGCTGCTCCTTCACCTCGCGGTGGCGATCGGTTTTGCTGTCTCAGCACTTCTCGTCAGCGTGCTGCTGGGCAAAGCCGGCCGGCGCACTCGCGTAAAGGATACCGCTTACGAATGCGGCATGGTGCCGCAAGGCGAAACGCAGCCGCGTTTCAGCGTGAAGTTCTATCTGGTTGCGATGCTCTTCATCCTGTTCGATCTCGAGATCGTGTTCATGTATCCGTGGGCGGTGGTTTACAAAGAGATGATCGTCGAAAGCAAAATGATTCTCTGGAGCATGCTCAGCTTCATCACCATCCTGATGGTTGGCTACATCTACGCGCTGAAGAAAGGCGCGCTGGACTGGAAACGTTGAGCCCACAAACGAGCGCCGACCTCTCCGGTCTCATTTGCGTCTTTTGACATCTGCCTTCTGCCCGCTGTCTTCCGATCTTGTCTTCCGGCTTGCCTGCCAACGATTCTCCGCCTAAACCTAAACCCCCATGGTCCACCACATCGTCTTGTTCAGACTCAAACCCGAGGTCACTCTGGCGCGGATCGAGGAGATGATGATGAACACACGCATGCAGCTCCTGAAGATTCCCGAAGTGCTTAGCATCAAGTGCGGGAAAAGGATCAAACCGGATCTGCCCTGGCCCTTTTTCATCGCGATCGATTTCGAGTCGATGGATCGATACGAGATGTTCCGCGAGAATCCGATCTACGTGAAATTCATGGAGGAGGTGATCAAGCCGAACACCGCCGACTCGCTCTCTCTCGACTTTGAGATGGATCCTGGGAAAGACGTGCAGTTTTCCTAGGCTCTGCAGTTGAGGGGTTGAGAGGACTCTGGCTCGACGTTTCTTTCGTTTCTGCTCAACCTCTCAACTCCTCAACCTCTCAACTTCTTTGCGCCTCGCCTACCTCTATTCGCGTTATCCGGTTCTTTCGCAGACTTTTTGCAACACGGAAATGCTCGCACTGGAACGGGGCGGCTTTTCTCTCGTGGTCGGATCGATCTATCCGCCGTTGACCAGCATTCGGCACCCGCAGGTTGAACGACTCCAGGCGCCAGTTCATTATGCGCCGCCCCCGCCAATCCTCCGGTTGTGGGAAGAAAAAATCCGGGCGGAGAATCGATGGCC
Organism: Spartobacteria bacterium; assembly: GCA_003134785.1. Taxonomy (GTDB): domain Bacteria; phylum Verrucomicrobiota; class Verrucomicrobiia; order Chthoniobacterales; family UBA10450; genus AV80. The sequence goes on from PLCN01000019.1 coordinate 48,119, forward strand.
GGAACAACTTATCGCCGCGCATGAGCAAAAATATGGCAGCGCTGCGAAGGCCGCGACGCGGGCTCGGAATGCGACTTATTTCGCGGAGCTATTTGCGCGAAACAGAGTCGGCCATTTCCACGTTCATTTCGCGAACCGCGCGGCGCATACGGCCCTGTTCTTGAAGGCGATGACGAACCTGACCTTCAGCGTCACGGCGCACGGCCAGGATTTCATGGCCGATCTCGGCAACGACGATCTTCTTCGCGAAATTTGTGCGGCGGCTGAGTTCGTCGCGGTCGAGACCGAATACAGTCGGGGCTTGATGGCCCAACGCTGCCCTGACTCAGCCGGGAAGATCCACCGCGTCTACAACGGAATGGATCTGACCAATTTTGTCGGACGCGCCGCGACGGTTCAACCGGCCGGACCGGCGCGGATCTTGAGCGTGGGACGGCTCGTCTCGTTCAAAGGATTCGAGTACCTCATCGAAGCGTGCGAGCAGTTGCGGCAGCGCAATGTGCATTTCCGTTGCGAGATCATCGGGGACGGGCCGTTGCGCGAGAGTTTGCAGCAACAGATTGATGCGTTGCGGCTCAGAGCCGTTTTCACGCTCGAGGGCGCTTTGCCGCAAGACCGCGTGATCGAGAAGCTGGAACGCTGTGACATTTTCGCTCTCGCTGCCACCTCGGATGACAAAGGCGCGAGTGATGTTTTTCCCACGGTGATTCTGGAGGCAATGGCGGCGGGGCTCGCCGTTGTCTCGACGACAATGGCCGGAATTCCGGAATCGGTCGTGGACAAGGAAACCGGCTTCTTGGTCCCAGCGGGCGAGAGCGGCCTTTTCGCCGATGCACTGGAAATATTGTGCCGCGACAGCGATCTGCGGTCTCGCTATGGTTCGGCTGGCCGCGCGCGCGTCGAGAAACATTTCCAAATTGAAACAACAATCCGGCCGCTCCGCGAGCTGTTCGAAAAGCAGAGTCAGGGCACGCTCGCGTCGAAGAATACCAGTTCGGCGAGTCCGCGGGTCGCTTATCTGATTGATCGCTGGCCAGATTACGCGCTGCCTGCAATCGAAACGGAATTGTTTGAAGTCAAAAAGCGAAATCCGGACGTGACGGCGTTCGTCTGTGAGTTTGCGGGGGACTGCCGGTTGACGGCCGCGATGAAACGACTGGCGTTGCAGCTTGAATTTTTGCCGGATGCGATGGCGCTCGAGGCGGAATGGCAGGCGAACCCCAAGCTCGTGCGAGCGCTGGAAGACGATCGCGCAAACGAATCTCCCCGGCCCCCCGCCGACCTGTTTTTGCGGCAGGCGCGTTTTGCGCTCACCTTGCGGCGGATGTTCGCCCAGAGAAATATTTCGCACGTGCACGCGACCAGCTCGCGCGCCCTGATCGCCGGCGTTCTCTTGAAGAAGATCTGTGGAATCACTTTGAGCGCGTCGATCGAAGCGAAGTCCCTCGTCCCGCGCGACGTCATCGAAGGTGCGCTGCGTCACGCGGTGGGCGGCCGAATCGCCGACCGTAAGTTGCGCGAACGCGTGGGCGATCCTTTTGTTTTCGATCGCGCCGGCTCGAACCAGGTTCTGATTCGAAGCGTGCGCTGGTTCAAGCCGCTCGATTTGACACGGCGCTCCGGTTTCTGGCAGGAATGGACTGCCCGACTCGGTCGCTGGAGCACCGGGACGTGACGCCTTTTTTCGCATGAACAAAAAAGCAATTCTCCTCGCCGGTGGCGCCGGCACTCGCCTCTATCCGTTGACGACGATCGTCTGCAAACAACTGCTCCCTGTTTACGACAAGCCGATGATCTGCTATCCGCTGGCGACTTTGATGCTCGGTGGACTGCGAGACGTGTTGATCATTTCCACGCCGAAAGACTTGCCGATGCTCCAAGATTATCTGGGCGACGGCGCGCGGCTCGGCATTCGGATCGAATACGCTGCGCAACCGAAGCCCGAGGGAATCGCGCAGGCTTTCCTGATCGGCGCGGATTTCATCGGCGACTCCGGTGCGTCATTAATTCTGGGCGACAACATTTTCTACGGCCGTCTTGATTTCTACCGGGAAGCTCTCGCGATCGATCGCGGCGCGTGCATTTTCGGATATCAGGTGCGCGATCCGGAACGCTACGGCGTGGTCGAATTCGATGAAGGAGGCCGTGTCATCAGTCTCGAGGAAAAACCGAAGCAACCAAAGAGCCACTACGCCATTCCGGGGCTTTATGTTTACGACAGCCGCGTGGTCGAATTCTGCCGAAAGTTGCGGCCGTCGGCACGCGGCGAACTGGAGATCACCGATCTCAATTCCGTTTATCTCAAACAAAACGAGCTTCAGGTGAAGTTGTTGAGCCGCGGGATGGCGTGGCTGGACACGGGAACGCAAACCAGTTTGCTCGAAGCGGGCAATTACATCGCGACGATCGAGCATCGGCAGGGATTGAAGATCGCCTGTCTCGAAGAGGTGGCGTTCCGCATGGGCTTTATCAACGAGGCGGAACTGGAGCGCATCGTTGATGGCTTGCCGAAAGGCGAGTATCGCGAATACCTGCGGCTGGTCTGCGCAGAAGGCCCGGGTGAGAATCATCCCGAGCCTAGTTTCTAATACAAAAAATTACTTCGGCTGTTCGCGCAGAAGATGATTCGTATCTGCGAGTAATTTCGTGATCGCGTCGCTCTCAAGCGCATTGTAATAACCGCGAATTTGATTATGACGATCGACCAGCACCAGCCGGACATCATGGAGTAGTTGTCCCTCATCTCCACCATGTTCGATGGCTGTGAGATGAAATCCTTTCTCAATTAGATTGTAAATCTGCGTCTTCGAGCCAGTGAGGAAATCCCAACGTGCAGGCTGCGCTTTCAACTTCTCGGCGTAAGCGTGCAACACTTCGGGCGTATCCGTTTCGGGATCGACGCTGAACGAAACGAGCTGAACGTCGCTCTTTTCGAGCGGCCTCTCCAATTCGCTCATGCGGGTGCTGATGATCGGACAGGGCCCCGGACAAGTCGTGAAAATGAAATCAGCGATCCAGATTTTTCCGGCCAGTTGCGCGGAACCGAACGGTTGTGCCTCCTGATTCACGAGCTCGAACGGCGGTACCGTGCCGTAGGCAGAAAGTTCGCGGTTTTTCAGGCGCTGCACCTCGACCTGGCGCAGCCAGAAGAGCAATCCGGCGGTGACGAGCGGGATGAGAACGAGAGTCGCCTTCCAGGCGCCAGAACGCTTCGGCATCGCGGGTGTTCGTGAGATGGCGGCGGTTTCGGCTTTCATGATTTCGTCAGGACGAGCGCAAGAAGAAGCAAAGGCAGATAGATGATCGAAGCCACAAAGAGTTTTCGCGCGTCGGCCGGCACCTGCGTGCGCAAAAATCGCATGGCGACGAGGATGAACAATCCGTTCAAAAGCAGCTCGAACGCGAGATAAAGGTGATTAACGATGTTGAGAAACGCAGGGAATCCGCAGGCAAGCAAAAGAGCCATGCAGAAGAGGACGGCCTGGCTGGCGCTGCGTGTTCCGGTGTCGTCGCCTTTCGAGACCATTTCAAATCCAGCGCGCGCATAATCTTCACGGTACATCCACGCGATTGCGAAAAAATGCGGCATTTGCCAGAAGAACAGAATAGCGAAGAGACTCCACGCGCCCGGATCGAGCCGCCCCGTGGCGGCGACCCAGCCGATCATCGGCGGCAACGCGCCCGGAATCGCGCCCACCAGAGTGTTGGTCGTGCTGATTCGTTTCAGCGGCGTATAGGCGAAGATGTAGATGACGATCGTCGCAGCGGCGAGTGAGGCGCTGAGCCAGTTACAAGCGAGGGCGAGATAAACGACGCCGGCGAGAGCGAGCACGCTACCGAGAATGAAGGCGTCTCGCGGCAGCATACGCCCGGCGGGAATCGGGCGCGTGCGAGTGCGATGCATGAGCGCGTCGAGTCGGTGTTCCCACCATTGATTCAACGCCGCGGCGCCGCTGGCGGCGAGCGCAGTCCCGAAGAAGGCGTGGAAGAGCCTGATGAAATTGATCGGCCCTTTCGCGCCGAGATAAAAGCCAACCGCCGTTGTCAGCAAAACCAAAAGAGTCAAACGAGCTTTGATCAACTCCGCGAAATCGGACATGACGCGCCGCTGCCTACCGCTCGGTTCGATCACGTTAGTTTCGATTTCCGTCACGCTTGAAATCGCACTCGTTTTCATGACGCGTGCGCTTCTTCCGAAACGAGAATCGAGCGCGAGCGCGAGATCGATCGCCGGCTGTCCAACAGTCGCAGGCAAATCGCGGAAAGGCTCACGCCTACCGCAAGCATGGCAGCGCCGACCGCAACGTGCGCGGTCGCAATATCCGCGGCTTTATTACTCCAAATGACCCAGGCGCCCAGCGTGATCTGAGAGGCCAGCAGCAGAAACCAGAGATCCGAAAATCGCGCGAGGGCCGGTAAGCGATCGCCGTTTTTGTGGGCGCCGATCAAACACGCGATCACGCCGGCAGCGATGACCAAGGCAAGAAACCGGTGAGCCATCTGCAACCAAATTTGAAACGGTGTGACCTCCGAGAAGGCGCGGGCGTTTCGCCACTCGTTGATCTGAGCCAAATTCTCCGGCGAGAGATCAGGAATGAGTTTGCCGTAGGCGGCAGGGAAATCGAGGATCGCGAGGTCGCGATGTTCGTGGCGCATCGTCGCGCCGAGAGCGAGCTGGAGGTAGATCACGGCGGTGGTGAAGATCGCAACCCGCGCCAGAGTGCGCGCCGCTGTCGCAGAAAAATCGACCGCAGTAATCTGCTGCCACAAACGCGAGGTGGCGAGCGCGATGACGACGAGTAATCCGAAAAACACTTGGGCAATGCAGGCGTGAAAGATTCCGATCTCGTCTTTCAGCAAGGTGACCCGCAAGCCGCCAAGAACGCCTTGTAGAATCACGAGAGCGAGCGCAGCCAAACCGAGATTGCGCAACCAGTGGCGGTTTTCTGCGCGCCAAAGCCAGAAGGCCAGGATGATCGTGAGAATTCCTACGGTGGAAGCGATCAGGCGATGGACGTGTTCGAGAAATATTCCGCCGACCCATTTGGAAATGGGAAAGAGAAACATGTTGTAACCGAAAGTCGTCGGCCAATCTGGCACAGCGAGGCCGACTCCTTTGCTCGTGACCATGCCGCCGCTGCAAATGAGGAAGAGCGTGGCGACGGCCGTGAAGAAGGCAAAACGGTGAAGCCACGTCATCGATTTTTCCGGAGACATTGCGTGAAAGCTTAAACGCAGAGTCGGGGTAGCGCACGCGTCTCGCGTGCTGGTTGGCCTATCGCCAAAACAATTTTTTCGAAAAATTCGCGATCCCGAGGACGCGCTACCCGCTAGGACTTGGGCTCGGCGCCTTCGGAGCCTCGCCCGGTTTGCCATCGGGCGCGCCGCTTGGGTTCGCCGTTTTAGGTGCGCCGGGAGGCGGCACAGTTCCCGGAGTCGGCCCGACTGGAGGTTCACCTGGCGGCCGGTCCGTTGGCGCGGGCGCAGGTGGTGCGCCGCCAAGTTCCGCCTGCTCTTTCAGCCATGCTTGATATTCCGCCGGGTTGTCGACCACGAGCATCCCTTTCATTCCATAATGGCCGAGACCGCAAAGCTGACCGCAGACGACCTCGTAGCTGCCGGTTTTGATTGGCTTGAACCACATCGGAATGAGCTGGCCGGGAATCGCATCCTGCGCCATGCGCATGTTCGGCAGTGCGAAATTATGGATCACGTCCTTCGAAGAAAGCTCGATGATGACTGGCCGATCGACGGGCACATGCAGCTCGCCCTGCACCACGATGTCGTCCTTCGCCGCAGGATCGTTGTAATCGAGGCCGAGCGGATTCGAGTTGGAAAGGAGCGCGATCTCACGCCGGCCGAACTGACCATCCGGTCCCGGCAGATGAAAATTCCAGTTAAACTGCTGACCGATCGCGTGGACCAGGATTGCATCTTTATCTTCGGGAAATTGATTCACGCGCTTCGCCCAGAGCGGGATCGCGAACCCGACGAGCAGGACGGCTTCGATCAGCACGACGGCAAATTCCAGATGCGTAGAGATGCCGCTCTTCACACCTTCGTGATCGGCGACGGGATGCCGGCTTTTGCGGAAGCGCAGAAGCACGTAAATAAAAAACGCCGACCAGCCGATAAAAAGCGCACCCATGAACCAATGGCAGAACTCAATGATGTGATCGATTTGATAGCCGTGCTCGGAAGCATTCGGTGGGAGGCCGATCAATTCGTTGAGGAACGCGAGGCTAGTCATATTTATCCAGATCCTCGTCAGTCAATTCCTGGTGCGGCTCGAGCGGAGCATTGGCGTGGCGCCAGAGATGAAAACCAAATGCTCCCACGCCGCCCATGACAGACATGACGACACCCATCAGGACCCAGATCGCGACCGCCATGTGCTCGGTCGATTTCGCATCTTGCGCGCCGAAGCAAACCGAGCAGGCCACGGCTTGTCCCATTTGGGAGCCGAGAAAAAGCAGGAAGGCGACGATTAGCTTCATCCTCATATGATGATCCGAAGCCGTTTCATTTTTCGGTAAAACCAGATGCCGTAAATTATCAGCGCGACGGCGGAGAGAAAGGAACAGATCGCGCCGACGCGAAAAGCGGGCGCATCGGCAACGGATTCAACCCAGAGACACCAGGCTCCCACACCGAGCGCGAGCAAAGTCGACACGCTGATGAAAACGATATGGAAACCTTTTAGCGACATTTAGCGAGTGATCGGATCGTACCAGGCAAGATAGGTGAGCCAGAAAAGTCCAAAGACGAAAAAAAAGGTGAAGACGAGGATGCGATAGATCATCCGCTTTTCGGAGGAAAGATGCATGAAGATCGCCGCGACGAGGCCGGCCTTAAACGTGGCTACGAGTAACGCTACCGCGACGTTCGCCTTCGGCGTTCCGAAATTAACGTAAGAGAGGGCAACGGTGATACCGGTAAAAAGAAGAAGAGTCCCGCCGACCATGAGATAACCACGAATGTGTTTTGCGACATCGTGGGCGACGTGCTCGTCGTGCGAAGCATCTCCCGCGGTGGCGGGGGCGGTCTCGGCGATAAGCGGTTCGTGCGATTCGTCCATTGGATTAAAGCAGGTAAAAGAGCGGGAAAACGAAAATCCAGACCAGATCGACAAAGTGCCAGAACAAGCCGGCAACCTCAACTCGATTGGCGAGATGCTCGGGGTTGCGCTTGTAAAGTTTCGTTCCGACCGGCAGCCAAAGGTAGGTGAAGACAATCACACCGCCGAGCACGTGTAATCCGTGCAAACCCGTGATCGTAAAGTAGCTCGCGAAATAAGCGCTGTGCTTCGGTAGAAACATGTTCGCGTATTCGACATCAGCTTTCTCGATGGTGACTACCTTGTCCGTCGCGGGGACATAGAGGAAGTGCGGGCGATCCATGTTCGGATTGGTCGGATCGGCGTTCACGGGATCGAGCGCCACCTCGTACTCCTTCACGTTCTCGTCATGGAGCGCCTCGGGATTATGCAAGTGACCGCTGATTTCGATGCGAGGCGCAAGTCCCCTTTCAGCCAGGTGATGGTTCCCGAGATACGGCTCATATTTTTCGAGCGCGTCCTTTTTAATGAAAGCCCCAAAGTGCTCGAACTTTTGCGGCCATTCGTAGGCAAGTTTCACGCCGAGGAAAATGACGCCACACGAGATCGTGACGAGCATGTACCACCAATAGGCGCGAAACCGGCGCATCTTGAGCGACGCCCAAGCCATCACGACGGTGACTGACGAGGCGATGAGAATCGCCGTGTTCATCGTGCCGACTGGCACGTTCAACAATCCGTGCGGCCATGCGCCCGGGGCCGCATCAAGCCGCAAGAAAACATAAGCGGAGAAAAGCCCGCCGAAGAGCATCACTTCCGACGCAAGAAAAAGCCAGATGCCGACCTTCGCGTTCCAAAGTCCGGTATCGGGCCGGGCGGTGACTGTGTAGGGAATTTCCATGGCGCTAATGAACGGCAGCGGCAGCTTCGTAGGCTTTGCGGTCGCTCTCGCGCATTGGTTCGCTTTGCATCGTGAAATCGGTCTCGCGGCCAGGAAGGCTATATTCGTATGGACCGCGGTAAACCGTCGGGGTCGTAGCGAAATTTCCGTGCGGCGGCGGAGAAGGCGCGGTCCATTCGAGTGTCGTGGCTTCCCATGGATTGTCGTCTGTTTTCTCTCCGTGCTTGATGCTCCAGAAAAAATTGATGATGAACGGAATTTGCGCCAGACCCATCGTCCATGCGGCAATGGAGATCGGCGTGTTCCATTGGAATCCGCTCAGGCCCCAGACCTTTTCGCCCGCCAGTTGCCAACCCTGCCCACCGTCATACCAGCGCCGGTGCATGCCGAGCATTCCCTGCAAGAACATCGGCAAAAAGATCATGTTCATGCAAATGAGCGAAGGCCAAAAATGCACCTTCCCCCAGAATTCATTCATTCTTCGCCCCGTCGCTTTCGGGAACCAAAAATAAATTCCGGCGAAGACGGCGAAGATCGTTCCTGGCGCGACGATGTAGTGGAAATGCGCGATCACGTAATAGGTGTCGTGCAGGTAAAGATCGGCCGAATTGAAGGCGAGCGGAATTCCCGTCAATCCACCGATGCCGAACATGGGCAGGAACGCCGTTGCGAAAAGCATCGGGACATTGAAGCGAATCGAGCCGCCCCAAAGCGAGATGAAGAACGCGCTCAGGATGATGACGGACGGGATGGAAATGATCATCGTGGTCGTCTGGAAAAACGCGCTGACGACCGAACCCATTCCGGTGAGCCACATGTGATGGGCCCAGACGATGAAGGAAAGAAATCCGAGAACGAGCGCGGCGAAGACGAGCGACTTGTAACCCCAGAGCGGCTTGCGCGTGTTGTTCGCGATGATTTCCGCCACGATGCCCATGCCGGGAAGAATCAGCACGTAAACTTCGGGGTGGCCGAGGAACCAGAACAAATGCTGCCAAAGCAGCGGACTGCCGCCGCCGCTGTTGTGGAGCGGCGCGCCGTTGATGACGAGACCGCTCGGCATGAAAAAGCTGGTTCCGGCTACACGGTCCATCAATTGCATCACGACTGCCGACTCCAAGGGTGGAAATGCGAGGAGGAGCAGAAATGCCGTCACGAACTGCGCCCAGACAAAGAACGGCAGGCGCATCCAGGTCATTCCCTTGGCGCGGAGCTGAATGATGGTCGCGATGAAATTGACCGCACCCAGAAGCGACGACGTAATCAGCAAAATGAAGCCGATCAGCCAGAGCGTCTGGCCGTTGAAAATCGGATGGTAAGTCGGACCTTTGTCAGCGATGACCGCGAGCGGGGTGTAGGAAGTCCAACCGCCTTTGGCCGCTCCACCCGGAACGAAAAAGCTGGTGAGCATAACGATGCCACCGAAAAAGAAAGCCTGGTAACTCGCCATGTTGATTTTCGGAAAGGTCATGTCGGGCGCGCCGATTTGGAGCGGCACGACGAAATTCCCGAAAGCCGCAAACGCGATCGGGACGATGCCGAGAAAGATCATGATCGTCCCGTGCATCGCGCCTAACGAGTTGTAAAACTCCGGCGTCATCTTGCCGTCCGGCATGCTGCCTTCGCCGAAGAAATGCCCGAGCCAGCTCCCGATCACCGGCAGGGCCTGGCCCGGATACGCCAGTTGCCAGCGCATCAGCATCATGAGCGAAAAACCGAAGAAAAGAAAAAGCAGGCCGGTGATGCCGTATTGGATCCCAATCACCTTGTGGTCGGTCGAGATAATGTACTTTCGCCAGAACGGAAGCTCGTGATGGTCGTGCCCGGCATCGTGATGATGCGGATCGCCTGCCGCGCCGGAGCCGGGCGAAGGCGGGTGTTCGTGCGTATCGGTAGCGAGGCCAGAGGAAGCGTCCATATGCGGGAATCTGAAACTGAATATCAGGGCAAAGTTTTCAAGAGAAAAGCGCCTTTTTAATCAGAATACATTCCGCGATAAGATCGCGGCTTGGGGCCATTCTGCGTGTCACGTTTTTCGAAGACCCTCGTCCTGGCCTTCCCCCCGTTCGAAAGAAGGGGCGCCTGAGATGTGGACCCGTGTAAGGAATCAGTAGTCTCCCTCAGCCGGTCCGGCACACTTCTGGCTAAGTTATACCCCGGCTTCTCCGAGCTATTGTGAATAAGGAACTTATAGATGCTCTGCTTTCAGCGATGATCAGCAGCAGCGAAGGCATTTCCGATCTGCTCTTCGCTGTGGGCCGGCCCCCCATTATCGAGGAACATGGCCTCCTGGAAGAATTTCCCGTGGAAACGCCCACCGGCGTGCTGGATTCGGCGCTGGTCGAACAAATCGCGACCCACTTGATGGGCGGCGACGAGCGGCTCGCGAACGATTTCGCGACTTACGGATCGTGCGATTGCAGTTATGCGCTCTCGGGCTTAGCGCGATTTCGCGTCAATATTTTCAAGCAGAACGGCCGGCAAGCGATCGTGATGCGTAAGCTCCAGACCGAGATCCCGACGCTCGATCAACTGGGCCTGCCTCCGATTTTCAAGGAAATGATCAAGGAGAGGAACGGGATTATTTTTGTCACGGGCGCGACTGGGAGCGGCAAGACGACGACGCTCGCCGCGATGCTGAACGAGCTGAACGAATCGCAAAAAATCCACATCCTCACGCTGGAAGATCCGATCGAGTTTCTGCATCCGCACAAAAGTGCGCTTTTTAATCAGCGCCAGCTCGGGAAGGATTTTCCCGATTTCGCGAGCGGGCTGCGCGCCGCGCTCCGGCAGGCGCCGAAGGTAATTCTCGTGGGCGAAATTCGCGACCGCGCCACGATGGAGATCGCGATGACGGCGTCAGAAACCGGTCACATCGTTTTCACGACGATGCACACGATTAACGCCGGCCAAACAATCAACCGCGTCCTCGGCATGTTCGCTAAGGATGAAGAACCGCAGCTCCGGCAGCGGCTGGCCGACACCGTCCGTTATGTGGTGAGCCAGCGGCTCGTGACCAAAGTCGGCGGCGGCCGCATGCTCGTTTCCGAAATCATGGGCAGCAGCCTGCGCACGCGCGAAACGCTGCTTTACGGCGAAGGCGAGAATCGGACCTTCCAGGAAATCATCGAGGCCGGCGGAACGATGGGCTGGCACACTTTTGATCAATCGCTCCTCGCCGCTTACAAGGCCGATCTAATTACGGACGAGACCACTCTCATTTTCTGCGCGCATAAAAACAAAATGCGGCGCGACATCGACATGGTGAAAAAATTGCGGGGCCGCACCTACGAAGAACCGTCCGGCCTCCGGATGGAGCCTGAGCCCCAAGCGAATGCTTTCGCCGCTGCGTAAAATCAAAAGGACAGCCTAACAAATGAAACAAACCAACGAGGCCAGAACTCTTCCCCCCGGGTTTGAGAATAAAGGCTACCCTGCGTCAAGTAACTCGGACCCTCATCAACCGACGGAACGTGAATTCCGCGCCGACCTGAATCAAAAACTGCGCTCGCCCCTCAACTCCATCATCGGATTCGCAGAGCTGGTGGCGATGCGTTCCGCCACCGCATCCAAGGACCCGGACGTCCAGCACATTCTCAAGTCCGCGCGTGAACTGCTCGAAATCATCAATCGCGAATTGGCCGATCCGAACCTTCCTCTGACGAAGGCGCCGAGTCTGGTTCCGTCCATCGCCTGCGACGTTCTCTATATCGAAGACGATCTCGTGAATTTCACTTTGGTGGAGCGGATTCTGGAGTTCCGGCCGGCGCTCAAATTACTCCACGCGCCCCGAGGCGAGGTCGGTGTCGAGCTGGCGCAGATTCATCGCCCGAAATTGATTTTGCTCGATCTCAATCTGCCCGACATGCACGGATCGGAAGTGCTCCGGAGATTGCGCGAAGATCCTTCGACCGCACAGGTGCCGGTCGTGGTGCTGAGCGCCGATGCGACACCGAGCCAGATCGAGAGACTGCTGACCGCGGGCGCGCGCAATTATCTCACCAAGCCCTTCGACATCGATCCGTTTCTCGCGGTAGTCGATGAGATGGTGAATGAGTCGGCTCCGGCCCCGCGCTGGTAAGGCGGCCCATTCTTTCTGGAGGGACATGCGTCTGCATGTCCGGACGTGCGGAAGCGCATCCCTCCGTGTGCATCGTCGAAAGCGTGTAAACTGAAAGAGCCATGTTTGCCGCGTCCGATCTCAGCAAGTGCACCAAGCCTGAACTTTATCAGCAACTCGCCGCGCAATTGCGGGCACTCACTGATGACGAGACCGATCCGGTTGCAAACATGGCTAACTGCGCGGCGCTGATTTTCCATTCTGTTCCGCGCTTGAATTGGGCCGGCTTTTATTTGTTGAAAGGGGGCGAGCTGGTGCTCGGCCCATTTCAAGGTCAGCCTGCCTGCATCCGTATCGCAATAGGAAGCGGTGTCTGTGGCACCGCAGCGGAAACGCACACGACTCTGCGCGTCGGAGACGTGACGAAATTCAAAGGACATATCGCGTGCGACAGCGCTTCGAGATCGGAGATCGTGGTGCCGATGTTGACCGCCGATTCTCATCTCATCGGAGTGCTTGATGTCGATAGCCCGGAGGTGGATCGCTTCGATGCCGAAGATGAAGCCGGGCTCAAAATCCTCGCGGGCATCATGGCTCGCAAGCTGTAGCCGCCGCCTGTGGGCGGCGCAGCGTGCAGCCACGCAATACTCACGCTTCGCATAGCGAAGCGGCTACAGGGCGTAATCGTTCCAGCCTCTCTCGGCTTCTTATCTTCTTTTCTTTTTGCGCCGAGCAGCGCTGGAGACGTTTTCCGGAACTGTTTTTTCATCCGCTAACTGCACTTCGCGAAATCGCCGCAGGGAATGTGTCGCGAGGCTCTCTTCGAAAAGATCGCGATTGATCGCCTGCGCCGCGGCGGCCCCCTGCCCCGCCGCTATGATCATCTGGCAATTCGCCGGGGTAACGCAACCGGCGGCATAAAGTCCCGGCACGCTCGTGCGCATGCATTGATCGACTTTAATCTGGCCGTCTGAATCCAGTTTTGCGCGAAGCTTTTCGGCCAGGCCGGTATGGAAAATATCGCCTCGCGTGGTGAAAATGTAATCGATCTTCACGCAAGTCCCGCCCGCGAAATCGAGCGCGCGGATTTTCCGCCTCCGGTGATCGACGTCGGTGATGCGTTTGCGTTCCACCGGGATTTCGTATTCCGCCAGCCAGCGCGCATGCCGTTTATCCCAGCCCGGCTTCCGATCGTTCGTCGCCACGATCACGCACGCGGAGTAGTGGAGCATCCCGAGCGCGTACTCGACCGCTTCGTTGTTCGAGCCGATGATCGCGATCCGTTTTCCGCGCACGCGATATCCATCGCAATCTTTGCAAAAAAACATGCTGTGTCCGAGGCATTCCTTCACGCCGGGGATCTCCGGCGGCAGATGAAAAATACCGGTGGCGAGGAGTAGCCGTTTTGTGCGGTAGATCTTCTTTTTTCCTTTCAGAACGAACACCGACTTCTTCGACGAGACGGTTTGAATCTCATCCTGAACGAAACGGACCTCGTGATGTTTTGCCTGCTGCTCGCCATTTTTCAAAAGCTCTTCACCGCCGACGCCCCTCGGAAAACCGAGATAGTTTTCCACCACCGGTTCCCACTTCGCCATCGAGTGTCCGGAATCGATGATCAGCGTGTCGCGTTGGGCGCGCCCAAGATAAATCGCGGCGCTCAGACCGGCGATGCCGCCGCCCACGACAATGACTTCACGCGTTTGCGGATCATCGAGATCTTTGTGCTGGATCATGCGAGTTCGAGAAGGAATCGCGCAGGAGGCTACGCCAAGCTGTCTTTACTGTAGCCGCGGCGCTCTTTCGCCGCGTGAAACGAATACGATTCCACGTGCCGAAAGGGCGGCGCGGCTACAGCGCGGAACGAGTGTTACGCCTTTGGCTGAGACGGCGCGGGACTGGCCGCTGGATTTGGTGGCTCGCCTGGTTTCGTAGCCGCCGGCTCTCCCCCGGGAAGTTCCGCGTCCTCAGGAACTGCTTTCAAATCGGGTTCGGTAAAGGAGTCGGGATGATTGGCGAGTTCCTTTCGCAATGCGGCGATTTGCTGCGGCGAGACGGGTCCGCCTTTGTTCCCCCACTCCTGGCGAATGAAGGTGAGCACATCGGAGATCTTCGCATCGGTCAACGTTTTCTCCCACGGCTGCATCACTGCTGTGCCGAACGTCGCTCCTTTGACCGTGAGCGGACCCTGCAATCCTTTCAGCACAATCATTCCGAGGCGCCGAGTTCCACCGTTCACATATTCCGAACCAGCCAGCGGCGGATATTGGCCCGCGACGCCGGTACCGCTCATCTGATGGCAGGTGGCGCAGTTCGCCGAGAAAATCTTTTTGCCGCGGTCGGCAGGTGAGAGTTCCGCTGTTTGCGCACCGCCCGGGCCGGTCGCGCCCGATTTGGTCGGACGCGGCGCGCCGCCGAGAGGATCGAGCCCATCGCCGCTGAAATTTCCTGAGTAACGTCCGAGATAAGCGCCGCCAAAAAAGATGGCGAGACCGTAGATCGCAATCAACCAGAGCGAGAGCGGCTCGAGGCCCACACGCGGCTCGCGCTTTTCGCGCTGAATGGCGGCGTGAACCTGTTGGACGTCTTCGGTCTCACCGTAGTCCATCCCCTGCCGCACTCTGCGCTTCGGTGAGTTCTCGTTCATTTCACCTCCTTCGCCGGAGCGGGTGATGAAGGCGGCGCCGCGGTCACCTTCACCTCTTTCAACGCGTGTGATTGATCGAGCGACATCAGATACGCGACCAGACATTTCGCATCGTAGGTCGGCACCACTTCCCAGCCGTCCGGAAGCGCATCCGGGCCACTCAAGATTAAAGCGTCCGCCGCGCGTTCCCCGCCGACGCGCCGTTTCTCATAAAGGAAACGAAATGCCGGCATGTTGGAATCGTTCGAGACACTGCGCGGACTATAGAGATGGCGATGATGCCACGGCGCAGTGTAAGGGATCGGCGCGCCATTGGCCGCAACGGTGGTGTCGGCACTCGACGCAGCAGTGGTAACCGGGCTTGCGGGAGATGGCGCAGCAGCTGGTGAGTTTGCCGGAGCCGAAGAAGGCGAACTGGCCGCGGCAATAGCTTTCGCTGGCGACGCGGCCGGAGAAACTGAAGGAGCCGCCGCAACTGCGGGCGAAGGCGCGGCGGTCGCCGCAGGAGAAGCAGCTGGAGATGCGGAAGCGGCGGGCGAAGTGGATGGAGATGTTCCGGGCGCGGGGCTCGCAGCAGTTGTGGTCGAGGGCGGCGGAGCATTCTGATCTTCGACCGGCGCGCGTTTTCCAATGTTCGCGAGATCCGGACCCATCCTCATTTTGCCCAGCAATACCGGACGTTCGAAAAGATAATCGCGCGGCGCACTACGGCGCTCGCCCCATTTGCGATCGATGTCGGAGGCCGCGTCATCGGCGCGGACTTGCTGGCTGTGGCAATAGACGCAACCATTCGCCGCATAGATCCGCCGGCCGCGCTCGGCCATGCCCGACTTCGGCGCCGGATAGGCGTCGTTTCCGTCTTCGTCCATTTGCGGATCGAGGTGTCCGATTTGGTAGTTCGGAATCAGAATCAGCCCCGCCCAAGAGAAGGCGAAGGTGCCGAAGATTCCGAGAAAGAGCGGGACAATCCCTTTCATAGACGCGCCTCGAGAGCCTCCTCTTCCTTCGGGTTGAGAAATGTGGGAACGCTCGCCGTCCGGCCCAAACCAAAAAGCATCAGGCCGAAGTGAAACGCGAAAATGAAATGCGCGACGGTGAGCAGCAAGCCGGAAACGCTGCGGCCGCGCAGATACGGCAGGATTGTTTGCGTGCTCTCACTAAAGGCGAGCGACGGATCGTTCATGCTGCTGCCCTGCGCAAAACCGCCGACGAGCAGCATCAGCACCATCAACCCGACGCCATACGTGGACGACCAAAAATGGAGCTTGATCAGCGAGGCGTAACGCCATTCGCGCCCGACCAATCGCGGCACGATGTAATACATCGAACCGAACATCACCATGGTGAAGAACGCGTACAGTCCCATGTGAGAATACGCGATACTCGCCTCGGTGAATTGCGTATATCGCGCGATCGAGCGCAGTGAGATCAACACGCCGACCAGGCTGAAGACGGTGTAGGAGATCGCGCCGAAAACCGTGAAGCGCAGCGTCGGGCTATAACGCAACAGGCCAAAATATCCGCGCATGGTCATGTGATGATTCAGCCCGACCGTCGCCACGGGAATAATGGTCAGGATCGTCGCGGCGATGCTGGCGGTGATCATCCACGCGGGGAACGGTCCGTCGACCAGCCGTTGCATTCCCGTCCAGCTCGCGAAGAGCGCGTAAGTCCAAAATCCGATCGCCGCCAGATGATAGCTATAAACCGGGCGCCCGATCACTTTCGGGATCATATAGTACGCCGTGCCGAGCCCGATCGCGCCGAACCACAGGAAGAGAAGATTATTCGCGAACCACCAGGTCACGGCTTCCTGCATCACGCCTTGAACGGGGACGACGAAGAGCATGATTTGTGCGGCGCCGTAGACCCACGGGAACCAGAGGAACGCGCCGAGCAAATACCATTGCGTAATGTAAATGTTGTCGCCGCGGCGGAAACGGAACATGAGCAACGCCCAGGAAACGACCAGCGAGTAAGCGACGAAGAGAACGATCGCGGCGTAAGGCGGAAACTCGAGCCACTCATATCCGGTGCTGTCGCCCACGAGAATTCCACCGACGCCGAGAAGCACGCCGAGATTCCAAAAAGCCGCGCCGCCGATGAGCAGCAGTGGATGCCGCAAAGTCGTACGACACAAGCGCGCCATCAGCCAGATCGCCGTCCCGATGCCGGCCATCGACGCCCAGCCGTAAACCATCACGTTCATGTGCGCCGGACGGACGCGACCCCAGGTAAGAAAGCTCACGTCCGAGAGAAGCTCCGGCGAGTGCAGTTTAAACGAGGTGAATCCGGCCAGCAGCGTTCCGAGCAGCAGCCAGAAAATTGCGGATCCGTAAAAGAACAAAACGGGAAGCCGCGTCGATGCATCGATCAACGCGCGTTCGACGCGCTCGACATCGTGAATCGTGACGTCGGAGTCCACCGCCGTTGCGATCGGTGCGGTGTCGGGCGCGATTAATGGAACGTCGGCAGGATTCATCTGGAAGAAATTAGCGATTGAGCGCTCATGGGGTTTTCCCGCGGACCGGCAGCGGAGTTCCGGGTGCGGATGGTGAATGTTTTGGCGATGGCGAGACCGGGGCTTTAGCCGGAGCGGAGGAAGGCGAAGCGGCGGGAGAGGCTGATGGTCCGGGTTGCGTTCCTGGCGGGGCCGGCGCCGGATTGGTGGCGGCGGCGGGTTGATTGTGGCTCTCAGACTTTGGTCCGGTAATGGACGTAGGTTTTGGTGTCCCAGTGGGACTGGCGGAAGGTGATGGAGCGGCAGAAGCAGTCGCCGGCGCGGTTGAGCTTTGCGGCGCGGGACTCTCCGGTGCCGGCGTTGCGATCGGATTGGCCGCAGCGGGCTTTTTCTGCGACAGCTCGGCCACGGTCAATTTCATGGCGTCGTTGATCGGAATCCGCACGACACCTTTCGTTTTATCCACCCACCCATAGCTCGTCAGCGCACTGGTGGTTTGATCGCGCATCGTTTGGAGTTTCTCGGCCCGAGCCTTCGCGCGCGTTTTTTCGTATTTGGTTCCGCGCGGGGACGCACCGACTACGACCAGCGCCACCAAACCGAAGAACGCGAAAAGCAGCACCACACCAATCCAGGTCGAAAACATGGAGCGCGGCTCAAACTTGGATTTTAATTCGTTAGGCGTCACGTCAATTTGTGGTGCGGAGAGATTCGAGGAGACGCGGGTCGCGATTCGGGAAAAGCGAAGTCCTGGCCGCGATGCGCAGAAAGACAAAGGCCAGCGTGGCGCCCATCCCAATGAGCGGCAGAAAATCCCAAACGGTCACATGCAGACCGGTCCGGTAAAGCATCGGGAGAATCACGATATAAATGTCGACGAGCTGCATGAAGACGAGCCAACCCGCGATCAGGCAAAGTTTGCGCGCGCTTTTTTTCGGCGAACGCCAGAGCAGGATCGTGAACGGAATGAAGAACCGGCCGATGACCAGGAAAAGGCTCATGGCATTCCATGACTCCGTGTTTCGCCGGATGAAATACTCGGTCTCCTCCGGCATGTTCGCGTACCAGATCAGCATGTATTGGCTGAAGCCGATGTATGCCCAGAAAACGACGAACGAGAGCATCCACTTACCCATGATGTGGTAATGCTCCATCGTGACGGTTTCCTTCAAATATCCGGCGTTGCGCAGGCCCGTGATCACGAGCACCAGCAACGACATCGAGCTGCCCGCGGCGCCCGCGAAAATGTAAACGCCCCACATGGTCGAGAACCAGTGGTAGTCGACGCCGAGGAGCCAATCGTAAGCGCCGAAGGTGAGCGAGAGAGCAAAAAGCGGCAGGGAAGTGAATGCGACCTTCCGCATGTTTATGGTGTAGCCGGGATTTCCGTCGCGATCCTGCCGGATCGAAAAGCGGCGGAAGAGCAGCGTCGCGCAGATAAAAAAAGCGAAATAGAAGAGGGAGCGGACGAGGAAGAAGTGCCAGTTCAGATACGCGCGTTTGCTGTCGAGAACGGGATCATGGCCCGGATGGATATTCATCCAGTCATAAATATGATGCCGGAAAATCAGGATCGGGATGAAGAAGACCAACATTACCGGCATGAGCATGGCCAGGTTCTCCAACTGCCGGCGGACGACGACCGACCATTCCGCGTCAGTGACGTGGTGGACGATGATCCAGAAAAAACAGCCGGCGATTAGGGTGAAGAAAAAAGCGAAGGCAAAGAGCCAGGAAAAACTGAATTGGTGCTTGTCAACGAAGGCGCCGACGATGCTGAGCGCAAGGCCGATGAGTCCGACGATCGCCAGGATGAACGATAAACCGGCGAACCGGTTCGGCTCGATATATTCGCCCTCCGGCACCGGAACAACGTCAGAACGTTCGCTCATTTTTTCGCCGCCTCCGGTTTTGCTTCAGGTTTGGTTTCGGCCGGTTTGTCCAGCTCCGCGCGATGCTCCAGCGGCACATCCGCTTCTGTCGCGTTCTGGCTCCGCTGCAACGCGCGCAGATAGGCGATGATCGCCCAGCGATCGGTCACGGGCACGTTCGGTCCGTAAGCCAGCATGGTGTTTTTGCCGTTGGTGATCGTGTTGAAAATTTCGCCGTCCGCCATCTTGCGAATCCGCTCGTCCTGTAAAGTAACGACGGTCGCGAGGCCATATTGCTTGGTGATTCCGTCACCCGCGGCGAGCGCGCCGTGGCAAACCGCGCAGTTGATATTGAAGCGCTGTTTCCCGCGCTCCATTATTTCGCCGGTCAGCGTCGTCGGGAATCCGGCGCCCCAATTCGCGCCCATCTTGCCGGTCGAATAGTAATCCGTCTCGCCTTCGGTGAACCCGAGGTGAGGCTGGGTGTTCGTCTCGGCCGCGACGGGCGCTGCTCCCGGAGCAGACTCACTGGCGTTCGGCATTTCGTACCCAAGCGGCACGGTGCCCGCCACGGGAACGCGAGCACCGCGGCCATCGGCAAAAAATCCGAGCGGCGCCTGTGCGCGCACTTTCGGCTGGCGCACCATGTCCGGAAAAACTTCGATGGGCGAGCCGGTGCTCTTCTGCCCGCGAAAACCGAAGACGGCCACGATCGCAATTCCGATCAGCAGAAAAATGAGAAAGAATCCGCGGAGCATAATTTAGTCTTCGTGGATGATGGTGATGTGCTGGCCGCCGCTTTGTTCCAGGATCTCCTGCGCCTCGAGCTCGGTGAAGCGCTGGTCGCGCGCTTCAATCACGAGGAAAAATCCGTCGTTGGTCGCGCGGCTGAATCGATTCCAGTTGAAGACCGGATGATACCAGCGCGGCAGGCCGTTCATGATCAGCATTGCGAAAAACGCGGTGAAGGCCGAGAAAAGGATCGTGAGTTCGAACATGATGGGGAAGAAGGCCGGCACGGTGAAAAAGTTGCGCGGCTTCCCGTGCACGATGAGCGGATAGATGAGCGAGGAGGGGCCAAATTCCAGCACCGCCGCTGTGAGCAATCCCGTGATTCCTCCGGCCAAAACGAATGCGCTCAGCCACGATTTGCCGAGGCCCATCGCTTCATCCATGCCGTGGATCGGGAACGGAGAATGCACGTCCCAGCGTTTGAAGCCGGCATCGCGAACCATTTTCGCGGCCTCGTAAAGTGCGGAGGCGCTCGGGTATTCTGCGCCCATGCCGTAGACTTTATTTCCGTAAGGAGTTCTCATGTGCGCTCCTTTCCGCTGTAGCCGCCGCCCTGTGGGCGGCGTTTTGCTGAGATGGAATCCACGCGCTCTCCCACGCTTCGCACAGCGAAGCGGCTACAGGAACGGCGGCAAAGCGCTTTCATGTGCGCTCCTTTCCGCCCGCGGCCACGGTGTGATGTTCAGCCGGCGAGGCGTGATGCGGATTGGCCTCGGGCAGCACGATCTTCACTTCCGACATCGCGATCATTGGCAGGTAGCGAATGAAAAGCAGGAAGAGCGAAGTGAAAATTCCGAACGTGCCGATGAACGTCCAGATATCCACCCAGGTCGGGTAAAACATTCCCCACGACGACGGAAGAAAGTCGCGATGCAATCCGCCGACGATGATGATAAAACGCTCGAACCACATCCCGGTGTTCACGCACATGCAGACGAAATAAACGACGTAGATGTTTTGCCGGAACCTCTTGAACCAGAAGAGCTGGGGCGAAACCGTGTTGCAGAAAAGCATGCCGACCCACCAGTACCACCAGTAGGGGCCGAAGATGCGATTGTAGAATGCGAACTTCTCGTACTGATTGCCGCTGTACCACGCGACGAAAAATTCCATCGCATAGGCATACCCCACGATCGAGCCGGTGAGCAAAATGACCTTCGCCATTTTGTCGATGTGCTGCGGCGTAATGATGTCCTGGAGTTTGTAAATGGCGCGCGCCGGAATGAGCAGCGTGAGCACCATGGCGAATCCGCCGAAGATGGCGCCGGCGACGAAGTAGGGCGGGAAAATCGTAGTGTGCCAGGTCGGGATGATCGACGTCGCGAAATCAAAGGAAACGACACTGTGCACCGAGAGCACCAGCGGCGTCGAGAGACCGGCGAGCAGTAGATACGCCATCTCGTAATGGCGCCAGTTGCGGTTAGAGCCGCGCCAGCCGACGGCGAAAATTCCGTAAAGGAATTTTTTGATCTTTGTCGTCGCGCGGTCGCGCAAAGTCGCGAGATCAGGAATGAGGCCGGTATACCAAAAAAGGACTGAGACCGAGAAATAGGTCGAGACCGCGAAAACGTCCCAGAGGAGAGGGCTGCGGAAGTTCGGCCAGATGCCGTAATTATTCGGCAACGGTGCGAGATACCACGCCATCCAGACACGGCCGACGTGCACGCCCGGAAAAATCGCGGCGCAAATGACCGCGAACAGCGTCATCGCTTCCGCGGCGCGGTTGATGGACGTGCGCCATTTTTGCCGGAGCAAAAACAAGATCGCGGAGATCAGTGTGCCGGCGTGACCGATACCGATCCAGAAAACGAAGTTGGTGATGTCCCAAGCCCAGCCGACCGGATGATTCAATCCCCAGGTGCCGACGCCGGTGGAAATCTGATATCCGAGGCAGAAGAGACCGAACATCGCCACCATCGAAGTGATGGCGAACGCGACCCACCACCAGCGCGGCGCGTTCGCTTCGATGACGCCGGAAATTCGCTCGGTGATCCAACTGAAGTTCCGCTTGTTCAAGACCAGCGGCACCCGCGCCAACGGCCTCTCGACCGAAGCGGAAGCTTCACCTTCGATTACATCTGGAGCTGTAGTCGCACCGTCCATGTTAGTTAGCAGTGAGTGTTAGCGTGTCATCCCGAGCCGCGCCGACGGCGAGGGACCTCGCAACGGCACTGGACGCATCCCATGAAAAGTGTGACGAGGATTGCAGCTGAGAGGTCCCTCGCCGTCGGCGCGACTCGGGATGACACGCTATTTGGTCCAGGCATTTCATCACGGTTACCCCTCCAGTTTCACTTCGGCTTCGCGGTGCTCGGCCTTCGATTCGGGCCTTTCATGACCCAGGCTGGCGACCGCGATTCGTTTGGCATCAGGCATCTTCGGATTCGGATTTCTGATCCGCGCCAGATAACTCGTGCGCGTGTTCACATTTAGATATTCGAGCAGCCGGTAATTGCGGTCTTGCTTTTTCATCTTCGAAACGCGGCTCTCAGGATCGTTGATATCGCCAAACACGATCGCGTCGGTCGGGCAGGCTTGCGCGCATGCGCTGGTGAACGAATCGCGCGGAATGCGCGTGTTGTTCGAAGCACCGGCACGGACGTGCGCGGTAATCTTCGCCTCTTCGATTCGCTGAACACAAAACGTGCATTTTTCCATCACGCCGCGCATGCGCACCGTGACGTTTGGATTCTTCTGCAACTTCACTATGTCGGGCGCACCCTTTTTCGTCAGCGGCCCGAGATATTCCTGATAGACGGTGACGAGGCCGAGAACCTTCTTCTTGCCGATCGGCCTCTGATTGTAGTCGAAGAAATTAAACCGGCGCACTTTGAACGGGCAGTTGTTCGCGCAATACCGCGTGCCGATGCAACGGTTATAGGCCATGACATTGAGGCCATCCTCGCTGTGCACGGTCGCGTTGACCGGACAAACGGTTTCGCACGGCGCGTTCTCGCAGTGCTGGCACATCATTGGCTCGTGCACGATCTCGGGGTTTTCCGGATATTCGCCGCGATCCTGATTGTACGGCTTCTCGCTCGCGTAGTAACGATCGAGCCGCAGCCAATGCATCGCGCGGCCATGACTGACCTGAAGTTTGCCGACGATCGGAATATTATTTTCGCTCTGGCAGGCGACGATGCATGCGCTGCAACCCGTGCAAACATTCAGATCCACCGACATTCCCCATTGCTGGACCGCGTCGAGCGCGGGGTGGCTGTAAAGCGACGGCAGCTTCGCCGGCAATTCGTCATCGCCCGCGATCTTCTTCACGAACTCGTTGTCTTCGCGATAATGCTCGACCGTCGCCTCGCGCACGAGACCGCGGCCTTCGATGCTCCAGTGGTCCTGCGTAATCGAAAGCGCGTAAGTCCCGTCCGCCTTCGTTACCTTGATGTTCTCGATCGTTTTTCCGTCAGCCCGGATGAAATGCGGATTCGAAGTCGTGCGCAACAAGTAGCCGTTGAAGCCCGCTTCCTCGCCGACCGGTCCGGTGTACTTCCGCCCATATCCGAGCGGAATGGTGATCGACGGGTCCGCGTGCCCGGGCGAGATCAACGCCGCGATAACAAGGTCGCGTTTGACCGGCTTGCCTTGTGCGTCCAGCGATTTTTCTGTGATCGAAATGTTCACCAAATCCCCGGTCTCGACTTCGATGTGTTTCGCGAAAGCGGGACTCATGATCGCGGCATTGTCCCAGGTCAATTTCGTGATCGGATCGGGCAATTCCTGCAGCCAGCCATTATTCGCGTAACGGCCATCATCCATCGCGTAACTGCGCACGAGAACGATCTCCGGAGAATCGAGCGTGGGCGGCGCCGCCGGAGCCCAAAGCGTGTGAGCGACTCCGCCGGCGTTGTTTGAATTAAAGGCGGGCGGCTTGTCTTTCAGCTCAATATGCGACGCAAAGCCGTCCCGCAAAAGGCGCGACCATGCGGCCGCGAAATCGCCCGGAGGTGCAGTCGCGCGAAATGTTTCCTGAACCAGCTCGGGCCCTTCCACTTTCGGTCCGCCGAGCAATGCATTCATCAGCTCGATCTCCGAAAGGCCGCCGAAGAGAGGAAGGATCATCGGCTGCATCGCGAGATAGGCGCCGTCGGCCGTGCGCGCGTCGCCCCAACTCTCCAGGTAATGAGCGGCCGGAACGTGCCACCGGCTCAGCGTCGAAGTCTCATCTTCGTAATAACCCAGGCGCACCACGTCCGGCACCTTCTTCTGGAGATCGGTCCAATCGAGCGACGCTTTCGCCGTCTTGTCCTGGGCCTTCGCCGCGGAGCTAGCCTGCGTCAGGGCTCGCGGCGCATTGTAAGCGGGATCGCCGCCGAAAATGAAAAGCTGCTTTACCCGGCCCGAATTGATGTCCAATCCCAGTTGAATGATGCTGTTGTTCTTCGGGCGCGGCACCTCTCGCACCAGAAGAGTCGTGCCCATATTCTTGAGCGCCGAATTGATCGCATACGCCAGGAACTGCACCACGACCGGTTGATGCGAGCCGGCCAGGACAAGGCTCGCGCCTGGCTTCGAAACGAGATCGTTGACCGCTTCGTTCAGCCAATTTTCCTCGAACTTTTGCGCGGCTTCTTCCTCAGGCGTTTTCGCTCCGGTGGCGCCAAACGGCTTTAACGTCGCGATGGTGGAAAAGAGTCCCGCGTCTTTCGTCGCCGCCGCAACCTTGGTCGCGAGCGAAAGCGCGATCTCCGGAATCTGACTGGCAGGGCAGCGCAAACGGTGGTCCGCCATCGCGCCCGTGAGCGTGTAGCGATTCTCGACCACATAGAGCCGGTTCATCGTGTCCTTCGCCTCGGTGACGCGACGTCGCGAAGAGAACCCGCGGACCGCAGCAAGATCGCCATCGCCGCAATCAAGGAAATCGTTGTCGAGCGTGAGCACCACGTCGGCGCGATCGAGCCGGGGAACGAGCCGGACACCGGGTCCGAAACTCATTTCGGTCGCGAAGCTCTGCGCTTCAGTCAGCAGCGGATCGTAGACGCACCAACGCATCTTTGGGAAAGTCTTTTGCAACTCCGCCCGGATGCGTTCCCGCGTGGGCGAATGCACTTCCTCGACCAGAAACGCGAGACCCGCGCCACCGTCGGCCGCGATTTTCGCGCGCAAGTCCGCGAGATATTTATCGAACGCAGCTCGGTCGCGCGTCTCGAAGCTTTCCTTCTTCTGACCGCCCTCCTCCTTCTCGGTTCTTTCCACGAAGCGTTTCGAGCGCGCCGGATCGTAGAGATCGAGGATGGAAGCCTGCGCATACGCGTCGGTCGCGCCGCCACTCGCGGGGTGAAGCGGATTGCCATCGACCTTGGTCGGGCGGCCGTCGTGTGTCGTGACCACGAGTGGAATCGCGCCGGTCCGGCGCGGCATCGCCGTGGCGTAAAAGAGCGACTTGCCCGGGATGGCCCATTCAACACTCTTGGTAAACGGCACCAGGTGCGCTTCCGGGCGGCGACAACTCGTTAGGCCAAAGCCTGCCAGCGCCATCGACGCGCCCATGAGTTTCAAAAATCCGCGGCGCGACCAGTCGTCGCCTTCGAGTTGGGCCGCACCCGCGGGAAATTCCCGCTCGAGCCAGCCACGAAATTCCGGCGTATCGCTCAGCTCGCCCAAGCTGCGCCAATAACGCTTCCCGGTCAGCTGCTCAGGCGGATGCGCGAAAACGTGTTTCATCTGGGGAGCGCACGCGCCTCGCGTGCCGATTTTGGCGCCCTCGCCGAAATTGCGTTTTTTTTCCGTAAAAGACCAGTTGCGTCCGGCGAGGCGCCGGCCGCGGCACGCGAGGGCGAGGGCGCGTGCGCCCCCCAGAAACCGCAATCGACCCTTGTCAGGTTTCTATTCATCGATGGCACCCCTGGCAATTGAGCGGCGGTTGAATATTCCAGCGTTCCTTCAAAGTCTGGCCGATCTCCCGTTGCGTCAGCTTCTGCTTCTTCGACCAATCGTCCTTCGCGTCTGCCGGCTGTCCGTATTTCGCCACGAAACTCGCCACATTTTCCTGCTCGGGTTTCCAATCCAGATTGGTGATCTGCGTTTCGGGCCGCAGAAAATTTTCCGGATGCCGATGGCACTCGAGGCACCAAGCCATGCTGTGCGGTTTCGCGTGATAAACCACCGGCATGTGATTGACCGGCCCGTGACAGTTCGCGCAACTGATGCCGCGATTCACGTGGGCCGAGTGATCGTAGTAAACGTAGTCCGGCGTGCGATGCAGTTGCACCCACTCGATCGGTTGCCCGGTTTTCCAACTCGCCCGCACCGGCTCCAGCTTCGGATTATCTTTCTGCACCTGGGTGTGGCAGGCCATGCATGTTTGCGTATTCGGCAGATTCGAAGCCGCGGCCACATCCACAAAGCTGTGGCAGTAACGGCAATCCATCCCGAGCTGCGAGACGTGCAGATCGTGCGGGAACGGCACCGGCTGGATCGGCTGATAACCGACGCGGGTGTATTTCGGCGTGATGTAATACCAGGTCCCCGCGGTCAGGCCGCAAACAATGAACGTGCCGCAGATCGAAATCTTGAGCGGCAGCCAATTGGACCAGCGTGGAAAAAAATTCGCCATAGCGCTTAACGAACTGTGATTCCCCGAGGGGCCAGTCGCCAAGATAAAAACGGCGCAAACTGGTGGTTAGGATGTGCGGCGCTCAGAGGTCGTTTAAGTTAAAGTTGATCGTCGCAACACAGGGAGAGGCCACGACTCTATAAATCGACCTGCGCTTGGCAAAAGAAAATTCGTTCCCATTTCGTTTCTTCGCCGTGAAAACGCGCGATTCCTATCTTGATACAAAGAAGCGGCGGTTAAGCAAAACCGTAAAAACAAAATTTTTCGGCGGCGCTGATCGTCGCGAACTGCGCTCGACGTTCGGGTCGCGGCTCGCGAAGATAATCGAGATGACGACTTCACGAACGCTCTCGTTTCTGATTGCAGCCTGCTGCGGCTGGTCCTGCACGTTGCACGCGGAAACAGCCGAAACCGTTTTTGTGAACGGCAATATTTACACGGGTAACAACCGCGCGCCACATGCGGAGGCGATCGCGGTCAAAGGCGGGCGGATCGTTTTCGTTGGCTCCAACGCAGAAGCGAAAACTTTTCAGAAAGCGGGCATCCGCGTCGTCGATCTGGCGGGGAAGACCGTGGTTCCGGGTCTGACCGATTCACATTGCCACATCTTTGGCATCGGCGAGCGGGAGATGAACCTCAATCTGGAAGGCGCAAGTACGCTGGAAGATTTTCTCGCCCGCGTGAAGGAACGCGCGGGGAAAACCGAGCGCGGAAAATGGATCACCGGCCGCGGTTGGATCGAAACGTTCTGGCAGCCGCCACAATTCCCGACTCGCGGCGACCTCGATAAGATCGCACCGGACAATCCGGTTTTTCTCACGCGCGCCGATGGTCACGCGGCGATCGCGAACAGCGCCGCTTTAAACCTGGCCAGGATTGATAAGAACACCCCGAACCCATTCGGCGGCGAAATCTTGAAGGACAAACAAAGCGGCGAGCCGACGGGAATGTTGCTCGATCACGCGCAGGAACTCGTCGCGAAAAATATTCCGAAACCGAGCGAGGCCGAACGCGAGCAGGCTTTCCTGCTCGGGGTGAAACGTGAAATCGAGTTGGGCTGGTGCCAGATCCAAAATGCGGGAAGCGATCCCGCGGATATCGTATTGATCCGCCATGTCTTCAATGCGGGGAAGGTCAAGCTGCGCGTTTACAACGCGGTCTATGGGCCTGGTCCGGCTGCCGAATCTTTGCTCCGGGAAGGGATAACGCTGGATCAGAAGGAACACCGGTTCACGCAGCGCACGATCAAAGTAGTCTTCGACGGCGCGCTCGGCTCGCGCGGCGCGGCATTGCTCGAGCCTTACTCTGACGCGCCGGAAACTTCCGGTTATCTCACCCAAAAAGAATCCGACTTGCAGCCGATGTTCGAACAGGCCTTGGCCAAGGGCGTCCAGGTTGAGACTCACGCCATCGGCGACCGCGCGAATCGGATCATTCTCGATCTTTATGAGCGCGCGCTGAAATCCGTGCCGCCTGAGAAACGAAAAATCCGCGAGCCGCGCTGGCGCGTCGAGCATGCGCAGATTCTCAGCCCACCAGACATCCCCCGGTTTTCGAAACTCGGCGTGATCGCATCGATGCAACCCTCGCACGCGATCAGCGATTTATTTTTCGCGCCGAGCCGTCTCGGGCAGGAGCGTCTGGCCGGAGCGTACGCGTGGTAAAGTCTGCTGAAGTCCGGCGCGGTTATCACCGGCGGATCCGATGCCCCAGTGGAACGCGGCGAGCCGATGATCGAATTTTACGCGGCCGTCTCCCGGAAAAGCGTGAAAGGATTTTCCGGCGACGGATGGCATCCCGAGCAAGCCCTTTCACGTGAGCAGGCCTTGAAGATGTTTACCTCCTCGCCCGCCTACGCCGCGTTCGAAGAAAAGGACAAAGGCTCGATCGAAGTCGGGAAGCTGGCGGACCTGACCGTTCTCTCGAAGGACATCATGAAGATTCCCGAACCGGAAATTCTCTCGACCGAGTGCACGATGACCGTGATTGGCGGCGACATCGTTTTCGAAAAGCAGCCGTAATCGTAAAGAGGCGCACTCGCAAGAATGCCGGTCATCCCGAGCCGCGCAGACGACGAGGGACCTCACACATGCAATCCTGGTTCGCTTGCGCCCTACAGCGCCGAACACATAGGCGATCCCCGTTTCGCGGAAGCGTGCCCACCAAAAAGTTGTGAGGTCCTCGCCGTCTCCGCGGCTCGGGATGACACACACACGCGCGCTATGAGTACAAATACTCGTCGTGATATTCGCGCTGGGGCGCGAATTGCACGGTCTCGTCCCCGCCAGTTTCGGGATACTCGAAGATCTTTCCTTCGTAATTCCGGATCACGATCTTCTCGTTGTCGTGATACAAAACGTAACCGGGATTGATCGGCACTTTGCCGCCGCCGCCCGGCGCATCGATCACAAATTGCGGCACGCCATAGCCCGTGGTGTGGCCGCGCAATCCCTCCATAATCTCGATGCCTTTTGCGACTGAGGCCCGCAGATGCGACGAACCGTTAATCAAGTCGCACTGGTAAACGTAATACGGCCGCACGCGGCACATCAGCAGCTTCTGCACGAGGGTCTTCATCGTGGCGATGTTGTCGTTCACGCCGGCGAGGAGCACGCTCTGGTTGCCTAGCGGGATGCCGTGATTCGCGAGTCGCTCGAGCGCCTGCTTCACTTCCACCGGCAGCTCGCGCGGATGATTCACATGAACGCTCATCCAAAGCGGATGATATTTTTGCAGCATAGCGCAAAGCTCGGGCGTGATCCGTTGCGGCAGGAAAATCGGGACGCGCGTTCCGATGCGCAGAAACTCGATGTGCGGGATCGCACGCAGACGGCTGAGAATGCGCTCGAGTTTATCGTCGCTGAAAATCAGGGCGTCGCCGCCGGAAAGAAGCACGTCGCGCACTTCGGTGTGTTCTTCGAGGTAGCGGAACGCTTCCTCGAAGTCGGTGTGCAATTCCTGTTCGCCCACCCCGCTCACGACGCGGCTCCGGGTGCAATACCGGCAATAGCTCGCGCATCGGTCCGTCACAAGAAAGAGGACCCGGTCTGGATACCGATGCACCAAGCCCGGCACCGGCATGTGCGAATCTTCGCCGCACGGATCGGCCATATCGTAAAGCGACGCCCACGTCTCTTCGATCCGCGGAATGACCTGACGGCGGATCGGGCACTCAGGGTTGTCGCGCTCGATCAGGTTGAAAAAATGCGGTGTGACCGCGAGGGCCAGTTTCGTCCCGGAAAGCAGAACGCCGCTGCGTTCTTCATTCGATAACTCCAGGTGCTGCTCGAGCTGGGCGAGCGACGTGATCCGATTTTTTAACTGCCATTTCCAGTCGTTCCAGAGCTTCGCGGGAACGTCCGGCCAATAGCCGGGCGCGTGCGAAACGAACGCTTTCCCATCAATTTTGCCGTCGGCAAGAGTGACCATTTTTGTTTGTGAAGCGAAAAGTTAATGGCCTTAACAATCGTGTCAATGAGGGCACCTTGAGGTGTGCCCGGCGGGCGATTTGCCCTGTCCCCTTTCAATCCTGCTCTTGCTCTTGATCCTGCTCCTGATCTTGTTTTCCTCCCTATTGACCTGAGAGGAGCAAGAGCAGGATCAAGATCAGGAGCAGGACTGGAAGGAGTGGAACCTCGCAAAATCCCAATTGAACAGCTATTGTAGAAGCAGTGTCAAAGTGCCCTGTCATGCGTACCGCAGTTCAAATCCTCGCCCTCGTGGTCGCATCCTATTCCTTGCGCGCCGCGCCCCCGCTCGCCCAACCCGAAGCCTCGCCCAGCCCGACGGTCTCGGCAGCAGCGGCCGATGCAGGAAAGGATGTCGTCCACCAACTCAACAGCGCTTTCACGAAAGTTTTCGAAATCATCGCGCCCAGCGTCGTGATCATTGAAGTCACGAAGAAAAACGAATCGAGCGAGAACCCCAGCCTCGACGATCTCTTCTTCCAAGGCCCCCAGGATGAAGATGCGCCTCGCCGGAATCCACGCAGTTCTCAGCCGATCCAAAGCGAAGGCTCAGGATTCATCGTGCGCGCGGACGGCTACATCTACACCAATTATCATGTGGTCGAAGGCGCCGATCGAATAGACGTGAAGCTCAAAGACGGCCGCGAATTTCAGGCGAAGATCGTGGGCACGGATGAAAAAACAGATGTGGCGGTGATTAAGATCGAGGCCGGGAATTTGCCCTTCGCGCAATTTGCCGATAGCGACGCGGTGCGCGTGGGGCAGTTTGCTTTCGCGATTGGAGCGCCCTTCAAACTCGATTATACTTTCACCTACGGCGTGATCAGCGGGAAAGGCCGGAACAAATTGCTCGCGACCGCCGGCTACTCGATTTCGGATTATTTGCAGACCGATGCGTCGATCAACCCGGGCAACAGCGGCGGCCCGCTCTGCGACATCGACGGAAAAGTGGTCGGGATGAACACGCTGATCAACGGGTTGAATCGGGGACTTGGTTTCGCGATCCCGAGCAACCTCACCAATGAAATCGGGCAGCAACTCATCGCCGGTCACAAGATTGTGCGGCCCTGGCTCGGCATCCGGATCGAATCACTCGGAGACGACCCGACCATCCGCGATTTGTTCAAGGGCCTCGACAAAGGCGTGGTCGTGCGCACGATCGAAGCCGACGCACCTGCCTATAAGAGCGACCTGCGGCCGTTCGATGTCATCACGCAAGTCGACAACGCCCCGGTCAGCAGCGACACCCAGCTTCAACGGGAGATTTTGAAAAAGAAAGTTGGCCAGAGCGTCGAGCTGACGGTGTGGCGGAAAGGCCAGACGCTCAAGATTGCGGTGACGACCGGAGAATTGCCTAACGACATCTCCCGCGCGTCGAACGAGCTGACTCCGCCGGCGCCAACGAAGCCGGAAGACTCGACGAAGTTCGGATTGCAAGTGCAGGAGCTGACGAAGGAAGTCGCCGCGCGCCTGAAACTCAGCGTGCAGCAAGGCGTGATCGTGACGGACGTGGCGGAGAACAGTCTCGCCGCCGCCCAGGACATTCAGCGCGAAGACGTGATCACGGAGGTGGACGGAAAAAGGGTGACGAACGTAGCGTCCTTTCGCGAGGCGCTCAACAAGGCCGACCCGCGCAAAGGCATCCTGCTCTATCTGGATCGCAAAGGGAGTAAGACCTTCGCGGTGTTGAAGGCCGGCAGTTGATTGCTAGCGATCGGTCGCCGGAGTAGCAGCAGCGTCGGCGGTTTGTAAACCGCCGCTCCTTGAGGCGAACCCGCCGTTAGCTGCTGCTCTTGTTGCCCGCGACCAGCAGAATGATTCCGCCGACGAGGCAGATGCCGCCGAGGATCGGAGGCAGCGGCACGGTCTTCTCGCGGTCCGCGCTCACCTGCAAGGGACCGGCATCGATTATTTTTTCGCGCTTGGTGTAACTGAAACCTCCATAGGCGAGCGCAATGATGCCGATCACGATCAGGATAATCCCGACGATTCCAGTGGGTTTCACGGTGAGGGAGCGCCTAAAGCGTTCGCCGGCCTGAGATCAGATTAATGATCAAGACGACGACCGCGACCACGAGCAACAAGTGGATGAGTCCACCGCCAAAATGGCCGATGAAGCCGAGAAGCCAGAGAATCAGAAGAACAACAAAGACAGTCCAGAGCATATGTTTCCTTTGGGTTGAGTTTCTTCTGCTTCGTGCGCGGTGCCGTCAGTGCGCTTAAAGATTTTTAGATTGGCCAGACTTTCGGTCATGCCAGAGCCTTTTGCATAAATTCAAACAAAGTACTGGCGGCATAGGTTCGGAAATAATAGAACCCTCCTCGGCAGAGTTTCGTTCGCAATCCTTTCTCCATGCATTCCAAAATCCTCACCTATTTTTTTATAGCCTTGTTGCCCGTCGGTTACGCGTTTGGTTGCGCGTATGAAGGCGAGGTCGTCCAAAAAATTTCCCGGCCCCGGCCCGACACCAGCCTGCCCGGAATTGAAGGTACGCATTCCTTCGTTCTCCGTGGGCCGACTGGAACTTCGCGGCGAGCCATTACACTTCCAGGCCCGGAATTCTGGGAATGGGAACCGAGCGGCAAATATGCGTTTTATCTGCGCGACCGGCAGGGAAATGCGCGGTGGCAGTTGGTCACGCCGGAAGTCTTCGCGCGCTACCAGATCGGCGAGTACTTCAACGATCGGGAGTGCGCTCCTCCGACTCGGTATTCGAAGGACAGCAAGACAGTTCAGGCTTTCATTTATCGCCGAAAGACAATTGCGCAGGTGCGACGGAATCATCATCCCCGGCGGTCGTATCATGCCGTGGCGAAGCATGTCCGTCATCATCGCCTAAACCGAATCGCGCAGCGGTAGCAGATGTAGAGGCGCTTGTGCCAAGGGCCTGGCCAACGAATCAGGCGCTTGGCACAAGCGCCTCTACATTCCCCGCAACGCTGCCCGCAAATTCCAATTGCACCCGCGCAGTCGCTCGACCGCTTCGGCGTAATTACATTTCGCCAGTTCCGCCACCAGGCGCGCGGCGCGATCTCGAAGTTTCTCGTTCGACATCGCGAGATCGATCATCAAGTTCCCGCGGACTTTGCCGAGCGCAACCATGGCTCCCGTGCTGAGAATATTGAGCGCGATTTTCGTGGCCGTGCCCGCCTTGAGGCGCGTGGAACCGGTCAGAATCTCCGGCCCGGTTTCAAGATCGATCTCGAGGTCGAAACTTTCCGTCCGCGCTCGCGCCGGATTACAGGTGAGCAAAATCGTTTTGGCGCCACGAGCCTTCGCTTCCACGAGCGCGCCGAGCACGAAAGGAGTCCGGCCACTCGCGCTGATTCCGCAGACGACGTCCGCACCGCTCCCGCCCCTTTCATTGATCGCGAGCGCGCCGCCGCCGCGATCGTCTTCCGCGCCTTCGACGCCGCGCTGAAGCGCCGCGGCGCCTCCCGCGACAATTCCTTGAACCATTTCGGGCGAGGCGCCGAACGTCGGTGGGATCTCGCTCGCGTCCAGCACGCCGAGACGTCCACTCGTTCCAGCGCCGACGTAAAACAAGCGCCCGCCTTTCTGCAGCACGCCACTCACCATTTCGATGCCGCGCGCCAGCCCCGCGGCTTCTTTGCGCAAAGCGTCCGCAACGCAATTTTCTTCGGCCACGAAAAGCTCGACCAAATCTTGCGCGCTCAATTTCTCCAAATTTTCCGAACGCGGATTACGTTGCTCGGTCAGCGCAGAGGAAAGCTCGGCGATATTTTCTTCGCGTGTTGGCGGATGTGCTTCGATTCGCTCTTCGGTTTCCGCCGCCAGCCAGGCCGCGCCGAGTTCCGGCGCCTGGTCGCTCATCGCCACGCGAGCATCGGGCATATTTTTCTTCAACCTGCGACGAAACGCGTGCGTATAAACCGAATCGCGCTGAAAAAGGCCGCCGAGCAACATCACTTTCGGCGCGAGCAAATGCAGCCGCGTCGCGACCGCCTCCGTGTATTCGGTCAGAACGCACGCGCCTTCCTCGATGATTTTCACGGCGTTTACCTCGCCGTTCATCGCCGCCTCGAAAACAATCGGAGCCAGCGTGGCGACTTCCATTTTGTCCGCTGTCTGTGCCCAGCGCACGAGTTCGTCCCGATTGTTCAACGCCAGAGCGCGCAAAATGTCGGCGGTGAAATGCGCCTCGCCACGATGCAAATCGTATTCGCGCAAAATGAGACGCAACGCTTGGACCGAAAGAAAATAACCGCCACCGGCGTCGCCCAAAATATGGCCCCAACCTCCAGCTTTCTCGATCCGATCGCCGCGGCGGCCCGTGACGGAAGCGCCGGTCCCGGCGTTGACGACAATTCCATCGCCACGGCCCAAGGCTGCCGCCAGCCCGGAATCGCGATCGCTTCCAACGACGACTTTCGCCTTTGGCCAGATTTCCGAGCAAAGATTTGCCAGCGAATGGTGATCATCGGGTCCGCAACCGGCGAGAAACATTCCGACGCGATCGACCTCCTGCGGCAGTTGCCGAAAAATCGCGCGCAAGCGTTCGGGCGAAGTCAGGCGAAAATTTGAAGACGGAAGCGTCCCTTGATCGACGACACGCAAACCCTCCACGCCGCGTCCCACCAGGGCCCACGCGGTTTTCGTTCCTCCGCCTTCGACACCGAGGATTCGCTCTGAGGATTCCATCGCTCTTACCTGTAGCGGCGGTCCATGACCGCCGACCCGCTCGCGATACTACGCCTAAAATGTCGGCGGTCATAGACCGCCGCTGCAGATATTCCTGAGCGCGATTGCGAGTCGGCGGCTGGTTTGTATGATGCGGCCATGGCGGAAACGGAAGAGACAGCACGCGCCCGGATCGATGAGTTGCGGCGCGCGGTCGAAGAGCACAACCGCCGCTATCACGAAGAGGCCGCGCCGGCCATCAGCGATCGCGAATACGACAAGCTCTTTCGTGAGCTGAGCGATCTCGAGAAAAGCTTTCCAAGACTGGCGGCAGCCGATTCACCGACGCAACGGGTGGGCGGCAAACCGCTGAAGGCTTTCGCGCAAATCGCGCATCGCGTTCCGATGCTCAGCCTCGACAACACCTACTCGGAAGAAGAGGTGAAAGATTTTTACCGCCGGATGGAGCGGCTGCTGCCGAACCAAAAAATCCCGGTGGTGATCGAGCCAAAAGCGGATGGCGTGGCGGTTTCGCTGCTCTACGAAAAGGGCGAGATTCGCTACGCGGCGACCCGCGGCGATGGAACTGTCGGCGACGATATCACCCAGAACATCGCGACGATTCGCTCGGTGCCGAAGCGATTGAAAGGAAACCCACCCGACGTCCTGGAAGTGCGTGGTGAAGCGTACCTGGATAAGAGCGGTTTCGCGAAGTTGAACGCGGAACGAACCAAAGCGGGCTTGCCGGAGTTCGCCAATCCACGGAATGCCGCCGCGGGCTCACTGAAACAACTCGATCCCGCGATTGCCGCGCAACGGCCGCTAGGCGTGATTTTTTACGGAACCGGATCCGTCGAAGGCATCGTCCTGGAAAAACATTCAGAGCTTTTTGCCTGGCTCAAGAAGCTTGGATTGCCGGGCCCGGGACGCTGGTGGCCAGCCGATTCCGTCGAAGAAATTCTGAGCGCGATTCACGAACTCGATCGCGTCCGCCATGACTTCCCGTATCAAACCGATGGCGCGGTCATAAAAGTCGACTCGTTTGCGCAGCGTGAGATTCTCGGATTTACCGCCAAGTCGCCTCGATGGGCGATCGCCTTCAAGTATGAGGCGGAGCGGGTGGAAACGCGCCTGCTCGACGTGCTGATCCAGGTCGGCCGCACCGGAACCCTGACGCCGGTGGCGGCGCTCGAGCCGGTGATCGTGAGCGGCAGTCGCGTGGCGCGAGCGACGTTGCATAACGAGGAAGAAATCGAACGGAAAGACGTGCGCATTGGAGATGTCGTCCTCGTTGAAAAAGCAGGCGAAGTAATTCCCGCGGTGGTCGGTGTTCGCACCGATCTGCGCACCGGCACCGAAAAGAAATTTCGGATGCCGAAAAAATGTCCGGAATGCGGAAGCGAAGTGGTAAAGGACGAAGGCCAGGTCGCGGTCCGTTGCGTGAACAGTCAGTGCCCCGCGCAATTGCGGCGCAGGATCGAGCACTTCGCTTCGCGCGGCGCGATGGATATCGAGGGATTGGGCGAAGCGATGGTCGGCCAGTTGGTCGAACACAAATTGCTCGGCGATGTGAGCGACATCTACGCGCTGAACGCCGCCACCCTCAATGAACTCGAGCGCATGGGTGAAAAGAGCGTCATTAATTTGCTGGACGCAATCGCGCGCAGCAAATCACGGCCGCTCTGGCGTCTGCTCTTCGGGCTCGGCATTTTGCATGTCGGCGTCAGCGCATCGCGAGCTTTGGCCGATCATTTCCCCGACCTTGATACGATCATGAAAAGTTCGATGGAAGAATTGCAGCGCATTCCCGATGTGGGTGAAGTAGTCGGCCGCAGCATCCACGATTTTTTTCGCCAGCCCGGAAATGTCGAGACGATCGAGAAACTGCGGAGCGCCGGTTTGCAGTTCAAAGCGGAGGAAAAAAAAGCGGACGATTCCGCGCCGGGATTCAAAGGGACGACCTGGGTGATCACCGGCACGCTCAGTCAATCGCGCGATGAGATTGCGGAGCTGATCCTCGGCCGCGGGGGAAAAGTCAGCGCCAGCGTGAGCAAGAAAACGAGTTTCCTGCTCGCAGGCGAAGAAGCGGGCAGCAAGCTCGAGAAAGCGAAGAAGCTCGGCGTCCCCGTCATGGACGAAGCGGGGTTTCGAAACTTGCTGTAAGAGCGTTCCCTCATTCGGTCTTGTCAGTGCGCAGACCTCTGGGCTAACCAAGCGCGTGACTGAATCATTTCCCCCTGCGGACGGCTTGCCTCCTCTTCCCGATCAAACGCCTGTCGTCGGGCAAACGAAGCGCTGGCGTTGGTGGATCCATCTCACCCTGATCGGCGCATATCCCCTGCTCGGAATGGCGCTGCGGACCGCGACCGGTTCTGTGGCGAGCGGACCGGCGTTGTCAGGGAACGTGCGCGGTTTGCTCATCGTCTCCGGCGTTGAGATCGTTTTGTTCTCGCTGGTCTTCGGTCTCGGCTGGCTCGCCTCCCGCGCTTCACGCGAAGAATTATTATTCCGCTGGCGGCCGGGCTGGTGGGTCCTGCCGCTGGGGATAGCCTATTCCGTGGCAATTCGCCTGGCGCTGGTGGTGGTGATCGCCGTCGTCGTCCTCATCGTCCTGGCGACTCAAACTGCTACACCGGAAACGATGCAAGGATTCGTTCAGGCAAATCGCCCTGACGTAGAAACGCTGGTCAGTGTTCCTGCGATGCGAAATGACCCGGCCTATTTTTGGCTTACCTTGACGCTGGTGAGTTTCGTCGTCGCTGGGCTGCGCGAGGAAATCTGGCGCGCCGGCACTCTCGCCGCCATGCGCGCGCTCTGGCCTGGGGCGTTTGCGTCCCGGGCCGGACAATGCGTGGCCGTGACTTTGATCGCGGTTCTCTTCGGCGCCATGCATTTAGGGATGGGACCGATTGCCGCCGTCATGGCCGGAGTGCTCGGCTTGCTGCTTGGGCTGATCATGATTTTGCACAAATCGATCTGGCCGGCGGTGATTGCGCACGGTCTCTTCGATGCGACTACGCTCGCGATATTGCCGTGGTCCCTGGAAAAGCTTCACCACGTCCGCTGAGCTTTTTCCGGAGAGACATGCTTCTACAGGTCCTCTCAATAGATGGGACGCGCGGAAGCACGTCCTCCGAATTTCGCTTACGGCTTTCGCCGGGTGGCATCGAGCTGAAGCGGGATTCCGTCGTGCGGCGTGAGCGTGGCTGCTCTGGGAGAATGATGACTGGCCGGATGGAAATCGGCCTGGATCTCGAAAGTCAGTTTTTCGTCCCCGCGCCACACGATAATTGGAATCGTGTCGCCCGCCGTGAGAAAAAATGAAGCGTCAATGACGTCTTCCGGCTCGTGCACTTTCGTATTGCCGACTTGAAGAAGAATGTCGCCCGTCTTGACCCCCGACCCGAAAGCGGGCGTGTCTTTCATGATCTCCGTCATCTCGGCGCTGGAACCTTCCACCGCTTTCTCAGCCGCAGCGACATTGATTCCGATCCAGCCGTGGCGTGCTTCGCCAAAGCGGATGAAGTCGTTGTGAATCTTTTCCGCGGCATCGATGGGCAGAGCGTAACAAGCCGAACCATTGTCGATGTTGGCGACGAGAATGCCGACGACTTCGCCTTTGAAATTCAACAGCGGCGCCCCGGCTTCGCCTCTTTGCGTGGGCAGATTTACGCG
Source organism: Spartobacteria bacterium (assembly GCA_003134785.1). GTDB lineage: Bacteria > Verrucomicrobiota > Verrucomicrobiia > Chthoniobacterales > UBA10450 > AV80. The sequence goes on from PLCN01000019.1 coordinate 86,257, forward strand.
CAGATGCGTCGTGGTAAAATAATGGCCAAGAAATTTCCGATCGAACCCGGCGATCATTCCGAAGCTGGGCGTTTCCGGAAGGTCGAGCGGATAACCGATCGTAATCACCGGCGTGGCGACTTCGATTGGTTGCGATTTCCCGATGGGCAGGGCCGGCGTGGCGATATCGATTTTCAAGAGCGCGATGCCGCTCCGAAAATCCGATAGAATGACGCGCGCCGGATATTCCTTGCCCTCGAATTCGACCTTGACGTTTTCCGTGTCGCCTCCGACGGAAAAGGCGGTGTAAAGCGTTCCGGCAGGATCGATGAAAAAGCCGGTGCCGGAGAGTTCCCCATACTGGTCGGTCCCGCGGATCTTCACCACGGCTTTGGCCGATTTGTCGAAAACGTCTTTGACCTCGCGGCTGATTGAGCTGCTGGAAGGCGCCTCCTCCGCGCGAGCCAACGCAACGATGGTTGAAAACGTCAGCGCGAGGACGAACCGGGACACCACGAAGGAAAGCGGGCCGGATTCCAACGCCCGACTAGAAACGGAAAGCGGCCTCATAACTCACAGGCGGGCTATCGAGAACGTAGCGCGGAGGCGTCGCGGAACGGTGAGTTTGGGTGATGTAACTGACATTGCGCAGGAGTTTCGGACCCAAATCACGCGCCGTGAACGGCGATGACAAACTCAAGGCCGTCTCGGGCAACGCCGTGGCAGTAACGGGTGCGCGATTCTCGGCCGCGACATTCACGGTCTGCGGAGTCTGATACATCTTCAAGGAAATGACTGCCGCGCAAACCAGGACCGCGGTGACCGCCGCAGGATAGGAAGTGAGCGCCGGAACGTTCAGGCGGAACATGAAATCCTGGGCCCGTTGAAGGCAGATCCGCCAAACCGGCTGGCGCAATAATTCGTCACGCTGCCGGCGATGAAATTCGTGCAGAAAATTATCGAAGTAGCCCGGCGGCGGTTGCTCGTGCCGTTTCAGACGCAACAATTTGCCGATATCTTCTTCGTTAAACTGGTTCATGCAGCGGAGCGTCTAAAAATTGGATTGGGCTAGGAAACAGGATTCTTCCGGAATTCTTCCAGATAATTTTGCAGTTGTCGATTCGCGTAAAAGAGTCGGGAACGTACCGTACCTTCCGAAACACGCAAGATTTTGCTGATCTCGGCGTGAGGCATTCCTTGAATGTGAAACATGGTGACCACGGCTCTGTGTTCATCAGACAATTTCATCATGGCCTCGTTCAATCTTCCCTGGAGCTCGGACAGGTCCGCTTCCCGCACCGGACTGCTCGTGGCGGTGAGCTCGAGAAATTCTTTGTCGTTCTGCACGCTCGCGTCCATGTCGTCTAGGCTGAGATGAAAACGCCGGCCGCGTTTCTTGAGGAAATTCAAGGTCATGTTGACCGCGATCGAATGGATCCAGGTGTAAAAGGACGACTTGCCGCGAAACCCGCCGATTGATTTGTAGGCCTTCGAGAAAACGTCCTGGAGCAGATCGTTCGTGTCCTCGTGGTTCGAGGTCATATTGTAGACGAGGCCGTAAAGACGCGGCGTATATTTCACCACCAGCTCATCGAACGCGGCCGCATCGCCGGCTTGGGTCCGCGAGACGAGCTTTTGGTCTTCATCCGATCTCGCCTGCTGTTCCATTACGTCCCGCTTAGGATTAGCACGGCCCCGCAGACCCGACGACAACAAATCGGAGAAGCGACGCGGAGACGGCAGTGCGATGGCTGGATTCATCTTCTTCCCGGGCCCGGGGCGCATCAGCGGCGATCGCGCACCGACATGAGCCAGAGCAAGTTGCCGAGTGTGGCGATGAATGCGGCCACATACGTCAGCGCGGCTGCGTTCAGGACCTTGTTGACCCCGGCGACTTCATTGCCCGGCTGCACGATTCCCATCTGTTGCAGAATAATCTTCGCCCGACGCGAAGCGTCGAATTCCACCGGCAGGGTGATCAACTGGAAGGCCAACAGGATCATGTAGCAATAAATGCCGAGCGTAATCAGCCCGGTCATGTGGAAAATGAATCCGCCGAAAATGATGAAGGGCAACATTTGCGACGCGATCTGTGTCACGGGCACAATGGCCATGCGCGCCTTGAGCGGGGCGTACGCTTTCGCATGTTGAATGGCGTGGCCGGTTTCGTGCGCCGCAATGCCGAGCGCCGCGACGGACGGCGTGTTGTAGACATTCGTCGAAAGGCACAGGCGTTTGCTCGTCGGATCGTAATGATCGCCGAGGTAGTCGTTGATCTCGAGGACCTGGACGTCATGGATTTGCGCCGCCTGCAGAATTTCGCGGGCCGCTTCGGCGCCAGTGATGTTTGAGCTGGCCCGAACCTCGCCCCACTTTTTGAAAGCATGGCTCACCCGCCATTGCGCCAAAAGCCCGATGATGAGCGGCACGCCAACCAGCAGGAGCCAGTTGTTGCCGTAAAACATTCCCCCTCCGTAATAGTATGAAAGCATAGGTGAAATTTTGAGATTTGGTTTTCTCCGTTCGAGTGATCTAAGTGCGACGAAGCGAAACGAAGTCGAAGAATCTCTCGCAATTCTTTGAGATTCTTCGACTCCGCTGCGCTTCGCTCAGCCTCACTGTCTGGAGAATTAGACGCCCGAAGGGGCGCTTCGTTCAGATTTCCAGCCGCTTCTCGAAACGCGACAGCATTCTGGTCCCGGTCTTCGTCACGACCACGACATCTTCCACCCGCGCTCCGCCGATTCCCGGATAATAGAGACCGGGCTCGACCGTAAGCACTTGCCCCTGTTTGAAGACGGTTTTTTGAAACCGCGGAAATTCATGGATCTCAAGACCGAGACCGTGCCCGGTGCCGTGGAAAAATCCTACCTGCCGGCCGTCCCGCACTTCCGTGGGGAAACCGCGGTCGGTGAAAAATTTCTTCACTTCATTGTGCAATTCCAATCCATCGACGCCGGGCTTCATTTTCTTGAGCGCCAAGGTTTGACCTTCCCGCACGGTTTCCCAAAGCCGGCGTTGTTCGTCACTGGCGCGGCCCCGAACGACCGTTCGCGTCAGATCCCCAAAATAACCGCTCTTCGCGTCACGGGGGAAAATGTCGAGGATTACGAGCGAATCCGCCTTGAGCGGGCCGAAGCCGCGCTCGTGGGGATCGCAGGCCTGATCGCCACCGGCCACGATCGTGTTCGCCGGAAGTCCGCCGGCCCGCAAAATCGCCGAATCGATTTCGGCGCGCAGAATTTCGGAGGTCAGAGTTCGTCCCGACCAGGAGAGCTTCTTGCCTGGACCAGGTTTGGACGCCCCGAGAACTTCCATGGCGCGCGCCAATCCTTTTTCGGTGATGGCGAGAGCGCGACACATCAGTTGCAATTCGTCGTCCGATTTCGCTTCGCGTTCCGGCCAGAAAAGTCCGTTGGTCGCGCGCAGTCGAATTTTGTGCGGGGCCAGCTCCTCCGCATAGCCGAGTGGAAAATTCGCGGGAACAACGGCGGAGCGCACGCCCCGTTTCCGCAAAAAATGCGACATCACTTTTTCGAAAGGCGGCGCCTTCTTTTGTTTCCCCTGCACTTCCCGCTCGAATTGGCTGTAGGAAACAATCTCGTCAGCCTGCGCCTGCTTTCGTCCGCGATCGATCTCGAGATCGCTGAGCACGATGGTGCGCTTGCCGTTTTGCTCGAGGAAAATAAACGGATCGGGCACAAAGAACTTCGTCGCGTAAAGCATATCCGGATCGTGCTCGCTGGCTGCGACGATGAGACGAGTTTCGTTTTTCTTGCGCTTGCTCATCCGACATTCCTAAGCGCGAACCACCTGCTTGTCATCCCGAGCCGCGCAGACGGGACCGCGACCATGGGAGGAGCGTTGACCTCACAAACGCTCTTACGCTTCGCGCTACATCACGCATTTACGTCAGATAGGCGTGGTCGATGTTCGGGCAACGCAATTTGCAACTGAGGGGTCCCTCGCCGTCTGAGCGGCTCGGGATGACAACGCAGCAATTACGTCACCCGACGTACGCCAAGTCGCCTTACTTCGAGCTGGCGCCGCAGAATCCAATGAAGCAAACCCAGTAACCCAAGCGTCGAGCCAATCAGCACGATGGTGTTGAAGAGAAACACATTCACTTTCATCCCCAGATACCGTTTCTCTTCGCCAAAGAATACATTCAGCTTTCCGCTCCGCCGGTAATCGCTCTGCTCCATCTCCGCGTTCGAAATCAAATCGGAGACCTTTTGGTTCACGTAAAGTTGCTCGGCCGTCACCGGGCCAACTGCATCCTTGAAAAGCTCGCGATCGAACGACCGCTTTCGATCCAGAATCTGGTCGATCAACCCGAGATATCGATCCAGTTCGTCCGGCGTGTTTGCTTCCAAACCGGAAAGGACGGCGAGTATTTCCTTCAACTCGTTCAACCTCTTGGTCGCCTCCGGATTCTCCTCCCGTTTCGCGACGAGCCGATCGATTTCCTCCTGCGTTCGCTCCTGGCGGCGCGTGAGCGGATTGAGCTTCGCCTGCGCGACCACCATCTCTTCGTACGACCAGCGCATCGCGATGAACTGGCAGACAAACGGCACCTGCAGCTTGCTGTTCATCTTTTTTCCCTCCTCATCGTTCGGATGCTCGGAGAACCAGCGGCTGAACGTGTAGACCAGCGCGAGGTTGCGATTCATGTCCTCATACTTGATGAGCGCTCCACCCATGATGATTTGCGGAATCAAGACGAGCGGGACGATGTTCGCCGCCGTTTTCGGATCGGCCACGAGCGATGAGATGACCAGCCCGAGGGCGACGCCGCCCATTGCGGTCATCAGCATGATACCGAGATCGATCCAGAACATGCCGCGGATCGCGAGAATGTAATTCCCGATCAAGACGAAAAGAAGGCATTGAAAGAGGGCGAAGAAACCGAGCGAAACGAATTTTGAGAAGACGTAATAGGGCAGTCGGACATTGAGATTGCGTTCGCGCTGAAGGACGGCGCGATCGCGAATGATGTCGTCGGCACTGTTCGTTAAGCCAAGGAACATCGCCACGATCAGGCTGAGGAAAAGGAACGTTGGAATGTGATAAGCCGAGGCGAAATCGTAGTGACCGCTGTCTGAATATCGCAGGAGCGTGGCGATGAGGAGCGCCAGGACCGGAGCGACGCCGATGGTGATGACGAGATTGGCGCGGTTGCGCAGCTTGCTCATGAACGAGCGGCGCAGCAGCGTGCGCAGTTGCGTCCACTCATCCCGCCAGCGCATGAAGAATCGTTTCTTCGTCGTGAGCGCAGCAGGCAACGGAGGCGGCGGACCACGGCGCAATGAGACCTGCTTGACGTCCTGGATCAGGCGAAACGCTTCGTATTTATCGCGCCAGAATTCCGGCGAATAACGGCGCGCCGCGATCAATTGCCCACGGTTGTTTTCCTCATAGATGATGTCGCCGCTGATGTCGCGCAGCGGCGTCTCCAGCACATCGAAAATAAATTCCGGCCGCGTCGTTCCGCAGGACGGGCACGCGCCCAAATCGGCGCCGAATTGATGCTGATGTTCCGCTTCCGCGAAATAACGGAGCATGTCCGTCGGCGTGCCGAAAAAGACCAGGCGCCCGCCTTTGTCGAACAGGATCGCCTTGTGAAACATCTGGAAAAGTTTCGAACTCGGCTGGTGGATCGTGACGATGATGATCTTGTTGTGCGCAAGTGCGCGGATGATTTCGATGACGTGCTCCGAATCCTTCGACGAAAGCCCCGAGGTCGGCTCGTCGAAAAGATAAACGTCCGCCGACCCGATCATATCGAGACCGATGTTGAGCCGTTTCCGTTCGCCGCCGCTCAACGTCTTCTTCACCGGGCTCCCCACGATGCTGTCGCGGCGTTCGTTTAGTCCCAGCTCGATCAATTTCCCCTCGAGCCGGCGGGTCAGATCGCGGCCGGAAAGATGCGGCGCGCGAATCGCCGCCGCGAATTGCAAGTTCTCGCCGATCGTGAGGTGCTCATCGAACGCGTCCTCCTGCGGGATGTAACTGATGTAGCCCTTGAGCAGGTCGAGGTTGTCATAGAGCGGTCGATCGTTCAGGAGGATCTGGCCCTGCGTTGGCTGGAGCTGACCGCCCAAAACTTTCATGAGCGTGCTCTTGCCCGAGCCGCTCGCGCCCATTACGCAGACGAGTTCGCCGCGATTGACCGTGAAGGAAATTCCTTCCAGCGCGACTTCGGAATTGGTGAAGCGGTGATTGATGTCCACCACTTCGAGCGACCGAATGATGTTGCGCTCTTCCTCGATGATCCGCTCCGAAAAATTACAGCGCAGAAATTGGCCGACATCGATGCGAATGGTGTCGCCGTCCTGGAGCGGCGCGGTGCCGCGAACCGGCGTTTCGCCCACCATGATCGGCCGGTCGGAATCGATCACTTCCAGCATCCCGATCCGCTGGTCGTAATCGCAAAGAATTTTGAGGAGGACATCGCCGCTCGTTCCCGGCGAAAGAAGAATGTCGTCCTCCTCGAGCAAGCTCGGATTGTTCGAGACGAGATATTCGGATTTCGAAGCCTTGAGCTGGAAGCGACCGCCCATCGCGCGGGCGCGCCGCCGCAAATCGAGCAAATCCATCTCGCTGTCGTTATGGAAAACGATTTTGTCTTCGAGCGTCGCTTCCACTTTCGTGCCGGACTTCAGCGTGATGTTGTTCAAGACAGCGTCCACGTCCCGCAATGCCTTGACCTGAACTTTCAAACCGAAGGTGACTTGCAGAGCGCTTTCCCGCGAGCGCGAGCGTTCGAGCTGCACTTCATCGGCGTCCTTGTGCACGCGCACGAAGATTTGCGGGAGCGAGACGTTTTTCTTCGCGTTGAAATACGCAGCCAGTTCCTGGTAAGTAAGGAATTGGTCGCCGACCAGAATCCGCTGTCCCGGATAGATTCGGCAAAAACCGCCGCGCAAGAGCGGGCGGCCGCGGACCGAGATCGTCTGCCCGGTGTAATTCTTGAGCAGGATCAAATCGTGATACCGAAAGGCGAGGAGCCGATCGTTCCCGGTCAAACTTTTCAGGGTCACGTCCGCCGCGCTATTCGTTCCGAACGAGAGCGCTTCGAGAGGAGATGAACCGCGCTGGTAGATCGAAGCGTCCGAATCCTCCGAAGCGTTCAACTGATAAACGATATCGATGGCCTGCGCCGCCATGCCGAGCTGCGACATGAACGAATAAAAGGCAACGACCTGTTCCTGTTTGAGCCCCGCTTGTGAAATCAGATCATAGAGCTGGACGCCAAGCATGATCTTGCGATCGGCGCTGAGCTGGACCGAGAGCTTCTGCGCCATCGCCGAAAGGTCCTGCTGCTCATAGAGCGCTTGGCGAAAAAGCTGCCGCAGCTCCGAGTAAACCGCTTCCGGATAATCGTACCGAAGGAACCCCAGGCTCGAATCGATTTCCTCCTCCAGCAAAACTCCATCCGCTTTCGAAAAGCTGGCCAGCACCTGGATCAGCAACGGCAACAGGTTTGGCCCCTCGGAAACGCTCCGCGGCTTGCGCAGCGCCCGGCGCATCCAGCGACGGCTCCTCCGTTGAATCCGGTAGGCCAGCGGCGTCACGCGCTGGACCGCGCGATCGATTTTGTCTGCGACTAGGTTAAGGGCCGTCATTTTCGCGAACTTGCGGGTCAAAATTAACGCAGGCCCGCCGCAACGCAATGGAGCGGCGGTCTTTGAACGCATTACGTGAGAGAAGGGTCTCTAAGCGGATATGACGTTCCCACCGGTCCGGCTCCTGCTCTTTGCAATGCCAAACCCTTCATGTTAGCCTTTTCGCGCTCGCCTACAGCGCGGCCCCACGCCTATGTCTCAACCTGATCGCAACTCTCAAAAGGAGAACAAACCTCGTGGCAACGAGCCCAGTTTTAACTGGCGCGGCGTCGTTCTGATCGCCATCGCTTTCGCCCTCATCGGCCTGGCGGTTCTGTTCCGTGGCGGCGCTTACGCAAATGTCGAGGAAGTGCCCTACAATCGCTTCCTTGAGTTGCTCGAGAATAAAGCGATCGCGACCGACAAGAATTTCCCGCTCCAGCTTGTGGTGGAAGAAGGGCGGCCGACGCAAACGCTGCGCGGCTATTACATCAAGCAGGGCATCGGCGCGTCCGGAGCGCAGCAGGTGCCATTTCGCACCACCATTTTTTTGAATTACAACACCGACCTTCAGGAGCGCTTGGCTAAGGCAAATATTCAGCCGGCGATCAAGATGGAGTCGAACCTGATGGCGCAAACGCTCGTCGGTTTCCTGCCGATCGCGCTTTTCCTCCTCGTGCTCTATTTCCTTTTCCGCCAGCAGATCCGTATGGCCGGCAAAGGCGCGCTGAACTTCGGCAAATCGAAGGCGCGCATGCTCGCCCGAGACAAAAACAAGATCACGTTCAAAGACGTGGCCGGCGTCGAAGAGGCCAAGGATGAGGTGCAGGAACTAGTCGAGTTTTTGCGCGATCCGAAAAAATTTCAGAAACTCGGCGGGCGCATTCCGAAAGGCGTTTTGCTCGTAGGACCTCCGGGAACGGGCAAGACGTTGCTGGCACGTGCAATAGCAGGCGAAGCCGACGTGCCGTTCTTTTCGATCAGCGGGTCGGATTTCGTGGAAATGTTCGTCGGTGTCGGCGCTTCACGTGTGCGCGATATGTTCGAGCAGGGGAAAAAATCCGCGCCGTGCATTATTTTCATCGATGAAATCGACGCGGTCGGCCGGCATCGCGGCCATGGCGTTGGCGGCGGACACGATGAGCGCGAACAGACGCTCAATGCGCTGCTCGTCGAGATGGACGGATTCGATACGCAGGAAGGCGTCATCATCATCGCGGCCACGAATAGGCCTGATGTCCTCGATCCCGCGTTGTTACGTCCAGGTCGCTTCGATCGCCAAATCACCGTGAATTTGCCCGATGTGAAAGGCCGTGAAGAAATTCTGCGCGTCCATTCGAAAAAAGTGAAGCTGGCGGAAGGTGTCGATCTTCAGGTCGTAGCGCGCGGCACCCCGGGCTACTCCGGCGCGGAGTTGGCGAACGTGATCAACGAAGCGGCGCTGCTCGCCGCGCGCCGTGGACTTAAAGGCATCACGCTGCATGAGCTCGAAGAAGCGCGCGACAAAGTCCGTTGGGGCAAAGAACGTCGCAGCATGGCGCTGAGCGAGAAGGAAAAAACGAACACCGCGTATCACGAAGCCGGCCACGCGCTGTTGCTTGAGATTCTCCCGCACACGGAGCCGCTTCACAAAGTCACGATCATCCCGCGCGGACCTTCACTGGGTTCAACCATGTGGCTGCCCGAGGAAGACAAATATACCAATCGCAAGAACGAATTGATCGCCGGTCTAGCTGTCGGCATGGGTGGACGCGTCGCGGAAGAGATTGTCTTTGGCGACGTCACGAACGGCGCGAGAGGCGATATCAAAACCGCCACCGCCATTGCGCGCCGGATGGTTTGCGAATGGGGCATGAGCGAAAAAATGGGCATGGTCGAGTACGGCGAGCACGAAGATTACGTCTTCCTCGGCCGTGATATCTCGCGCGCCCGCGATTACAGCGAAGCGACCGCCGAACAAATCGACGGCGAAGTGCGCAAGCTGATCGACGACGCCTACAAGACCGCGATGGAAACGCTAACGACTCATCGCCAAACGCTCGAAGTGATCGCAAAAGCGTTGCTGGAATTCGAAACGCTCGACGGCGCGCAGATCAAAGAAATCATGGAGCACGGCCGGCTGCTCAATCCCCCGCCCGGTCCCACGCCTCCCGCGTCCGGCCAGAAGATGGCCGACAAACCGCCGAAGCAAGTGGTAGTCGCGCCCGAAGTGCCTCCGCTCCCTGGCGGCCTGAGCGGCGCACCGGCGTAGACTTCCGGCAGGCATCGTCGCGCCAGGCCGACACGAAATCGAATTTCAGTTGAGGCTAGGCTGACCTCGACATCTATGCCTCCGGACACACCGGACGTAAGATTCGTTTCATTAACACCGGTCTTCAGGCCGGTGGCGCCAGACCGCCCGCGTCGTAAGCCGTTTTAGCGGCTTTCATCGTCGTGCCAGCGCAACCCATGTCGATCAAGGAAGTCCTTCAGCTCCTCACCGAATCCGCGCGCACGGTGATGTTCCGCCTGGCCTGCGATGTAAGCGCAGACTTGGCCGACATTGGACTCCGAGACAGAGAACGCAAGTTAGCCTCTCTCCCCCACGCGAATTTTCCGGGCAGAACATTGTTTGCATTGATCCAATGGGAAGAACTTCCCTTCAAAAGCTGCATCAAATCCTCGATCGAAAGATCAGTTGGAAGATCGACAAGTGCGTGGACGTGATCGGCGTTCACGTAGTTAATCTTCATATGGAAGCCCTTGTCGTTGGCGTACTCAGTCAAGTAACGGGACACTCGTGCCGCGGCTTCTTTCGGCAGCACCTTTTCGCGATTCAAGGTTCCCCAAATCAGATGAAGGCAGCAACGCGAATAAAAGTGGAGGGACATGACCCCGAGCGTAAGCCGTTGAAACGGCTCGTGTCCATCGTCACGCAGGAACACCGGCCTGAAGGCCGGTGTTAGAAAGAGTTTCCCATCGAACCGTTCTTACTAGCACCCGCCTTCAGATAGGTGAAGGCGAGTCTTGCTCGTCGAGCCCATTCTCATTAACACCGGCCTTCAGGCCGGTGGAGAGGATCGCTCGTTGGCCAGCCGTTTCAATGGCTTCCATCGTCGGGCCAGCCCGGGCCGATGACAATCGACGAATTCAATCCGCGCCCTTACTCGCCTCGCTGCTTTTCCACCAGATGGCGCAACTGACGTTCCATCGTTTTGAACGCGTCGTGGATGACCTTGGTCAGCGCGGCGTGCGCGCCGTTGTCCATCTGCTTTTCCTCGGCCACCAGTTCGTGTCCCGGCGGCACGGTGACGTCGATGCGCACGCGAAACTGATTTCCCTTTTGATGCCCATGATTCGGCTGCTCGATCGCAACATCACACCGGTTGATGTGATCGCAGAATTTTTCGAGCCGAGCCGTTTTCTCCAGAATAAATCCGTCGATCGCTTCCGATTTTTCGACGCCGCGATAGGTAATGTTTACTGGCCGTTGCATGCCGTAGCCTAAACCCCCGCCTCGCCATCGCAAAGAAACAAGCCGCAGGCTTGTTTCGCATTACAAGGGCTGCAACGACCGAAAATGCGTGGCCAGTTTGGCCGGTTCGATCTTCACCAGATCGGATTTCACATATTCCACCACGCGGTCGCGAACATCCGCCGGGAGCAATTCAACCACCGAGGAATGAATTGAGGCGGGCGCCGCGAGCGACCAACCGTCTTTTCCTTCGCGATGAACAATGTCGATAATGCTATCGGCCAGTTGCTTGAAAATTTTCCTGTCATTCTCGTTGTCGATCCCGGTCCGCTCCGCAATGGAATTCACATGTCCGGGTGCCGCTCGGCTGGCGGAGGCGCCGGCCTGGTCAGTGAGCTTGTCTTGGTAACGTCCGTGCGCGTCCGTGGTGTCGAATGCTTGGACCAGGTGCAGATGGGGCCCGCGGGTCGGAGTCTCGGTCACTTTGTAGGCCTTGAGACTGCCGCGATCGGTCACAATGATAAGAGAAGTCGGTGTCATGATGCTAGGGACCTATCGCAGAGTCTCGAAACGTTGGATCGCTAAGTAGATTCGGCTGTCGTGAAGTGTTTGCGCTGACAAAAGTCTCGGCAGGAAGTTTCATCCCGCAAGCGGCGACTGATAATAATGATCGAGCAAATCAGCGGGATCGCGAAAAATCGCAATGGCGCCGGCGTCGCGCAACTCTTCTTCGAGGAACCCGCCGCAAAGCAACGCGATCGTCGCGAGATCGATCTTCTTCGCGGCTTCGATATCGTAGGGGGTATCGCCGATCGCGATCGCTTGCTCCGGCGCCAAATGGCCGAGCATGCGCAACGCGGCGATAAAAACATCGGGCTTCGGTTTCGAATGCGCCACATCATCCGCAGTCGTCTGGCAATCGACCAAGTCTCTTATCCCAATGAGTTTCTGGTAATATTCGACCTCATCCGCCTTTCCAGAAGAAGCGAGCGCGATCTTTTTTCCGTCGCTATGCGCTCGCTCCAATAATTCCCGGACGCGTGGGAATGGACGGACCCGTGAGAGATATTTTTTCTTGAAGATCTTCCCGCGGAATTCATCCACCTGCTTCCCGATCTCGCGCATTTCTTTTTCGCTTAGGAAAACGGGCAGATATTGATCGCCCCCTTTTCCGATTTGTTCGCGGAGTTTCTCAAGCGCAAATTCCTTTCCGAAGTGCAAGAAGGTTTCCTGCCACGCCTGGACATGGAGTTCGTTTGAATCGACGAGCGTCCCGTCGAGATCGAAAATCGCGGCGCTGATCATCCGGTAGGGCGACGCTCCGCGGAGCCGCAGGATGCAGCCAACATTCTCTCGGCTCGACAGAGTCTCGCCCTACCAAAGCCGCGTTTACTCACTTTTCTCAGCCGGTGCCGCCACGTCTTTTTTCGACGCGGACTTCTTCTTCGTCACTGCCGCCGGCTTCAACTCATGCGGCAATTGCACCTGCCGTTTCTTCCACGACTCATGGCGGGCCCGCGCTTGTGCGCCCGACACCAGCTTCAACAATTTCATTCCTCTCCCGATCACTTCCACATCGTCGCCTGAAGCGAACTTTACCGGCTCAGGCAGGAAACCATGCTCCTCTGAAGTATCGACGATGAGCATCCAATCGAGATGTTCCTGGCCGGGCAGGACGAAAGTGATCGCCTCGAAATGTGCGTTGATTAGAAACAAAAAGGTTTCGTCCCGGATCGGCTCGCCCTCGAACGTGAGCACGTCGATCGTGTCGCCGCTCAAGAGCATCCCGAGACAACGCACGAAAGGCGACGCCCATTCTTCGTCGCTCATTTCGTTACCGCCCGGATTAAACCACATCACGTCCTTGATCTCCGATCCGCGGATGCGCCGGCCCTGGAAAAATTTCGGACGCCGGAAAACCGGATGATCGCGCCGGAGTTGAATCAATTTTTTCGTGAACTCGAGCAGCTCTTTTTGCTGTGCATTATGCTCCCACGAAAGCCAGCTCAATTCGTTGTCCTGGCAATAAGCGTTGTTGTTTCCGTTCTGCGTGCGGGCCCATTCGTCGCCGGCCAGGAGCATCGGCACGCCCTGCGAGAGCAGCAGCGTCGTCAGTAAATTTCGCCGTTGCCGCGCGCGCAACTCATTGACCTCCGCATCATCGGTCGGCCCTTCCGCGCCGCAGTTCCAGGAGTTGTTGTTATTATCGCCGTCGTTGTTGTTCTCGCCGTTGGCTTCGTTGTGCTTGTCGTTGTAACTGACAAGATCGTTTAGGGTGAAACCGTCGTGCGACGTGATGAAATTGATGCTCGCGTACGGCCGGCGCCCGCTGTGCTGATAAAGATCCGGGCTGCCAGTGAGCCGGTAGGCGATCTCGCCCACGCGTCCTTCGTCGCCCTTCCAGAAGCGCCGCACTTCGTCGCGATATTTCCCATTCCACTCCGCCCACAAGACCGGAAAATTCCCGACCTGATATCCGCCTTCGCCCACATCCCACGGCTCCGCGATCAACTTCACCTGCGATAGCACTGGGTCCTGGTGAATGATTTCGAAAAAGGCATGAAGCTTATTCACGCCCTTGTCATCGCGCGCCAAAGTCGAGGCGAGATCGAAGCGGAACCCGTCCACGTGCATGTCGTTCACCCAGTAGCGCAGGCTGTCCATGACGAGCTGAAGCGTGCGCGGGTGGAGAAGGTTGAACGTGTTTCCCGTGCCCGTGAAATCCATGTAATGCCGCGGATCTTCCGGCGACAAACGATAGTAAGCCGCGTTATCCACGCCGCGAAAACCGAGCGTCGGCCCCATGTGATTTCCTTCCGCGGTATGATTGTACACGACGTCCAGAATGACTTCGATCCCGGCGGCGTGAAGGTTCCGCACCATTCCCTTGAACTCCGAAACTTGCTGGCCCATCGCGCCGCTGCTCGAATATTGCGCCTCGGGAGCAAGGAACCCGATCGTGTTGTAGCCCCAGTAATTAGTCAGTCCGCGATCGACCAAAACCTTGTCGTCGATCTTGGTGTGAATCGGCAAAAGTTCCACCGCCGTCACGCCGAGGTCCTTCAAATATTTAATCGCACCGGAACTGCCGAGACCCGCATACGTTCCACGCAGCTCCTCCGGCACATCGGGACAAAGCCGCGTAAAACCCTTCACGTGGATCTCGTAGATGACCGAACTGTGCAACGGCGCACCGATTCGCTTGTCGTCACCCCAGTCAAATGCGTTATCGATCACGACCGCTTTCGGCATGCCCCAGGCGTCATCGCGAAAGTCGCGCGCCAGATCTTCCTGGGGACCGCCGACCACGTAGCCAAACATTTCGTCCGCCCAGTTCACCTGTCCCGCGATCGCTTTTGCGTACGGATCGATCAACAATTTCGAGCTGTTGAAACGCATCCCGCGCTCCGGGTCGTACGGGCCATAAACGCGGAAGCCATAGAGCTGTCCCGGTCGCACGTCCGGCAGAAACACATGCCAGACCTGATCGGTCTGTTCCGTCATCGGGATGCGAATATTTTCCTGCGGCGCTTCGAGACTTTCGAACAGACAGAGATCGACGGATGTCGCCGTCTCGGAAAAGAGCGCGAAATTGACTCCGTTGCCCAGCCACGTCGCCCCGAGCGGATACGGATAACCCAACCAAATTTTTACCGGCGTCATAAAATGAGTCGTTCATATCCTCTACGCTTTTGCGCTTGGCAACGGATTAAGAATCTCGGCGCGCGTTCGTTCTTGAGGGATCCCTGGAACAACAGTCTGAGGGCAGGTCGCCTGCAAAAATGGAGCCGTGGTGCCATCGGACCGGAGGAGCGCTCCGTGCAGCCGTGTCCACGGAATCCGCTGTCATCCCGAGTCGCGCAGACGGCGAGGGACCTCACCCCGACGGTGCGGGCACACTCTCGCATGAGAGCGCACATTGCAGTTGCGAGGTCCCTCAGCGTCTTGCGCGCTTCGGGATGACACTAAGAGCGCAACCGCAATTGGATTGCGCCTATCGGAATCGGCCGAACCAGCTGTAGGGAAACGCATCGCCCGGACAATCGGTCGACCAGCGCGGCGGATTCACTTCACGATGCGGACGCACCATCAGAGAGCGGCCCTCGCTCTGGCCGCAGCGCTCCCGCAAATAACGAATCAGTTCCTCGCACGCTTCCAATTGCGCTCGCGTGGGCTGGTCCCGATTGAAATCGCCCACAAGACAAATGCCGAGCGCGATGTTGTTCAGATAATCGCTATGGACGTGGCCGCCGTTGATCTGTCGCCGCCAGCGATCGCCGATCTCGATCTGGCCGTTGCTCGATGAAGTGCCGTTGCCGATCACGAAATGATAAGCGAGTCCGTTTTTCATGCGCCGGATCCGTCGATGATAATAATCGAAAGCTCGCGCGTTCCCCTGCCGCGTGCCGCTGTTGTGCACGATGATGAACTTCCAGCGCGCGCGTTGCACCGGCGCTCTCCGGATGGCGTCAATGGTCGCGCTCGTGAGATAACGATAATTCGCCGGCTGCCGCGCCCACGGCCAGAAACCGCGTCGCGGCGGTAGTGGTGGCGGCGGCTCGAATCCCTGATCCTTTTCGAGGCCGGATTTTTCCACCGTAATATCAGAAGGCAGCGCGGACTGAGACAACGGCGGCGTAGGAACGGAGCGTGGCGGCGCTGATGGCTCGGCGGCCGGTGGGCGTGTCGGTGCGGCTACAGCTTTCGGCGGAGGCGTCGGCGTTTTCGCCGGCTCGGCTTTTTCAATCCGTACAGGCGTAGGCTCCTTCTTCGCGCCCGATGTTTTCTTCGACGTGGATTTCGGCGCGGGCGACTCGTCCGGCTCCGGTGTTGGACTCTTTTTTACACCGGGCTTTTTTGTTGGCTCCGGAGATTCAATCCGTTTTGGTTTCGGAGTTGATTCCACGTCGTCCTCACTTGCCTTCTTCGCCTTTGATTTTTTTGGGGTCGGAGTTTCGTCCGGCTCCGGCGTGGCACTCTTTTTCACGCCGGGCTTTTTCGTCGGCTCCGGAGATTCAGTCCGCTTAGGTTTCGGAGTTGATTCGCTGTCCTCATCGCTCGCCTTTTTAGCTCTCGTTTTTTTCGATGCAGGCGATTCGTCCGGTTCCGGGGTGGGACTTTTTTTAGCAACCGGCGTGTGCTTCGGTTTCGGCGTGGGTGTGGGATGCTTCTTGGTTTTCGCTTTGCGCTTCGCCGGCTTCGGTTTCGCCTTCGGCTCCGGCGTCTCCTCCGGCGTGGGCGATGGGACCGCGCGCATCTCCTCCCGTGCCTTGGCGCGAGCATCACGTTTCTTTTTTTCTTCGTCGCTCAACTGCGCGTGAACCAGCGTGCCGACAATCCCGCCGAGGGCGAGAAGAGTGCCGAGATAAACGCGGAAACGGATCACGGCAGGCGAGCGTAACAGAGCCAAAGAGGCGATCAAGCGGGCTGCGGCGAGACCTCAACCGCCTCGACAGCTTTCGCCGCGCCCTCCCGTTCCCGGCGAAGAATCGCGTTCAATTTTCCGCCGAGGAGCAAAAGCAAACAGTTCAAATACATCCAGGTCAGCAGGACAATGATGGACGCCAGCGCGAGATAAGTGGGGTTATAGCGATCGTACTTTGTGACGTAGATCTGGAAAAGTTTCGTCACCGCGATCCAGCCGATGGAGAAAAAGATGGCGCCCGGCAGCGCCTCGCGAATGGTCAGATGATTTTCCGGCGTGAGCAGATAGAGCGCGAGCGCGAGGCCTACGAGAGCCAGCGCCGTGAGAGGAAGACTGAGCAGCGCCACCCATTGTTGCAGCGGAATACTCAACTGGAAATTGACCTCGGCGATACCGGCGAGGCTTTCACCAAAAACCATCGCGCTGAAACAGACGAGGATGGCAAGTCCGAGCCAGAACAGAAGAAAGAATGAGATGATATATTTCGACCACCAGTTGCGGTCTTCCATCACGCCATGCGTCCGGCTGAGCGCGCGAGAAATGGTGGAAATGAAAACCATTCCCATCCAAATCCCGAAAATGATTCCCACGTTCGCCAGCAGTCCGCTCGAGCCGGTCACCACCACGCTCGCAGCTGCGGCATCGAGGATCTCGTGCACTTTCGGATCGGCCGGCATGAAGCTTTTTAGAATGGCGAGCATCTGGTGCAGCTTCGCCGGGTCCGTTCCGAAAAGACCGAGCAGATGCCAGAGAAAAAGCAGCCCGGGCGCGAGCGCAATGAGGGATTGATACGCCATCTGGGCCGCCAGACCGGTCGTATCGTCCATCATCGTTTCCCACACCAGGCGCCGGAAAATTCGACCGACGAACCAGAGATATCTCATCTGCGCGCAGAGTTTACTTTGCCGGAGGCAAATATCCATTAAACTCTCCCGCAACTTCCGCCGGCGCCTCTCGGCCTAACGAGTCTTGAAAAAAATCCTGATTCTGACCGCCGGCTTCGGCGAAGGACATAACAGCGCCGCCCGCGGCATCCGGGACGGCATTCGCAAGGTCTCGCCCGACGGCGCGCACGTGGAGCTGCACGATCTCTTCGCCGAGACCTACGGTTTCCGGAACGATTGGGCGCGCGTCGCCTACATGGCGATGATCAATCGCACGCCGCGGGTCTGGGGCGTGATCTACCGCTGGCTCGACCGGCAGGAAAAATTTGCCGTCGATTTTCGCGTCTTCTTCGCCGTGAAAAATTATCTCAGGCGCATGCTCGAGCGCATGCAGCCGGATGTGATCGTGTCGGTCTATCCCGCTTACCCGCACATGATCGACGAATTGTTCGGCGAGGATGATATGCCAAAGCCTAAACGGGTCGTCGTCGTGACCGATTCTATCAGCGTGAATGCGATTTGGTACCGGTGCAGCGCCGACTATTTTCTCCTTCCCAATGAGCCTAGCGCGGCGGTTTTGCTCGAAGCCGGCATTCCACCGGAAAAGACGCGAACGTTCGGTTTTCCGGTGAGCCCGGTCTTCGCCGAGTCGGGGGAAGTGCGACCGCCTCCCTCGGATGCGGCCGGCCGCCGTGTTCTCTATATTATTAATGCGGCGAATTCAGCTGCGCCGGCCTTGGTGCGCCGTCTCGCCGGTTTGCCGGAGATCCAGCTCACCGTCACCGTCGGTCGCAACGCGGGATTGAAAGTCTCCGTGGAAAAAATCCGGCGCACCGTTACGCAGGAATTCGAGACCGTGGATTGGAGCGACGAGCTGCCGCGGTTGCTGCGCGCGAATCATCTGGTCATCAGCAAAGCCGGCGGCGCGACGGTCCAGGAAGCGATGTCGGCCGAGTGTCCGATGATCATCAATCACGTCATCCCGGGCCAGGAAGAGGGAAATGCGCGCTTCATCGTGGGAACGAAATCCGGGACGATCGCCACTACGCACGACGCCGTGATTGAGGCGGTGCAAAAAACGTTCGCGAACGACGCCGCCCAATGGCGCGAATGGTCTACGAATATCAGCAAACTCGGCCGGCCGACCGCTTCGCTCGATGTCGCGCGGTTCTTGTTATCGCTGTGAGCTGGCGCCTCAAGGAGGAGCGGTTTACAAACCGCCCGCATCTTATTGTCGCTGGCGCGACGGGCGGTTTGTAAACCGCCCCTCCTTGGCTGGCAGCAACGCTCGTCTACCCTAGCCGATAAATTTCTTCCCCGGCCGCGAAGGTCTGCATCACTTCCAAGTCCGGCGAGAGCACGACGAAATCCGCATCCGCGCCCGCTTCAAGTTTTCCCTTCGTGCTAGACCCGAGAGCGCGAGCCGGGTTCGTGCTCGCCATCGCGACCACTTCGTGCAACGGAATTTTCGCGTCGTTCACGAGCACGCGCACCAGATCGATCATGCGCGACGCGCTTCCGGCCAAAGCCGAGCGATCCGCCAATAAACAAACGCCGCCGCCCACGACGCAATCGAGCCCGGAAAGAGAAAAGAGCGCGCCTTCTGACAATCCCGCACCGGCCGTCGCGTCAGTCACCAGACAAATTGCGCTCCGACCTTTCGCGCGATACAACATTTTCATCAACGTCCTTGAAACGTGATGACCGTCCGCGATCAGCTCGCACATGATTTCGGGTTCGCTCAAGGCGAATTCCAGCAACCCGGCTTCACGGTAAAGGCCTTTTCGCCGCGCGGAAGACATCCCGTTAAACGTATGGGTGACATGCCGCATCCCGTGATCAAAACCCGCGCGCCCTTCTTCATCGGAAGCATCACTGTGGCCCCCGCTGATTGCGATGTTTCGCTCGCGCAATCGATCGATCAGTTCGAGTGCGCCCGGCAATTCCGGAGCAAGCGTGACTCGCTTGATCACGTTCGCAAATTCAAGCAACTGATCCACCGACTCGCGGTCCGGATCGCGAATGAATTGCTCGCGTTGCGCACCCCGCCGCGCTCGTGAAATGAACGGACCTTCGACGTGGACGCCGGCTATTCTTTTGTTCGCGCTCGCAACAGCTCGCACCGCGCGGAGAACACTTACGATTTCCGGGATTGGCGCGGTCACGGTCGTCAACAACAGCGATGTCGTCCCGCCGGTCGCGTGATAAGTGCAGATGGTTTGAAATGCCTCCGGCGACGCTTCCATCGTATCGCGGCCGAGACCGCCGTGAATGTGAAGATCGACGAATCCCGGCGCGAGATAGTGCCCGTCCAGATTGATCGCTTCCGCATCCGATCGTTGGCGAATCGCGGCGATCTTCCCGTCCTCCACGGCCATCTCGCAACCATCGCGAATTCCATCTGGTAGAATGAATCGAGCGTTCGAAAAAATCATGGAGCGTTCACCTCAATCGAATGCCGCAGCACTCCAGCCGGACGCGTCGCAATTTCTTCGGAGAAACCCAGTGCTAACTTGAATTGCCAGTCGCGCTCGAGCGGATTGGAAACGTTTTGGCAACGGCGAAAAGTTGCGCGGTCGATCCAGCCTTGCAGCCAAAGCCGATGTCCAAGCACGGGCACGGGAAAATCGCTGCCGTGCAAAATCCTTGATGCGATGTCGTCGCGCAGACAGTCGCGCAAATGGCCGCATCGATTCAGGGAAATCATCGCGCTGATGTCGCCGTAGAGATTCGGGAAGTCGCGCAGCATCGCCGCCCAGGCATCGAAGTGGTCGCGATCGAAAGCGCCGCTCTTCGTCGCACAATGCGCCGCGATCACCGTCACGCCGCATTCCAGCGGAAAGCGAAGCAGCCGCGGATCAGCCAGCGCCGCATTGACCACCGGAACCGTGTGCTCGCCGCCGGTATGCGCGAGCAGCGGCAATCCCGATTCCGCCATTCGTTCCCAAAACGGCTGGTAGCGCGTGTCGGAGAAATCGATGTTCTGACAATTTGGGAGACATTTCATCAGCACCGCGCCTTCCTCGAGACAACGCTCCAGCTCGTCGAGCGCGTCGCTCCGCGCCGGGTGAATCGAAACGCCCGGAAGAAACTCCGGAAATTCTTTCGCCAGGCCGAGCACGACGTCATTCGGCACGAACATGGAACCAAGATCTTCTCGCGGCGTTCCATCCGGATCGTGGACCCGCTCATGCGCGAGCAGGACCACGGCATCCATCGAAGAATCGCGCACAAGGTTTCGCAGGTGCTCGGCATAGATGGATTCGAGATCGCCTTCGAGTGCGCTCGCCGGAACCCCGAGTTGGCGCAGCATGAAACCCGCGAGCCAACGGTGCCAGCCTTTCAATCGGAGCCAGCCGCCGGAACCGGCCACGCCATTCCCAACCATGTGCACATGCGCGTCGATGCGTTGCGCGCGAACAATGTCGGAAAGAGGCTTCATGTTTATCGCGATCCAATGTGACAGCGGCTCCAGTGAGATGGGAGGCTTTTTCCCGGGAGTCGTCATTGGGAGAAACCGCGGTCGCAGCAGGGCGTGCTTGCAACACTTTGCTCGATCGGCATTCTGGAGCCGCTCCGCTATGCGGAGCGCGTGGGCAGGCGTGTTTTCCAGCCCAATTCTCACGCCGTCCACAGGGCGGCGGCTACAGCGGATCAGGATGCAACGGTTTAAGATTCTCCATGAATAGCTCGAGCAACTGGCTTCGCGGCTTTGCCGTGCGTGGCGTTTTTTGGCGCCAGTACCTGGATTGGGCCACGGTCAACATCCCGTTCTTCCTTTATCCGGTCTTTCATTTCTTCATGACCCTCTTCTTTTTCTTTTTCGCCGGGCCTGCCCGCCGGCTCGTGCTCGGCCACCTCGCGATTATTCTGCCGGGTTCCTCGCGCGCGATGAATTACCTGCGCGTCTTCCGCACATTCTACAACTACTCCTGGACGATTTCCGAGGCGGCAATTCACAAGCTAAACAAAGAGGAGTTCGCCTATGAAATCATTGGCGCGGACTGGCTCGATCAACTCGGCGCGGCGCAAGGCGCAATCGTTCTGACGGCGCACATGGGCAACTATGATCTGGGCGCCGCTTTGTTCGCGCAGAAATTCAATCGCGAAATCCGCCTGGTCCGTGCCCCGGAGCCGGACCAGCAGACCGCGCAGCACTTGAGCGCGTCACTCGAAAAAAGCGGCGAAGGAGCGGTCAAAGTTGCTTACAACAGCGCGGGCGCTTTGCTCTCGTTCGACTTGCTTAACGCCCTCCGGCTCGGCGAGATCGTTTCCATTCAAGGGGATCGCCTCGATGCCGACCTGGCAGAAATACGCGCGCAACTTTTCGGGAAGGAAGTCCGGCTGCCCAATGGCCCTTTCGTCCTCGCCCAGGTCTCGCGCGCGCCGATCTATCCGCTCTTCATTGCGCGATCGGGATATCGCAGTTACCAGATTATTGTTCGCGAACCGATCACCGTTCTTCGAACCGGACGCGACCGCGAAGATGATCTCGCCCAGGCAGTCGAGAAATGGGGCCGTATCCTCGAGCAATTGATCGCGGAACACTGGCACCAATGGTTTGCCTTCGCCCCGGGTTTTCTTTCTGATGAACGAAACCGTTAGCCAAGGCCCGCAGTTTTATTTTTCACTGCTTCGCTTCCTCGTGCTGCTGCGCGGCGGCGACGCGAGGCGCGCGGAGAGCAACGCCATGGAAGGGCGCGTCGTCGTTCTCATGATGTACCTGATCCACTACCTTTTTTTTGCCACGCAGATTATTCCACTGCGTCTCGCGCCGTGGCTGATCGCGCTTCTCCTCATCGTCCTCGCGTTTTGGGTTTGGCTTTTCTGGCTGCTTCTCCTCTACATCAATTCAGTGATCATCAAACTCCTGCGCGTTTCCGGATTGTTCGAATTGATCCCAACTCGCCGCGCTCAAAGCATCTTGTGGGGAATTGCGACCACCGCGATGGCTTGCGCATTACTCAAAAGCACCGGTTGGATACGCGAGCTTGGCGCGATCTGGCTGGTGGCCGTCGCGATGAACTTGGCCAGCGCCGCCGTTCTCGCTTTTAGAAATGCTGCCCAACGTCCCGCAAAATAATTCGCGCTGGACGCGGCTCGCTCTCCTTGGGTTCGCCTTTGTGGCGCCGTTCCTCGGGCTTTACTTGAGCCGGACGAATATCGCTCTCGCTCTCGCGCCTATTTTCGTCTCTCACGTGTTGCTCCTCTACGCGACACTCGTCGCGAATTGTCAGTGGTGGGGACCGGTCGTTCGATCGTTCCCCGCGACGGAGTCGGAAGTGTGGATCACCATCGAT
Source organism: Spartobacteria bacterium (assembly GCA_003134785.1). Classification (GTDB taxonomy): domain Bacteria; phylum Verrucomicrobiota; class Verrucomicrobiia; order Chthoniobacterales; family UBA10450; genus AV80. The sequence goes on from PLCN01000019.1 coordinate 108,906, forward strand.
GACGGGCCATCGCTCGCGCACACCGGCAAGATGCTCGATCTCCTCGAACGCTTCGACGCGCGCGCCACTTTCTTTGTCATCGGAATGCACGCTGAGAAATATCCGCATCTCATCACGGAAATCCTGAGCCGCGGCCATGAGATCGCAAACCACACCTACACGCATCCGAGCGGCTCTTTCTGGGCGGCTGGCCCCGCCAGAATCTCCGCCGAGATCGATCTCTGCGCGGAATGGTTGCGAACCGGACCCGACCGCCCGGCGCGTTTATTTCGAGCGCCGGCCGGTTTGAAAAACCTGTTCGTGCACACGGAGCTTTCGCGACGCGGACTCGCACTGGTCGGTTGGACAATCCGCGGGTTGGACACGGTCCGGCGCGATCCCGCGCTCGTCGCCGAAAAAATCCTGCGAAAGGTCAAACGCGGAAGCATCATCCTTCTGCATGAGGGACACCGGACGGAGAAGGATCCAGATTTTAATCCCCAGTGTCTGGAGCTAACCCTGAGCGGCTTGGCCGAACGCGGATACCGGTGCGTCATTCCGCCGCCGGAGCAGTTGCGCGTGCGCGACGCCGGAAAATAAAGAGGTAATTGTTAAACGGTGACTTGCCCCAAAGCGGCCGGCTTTCCTGGTCGAATTTATCTAGGCCGAAAGCTTCACTGATGCGCGCGCGCGAAGGAAAATGAAGCGGCGTCTTCAGATTCCACGAGACGATCTGCGCGAATTTTTCCGCCATGTAAGTCATCCAAAAACGAGGACCGTTATCGCGCGGACAATCGCGAATTATCAGCACGCCACCAGGCGCAATGCGTTCCGCCAGGTGCGCCAGCAAGATCGTCTGCTGCTCAAGCGGCAAGTAATGCAGCACATCAAAGAGAACAACATTGCCCGAGAAATCCGGCAACGCTTGCTGAACATCCCGGTCACGAAGATCAACGTCCTGGTAGTGGGCTTGGGCGATGCGTTGTCCGTGCCCAATCTTTCGCGAATCCAGATCGAGTCCGAGGAGTGATTGCCGGCAACCACGTTCGCGCAGATAAAACGCAAGCAGGCCGACGCCGCACCCGACATCGAGGATCGGCTTGCCTGAGTCGCGCAGTAGTTCGTACGCGGCGGGATAAACGGGGTCGCGGCGCAGTTTGCTGCCCACATAAGTTCGGAGCCAGAGCTGAGAAAATTGAGCCGCCACTCGCGCGCAAGCCGTCTCGTGTTCGTCCGCATCGCCTCGCCGGTTTTCCATTTGCTTCGAATTATCGCACTGCCAGACTGATTCATGGGCGACTTCTTCTCCGATTATCAGGTCGGAGATTTTTTCGACGAAATGTTCGCGGGGCCGGGCGCGGTGCGGCCCCATTACAGCAAATTATTCGCGCGCTTCAAGGAAATGGAGCGGGAAGAATTTGAGCGCAAACGCGCGCTGGCCGCGTCCACTTTTCTCACGCAAGGCGTCACCTTCACGGTCTACAACGACGACCAGGGGACAGAGCGCATTTTCCCCTTCGATCTCGTGCCGCGCATCATTCCGGCGGAAGAGTGGGATCTCGTCGAGCGCGGGCTGGTTCAGCGAATCACAGCGCTGAATTTATTTCTGCACGACATCTATCACACGCAAAACATCCTCCGCGACGGTGTGATTCCCAAGCAAATCGTCTGGGAAGCCGCGCATTTCCGGCCTGAGTTCATGCACTTCGATGTGCCACGAAATATTTACATTCACATTTGCGGGACTGACCTCATCCGGGACAAGGATGGCGCGTACCTGGTTCTGGAAGATAATGCGCGTTGCCCTTCCGGCGTTTCTTATGTGATCGAAAATCGGCAGACGATGAAGCGGACGTTCCCGAGTCTGCTCGGGCAATATCGCGTGCGACCCGTGGAAGATTACAGCCAGGAATTGCTCAACGTGCTGCGCTACATCGCGCCCGGCGGAAAAACAGAACCGACTGTCGCGTTGCTCACGCCCGGCGTTTACAATTCAGCGTATTTTGAGCACTCGTTTCTCGCGCGGTCGATGGGAATCGAGATCGTGGAAGGTCGTGACCTCGTGGCGCAAGGCGGAAGGGTTTTTATGCGCACCACCATGGGACTCAAGCCGGTGGACGTGATCTACCGCCGGATCAACGACGATTTCCTTGATCCGCAGGTTTTCCGGAAAGATTCGGGCTTGGGCGTGCCCGGATTGGTGGAAGCGTACCGTGATGGAAACGTCAGCCTCGCCAATTCCATCGGGACAGGCATCGCTGACGACAAGGCCGTTTATCATTTCGTGCCGAAGATGATTCGCTACTACTTGGGCGAAGATCCGATTCTGCCGAACGTCCCCACGTATCTCGCCACTATAAAAGAAGATCTCGCCTACATCCTCGAACATATTCCGGAGCTCGTGATCAAAGCGGTAAACGAAAGCGGCGGTTACGGAATGCTCATCGGCCCGCAGGCGACGAAAGCGGAATGCGAGCGCTTCGGCGAGAAGGTGAAAAAGAATCCGCGGAACTACATCGCGCAACCAGTCGTCCCTCTTTCCCGCGCGCCGGCCTTTTGCGACGAAAGCATGCAAGGCCGCCACATCGACCTGCGCCCTTTCGTCCTGTATGGGGAAAAGGTCACCATCATCCCCGGCGGTCTGACTCGCGTGGCACTTCGCGCCGGCTCGCTCGTCGTTAATTCGTCCCAAGGCGGCGGAAGCAAGGACACGTGGATCCTTGAAGATGACACAGCCAGCAAGAACGGGGGGTAATGCTCAGCCGCGTTGCCGATTCGTTGTATTGGATGAGCCGCTACATCGAGCGGGCGGAAAACAACGCCCGCATCGCGGACGTGAACCTCCAGATGCTACTCGACCTAACGAATCAAAAGGAATCCGATCCGCAACAGCAATGGGACCCCATCATCAGCTCGCTCGAGGAAAACGAGGTCTTCGCTTCCCTCTACGACAAGCCCGACGGCAGGGCGGTGATTGATTTCGTCAGCCTCCAAAAAAAAAATCCAAACTCAATTTACTCCTGTTTGACGAACGCCCGCGAAAACGCCCGCACCACCAGCGAGCAAATCTCCAGCGAAATGTGGGAGCAGGTCAATCGCCTCTACCTCTTCGTGAAAGGCGACACGGCAAAAAAACTGGTGCGCAACAGTCCTTACGAATTCTTCAAGCGGATCATTCTCGGATCGCACCTATTCCAAGGCATTACCGACGCGACCATGACCCACGGCGAAGGCTGGGATTTTATTCGCATCGGCAAACTGCTCGAACGCGCCGATTGCACCTCGCGCATTCTCGACGTGAAATATCACATCCTCCTTCCCTCAGGCGAAAAAGTAGGCGGGAACGTGGACACGATCCAGTGGATGTCGGTTCTCAAATCGTGCAGCGCGCTGGAGGCGTATCGTAAGATTTACGTCGGCCAGGTTGCGCCGTGGCGCGTGGCGGAATTTCTGATCACGCACGCGGCATTTCCGCGCTCGATCCGGTTCAGCGTCGATTGTTTTGATGCGGCGCTGCACCACATCTCCGGCTCGAGCGAGACGAGGTACGCGAACGAAGCAGAGCGGTTATCGGGCCGGCTCCGTTCTGATCTCGATTACATTACGATCGGCGACATTTTTAAATTCGGGCTGCACGAATATTTGGAAAGCATTCAGGAGCGGCTGGTCGAAGTCAGCAATGCGATGCAGGCGAGTTACTGCGGCGAAAGCGCAATCGAGAATCTGCCTAGGGATTGAGCAGGCCGAGGTACCAGCGCAGAAGCGACTGGCCGAAGAACATCCAGATCAATCCGCCGAACGCGAGATAGGGACCGAACGGCAATTTGGCCGACCAGACGCGCTTGCCGATGAGCATCGTCGCCAGCCCGACGAGCGAGCCGAGCAGCGAGCCGGCGAAGACGCTGAATAAAACTGCGCGCCAGCCGAGGAAGGCGCCGATGGCCGCGAGGAATTTCAAGTCGCCGCGTCCCATCGCTTCGCGAGGAATCTGAAGCTCATGCACCACGCCGGAAATGCTCTCCAGCGTATCCAACAGAACTTCCTCGCCCTCGATGTTGACTCGGTTGTAATGAAAGCGCAGGTCCGATTTCCCCACTGGGCGAGCATCAATCACCGCTTCGTCGCAAAGTAAGATGAGCAGGTCGTTTTCGCGCGAAAAATAATCGCTCCACAAACCCTTTTCATCGCCCACGACAAACTCGGCGTCGTCGCCTTTTCGCGTCCAGGTAAACGGCGTTGGCGCCGCGAGCCGGATTCTCTTTTTCCCGAACGCCTTCTTGCCGGCCTCGAGGACGATCCAGAGAATCACGTAGCCCAGCGCGGCCGAGAGCGCGGAAGTTCCCAGAGCGCTCCATCTTCCGTAGCTGCCCATGAGCGCGGGCACGAGAAAGCTGGCCACGACGCCGGCGATCGTGCCGCCGATCGTTACTTCATCGGGGATGATGAAGTGTTCGAAGTCGATGAACGTGCCGACAATTAGAAGCGAAACGAAAATCCAATCGGCGATCGCGACCTGCCACGGAAATTGAAGCCAGACGGCGAGAAATAGCAGGGCCGTCAGGAATTCCACCGCGAAGTAGCGAAAGGCGATCCGCGCGCCGCAGTTGGCGCAATGGCCGCGCAAGAAAAGCCAGCTCAGCAGTGGGATGTTCTGGTGCCACGGGAGTTGCTTTTTGCACGCCGGGCAAAAGGAGCGCCGCGGCTCATTCACCGAAAGATCGAGCGGCATCCGATAAATGCAGACGTTCAGGAACGAGCCGGCCACAGCGCCGAAAACGAACGCGAACGTTCCAAAGAAAAAATGGTAACCCGCGAGTGCCTTATCCATCCGTTCGATCGCTCAACGCCTTCCGCGCTCTGCGCTGCATGAACCACGCAATCCAAATGCAGCTCTCATAGAGCAGACACATCGGCAAACTCATCGCGACCAGGGTGAGAATGTCGGGCGTCGGGGTGATGATCGTCGCGAGAATGAAGATCAGGACGATGGCGTACGGGCGGGTCCGGGCCATGAATGGATACGTGACGAGCCCGAAACGGACGAGCGCCAGCACCACGACCGGCAACTCGAAGGCGAGCCCGAACCCGATAGTAAAGCGGGTCACGAACGAATAATATTCCTGCACCGTCCACGCCGCCGTCCAGCCGAGCGACTCCGTGTCGCGAAAGAAAAACAGAATCGTTTTCGGCAGAAGCCAGTAATAGCAGGTGAGCACCCCCGTGAGAAAAAGTCCGAAGCTAACGAGGATTGCGGGCAACACGAACCGTTTCTCCATCGCCGTCAGCGCCGGCAGAACGAATTCAGCGAGAAAAAAAAGCAGCAGCGGAAATGACAAAACAATGCCGGCATAAAAAGCGAGACGGAACGAAATCGTGAGCGAATCGGTCACCCCCATGGCCCGCAACGCGCCGATCTTCGGATCGATCGCATGCAGCGGCCGTTGCATGATCTGCACGAGCGCGGATCGAAAAGCGAAGCAGACAACCATCGCGATCAGGAGCGTGATCGCCATCTTCACGATCGTCCAACGCAGGTCCTCGAGATGTTCGAGGAACGGCTTGGAGGTTTCGCTTTCGGGCAGTTCGCGAAATTTGAAGAGGTTGCGTAACGCCATACCAACTCTAGTGGCGACCGAGCGAGAGCAACCCGCGCGCCGCCAGGTGTGCGCAAATCCCAAGCGTGTTTGCGTCGCGAATTTCGTTTTGGTCGATCATGCGGTTCAGTTCTTCGGGGCCAAACGCGCGGCAATCGAGAATCGATTCCGACTCATCGTGCGCATGACCGTCTGCGCTCGAGCGGACTGGGCGGGCCAGAAAAAAATATCCGCGCTCGTCCGTCATCCCTGGCGAGGTGAAATAATCTCCGAGCGAGATCAATTCCCCACCCTCGTCGAGCTCGAAGCCCGTTTCTTCACGCAGCTCGCGCAACGCGACCGCTTCGATCGCACTCATGTCCGGATCTTTCGCGTCGTCGATTTGCCCCGCCGGCACTTCCCAAATCGTGGCGCGAACCGGAAGGCGCTCCTGGCGGATCAAGATGATCTTTCCGTCCGAGGTCATTGGGGCGATGACCACCGCTCGCTTCCGGTGCACCACCGTCCAGGCTCTTGGTTCGGGCCGCGCCGGGGTTCGAATTTTCTCCGTCGCGACCGAGAGATGATCGTTTTGGAAATGCGTTTCGCTCGCGACGATTTCCCATCCGTCACTCCCTGAAATCCCGTCGCTGCTCTTCACGCCGGAAGATTATGAGGAGCGACACGAAAAGCGAATGCTTCTGTAGCCGTCGCCCTGTGCGCGACGCAGGGGTATGCAACGCAACGCACACGCTTCGCACGCGCCGCCGCCGAAGCGCTTTGGCGCGCAGGAGGCAGCGAAGCGGCTACAGAAACGCGCGCCAGCGTGCGATTTGTGCAGCCACGTTCTCGGGCGAGGGCGCGCCCATCGCCGTGCGTTGCGCGAGCGAATGGCGCGCGTCAAAAACGGCGGCGACATCATCGTCCAACAGCGGCGAAGTCTTTTGTCTTTCGTCCCTGGAAATTTGATCGAGCGGAATGCTCACCGCCGCCGCGCGCGCGACCAGCTTTCCCACCGCTTCATGCGCTTCGCGAAACGGCATTCCCTTCTTCACCAGATATTCCGCCAGATCGGTCGCGAGCAGATTTGGATCGGTCGCGGCCTCTTCCATCCTGGCCGAATTCACCGTCACTTCCGGTAACATCGCGGCAAAAACATCGAGAGCTTCCCTCACCGTATCCACCGAATCGAAGAGCGGCCTTTTGTCCTCCTGCAAATCGCGGTTGTACGACGCCGGCAATCCTTTCATGGTCGTCAGCAATGCAATGAGATTGCCGTAGAGACGTCCGCTTTTGCCGCGCGTCAGCTCGGCCATATCCGGATTTTTCTTTTGCGGCATCAAACTCGAGCCGGTCGAGAAGGCGTCGCTGAAAGTGATGAAGCCGAACTCACTCGTGCTCCACAAAATCAGGTCCTCGCTGAACCGCGAGAGATGCAGCCCGATCATCGCGAGAGCGAAGAGAAACTCGCAGGCGAAGTCGCGATCGCTCACCGCATCGAGGCTGTTTTGACTGAGCTTGGAAAATCCGAGCTGCCGCGCGATCAGCTCTCGATCCAGCACGATGGTCGATCCCGCGATCGCACCCGAACCCAGCGGCATCACGTCCGCCCGTTCCGCGCCAGCGAAAACGCGGCTGTAATCGCGTTCCAACGCCTCGATCTGCGCGAGAAAATAATGCGCGAGGGAGATGGGCTGCGCCCGCTGCAGATGAGTGTAACCCGGCATGAGAGCTTTCTGGTGTCGCTCTGCCAGGTCCAGCAACACGCGCTGCAACGCGCGCAAGCGCGCGCAGACTTCGGCCGCTTCCGCTTTCACATACAAGCGCAGATCGAGCGCCACCTGATCGTTGCGGCTGCGCGCCGTGTGCAGCTTCGCTCCCGCCGCGCCGATGCGTTTCGTCAGCGCCGACTCGATGTTCATGTGCACATCTTCCAGCGCGCGTTCCCAGCGAAATTCGCCCGCGGCGATTTCCGCTTCGATCACGGTCAGGCCCGCTTCGATTTGCTCATGCTCCTCCTTGGTCAGAATCCCCGCCACCGCCAGAGCGGCTGCGTGCGCCAACGATCCCCTGATGTCATGGGCGTAAAGCCGCCAATCGATCGAGACCGATTCGCTGTAGAGCTGCGCCGTTTCGTTCGCTGGTTGTTCGAATCTCCCTTGGCGCATTTTTATTTGGTGGAGCGATCTCGCGTCACCGTCACGGAAACAAACTCAACATCCGGCAGAATAAATTTCCGCAGCTCAATCGTGATCCTCCGAATCTCAAAAGCCCCAAGCAAATGGATCGCCAATCCGTCCGCCAGCGTTTCGATCAATCGATCGCGACGGTCTCGCACAAAGCTCCGCGCTTCGGAGCACACCGTGGCGTAATTCACCGCGCGGCTGATGTCATCACTCATTTGAGAAGCCCGCCTCGTCGGCCAAAAGGTAATGCTGATGGTCAGCCGTTGCGGCTGGGAGCGTTCCTCATCAGGCACGCCGATGTGAGCAAAGACTTCGAGCTGCTCGATATGAATCGCATCGCTCGCGTATTCCATGGACGTCTTCAAAGTGATGATGCGTTTACCATCACGAAGGTGCCCGACTGATTAATGCAGGGCAAGACTGACGACATTTTTCTCGAGATTCGAATTTCGCGCGTCTTCTTCGGAACTTGGCTTCCGCGTTTCCGTAATAAACAAGGGAGGATTCGCGATCCAGAAAGCGACCGGCAGCCGGATAGCAGAGCCCGACGGTATATCTACGTAGGTTTAGGCTTGTGTAACATGAAGGGGAAAACCATCATCTGCGGTCGTGAACTCCCCAGTGGCGGCGGAAGGAGGCGGCGAAGCTCGAAACTTCGCCACGACACGCTGGAGTCTCATTCTTACCTCTGCCGATCTCGGAGGCGACGATCAGAAGTCGCGTCAGGCCCTCGCAGAACTCTGCCGGCTTTATTGGCGTCCCATCTTCTCGTTCGTCTGCCGGCGCGGCCATTCCGCGCAGGACGCGCAGGATCTCACCCAGGATTTTTTTGTTATGATGCTGGAAGGTAATTGGCTCAGCCGCGCCGATCCCACCCGCGGCCGGTTCCGATCGCTCCTGCTCAAGTCGCTCGGAAATTTCTTGAACGATGCCGCGGAGAAAAAACACGCGCGCAAACGCGGCGGCGATGTCCAGTTCGTCTCCTGGGATGATTGGATGGCGGAAGCGCCGTCGCAACTCACGGTCTCAGCGCAAGCACTGGAATCCTGGCCCCCCGAGCGTCTCTTCGATCTGCGCTGGGCGGCGACCGTCGTCGAACAAGCGTTGCGGCGCCTGCGCGAGGAATGCGAAGGTCAGGGAAAACTGCGCGCGTTTGAAGCCTTGCGCTCGTGTCTGGGCGCCGAGCGCGAAGATGTTTCCTATCCAACGTTGTCGCAAACGCTAGGCGTATCCGAAACCACCGTGAAACGCCTGGTGCATCGCCTTCGTCAACGCTATCGCAACCTTCTTCGCGACGAGGTTGCCGAAACTGTGGCGGACCCCGCGGAGGTCGATGACGAAATCCGCCACCTATGTGCCGTGCTTGCAGCCAATACCGGCGAGGCGCTATGAAAAGTTTTGCCCCCGGACTTTCCGACTCAATCGCAAGCGTCATCGCTGATCCCGTGCAATGCCCCCATTGCGATTCTTCCTCGCACATCGGGGGCGGACTCTGTGTTGGTTGTCTGCTCCAGGCCGGGCTTAATCCGGACGATGAGTGCGCGCCTGAAATGCTCGTCACCGCGCTCTCCGAAATCACGCTGCCCGACAAAAACTGGCGTCTCGGCAACTACGAGATTCTCGAAGAAATAGGCCGCGGTGGAATGGGCGTGATCTACCGCGCGCGCCAACGCCATTCCCGCCGCATCGTCGCTGTGAAACGGGTGTTAGGTTATCACGCCGATTCCCGTGAAACGCTCGCTCGCTTTCGTCGCGAAGCCCAAGCGGCCGCGAGCCTCGATCACCCGAACATCCTGCCGATCTACGAAGTGAGCGAGAGCGAAGACGGTCTCCCGTTCTTCAGCATGAAATTCGCACCCGGCGGCAGTTTGCAGGAAGTGGGTCTGGCTCTCAGGAACGATCCGCGGCAATGCGTAGCGCTCATCGCCAAGATCGCGCGCGCCGTCCAACACGCGCACGGCAAAGGCATTCTCCATCGCGACCTCAAACCCGGAAATATCCTGCTAGACGGCCGCGGCGAACCGCTCGTGAGCGATTTCGGCCTCGCCAAATGGCTAGACACCACCAGCGACCTGACCCGCACGCTCACGATCTTCGGCACGCCCGGCTACATCGCGCCCGAACAAGCCAGCGGCTCCCCCGAGCAACTGAAACCCGCCGCCGATGTCTACAGTCTCGGCGCCATCCTCTTCGACCTGCTTGCGGGACGCCCGCCGTTTTTGGGTTCGCACGCCCTCTCCGTCATCCGCCAAGCCGCCGAGAATCCCGCTCCGAAATTGCGCTCCCTTTCCAAAGTCGCCGACCGCGATCTCGAAACCATCTGCGCCCGCTGCCTCGAGCGCGAGCCGTCCGCGCGTTACCACTCCGCCCACGATCTCGCCGAAGACCTCGAGCGCTGGCTCGAAGGCCGCCCGATCATTGCGCGCCCAGTGTCGCCCCCGGTTCGGCTATGGCGTTGGTCCAGGCGGAATCCAAAACTGGCGAGCACCGCGGCAGCCTGCGCAGCACTCGGCGTTTTCGCGGTCGCAGCATTTCTTAGCCGCGAGAAACTGGGCATGATCGTCCGAACCGAATCGGCAGCCGCTCGATCTGTCGGGATGCTTCCATTCGAAGACCTCAACGAGGCGACCATAGACTCACTGCAAGGCCGAGAGTTTACCGAGATGGTCCGCAGGGAATTGTCGCGCGCGTCAGACATTGGTATTGCTCCAACACCGGAGAAGATGCGCGGCAAGGTGGACGCGTGGAGAAAGGAAGAGTGGCGTGACCTAGGGAGAGAGTTCGACGTACGAAATCTCTTGAGCGGAACGATTAGAACTCGCAATGGAAAGAAACGTGTGGCTGTTCAGCTCGTCGATGTTGCATCGGGAGCCACGATGAAGCGATGGATTTTCGAAAGTGAATCTGACCAAGCGATCGCAGTGAACCTTGCGAATTCCGCCGCCGCCGTCGTCCGCGCTCGCGCAAATCGTGAGACTGTCCCACAAACACCTAATGAGATTCCCGAAATCGATTTTGTAGCCGCCACTACCAAACCGATCGCGAAGAACTATTACATGTCGGCCCAGGAACTTCGCTCGCGACTCAACGTCACCGATTTTGACCGAGCAATCGCCCTCTTTGAAAAAGCGATTGAGGAGGACCCTAATTACGCCGCGGCCTATGCTATGTTGGCTTCAGCTTGCCAATCTCGCTCTGAACTCGATCCGTCAGGACCATGGCTGCGGAAAGGCAACGCCGCTGCAGAAATCGCGATCCGACTCGCTCCGGCTTTGGCCGAAGCGCAGCGTGCTCAAGCAGGAATTCTTCGTTACCGCGGGCAACTCCCAGAAGCGCTGGACGCTTATCTAAGCGCTTATGAACTAGATCAATCGAGCGATCGCGCCGCCGCCACGGTTGGAAACGTCGAAGGCCAATTAGGTCGACCGCATCTGGCTTTGCGCTGGTACGACAAAGCCGTCCGACGAGAGAGCCGACCTGGCATCTATTCGGAGTATTTTGGCGACGCATGGAGTGATCTGGGTGAAGACGTAAAGGCAGAAACCGCCTTTCGCACGGCCATAGTATTTCGACCCGACCTCGCTGGTGCCGTTACCGGAATCGCGAGATTGGCCCTTTTGCAGGGCGACTTCACAAAGGCCAGGAAGCAATGTGAGGGAGCTGCCCGCAACTTTCCGGACGATTGGGAACTCAAGCTTTTGACTGCGGAGATAGAGTTTTGCGCTCGCCGTTTTGATGTGGCCGAGCAGCTCTATCGCGATCTCATGGCGAAGGAACGTACGGGCAAGCCAATTCTAGGTTTTGGGGGCCCCATTAGATTTCTCTCCGCGGTGGGATTCATTCGGATCACAGATCATGATCCTCGCGGCAGGGCCTTGGTGGAAGAGGCGCATACCCTTGATGTGAACGATCTGAAAACAGCCCCCAATAATCCGCGACTTCTCTATAGTCTGGCAGCCGACTCGGCCGCGCTCGGAGAGGCTGATCAAGCGCTCGAGCAGCTTCAAAAAGCTGTCGAGGCGGGTTGGATAGACTATCGCTCGCTCTCGCTCGATCCGCGTTTTGACTCAATCCGCGAAACGTCCCAATTCAAACAAATCCTTCTTCATCTGGCCGATAAAGTGAAGTCGATGGACGCCGCACTGGCCGCGCGCAATGGAAGCCAGCCCCCAACTCTGTAGTTAACAAGACCAGTAAATTAGTAACCTAGATTAGGAAAATGTTATGAACATAAGAACCATGTCCGCGTGTTGTTTGTTTCTAGCTGGCGGGCTTTGCCTGTTCGCAGGCAAACAGGCGAATTCTCCCACGCCCGGCCCTAAGTACCCGTGGCCCAAGAACAGCACGGAAGCAAAACCGGCAGTCGACGCCTTCACGGCGACTCTAACTCAGTCCGGGTATGACAAGACATTCCGCGATGGCCTCAAGGTCTCGCCCGAATCAGCCAGAGACGCCGTTTCCAAAACAGGCAATATTGATATTCCAAAGGACATATTGATTATCTTTCACGAGCCGGAAATATGTAAGAATTATTATCCTTTTTATCTGCCGAAATTAGGTGAGAAGGTTACGAATTACGTAGATTACTTTCAGGGTTGCTTCACCAAATTCCGGCTTGGTCTTCTATCCGACAAAGCAACTCCTCCTCCGAAGACGAGTCCCAAGGTAAAATGGACCCCAGATAATATCGCAGCCGCGTTTACTGCCGTTCTCGATCGATCCACCCGCGAACAATCATTTCGCGAACTTCTTACAGGAAAACCTACAGAACGCGGAACCGCAGCAGCACTCAAGTCAGCCAAGGACGCTGTTTCTGACGAAGGCTGGATCGAGATACCAACAGATGTCGTGATTCTGTTTCATGAAGACCAAGCGAACGAAAAATACCACATGTTCTTCCTTCCTCCCTTTGATGAGCATAAGCAGACCACGTACGAATACAGAGCCCATTTCGAAGGTTTCTATTTTGTCTGGTAACTAACTAGCAAAACGAACCAAATCGGATATATCAAAACTGCTTTTATCCGTTTTGGGCTGGCCCAAGGGTAAAGTAGGCAACCATCTACTATCCTTGGCTACCGAGAGGTAGGAAGTCGGATCGCTTTTTAACGATGACATTATCACGTCCCCGATAAGTCTACTCCCTGTCGGCCCAAGACGTCCGTGCTTACCGAGAATTTCTGCTTCTTTGAGAATGTAGTACCAAAGGGGCGTATCCTCAAGAAACGCGTACTTTTTCAGGATCGCAGCTTCTTCAGCATCGGATCCGACTGCGATCTTACTCCCGTGTAACACCTCGCATTTAAGCTTTTCGGCAACGCGTTGACCTGATGGGAGGCCTGCCCGCGCGCCGCGCAACAGCGTCCTCACCGGCAAACGTTGTTCGCTGTCCGTCGTCGGTACATTAAAGAGCTCGCGCGTCTTCACGGGCAATTCATAAAGTCCTCCAGCAATCCGCGCATCAATTACTTCACTATGTTGAGCCGAACCCGGAGCAACCACCGCAAGAAAGTATCTCCAATCGATCCTTAAACCTTCGTCCAACCGAAAACTGGATCCACCGCCGGGACCCGTTAGCTTGAGAAGGTCGACCAAATCAATGGGCGCGTGGCTACCATTGATTCGATAATTATTCCTTACCATGCTGTGGCCGAATCGAAACGCAGCCATGCTGAACTCTACCGGAATTTGAAAATTTGCGTGACCGTCACGCCGGGAGCGACTCTCCTCGCCTTCCATTTGTTCGAACACTGTCGCGTCAAGCACTTGCTTAAGAAAATCATGCCGCACAATCCATTGGTAATGCCATTTCAACACGCGCTGCGCGGCCGCAAAAGGCGAGCCGGCTTGCTCGTAATACGGCGACTTTTTGAGCTCGTCCGGTTTATTCAGGACAGCGTTGTGTGCCTTTAAAAATGCCACATGAAGCTGTGCCAGAATCAGATTCTCGTCCTGCCGTGGATCGCCTGCCAGGGCAATACCTTGCGGACTTCGCGGCAAATCGTTCTCAGACCCATCGCGCCCATCCGCCGTCACAGTTTTTCCGATCAGAAACCGCTCCGCGCGGCGATACTCCTCTTTGTTTTCGTATAAGAAAGGCGATAAGTTTGGCCCGCCTCCGTATAAGTGATCGAGATCCAAAAATGGCGTTCGGAAATTCTGCGTTTGCTCAACTTTAACGTGGCCAGCGTCATCGAGAGGGGTCAAATCAAGCGTCAGATCGTGATCGATAAATTGGCCAAGATAGGTATAGCCAGCCATCGGCGGCATGTTTTCGGTGTTCGGCGGCTGGTCTACATCTTCTTTCATCTTCTTGGCCAGTTCGATCAGCCCTTCTTCCAGCCGCGGATTCTTTAGCCCTTGCTTCGGTAAACCCGGAAATCTCCGAGTGAAGTTATCAGGCCGGGAAGAGCTCGTCCCAGCCAACTCAAGGATTTTCTTTGGTTCAAGGGTCGCTGCGGAACGACTCCAGCACAGGGATGTGCCAAGGGCGCTCAGTGCCGTACCAGCGACAGTCTGTTTGATGAAATGCCGGCGCTTCATTGGCTACAGACAAATCTTTGCAGCAACTTGTTCTTCATTTGGGGAAACTCCGTCGAGATTGCACCGATTGTGCTGCGGCCTCGACCATAATGTCAATCAGTTTTCCAGATTCGAACTAGTCCAATCGCATCAATGCGGATTGTCGAGTCATGAACTCGACCAGTTCATAAACGATCATCCATCGCATTACGAACGGCCCTCTGAGTTCGCACTACTTTGGCTTGAGCAGTGATGGGGCGTGCAAACGCACTTCCGTGCTGTCATCTGATCCTTCTTTCAACGCGCGGTCGATTTTATCTAACTCTTTGCGGCGTTTCACGTCCCAGGCTTTTTCGGCCTTCTTTCGAACCAGCGCCTCGTTCGCAGCTGTCTCTGCCGGCGTCAAAGCCATCTTCTCGGTCATCTCCGTCTTCTTCACTGCAGCTACCGCTGCTTCCGCAGCTGTCTGCCGCTCTTTTAGCACCGACTCGCGCTTCTGTAAAAGCTGTTTTCTTTGCGCCTTGCTTTGCTTTTTGGCCTTAGATGCTTGGGCGGCTTCTAATAAATTCGGAGCGTGTTGCCGACTCTCTAAGGAGGTTTCCGTGTCTCGATGGACACCGTTCCTATCTGTCCCCGGCGACACCGATGTCGTGGTGTCAGCACCCATTTCACGAGCAATCTCTCGTGCGTCTTGTGCGATTCCCGCCGACGCGCTAATCAGGACTCCGAGCGCTAGCGCAATGATTGCCTTCATGAGTTGCTCCTCAAAAATTAAACTTCACCGAGGCCAGGAAAATGTCCTGGTCATAAGTCTTTGAATTGACATTTGAATCCCGCGTCGTGTGACGGTAACTAAAATTCGTTTCCAGGCGGTTTCCCTCCGGTAGACTGGCGCTCTTAATGGAGTCATCATACCACATGGTGAGGCTCACGGCAAAAACGACGGCATTAGTTTCTTCGGCCCGCGCAAACAGGCCGTTACTCGTGGAAGACGAAAATGTAGCATTAGTATATCGATCAGGTTGCCATTGATCGGATAGGGCCAGAGTGATGCCCTGAACAAACGAACAACGATTACGCGCGTGGAAACCCTTCCATTCAAGCTTACCGAGGAGGTCGTCGCGTTCGAATCGCCCGGTAATTCCTTTTGTTTCGTTCCATTCGTGACCGTATTGACCAGTGAAAGCGAGCAGAGGCGAAAGATCGTCTTTATCTTGGATGAGGGCGACGGTTTGGGCTAATTCCGCGCGATGGGTAAATCCGTCGGGATCAGTCGCCGGAGTCGAAGGATCAAAGCCGTCGATTCGAACAAGATAATAGCTAAGCAGAGTCTTCCATCGGGTATTAAGGGTTAGAACGAGCGCCTCTTGAGCCGAGAATACATTACTGAAAATACTTTGATCAATGTAGAGCAATTGATCCGATATTTTCACAAGGCCGGCGAGTTTTGGAGTGATGGCTCGCTGGTAGCTTCCGGAGATAGTCTGAAGCAGGCGATCGCGGGTTGGGAGCTCCTGAAAGGTGTCAGCTATGAAAATGTATCTTAGCGACAATCTGTCGGTTAGCCAACCGCTGGAACTCGACGCAGGGTGGCTCATGGAAATATCACGGGCCAAGGCAAAGGTGGATTCGTTGTAAAAAGAACTCTTCTGGGCCACACCGTTTGGAAGCGGCAGGCTTCTGCCCAGAGCAATAACATTGTTGTTGTAACCGATTGCACTTGAGATCGAGGCCGTAAATGGCAACTCGGTTTTTCCCGGAATCGGCATGGGACACAAGGCCAAGTTGGGCTCGTCGTCGCTCCTCTTCGCCTCTAGAACCAATTGCTTGGGCTTCGCTTCCGCCTCCTCTTTTAGACGTTTCGCTATCGCGAGATTAGGATACGCTTGCGGATTCCCGCTTGCCTCGGCTCGACGGATGTAGTCCCCCAAAAGATCGATGCCCGTTTTCAACTCTGGCGATCCAACACTCGACGAGTTTACGAGTGCATTCCCCAGGGCAAAAGTGGTCTCGGGATCTGGACCCTTCGCTTTCCTGACCCATTCGATTTTTCTAATGGCAGAACAATACTCCTTTAATTGCAGGAGCGATAAGCCTTCGCCGAATATTGCCTCGGAATGCTCTGACATGATGGTTTCTGCATAAGTGAACTCCTTAAGTGCTTTTTCTGCGAATGCCTTCGCCTCTTCCGCGAGTCTCTTGGCTTCGTCGTTTAGCAGCTTAGCACTCGTCTCCAAGGCATCGTTCTGCTCGGGACACGCCGCCTTGGCCGCGGCCTTCGCATCGCCAGCCTTTCGATCTGCGGCGGCACCAATCACGTAGCTCTTTTCCAGCTGGGCTTGTCCTCTGAGAACGGCCCTCTTATAGGCGCCCTCATTATCGGATTCGCCGAACGCACGGTGGTAAGAGGCGAAGAACAAAAGGTACAGAAGGCTCAGATGAACGCATCTGACTGCGAACCAAAACCCGGTTGTTCCCTTTCGATCCGCAGCGCTCCACCTATTCATAAAGAGAACTTTCGAAAAGGATTCTCGCTGTGCCTCGTCAAGTATACCCGAAACCTACCGGCGCTACCCTTTAATAAAGGAAGCAACTCTGGATAAACCAAACAACCAGAGAGAACGGACCACTGACGAAACGATTTCATTGGCAATATCTCACTTTACTTTTTCTACGGGATCGGCGCGGCGAAGTTCTCGAAAAAGTTTCGAAATGTTCAATGTGGCTTGAAGTGTCAGCGCCTTATCCGGATCTAGCTTGAGGGACGCGGCGATTGTTTCATGCGCTTGGGCAATCGTCGTTGTACAGTGTCGAAGGGGATGAGAACTGTCTGGCGCGTTTTTGCTTATTTGAGGCGGTACCCTCTTGATGCCACAAGGATCAGCTGCACCTGCCGGATTCATTAAAATAGGAACTACTCAGGTTCAATACAGGGACCTGAACGGCAAACCTCAGAACTTGACGTAGGATGTGTATCAGAAGAACTAAACGCGCAGTCCCCGCGCCAAGCGGAAGATTAACGATTTTTTTCTGGAACTTCGACTCTCCTTTCCCGTAAAGCTGTTCGCGGTATGGCACCTCCCCAGGACAACGCTGGAAGGGGAATTTTTCCACAGACGCCATGGCAACTTCTTTTGTGGCACGAACGAGCAAGACGTCGCCAGCGAGAAGAGGCCTTGGCCGAGTTCTGCCGCATCTATCGGAGACCTGTCTTGAACGTTCTGCGTTCGCGTCGAGTCGACCCCGGCGACGCGGAGGATCTCACCCAGGGGTTCCTGCTTCATTTTATCCAGAGCAAAGCCGCGGCGCGCGCACAGCCGGCGAAAGGCCGGTTTCGCGATTTTCTCGTTGGCGCGCTCAATCACTATTTGAGCGACCTCCAGGCGCGCTCTGGCGCGCTTAAGCGCGGCGGCGGAGCAATGGCGCTGAGCCTGGACGAGCGCCCTCTCGCTGAAGTGGAACCGCTCCTCCCTCACCAATCCGCGCTCCCGCGGCACTGCGATCGCGCCTGGGTCGCCAGCCTGATCGAGAGCGTGCTGGCTGATTTGGAAGCGCAATACACACGCGAAGGCCGTGGCCGGATGTTCCGGCTGCTCAAGCCTCATTTGACCGGCGAAGAGCCGCAGCCTTACTGGAAACTCGCTCTGCGCCTGCGCTGCTCGCCAGTCGCTTTGCGCAAGAACGTCGAGCGGATGCGCGCGCAATTCCGGGAAAAGCTGCGCGACGATAGCGGGAAGCGTCCAAATTAGAAAGTAGAAATTAGAAAGCCGGCGATGCCTCATGCGCGTCGCCGTTGATTGTTCTATATTGCGTGCTTGGAAAGATGAAAATTGTCTGGCGCGTTTTTGCTTATTTGAGGCGGTATCCCTGGATGGCGGCGGGGACGCTCGGTTGCGCGGTGCTCAGCACCTTGATGGTGATGGTGTTCCCGATTGTGACCAAGCGCGTCATCGATGAAGTGTTGTATCAGCACCACCCGGAGCGACTGACCCCGCTGGTCCTGTTCGCGGCGGTGGCGTTCGTCATCCAGAATGGACTGAATTCGCTCCGGATCATTCTGAACAACACGTTCGAGCAAAGAGTCATCTTCGATCTGCGAAGCGATCTCTATTCGCACATCCAGATGCTGCCGCTGCGCTGGTTCGATAATCGCGCCACGGGCGATTTGATGACGCGCATTCTCGAGGATGTAACCTCGGTCGAGCGAATGCTGATCGATGGGATCGAACAGGGCGTCATGGCCGTGCTGCAGCTCGTGGTCGTGCTCGGGATGATGTTTTACTTCAGTGTTTCGCTTTCGTTTGTCGGATTGGCGCCGTTGCCCTTGCTGGCCGGCGGCGCGCTCTGGTACACCCTCACAGCGCATCGGCGTTATCGCCTCCAAAGGCGCGCGGCGTCGGCGATGAACTCGCTGCTGCACGATAACCTGGCGGGAATCCGGCAGATCAAGAGCTTCGTGCGCGAGCGGGAACAACACAGCCGCTTCAATTCCGTGAGCGACCAGCTTCGCCACGCGACGCTCGTGGTGATGCGCGTGTGGGCGCTGTATCACCCATCGATGATTCTCATCGGCTCGCTCGGGATTGTTTTCACGGTGTGGTTCGGCGCGCGCGTCGTGCTGAGCGGCGGCATGCAAGTGGGCGACCTGATCGCGTTCCTCATGCTCACCGGATTTTTGTATGAGCCGATCAACAAACTTCATCAACTCAATCAGCTGGTGCAGGCCGGACGGGCCTCGGGTGAGCGCGTCTTCGAAATTATCGACGAACCGATCGAGCCGGGATGGGATGTGGCGAAAGAAACTGTGCGGGTGAAGGGCGATGTCGAGTTCAACGATGTCGGTTTCAACTATGGAAAAGAAGGCGCTCCGGCGCTGCAGCACATCAGTTTTCACGCCCGGCCCGGCGAGACGATCGCGCTCGTCGGCACGACCGGCGCGGGCAAATCGACTCTCGTGAATTTGTTGACGCGCTTCTACGAGTACGAGACGGGCGAAATCTTGATCGACGGAAGGCCGATCCGCGACTTCGGCATGCGCCGGCTGCGAGAGATGATCGGCGTGGTGACGCAGGAGAGTTTTCTCTTCAACGGCTCGATCCGCGAAAATCTTCTGATGGGGCGGCCGGATGCGACCGACGACGAAATTCTGCGCGCGGCGGAAGCGGCAAATGCGCGGGGATTCATCGATCTGTTGCCGAAAGGTCTGAGCAGCGTGGTGGGAGAGCGCGGGGTGAAATTGAGCGTAGGTGAGAAGCAGCGGCTTTCAATCGCACGCGCGCTTCTGAAGGATCCGCCGATTTTGATTCTCGATGAAGCGACGGCAAGCGTGGATATGGCGACGGAAAGACTGATTCAGGAAGCGCTCGAACATCTGATGTCGCATCGCACTTGTTTCGTGATCGCACATCGGCTTTCCACTATTCTGCGGGCTGACCAGATTCTGGTCCTGGAACGGGGACGCATCATCGAGCGGGGCACGCATGCATCGCTGCTCGAGCTGGGTGGGAAATACGCGCGCTTGTGGGAGCACAGCTTTCTGGAGAAGCCGGCTGAGGATCTGGAAGCGATCGCGGCGTCGGAGGAGAGGAGAAGCATTCAAGCTTCCGCCGCCAAACTGGCCGCGGCCGAGGAGTGCCCAACTGAAGAAGAGACTCTGGACGTTTCAGCCTAACGATCCAGGGCTGTAGCCGCTTCCCCCGAGCCGCTTCGTTGTGCGAAGCGTCATTCTTGTTTTCGCGCGCAAGCCAACGCTTCGCACAGCGAAGCGGCTACAGGTGCTGCGCGAATTCTCGAGCTATCCGTTAGGCGAAGCGGACGGAGAGGTCGAGGGCGTGGGAATCATGATCGTCTGACCGATCTGCAATTTACGATCGTTCTCGATGTGATTGAATCGCTGCAATTCTTCCACGCTGACTTTGTGCATCTTCGCGATGGAAGTAAGCGTCTCGCCTTTCGCGACTACGTGAGTGTTGCCGCTCTGCGGCGTTTTGGGCGCTTCGAGTGTAACGCCGGTCGTGGCCGGAGTGGGGTTTTCCCCGATCATGACACCCGGCTTGATGGCGGAAACTTGCTGCTCAAGTTTTAGAATCTGCTGCGAGAGCGCATCGATCTTCGCGTTCTGTTCGTCGATTTTCTTCGTCAAGGCTTCGAGCAACGCGGTGTTCTTGTCCCCCGGCGCCTGGGCGGGAGCGTTCGTGCAAATCGTCGCCGCCAGAAGAAAACAGAAGGAGCAGAGGGCGAAGCGCTTCATGGGGTTCCATCTTGGCATTGAGGCGCGGCGGAGGCAAGCGCGCGTGAGCCCGCGCCGCCAGCTTGCCTTTCGCCGATTTATCTTCTAGCCTTTTTCCATGCCTGAGCGCATCCAAAAGCCTCCGATGCCGTGGGGACCGAAGCAAGGAGATGGAGACGGCCCGCGATCGCCGGATATCTCGCGACCGGACACGAGGGACCTCCTCAAAAAGATGCGCAAGGTCGATCCCAACCAGTCCAAGCGCTATCGCCAGCGCACGGGCCAGTGATGGATTCGATCGGCCTGGCGCTCGACCAGAATCCTTCTGGAGCGAGCGATGATTTTCCCGCGTTGCTGCGCCGGCGCGGTCTTCTTCCCGCGGTGCCGGCGCAAACCGGCATGGCGCCGACAGCGGATCCCGCCTGGATTCCAACCCAGGCGACGACGATCCTGGCTTTCAAATTTCAAGGTGGGGTGCTCGTGGCGGGCGACCGCCGCGCGACGTCGGGACATACGGTCGTTTACGATCGCGCGGATAAGGTGCTCGAAATCGATCGGCATTCGATCATGGCGATCGCGGGCGTGCCGGCAACGGCGTGGGAAATGGCGCGTGTGCTCGAACATTCTTTTCAGTTCTTCCGGCGCACGCAATTGCAGGAGATGAGCGTGGACGGAAAAGTGCGCGCGCTCTCAAAATTGTTGCGGGACAACTTCGGCTTCGTTCTGCAAGGCGTCGGCATCGTCGTGCCGATCTTCGCCACTTACGATTCCGGCGCGGACCCCTCGGCGCGCCTTTATTTTTACGACGCGATGGGCGCGCAATTTGAGGTGGCAGATTACGCCGCCACCGGTTCCGGATCGCCGGCCGTGCGCGGGATTCTTTATTACGAAAACAACTGGGGGAAAAAGCCGCTGGTGAAACTGACTGAAGACGAAGCCGTGACGGTGGCCTTGCGCGCGCTCGACACGGCGGCGGAATCAGACACAGCGACGGGCGGGGTGGATCGAAACGCGAAAATTTTCCCGGTGATCAAGATTGTTTCGCGCGGCGGCATCACGACGCTGCCGGAGAAACGGATTGGCGCGCTCTTCAAACGCACTGTCGCATGATCGAAGAGCCATACCGTTGGGTCGAAGCGATTGCGAATCGCGCCGAATATATCGAGACGCAGCTGGCGGCGGGGAGTCCGATCGCGGCGGTCGGATATCGCGACGGCATTTTGTTCGTAACCCTTGGCCGAGGCCGGCAAAAAGTTTTTGAGATTTATGATCGAATTGCGATGGGGGCTATCGGACATCCAGGCGACATCGAGCGTTTGCGCATGGCGGCGATCGAGCTGGCCAGCGCGGAAGGTTTCACGCGGTCAGCCGCGGATGTGTCGTTGCGACGGCTGGCGCATTACTCACTGAGTCCGGTGCTAAAGACTGCGTTCGAGCAAGTGTACGGCGCGCCGTATCTCGCGCGCATACTCTTTGCGGAAATCGGCGCCAAACAGGAATCGGATTTATTTTTGCGCCTGGAATACGATGGCGCCATTGCGACCAACAGCGCGAACTTCGAACAGACGCGGCAGGATTTTGGCGCCATCAGCGGGACGCGCCAATCGACCGAATTGATGGAGAAGTTCCTCCAGGCTGAGCATTCCGCGGGCGCCACTTTCGAGCGAGCGATGAAGATCGCGCTCGATGCCTGGACCGTCGGTCATCTCGCGCTGGGCGACGGCGGCGTGAAAGAGCTTCCGGCGCGCGATAAGATTCTGAGCGAACGAAAAGACAGATTGCGCACAGCGGGCGTCGAGGCTGCGGTTCTGGAACGCGACGACAAGATCGCGCTCCGGTATCGCGGGTTGAGCGCAACCGAAATCCGTTCGGCGCTGGGAGACTGAGTTTCGCGGCCATGTTCGGTAGAGCCGATCGCGATCGAAGGAGTCGGCGTCCGATTCTCGCGTGGCTTGGTTTCGTGCTGATGGTGTTGTCGTTCGTGTGGCTGCAATTTTTGCCGCCGATATTAAGACGACAGGCTGTGAACTCGCCCGCGACGGACGAACCATTCGCTCTCGTGGTGCTCGATCCCGGCCACGGCGGTCAGGATTCCGGAACCATGAAGGCCGGCATTCTGGAGAAGGAACTTGCGCTCGACGTGGCGCATCGAGCGGAACGGTTGCTGCAAGAACGCGGCTTCGCCACTTTACTCACACGCAACGACGACACCTACGTCTCGCTGGCCGGTCGCGCCGCGATCGCAAACGAGCAGTCGCATTGCATTTTCATCAGCATTCATTTTGACGACGCGGCGAGGCCGGCGGCCACGGGCGTTGAGACTTACTACGCCGCTCACCAAACCTCATCGAATCCAATGCGCGTGTTATCGTGGCTGCTGTTCCTGCATCGGACGGCGTTCGAACCGCCGAATGCGGAGAGCCAGAGCCTGGCTTCAGTGATTCAAGAAGCTCTGGTCACGCACACGCAGGCGATGGATCGCGGGACGACACCGCAACAATTCTTCGTCATCGCGAATGTGCGTCACCCGGCCGTTCTGGTGGAAGGCGGTTTTCTCACCAACGCGGAGGAGATGAACAAACTCGCGACCGGCGATTACCGCGAACAGATCGCCGAGGCGATCAGCGACGGCGTGGTGCGTTATCGAGAGATGTTGCGCGAACAACGGACGCCGCTCGCCATCAATTTGCCTGGTGGGTGATTGGGCAAAAACCGAGAGCGTCAATCAGCCGGAGGCTTGGTCCGGGAGTTTTCGAATTCGACCGATTGCAATTCGCCGAAGACGGAGCCGACGAAGACTTGCGCTTCTATTTTCAGCAGGAGCCGATCCGGATCGTCGGACAACCAGACGGTGGCGCGCCGGAATTTCCGGTGCGGCTCGAGCTCGCGATTTTTCCCGATCTTGCTCAACTGCAAGTCGAGTTTGATTGCGTTGTACGTTCCCGTCGGGACAGAGAGACGCTCGCGGCCCACGACCGTAACGGTCGCCAGATACGCGGAGGTTTGCGGATAGACGACCACACGCTGGATATTGCGTTCCTGAAGCGGCTGACTGCGCAAGTAGAGCAAGGCCGAGAGCAAATCGAAAAGACGCGGCGAATCGAAGTGCCGAATTTTTGGCCCGGGGGTTTTGGCCGGCGTCTCGGTTTCTTTCGAAGTCACGCCGTTCGACTCGAAGGACAAATTCGTCATCGTCTTTTTGCTTCGGACATTTTCGATCTGCCTCACTTCGAGCGGATGCAAGCTGTCGGCATCGACGGTCGAGGTGTAAGTGGCGTCGAACTTCCACAGCGTTCGGACGAGCCCGATGGTGTGAACACTGCCGTCGAGTTGGAACCGATCGGCCGATGGCTTCGTAAAACGCACGTCGGCCGTGGCGCCGGGAAATCCGCTCCAGCCGAAACCGTATTTCGCATGCATCGGTCGCGGACCGGGAAACGTCGGCGGCGAGGATGCGGTGACGGTATCCTCCCATTTCGCGCCCAAGACTGTGGACGCAGAGAGCAGCGCGAGCGCAAATAGGAGCTCCCATCGCCGGCCTGAGAATTCTCTAAAGCGCCGGTCCAATTTCCAAAACGCGGGGGTCATAAAAAAGCAGAGGGACCGCCGCGGAAAAGCGCGGAGAGGCCGCGCGCACCTTTTACTCCCGAAAAGCAGGCCGGACCCGTTAAGGCTTGGGTGTGCTTTTTGGACTCGTCGCAGGCGCACCTGCCGCGGGAGGCCCAGGCTTATCAGTCGTCGTTTTGACGCCGCCCGCACCTTTATTGAGAGCGGCGATAACGTCATTCGTAAAATCCGCGCTGTCCTTCGAATAAATGAGAATGGGCACGCCGCTCATGCTGGCGCCGGATTTATCGAAAACAAATTCCATTCCGTTGGTCTTAACTCGCTCCATTACGATGTCGGTAATCTCTTTCACCAGGCCTTCGAGCATGCGCTTCATTTGCTCCTGCAATTGCCGCTCGCGCGTTTGACGAAACTCGTTGATCTCGCGCTCCATGTTTTTGATGTTCGCGATCTTCTCATCCCGCTCCTTCGCCTTGGTCGTTTTCGCGTCCGCGCTCAACGCCGGAGCATCGAGCTGCTGATTGAGCTTGTTGATTTCATCGAGCGCTTTTTTGTATGCCTCCGCGCGATCGTCGTATTCTTTCTTGGCCGCGTCTCGCGCATCGTTGATTTTCTTCTCGGCGTCCTTCGTCTTGTTGTATTCCTTGAAGGCGCGATTCATATCGACCGTGCCGACTTTGGCGCCCTGAGCGAAGCCTGCGGCGGGAAATGCCAGACTGGCGGCCAAGGCGAGAAGAAGAAATTTTTTCATAAAGCGAGGTAAAAGAGGTTAGTGGAAAGGGGTTAGACCGCGACGGATGTTATCCGTTCAAAATTGATAACCGACGTTGAAATTGAATTTTCCGCCGCCTTGGAGCCGATCTTTTTCCAACGGAATTCCGTAATCGATCCGGATCGGCCCGATCGGCAAATCCAGTCGAAGACCGACACCAAAATCGGAGACGAGGTGACTCGTGCTGAAGTCCCATGGACCCTCATTCACAAAGCCCGTATCGTAAAAAATCGCCGCGCGCGCCTTCTCGATGATCGGCACGGTGTATTCGACGGTGAGCTGCGCACTGGACTGTCCGCCTAACGGCTCGCCGTTAATGTCGCGCGGGCTGACGTCGCGAAAATTGAAACCGCGCAAATCGTTCGAGCCGCCGAGAAAGAGCCGATCGAAAATTCGAACGCGATCGCCGCTGCCCCAGGTATCGACCGTCGCGACGTCACCGCTGATGGCGAGGATTGTGTCCTTCGGGAGGTGAAAATATTGCCGCGCCTCGAGATTCAACCCGTAAATCTGGGTGTCGCCGCCGAGAAACCCACCGGCAACGAAAGGCGTCAGTGTAACCCTCTGCCCGCGCCTGCTCAAAAATGGATTATCGCGTGTGTCATAGGTAAGACTCGAGGTGAGCTGGCTCTTCACGACCTTTCCTTCCTCGATCAGGATCGCATTCGAGGCGTTGTTCGCCACATTGAACAACTCGGAATCCTCGAGTCGATACTGGAGACTCGCCGACATGAAAGCGCCGATCGGCTTACGTGTGTCAATCGAGAAACCGTAATTTCGCTGCGAGTAAATGGAACTGAGGAAATCCGCTTCCCGGTAATAAACTTCACCGCCGAGCGACAGACGCCGATCGAGGAAATACGGCTCCGTCAGCGACACCACGATATCCTTCCGTTGCGCGCCGAACTGGACGCGGGCGCGAAATTTTTGCCCCGCCCCAGTGAAGCTCGGCCAGTTCATAATATCGAAATTGCCTTGGGTCAGTTCGACAAATCCGACGATATTTTCGACCGTGCTGTAGCCGGCGCCGAAGTTCAGCGAGCCGGTGCGCTTTTCCTCCACCTGGACGATAAGATCTTTGCGACTCGCCACTCCAGTATCCTCAGGAAAAGTTTCGACCTTCGAGAAGTAGCCCAAATTATCGAGCCGCTTCTTGGTCGTTTCGACCCGGACGCTGTTAAAAATATCTCCCGGCGCGATTAGCACTTCACGCCGGATCACTTTGTCTCTCGTTCGGGTGTTTCCGACGATGGTGATTCGCTGAACGAAAGAAGGAGTCCCCTCCTCGATCGTGTATTTGACGTCGATCCGGGCCGGTCCCGCCGGGACACCCTGCGGCACGACGTTCAGATCGACATAGCCGCCGCTTCCGTAGGCATCGGCCAGTTTCTTCGCGTCGTCCCGAATCTGTTTCGGCGAGTAGACGTCGCCCTCTTTCATTTTGAGCAGAAGGCGAATCTTCTGTTCGTTCGCGACTTTGTTTCCGGTGATCGTGAGCTTGCCGACGCGATACTGAATGCCTTCCGAGAGCACGACCACGATGGTCATCTTGCCGTTGTGCCGCTCGCGGCGCACTTCTTTGACGGCCACATCGATGTATCCGTGATCCTGATACCATTCCCGAATGGAATTGGTGTCCTGCTCCAACTGCGTCTCATCGAGCCGGCCGGATTTATCGATGAACGAATAAAGCGTCTTGCCTTTCGTTTTCATCTGCTTGCGCAAAATACGGTCGCCGAATTTCGTGTTCCCCTCGAAACGGATGGCACTGATCGCTCCCTTGGTTCCCTCGACGATGGTGTAGATGACGCGCGACGTGCCGCGCTCTTCATTGGTGTCGACCCGGAATTTAACGTCGATGTCGGTGAAACCTTTTCCCTGATACATCTCGATGATTTTTTGCCGGGCGGTCTCGAGTTCCTGCTCACTGAGTGGACCATTGATCTTCAGGGCGATATTTTTGCGGATTTTCTTCGCGCTGATTCTTTCAGCGCCTTCGATCTCAATTTCGTGCACCAGCGAGCGGGTCTGAATCACCACCATCACCTTGACGCCTTCACCTTCGGCTTCGCCAAAGATCCGGACGTTCTGCACCGCACCGGTGCCGTAGAGAGCGCGAATGTCTTGTTCGGCGAGAGCCTCGGAATACGGCTGACCTGGTTTAGTGCGAAGCTGCGCCAGCACGCGCTCACGCGAAATCGTTTGCGGACCGACGTATTGGATCTCGATGGACTTGACGATGGGCGGTCCCTGCGGCGGAGTGGCCTCCGGCGTCTGCGCGTAAACGGAACCGCCGCTCAGCAACGCGAAAACCATCGCGAACAGAAGCGTGAAGGCTGGTCGACGAATAAAACCTGCAAAGTGTGTCATAAGCTAAAATCCCCTGGCGCCATACGTAGCCGACGCGGTGGAGCGGTATTGATGGGTAAGAAGGCGGGCATCGTCAAGACGGGATTTTCCTTGGGCGCAGGGCGCGGGATGAAGAAGAACGCACCGGTCGGCGCTAATTCAAGAGCTGGTACCAATTATTCCTGCGCCGCGGTTCGTAGCCGGCATCGCGAATCAAGGCCTCGATTTGTGCCGCATCGAGGCGAAACGTCGTCCCGGCGCTGCTCACGACGTTCTCTTCCATCATGACGGAACCGAAGTCGTTCGCGCCGTATTTCAACGCTACCTGCCCGATATCCGGCCCCTGCGTCACCCATGAGCTTTGGATGTTCGGAATGTTATCCAGGAAAATGCGGGCCAGCGCCTGCATCCGGAGATATTCAGCCACGCCAGTTGGCCGGCCCACTTTCAGGACGGTGTGCTGCGGTTGAAAGGTCCAGCAGATAAACGCCGTGAAGCCGCCGCTCTTGTCCTGTTGATCGCGGAGGCGTTGCAGATGTTCGATCCGATCCTCGATCGTCTCCACGTGGCCGAACATCATGGTCGCGCTCGAACTTAGTCCGAGCTCGTGCGCGGTCTGCATCACTTCGAGCCACGCGTCGGAATTGCATTTCAAAGGCGAGATCCGTTCGCGCACGCGATCAACCAAGATCTCCCCACCACCGCCGGGGATCGATCCGAGGCCGGCTTCTTTGAATTGCGAGATCACTTCCCGCAGCGGCATGCCGAAGAGATGCGCGAAATGCTGCAGCTCCGGCGGACTGAAACCGTGGATGTTAATGTGCGGATATTTTTCGCGAATGTGCCGAAGCCATTCCAGGTACCAATCGAACGACAATGTCGGATGATGTCCGCCTTGCATCAGGATTTGAACACCGCCCACCGCGGAAAGTTCGTCGAGTTTTTGATCGAGCTGCTCGCGGCTGAGCACGTAGTGGTCTTCGTCTTTCTCGGTCCGATAGAACGCGCAGAACTTGCAATACACGTTGCAGACGTTGGTGTAATTGATGTTGCGGTCGACGATGTAGGTCACGATCTCGCGGCCGCGCTCGTCGTAGCTGGCGGCTTTCGCCAACTCGCGCCGGGCGTTGGCGAGCGCGCCGAGCGCTTCCAGCGGACGCCGATACAATTCGAGCGCTTCCGCCGCGGAAATGCGTTGTCCCGCAAGCACCTTCTCACTCAACGCATCTTTCAAAAGCGCGACCATGCCGGATTGTAGCTGAATTCAACCTTCATCGCACGCATATCCTACCATTTCGCACGCACGCGAGGCGTCAGACGGCCGGTGATTGCGTGTCATCCCGAGCCGCGCAGACGGCGAGGGACCTCGCAGTTGCAATAGGCGGCGCCGAATAAGGCCACGCCTCAGCCAACGTAAACGCGTGATGTAACGCGGTAGCGTTTAGAGCGCTCGGCGGCGTTGAATCGTTAGGCCTTCCATCATGAGGAAGTGACTCACGCCCTCCCGCATTTGATAATCTAAATCCGCCCTCGGAGGGACGCGCTGCCGCGCGTCCGCACATGCAGAAGCATTTCCCTCCGGGAATGCGCGCATATCGCTTTATGGTTGGCAGCGGAAAAAACAGCCTCAAGACTTCCGCCATGCCGCAGGCGGTTGCCATCGTAGGCGCGGGTGTTTCGGGATTGACGTGCGCCGTTGTTTTCGCCGAGCGCGGATATCGCACTGCGATCTTCGCGGAGCAAATCGGACCCGGCACCACATCCGCCGCGGCCGCCGCCATTTGGTATCCATACGATGCTGGCCCTTCCAAGCAGACGATCGCCTGGGCGCTGGAAACTTACGGCACGCTCGTCGATCTCGCGCGCGATGCACGCAGCGGCATTTCGATGATCGAGCAGCGAATATTTTCGCGCACCGGTGAAATCGAAATCCCGGGATGGGCACTGCCACTTGGTGCGCGAAGACTGCGCGCCGAAATCCCCGCGGCCTTCGCGTCCGGTTTTGCGCTGAAGGTTCCTCTCATGGACACCACGATCTACCTCGATTATCTCGCGCGACGCGTCGGCGACGCGGGCGGTGAGATTCACTCAGACACGCGCTTTGCAAAACTGGAAGACGTCGACCGGTCATTCGATCTCGTCGTCAATTGCGCCGGCATCGGAGCGCGGACGCTGGTGCACGATCCCGATCTTGAACCGCATCGCGGCCAGGTCGCGATCGTGCCAAAAATCGACCTCCCCTACGCGGTCGTTAACGACGAGGCGCCGCTCATGTACGCCATTCCGCGCGGCAACGATTGCGTCTTCGGCGGCACCAACCAGATCAGCGATGATTCCGCAGTCGACTCGTCTGCCACTGCACGCATCGTTGCCGAATGCAGCCGCGTTCTCGAGATCAACCAACCTGACGTGCTCGCCGAACGCGTCGGTCTTCGTCCGTTTCGCCGGTCAGGTGTTCGCGTCGAGCGCGCGCAACTGCGCGACGACCGCGTGCTCATTCACAACTACGGCCACGGCGGCTCCGGTTTTACTCTATCGTGGGGCTGCGCCGAAGCAGTCGCCCGCGCCGCCGGGTTTACGACAGCTTGATCGCCTGAAAGGAGCTGACGACGTCGTCCGGCCCCTTGTCCTTGAAGAAGCACTCGTAAAACCCCGGCCCGAGATCCCACGAATCGCCCTTGTAATATTCGTCGCGATAAAATCGCCAGACCCCGCTCACGATGATGAGCGAACTGATCCGGTCGTTCCAAAAATCGCCCAGAAAATGGAAGCTCAGGTTCGTGCGTGCGAAGGCACCTTTGAAACCGACGTGATCATAGACCACGACTTCCGGCATCGGAGCATCGTGCACGGTGTGTTCCTGCCCGATCTCGGTCGCGCAGGCGTGGTAACTCAGCGGACCCACTTTCCATTTCGTATCGACTACACAGCCATTGTCTGGCGACAACTCGTAGAGAGAAGCCTTGGAATGAGATTTCTTTTTTAATGTCATAAGAGCGAAGTTGTTCTGGAATTTGACCAGACCCCGCGCGGGATGTCGAGGAGAGATGTTAACCTTGTTCCGCTCGTGCTCCTGCTCCTGCTCGCGCTCGAAGAAAATTTGTAATGCGTGATCGCTTCTCTGGGGAGCGCAGGCTGCCAGCCGGCAGCTTGCCGGCTACATTGAAAATGCATGCCGTCCGGTAAGCGGACCGATTTCATCTCGGCAAGCTGCCGAGATGTGCAGGCTGGCAGCCTGCGCTCCCCTAAAGAACCTCCCACCATGCGGTCCGGAAGCGCGACTCAGATCTTGTGCTCGCGATTATCTGAGCGCAGCCGGATCGTCTTGTTTTGCAAATCGTGCGAAGCCCGGATGAAGCGCACCGTTCGGCTCTTGGCCCGCATCAGGATTGAATATGTCGTCGCGGTCGGGCCCGTCGATTTCACGCCACGCAACAGCGCGCTGTCGCTGATTCCCGTCGCGCAAAAGATGATGTTCTTGCCGTTCGCGAGATCGTCGGCAAAAAACACGCGGCCGAGATCGGCTTCGTGTCCTTCGCCGATGAGACTCTTGCGCTCCTTCTCATCGCGCGGCCACATCATGCATTGCATGTCGCCGCCGAGACATTTGATCCCCGCCGCGGCCAGCACCGCTTCCGGCGATCCACCTATCCCGAAATAAAGGTCGATCCCGCTGTCGGCAATGGACGGCGCCATGGCCGCCGCGATATCTCCATCACTGATCATTCGCAACGACGCCCCGACTTTCCGAATTTCGGCCACGATCTCTTTGTGCCGCGGCCGATCGAGCATCGTTACGACCACATCCTGCACGCGCTTATTGAGCGCTTGCCCGACCAGAAGGAGTATCTCCTCGATCGGGCTCTCGAGCTTGATCGTATCGATGCCAGTGATCTGCATGTGCTGGACCACGCGCGGGCCGTACGACAGCTTCATCATATAGAATGAGGGAATGTCCCGCAGCGCGACCTTCACTCCTTCCTCCGGGCTCGCGGCCGCGATACAGCTGATCGAATTCGGCGCACCCTTCGAGATATTGGTCGTGCCGTCGATTGGATCGAGCGCGATATCGAACTGCGGCGAACCCGGCACCCATGTCCCGAGTTGTTCGCCTTTGAAAATCCCGGGCGCGTCATCCTTGATCCCCTCGCCGATCACGACCTCGCCGCAGATGTTCATGAGATCGAACATTCCGCGCAACGCATCGCACGCCGCCGCATCGGCTTTTTCCTTTTCGCCGCGCCCGAGCCACGGCAACGAGTTCAGCGCTGCAACCTCAGTCGCGCGCACGAAATCGAACTCAATAATCCGCTCGATGTCGTGGTAGTCTTGCCGCCGAATTCTCATCGCGGTTTATTCTGCATCGCCGGAAGACTTCGACAAGATAACTCTGGGAGATTGAGCAAAGCGAAGGCGCTGTCATGGCCAAGCCGCTATGATAGGAGCGCGCTGTCATAGCGAGGACACTGGCATAGACCCTGTCAAAGCAAGGACGCTGTCATCCCGAGGCGCGCAGACGGCGAGGGACCTCACAATCGCGGAATCCGCCTTCTCTTAAGCTGTCGCGTTCCACGCTGCTTCGCATCGATCTTCGCGAGAGCGCTTCAACCTTGGTCACCGCTCAACATCTTCAGAAAAGCAGTATTGCAGTTGCGAGGTCCCTCGCCGTCTGCGCGGCTCGGGATGACAGCGGCAGAGTTCCTCTCTAATTCCGCGAACGCGTTGCCTCCAGCTCACGGCTTCGGCTTTGGTGCGGCGCTTGGCTTCGCCGGCACGTCGCTCTCCGGCGCAACGTCATACTCCGGCTTCGCCATTCCCATCAGCCACTTGTCGAACCAACCCATAATGTGCTGCAGCCTCTCCACGCGATGCCACGGCCCGCCCGATCGCGACAACTCGTGGCCCTCGTTCGGGAACCTCACCATTACCGTCGGAATTTTCCGGAACTTGAGCGCGCGAAACATTTGTTCGCCCCCGGCGCCGGGAGGCGTGCGATAATCGTTCTCGCCTAGGACGAACATCGACGGCGTCTTCACTTCATTAATGTAGGTGATCGGCGAGCGTGCCTTAAAGTCTTCCGGATCCTGGAACGGCGGCGCCTTGAACCAAGTCGATTGGAAGAGCGTGAAGTCGGCCGAATACCACCAATCGCTCCAGCTCGCGATATCGCGCTGTGAAACCGCCGCGGCGAAACGGTCAGTGTGGCCAACCACCCAGTTCGTCAAAAGCCCGCCGCCGCTGCCGCCGGTCACGCCGAGTTTTTTCGCGTCAACGTATCCCCGCTTGATCGCTTCATCCACCCCGAGCATCAGATCCTTGAAATCGTCGCCCGGATAATGGAACTGGATCACGTTGCCAAATTCCTGGCCGTAGCTTGTGCTCCCGCGCGGATTCGGATAGAGCACCACATAACCCTTGGCCGCCATCCACTGGAACTCGTGCTCGAAAATATATCCGTAAGCCGCGTGCGGCCCGCCATGGATATTTAGAATCAGCGGATATTTTTTCGCCGGATCGAATCCGGGCGGCTTTTGGAGCCAGGCTTGAATGCTCTTTCCATCGAAGCTCTTGTAACGAATTTCTTCCGGCTCGGTCAGGTTGAGGTGGCTGAACAATTCGTCGTTGCTGTGCGTGAGTTGACGCGCTTCGCCGCTAACGCGATCGAGCCAAAACAGATCGCCAATCTTCGTGGTGGTGGAGAGAAAATAAACCAGCTTCGAAGTGTCGGGCGCGGCGCGAAACCGCACGACAGCTTGATTCCCTTTCGTGATTTCTGTGGCGGCGCCGGTCGCGACATCGAACGAAGCGAGATTGGTTTGCCCTTCCTTCGCGAAATTCTCGACGATGCTCTTCCCGTCCGGCGCCCAGATCGGAGGATTGCCGCCGCCCGCTCGAGGCGCACCCTGATCTCCAAATACGCTCGCACCAACATCCCAATCGAAGGCGGCGGTGAGATTTCTCGGCTTCGCGTCTTTGACCAGATCGATCACCCACAAGTCTGGTTGCGTGTAGGAATTCACCGGCTCCGACGCCGACGCGATGAACGCGATCTGTTTTCCATCCGGACTGAGCGCGAAGCCACCCGTGTCCATCTCGATCGTCGTCAGCTTCGTGGCCTCACCCCCGTTCGCCGGGATGGAATAAAGTTCCGTCTTCGGCCGGTCGTAATACGGCTCGTCGTTATGAAGCGACGAAAAATAAATCTGCGCCCCGTCCTTCGACCAGATCGCGCTGCCTTCATCAAAACGGCCGCTCGTCAGTTGCTTCGGTTGCACTTTCTCATCGGAGTTGTGCGGCGCTTGC
The DNA here is from genome assembly GCA_003134785.1 of Spartobacteria bacterium. Taxonomy (GTDB): domain Bacteria; phylum Verrucomicrobiota; class Verrucomicrobiia; order Chthoniobacterales; family UBA10450; genus AV80. Next base: position 142,386 of record PLCN01000019.1, read on the forward strand.
ACGACCCAAATGTGATCGGGGCGCTTGAAATCGGAATAACCTTCGTTATCGCCTCGATAAACCGCGCGGGTCACGACATGGACGTCGCTTTCGTGCTCGGCCTCCGTCTCCGCTTGCTTCACCGCTGCGTCCGCGGACTTCTGTTTTTCCTTCCCGCCATCTTTGCCCGGCGAAGATGAGGACGACGGCGAGGGCGACGCTTCAGCCGAAACCGCCTGCTTCAATTCTTCTTCTTTGCGCTTCTTCTTTTCCTGCTTCGCCAAATCTTCCGGATTGGTCGAGCTGGTGAACGCGATTGTCTTTCCATCCGGCGACCATCTCGGATCGCCCGCGCCCTTGGGCAAACTGGTAAAAGAAAATGCATCGCCGCCCCCCATCGAGAGCATGAAAAGCTGCGGCGGCTCCGGCTTCCCGTCCTTTTCAGTCGCGCGGGTGAAGACCAGATACTTTCCATCGGGCGACCAGCGCGGCGAGGAATCGCGTTCACCACTCGTTAGGCGGTGCGGTTCTTCCTTTCCGACGGTGGGCACAGTCCAGATGGAAGTGCCGTAACCTTCCTTCTTCTCGTTCACCGTCACGCGCACGAACGCGACGCGCGAGCCATCCGGCGAAACCTGCGTATCGCCGATCCAGACGAAATTGAACAGGTCCTTCTCGGTGATGTTGCGCTTTTCGGCGGCGTCGCTGGCCGTAACGCCGGCCGCGATGATCGATAACACAAAGAGAAAACGGCGCAGTGGAGATTGGTCGTTCATGCGCGGTCAATCTGCGCGGGAGCGAGAAGCTCACAAGCTTTGGTTGAGCGCGTGCGGCCTTCTCTGGGGAGCGCAGGCTGCCAGCCTGCAGTAGCCGGCAGTTTGCCGGCTACATTGAAACGCATGTCGTACGGTATTCGGACCGATTTCATCTCGGCAAGCTGCCGAGATGTGCAGGCTGGCAGCCTGCGCTCCCCGGAACGGAAAAAAGCACCTTCCTCTACTTCTCGTTAGGGCATTCGGTGATCGCTCATGAGCGATGGCCGGATGCGCAGAAAAACTTGGAACGAATACGGCAAATCGCTCCCATAATATCGATCCAGCCCTTCGGGCACATCATTGATCGTGATCTGTCCTCCGAGGCCAATATCGATCCCCCGCCCGTGCGTCAAGTCGCGGACATATCCCACAGTAAAAGCATTAACCGGAAAAATCCGCTCCTGGTCGACCTCATCAAGCACTAACTCGTGTCCCGATTTTTCAACGTGCTCGTAACGGGCGTAGACTGTATCTCTCCCGCGCTGATAATTCGTCTCCACCAAGAATGACTGTGTCTTGCCGCTGCCACCGTCGTGATTCTGTCCCCAGACAAACGAGTTCGACCAGTTCGTATCGCGGCCGAGCGGCATATTATATATGAGCGATGCCGTCGTGCGGTGCCGGTTCGAGTCCGGCTCCAGCTCTTCGGGACTCCTGATGTAGCCGTGCGAAACTTGCAGCGCCAGGTTGCTGGTTGGATTCCAGGAAATCCGTCCACTAAACGAATCGAGCTTCGGTCGATCGAAATCGTAGCGCGTCTCATCCGGTTCCCGTCCCTTGAACGTGCTCCCTTCAAACTTCAGATCGCGCCAGACCGCGCCGAGCGTGACGACCCCGAAAGTCACGTGCGTCGAATCCTGCCAATGATGGCTGAGCGGCGCGTCCGGATTATCCATCGCGGAAAGCCGATGCATGAACGCAGGTGGCCCCAGCGCCGGCTCACCCGGATAACCGGCGTAGAGGTACGCGGAAAAATCGTGGCCGAACTTTTGCGAATAGCTCACCGACATTTCGTCGAACAAATCGTGCGGATGCTGTCGATCGTGGAGCGCATCGCCGTTCCACGTCTCGCCCGTTTGAAATAAGAGCGGATAACCGCGGCCGCCTTCCGTGAGCAGATCCAGGCTCATCATTCCGCGAAATCCGATTTGCGCGCTCTCCCCAAGCGGATGCGAATACATGGCCATGAACCAGTTCGGTCCATCAATCCGATCGTCACCGCGCCGCGTGTTTGCATTCACGTAGCGCGGAAAAATCCCGCCATGCAGCATGAGCATGTCGTCGCCGAGCATGAGCATCTTTCCATACATCGGTGTCGAATCCGGCACCCAGCTCGAGCCGGAACTCTCGCGGCTCATCGGCTCGGCCACGTTCAAGGATGACGCCATCGCCATTTGGGCGATGACCTCCGGCGCTGTGAAAATTACGATCGCAAAGAGAATCAGAAAAATTGGATTCATGTTGTAGCTGTGGAAAATGAGTTGAGTTTTGATGGCAGACCTTGCCGCCGCGCGGCACGGCGACTGAGTTGTCGCTGCAGGGCGTGGCATCGGCATCTCGCCGATGAACGACATCGGCTGGAAGCCGATGTCACGCGTTCGGGCCACTACAGCCGAGGGAAACCCGCGGGAGGCGCGTGAGCGAGAATGCTCCGCTGAAGAATCGATTCAGCGAAACTAAGCCAGGGCGGCGGCCCTGTTTCCAAGGCAAGCAACTGCGTCGTTAACCGTGAGGGCACGAAAAAAATCGCCGCCGCATAGTTCTGCACACCCACCAATTGGCTTGCTACCGCCGTGAGATTCTTGACGGCGTGAGGAGCGATCGCGTGCAAGTCTTTGCAGCACGGAAGATTTGCGGCCGGCTTTTCTTTCGACGGCGAGGAATGCATCGGACATCCGCCTGATTTCGAACCAGGCTTCGCCGCGGTATCACCGAGCCCGAGGACGCAGTGATTCGAAATAAGCAGCCAGGCCCCAATCGTGAGAAGGACGATCGCCCATTGCCTGGTCATGCTCATGACACGGTGTCTCAGCATATTTTTTTGATCGTCCATCCGCGCGAATGTTCCAACGGTTTTTTAACGCCTTGGTTGGCCGCGACGACTTTCTGTTGCTTTGACCTAACGAAGTTCCAATGATCCTGGCCGTGAACCAGCAGCGTCTTATGAGAATACTCATCGTCGCGCTCTGGTCTCTCCCGGCCGTGTGTGCGTTCTACATAATGTGCACGCATTGGGTGGCAGTCCCATTTTGGGACGAGTGGGATACGCCGGGCGGACAACTCGCGTCGTTTTATCGCGGCACGCTCAACTTCGCCGAACTCTTCAGCCAGCATAACGAACATCGTCTTCTCTTTCCCCGTTTAGTTTGGTTACCGATGGCGATCCTGGCTGGGTGGGATGTGCGGCATGAGATGGTGCTGACGTTTTGCTTCGTCTGTCTCGGCTCCGTTGGCCTCTACAAATTGCTTCGCTTCTCAGGCGGATCGCCGGCGGGCCGCGCCCTTGTTTTCGGACTGATGAATCTTCTGCTCTTTTCACCGCGCCAATACGAGACCTTTCTCGTGGGCGCGCAGGGCCAGACTTTCGTGCCGACCTTCGCGCTCGTTCTCGCGCTGTTGATGAATCTCTCTCAGAGTTCGTTGCCGGCGAAAACAATCGTGAACGCGGCGCTGGCGCTCACCAGCACCTACTCATTTGGAAACGGCATGCTGGTTTGGCTGCTGGCGTTTCCGGTGGACACGCAGACGACCACTGATCTTCCGGCAAACCCTTCGAGGGGCCGCATTTTCTGGCGCGCTTTCTACCTCCTGATCGCGGCAGTATCCGTCGCCGCTTACTTCATTTCGTATCGGCATCCACCGCTCTCGCCGCCGGTCGTTTCGCCAATCGCGCAGTCATCCGCGCTTCTGCGCTTCGTCGTCGTCTGGACCGGATCGCTCTTCAACGTGAGCGCGCCCGCCACTTGCGGCGCGGTCCTCCTCCTTCTTTTCGCCGGCCTAACGACTGCGGCGGTCCGTCAGATGCGGCGCACCGGCGCGTGGCAGCCATATTATCCGTGGCTGGTCCTCGCCGGCTTCGCCCTCATTTCCGCGGCCATCGCCGCGATCGCCCGTCTGGGATTCGATCACTCGATGGCGGGCGACTCGCGCTACACGGCCTTCTCTGCCTTCTTCTACATCGCCCTGCTGGGACTGGGGTGGAGCGTTTACGCCCATACAAATGAGTCACGCCTCAAGACGCGAATTATCTTTCCCGCCACCGTTGTCCTTTTCCTGCTCGTTCTCGCGCTCTGGGCCGTCACCTTCAAAACCGAGCGGCGCTTATTGCGAAGCGACCACGAGGCTCGAAAACATACGCAGCTCATGGTGCAATGGATCGACGCGATCCCGCAAAATCCGGAGATCGCGTTTTCCTCGCCGTACTCACCGCTCGAAACGGTCGATACAATTCGCACAGTCGCCGCTTATGATGGACTGCGGCCCCGTCTCGTGACTCACGCTCTGGCCAGCGCTGTGAACGAACCGCCGAACGCGATCAATGCATTGTCCGGCGCGTTGGAACAGGCGACATTCGATGGAAGCGGTCACCTTTTCTGCAAAGGCTGGGCCCGAGTCCCGGATCAAAATCGCCCCGCTGATTGCGTGGTTCTCGGATTCGAAACCGACGACGGCCTTTGGCAACCGTTTTGCGTGACGGAGACAGGCGAAAAACGGCCGGACGTCGCGGAGAAAACAGGCAGCGCACCGCTCGCTCGCGCGGGATTTTCCCGAACCATTAATGCGAGAAATCTTCCGCGAAGTGGAGCAACGGTGCGCGCGTGGGCGATCGATCTTCAAAACGAACGCGCGTTTCCGATGGCGGGCGCGATCAGGCTGCAAGCCCAGCCCTGAAAGTTGCCGGCTATAACTGCGCCTGGCTGACCGATGTCGCCGGCGCAGGATTCGCCGCCAGGCGTGGAATGCGCGTCGCCATCGCCATCGCAATGAAAAGTAGAAATCCGCCGAGATACCAAGGCGCTCCGGGAAGATTCCATCCGCGCGTTTGATCGATGAAAAACGCGAAGGTAAACGTGAACACCCCCGGCCCGAAAATCCACGCGAGGCTGGCCAGACTGCTGATCGCGCCTTGCAGTTCGCCCTGCTCCGATTCGCTCACCCGCCGAGTCATCATCCCCTGCGCGGCCGGGCTCGAGATCGTCCAAAGCATCATCACCGGAATCGAAAGGAAGAAAAACAAACTCGTTCGCGCGAGACCCGCGAAAACCATCCCGATCGCGCCAAAAAATTGTCCGATGTAGAGCGTCCGCCGTTCACCGAGGCGCGCCACGATCGCTGGCACCATGCCGGCGGAAATCACGACGGAACAAATTCCCACGAGCGCAAGCGAAAACCCGATCGTGCCTTCTTTCCAACCATAACGAAAGATGGTGTAGAGCACCCAGACGTTGAAGACCTCGTGCGCGAGGTAGCCGACGAACTGGATCGTTGCGAGCTGAAACAATTCCGGATGCGAGCGCAGGAGCGTGAGTGAGCCTACCGGATTTGCGCGGCGCAAGGTGAACGACTGGCGTTTCTCCGGCGGCAACGACTCCGGCAAAACAAAATATCCGTAAAGCGCATTGGCCAGACTCAACCCGCCCGCGACCCAGAATGGCAGACGCGGATCGGCGTTGCCGAGGAGGCCGCCGAGCGCCGGCCCGAGAACGAATCCGACGCCAAACGCCGCGCCGATCATGCCGAACGCGCCGGCGCGCTTTTCCGGCGGCACGACGTCCGCCACATATGCGGTTCCCGTGGTGATACTCGCCGCCGTGATCCCCGAAATGACCCGGCCGAGAAAGAGCCAACCGAGCGTCGGCGCGAGGGCCATGACGACGTAATCGAGGCCGAGGCCGAAATTCGAGAGCAGGATGACCGGCCGGCGTCCGAACCGATCCGACAACACGCCGAGCACCGGCGAGAAGACGAACTGCATCAGCGCGAAGACCGTGTTGAAAATGCCGAACATCTTGGCCGCGCCCGGCGCATCGCCGCCAAGAAAATTCAAAACGAGCCTCGGTAAGACCGGCGCGATTAATCCCAGCGCCAGCATGTCCAGCATCACCGTGATGAAAATAAAAACGACGGCGGCTTTGCGTGGTTTCATAGAGCGTTGTTCAGATCAAGCCGCGAGGCTGTCGCTCTGACAAGTTCCGAAGAATAAAGATTTGCCGTGCTGAAGAGCCGCGACCGTGTTCTTTACTTTCTTAGTTTTACCAATAAAGTAAAGAATGACGACGAGCATTAGTTCGAAAGGTCAAATCACGGTGCCAGTCGAAATCCGAAAAGCACTCGCTTTGCATCCGGGCGTGAAGTTGCAGGTTCGGCTGGGCAAGAAAGCGGAATTCATCGTTTCAAAGGCGCCGCGGGAAAGTGTCTTTGCGCAATTCCGAGGGGTGGCGCGAAAGCGAGCCCCGTGGAAATCCGGCGACGCCGCGCGAGAGGCGCTGCGTAGTCCCATCCCGAAGGGCGAGAATAAACGCTGATGAAAACGGCGGTCGATTCCAATGTCTTAATCGATGTTATTGGACAACCAAACGAATTTACGGAAGCCGGCGTTGCGGCGCTCGATGCGGCCCTACAGAGGGGAGCGCTTCTCGTCTCTCCCATTGTTGCGGCAGAAACCGCGGGTCATTTTTCCTCCGGAGAAGTTTTGCGCGCCACCTTTCAGGCAATGCATCTGGAAATGCGCTCTTTCGATTGGCTCGATCTTCATAGCGCCGGCGAGGTTTACCTAAACTATCGTCGCCGCAACCGCGCCCCCAAGGTGAGAATGCTCGCCGACTTTCTGGTCGCGGCGCACGCTTTCGCCCACGCGGACGCGCTTCTCACGCGCGACCGCGGTTATTATCGAATGTATTTCCCGAAGCTGGTCCTGATCGAGCCGTAGGAGCGCGATTCTATCGCGCTCCCTCCAATTCAACGCCCGAAATCTGTCGATGCGCGGTGTAAGTTTGGCGCCGAGTTGTTTTCCATCGCCGACAGATTCAAAATCAAGAGCTATGCGCAAAGTTAATCTCTCTGATGTAACGGACTACGAACTCAAGTCGCCTAAGGGCAAGTACCACGAGCGGGGTAAAGAGATTTCGCTCGCGCTGGGACGGGATCGCGATTCACTCGATCTCGCAAAACGCCATCCGTTTGATCTGGCGCTTCAACACATTCCCGCAGGTGGCACTCTCTGCCCCTATCACGCACACTCCGCTCAATCGGAGCTCTACCTTGTCATCTCGGGCCGCGGCCAAGTACGGGACGAAGGAGGCACAACTGAAGTAGTCGAAGGCGACGCGTTTTTCTTCGGCCCAGGCGAAGCGCACCAGATTTCCAATCCCGGACCACACGAGTTGAGCTACTACGTGATCGCTGACAATCCAATCGGCGAGTCGTGTTATTATCCCGACAGCAAGAAATGGGCGGTTTCGCGGCCGCCAGATAACATCATGATGAAAGGCAGCGAAACCCATTACTTCGACGGCGAAGAGTAGCGTGAGGGAGCGGATTCATGCGCGTAGCCCCATCCCTTCAGATCGATGATTCAATCAGGCGAAAGCGTCGTGACAGCTAAGAAAGAAGCCGACTACGTCCTGGGGACGAACGATGAGGAGCTGGACCGGCTCGGTTTACAGCATCGCGTCTGGCGGCCAACGGTGCTGGAATGCTGGCGGCGAGCGGGAATTACTTTTGGCTCGCGTGTGATCGATGTCGGCGCCGGACCGGGCTACGCGACGGTGGATCTCGCCGAACTGGTCGGTCCTACGGGTGAGGTTTTCGCCATGGAACGTTCGGCGCGGTTTCTGGAATTCGCGAAGAAGGCATGCGCCGCGCGCGGCCTAACGAACGTTCGTTTTCGCGAGGCGGACCTCATGAAGGAATCGCTCGGGGAGCTCGAATACGACGCGGCGTGGTGCCGATGGGTGGCATCGTTCGTTTCGTCGCCGGAAAAGCTCATTGATGAAATCGTCGGCGCACTTCGCCTTGGCGGCGTCGCGATCTTCCACGAATACATCGACTACCGGACGTGGCGACTGGCGCCGCGCCGTCCAGCGGTGGAGAGTTTCGTGGAGGAAGTGATGGCGAGCTGGCGCGCCACCGGCGGCGAACCAGATGCGGCGTTAAATTTTCCGATGCTCTTTCGCGCCGCCGGACTTCGCATCGTCGAGGCAAATCCGCGCGTCCTCACGGTTTCGCCCCGCGATTACGCCTGGCAATGGCCGGCGAGTTTCATTGAGATCAATCTCGTGCGACTCCAAGAGCTTGGCCGCGTGGACGCCGATTGGGCGGAAGCGGTCCGCCGGGAATTTCGGGAAGCGGAATCCGACCCGATGACACTGTTGAACACGCCGATGTTTCTCGAAATCATCGCGCGCCGCGAGTAGACAGCGCGCGATGAATTGGTCCCCGCGTCTGGCGTGCGATGGCGACATCCCAGCGCTCGAGGAATTGATCGGACGCTTCGCGAGCTGCAATCGGCTTATTACTCGACTGCGCAAATGTCTGGCGCGCTCGGTTCGGTCTTCGGCGTCGATCGGCAATTGATTCGGGACCAGACTTACTTCGTGATCGAACAAAGTCAGCAGGTCTTCGCCTGCGGCGGCTGGAGCAAACGGGAATCGCTTTTCGGAAGCGATACCGCGCGCTTGAAGAACGATGCCCTGCTCGATCCGCTCCATCATGCCGCACGCATCCGCGCCTTTTTCGTTCATCCGGCTTGGGCTCGTCGCGGGATGGCGCGCGCCATCCTCCACGCTTGTGAAGAAGCTATTCGGGCGGCGCGCTTTAGCAGGATCGAACTGGTCGCGACGCTTCCCGGCGTTCCGTTCTATCGCGCCTTCGATTACAAGAGCCACGAGACGTACGAAGTCCCGCTCGTGAACGGGTTGAGCTTGCCAGTCGTGCGGATGACCAAGAATCTCGGGAACGCGAATGAATAAGCGACTGATCACTTACAGCCTGCTCATCATCCCCCTTTCATCTCCGTCGCCCGCGGCGGGCGTTAACGATCACTGGGGCAGCGACGTGATGCCTCGATCGCGATCTCCGCTGCCATCACGCTCCTTTTCATCTGGTTTTTCCGAATGAAACCAGCGCTCAGGAGAAACGATAATCGCGCCGGTGGCCAGCGATCCTAAGCTTGGGGCAAAACGCGCCGCGCCGAAGGTATCGGTGATAATGGCGACCTACAATTACAGTGCGGTCCTTCGTTATGCCATCGCCACCGTCTTGTGGCAGACGTTTCGAGACTTAGAGCTCATCGTAATCGGCGACGCTTGCACGGATGATTCCGAAGAGGTCGTGCGTTCCTTCGGCGATGAACGCATCCAGTGGTTCAACCTGGCCGAAAACTCCGGCGCCAAATACCTTCCGCAAAATGCCGGCATCAGGATGGCGCGAAGCGATTACATCGCTTATCTCGCGCATGACGATCTCTGGCATCCATTGCATCTCGAAATGCTCGTTAATGCGCTCGAGCGTGAGCAGGCGGATGTGGCTTACAGTGTTACTGTATACGTTCCGCCGCCCGGCGAATCGCAGCGTCATGTCTCAGGAATCTTCCCCGAACCCGTCATTAGCCCGGGATACTGCCTGATTCACTCCAGCACGATTCATCGCAAAACACTGATCGCGGAGGTCGGTGAATGGGACGACCACAGAAAAACACAGCTCCCGCCCGATCACATCTTCTGGAGCCGCATCGCCGAAGCGGGGAAGCGGTTCGCCTTTGTTCCGAGAGTCACGGTTTGGAAATTTAATTCCAGCAGCAGGCCAAATTCCTATCGCGAAAAGCGATCCGACGAACAGGCGCGGTACTTCAGACTGATCCGCGACGACCCGGCGCTCGGAGAAAAAGAACTGATCGACGTGGCCCGTTCGGCCATGCGCTACGGGCTGAAGCCGCAGCGAATGCGGAAAGTTAGTCGCGACGTCCCGCCCGGAACATACGTCCATTTTCTTCGGCAAGTCCGCGGGCTGGAGCCAGCTGAATCGATGCAACCGCTGTCGTTTACCGCCGACGATGCGCCGTTTCGCGTTCATTTTGCCGAGCCCGTGCCTCGGCGGCTGGAGACCGGTCAGGAAATTGAAGTTGAGGTCCGTATTCAAAACGACAGTGCCTTCCGCCTGAGCAGCGCCCCTCCGCACCCCGTCCATTTTTCCTACCATTGGCTCAACGCCGACAATTCGCAGGCCTTGTTCGACGGTCTTCGTTCATTGTTGATCCCTCCCCTGCCGCCCCAGAGCAGTCTGCATTATTTCGTCACGATCGCAGCGCCACGAGTGCCGGGCACTTATCGAATCCAGCCCGTGTTGGTTCAGGAAGAGGTGCAATGGTTCGATCAGTTGCCGCAGGAAGAACTCCCGGTCGTTGAAGTCACGCCGGAAAAGCTTCCGATGGCCGGGATGCCGCCCGAGAGATAAGCTTACCACTACTGCACTTGCTTGAGCCTGTTGTTTGTTTTATCGAGAAGAATGCCAGATCTGCCAATCAAGGACTCTCCACTGGTCACTCCCGCGGGCGAGCCTGTCGGCGCCTTGCCGCACGGCGTGACCTTTCGCAGAGCCATCACCCATATCGACGGGCGCGGCAGTGTGTGCGAAATGTTCGATTCCCGCTGGCCGTGGCATCCCGACCCGCTGGTTTTTGTTTACATGTTTACGATCAGACCGGGAGCGGTGAAGGGATGGGGCCTGCACAAACTTCACGAAGACCGTTACTTCGTGCTCCTGGGCGAGATGGAAATCGTCTTTTACGATGCGCGGCCTGACTCGCCGACCTGCGGCCAGCTCTCCCGCGTAGTTCTTTCTCAATACGATCGCCGGCTGATGAATATTCCTGTCGGCATCTGGCACGCCAATCACAACCTCGGCACCCAGGATGCCGTGGTCGTAAACTTTCCCACGGCCCCGTACGATCATAACAATCCGGACAAGTATCGACTGCCGTTGGATACTGATCAAATTCCCTACAAGTTTGAAAACGCTCAGGGCTGGTAAAGGTGGACGACGGTAACTTCCAAAGGCCGCCGAACCGTTGTTCGAGATTGCCAGAAATCTCCGGTCGAAAAATGGAACTGAAAAAGTGACGAAGGCCCGCGCGATTCCGACAATCGCGTTTGCGATATTCCTGGCGACGATCACCGCGACGGGCGCGCAGAAATCCAAGCGTAACGCCGCCGCCGACTATTTTCCGCTGCACGTGGATGACTTCTGGACCTATCGCAACACAAGCGGCGACGGCGAATACAGCCTGAAGGTTCTCAGCGAGGAGAAGCAGACTGACGGATCAACCCGTTACCTGGTGGAAATGCTTTCGGGAGTAAAGATCGATTCGTTGTTTTCCAAGACGAACGGGTGGGTGCTGATGCATGGAGAGCGCTACCCGGAACATGAGGGCATGGAATCTAAATACGAACCGGCGAAGCAGCATCTGCCCAACCCTCTTGTCGCCGGAACGAAATGGGAATGGAAAGGCAAGGACGTCACCCAAACAGACCTACAAGAGATGAACAAGGTAATTGGATTCGAGAAGGTAACTGTTCCAGCCGGCAAGTTCCGCGCGATGAAGGTTGTAAGTCAGGTCACCGGCGCATCGCCTTTCACCAAGACCTATTGGTATGCTGACGGCGTCGGTCTGGTAAAGTCCAAGACCGAAGGCGGGAAGATTAGTTACAATTGGGAGCTGGTGGATTACAGCTTCAAGAAGAAGGCTGAAAAATGAGCGAGCGCTCCCGAAGGCCCTCACTCCGCCTTCCCCTTAGCGAGAGGGAGTGCCTCCTTGTCTTGGCAGGAGACTAGGATGCTTTGGACTGGGTTGCGCAGCTTCTAACAAACATTAATGCTAGTGCCGATGGTAGGCACGCCCCGTTGCGGCGTCCGAAGTGCGCCCAAGCCGTCAGGTGTTGTATAGCCAGAGACCACGCGTTCGGACAGCGCGGCGCGCTGTCCCTACTATAATGGGCATGGCGCCGCGAAGCCAGCTCAGGACTAGTAACGGTAGTGCTCGGACTTATACGGGCCTTCGATCGGCACGCCGAGATACTCCGCTTGCTTGTCGGTTAGCGTAGTCAGTTTCACGCCGATCTTTTGCAGGTGCAGGCGCGCCACTTCTTCGTCGAGTTGCTTGGAAAGAACGTAGACACCGATCTTGTAGGTGTCCTTGTTCTTCCAAAGGTCGAGCTGAGCCAGGACCTGGTTCGAGAACGAGTTCGACATGACAAAGCTCGGATGGCCCGTAGCGCAACCGAGATTCACGAGCCGGCCTTCGGCGAGCATGAAAATTTCGTGGCCGTCGGGGAAGCTATACTTATCGACTTGCGGCTTGATGTTCGTGCGCTTGACGTCCTTGCGCGCGTTCAGCGGATCGACCTGAATCTCGTTATCGAAATGGCCGATGTTACAAATGATGGCCTGGTCTTTCATCCGCTCCATGTGCGCCAGCGTGATGATATCCACATTGCCGGTCGTGCTCACGTAGATGTCGCCGCGGCCAAGCGTGTCCTCGATCGTGGTGACTTCGTAACCTTCCATCGCCGCCTGAAGGGCATTGATCGGATCGATCTCGGTGATGACGACGCGCGCGCCCTGGCCGCGCAATGATTGCGCACAACCCTTGCCCACATCGCCGTAGCCGCAGATGACCGCGACTTTGCCGGCGATCATGACATCGAGTGCGCGATTGAGGCCATCGACGAGCGAATGCCGGCAGCCGTAAAGATTATCGAACTTCGATTTCGTGACGGAGTCGTTCACGTTGATCGCGGGAACGAGCAGCGTGTTATTTTGCTGCATTTTGTAGAGACGATGCACGCCGGTCGTCGTCTCTTCGGAAACGCCGCGCCATTCCTTCACCATTTCGTGCCAGCGATAAGGATTGTCGCGCTGCACTTCCTGCAGGAGATCCTTGATAACTTGCTCCTCCTTGTTCGAGGAAGGCGATTTCACCCACTCAGCTCCTTCTTCAAGCTCGTAGCCCTTGTGAATGAAAAGCGTCACGTCGCCACCGTCATCAACCACGAGCTGCGGACCTTTGCCATCCGGAAACGAGATGGCCTGGTTGGTGCACCACCAATATTCCTCGAGGCTCTCGCCCTTCCACGCGAAAACCGGCACGCCCGCCTTCGCGATGGCGGCTGCGGCATGGTCTTGCGTTGAGAAAATGTTGCAGCTGGCCCAGCGCACGGTTGCGCCAAGAGCGACGAGCGTCTCAATCAATACCGCGGTCTGAATCGTCATGTGCAACGACCCGGTCACGCGCACGCCGGCCAGCGGTTTGCCGACGGCATACTTCTCGCGAATCGCCATCAGCCCCGGCATTTCCTTTTCGGCGATCGAAATCTCCTTGCGGCCCCAATCAGCGAGACTGAGGTCGGCTATTTTGTAGTCGTTAGGCTTGGTTTTTGTCGTGATTTGGGTGCTCATAAAATGTTGTTTCCTTATCGCGCCGCTTTTTTTAGCGCCGCAGCTTTGTCGGTTTTTTCCCAAGTAATGTCGGGATCGTCTTTGCCGAAATGGCCATAGTTCGTGGTCTTGCTGTAGATAGGTCGCAGCAGGTCGAGCTGCTGGATAATTTCCGCGGGTTTGAAAGAGAAGGTGCGGTTAACGGCGCGCTCGATGGATTCTTCGTCCACGGTGTTCGTGCCGAAAGTGTTAATGTTCATGCTCACGGGATCGGGATAACCAATGGCGTAAGCGAATTGGATTTCGCAACGGGTCGCGAGTCCCGCGGCGACGACGTTCTTCGCCACCCAGCGTCCCATGTAGGCGGCGCTGCGATCGACTTTGCTCGGATCCTTGCCGGAAAAAGCGCCGCCACCGTGCCGGCCCCAGCCGCCATAGCTGTCGACGATGATCTTGCGGCCGGTCAGTCCGGTATCGCCCTGCGGTCCGCCGATAACGAAGCGGCCCGTTGGATTGATCAGAAATTGCGTGGTGCCGTTAACCATCGATTTCGGCAGCACTTTGCGAATGATTTTTTCGATGCAGAATTTTTCGATCTCGGCGTGCCTGACGTCTTCGGTGTGCTGCGTCGAGATGACGACATTGGAAATGCCGACCGGTTTGCCGTTGTCATAAATGACGGAGACCTGCGATTTCGCGTCGGGGCGAAGCCATTCGGCTTTGCCGCTCTTGCGGATGCGAGTCAGCTCGCGACCGAGCCGATGCGCAAACATGATCGGCGCCGGCATCAATTCCGGCGTGTCATCGCAAGCGAAACCGAACATGAGGCCCTGATCGCCGGCTCCCTGCTCGGCACCTTCTTTACCCTTAGCTTTCTTCGCGTCGACGCCTTGCGAGATATCGTGCGACTGATCGGTGATGACGGTGTTGACGAAAATCTTCCTCGCGTGAAACACGTCGTCGTCATGGACGTATCCGATATCGCGGACGGTTTCGCGCACAATCTGATTGATCGGGATGACGTCTTCCAGATGCTTGCCTTTGGGCAAATTCGGAATGGTGATTTCGCCGCCAACGACCACGACGTTGCTCTTGGCGTAGGTTTCGCAGGCAACACGGCTCTTGCGATCCTGCCGGAGACAAGCGTCGAGCACGGCGTCGGAAATGGTGTCGCAAACTTTATCCGGATGGCCTTCGCCCACGGATTCGGAAGCAAAAATGAAACGTCGGAGCATGAAAGAAGCGGATTAAAGGTGAGAGCGTGGTGGAGCGGCGACCGCATCACGACTGATCATATTGACCAATCATGATACGTCGATATATCGTGGAGGTGCAAAATGGCGTCAACTATTAATTTTCTCCGTCTCCTGGCCGATCCGACCCGGCTCCGAATGCTACTCTTGCTCGAAGAGGAGGAACTTTCCGTGGCGGAGCTGCAGGAAATTCTCGGGATGGGGCAATCGCGCATTTCCAGTCACCTCGCGCAATTGAAGCGCGCGGGTGTGGTGGAAGATCGCCGCGCCGGCAAGAATGTTTACTACGGCCTAACGGAGAAGGAGGAACGCAATCCGGCGCGCGCGAAGGTGAATGAGCTTACCCGCGTGCTCGCGCGCGAGATGCCGGAGACGGCGCGCGATCGCACGGCGTTGCAGCTTGCGCTGCGGAAACGCCGCGATAAGGCGCGCGAGTATTTCGATGAGCTGGCGGGAAAATTCGGCCGCAGTTATGTCCCCGGCCGTTCCTGGCAGGCCCTCGCCCACACGGTCATTACTCTGCTGCCCGCGTTGAACGTGGCCGATCTCGGCGCTGGCGAAGGAACGCTCTCGCAACTCCTCGCCAAGACCGCGCGCAAAGTGATTGCGATCGATAATTCGCCGAAGATGGTCGAGTTCGGATCGAGGCTGGCGAAGCAGCATGGCTTCGCGAATCTGGAATATCGCCTGGGCGATATCGAAGATCCACCGATCACCAAAGGCACGATCGATCTCGCGATCCTGAGCCAGGCGTTACATCACGCCATCCATCCGGAGCGCGCGATCACCAGCGCTTATCGCGTGTTGCGCAAAGGCGGGCGGATCGTGATTCTGGATTTGCTCAGCCACCGGTTCGAACGCGCCCGCGAACTTTACGCGGACCACTGGCTCGGCTTCAGCGAAGTGCAACTGCACCAATTTCTGCAAACCGCCGGATTCACGAACATCGAAGTGACGGTGGTCTCGCGCGAGAAACAGAGCCCGCATTTCCAGACGGTTTTTGCTACTGGTGTGAAATAACAGCGCTGCGAGCTGGCGGAATCTCGGCGTTCGAGACTCCTCTGGCCCGGTTGATTTCGCTCGTCAGCCGAAGAGAGCGCTGGTAGGACTCAATTTCGTCAGTCGCGGGAAGATACCGTGAATCCAAAAAAGTTCTTCGCCGAGCTGCAACGGCGGAATGTTTACAGGGTTGCGGTCACTTACGGGGTGGTGAGCTGGTTGCTCATCCAGATTGCAACGCAGGTTTTTCCATTCTTCGAGATTCCGAATTGGGTCACGCGTATGGTGGTCATATTGCTGTTGATCGGTTTTCCAATCGCGCTTGTTCTCGCTTGGGCATACGAGTTGACGCCGGAGGGATTGAAGCTCACGGAGGAAGTTGAGCCGAGCAAATCGATTGCGCGCAGCACCGGGCGCCAGCTCAACTTTGTCATCATCGGCGTGCTCCTGGCGGTGATCGCAATCATGGCGTTCACCTATTATCACCCGTCCAAGCCGCCAGTGGCAGAGACACCGGCCAAGAGCATTGCAATCCTTCCTTTTGTCGATATGAGCCAGTCGAGAGACCAGGAATACCTGAGCGACGGGATCACCGAACAGATCATCGACTCGCTCGCCTACATCCACGGCCTCTTCGTCGTGGCGCGGACGACGGCTTTTTCTTTTAAGAACAAGAGCGGCGACATTCGCGACATCGGCCGCCAGCTTCAGGTGACTCATGTCCTGGAAGGCAGTGTCCGGCGCGGGAACGGAAAGGTGCGGGTCGCGGCCCAGTTGATCGATGTGGTGACCGGCTTTCACATTTGGTCCGAGACCTACGATTCCACCGAGCAGGATTTTCTTTCCCTCCAGAGCGACGTAGCGAAGAAAGTCGCCGCCGCGTTGCAAATCGAATTGCACCTGGCCGAGAACACGCAATTGGCCAAGCTGCCCACCCAGAATCCGGAGGCCTACGATTTATATTTGCGCGGCCGTTATCTTTTGAATAAACGAAACGTTGATTCCATGCAGAGGGGCCTGGGGCTCTTCGAACAGGCGGTGGCGAAAGATCCACGCTTCGCTGTTGGATATGCTGGAATTGCAGACGCGTATATTTTCCTCGGCAAAGCAGGCGCAATCTTGCCCGACGAAGCATCCGGCTACGCGTGGTCGGCGGTTTCAACGGCGCTCGCGCTCGATGATAAACTGGCCGAAGGCTATATTTCGCGGGGAATGCTGCTGAACCAGTTCGAATGGAATTGGAAGACGGCCGAAGCTGATTACCGGCGCGCGTTGGAGATCAATCCGAATAGTGCTGCGGCGCACCATTGGTATTCGCGCCATCTCGCCCAGCTTGGCCGTCAGGAGGAGGCCTTGCGAGAGATCGATGCCGCTGAGAAGCTCGACCCCTTAGCATCGTTCATTCGCGCTACGAAAGCGAAGATTCTTTTGACGGCGCGCCGCAACAATGAAGCGATTGATGAATGCCAGCGCGCTTTGGAGCTCGAAAATAATTATGCAGCATCGTATTCGGTGCTTGCGCAAGCGCAGCTCCATAATCGGCAGTGCCAGGAAGGGATTGAATCAGCAAAGAAGTTCGTAGAACTCTCGGGAGAAACCGGCTGGGCGAAGTTAGAACTGGCGTATGCATATGCGGTGGCGGGAAACAAGATTGAATGCGAACGGATCACCAATGAAGTAATAACCGGATCGGGGCCATATTCGCCATATGACATGGCGACGATTTGCGCAGCGTCCCGCGATTCGGCTGCAGCTTTTGGCTGGCTAGAAAAAGCGTTAACGCAACGCTCTGTGGATATAATCTGGGTGCGCGTCGATCCGCGATTGGACAACATCCGCAGCGAAGCACGCTTTCGAGAGATTCTTGCGCGCCTTGTTCCTCGGCGTTGAATTCACATGGAAAGGGTCACTCCGTTCTGATCGCTTCGAGCGGATCCACGCGGCAGAGCCCGTCGCGCGCGGTAAGGAGACAGGCGATTAACGCCACGCCTGCGACAACTACGATAGACAGCAACGAAGGATGGATCGTACGGCGAAACTTCGTACAGCTGAGTCTTAAGTAAGCCGCTTAATGCCAGTGTCTCTAAGATTCCAATCGCGAGTCCAAAGAATACGGGTGCCCTCCCCTGTCGAACGCAGTGTGAGTCTCGCGTGGGCGCTCTAACGCGGATGGTTCCGCAACGTTGATTGGCGCTAGGAAAAAAGCTTGTGCCTTAAGTGGCCTAACGATTAAATAGCCGTTGCAAGCAACGCCGCAAAAGGAAAAAATCATATGCCCGAAAAACCTCATAGCTATCCCGCCCCGAAAGCACCGCTGTCATTCAGACAAGTAGTAACGAAAATCCTCGCTGACACTGGCTATGCGAAGTTTATCCATAGTGAAGTGGTCAAGGCTCGCAAAGGAGATGCGACCGCCACCAAGACCGTCGCTGCGCATTTTAAAATGTTGCCTGAAGAATTGAAGGAACTCAGCTTGCCCGCGAATTTCGGCTCGTGCATCAACTGTACCGAGTCGAAGACGAATACCACACTTTTTGTGCTTGAGTTTGCGACGCCAGCGCGCATCTGGCCGGAAAAACGAAAGAAAGATTAAGACCGCCAGGATCGCTCACAGCCTCCAACAGCAGTGGCTTAACCGCGTGAAGAAGCTGCCCGTCTCGGACGGAAGCTGGTGCTATTCGCGGCCGGGGCTTAGAAACGATCCGGCGCAAGGCTGGAAAATTCATGTTTCCGCTACTCAGCTGTCGGCGAACGAAGTTTTTTCCCGGGTGCGACCCATCCTGCGAGTACGCGACATCTTATTCAAAGTCCCGGTTCGCCTCCATGCGCTCGGAGCGCTCAACTCCGGGATCGGACAATTTTCGCAGGTCGGAAAATTCCTGACGGTCTACCCGTCCTCAACCGCCGAGGCCATCGAGCTCGCGCGCGAACTCCACACCGCCACGCGCGGATTGCGCGGTCCGGAAATTCCGTTCGATGTCCGGTATCGGAAAAACAGCCTGGTCTATTATCGCTACGGCGTCTTTCGAAGACCGCGCAAGAGCGCCGGGATTGTATATGACGCCGCCGGGCATCCTCATCCGGACCGGCGAGCGGCTGGCCACGCCATTCCGCGCTGGCTCAAGGATCCTTTCCGCAGATCGTGCGCGAAGCCTCAAAAGATGCGATCGCGGGGGCCGATTGGCGCCGATTATCTTCCCTATAAAGCAATCGCGCAGCGAGGGAAAGGTGGCATTTACGAAGCGGTCGATTTATCAGTGTCGCCCGCGCGTCTCGTGATCATCAAAGAAGGACGGCGAGACGGGGAGACCGCCTGGAACGGTGCAGACGGCTATGCCCGCGTCCAACAGGAAACGCGCGTTCTCCGTTTGTTGCGCAAGGCCGGTGTTCCCGTCCCAGAGGTTCTCAGGCAGTTCAGTCAGAATGGAACCTGCTATCTCGTCCTCGAAAAGATCGGCGGCCGGCAATTATTTCCGCGCGGCGCGATGCAACTACGGAACATTTCCTGGCGCCGTGCGGCGAAGTTTCTGGAGCGACTCGAGCCAGTGTTAAGCGATATTCATGCAGCCGGATGGGTCTGGCGCGACTGCAAGCCGTCTCACATTTTCCTCGATCACGGCCTGGTGCGGTTGCTCGATTTTGAAGGAGCGTGCCCAGTCCACGAAACGGAAATCTTGACCTGGGGTTCGCCCAATTATCTACCGCGGATTTATTACGATAGCTTCACCCGACGCCCCGGTGTCTTTGAGGACCGCCACGCACTGGGCGTGATCGCATTCCAATTCGGGACGGGAAAATTCCCGCCGGATAAGAAGCAGCTCAGAGCCATACTTTACCGGCGCACCCAGTGTCCGGATCTTCTGCGGGAGAAAATTGAGCGATTGCTGAGTTCCAAGATTTCCGAGTGCTCTGTAAAGTGAATCCTCTTTGGGAAACTCGCTGTCCTTGGCAAACTCATTTCAATCCTCTCGGCTTTACGGATTTTTTTGCGAGCTGCGCCGGCGAAAAGTGTATCGCGTCGCCGCCGGTTACGGCGTCGTCGGATGGCTGCTCATCCAATTCGCGACCACAGTATTTCCGGCCCTGACGCTGCCAGCCTGGACCGCGCGCCTCGTCATTATCCTGGTTCTCGGCGGGTTTCCCATCGCGCTGGTTCTGGCGTGGGCCTTCGATCTCAGCACGGCTGGCGTGGAAAAAACGCCGGAAATTTCACCCGCTGATTGCCCTCCTACCTTTTCGGCCCGGCGGAAAAATGTCTTCGGCCTCGCTGCGTTCGGGCTCGCGGTCGCGATCGTGGCCGGCTATTTCCTCGATCCGGTCTGGCACCCGTTGCGTAATGACGCGCGTTTTCAGCAGATGCTCGCGAAGTTTGGCGGCAAGCCGTAGCTCCTGAAATCGCGGCGACGCCGGGCAAAGAATCTTGTTTCAGATTGAGTGGACGGTTGTAATGAACGGGTATGGCCGGCTTCTTCGAAGAGATTAAGCGACGCAAGGTTTATCGCGTTGCCGCGGCTTATGTCGTCGTAGGCGGCGGTGTGATCCAGCTCGCGTCGGCGGTTTTTCCGGCCTGGGAATTGCCGGCCTGGGCGCTGCGTCTGGTCATCGTTCTCTTGCTAACCGGGTTTCCGATTTCGTTGATCCTCGCCTGGGCGCTCGAAGTAACTCCGGAAGGCATTCGCACCACGCCAACGCTGCCTTCCACGCCACGTCGAAGGCGAAATGTGATCGCACTGCTGGCCGTTGGCGTCATCGTCTCTGCCGCCGCCGGATTTTTTCTTCTGCCGCGCGCTTCTGCCCGCAAGCTCGACAAATCGATCGCGGTCCTGCCGTTCGAAAACTTCAGCGATGACAAAGAGAACGCTTATTTTGCCGACGGGATTCAAGACGATCTGCTGACCACGCTGTCGAAAATCGGCGACCTCAAAGTGATTTCGCGCACCTCGGTGATGCAATATCGCGGCCGCGCAAACAATGTGCGAGAAATCGGCAAGGCTCTCGGGGTGAGCGCGGTGCTGGAGGGCAGTGTCAGGCGCGCTGGCAATCGTGTGCGCGTGAACGTGCAATTGATCGATGCGACCAACGACGAGCATCTTTGGGCGGACGAGTACGATCGGGAGTTGACCGACGTTTTTGCGATCCAAAGCGATCTCGCCGACAAGATCGCGACTGCGCTTCGGGCCAAGCTTTCGCCCGAGGAAAAAGCCCAGATCGAGCGCAAGCCGACGGAAAATGCAGACGCCTACCTCGCCTTCATCCAAGCGCATGGTTATGTGACGAAACCGGACAGGCTCCCCGCCGATTTACGCACGGCGGAGGAATTATACCAACGCGCGGTCCAACTCGACCCGAACTTCGCGCTGGCCCATGCGAATCTCTCGCGCCTCGAGAGCACAATTTATCATTTCTCCGATCCAACACCGGCGCGCCTGGAGAAAGCGCGGGCCGCCTTCAAAACCGCGAGCAGTCTTCAACCCGACCTGCCTGAAACCCATGTCGCGCTCGGCTACATTTATTACTACGGCGATCGTGATTACGAGCGTGCGCTGGCCGAATTTGAAATCGCGCAACGAGGACTGCCTAACGATAGCGCCACGTATTTGGCGATCGCGGCCATCCACCGCCGGCAGGGCAAATGGGCCGATTCAACCGCCGGCTTCGAGAAGGCGGCGTCGTTGGATCCAAAAGATGGCTTCATCTGGGAAAACCTCGCGATCAATTACATGGCGATGCGAAATTATTCGGCTGCGGAAAAAACTCTCGACCGGGGATTGGCGGTGGCACCGGAATCGATGAACCTGCACGCGATGCGAGCCGAGTTGCAGATCCATTGGAAAGGGGACGTCGGCGCAGTGGAAAAAGCGTTGGCGAAAGTGCGGCCAGATTTCGATCCCGGAGGCACGGTCACCTGCGCACGCTACGGAATTTACATTCTCACCCACCGATATGAAGAGGCGCTCCATCTCATGCAACAATCTCCGCAGCAAAGCTTCCACATGGAGATTCCGGTTGATCAACCGAAAGCCCTCCTCATCGGGCAGGCTTTACGACTGCTGCACAAAGACGCGGAAGCCCGCGCCGCCTACGAAGAAGCGCGCGGCATTTTGGAAGCCAGCGTGCGCGAAGTTCCCGACGACGCCATGCGCCATGCTTTGCTCGGACAAATTTACGCGGCGCTTGGCCGCAGGGAGGACGCCATCCGCGAAGGGAAACGCGCGGTGGAAATTCTGCCCGAATCAAAGGATGCGCTCGAAGGCCCGATGACGACAATCGGCTTGGCCCAGATTTACGCCGTCGTGGGCGATCGTGACGGCGCTCTTTCCTTGCTTGAGCACTTGCTGGAGATTCCTTCGAGTCTCTCGGTGCAGATGCTGCGACTCGACCCGATCTGGGATTCGCTGCGAAACGATCCGCGTTTCATGGAGCTCCTAAAAAAACACGGTGGCTCGTCTTAGCGCATCATTTGCAATCGCTGTTTTGGTGGCGGGGACGGCGCGGGCCGATTGGTCCGTTACGTCGTCGCAAACCGATCGAGCCGCGGTGGCTGGCATCGAACATCGCCGGGTGGTTCTCGCGGAAAGCGGAACCGAAGAGCGAGCAACGCTGGACTTCGCGTTTTTCTCCACGAAGACCGCGACGTTGCGCGTAATCGATAACCACACGGGTGAAGACGATCTTGCCGCGGTCATGCAGCGTGAGCATTACGTTGCCGGTGTGAATGGCGGGTATTTCGATCCGGCAAATGCGCCGGTGGGATTGCTGATCAGCGACGGGAAATTGATCGCGCCGCTGCGCAAGGCTCGGCTGTTGAGCGGCGTGATGATCGTCTCGAATGGCCGGGTTCAATTGCTTCGGTTCGCTGAATACTCTTCGCGAAGAAACGCAGTCACCGCGCTGCAATGCGGACCGTTCCTGGCCGATCGTGGCCAGCCGGTTGCTGGACTCGATGACACGCGCTCGGTGCGCCGAACCTTCATCATCACCGGCGGATCGGATCGCGCCGGGATTGGTTATTGTTCCGACGCGACCTTGGCGCAGTTGGGAAAAATTCTGGCGACGCCCGGTCTCGCGCCCGACCTGAAAGTGCAGCGCGCGCTCAATCTCGATGGCGGATCATCCAGCGCCTTTTGGTTCGCGGGCGAACGAAATCTGTTCTCGATTCCCGAGCAAAAGACCGTGCGCGATTTCGTCGCGGTGGTCTCGAAGTGATTTTGGTAGGGCGACGCTCCGCGGAGCCGTGACGTTTTGTCGGCTCGACAGAGTCTCGCCCTACCGCTCTTTATTGGACATGCGCACATTCGGTGGTTTTCGTTTCAAGGACCGGCAATTCTACGGCGAGCTGCGCGATGATGCGGTCCACGTCCTGACGAAACCGTATTGGCTCGGTCTCGAATTTAACGGCGAGGTCGTTCCGTTGCCTGAACTACAAATCGACGTGCCGGTTGCTCCCGGAAAGCTCATCGCGGTCGGCCTCAACTACGCCGATCATATTAAAGAGATGCAGCGCACGCCACTCGGCACGCCGCTGATCTGGTTCAAAGCGCCCACTTCTCTCCTGCCGCACGGCGGCACGATCGAGATCGCGTTCCCCAAACACCAAACTGATTTCGAAGCGGAGTTGGGAATCGTGGTCGGCGCGCGCGCCAAAAATGTAAGCGTCGAGCGCGCGCTCGAACACGTTTTCGGTTACACGACGGCCGAAGACATCAGCGATCGCGACCTTCAGAAATCCGAGAAACAATTCTCGCGCTGCAAATCGTTCGACACTTACACGCCGGTGGGACCTTTCGTTTACACGGAAGTCGATGTGCGCGATCTGCCTATCACCTTGCGCCAAAACGGCGAGATCAAACAGCAGGCGCGCACGAGCCAGATGATTTATTCCGTGGCGGAGATCGTCGCATTCGCCAGTCAATCGCTCACGCTTTTGCCGGGCGATTTGATCCTGACCGGCACACCATCGGGCGTGGGTCCGATTCACGAAGGCGATGAGATCGAGGCCCGTATTGGCGACTGGCCGCCGCTGAAAAATTCCGTCGCTTTGGCGAGCCGCGCCGGAAAATAATTCTTCCCTCGCACAATTTCCTGACCCTAAGCTACATCCCAACGAGGCGGATGATCCGAAATAACAAAGTGGCTCCGCCAGGATCCGAAAATGCCGAAAAAGATAAACGCGAAAGTTTTGCTCGACTCGCCCTTGCTTCATTGAGGATAAACAAAGTGGAATCCTCATCGGAACTCGAGACGGGAAAAAAAACTTTCCAATCAACCCTATGAAAACACTGCTAATCGCCAGCCTCTGCTCCGTCACAATCGCGTTGACCTCATTCGGCCAAGCGCCGCCACCGCCCGCTGCCTCCGTGCCGCCCAGGGCTCCAGTCGTGCCGCCGTCTTCGAATCCGGTCACGAGTCCCGCGACCAATCCCGCGATCACCGCGCCCGCGGCCGTGACGAGTCCCGCCTCCACCGCGCCTGGACTTTCACCAGTCGCCGGCACCACGCCCGCGACTGCCGCGATGTCTCCGCCGACCACGACGTCCGTCGCAACCGCCACGCCCAGCGCTTCTCCCGTGGCAACTCCAGCGGACACCGGGATGTTCGATAAGAATTTCTTCGTCGATAATTTTCACAAGGGCGGCCCGATCATGTGGCCGATCCTTATTGTGTCGTTGACCGCGCTGGCCGTGGTGATCGAGCGCGTCTTCTGGTGGCTCGGCCGCTGGATGCGCCGGGATCCCAAACGGATTGAGAAAGTTTTCACGGCGATCGAAGTGGGCGATGTGGCTGAAGCTTCCCGCTTGTCGCGCGACTCACGCGATCCCGTGCTGCGTATGATGTGGAACGGATTGAATCATCAGCACGCGTCGCTTCAAGGCGCGCTGCAGGTCGCCGCTGGCATCGAGATCAAACGCGCCGGGCGGTTCCTCGTCGTCATGGATACGCTGGTTACTCTGGCGCCGCTGCTTGGTTTGTTGGGAACGATCACCGGTCTGATGAAATCGTTCAGCTTCCTCGGCAACGAAGAACTCGCCGTGCAGGCGGTGACCGGCGGTATCGCGGAAGCGCTCATCGCCACGGCTTGCGGTCTGGGCATCGCCATCTTCTCGTTGATTCCCTTTAACTTTTTCACTTCTCGCGTGTCTAACTTGGAGTTCGAACTACAGACAGCTGCGACGAACCTCGAAGTTATGTTGGAAGCTCAAAGCAAAGCCCGAGAAGGGGTCGAGATACCCGGCACGACGCCGACGTCCGCCACCCGTTCATCGATCTAAAGGCCGGCTATGAACGTCGCCTCACCCATCCCGCATAAGAAGGCGCGAATCGAGATCATTCCGTTGATCGATATCATGTTCTTTCTTCTTGCGAGTTTCATGATGGTGAGCCTAAGCCAGACGACCATGAAGGGAATGAAAGTCGCCTTACCTGTGGGAGCGTCCGGAAAAACCCAGTCGAAAAAGGATTACGTGAGTCTTTCTGTTGATAAGGACGGTTACTATTATTTCGATAAAAACAAAATCGCGCTCGAGGAGATCCTGCCAAGGTTGCAGCAGATTTATAAAACCAACCCCGAGGCGAAGATTTTTATTCGCGGCGACCAGGAAGCTGTCCACGGAAACGTGATTCGCATGCTCGACCAAATCCGCTCGTCGGGATTTACTAAGCTATCGTTTGAAATCAAGAGCCAGGCGTCGGCGGGTGTTCCTGGAGCCACCAGGTAAGCGATATGCCTGGACCACTTCTCTATCGGCCCCCACCCAGGTGGCAGGTGTGGGCAGCTCTCGGTGGCGCGGTTGCGATTCATTTTGCAGCGGTGGCCATCGCTTCCATTCATCCGAAGGAGCAGGTGATGGATTTGACGGACATTCCCGAAGCCACGGTGGAGATGTCGATCGAGCAGCAACCCGAGCCGCCTCAACCCACTCCGCCACCGGAAGAAGAACCCCCACCGCCGCCGCCGCCGGAAGCCGTTCCAGAAGAGAAGCCCGAATTTGTGGAGGAAAAGCCTACTCCGCCGCCAAAACGACCGCCGACGAATAAACCCGTCGCGCCGATCGCAAAACCGAAGCCCGTCGGACCCGTCGGGCCCATGTCGATGTCTTCCGCGAAAGCGGTGGCCGTCAGCGCTCCTCGCCCGGAATATCCGTACGAAGCGCGTCGTTCCAAAATCACTGGCAGCGGTGTCTGTGTCATGACGGTGGATGCAAGCAGCGGGAGCGTGACCAGTGCGGAGATGGCGCAGAGCACGGGCAACGCCATCCTCGATAACGCGGCCACCAGCGCCTTTCGCAGATGGCGTTTCAAACCTGGCACGGTCTCGAGAGTTCGTACTCCCATCACCTTCACCATGAGCGGCGCGCAGTATTAGCCTCGGTGCGGAAAACTATTTTATGAGAATGCGATCGCCCATCCCTAAGAAGCATGCGCGAATTGAGATCATCCCCTTGATCGACATCATGTTCTTCCTGCTGGCCAGTTTCATGATGGTTAGTTTGAGCCAGACCCACATGAAGGGCATTCCGGTGAATTTGCCGAGCGCGAATTCGCCGCCAACACCGCCCAACGAAAAAAAGGATTACGTCTCCATTCGAGTGACCGAAGGGAATCTCGTTTATATGGACAACGTAGGAGTGAACGATTCCGATATCCTGCCGAAACTTTTTGCGCTGCATGAAGCCAACAAGGATGTGAAGGTCTCCCTTAGTGCCGAAATGCTCGCCACTCACGGCGCCGTGATCGCCGTGCTCGATAAGATCCGCCTCGCTGGCATCACGAAGATCGGTTACCAAATCAAGGCGGCTGGCGTTACCGGTTCGGCCGGGACAGTTCCCGCGCCTGCTCCAGGCCCTCCGCCGCCTACGAAGCCCTGAGCCTTCCCGGCTCGATCAGGCCCGGCGAACCCAAGGCGGCTCGCAACAATCGAATCGCCCGCGCGCGGTGGCTGATGCGATTTTTCTCGGCCGCGGGAAGTTCGCCAAACGTTTGGTCGAATCCGCGCGGCTGAAAGACAGGATCGTAGCCGAATCCGGCCGACCCTCGAGGCGGATTCACAATTGTCCCTTCGACCGTGCCCTCAAATGTTCCCAGAACCTTGCCTCTTTGGGCGAGCGCGAGCGCGCAGCGAAAACGTGCGGAATGCGGACCGGGATCGCATCTTGCCAGTTCAGCAAAGAGTTTCGCGATGTTGGCTGCACCAGTGGCGTGCACACCGGCGTAACGGGCCGAATAAATTCCCGGCGCACCGGCCAGAGCATCCACTTCGAGGCCCGAGTCGTCCGCGACGATCAGCTCGTCGAAATGCTCCGACGCCTCGACCGCTTTCAGGATTGCGTTCGCCTCAAAGGTCAGACCGGTTTCCTCTACCACCGATAAACGCGCCGCCTCAGAGAGGTCGTGAACGCTAAAGCCTTCCCCCAGAATTTGGGCGAACTCCCGGGTCTTGTGAGAATTTCGCGTGGCAAGAAGAAGACGATGCACGTTGACAGGATTAACTGGATTAACTGGATTAGAATCTAGAGCCGCCGCTTTACAGAATCTCAATCCTTTTAATCCTGTAAATCCTGTCTAATTCTCATGAACGAGCGCCGCAAACCTTACCCCTTCGATCGGATCGAGCCGAAGTGGCAGACGCTCTGGGATGAGCGTCGCGCCTTCCACGCGCTGAATCCCGGCGAAGAAAATTTCGATCCGGCCAAGCCGAAATATTACGTGCTCGATATGTTTCCCTATCCGAGCGGCGCCGGTTTGCACGTCGGGCATCCCGAGGGTTACACCGCCACCGACATCATCGCCCGCTACAAACGGTTGCGCGGTTTCAACGTTCTCCATCCGATGGGTTGGGACGCGTTCGGTCTTCCGGCCGAGCAGTACGCGATCAAGACCGGGCAGCATCCGGTCATTACCACGCGCGAGAACGTGGCGAAGTTCAAAACGCAGCTCAAGCGCATCGGCTTTTCCTACGATTGGGAACGCGAAGTAAACACGACCGATCCCAACTACTACAAATGGACCCAGTGGATTTTTCTTCAGATCTATAATTCGTGGGTCAATCCGGAGACAAAAAAAGCGGAACCCATTTCCACTTATCGCGGGAATGATCCCGACAACGTGCGTCTCGCCTACGTGGCGGAAGTCCCGGTGAATTGGTGCCAGGAATTGGGGACGGTCCTGGCGAACGAGGAAGTTATCGATGGGAAAAGCGAAGTCGGCGGTTTCCCGGTAGTGCGCCGGCCGATGCGCCAGTGGATGCTGCGCATAACCGCGTTCGCGGATCGGTTGCTCGACGAACTGAAAGGGTTGGATTGGCCGGATTCGATCAAGGCGCTTCAGCGAAATTGGATCGGACGTAGTAAGGGCGCCGAGATTGATTTCCCGATCGACCGTGGCATGGGCTTCCAGCCCATGTCCCATCGGCAAGATGCCGATGCCACGATTCGCGTCTTCACCACGCGGCCCGACACGCTTTACGGCGCCACTTACATGGTGCTCGCTCCGGAAAATCCCCTGGTCGATCAGATCACGACGGAAGAGCACCGCGGTTCGATCTCGCAATATCGCACGACGATCGCAGCGAAATCCGATCTCGAACGCACCGATCTCGCCAAAGAAAAAACGGGCGCATTCACCGGCGCGTTCGCGATTAATCCCGCCAACCACGAACGTATTCCAATCTGGATCGCCGATTACGTTCTGATGGGTTACGGCACCGGCGCGATCATGGGTGTGCCGGCGCACGACGAGCGCGATCTCGAATTCGCGCGGAAGTTTGATCTACAAATCATCCCTGTCGTTCAAGCGCCGGGGAAAACGCCGGAAGAATCGATCGGATATCTCGAAGTGGGGATCGCAATCAATTCGCCGCTGCTGAACGGACTTTCGCACGTCGAGGCGACGACAAAAATCATCGACTGGCTCGAACAAAATGGACATGGCCGGCGTGACATTCGTTACAAACTGCGCGACTGGCTTTTCTCCCGCCAGCGTTATTGGGGCGAACCGTTTCCCGTCATCTGGCGCAATGGAAAGCATGAAGCGCTCGCGGAATCGGAGCTGCCGTTGGAACCGCCCGCTCTCGAGGATTTCAAACCGACCGGCACCGGCGAACCGCCGCTGGCCAAGGCGAAAGATTGGATCCGCTATTCAGAAGACGCCGTGCGTGAGACAAACACGATGCCGCAATGGGCCGGCTCGTGTTGGTACTACCTTCGGTTCTGCGATCCGCAGAATGACCGGAGATTTGTCGGCGAAGAGCCGGAGCGATACTGGATGGGCGATTCAATTGCGGATCGCCCCGGCGGGGTCGATCTCTACATCGGTGGGGTCGAGCACGCGGTGCTCCACCTCCTCTACGCGCGCTTCTGGCACAAAGTGCTTTTCGATTTTGGCTACCTTTCGAAACCAGAGCCGTTTCAGCGTCTCGTCAATCAAGGCATGATCCTAGGCGAGGACGGCCGCAAAATGTCCAAACGGTGGGGCAACGTGATCGATCCGCTCGACGTGATCGAGATCTACGGAGCGGACGCTTTTCGCTGTTACGAGATGTTCATGGGTCCGCTCGAGCAAATGAAGCCCTGGAGCATGAAAGGAGTCGAAGGCGTGTCGCGATTCCTCGCACGCGTCTGGCGGCTGATCATGGAGGAAAACCAAGCCGGCGAATGGATTCTTTCCGGCGAAGTGGAGGAAGTCGTTCCGGACAAATCTCCGCTCAAAATCCTGCACGCCACGATCAAGAAAGTCACCGGCGATATCGAGACGCTTTCCTTTAACACGGCGATCTCGCAGATGATGATCCTGGTCAACGCGCTCACCAACGCGCCGAAGAAATCTGTGCCCGCGTTCCGCACCCTATTGCTTTTGCTCAATCCGTTCGCGCCCCATCTCACTTCCGAGCTTTGGCAAACCCTGGCGGAAAAATTTCCCGGCGGCGCCGACGATATCATGGCCCAACGCTGGCCGGAATACGACGAGACCCTACTGGTCGAAGACGAAATCGAGATCGTCTTGCAGGTGAACGGAAAGTTACGCGACAAGATTACCGTCGCGCTCGATGCCACCAATGCCGAGACCGAAGCGGCTGCGCTCGCCAATAAGAAAGTTCAAAACGCAGTTGGCGGTCAGGCTATTCGCAAGGTCGTCGTCGTTCCCAAAAAGCTTGTCAACGTTGTGACCGGCTGAGTACAGGTGCGAAATGCTGAAAGAGTTCAAGGAATTCGCGATCAACGGGAACGCGGTCGACATGGCGGTCGGAGTCATCATCGGCGCGGCCTTCGGCGGGATCGTGGCGTCGTTGGTAAAAGACATCATCATGCCGCCGCTCAGTCTGCTCACCGGCGGCTTGGATTTCTCGAACAAGTTCGTGGTGCTGCGCGATGCACCTGGAGGAGGCGCGTTCAAGACCGCCGCCGATGCAGTGAAAGCCGGCGCCGTCACTTGGAACTACGGAATCTTTATCACGCTCATCGTTAATTTCTTGATCGTGGCCTTTTGTATTTTTCTGCTCCTTCGTGCGTTCAACAAGTTGAAACGGTCTAAGCCTGGCGCCGCCGCTCCGGTGTCGAAAGAGTGCCAGTTTTGCGCCATGACCATTCCGATCAAAGCCACGCGCTGCCCGCATTGCACCTCGGAGATGGCCGGGACGGCCCGAGCCTAGATCTCGGCGGGTTCGCTCGCCGGCAATCGCAAAATCCGCTCGGGCGAGCAAAGCCAGACCCGGCTCGGTTCGTCTTGCGTCCACTTGGTGCCGCTCGCCCAGGGAGAAAAGGCCGGCATGATCCAACAGCGCGACTGCTGGACGAACGCGGGACATTTCAAACGGAGACCCGCGCCATCGGAGATCGTTCCGGCGGGATGATGATGGCCAATGATC
This sequence comes from Spartobacteria bacterium, assembly GCA_003134785.1. GTDB lineage: Bacteria > Verrucomicrobiota > Verrucomicrobiia > Chthoniobacterales > UBA10450 > AV80. Next base: position 172,724 of record PLCN01000019.1, read on the forward strand.
TGGATTCGGTCGGATCGTTCTGTTGCGCAATGTCCATGGTGAAAATGAAAGTCCTCAGTTTCCCAGGACTGGAACAATTCGATCTGACCGCGCAGTTGGCGGTCGTGATTTCCCGCGACCACAATCGGCTCGCAAAATTTCCGGACCTGCTTCAGCAGCTCTCGAGCTTCCACAGCCGCCGCGCTATCGTGCACAAGATCGCCGAGAATGATCAGACGGCTCGGCCGATATTCATCCACGAGTTGCAACAACCGCTCTGTGATCGACGCCATTCCCCACATCGGCACCAGACGGCCAGCCGCGCGCTGGCTCAGTTCGTAACCAAAATGCAAGTCGGCCACAGCCAGCCAGCGTTCGCGTTGATGGAAAAGCGCGAGGCGGCCATCGAGCAGGATTTCCTCGGCCACGAGCGCCTGGTTGGGACGGAGCGAAGACATTTGCGGTGATGAGCCGCGCAAATTATCGCTTGCCACTCCCCGCTTCAATCGGTATTGAGCGGGCTTCGCGCCCATGTCGACCTTTCGGAAATTTGCCGGTCTCGGCGCGCTCGCCTGCCTGCTCGCGAGTTGCGAGACGCCAACGACCACGCGGACCGCGCAAATTCCCACCGCTCACGGACGCCGCATCACAGACGTTCGCACGACAGCCTATACGCATACGGAAAGAGGTGGCCGGCATAACGCCATCGGCCGCTCCTTATCCGGCGCAAATGTTATGAGTGCCGCCGCCGATTGGTCGCGTTTCCCGATGGGGACGCGCTTTCAGGTCGTGGGGACGCAGGACAATTACATCATCGATGATTACGGGGGCGCGCTGGTCGGGACCAACACGATCGACCTCTATAAATCGAGCCGCCAAGCGATGCGTTCCTGGGGTGTCCGGCGGGTCGACATTGACATTCTGGAATGGGGCTCGAAGCAGCTTAGTCTGCAAGTCCTGGCGCCTCGCAAAAAAAACGGCCTGGTCCGGCGCATGATCGCCGGAATCGAAGCGAACAAAAGTTAACGGCCCGCGCGCGCGGTTTGCTTTGACAGGGCGCGCGGGAGCATCACAACTTCCCCGATGAAAGTTCTTGTCGCCGGCGGAGCGGGCTACATCGGCAGCGTCTGTGCCGAGCTGTTGCTCGATGAAGGCCACGCCGTCGGCATCTTCGATAATCTCAGCGAGGGACATCGTCGCGCCGTCGATTCCCGGGCGCAGTTTATCGAAGGTGATTTGGCGAACCGCGATCGCATTCAATCGACCCTCGCCGCGCTTCAACCGGACGCCGTCATGCATTTTGCCGCCAGCGCTCTGGTCGGCGAATCAATGGAGAATCCGTCAAAATATTTCCGCAATAATATCGGGAACGGCTTGAACCTGCTCGACGCCATGGTCGATACGGGTGTGAGGCGCATCGTCTTTTCTTCGACGTGCGCCACTTTCGGTCCGCCGGAACGAGTGCCGATCGACGAGACACTGCCGCAATGCCCGATCAATCCCTACGGAGAATCGAAACTGGCCTTCGAAAAAATCTTGCGTTGGTACGATGAGATCCATGGGTTGCGCTTTGTGGCGCTTCGGTATTTCAACGCCGCGGGCGCCTCGGAAAATTTCGGTGAAGAACATCGCCTCGAGACGCATCTCGTTCCGAATGTCTTGAAAGTCGCGCTGGGACTAAAGCTTGGTGTCGATATCTACGGCACCGACTACGACACCCCGGACGGCACCTGCATCCGCGATTACATCCACATCCTGGATTTGGCCCGCGCGCACATTCTCGCGTTGGAGACGCCGAAAAGTGAGTTTTATAATCTCGGCACCGGCGGCGGCTCGAGCGTCCGGGATGTGATCGCCGCCTGCCGGAAAATTACCGGCCACAAAATCCCGGTGGTGGAAAAGCCTCGCCGGCCGGGCGATCCGCCGCGTCTCATCGCGGCCTCGGAAAAGATCCAAAAGGAACTCGGATGGCGGCCCCAGTTCCAAAATCTCGAAGCCATCATCGAAAGTGCCTGGAAATGGCACCAAAAATTTCCTCGCGGATACGGTGATTGAACTGTAGCGGCGGTCTATGACCGCCGTCTTTGCGCGCGGTTGGACGGCTGGCGGATTCGCCGGTCATAGACCGCCGCTACAGAAAAAAACACCCGCGGAAACACGTTCCGCGGGTGTTCTGAATTTCGGCTCGAATCTACAGACTCGCCCTTAGGGCTTGGTCGTAGTCGTCGTGGTGGTCGTCTTTTCGTAGTAAGACACCGGTTTCTCCAGCGTGATCTTGCTGATCACCATGCGATCGCCATCTTTCACGTAGGTGTATCGCACCGGCATGTCAGGCTTGAGCATGGACCACTCAACGGTCTTTCCTTCCGGATCAACGATGGTCGTGCTCTTGGTGTAGTAATACTTCACCGGCGCGGAGCTGGTCTCCGTGCGGAATGAGATGTAATCCGAGCCCGGCGTGTAAGTCGTGATCGTGCCCGATCCGTCCACTGTGCTCGTCGAGGTCGATGAGCTGCTGCTGGTCACAGCCGTGGTTGGATTGGTGGTGGTGGTCGTCGTCGATGAGGTCTGAGCGAAAGCTGTGGTGAGCGCGATGGCGCTGACGGCTCCGGCTGCCAATAATTTAATCATTCTGTTTTGTTTCATATTTGTCCTTTGCTTTGGTTAAACGGATGCTCTCCGTCGTGCATTTATCCGACTGCCCGAAGCTGGAGTTTATTCAACCGCACTGTTGTTTCGTAATCAGCGTCGAGCGCGGTCGCCCCGGCGCGGCGAGCTTTTACCCGTCCAAAAAATAATCCCATGCAATCGCTCCCCGGCTTCCGTGATTTCGTCCCAAAGGAATGCGCCGCGCGCAATTACATTTTCCATCGCTGGCGGGAAGTCGCGCGCCGCTATGGCTTCGTGGAATGGGACGGACCCGTGCTGGAGCCGACAGATCTCTACACAAAAAAAAGCGGTCCGGAGATTGTCACGCAGCTTTTTAATTTCACTGACAAAGGCGAACGCGAAGTAGCGATGCGTCCCGAGCTTACGCCTACTCTGGCGCGCGTGGTCGCCGCGCATGAACGCGAATTCAAGAAACCGCTCAAGTGGTTTTCCATTCCACAATGTTTCCGCTACGAGAAACAACAGCGTGGCCGGCTCCGCGAGCATTACCAATTCAACGCGGACATCATCGGCGAATCAGCTCTGGAAGCGGATGTCGAACTGATCGCGCTCTGCGTCGATCTCCTGCGCGCGTTCGGTTTTACCGCAGAGGATGTCGTCGTCCGCATCAGCGACCGTGAGTTCTGGATCGATTTTCTTCGGGCCCAAAACGTGCCGGAAGAAAAGTGGGAGGAAGTCCTGCAAGCCATCGACAAAAGCGAGCGCGAGCCTCGGGAAAAAACGGCGGCGCGCCTTGGTTCTCTGGCCGAGCCCACGTTCAAGATTCTCGATGGAACAGGCACAAGCGAAAAGCTGGAACAGGTGGTGGCCGCGCTAAGAAATCGCGGCCTGACCGAGTTCGTGAAGATCGATCTCGGGATTGTGCGCGGACTGGCCTACTATTCCGGCGTCGTCTTCGAAGCGTTCGATCGCGGCGGCAAGTTGCGCGCGCTCGCTGGCGGCGGCCGTTACGACAACCTGATCCAGCAGCTCAGTGACGGGGCCGTCTCGCTCCCCGCGATCGGTTTTGCCATGGGAGATGTCGTCCTCGGTGAATTGATCGCCGAGCAACCTGCCGCGAAAGCGAAGATGGAAGAAGCCATCGCGGCACAACAGAACCTCGACATCTACGTCGTGATCGCGAAGGAAGAGCGCCGCGCCGATGCGCTCGCGCAGATTCAAGCGCTGCGGGATCGCGGATATCGCGTCGATTTTCCACTTACTCCCGCGAAAGTTGGCAAACAGTTTCAAACCGCCGAGCAACTTGGCGCGCGCATCGCGATCCTGTTCGGCGACGAATGGCCGCAAGTGAAGCTGAAGGATCTGCGCACGGGAGAGCAGAGTTTGTTGCCGCACGAAGGACTGTCCGCGCGCTTCGCCGCACTTCTGTCATCCCCCGCGTAGCGAGGCGTTGGCGAATTTGCTGACATCGCTTGCGAGATTCTTTGCTTCGCTCAGAATGACAGGCTAATCGCGCATTATGTACCGGACCCACCATTGCAACGAACTTCGCAAAAGCGACATCGGCCGAACGGCAATGCTCGCTGGATGGGTCCACGTTCGGCGCGATCACGGCGGCGTTATCTTCATCGATCTGCGCGATCGTGAAGGCTTGACCCAGGTTGTCTTCCGCCCGGAGGAAAATGCTGACCTCGCCACTCAGGCGCATCATCTGCGGCACGAAGACGTGATTGAAGTGGAAGGCAAAGTGTCCGCCCGCGTGCCGGGAACGGAAAACGCGAAGCTCCCCACCGGCGACATCGAACTCGTCCCCAACCAGTTGCGGATCCTGAATCGCGCGGACGTTCTTCCGTTCCCGCTCGATGCCGAAGGAACCAACGAAGATCTGCGCTTGAGCTATCGCTACTTCGATCTGCGCCGGCCACAGATGACGCGCAATCTGCGATTACGGCATAAGGTCACGAAAGCCACCCGCGATTTTCTCGATGAAAAAGGATTCCTTGAGATCGAGACGCCGATCCTGTCCAAAAGCACGCCGGAAGGCGCCCGCGATTTCCTGGTTCCGAGCCGCCTGATCAAAGGAAAATTCTACGCGCTGCCCCAAGCGCCCCAGCAATACAAGCAGTTGCTCATGGTGGGCGGGATCGAAAAATATTTTCAGATCGCGAAATGTTTCCGCGATGAAGATCTGCGCGCCGACCGTCAACCCGAGTTTACCCAGATCGACATCGAAGCATCGTTCGTTGTCCCTGATGACATTTTCCTCCTGACCGAGGGATTACTGGCGGCGGTTTTTCGCGCATCGCGGAACGTGGAAATCCCCACGCCGTTTCCGCGCCTGACCTACGCGCAAGCGATGGATGAATTCGGAAGCGACAAACCCGACCGGCGCTTCGGCATGCATCTGACGGATCTCGCGGATACTTTCCGCTCGAGTTCTTTCAAGATGTTTCGCGGTGCGCTGGATGCCGGCGGCGCGGTCAAAGCGATCAACGCGAAAAATTTCGCGAGCCTCACCATTGGACAAAGTGACGAGCTGACCGCGATGGCAAAACAGTACGGCGCCAAGGGACTCGCCTTCATCAAAGTGGAAAGCGGCGAGTGGAAATCGCCCATCGTAAAATTCTTTAGCGAAGCGGAGACGGAAGCGCTGCGCTCGAAACTGCATGTCGAAGAGGGCGACCTCATTTTGTTCGCGGCCGATAAATGGGAGGTCGTTTGCGAAGTGCTGGGTCGGATTCGATGCCGCATTGCCGAAATGCAGCAGCTGACTGTTGGCTCCGACCAGCTCGACTTTCTCTGGGTCACCGATTTTCCGCTCATGGCTTTCAGCGCCGAGGAAAACAAATGGAACGCGGTGCATCACCCGTTTACCCGGCCAAAGGATGAAGACATCGCGAAACTCGAAGCGCAGGAATTCCGCGAGGTGCGCGCGCAAGCGTACGATGTCGTCTTGAACGGCGTGGAGCTGGGCGGAGGCAGCATTCGGATTCACGAACCGGATTTGCAGGCGAAAATTTTCGCCGCGCTGGGCGTGAGCGAGGAAGACCAGCAGGCCATGTTCGGACATATGTTGCGCGCCTTCCGCCTGGGCGCTCCGCCGCACGGCGGCATCGCACTCGGTCTCGATCGAATCGTGATGTTGATCTGTGGCGAAGAGAGCATCCGCGAAGTGATGGCCTTCCCGAAAAATAACCGCGGCATCGATTTGATGTCGCATTCGCCAAGCGACGTCGATCAACGCCAGCTTCGAGATTTGGGAATCAAGCTGACGGGGGAGCAGCCGCCTTCGGCAAATTGACCGCTAACTTTGCGGAGTAACCGATCTAACGTGAGCCTCTGCGGCAGCGATCTGGCTCTGCGGCGTGCGGAAGAGGATGCTGATGGCAAGGGTGACGACGCAGCCTACGAAGACGAACCAGGGCCACGCGATTTTCGGCCACCACTCGGGCATGAACCAGCCGAAATTCCATTCGGCGGGCACGATCTTCCCGGTGAAGAGAGCAAGGAAATCAAAAGCGGGAATGGTGACTTTGCACAAGACGAGGACTGAGCTGATGCCGACGATCATGGCCACCACATTGACGCCGTCGCGACCGCGGCCGCGGGTCAGCATTCCCAAAAGGAAAACTGCGAGCAATGCTCCGTAGGTGTAGCCCAGGATCCCGATCGCGATGGGAATGATGGTGAGCTTTGCGTCGTGCAGGACCGCGTTGGCCGCCACAGTCGCGACGATGATCATGAGAATTCCGAAAACGCCCGTCGATATCCTGGCGGCGCGAATGGACTGACGATCGGTCGCCCCGGGAAGAATATACGGAAGGTAAAAATCTTTCGTGAAACTGGTCGCCAGCGCATTCAGGGCGGCGGATGTGGAACCCATCATGGTGGCAAAGACACCGGCAATGATCAGGCCGCGAAAGACTACCGGCATTTCGTGCACGATGTAGTGGCCGAAGATTTCGTTATCCGAGGCGGGCATCGTCGCGCCTGGAACGACTGAGTAGTAAACCGAAAGGAGAATGCCCACGGTCAGGAACGCCATCGCGATCGGCAAATCCATCACGCCGCTCAGAATTAGCGAGAGTTGAGACTTCCGGTAATTGGGCGCGGTCAGCATCCGTTGAACGCTATCCTGATCGGTGCCGTGAGTTGCCATTGTTACCAAGGTGGAACCGATGAACGCGGCAAACAGAGTGTAAGGTTCTTCTAACATCGCTTTCATGGCCGCGCCAAAGGGCAGCTCGGAATTCCAACCGGTTTGGAGAAATTTGACGTTACTCAGCCCGCCAAGGTTCTCCTTTACCGTATCGAAACCTCCGGGAATGTGCCGAAGCAGCAGGAAAATCGCGAAGATCACGGCGCTGAACATCAGCACGACCTGGATCAGGTCCGTCCACACGACCGCTTTGATTCCGCCGACCGCGGTATAAACCGTAGTGATAATGGTGACGAAAATGATGCCCCAGACATAGGTATTCAAACTCACCGGCAGTGACGGGAAAAGATAACGCCAGATAACCACCATGATCGCGCCGCCGAGGTAGAGCCGGACGCCGATTCCCAGCACGCGGGTGAAAAGGAAAATCCCGCTGGCCATGTTCTTAGTCTTGGTGCCGAAGCGGACGGTGAGAAATTCGTAAACGCTTTGAACCCGATAATCGTAGTACGGTTTGATGAAGGTGAAGGCGACTACGATGCGCGCCAGGATCGTGCCGATAACGAGCTGGCCGTAGAAGTAACCCCGCGTCTTGAAACCTTCGGCGGGCGTGCCCAGAAAAGTCGCGGCGCTGGTTTCCGCCGCGATGATCGAGCCCAGAACGGCCCACCACGGAATCGACCGGCCGCCGAGCGCGAAATCCTGGAGGTTCTTATTTCGCCGGCCGGCCCACAGACCCAGCGCAACAATGCCAAAGAAATAGGCGAGCAGAACTACCGTGTCGATCAGCAGCCGCGAGTTGAAAACGGTGTCGGGCATTACGTCGTTTAGCTTCCAGAAATTGGCCGGAGCGCAAAGCGGTTTTTCTGAGCCACGGATAAACACGGATTTACACAGATAAGGCCTGGGCCACCGCGCTTGTTGTTGCGCCAACTACATCCGTGTTTCATCCGTGTTAATCTGTGGCTCAATCCGATGAACCTTCAGCAAACGACAGCGATCGATTTCGATCTCGCGCGGTTTTTCTGAGCCACGGATAAACACGGATTTACACAGATAAGGCCTGGGCCGCCGCGCTTGTTGTTGCGCCAACTACATCCGTGTTTCATCCGTGTTAATCTGTGGCTCAATCCGATGAACCTTCAGCAAACGACAGCGATCGATTTCGATCTCGCGCGGACGCTTGATTCGGGCCAGGTCTTCCATTGGGAAATCTGTGGCGATGGTTTTGCGGGAGCGATCGGCGAGCAGAGCGTTTATGTGAAACAGCGGGACGACCAGCTCCTTTATGCCGGCGCGACCGCAGGAGTAATACAAGACTATTTCGCGCTCGATCATCCGCTCCGGGAGATTTGCCGATCGTTCCCCGACGATCCGGCAATGGGCGCGGCGCGGGATTTTTGCGCGGGTCTGCGAATCATGCGGCAGCCGCGCTGGGAATGCCTGGCCACGTTCATTACCTCATCGATGAAACAGGTGGCGCACATTCGTCAGATCTCGCGAACCTTGCGCACCCGGTATGGCGAGCGCCGACGCATTCGCGATTGCGAAGTGCATTCGTTTCCCACTGCGTGCCGGATCGCGAAACTCACCGAGCAAAATTTGCGTGCATGCGCCCTCGGCTATCGCGCGAAAAATCTGCTGGCGACGGCGCGCCTCGTTGCCTCCGGCGATGCCGATATCGAAGAATGGAGCGAGCTTTCCGACGAATCATTGCGAGTGCGCCTGTGCGAGCTGCCTGGCGTGGGCGCAAAGGTTGCTAATTGTGTGATGCTGTTTGCTTATGAGCGGTTGAGGGCGTTTCCGATCGATGTCTGGATCGAGCGCGTCCTGAAGCAAAAATACTTTCCTCGGAAACGAAAAGTGACCGCGGCGCAATTACGCGCCTTCTGCGAGACCTACTTCGGAGAACACGGTGGTTATGCGCAGCAATATTTGTTTCATCATGCTCGAAAGGGCGGAGCCGCTTCCCGCGTCGCCGCGAAACGGAAGCCGGGGGGCGCCGGTTGTTAGGCCGTTTGATGTGCGATATGATCCGGCCAATTGGAGAGTTCTTAATTGCAGGCCAAAGTATCGTTGAGCAACCGTCGACCCTGAGCGGTCTCACTGAATGATGGAACAAACAAAAGAGCGCCGGAAGATCGGGTTGGCGATTCTGATTTCGCTCTTTCTGCATCTGGCAGTCGGATTCTCGCTCGCGGCTTTCGGCAGTGCCTTCACCCCCGCCCTTCCGCTTGAGGACAAACCGGTCGAGCTGACCTTTGTCGATTTGTCCACACAGGCGCCACCGTCCACGCCGAAGGACCCGCCGTTCATGGAAACCGCGCCGGACAAGGAATCGGTGGAGAAGCCAAAAGACCAGACCTTCGAATCGAACGCCAACTCCATCGCCGCGAGCAAACTTCCGGCAACGGGCGACGCTCCGTTGCCAACCCAGGATGGCAAGGATCGTCCCGTCGTTAATCTCGAGACGCAGCAATTTTCCCTGCCGACCGATGGTTCGAAGCCGCAGCCAGAAACGCAACCAAGTGTCGCGCCAGAATCAAAGCCCACTCCAGCGTTGACCCCCGCGCCAAGCGCCAGACCTTTGGAAACGCCAAAGGCGAAACCGAGCGTGCCACCCATCTCCACGCCGGAGCCCGAGCAGTTCGCGATGTTAACGTCAACACCGCCCCCCCCAATCAAGGCGCCGGATGATGTCGAGCCTTCTGCGCCGCCCGTGGTCAGCGCTTCCGCGCCGCCACCTGCGCCGAGACCGAAACCGGAAGTGGCGGCTTCCAATTATCAGGCGCAAAAACAGGAAACCCGGATTAGCGGGCGCCTAACCACGCGCGGCCCCTCCTCAGTGAACGCAGTGGGAACGCCGCTCGGCCGCTACCAGAAAGCGGTCTCGGACGCGATCGGTTCGCGGTGGTATTATTATATGAATTCGAAAATGGACCTGATCAGCATCGGCACGGCGCACATCGAGGCGGAAGTGGACGCTAAAGGGCACGTGCAAAAGTTGCGGGTGGTCTCGAATAATGCGAACGAAGCTTTCGCCAACATCTGCTTGCAATCATTTCAGGAAGCGCACATTCCTCCCATTCCGCCTGACCTGATCGCGACCTTGCCCGACGGCAGAATGCCCGTGGATTTTTCCTTTACCGCCTACGCCAATCAATGATTTCCGAATCCTCCCGCTGACCATGACCGAAACACTCCAGACCATGGTGAACTTTTTCACCAGAGGCGGCCTCTTTATGTGGCCGCTGCTGGCCTGCTCCATCGTCACCGTCACGGCAATCGTTTTGAGCGTGCTGACTTTGCGCGAGAAAAAAGTTTTGCCGCTGGTGATTGAGAGCGAAATCGAGCGGCTGGTTCCCGGCGGGAGCGCGGAACGGTTGATGCGGATCGTGAACGACGACAATTCCTCGCTCGCCCGGATCACGCGCGTGGCGTTGCAGCATATGCGCTGGCCGCGTTCCGAGAACATCGAGTTCGCGCAAACGAAAGCGCGCGCGGAATTGGTGCGGCTCGAGCGGGGGCTGATCGTGCTCGAAGTGGTCACCGGCATCGCGCCGCTCATCGGTTTGATCGGCACCGTTTCGGGACTGGTGCAGGTTTTTTCTGGACTGGGCCTGAGCAGCGGAGCGGCGGATACCAAAGCCGTGGCGCTGGGCATCTCGATGGCGCTGAATTGCACGATCTTCGGGCTCTCGATCGCCGTGCCGAGCCTGATCGGTTTCAGTTATTTTTCGAAAAAGGTCGAAGTGCTGTCAGTCCAGATGGAATCGACCGTCTCGGATTTGATCGCCAAGTGTTATTACGGCCGCACCGGCAACGAGGAGGCTCGGCCATTGCGCTCCACGATGCCGGCGAGCGCCCCAGTCGCGTGACGCGCCCGCCGGTTTTGTCCCGATGAAGATCGCAGTGCGGAAAAGGCGGGCGCCCTCCATCATCATCGTCTCGCTGGTCGATATCCTGACGATCCTGCTCATTTTTTTCGTCGTCTCGACCACCTTCAAAAAGGATCAGCCAGAAGTTCAGATTAATCTTCCGGAATCAAAGACCGCGGCGAATGCGGCGGCTGAGCTCGAGCACGCGATCGTGAGCGTGAACGAAAACGATGAGATCCGGCTCGACGGCCAGGTGATCAACGTGGAAGAGCTGGAAACTTCCGTGAAGAATCTGCCGCCGGCGCGAAAATCAGCGCTCGCCTTGCAGGCCGACAAGAAAGCTTCGTTCGGCACGATTATTAGAGTGATGGATGCGTTGAAGTTGGCGGGGGTGAAGAATCTTCCAGCGTTCACGCGCGGCGAGAAATGAGATTGCCGATTAAGAAATACGGCGACCCGATTCTGCGCGCGAAAGGGAAACGCATCGAGGAAGTGGACGAACGCATTCGGTCGCTCGCCGCCGACATGTTGGAGACGATGCACGCCGCCAATGGCGTCGGCCTCGCCGCCCAACAGGTGGGCGCCGCGCTGCAACTCACCGTGCTGGATGTTTCGCAGGTCGAAGATCGACCGAGCACGCTGAAGTTGAATGGAAAGAAAGTTGATCCCGCCACCGCGATGCCGCTCGTCCTGCTCAATCCGAAAGTGCGTCTGCACGAAGAGATGGACTCGGGGAACGAAGGCTGCCTCAGTTTTCCCGACATCAATGCCGAGATCGATCGCGCCATTTCGGTCGAAGTCGAAGCCGAGACGCTCGAGGGCGAAAAGGTCCGGATCGAAGCCGCGGGATTACTCTCACGTGCGCTGCAACATGAAGTCGATCATCTCAACGGCATTCTGTTCATTGATCGGATGAGTTCCGTCGCGAAGGCGAGTCTCGCGAGCAGGCTGAAGCGCTTGCAGCGAGAGACCGGGGAGCAGATGTAGAGGCGCTTGGCACAAGCGCCTCTACATTAGATCGCCTTGTAGGTCACCGTGATGCTGCGGAACACCATCGGATCCCGTTGGGCGGAAAAATAGAACAGCTCCAGCATCGTGCCGCCGACGATCCATTGATAGCCCACCAAGGTCTGGATCACATCGGAGTCCGTATCACGCGAGCGCGAGACCAATTTCCCGGTGCCGAACTTCGCGTCGAAATAACGGCGGATCTCTCCCATCCGATCGTTGAAACGCTCGATGCTCCAATCCGGATATTCGTACTGCAGCTCCACCTCGACGAGATATCCTTCCTTGAAGGTGAAGAGCGTCCGCTTGAGGCCTGGTTGCACCAGTCCCTCGACGGTCCAAACATCGCGTTTTTCTTTGCGTTCCTTCGAGACGATCTTAGCCTTCGCTCCCAAAAGAACTGTTTCGACCTTCGTCATCGAATCGTTCCAATGGAACCCGAACGGCGGCGGGATGTCGTCCACCGCCAGCGCGGGGATGACAGAAGCAAATAATGCGAGCGCAACCGCTAGAAAAATCCGCACCTGGCCCGCTCTGTTCCTGATGTTGCGGGAAAAATTGGAAGGCATTTCACGAGTCGCGATGAACCAGACGATCGCGAATTCGGCAGCAACGTTGCGCGTGCGAGAGGGTTGGGTCAACTCCGCGCGCAGGTCGTCCAAGTGTGCATCCGCGAGAACGCGCGTTGCGATTTTTCGTCAAGAATTTTTTGAATCGCGGATGAAAATAAAGTTCAGCTTTTTGCTTGTCGCATCTTTTTGCTGTTTCTAATCTCAAGCCGCTGGCAAAGAGCAAACCGAGCTGGTGTTAATAAGATGTGAACAGTTTTGCCCCGTTGCCAAGAACTAGAATGAGTATAACACCCGCCAGAGCGACCGCCTCGAAACGCGCTCGTTTGCTTGTCTCTGCTTCGCGCTCTCCGCACTCAGGCGCGGATCCCGTTTTTCCCTCGTATTTTGCAAATTCGGTGCGGATTTGCCCCGGAAGCTTCACCGCACGCATCCTGAGAGAAGGCCTCCCCGAATTATCTTTTACCTCGCAATTTTCGCTCCCGCCCCTCGCGCGGGAGGTTGTTTAACGCTGTTAACAAGTCGGTATGGAAGAGAACTACGCTCAGCTATGGCAGAAACTGTCGGCAGCGCTCAAACCGCAGGTTAGTCCGGACACTTTCAAACGCTGGTTCTCCGCGGTGAATCTCGTCCATGCGACGGACGACGCCTTCACCTTCCGCGTTCCCAACAACATCTACCAATTCTGGATCGAAAGTAATCACATGGCGGCGTTGCAGGCGGCGATCGTGACCGCGTTTGGCGAACCGCGCGCCGTGAAATTTTCTTCGGCGTCGGATGGTCCCGTCGAACTGGAGGAAGAGGATCTCGCCGAGAAGCCGGGGAAAGAATCCGCGCGAGAAAATTCCCGGGACGCGAAGCAATCCAGCACCGCGCTCGGGCTGAATCCGCGGAACAGCTTCGAATCGTTCGTCGTCGGCCCGAACAATGAGATCGCGCACGCGGCCAGCCTCGCGGTGGCGCAGTCACCGGCCCGAACGTATAACCCGCTCTTCATTTATGGCGGCGTCGGATTAGGCAAGACGCATTTGATGCAATCGATCGGGCAATACGTCGGGATGAAAAAGAAAAACGCGAAGGTGATGTACCTTTCCAGCGAACTTTTCATCAACGAATTCATCGACGCCATCCAGCACAACAATCTGGTCAAGTTTCGCAAACGTTACCGGCAGGCGGATCTGCTTCTGATCGACGACATCCAATTCCTCGGCGGCAAAGAGCGATCGCAGGAGGAATTTTTCCACACCTTCAATACGCTCTTCGACGGGCATAAACAGATTGTCCTCTCGAGCGACCGGCCGCCTTCGGAAATTGCGAATCTCGAGCACCGGCTCGTCTCGCGTTTTGAATGGGGGCTCACGGCGGAGTTGCAGCCGCCCGACGTGGAAACGCGCATGGCGATCCTGCGCAAGAAAGCGCACACGCTCGACATCAAGCTTCGCGACGAGACTTTCGAGTTTCTGGCCACGCGCATTCGCACGAACGTCCGCCGCCTCGAAGGCGCGCTCATGCGCGTCGCGTCGTTCGCTTCCCTCAGCGCCGGCAAAGAGCTGACCAACGAGGTGGTCGAGCATCTGTTGAAGGATATTCTTCAGGAAGAGGCGCGGCACGCGATCACGATCGAGCAGATTCAGCGGCGTGTGGCGGAACATTACGATGTGCGTCTCGCCGATATGACGAGCAAGCGCCGGCCGGCCAACATCGCGTTCCCGCGGCAAATCGCGATGTATCTGGCGCGCGAATTGACCAAGGCGTCGCTCAACGAAATCGGCGACGCTTTCGGCGGACGCGATCACGGCACCGTGCTCCACGCGTGCAAACTCGTGAAGCGCCGCATGCAGGAGCAGGACAACCTTCGGCAAACGATCTCATTCATCGACAGCGCGCTGAAGCGTTGATGATGAATTTCGGCGACGCAGGAAACGAGATTGCGGTTGCCGAATAAAATCGTAAGCCTTACATCTTAGCTTTCCGTACCCGCATGAAATTCAGCGTCACGAAAGAAAAATTACTCGAAGGTTTAGCGCAGGTGCAGAACGTCGTCAGCACGCGCACGACACTTCCGATTCTTTCCAACGTTCTATTGCAGGCCAAGGGAAACGAGGTTCATCTAACCACGACCGATCTCGATGTCGGCGTCCGCGGAAGTTTCGAAGCAAGCGTCGAGAAAGAAGGCGCGACCACGCTGCCGGCGCGACGGCTCTTCACCATTATCCGCGAGCTGCCCTCGAGCGAAGTTCAAGTCGAAGTCGACGGGAAAAACGCCGCGTCGATTCGAAGCGGCCAGAGCTTTTTCAAAATCCTCGGTCTGCCCGAAGAAGAGTTTCCGCCCCTGCCGAAGTTCGACAGCGCGAAAGTGATCACGATTCGGCAAAAGGATTTGCGCGACGGATTGCGGAAAACTTCCTACGCGATTTCGACGGACGAAACGCGCTACGTTTTGAACGGCCTGCTTTTCAGCCTGAAGGAAAACAAGCTCACGCTCGTGGCCACGGACGGGCGGCGTCTGGCGATGGTGGACATCGAGCTGGAATTTCCGCGCAGCCACGAGGCCGATATCATCGTGCCGACGAAAGCGGTGACGGAATTGCAGCGGCTGCTGACGGACGATGGCGAAGTGAAAGTCAGTGTCGGCAGCGGCCAGATCGCTTTCGATCTGAACAACACGCTGCTGGTTTCAAAGCTGATCGAAGGGAATTATCCGAATTATAAGCAGGTCATTCCTTCGGAGACGAAGGAGCGCGTCACGCTCGAGCGCGAGACGTTCCTAAATTCGTTGCGGCGCGTTTCGTTGCTCGCGAGCGACAAATCGAATTCGATCAAGCTGAATTTCACCAAGAACAATATCGACATCACGGCCAACACGCCAGAAGTCGGCGAAGCGAAAGAGTCGCTCGCGGTCGTTTACAAGGGCCGGGATTTTTCCATTGCATTCAATCCGGAATTTTTCATGGCACCGCTGCGAGCGCTAACTGAGGACGAAGTCTTTCTCGATTTGATCGATGAGATGAGTCCCGGCGTGCTGAAAATTCAGACGCCGTTTCTCTACGTGCTGATGCCGATGCGCATTAGCTCGTAAGGGCGTTTTTGCTCAAGCGCGTGTCATCCCGAGCCGCGCAGACGGCGAGGGACCTCGCAACTGGCAATGGTGGCCTCCCCGAGGAGTGTGACGGAATTTGCATTAGGGAGGTCCCTCGTCATCTACGCGACTCGGGATGACAACCCCGCACCGTCCGCCATCAGTGCTCCATGGCAGTGATCACGCTATCGATAGCGAGCAAGCGAAGGTTTTTATCCGACGCTTGGATCACGGTCACGTTTTTATTCGGCGGCGCCCACACTGCTGAATCGGTCGGACCGAAAAGCAATATGCAGCGCGCGCCAACCGCAGCCGCGATGTGTGAAATCCCGCTGTCATGGCCGATGAAGCTCGCGCCTTCGAACAATGCGGCGAGTTGCGGGAGAGGAAGATTTTTCGCGCATTGGATCGGCTTCTCTTTCCAAGCCGCCTCCAGCAGCCGCACCCGCTCTTCATCCGCTGCGCCAGACACGACGACAACTTTGCGATTAGTTGCGAATAGATGTTCCCCAAGTTCGCGCCACTTCTCGATCGGCCAGTTTTTTGTTTCGCTGCCGCTGCCCGGATGCAGCGCGATGATGGGATCGATGATATCGCCCAGGAAATCTCGCGCGAACTCGCGATCCGTTTCCGTTGGATAAATTCTCGCGGCCGGATCTTCCAAATGCAGTCCCAGCTTTTCGAGCGGTCGCGCGAGTTGACGGGCGGCATGCTCGTGCTCGCTCAACTTTGCTGGGCCCGCGACAAATGACTTGATGCCGCAACGCGTCAGATTGGCCGCAAAGATTCCATCCGGATCGAAGAGATAGCTCACGATCAAATCAAAGCTGCCGAAGTAATCGCTCAGTTCGAATGGAAGCTCGCCATGCTTCGCGAAGAAGGATGCGAGCGGCCCATACTCAATCGAGCGAATCGCGTCCGCGTAATAGCGCTTCTCCGCCAACGCGACGATGTGCGGGTACCCGAGGATCTCGAGACGAGCGTTTGGGAACCGGTCTCGCAGCAGCTTGATCGCCGGCAGCGTGAGAACGAAGTCTCCGATCGCCCCGCCGCGAATGACGAGAATGCGGTTCAATACCGCGTGACCGCGCACGCGAGGATGGCCGCGCCGTAGAGCAGAGCGAGACCGTGCGTCAGGCGCCAGCGCGCCGTTGTCCTCGCACTCCAGTTAACCTGGTCGCGCATCAGATACGGCATCGTCACCCAAAACAATCCGATGACGATTAACAGATAGGCGAACACCGTCACGAGAAGCCGGCTTGTTTCGCCCCGGAAGAAAGCGGCATCGAGCAGCGGTTCCGCGGCCAGGAGGAAGAAAATGCCCAGCGCGCGGACGGCGAGAAATTCGTCTACGAATTTCAGGACCAGGAAAAATCCGATCGGAAGAAACATGAGCAACGGCTTCCGGAACCCGGAGAACTCTCCCATTTCCATGGTTGCGAGAAGCCAGAAGCTCCAAAAGAAATCGATCGTCAAGATGACGACGCCGCCGACGCGGGAACGAGGCAGGCGCTGGGCGAAACCGCGCGAGAGATCGGGCTTAATCAAGCCGGATACGCTGACGAGCAATAGGAAGAGACCGGCAATGAAACCAGCTGCCTGGAGCGATAAGTGATAGATCATGCGAAAGCCGGAGAGGAGGTTTGCACGAGCGGCGTTCCATACAAGCTGAATCCATTCGCCTGTTGCACGCTGACCGGAAAGATTTGACCGACGTGCTCCGGTTCTCCCTCGAAGACGACGATCTTGTTCGTGCGCGTTCGTCCCATGAGCCGCGCGGGATTCGTTCGGCTTTGACCTTCGCAGAGAATCTCGACCTCGCGGCCAACCAGACGCTCATTAGCCCGGTGCGCGGACGCATCCACCACCGCGAGTAAATCCTGATTGCGGGCTTCTTTCACGCGTTCGTCTATCTGCGGAATCATCGTGGCCGCGGGCGTGCCGCTCCGGGTCGAGTAGCGAAAAATGAAAGCGTTATCGAATTGAATCTGCTCCACCAACTCCCGCGTTTGGGCGTAGTCGTCGTCGTTCTCGCCGGGAAAGCCGACGATCACATCCGTGGTGATGGCGATTTCGTCCCGCGCTTGTCGGATCCGATCGACCAGCGATCGGTATTTCTCGGCGGTGTAGGGCCGGTGCATCGCCTTCAGAATCCGGTTCGATCCAGATTGAAGCGGGAGATGGACGTGCTCGGCGAGCTTGGGCAAATCGGCCAGGGCTTGGAGAAGATCGGCACGAAATCCGATTGGATGCGGAGAGGTGAAGCGGAGCCGTTCCAGACCATTGATTTCATGCACGGCCTCGAGCAATTGCACGAAAGCGCTCTTGCCCCTCGCCTTCGCAAATTCGTGCCGGCCATAGAGATTCACGATCTGTCCGAGAAGCGTCACTTCCTTGACGCCGCGCGCGACTAGTTCTCTCACCTCGCGCACAATTTCCTCGATTGAGCGGCTGCGCTCGGCGCCGCGCGTGCGCGGGACGATGCAAAAGGTGCAATGCATGTTGCAGCCTTGCATGATGGAAACGAACGCCGTCGCCTGCCGCTGTTTCAGCTCGTGATCGCGAATGGTCTCGGCCGAACCGGATTCTTCCTCAGTGTCGCAAATCGAAAAGCGCGGGTCATCCATTAGCCGCGCCCGTTTCTTTTCGAGCAGTTCTTCAACGTAATCCGCTACGCGATGAAATTTTTGGGTGCCGACCACGAGATCCAGGTGAGGCATGCCGGCGAAAAGCGCATCACCTCGCGCCTGCGCCATGCAGCCGAGAAAGCCGAAGACGACTTCCGGCCGGCGCTTTGCGATCTGGCCTAGCATGCCCATTTTTCCCAGCGCCTTCTGATCGGCCATGTCGCGAACGCTGCACGTATTTAAGAGGACGACGTCCGCCTCGGTCTCATGCGCCGCGCGCTCGTACCCGCGCGCGACCAGCGAATGAGCGACCTGCTCGGAATCGCGCTCGTTCATCTGGCAGCCGTAGGTTTTGATAAAAAATTTTGGCATCGAAGAGCGGAATTGTGACACAGAGCAGCAGAGCGCGCTAGAACGACCGAAATGTAGAGACGCTGGTGCCAGGCGCCTAATCACTAGAAACAGGCGCTTGGCACAAGCGTCTCTACATTCGCCTTCCCATTCTCTCGCCCTTTCAGATTTAATTGCGCGCAATGAGTGAAGAAGAACCAGCGATCGGCATCATCGGAGGGAGCGGCCTTTACCAGATGGAAGGCGTCGAACAACCAACCGAGCAACGCGTCGAGACGCCGTTTGGGGATCCGTCCGATGCGATCGTCGGAGGGCAGATGCATGGACGGCAGGTTTATTTCCTGCCCCGGCACGGGCGCGGACACCGGTTGCTTCCGCACGAACTGAATCATCGCGCGAACATTTATGCGCTCCGGTCCCTCAATGTTCGCTGGATCATTTGCGTGACCGCGGTCGGCAGCTTGCAGGAAAAATATGCGCCGCGCGATGTGTTCCTGCCTTCTCAATTTTTCGACCGGACGAGCCGGCGCACGGAGCACACATTTTTCGGAGCCGGCATCGCGGCGCATGTGAGCTTTGCCGAACCGATCTCGACGAACTTGCGCCAGATCCTGGCGGAGTCCGTGCGCGAGCTAGGCGTCAAAGTCCACAACGGCGGAACCTACGTGAACATGGACGGACCGGCTTTTTCGACGCGGGCGGAATCGGAACTGAACCGCCGGCACGGTTTCGACGTAATCGGAATGACCAACCTCCCCGAAGCAAAGCTGGCGCGCGAGGCCGAGATTGCGCTCGCGACCATGGCAATGATCACCGATTACGATTGCTGGAAGGTGGAAGAAGAACCGGTCTCCGCCCACACCGTTTTTGAGCATGTGATCGCGAACGCCGAGACCGCGAAAAAAATCCTGGCCGAGGTTATTCCGCGCCTTCCGTCCGAACCAAACTGGCCGGAGCATCGGGCCCTCGATTCTGCCCTTGTGACAGAGCAGAAGCTCTGGCCCGCGGCCACGAGAGAAAAATTAAGGGCTATTTTAGAGCGATTTCCCTAGCGGGGGCGTGGCTCGCAGAGATGAGTCGCAGATAGGCCAACAAAAATCGTACTTGCCAACTGGAATTAAAATATAGTAATTATAAAGACCGTCGGCAGAAACCCGACTTTAATGCTTCCACGGAGTTCCTAAAAATGATGACCAAAATTGCCGCTTGTTTGCTCACCGTCGGTCTAATGACCGCGTGCGAAACGACTAAAACGACAAAGCGCGAGACACTGCGCGAGATGACCACGCGCTACGCAAGCAACGACAGCGCATCATCGACCGAACCGGCCCCGCCGGCAGAAGGTCCAGAAGATATCCCAGCCGAACGTCCATCGGATCCGCTTCGGAATCCGGCGCTCGTGCCATCGCCTTTGCTTCGGACAAACGCGGTCGGCAGCCCGTAATCGTCCGCCGGTCCGTTTCTAGTTGATTGCGTAGCGCGCCAGCGCCGCGCGGGATGCTAGAATTGCGATTCGTCGTGCGCGGAAACCGTGATTCGGAGCCGCCGGGAGGCGATTTAGCCATGGTCGGATAAATCGCGCTGGTCGCCAACGGTCCAAACTTCAGGCTCCTGCGCGCTGCCGGTCTCACAAGTTTGCGATTGAGCGCGCAGCGCCTGCGATTGCTCGTGAAAAAATCTTCCATCCCTGGGGATCGAAACGCTACATCCAAAGTCCCCACGAAAGCAGTGCGGAGGCGTCCTGCCAAACGCCGGCTTTGCTGTCGCCGAGCACGACCACGATAATGTCGCGTCCCGGCCGGGCGCCGCTTGCGATCAAACAATGGCCCGCCGCTTCCGTGTAACCGGTTTTCATCCCGTTGCAGTATGGCAGCCGTCGCAAAACTTTGTTGGTATTTTCGAGCTGGCGCGTTCGGCCATTCGCGTATCGGAAAATCAACTGCGGCAGGCAGACGATGGAACGAATGGTAGGGTTTGCGTAGGCGGCCTTGGCTATAATAGAGAGGTCGCGGGCCGTCGAATATTGGCCAGAAATCGGAAGACCGTTCGGATTCAGGAAATGCGAATGGGTCGCACCAAGCTGGAGCGCTTTTTGGTTCATCACCTCCGCGAACGCTTCCACGCTTCCGGCCGAATCGCGCGCAAGACAGCGAGCGACGTCGTTAGGGCTTTTCACTAGCAGCGCGCGCAACAAATCGATCCGTTGATAAGTGTCGCCGGGTTTGATGTTCAGCTTGACCGGCTCGGCCAGAGTATCGACCGCTTCCACCACCACCTGCCGATCAAGAAAACCCCGCTCTGCCACGATGAGTGCGGTCAATAGTTTCTGCGTGCTCGCCGCGGCTCGTGGCTCGTCCGCGTTCTTTTCATAAAAAATTTCGCCGCTCCGCGCGTCGATCACCATCACGCAGGCCGCACGTGTGACCGGGGCAATCTTCGAAAACGTGGGTGGGACTTCAGGAGTCGGCTGGCCTTTTGTCAGCCACGCGGGGGCGTCTGGAATTCCACCGGGACGGACGGGCTTGAAATCTTGTTTTGGTTTCGCGGCGATGCAGGACAGCGCAAATAAGATCGTGCAAACGAGTGCGGTCCATTCGCGTGGGCGTCTCATGGGCAGGAACTTAGCGGCAGAATTTTCGGGCGCGCAAGCGATTGAATGCGGCTATTTGTCCGATCCGCGCTGAATCAACTCGATCTCGTAGCCTTCCGGCGCATCGATGAAAGCAATCGCGCCCTCCTTGCCATTCGGGTGCGGGCCGTCCGAAAGCGGATAACCTTTTTTCGCGGATTCACGCGCGAATTCTTCGATATCCTCGACCTCGAAAGCCAGGTGAGTCAGATCCGGACCAACGACGACCGGTCCACTTTCATCGAACTTGCAGATTTCGATTTCTTCTTCGCTGTCGGGCGCCTTGAAAAAAACCAATTGCGAACCGCGGCCCGAAGTATGGCGCCGCGTTTCCTGCAGACCAAGCACGTCCCGATAGAAGGAAACTGTCTTTTCCAGATCGGTCACGCGATAGCGAGTGTGGAGAAGCTTCTTAATCATTGCGCCACTAATTGCGCGTGCTGGCGGGGAATTTCAAACGCAAATGGCGCTTTGATGAGAGCGTGCCCGATTGTCATCCCGAGCCGCGCAGACGGCGAGGGACCTCACAATTGTTCGTTCGCCCGCTTGGACAAAGGACACGTTGCTCCTGCTTGCGACGGTCTAGGGCGCAAGCTAATCCGCCCAGCGAGCGTGAGGTCCCTCGCCGTCTGCGCCGCTCGGGATGACTAGTGTTTGCTCGCCGAATGTGATTCCTTAGGCCGATGAAACTCGTCATCGCCGCGACAGGCGCCAGCGGCACGATTTACCTGCAACGCTTGCTCGCGCAAATTGATTGCGCCGCGAACGAGGTCCACCTCGTCCTGAGCGGCCACGCGAAACAAGTCGCGGCGCAGGAAGTCGACGAGCTGCTCGTTCCATCCGGCGTGTTGGAGCACGGGGAGAACGATCTCAACGTCCCATTCGTCAGCGGCTCGGCGCGCTTCGACGCCATGGTGATCGTTCCCTGCTCGATGGCAACACTTGGCCGCATCGCGTCGGGATGCAGCGACACGGCGCTTCTGCGCGCGGCGGATGTTTTTTTGAAGGAACGCCGCAAATTGATCCTGGTGCCGCGCGAAACGCCGTGGAGTTTGATTCATGCGCGGAATGTCGTGACCCTTCTGGAAGCCGGCGCCATTCTGCTCCCCGCGATCCCGTCGTTCTACAGCCGCCCGGATTCCGTCGAGGCCGTTGCCGATACGGTGGTCTGGCGCATCCTCGATCAACTCGGTCTTCCGAATCCTTCCGCCTACCGCTGGCGCGACGGCGCTGCGAACAGACAGCAAAAGTGAAGCTCGAAGGCTGGCGCGGGCGCGCACTGATCGAGTTTGGCTTCGGCTTGTTCCGCCTCTGGGCGCGAACACTTCGTTTCCAGATCGAAGATCCTACGAACGTTGTCGCTCTGGTGCGAGATCAACCGGTTATCTTCACCATCTGGCACAACCGCCTCTTGATGTTGCCGCCTGTCTTTGATCCTTGTTTCCCCAGCCGGCAAAGTGTCGGCTTGATCAGTGCGAGCCGCGATGGTGACCTGGTCTCCGTTCTCATCGAACGCTCCGGATACGGCACCATCCGCGGATCGAGCTCGCGCAAGGGCGTGACCGCTTTGCGTCAACTGGTCGAAGCGCTCGCAGCCGGCATGAACGTCTTAATCACACCCGATGGACCTCGTGGCCCCATCTATGAAGCCAGCCAGGGAGCGGTTTTTGTTGCCCAAAAATCTGGCGCGCGCGTGGTTCCGATGCACATGGAATACTCGAGTTCCTGGCGTCTCAAAAGTTGGGACCGGTTCTTCATCCCGCGTCCATTCGCGAAGGTGCGAGCTATTTTCGGTGCTCCCCTTCAGGTGAAGCGGACTACGACCGCGGAAGAATTCGAGAGGGAACGGCTCCGCCTCCAGGAGGCAATGATGGGCCTGGTGGAACAAAAATGAGTCGAGCGATCGCCCGAAGCGCAGGTATTAATTCTTAGCGATGCCGAATCTGATCCAAGGCCGAATCATTGCCGAAAAGATTTACGCCGATCTGCGTGGCGAGATCGCGGAATTGAAAACGCGGGGACTGACGCCGGGCCTCGCGGTCGTCCTGGTCGGCGATAACCCGGCGTCGCGGGCCTATGTGCGCTCAAAGGACAAGATGTGCCGCGATCTCGGGTTGCATTCGGTGAAGCTCGAATTGCCCGCCGACACGACGCAGGCTCAACTGCTCGCGCGCGTGGAAGAGTTGAATCGCGATCCGGCGATCCACGGAATTCTCGTTCAATCGCCGCCGCCGAAACAAATCGATGAAGCAGCGATTGTCCGTGCGCTCGATCCGGCGAAGGACGTTGATGGGTTTCATCCGCTGAACGTCGCAAAGCTCGCGCTCGGTGATGAAAGCGGGTTCGTGCCCTGCACGCCGCTCGGCTGCCAGCGTTTGCTGATCGAAAGCGGAACCGAAATTTCCGGCGCGCACGTGGTTGTGCTCGGTCGAAGCATGATCGTGGGAAAACCACTGGCCCTTTTGCTGATGCGAAAGGGCTGCGGTGGTGATGCGACCGTGACGGTGGTTCATTCCCGCAGCCAGCGTCTGGCGGAGATCACGCGATCCGCCGACATCTTGATCGCGGCTATGGGGCAGCCGGAATTTGTTCGCGCGGAACACGTGCGCGACGGCGCCGTCGTTATCGACGTCGGAATCAATCGCGTGGACGACCCAACGATGGAGCGCGGCTATCGGCTGGTAGGCGACGTCGCGTTCGGTGAAGTTTCACCAAAAACATCGGCGATCACACCGGTTCCGGGAGGCGTAGGTCCGATGACCATCGCGATGCTAATGTCGAACACGGTGAAAGCCTGTCGCCAAATGTAGAGGCGCTTGTGCCAAGCGCCTGTCTTGGTTTCCGCGTTCACCGCAGCGAGCGCCGCTACATTTTCTGCACAATTTTCGAGGTCAAAACTCTCAGCAGCGCCGGGTCGAATCGTGCCACTTCCAAAAGAGCCGACGTGACGCGCGGGGATAAAACCGCCGCTCGTGCCAGCCGATTGATCCACAGTCTTCCGCGATAAAGCTTCGCGTGCGCCGCGGAGTAAGACGCCGCTACTTCGCCTTCACCCCGCCCATTACGTTGCGAACAATCGCACCCGCCGCGAGTTCGCCGGAAGCCATCGCGTAATAAATTCCTTCGCCCGTAAACGGTTCGACCACGCGTGCAGCGTCGCCCACAAGAAAAAGTGCTCGGCGCGCAGGCGCGATCGGCGCCCGGGTCAATGGAGTGATCGTTCGCCACGAATGTTCGGCCGAAATTCCAAAGCGCGTTTCCGCCCAATTGCGCAGGGCCGCGATCTTCCGCGGCACACTCACCAGGCAAAGATTCAATTCGCCGTTCCCGACCGGAGCCTGGCCGGAATACCCTTCCGGCAGAAATTGCAGCACGACGCGGTTCCCGAAATCGTGCGGCAACGGCAGGTGAGTTTGCAACGCCACGCGTTCCTTGGTCCCTCGTGGAATCAGATTGCAGAGCCGGGCAACGGTCGAGTTCCGCCCATCAGCAGCTATTAGCACGCGCGACTCAAAAGTTTCCTCCGATGCGGTGATCGTCCAATTCTCTCTCCCTGCGTCCGGCGCGGCTAATGCCGTTACCGTCCTCCCTTCCGAAATACTCGCCCCCAGTTCGCGCGCTCGCCTCATGAGGAGTTGATCGAAGAGGCTGCGCTTCACGGCGATTTCGGCTTCATCGCCAACCGGCAAGTTGACCGCCAACGTTCGCCCACCGATGCCGATGAACTCGACGCGATCGAGCACTCCGTGCGGCAACATCCGAACGCGCTCGATCAACTGAAGCCGCCGCAAGATCGGCCAGCACGCCGGGTTCAAGCAATCGCCACAGACTTTTTCGCGCGGAAACTTTTCGCGTTCGAGCAGAAGCGTTCGCAGGCCCGCGTTCGCGCAAAAAGCAGCGCAACTCGATCCCGCCGGGCCGCTGCCTATGATCGCCACGTCGAACATGGCCGACTATGTTCCAACCGCGCCGAATGCAGAACGCATTTTTCACCGCGACGTTCTGACGTAAAATCCTTCGAGCAACGTATGGCTTCGTCCCAAAAAGAAAAACCCGACCTGACAAAAAAAGTGCATGAGGTGCCGCACAAACCCGGCGTGTACTTGATGCGCGATCGGTTCAACCGGGTGATCTACGTGGGGAAAGCACGAGACCTGCGCAAGCGCGTCGGCTCCTACTTCATGCCCTCCAAGCTCGCTCAGGCCGACATCAAGACGCGCGCGATGCTCGATGCGGTCTGGGACTTCGAGACGCACACGGTCCAGAGCGAACCGGAATCGCTTTTACTCGAAGGCAAGCTGATCAAGGAATACCGGCCGCGCTACAATATTTCGTTTCGCGATGATAAGCGATTCCTCGTTGTGAAAGTAGATCCGACCGAAGAGTGGCCGCGGTTTCGTCTCGCGCGTTTTAAAAAAGACGACGGCGCGCGTTACTTCGGGCCGTACGCGCATGCCGGTGCGTTGCGGCAGACGCTCAATTTCATGCGCAAGAAATTTGGTGTGCTCACGTTCGGCCGGGGCTCGCCCACGGAGCGGGAACTAAAATCAGCGACGTATCAGGTTCCAACGCGCCTGAGCGAAATCAGCGCGGGGCTGTATCGCGAGCGCGTCGCGCAAGCGTGTGATTTTCTGGAGGGGCATTCGCGCGAGATGATCACGGCGGTCGAAGACGAAATGCGCAAGTCGGCGGACAAACTCGATTTCGAAAAGGCAGCGGAGTTGCGCAACATGCTGGACGATTTGCGCCGCACCACGAAACCGATGCGGCGATTCACGCGGCACAGTTTGCCGAGCACGATCGATCCGGTGAACGATGTGCAAGCTCTGGGCGATGCGCTCCAACTCACGCGTCTTCCTTCGGTCATGGAATGCTTCGACATTTCGAACATTTCCACGACGCACGTCGTCGCCTCGATGGTTTGCTTTCGCAACGGAGTTCCCGACAAGGATAACTACCGCCGATACCGGATTCGGACAGTGGAAGGTCAGGATGACTTCGCCAGCATGGCGGAAGTCGTTAGGCGTCGTTACTCGCGCGTGCTGCTGGGAATTGCGGAAACCGGAAACCGGAAACCGGAAAGTGACGAACAAGCGGTGGTATTGACGGCACCAGAGTTTTCACAGGAAACCGCGCAGGAAATTGCCGAGCGCATGGTTTCGGAGGTCTCTCCGCAATCCGAGATCCGAGATCCGAAATTCACGGCGGTTCGTTTGCCGGATTTGATCATTGTCGATGGTGGCAAGGGACAGCTTTCGTCGGCGTGCCGCGAGCTGCAGCGCCTCGGGTTGCACGAATTGCCCATCATCGGTCTCGCGAAAGAGTACGAAGAAATTTACCGGCCGGCACGCGCGTTGCCGCTCGTGTTACCGCCGGACTCGGGCGCCTTGCGTTTGCTCCAGCGCATCCGAGACGAGGCCCACCGCTTCGCGAACACTTATCACCAGCTCTTGATGAAGAAGCGCATCGGCGAAAGCATTCTCGACGATTGCCCGGGTGTGAGTCAGAACCGGAAGAATTTGCTGCTGCGCAAATTTGGCTCCGTCAATCGGCTCCGCAAAGCGAGCGTGGAACAGATTGCAGCGACCGAAGGAATCGGGCCGAAGTTAGCCGAGGACGTTCATCGCTTTCTGGAGCGGCATTGATCATTTCGCGCGCGCGAAATCAATGAAGCCGCGTTCAGGAATGGTTTCGAGCAAGCGAACGCGAAGTTTTTCGCCGACATCCAACCCAGCCTCTCCGCGCACGACCCGGCCCTCGACCGGCGGATTATTGACCCGCACATAGGTACCTTTCGGGGACGCGCCAGTAACAAGCGCGTCAAATGTTTCACCGATTCGCCCGCTCAAAAACGTGGCGGCGACGATCTTGCGCATAAGGCGCTCGATTTTCCGCGCGGCCTTGGCGCGGTCGTTGCAGCGGGCCACGATCTCTTCCAGTTCATCGACTGAGTAAGGCGCCGGCGCGCCAGTGATCGCGGCCTTGAGCAGGCGTTGCGTGACCAGATCGGGGTAACGCCGGTTCGGCGCAGTGGCGTGCGTGTAATCGTGCACGGCTAAACCAAAATGGCCCTCGGTTTCCTTCCCCTTGGCAATGACGACGTACTCAGCGGCTCCGATCAGTTTCACGATCGCAAGGGAGAGATCGGCGAAATGCTCGGGATCATCGCGCCGCCGCCGCGCCAGAAATCCCGCGAGCGCGACCGCATCTGGCGCGGCGGGAAGTTGCGTCCCCTGTTCGGCTGCGAGGGCGGCGATGCGAGGCCAGCGTTCCGGCGTTCGGACAATGCGCTGAATTGAAGGAGAACCGCGCGACTCGAGGAAGGTCGCGATGGCGGAGTTCGTGGCCACCATCAGATTCTCGATCAAATCGCGCGCGCGATTCTTTCTCTCCAGCTGGAGGCCGGTCACGTTTTGCCCTTCCATCACCGGCTGCGGCTCAATCGATTCAAACTCAAGCGCGCCGGCGCGGATCCGCTCTTCATGGAATTGTTTCGCGGCGTCAAACTGGAGATGGAGTTGGTCGGCGAGACTCGGCGTGTTCTGCACCAGCTCCGGCGCCTTTCCTTTATTCTCGAGCCAAAGGCCGGCAGAATCGTAATTGAGCTTCGCGCGATTCCGAACCGTCCCCCTGGAAACGGACGCGGCGCTGACCGTCCCTCGTGCGTCCAGAGTCACATCGACGATCACCGCCTGACGATCCTGATCTTGCAACAGTGAGGTCATGTCGTTCGAAATCTCGGGCGGGAAGAGCGGAAAAGTCACGACGCCGAGATAAATGGACATGCCATTTTGCGCCGCATGCAGATCGGCCGCCGAGCCTTTTGCCACGAGCGCATCCACGTCCGCGATGCCAAGCAAGATGCGGATGTCGCCATTCGGGCGGCGCTCGGCAAACTCGATCTGATCGAGATCGCGCGAGGCCGGATTGTCGATCGACGACCAAAGCAATCCTCGCAAATCTGGCGCGGGCGGGTTGGCGCGGAGCCGATCAGAAGCCTGTTTGATCGCCGGCAATTCTTGCAAGACGGCCTCAGGGAACTCGGGCGAAAACTCGGCCTCGAGCATCGCGTTGCGCGCGAGGAGCGGAAGATTCGGCCTTCCTCTAACAGATTGATCGCTCACGTTGTTTTCCTTGTCGACCATGCGGCCACGGCGCACAAGTGATCTGAACGCCGACGCATTTCTGCTTGTCGATCACGGTCTCGCCACCACAGTTGCCCTTGTGAATTTGCCTTGCACCTATTCGTTCCGATTCAGTTGCCTGCTCGCCGCGGGATGGATGGTTGCGTCCCCGTGCCACGCGCAATCGGAAAGCCCTGCGCCGGCGCCAGGCGCAACGCCGTTCGAAGAAACGATTGTTCCGACCTTTGAGACACAGAAGCTCGCGCGCACCTACGTTCTGGATATCCCCGCGCCTCGCGGTCAGATCACGGATCGAAACGGACAGCCGCTCGCGCAAAATCGCCTGAGTTACAATCTCGCGATCAATTACCCGACGCCGCTCGATTTTTCCGACGAGCAATTGCTCAATTTCGCCCGGGAAAGAATCCAGGCGGCCGATAAATTACTTGGCCGGCAGTTGAAGATTTCGGACGAGTTGATCAAGCGGCATTACCGGAACCGCGGGATTCTGCCGTTCGAAATCGCGCAAAATCTTAGCACGCAGGAATACGACGATATCAAAGAGCATTTGCCGGCGGGAGTCACCTTGCGTCCGTTTTACGTGCGGACTTATCCGAATGGGAAGATCGCCGGACAAATCGTCGGCTACAGCGGAAAGACCGGACGGAATCCCGACGGGATAATCGACAACCACGAAGTGCTCTGGCCGGAAACCGAGGGACGTGAAGGTCTCGAGCAAACTTTCAACCAGGTCCTGACTGGGAAGCATGGCGAATACAAAATCACTTTCGACCAGGACGGACGCAAAACCTCGGAGAAGATCGTGACCCCGCCGGTGCCGGGACACACCGTGGTGACCACGCTCGATCTTCGCCTTCAGGAACTGGCGGAGAAGGCCCTCGCCGCGAAGGCAAAACGCGGCGCGATCGTGGTGGTCGATCCCAACAACGGCGACATTCTTGCGATGGCCTCGTGGCCGACCTACGATCCCAACGCATTTACGCCGACAATTTCGACCGAAAAATTCAAGGCATTGCAGGACGATCCGGACATTCCGCTTTTGCCGCGCGCCTTTCGTTCCTCTTATCCGCCCGGCTCGACCTTCAAGATGACGGTCGGCCTCGCGGCCTTGGAGACCGGCGCGGTTCGCTCCGATGAAGAATTCGACTGCGTGCCGGCGATCCAGATCGGCAATCTCACTTTTCATAATTGGAAGAAGACGGACCGCGGCCCGTTGAATTTCGTGCAGGCGCTGACGGAATCTTGCGACACTTGGTTTTATCAGGTCGGCATCAAGACCGGCGCGGAACCGATTCTGGATTGGGCGCAGAAACTCGGTTTCGGCGCGAAATGCGGCATCCCGCTGCGCGGCGAAGTGGAAGGGCGCGTGCCTAACGACCAGTATATGAAGGCGACGCACGGCCGGAAATTGCTCAACGGCGACATTGCAAATCTCTCGATCGGCCAGGGCGACACGCAGGTGACGCCGTTACAGATGGCGCAGGCGATGGCGATCATCGGGAACGGCGGGACGTTCTATCAAACGCGGCTCGTGCAACAGGTGCAGACGGTGGACAACGAGATCGTGACGGCGTTCCAGGTGCGCGAGAAGAAAACGCTGGGGGCGTCGGCTGATACGATGCAGCAATTGCGCACTGGGATGATCAATGTGGTGAACGGACCGAACGGCACTGCGCATCAGGCGAGCCTCGATAATGTGGAGGTGGCGGGAAAAACCGGGACGGCGCAGTGGGGACCGAAGACGAAGGAACGCACGGCAGCTTGGTTTGCGGGCTTTGTGCCGGCGGAGCATCCGCAGTTGGCGTTCGCCGCACTTTATGAGGGAGATGTCGGAACCAAAGCTCACGGCGGCACGGCGGCCGCGCCGATGATCGCGATGATTTTGAAAGACGTTTACAAGCAAAATACAAACGCAAACAAGCGGCGGCGGACCGAGCAGGGAGAAACGCCGATTCCGCGGGCCCAACCGGTGGAAGAGGACGAATCGGATTAGCGGTGGGAGCTCTGCGATGTTGTCATCCTGAGCCGCGCAGACGGCGAAGGACCTCACACTAGCTCTGTGATCACGCAAACCAAGGTGGGCATTATTCAACGTGAGCGCTTCGTGGATCGCGAAGCGCGGTTGCGTGGAATTTCCCTGCGACTGCGAGGTCCCTCGCCGTCTGCGCGGCTCGGGATGACAAGCAAGGATTGGCGCGGCTCTACACCGCGGCAGTTTCAGCCGCAGCGGGCAGTTCCATCGTGCCTTTGAATTTCGGTTCTTCCTGCTCTACTCCGAAATTGTCGGCATACAGCTCGGCAATTTTTTCCAGCTCGTCCGCCGTGAGCGATGGTGAATCGGGCGCTTTCGCAAATTCGATGAGCTGCGCTTCTTCGTAAATATTTGGCAGCGTCGAGGCGACGCGCTCGTCTTCGAGCAGCCATTGCAACGCCGCCTGACCGAGCGTTCGATCGGGGCCTTCAAGAAAGCGAAGCCGATCGATTTTCTTAACGCCGTTCAGGAGCCAGCTGCGTGGACGATGACTGCGATGATCGGTCGGCGGAAAAACCGTCTCCGCCGTGTATTTGCCTTCGAGCATGCCGGAAGAATGCGTGACGCGGATAAGGAACATGGTGTCTTTGCCGGCTTCGGTCGCGGCGTCCTGCATCGCCCGGCCAGGATGTTGCTCGAGCATGTTGTAAATGTGCTGCAGGCTCGTGACCTCCCGTTCCCGAATACAATTGATGCCTTCGTAAAGCCACCCGACGGCCGGCCCGAGCGCGATGCCTGAGTAACGAATTTTCCCGCTCGCTTTTAATTTCTCGAGCGTCGTCCAAATGGCGTCGTCGTAAACCTGATCCATCCGGATGTTGTGCAATTGCAGGAGGTCGATGCGATCGGTCCTCAGACGTTTGAGCGCGGCATCCGTGGCGCGCAGAATGGCATCGGGTGAAAAATCCTGCGGAATCTCTCGCTGGCCGCGACCCCGCGTTTCACCATGCGTGACAAAATCGTACCCGACTTTCGTCGCGATCACGATTTCATCGCGCTGCTTTGGAAATGCCTTCGCGATCAGTTCTTCGCTAAGACCGTTCCCATAAGTATCGGCGGCATCGAATAGTGTGACCCCGAGATCGAACGCCTTGTGCATAAGCGCGATCGCTTCGCCTTCGGTGAATTGTCCCCACCAGCCGGTCGAGATCGTCCACAATCCGAATCCGACTTCGCTGACGCGCAGATCGGTGTTTTTGTAGGTGCGAAAGCGCATCGGAGCGAGCTTACCGAGGGAGCAACAACGACGCAACAGAGCCCTTCTGGAATTCGACGTTGGACGTTGGACAACCCGCCCGCCGTAGCCTTGCGGAGGAGGGTTGGACGTTGGACGTTTCTCCTCCTCGTGAATTCCATGATCTCCCGCTCTAACAGTGCGCTTCTCATTGTCGGCCACGGTTCGACCGTGAATCCGGACTCGAGCGCCCCGACTCTCAAGCACGCCGCCGAAATTCGACGCCGTGAAATCTTCGCCGATGTGGCGTGTTGCTTCTGGAAGGAAGAGCCAAGTCTGCGCGACGCGCTTCTCTTCTTCCGCGATGGGACGATCCCCGAAGTCTACGTCGTTCCAAATTTCATCAGCGAAGGTTACTTCACGCGAACGGTCATCCCCCGAGAACTGGAACTCACCGGACCAGAAACGCATCGAAGCAGCGGCCAGATCTGGAAATATTGCGAACCGGTGGGGAATCACCGAGGAATGACGGAGCTGTTGCTTCGACGCGCGCACGACGTGGCGCCGGAAATTTCCGAAGCAGAGACCAGCCTCTTGATTGTGGGACACGGCACCAGCTTGAACGATAACAGCGCCGCAGCGGCCAAGCATCAGGTGGAGAAAATACGCGCGCTCAACCGTTATGGCACCGTGCTGAACGTTTACCTGGAAGAGCCGCCGCTCGTCTCGGATTGGCTGAAGCTGACTGAGACGCGGAACGTGGTCATCGTTCCGTTTTTTATTTCCGACGGCTTGCATAGCGATGAAGACATTCCCGCGATGCTCGGGATCGACGCGGCGGACAGACGTTCTACGGGCGCGCCAAGCCAGCTTCACGGGCGTTCACTTTTTTATTCGACGGCGATCGGGACCGATCCGAAGTTTGCCGACGTGATTATCGAACAAACGGAGACATTCCGGGCGCAAAGACTCGAGCCGCAATCGGCCTCGTAATTTATGCACTCGCAGTTACGGTGAGAAATGGAAGCGACCACCAAGGAGCTCCAGGAACTTGGCGCCTTTGTCTTGGCGGGGGCGCGCGGCCCTGAGCAATTGTGCGTCGTGGCAGAGATGATCCGCGCCGCGTGCGACTATCGCTGGGTCGGGATTTACAAGATCAAGCGCGGCGACTTTGTGATCGTGGCGAAAACCGGCAAGTGCCCGCCGGCGTATCCACGCTTTCCGATCACACAAGGGCTCGGGGGCGCGGCACTGGAGTCGAAGCAGTCGATCATGGTGGCGGACGTCCACAAGGATCCGCGATATTTGCCCACTTTCGGAAGCACGCAGTCGGAGATCGTGGTGCCGGTGATTACGGAGGCGGAGAAGGTCGTCGGACTGATCGACGTGGAGAGTGAGAAGCTGAATGCGTTTACGGAAGCCGATCGGGATTTTCTCGAGCACGCAGCTTTTCTCATTTCGCGTGCATTGAAGTGAACGGCCTCGCGCAGAAAATCGCGCTGGCAAAATGGATGGTCGCGGGTCTTCGGCGAATCGGGCAGATTTCGATCACAGTGAGAAAAGACGGGGCTTTCTCCCTGACTCACCGCGAAGATACAGCGCGAGATGACTTCACGGCGTATTCGGCGGTGGAGGATGCAGCCGAGATCGCTCGCTTCGATGACGCCGGAAAATATCGGCCGTTGAAAACGGCCCCGAATCTGCGCCATGGATGGCAGTTGATGATCGGCGACCTGTCTGGCCTGCGCCTCGCGCTCGATCTTTTTTACCCGGGGCGACTCGCCGCGTTTCTTGCGGAGGAAAATGGACTCTTGGAAACGACACCGTTGCGCGAGAGCCTTGAGCGCCAGTCAGGCATGTATCGAGCGGCCGCAAAGATTCGCGATGAAGAAGCGGATAAGCTGGTGGGCAATTTTTGCCGGTCGGATGGCGGGTGCTTGCGCACGATTCTTTGGAAACGGGATGGGGAGGGAGCGATCGCGTCAACGCAGTTGCCGCCTGAGAAATTTGATCCGCAGCATGATCAGACTGGTTTGGCCGAGGCCGTAGTCCCGTTGCTTTGCCAGGAAGCTTGCAACCTACTCGTGGCCGAAGCGCGCAAGATGGTGAAATCGGAGGGCGTCGCGTCCCCGGCGGAATAATGGGACAGGACGGAACGTGTCCCTCCAATTTATGATCATTCGTTCCCGCTATATCGTCCCGATGGACGGAGCGCCGATCGAGGATGGGGCGGTCGCGGTCGCGGGAAACCGAATTGTGAGCGTGGGACGGTTCGAAGATGTCAAAGCCCCGCGCGATGCTGAGGTCCTGGATCTGGGCGACCAGATTTTGCTGCCCGGATTGATCAATGCGCATTGCCATCTCGATTACACCATGCTGCGCGGCAAGATTCCGCCATCGTATTCCTTCTCGGAATGGATTCGCGCGATCAATGCTGAAAAGGCAACGCTGACGGCGAAGGATTACGTCGAATCGATTAAGGAAGGCTTTGCCGAGGCGCAAAACTTTGGGACGACGACAATCGTCAACCTGACCGCGTTCCCGGAACTGATCTCGGAGATCGAAGAGCCAATCCGGACTTGGTGGTTCGGGGAATTAATCGATGTTCGAAATCCGGAACAACCGGAAAGAATCGTCGACCTTGCAATTCACTCGCTAAAGTCCGCGAGGCATTGGGGCCTGGCGCCGCATGCGCCGTTCACGTCCTCGGCCCGTTTGTATGCGCGGTGTGAAGAGATTGCCCGGCATGAAAAAGTCCTGCTGACGACCCATCTGGCGGAATCGCGCGAGGAGATGCAGATGTTCCGCCAGGCAGACGGGCCGGCCTTCCATTTCTTGAAAAACATCGGACGCCCGATGGATGATTGTGGAGGCAAGAGCCCGCTTGAATACCTGATTCAAGCGGCGGTCCTAGATGAGAATTGGATCGTCGCTCACTTGAATGAACTCACCGAAGGCGACTTCGACCTCCTGGCGCGCGCCCGGAAATTTCACGTCGTGCATTGTCCGCGGAGTCACACATTTTTCGGGCATGCACCATTCGCGCTGAAGAAACTGCGCGCGCTCGGTTTCAACATCTGCCTCGGGACTGACAGTCTGGCGAGCAACTCGAGTCTGAGTCTTTTTTCTGAAATGCGGGAACTACTGCGCAAGGAGCCGTGGATTTCACCGTGCGAAATTCTGGAGATGGCAACGGTGAACGCAGCGCGCGCCTTGGGGCAGGCGCATTCACTTGGAAAAATCCGCGCCGGATTCAGCGCGGATTTAGTCGCCATTCCTGTCGTGCCATCGGGAAGGGATTTGGTCGATGCCATCGTCGCATTCGAGGGAAAGATCCCCTGGATGATGGTGAAGGGCGAGACATCAAGCCCTCGTTAGGATTCTCGTTTTTGCTTTCCTTTTCTCAATTGTGAAATACTCTCCGCCCTGCGACTATGGCTAAGATCATCATTATAGACGACGAGCCCGCAATGGTGGAGGTTATCGTGACGCTCTGCCGGGAAAAAGGGCATCAGGTTTTCCCCTTCAATTCCGCACCGAAAGCGATAGAGCAACTCGACACCATCGCGCCGCAGGTGGTCATCGCAGACATCAAAATGGAGACAATGACGGGCTTCGACGTGCTCCGGCACGTTCGCGAGCACCACCGCCAGACCGCGGTCATTTTGATCACGGCCTACGCGTCGGTCGAAACCGCAGTCGAGGCGATGAAGATGGGCGCGTACGATTACGTGACGAAGCCATTTAAGATCGACGAACTGCAAATGACGGTGCAGCGGGCGCTCGATTACCAGGCGGCCTTGCGCGAGAACGTTTATCTCCGCAAGGAACTAAAAAATCGCTATCGCTTCGAAAACATCATCGGCACGAGCCGAAAAATGCAGCTGGTCTACAACCTGATCAATAAAGTCGCCGACACCGACAGCACGGTTTTGATCCAGGGCGAAAGCGGAACCGGCAAGGAACTCGTGGCGCGCGGCTTGCATTTCAACAGCAACCGGCAGCATCATCCCTTCGTCGCAATCAATTGCAGCGCGCTGCCGGAAAATTTACTCGAGTCGGAATTGTTCGGGCACAAGAAGGGGTCGTTCACCGGCGCGGTTGCGGACAAGCGCGGACTCTTCGAGGAGGCGAACCTCGGCACGATCTTTCTCGACGAAGTCAACTCGATGGCACCGCCGTTGCAGACCAAGCTTCTCCGAGTTCTCCAGGAACGCGAAGTTCGGCGCGTCGGCGACAACAAAAGCATTCCCGTAAATGTTCGCGTCGTCGGCGCAACCAACGAGGTCCTCCAAGGCAAGATGAAGGACGGATCATTCCGCGAGGATCTTTATTATCGGCTCGCGGTTATTCCCGTGGAGATCCCGCCGTTGCGCGAGCGGCTCGAAGATGTGCCGTTGCTGGTGAACCATTTTTTGCAAAAGCAGGCCAGCGCTTCCGGCGGTGAGCCGAAGAAGATCGATCCGCAAGCGGTCGATATTCTCTGCCACTACGATTATCCCGGCAATGTGCGCGAACTCGAGAATGCGATCGAGCGCGCCTGCGCCCTGTGCGAAGAGGACATGATTTTGCCGAGCGATCTCCCGCCGCAAATCGTGGCGGCGGCCCAAGGCGAAAAAGCCGAGCAGGCGATCGCTGCGATGCCGGTGGGTCAAACGCTCGACGAATTCATTCAGCAACAAGAGCGCGGATACATCGACGCGACGCTCAACCATTGCGGTGGTTCGCGCGAAAAAGCCGCGAGCATGCTCGGCATCAGCATGGCGACGCTTTATCGGAAAGTGGAACCCAAGAGCAAGAAGTAGCCGCTTCTTCCTTCCACTCGGAGGAACGTGCTTCCCCACGTCCCACTTCTTGCCTCCGGCGTCGAACTCTGGAAGGATCGGCGAATGGATTCCGGATTCGACATCTGGCCACCAATTAGGCGTGTCTCGATTGCCTTGTTCAATTTTTCCGTCGGCTGTTTGATTGCCTCCACTCTCTGCGCCACCGAGCCATCAGCACCGACTACGCGTGAAATGGAGCGCATCAATTGGATGGAATTTCGCGAATGGATTCCGGCCAGGATCAACACCGTCCTCCTGCCGCTCGGCACCATCGAACCGCATGGCGTGACCGCGAACGGCGCCGACATTCTGGCGCCCGTCGCCATTGCCAAAGAGATCGCGCCCAGAGTAAATGCGATGATCGCGCCCGCCATTCCGTATGGATTCACCGGCGTGATGGATGCGTATCCCGGCGCCTTCACGATTCCCGAAGATGCTTACCGCGCCTATGTCCGAGCTGTCCTCGTCGGATTGGCGAAAAACAAATTCAAAAACATCATCCTGATTAATGGGCACGGCGGCGGACAGACCTCCATCCTGACCGCGCTGGCCCAGGAGGTCGGCCGCGAAACCAGCACGCGTATCCTCGTGGTGAATTGGTGGTCCTATTGCACCGACGTAACCATCGAGGTCTTCGGCGAAGATGGAGGCCACGCGGCCGAGAACGAGAACGCCTTCATCATGGCGATCGATCCGTCACTGGTTCATCGCGAGCGTTACAATCAGGACATGGTGACGGCGAATCCTTCACCCGGCACCTGGAGCGCATACCCGAACCCATCCAGCATTACGCTTTACAAGGAAGGACAGGGCTATCCGAAATTCGATCTCGCGAAAGCGAAAACCTATTTCGCCAAGGTGAACGAGAAGCTGACGAAATTGATTCAGGAGACGATCCGCAAGTGGGATCTGGCCGGCCTTTGACCAAAGCCTCACTGCCGAACGTTAACTCCGTTTCGTGTAAATCTTGATTTCGTTGGCGGCTTTTTCCAGCGCATCCAACTGCTCCAGAGTCGCCGCTTGTTTCCGAAGCGTCTCCTCATTCGCCGCCTTCATCTCCTGCAACAGTTTCATTGCGGCCTGGAGCGAACCGTCGTCGGGCGTAGCCGGCGCCGGTGCCTTTGACGTCGTCGGCGTCATGGCCGGAACAATTACGGGCATCGGCGACTGCGCCGACACCACGCCGCCCAAGGCGACGAGCACGAGGAAAGACAAAGTTGCGGCGCGCATCTTATCGGCCTCCCCGGCTGGAATAAATTCGTGCAACTCGAATTGCCTCCGCCACCAGGGCTAGCTTCTCGTCAATCTTCGCCTGGTTTTCCGCGATCAGGGCCTGTTGGCCCTGCACTTCCTTAATAAGGACGAGAACTTGCGCCGGCGCTTGGCGCGCGTCCGGGGCCTCCGCCGCGAGGCCGCTGGCGAGCAACCCCAACGAAAGAGTGACAATGAGAGCTAGGGATTTCATAGTTGAAAATCGATTCGCCTCTGTGGAGAGCAAGTCGTATTCCCACCGAATTTCGCGCATGTCGCGAGGGCACGCGGCGCGGTAATTGCTTGCCTTTAGCCCACTTTACCGCGTAGCCTCCGTAACCATGGCCGGCCCCGGGATGCACCAATCGCAGAACCTCTCGCTTCAGCAGGTCCTTGCGCCCCAGCTCCAGCAAAGTCTGCTTATTCTTCAGGCGCCGCTGCTCGAGCTCCGGAATCTCGTCCAGCAGGAAATGGAAACCAACCCAGTCCTGGAAGAACTCGCGACCGAACCGAACGCGGACGGCACGGAAGAACCGCCTACACCAACGGCGGACGAGGAGTTCAAAGCCGAGTTTGATCAGCTCGCGAAGCTGGATGACGAGTGGCGCGATTACATGGCGCAATCGGGGAGCTACACCGCTCGTTCGCAGGACGAAGACGAAAAGCGCCAGTTCTTCTTCGATTCGATTGCGACCCAGGAAACGCTGCAACAACATCTCATGGGCCAGCTCAACCAGGCGCCGCTTGATGCCGACGATCGGAAAACGGCGGAGCTGATCATCGGCAACATTGATGACAACGGATTCCTCCAGGTCACGCCCGAGGACATGTCGCTCAATACCGGCATCGCGCAGGAGGATTTCGAGACGATGTTGTTGCTCATCCAAAGTTTTTATCCGCCCGGCGTCGGCGCGCGCGACCTGCGCGAGTGCCTGCTCATCCAGCTCAAGCGCGAGGGAAAAGGAAACAGCCTGGAATACAAAATCATCCAGGACCACATGCAGGACCTGGGCAAGCGGCGCTTCCCGGAAATTGCGCGCCGCATGGGCATCAGCGTCGAGCAAATCCAGAAGTGCGCGAACAACATCGCGTCACTCGATCCACGACCCGGCCAGATTTTCGCAGCCGCGCCACAAAATTACGTGCTGCCAGATGTGACCGTCGAGAAGATCGACGGCGAATACCAAGTCATCCTGAACGGCGAACAAATCCCGCACCTGCGCATCAGCAACACTTACAAGGACATCATGTCGCAGGATGGCAACGGCAGTGAGGTGAAGGATTACATCCGGGACAAAATCCGCAGCGGCAAATTCCTGATCAAATCAATCCATCAGCGGCAGCAAACGATTTCGAACATCGCGCACCAGATTGTCCTGCGGCAAAAGGAGTTTCTCGATCACGGCACCGCGCATCTGAAACCGATGACCATGGTGCAAATCGCCGATATCGTCGGAGTGCATGAGACGACCGTGAGTCGCGCCATCTCCGGAAAATACATGTCCACGCCTCAGGGCGTTTTCGAGATGAAATATTTTTTCACGCCCGGCTATCAAACCTCCAGCGGCGAATCGATGAGCAACACCAGCGTGAAAGAAGCCATCATGGACCTGGTCAAAGACGAGGATTCTGGCTCACCCTTGAGCGATAAAGAGATTGTCGAAATCCTGAGCGACCGCGGCATTCCCATCGCCCGCCGCACCGTGGCGAAATACCGGACCGAACTGAATATTCTGCCAAGCAACATGCGGCGGAAATACTAAGCATTTTGGATTTTAGATTTCCGATTTTGGATTGAAAGCGGCCGCTGCTGTCCCAATCCGCGTTTCATCCGTGTCTATTTGTGGCTAAAATTTTCTCCTCATGAACTCCAACCTCCGCGCCGCCGTCATTGCCGAGTGGCGCGGACTCCCCGCAAACAAAACGCGACCCGATCGCTGGCAGGCTCCGGCAGATCTCCTTCCGAAGCTCATGCAGCAGCTCGGGTTGAGCGAGCGTTTGCGCGAAAGCGAAGTTATCGATGCCTGGAAGACAATCGTCGGGGAATTTATCGCCGCGCATTCCTGCCCGGTGAGCCTGCGCGCCGGAGTTCTTTCTGTGCGCGTCCTGCAACCGGCTTTGCATTACCAATTCGAGCAAATCTCCAAGGCTGAGATTTTGCGCAAGCTGAAGCAACGCTTCGGCGCGAAGATCATTCGCGAAATTCGATTCCGCGTTGGCTGACTTTTTCGCCCTCGATCCCATGCAGATCCGCCAAATCTTCATTTCGTCCGGTCACAATTATTTCGGGCACCACGGACGCGCGGCGGATGACTTCCCGTTGGTCGAAGTGCCGCGGATCGACTGCGTGGCCGGCCATGGAATTCGCGGTGATCGCTTCTTTGATTACCGGGAGAATTACAAAGGACAGGTTACGTTCTTCTCTGCCGAAGTCTTCGAGAAGCTGGGGCGGCATTTTGGCCTAACGAGTAAGTCACCCGGCGTGCTGCGGCGAAACGTCATCGTCTCCGGCATCGATTTGAACGAATTGATTGGCGAAGAGTTTGCCATCCAAGGCGTTCGCTTTCATGGAACCGGTCATTGCAAGCCCTGCTATTGGATGGATCAGGCGTTCGCACCCGGCGCCGAGGATTTTCTCGAAGGGAATGGCGGATTGCGCGCCGAGATCCTGACCGACGGCACCATTGCCGTGGGCGACGCGCAGCTCGTTCTCGCGGAACCGCGGCTGATTTCATAATGCGTGTCATCCCGAGGCGCGCAGACGCCGAGGGACCTCGCAATTGCTCCCCCCGTTTGCTCGCGCCAAAGGGCAGGTCGTTTATGGTAACGGCGCCGTGGGGCGCAAGCTAGCCCGCACTGCGGGTGTGAGGTCCCTCGCCGTCTACGGGGCTCGGGATGACACGCTGTTGCGGCGCGTTTTTTCCACGCGCCCGAGCGCACTCTCGATCTTCCCAACGGCAAACATTCTCGTAACTTCTACGGCCCTGACTGCTCGGTCCGTCGGCCTGTGAACGTTAGCTCGGCAATCCCGGATTTATCCAATTCTCCCAACCCGGAGGCAACCATCCGGTCGTATTGCGCCTTCGTTTCGCGCGCGAGCGGAAGATCGAGTCCGTTCTCCTCCGCAAGCTGAAGGGCGATGCCGCTATCCTTGGCCGCATGCGCCGCCGAAAAGAAACAAGCGTGATCCCGATTTTGCATGTCTTCCCCATCCGTTTGGAGAACACGTGACGCCGCGCCGGTTTGGGAAAACACTTCACGCAACATCGTGAGATCGAGTCCAAGCGCTTCGCCCAACCCAAGCCCTTCCGCGAGTCCGGCGGTGTTAATGTTCATCACCATGTTGACCAGCGCTTTTACCTTCGCCGCCTCGCCGCTCTTGCCGATGTAGCGCAGCGACGCGCTCAGCTCTTTCAGGATCGGTTCCGCGCGCTTGAAGTTTTCTTCGTGGCCGCCGCACATCAAATAAAGCGAACCCTCGCGTGCCTGCGTGATGCTGGAAGCCATGCAAGCCTCCAGCGACGCCGCGCCAGCCGCTTTCGCCAGTCTCTCGATTTCGACATGGATCTCCGGCGAGACCGTGGCGCAATTGATAAATAATTTTCCCTCCGCGTTCGCCAGCAGGTTGTCCGCACCGGTAAAGATTTCCCGCATGGCCGCATCGTCGGTCACGATGGTGAAGATCACGTCGGCCCCCGCGCTCACATCTCCGAGAGTCGGGCTGGCGGCACATGTGAGTTCCTGTGCGAGCGAAGTCGCCGCCGCGCGGTTCACGTCGAAAACCGCAGTGACGTGAAACCCGCGATCTTTCAATCGGCGCGCCATGTTTGCCCCCATTCTGCCTACGCCAACGAAACCGATGTTCATGCTCTTTCCTTCTATCGATCCTGCGTAGCAAAAAACGGATTGTCGCGTTTTTCTTTCCCGACCGTGGTGAGCGGTCCATGCCCGGGGCAAACGACCGCCTCGTCCGGCAGCGTCAGGATTTTCTCCCGATTGTTTCGCAGAGCATCTTCGTAGGAAACATTTCCACCGCCCATCGAACCGGCAAAAAGTGAATCGCCCGCGATTGCGAGCGGACGGGAAAGTCCGGTGACGACATACGTCATTCCGCCTGGTGAATGACCCGAGGTCAGGCGAGCCTCGATTTTCAGTGACCCAATCCGAAAGCGTTTCCCTTCGGCGATTGCCTCCGCGTCCTCTTCCGCTTCGAGCTCCGAAATGTAAACCGGTGCACCGGTCACCTTCTTAAGCCGTCGCAAATCCGCTACGTGATCCGGATGCGCATGCGTAAGCAAAATCAGTTTCACACGCAGATTCTCCTTCTCGATTCGCCGCAGCATTCCACCACAATCCGCCCCGGTATCAAAAGCCATTGCTTCATGCGCGCCTGGATCCCAGACAAGGTATGCATTCACGGTCATATCGCCGTAGGCCGTGTTGAATTGAGCGAGGCCTTCGATGTCGCCAATCGATTCCGGATTCCATTTTCCGGCGGCTAACTTGCGAAGAGCGCCCGCATCCAGCTTCAAAACGGAAGCCACATGCTCGATTGCGGCGTCATCAAAATCTCCGTCGCGAAGCTTTCGTATTCCTTCCGCGCTTACTCCGGATCTTTCCGCCAGCCGACTATCCGAGATACCCAAACCGCGCTGCGCTTTTCCTATGACGTCGGAAACGTTGTCTTCTAGTGGGATGGACATGCGTTACTAAAATGCGAGGCAGCCCGATGTCGAGCAGCTTCGTTCTGGGGAGCGCACGCGGCTCGCATGCCGCAGTCGGCGACTCGCCGACTGGCCTTTATGTTTTGCAAAATTGAAGAAGGGAGATTTTGGCGAGTCGCCAAAATCAGCACGCGAGTCGCGTGCGCTCCCCAGACAAATCATTGAGGCGCCGCGGCGCAATCTTCTCAACGCGTGAAGCGACGTCCGCGACCGATCGGTCCGTTCCAGTTTCTCTTTCAATGGAAGTCATCGTCACGTTTGCGATGCCGCAGGGAACGATCTGATCGAAGGGCGTGAGATCGCCGCAAACATTCAGGGCGAATCCATGCATCGTGATCCAGTGCCGCACACCGACGCCAATCGAGGCGATCTTTCGATTCTCAACCCAAACCCCCGTCAAAGCAGGCCGCGTCGTCGCCGCGATTCCGACTTCGTCCAGGGTTTCGATCAACAACGCTTCAAGCCAGCGCAGATAACGGTGGAGATCCTGCCCGCATTGGCGGAGGTCGATAATTGGATAGCCGATGAGTTGGCCGGGACCGTGATATGTCGCCTGCCCCCCGCGATTGATCGGGAAGAGCGGATGCGGAAGATGCGCAACGTCCCGGAGACTCGATTGGTCCGGCGTGCGCCCGATCGTGTAAACCGGCTCATGCTCCAACAAGAGTAGCTCGTCGCCTAACAAGTGGTCTTCTCGTTTTTCCGCGACAAGTTTTTCCTGTAATGCCAGGGCGTCCGCGAAGGCGACTCGTCCGAGCCAGCGAACGGACAACGCGCCGTCGCTCATATCCGCGCGCCACCCGGCACTCCGAGCCGGGCGGCCTCTTGCGAGCGCAGATGCGTCAGTCCGATCGCGAGCGCGTCGGCGGCATCGGCCGCGGGTGTCTCAGTTAATCCCAGCAACGCGCGAATCATAAACGCCACCTGGTTCTTGTCCGCGCTTCCCCGACCGACCGTCGCCTGCTTGATCCGCTTCGGCGCGTATTCGAAAACGGGCAGTCCCCGTTCCGCCGCCGCGAGAATGGCCGCGCCACGCGCGGCGCCGAGCAGAATCGCCGTCTTATAACTCTGCACGTAGATCACCGATTCGAGCGCGCAACAATCAGGCTCATGCGCGTGAATTAACTCCGCGAGCCGATCGCGGATCGCGACCAGGCATGAGGATGAGCGAAGCGTCGTCGCATTATGAATGACGCCGAAATAAAGCGCGCGTGGCTTTCCGCCGTTGGCATCGATCACCGCCACGCCCGTATTGCGCAGCGACGCATCGATCGAGAGAACGCGCATCAAATCAATGCGCCAGCCAGCCGAGAACGAGGAAAACCATGCCGGCTAATCCGAAGACAAGGCTGACAAACCAGAATCGACGTCTCTTGGTCAGCGCGGAAATCGCCGCAATCGCGATCGCGATCTGAAACATCGTGACGCTCCCTGCGAAAACCTCATGCTTCTTAAAACTAGATTTCGCCTCCGCCTGAAGGTGATTGGCCTTGTGCTCGATTTTCTCTTGGTCCTCCTTGTATTGGGCTGCTTTTTCCTTGTCCCGTTCCGTTGCTTCCGACGCTAGCGTCGTCTTCGCATCCAGGATCGCGGCCTTAATGCTCTTGGCTTGATAGTAGCCCCATTGATCGGACGCCTCGATCTGACTCATCATCGCTTCGTTGGCATGTTGTCCCGAGAGCAAACCGGAGATCGCCGCGAGCACGGCGAGAATCGCCGTACTCAACGCCACCCACGAAATCCAGGAAGGACCGCCATGCTCCGCGTGATGATGAATTTCTTCCTGCAGATGCTCGAGTGGCACTTCGGCTTCTTCCATGGATCGAGTCTAAGTTTCGCCACAGCGCGTTCAAGGAGGAACTCATCGCCGTAGCCGCTTCGCTAGGCGAAGCGCCGGGAGTGAAATTCGGAACTGACGCCACCCACCTTCGCCTTGCTCCGGCGTGGCAAGGGCGGCTGCTACAGGATCAGGTTCAAATCGCCAAACTCGTGCCAGAGATATCGTTGCTCGATCGCCTCGTTATAGGCCGCGTGAATTTTTTTCGCGGCGACGAATGCGCTGAGCAGATCGAGATGACTGGCTTCCGGTTCGTGCAGGCCCGTGAGAAGGCCGTCGACAGTTTTCAGTCCATGCCCCTCGGCGATATGCAAACGGGTGTAGGCATGGGCCGGCTTCACCTGGCCATCCGCTTTCGCGATCGATTCCAGAGCGCGCACCACCGTCGTTCCCACCGCAATGATGCGGCCGCCGCCCGCACGCGCATTGTTGATTTTCTTCGCGGCAGCTTCGCTCAGAAAATATTCTTCCTCAGAGGCGGGATGCGCGCGGTCGAGTTCATCATCGAGATATGACGACAGGCCGGTGTGCAAAACGAGATAG
This sequence comes from Spartobacteria bacterium, assembly GCA_003134785.1. Taxonomy (GTDB): domain Bacteria; phylum Verrucomicrobiota; class Verrucomicrobiia; order Chthoniobacterales; family UBA10450; genus AV80. Next base: position 217,145 of record PLCN01000019.1, read on the forward strand.
GCAAAATCAATTCCAGCGCGGCGCAGCTCGAAGAGCGACCTCCAGGTAAAGGCGCGGCCGGCTGACGGCATCTCCGCAGAGCCCGGTTCCTTCGCGTAAACGGTCTGGTAATAATCCAAATCCCAAGGCGCGGAGACGTATTCGTAACGAACGGGCTGCCCGATTCGATAAATCAAATCGATCAACTCAGTGCCGGTTTTGGAGAAACGAATTTTCCACAGGCGCGGAATCCGCACATCGCGATCAAAGACTTCGCCGGTCAATTCCGGCGAGAAATCGACCTGCATTCCCGCGCGCAAGCCGCAACCGAAGGGATCCCCTGCTTTGCAAACCAGGAGCGCGAGCCAGGTATCGTCGGGGAGATGCTGGGCGAGACGCACCTGAATGCAGGGGCCGTGTTTCGTGCAACACGCCTCGAGCGACGCCGGCAAGGTGCGGCTGGAATTGAAAACCAGCAGGTCGCCTTCGCGCAAGAACTCCGCGAGCTGCTCGAACTTCGTATGCTGAACCGCGCCGGTTTTCCGATCGATCACGAGCAGCCGCACTTTATCGCGACCGAGACCGCGGCGTTCCGGCGGCTCCTTCGCGCTCAGCTCATCCGGCAGGGTGAAACTAAAAGGCGCGGGCATCCGTACGTCTCCGCGAATTGCTCAGACTTTGAGCTCCGCCTTCCAGTCTTCCTGCGCTCTCAAGCGTTTCCCGGTCGTTCCTTTCGCTTCGTCGCTGGCAAGAAAAACGAAGACGCCCGTCACCGTCGCCGGATCGCTCCATTTGCTCGGGTCTTCCTCCGGCTCGGCCGCGCGATGCATTGCCGTGTTCATGTTCCCGGGATCAACCCAGTTCACGCGCACACCGGTCTCCTCCAGCTCCGAGGCCCACGTCTGCGACATTCCTTCCAAACCGAATTTTGAAATTCCGTATGCGCCCCAGCCCGGATAACCAGTCGAACCTGCATCGCTCGTCACGTTAATAATCGAGCCGCCGTTTTCGATCATCGCCGGCAAGACATTCCTGGTCAGTAGGAATGGATCGATCAAATTCGTGTTGAGGACGTTTTGGAAATCTTCCAGCGGATAATCGAGCAGGTACGGCATCGGCGACGGGCCGATGGTCGAGGCGTTATTGACGAGCACGTCGAGCCGCCCGCCGAATGCATCCAGCGTGGTCGCGATTAGCCGCTCGATATCTTTCGGCTTGCTGACATCGGCTTCAACGGCGAGGACGTTTGTCTCGGGCGCGAGGTTGCGAATTTCGTCGCGGACGCTCCGGACCGCATCGCCATGCCGCGCGGAAAGCGAGAGGCCGGCCGCGCCTTCACGCGCGAAAGCGAGAGCGAGTTCACGGCCCAATCCCTGGGACGCGCCGGTAATCATGATGTTTTTCCCGCTGAGATTGTTCATCGTTTCCAAGCTAACTCGCGCTCAAAAAAAGCCAATCCGCGACGCGACTGTCATTTCATTCTTCCACTGATTTCCCGGGGTCGATACGTTCCGATGATGACGTGCAAGCCCCTGGGAGCTGAACGTCTCTATGTCTGCGCCTCAGGGCGCTACTTATGCTCGAATTTTTTTGGCCGCTAATCCGCCCATTCGCGTGGCTCGCACGGTTGTTGAGAAAGATTGCCCGTACCCTTTTCGGCCAACTCTCCTGGACGCCGCCGCATTGGCTCCAACGCGGCTTTGTTCGATTCCATCTTTATCGCCGGGCGCACCCACTCCTGGTCGCCGGCGGAGTTCTTCTCGTGCTGCTGCTCGCGAGCGGATCGCTTTGGACCTGGCGCTGGTATCAACGCCAGCCCAAACCGCACAAGGTTTATGCGACGGTCGCGCCGATTCCCGTCACGCCGCTCGAGAAGGAACTAAAGTTTCCCTCGCTTTCGATCGAGTTTTCCGAGCCTGCAGCGCGCCTGGAAGACCTGAAGAATCCGGCGCTGCAACATGTCCGGCTCGAGCCGGCCACCGCTGGCACTTGGAAGTGGAACAACGATCGCTCGCTCACCTTCGCGCCGACACAAGACTGGCCGGCCGATCGCAAATTCCGGATCATTTTCGACCGGGATCTTTTTCCGTCGCACGTTCGGATGGACAAGTTTGAATATGAAGCCTCCACGCCCCCTTTCCGCGCGGAAATCAAGAGCGTGATTTTTGCCGAAGACGCCAAGGAGCCTGGAATCCAGCGTGTCATCGCCACGGTTGACCTGACGCACGCCGTCGATCCCGGCGAGCTGGACAAGCATGCCGCGCTCAACATGATCGGCGGGTCGAACGTCTTCGCGCCTAGCGACCCGGCTCCGCACTTTTCGATCGTCTACGGGCTGCACAATCGCCAGGCCTTCATTCGCAGCTCACCCATCGTGCTGCCAGCAGCCGAGGATTGGATACGGGTCACGATCGACAAGGATCTCCGCACTGCGCAGGGCGGCGCGGAAACCAAGGAAGCCGTCGAGCAAAAGACGCTGGTGCCTTCGAAGGAGACCGCGTTCAAGATCAAGTCGATCGACGGCAGCATCGTTCGCAACAAAGAGGGCGAGCCGGAGCAAATCCTCAATGTCGAAACCAGCGCGGATATCAACACCACTGAATTGGCGAAGGCGCTGCACATCTACCTGTTGCCGAAGCGTGAGCCGGCAAAGACCGAGACGTCAACTGAGGAAGAATCCAGCAGCGAAAACTCAAGCGAAGAAACGCCCACTGAATCCAGCGATGAAAGCGCGGAGAAGGAGACCTCCGCGAAGCCGGACGAGGAAGAAAGCGGCAACGCCGAGGATGGAGAACAAACCGAGGAGAAATCCGGCGAAACAAAATGGGCGAACGCCGACGAGGTCACCGACGAAATCCTCGAGCAAGCGACCGTGGTTAAGTTCACGGTGATCCCGACCGAACAGGAATTTTCCCGCGAGCATCATTTCAAATTCAAACTCGAAGGCGACGGACAGCTCTATGTGCGAATCGATAAGAATCTGCGGGCGCGAAGCGGCTACGATCTCGCCGAGAATTTCACCAACGTTTTTTCCGCGCCGGAGTTGCCGCAGGAAATCGACATCCAGGGCGATGGCGGCCTGCTCGCCTTAAGCGGCGAACGCAAACTCTCGATCCGGTCGCGCGGCGTGCCGGTGATCAAGTTTGAAATCGATCGCGTCCTCTCGACGCAGATCAACCATCTGGTCAGCCAGACTGAAGGCGAATTTCAGGCACCGGAATTCAAGCACGGTTCTTTCGATCAGGACAACATCTCGCGCATCGCGCGCGAGGACCAGACGATCAGTCTGCAAAACAAATGGAAGGCCAACTATTCGGCCTTCGATTTCTCCCAGTATTTGCAAAAGCCATCGGACGGCGGCAGCGAGCGCGGTCTTTTCTTCGTTAAAGCCAGAGGCTGGGATCCGGTCACGAAGAAATACATCAAGTCGGCGACTGCCACTCGCTTCATTCTCGTCAGCGATCTGGGCCTGCTCATCAAGAAGAACGCCGATCACACCAGTGACGTTTTCGTCGCGTCGATCAAAACGGGCGATCCGGTCGCCGGCGTGACGGTCGAGCTGCTCGGCCGAAACGGGATCGCCGTCCAAAGCGCGAAGACTTCCGCCGACGGACGCGTGACGTTCGCCTCAGTCGACAAGAACGAGCATGAAAAAAAGCCGGTCGTTTACGTCGCGCGGCTGGGTGAAGACATCAGCTTCATTCCGTATGCGCGTGATGATCGGATGCTGAATTTCTCGCGCTTCGACGTCGATGGCGTGACCAAAGTCCTGGCGGAAGATCTGGATGCTTTCGTCTTCACCGACCGCGGCGTCTATCGGCCCGGCGATGAAATGCACATCGGCCTCGTGATCAAGCAGCGAAACTGGCAGGGGCGGCTGGCCGGTCTTCCTGTGGAGATGGAAGTGATCGATTCGCGCGCGGTCACGGTCCAGACGAAGAAGCTCGCCCTGCCGGCCGTTGGGTTCGCTGAGGTCAGCTACACCACTTCCTACGAATCACCGACCGGCGAATACAGCGTCAACGTCTATCTCGTGAAGAACAACAAGCGTTCGACGCTGCTCGGTTCAACCACCGTGAACGTGAAAGAGTTTCTGCCCGATCGCATGAAGATCGAGACGCGGCTTTCGAAAACATCCGTCCATGGCTGGGTCGATCCGAAGGATATGCGAGCTTCAATCACACTCGCGAATCTTTACGGAACGCCGGCCACGGACCGGCGAGTCAAGAGCCATGTCGAGCTTTCGCCAGCCGGCTTTTCCTTTCCCGAATTCCGCGACTACAGCTTTTACGATTCGCTCTTCGACGAAAAGAAGGAGCGACAACAGCAAACGGTGGATCTCGGCGAACAACAGACGAATGCCGATGGTGGCGCGGATTTCGACTTGCAGCTCGATCGTTTTGCCGACGCCACCTACTCGATGCAGTTCTTCGCCGAAGCCTTCGAGGGCGAAGGCGGCCGCAGTATTACCGGGCAGGCGTCTGTCCTCGTATCCGCGCTACCCTACGTGGTCGGTTACAAGACCGACGGCAATCTGAGTTACATCAACGCGAACACACCGCGCGCCGTTGATCTGCTCGCGGTCGATCCGCAACTGAAACGCATCGCTCTCGAGAACGTCACGCTGGAAGTGATCGCGGAGGAACACGTCTCGGTGGTGGCGAAGAAAGAGAACGGCAGCTACGGATACGAGTCGGTCTTGAAGGAACGGATCGCGAAGTCTGAGAAGATCGCCATCAGTCCGGACGGATTGCATTATCAGCTGCCGACGAACGATCCCGGCGATTACATCGTCGAGCTCCGCGATGATGGGGGACGCAAGGTGAGTCGGATTCGTTTCTCGGTCGTCGGCAGCGGAATCGTAAAGCGGGCGCTCGACAAAGATTCGGAGCTGCAGGTGAAACTCGCGCGCACGCAATACAACAGCGGCGAGGAAATCGAGATCAGCATCACCGCGCCCTACGCCGGCAGCGGTCTGATCACGATCGAGCGCGACAAGGTCTACGCGCTGCGCTGGTTCAAAACCGATGCCGCCAGCAGCGTGCAAAAGATCAAGGTGCCGGATGGTTTCGAGGGCAGCGGCTACATCAACGTCGCGCTGGTTCGCGCGCTCGATTCGAAGGAAGTTTTCACCAGTCCGCTCAGCTATGGCGTGGTGCCGTTCACCGCGAACATCGAGAAGCGGCGACTGAAGGTCGATCTGCAAACGGCGGCGATCGCGAAACCGGGCGAGCCGTTTCACATTAGCTACAAGACGGATCGGCCGTCGAAGATCGCGGTCTTTGCGGTCGATCAGGGCATCTTGCAGGTGAGCGATTACAAGCTGCCCGATCCACTTGGATTTTTCTTCCGCAAATGCGCGCTCGGGGTTGAGACCGCCCAGATCATGGATTTGATCATGCCGGAATTTTCGATTCTGCGCTCGATGTCCGCGTTCGGCGGCGATGGCGATAATCCCAAGCAGTTGAATCCGTTCAAGCGCGTGACGGAAAAACCGGTGGTGTATTGGTCGGGCATCGTTGATGCCGATACCACGGCGCGCGACGTGATTTACAACGTGCCGGATTACTTCAGCGGCACGCTCACGGTCATGGCGGTGGCGGTGGCTGATGACGCAACGGGCGCTGCGCAACGCGATGCGCTGATCCGCGGACCGTTTGTTATCACGCCGAGCGTGCCGGTTCTGGCCGCGCCGGGCGACGATTTCGAAGCCGGCGTGACCGTCGCGAACAACGTCGAAGGTTCGGGCCAAAACGCGGAGGTGCAGATTAGGGCCGAAAGTTCGGAGCACGTGCAAATCGTAAAGGCGCCGTCGCAAACGCTTCGAATCTCCGAAGGACGCGAGCAAACTACGGCGTTCTCCGTCCACGTGAACGACAAGCTCGGCTCGGGCACGATCACGTTTATCGCCACCGCCGGTGGGAAGGAATCGCGGCTGCGTTCGACCATTAGCGTACGGCCGCCAATGACGTTCATGACGCAGGTGCGCAGCAACAGTTTCACCAAAACCAGCGTCGACGTGCCCACGACGCGCGAGATGCATCCGGAATTCCGCAAGCTCATTGCTTCCGTCTCCGCGCTGCCGCTTGGCCTCGCCCACGGGCTCGATGTTTATCTAAAAGAATTTCCGCACGGCTGCAGCGAACAGATCACGAGCGCCGCCTTTTGTCGCCTGGTTCTCGCCAACGAAGCTGATTTCGGATTGGACCGGAAAGAGGTGAACGCGCAACTCGAAAACGTTTTTGCCGTTTTGCGCCGGAGACAAAACGATCAAGGCGCCTTCGGTTATTGGGGGCCGGAGAAGGGCGCGGGCATCGACTTCATGTCGGTCTACGCCATGCATTTTCTGATCGAAGCGAAAGCAACCGGCTTCGCGCCTCCGCCCGAGATGTTCGCGAGCGGCCTGCGCAATTTGCAGGCTATGGTCGCGAAGGAACCTGCGAGTCTCGATGACGCGCGATCGGTCGCCTACGCCATTTACCTGCTCAGCCGTGAAGGCGTCGTGACCACGAATTACATTCTGAATCTGCGCGATTATCTCGAGAAGAATTTCGCGAAGGAATGGCCCTCCGATCTCACGGGCGTCTATCTCGCGGGCGCGCTCCATATTCTGAAGAAGGACGATGACGCCGGGAAGCTGATTGCACGTTATCGGATCGGCCAGCACGATCCGAAGCAGATCACCGATTTCTACCAACCGCTCGGCGCCGATGCCCAATACGTCGCAATCCTGGCGCGGGAATTCCCCGCGCGATTGAAGAAACTTTCCGCCGCGGAATTCGAAAACATCGTGAAACCGGTGAGCGAGGGCGGATTCAACACCTTATCGGCGGCGTATGCCGTGCTCGCACTAAAATCGTATTCGCAAATGGTCGCGCAGCATCCGCCCGAGTTGACGATCGAGGAAATCGACAAAGCCAAAAAAGCGAAGCGCCTAACGAGTGGAACAAAGCTGCTCCAAAGCGCGAACTTCTCGGGCGATGCGGCCACGCTGCGTTTCCGCAGCGCGACGACTCTCACTCCACCCGGAGCATTCTTCCAAGTTATCGAAGCTGGATTCGATCGCCAGCTTCCCGCCAGGACACTGAGCGATGGCTTGGAGGTTTACCGCGAGCTGCTCGATAAAGATGGCAAGCCGGTCACGACCACGCAATTGGGTGACGTGGTAACCGTCCGGCTCCGCGTCCGGAGCTTGCGGCCCGAATCAATCACTAACGTTGCGATCGTCGATCTCCTGCCCGGTGGTTTTGAAGTTGTCGGGTCGTCGTTGTCGCCGGGAATCTCGTCGATCAAAGGCGTGGATTACGTCGAGGTCCGCGAAGATCGCGCTGTGTTTTTTGCAACGGTTCCGGCGGAGACGCTCGAAATCACGTACCAGATCAAATCGTGTAACCGCGGAAGTTTCGTCGTACCGCCGGTCTTCGCGGAATCGATGTACGACCGCAACGTGAAAGCGCGCGGCTTGGGCGGAAAGATCAGCGTAACGAAATAATTTCGGATACCGGAAAGTGAAATTCACGGTTCGCAAGAAATTCTGGGGAGCGCACGCGCCTCGCGTGCTGGCGAGGGCGCCTCGCCCTCGCGAACTTTTTACTGCCTCGGCGCCACTCGCTCGCGGAGAAGATTGTTTCGGCGAGGCGCCGAAACCAGCACGCGAGGCGCGTGCGCTCCCCAGACATCCCGTGCTTCGCCGCTGTTTCTATTTCGCGCTTCTCGTCCTCATTCCTTGTCTAATCTGGCTCTTCCTCCCCAAGCCGCCCTTGCTCAAACGAATCGATTTTTCCACGCGGATGCGCGATCGAAACGGCAACGTTCTCCGCGTCACGCTCACAGCGGATCAGCAGTATCGAATCTGGACGCCGCTTCGCGAGATCTCACCGTCACTGATCAACGCAACGGTCCGATTCGAGGACAAATATTTCGGACAGCATCCGGGCGTGAATCCGGTGCCGCTCTTCCGAGCCGCCTGGAACTTGGTGCGCTCCGGCAATTTACGGGCCGGCGCTTCGACGATCACGATGCAACTCGCGCGGCTGCGGTTTCATCTCCGCACCCGCACGCTTGGCGGAAAACTTCGGCAGATCCTCTACGCGCTTGAGCTCGAGCGTCATTACTCGAAGAACGAAATCCTCGAGGCCTACCTTAATCTTGCGCCGTACGGGCGGAACATTGAAGGCGCCGGCGCCGCGAGCGAGATCTACTTTGGCAAGACCGCCCTCCGTTTGAGTGGTCCGGAAGGTCTCGCGTTGAGTTTGATTCCGCAAAGTCCAACGCGCCGGGCGCTGATTGCCGGAAAGGAAAACGAAGTGCTCACCGCCGCGCAACAACGTCGATCCGCCCGCGTGGCCGACCAGGATGCACGGGAGATGTTTCGCCCCGAAGCACGGCCGAGAACAGAGTTGGTCGCTCCGCATTTCGTTCAAGGCGTGCTCGCCGGTAAAACGAATCGGGCGGAAATAACGACAACGCTCGATCTTTCGCTTCAACAAATTTTGGAGCGGCGCGTCACTGATTACATCGCGCAGAATCGCCAGCGTGGAATCGAAAACGCGTCGGCCCTGCTGATCGATTTCCAGAGCATGGAAGTGCTCGCTGATGTCGGGTCCGCCAATTTCTCGAACAAAGAAATTCAGGGGCAAGTCGATGGAACGCGACGCCCGCGCTCGCCCGGCTCGACCTTGAAGCCGTTCGTTTATGCGCTGGCGCTCGATCAGGGACGTATTCACCCGCTGACCTTGCTCAAGGACGCACCACGCAGCTTTGGGGATTACAATCCGGAGAATTTCGATCGGGAATTTCTCGGGCCGATCCGCGCCTCGGACGCTCTCGCGCGCAGCCGCAATGTGCCGGCCGTCACTCTCGCCTCGGAGTTGGCGCACCCGACTTTGTACGAATTTCTTCGCGAGGCCAATGTTTCGCTGCCGCACCCTGAATCGTACTACGGCCTCGCATTGCCGCTCGGCGGCGCTGAAGTAACGATGGAAGATTTGGTGCGCCTTTATGCGACGCTGGCGAATGGCGGCCGATTCCAGGCGCTTCGCCGCTTACTGCACGAACCGCCGGGCCCCAGCCGACGACTGCTCACGCCGGAAGCAGCTTTTCTCACGCTCGAAATGCTCGGGCAAATTCCGAGACCGGGAATGACGAACACCGATTCAAGCCAGCGCGCACAAGTATTCTGGAAAACAGGCACGTCGCATGGATTTCGCGATGCCTGGTCGGTCGCGGTCTTCGATCATTATGTGCTGGCAGTTTGGATTGGCAATTTCGATGGACGCAGAAACCCTGCGTTCATCGGCCGCACCGGCGCCGCGCCGCTTCTATTTCAAATGATCGACGGCTTGCGCGCGAGCCAGCCCTCACATGCTGAACCGCATTTGCCTCCTCCCGGATCGAACTTAAAGCGCGTGGAATTCTGTTCGGTCTCCGGTCAGCTGCCGGGCCCGTCGTGTCCGCATCGAACGGAAAGCTGGTTCATCCCGGGCATCTCCCCGATCACGACTTGCGATGTCCATCGCGAGGTGTTGGTGGATGCGGCGACAGGTTTGCGCGTGGACCAGGACGATGGCACGCGCGTGTTGAAACGCGAGGTCTACGAATTTTGGTCGTCGGATTTACTCGCGCTCTTTGATCGAGCCGGCGTTCCGAGAAAGTTGCCACCGCCCTTTTTGCCGGCAATCGGGAATGACCTTCTCGCGCGCAGTGGCCATCCGCCCAAAATCAATTTGCCCGCGAATGAGATGACGCTCTCACCGGCGTCCACAACCACGCCAGGAATTCCCCTTCGAGCCGAAACCGAAAGCGGCGTGAGAAAACTCTACTGGTTTGCCGACAAAACATTTATCGGCGCATGCGAAGCTCACGAGGTCCTTTGCTGGAAACCAACGCCCGGGGTTTATCAACTCACCGCGCTGGATGATCACGGACGCTCAGGGTCGCGCTCGGTGACATTGCGGTGAAGCTTCTGTAGCCGCTTCGCTATGCGAAGCGTGAGAGCGCCGCTGAAGACAATCGAGGCTGAGCATTCGTCGTTGGCCGAACTCACGCCGCCCACAGGGCGGCGGCTACAGAAGCGCTCGACATTTCAAGAAGCTGCGGATTATCACAGGGTAATGGTTGATTCCGCAGCCGCCGGCACTGGTCTGTCAGATTTGCAAGCAACCGATATCGCCGCAAAACGGCACGATCGGCGAGGTGGTCCGTCCATCGCTTTCAGCCTTCATCAAAAAGAAAGACCCGGCGTGGGACGGTAAGGGTTTTATCTGCTTCGACGATCTCGGGAAGTTCCGCCGGGATTACGTGAAGGAAGTCCTGGAGGACGAAATTGGTGAGCTGTCGGCGCTCGATCAGGAGGTCGTCGAAAGCCTGCAAGCGCACGAAATTCTCTCGAGCGATATCAGCAAGCAGTTCGAGAAGAAACTCACCTTCGGCGAGCGGCTTTCCGATACCATCGCGGCCTTTGGCGGGAGCTGGACTTTCATCATCTTCTTCAGCGTCGTCCTGCTGCTCTGCATCCTGATCAACAGTTTCATTTTGGCGACGCGAGCATTTGATCCCTATCCGTACATCTTGATGAATTTGGTTCTCTCCGCACTCGCAGCGCTGCAGGCGCCGGTCATCATGATAAGCCAAAATCGAGGCGAGGCGCGAGATCGTGCGCGCGGTGAAAACGATTACAAGGTCAATCTAAAAGCCGAGCTCGAAATCCGGCACCTCCACGAAAAAATCGATCACCTGCTTCGCCGCCAGTACAACCGCCTTTTCGAGATTCAACAGATCCAAATAGAGCTGCTGGAAGAGCTGACCCGCAAGAGCGAGAAGACGCCGCCTGCTCCCGCCACGTAGCGAAATCGTCCATTCGCTATATTTCCATTGAAGAGCGTGGGGCAACACCGGAGCGTTACGCCCGATGTCCCGCGAATACACGCTCCAGCGCGCCCCGCACGCGACCGCGATCAACATTGATTACGCGTCGGAGCTGAACGAGCAGCAGCTTGCGGCGGTGACGGCTTCGCCCGGGCCGCTGCTGGTGATCGCCGGGGCGGGCAGCGGGAAGACGCGCACCTTGACTTATCGCGTGGCGTATTTGCTCGAGAACGGCATCGATCCGCGGAATATTCTGCTGCTCACTTTTACGAACAAGGCCGCCCGGCAGATGGTCGAGCGCGTAGCTAATCTCTTGCCGGTGGATTCAAGCGGGTTGTGGGGCGGTACCTTTCACTCGATCGGAAATCGGATGCTGCGCCGGCATGGGAGTGCCCTGGGGTATTCGAGCGGATTCAGCATCATGGACCGCGAAGATCAAAAAGATCTCATCAACACGGTCGTGGCGGCTGCCGGGATCAATCCAAAAGAGATGCGATTCCCGAAAGGCGATGTCCTCGCGGAGATTTTTAGTTTTGTCATCAACACGGAGACGCCGATCGATGCGTTGCTCGCGGAAAAGTTTCCGTATTTCCTGCCCCTGCTCGAGCAGATCAAGGACGTGCACGCGCGCTACGAAAAAAAGAAGAAGTCCACGAACTCGATGGACTTCGACGATCTGCTCGAGAAAACGCTCCGGATGTTGAAAGAGCACGAAGAGATCGCGGCCTTTTACCGGCGTCAGTTCCAATTCATTTTGGTCGATGAATATCAGGACACGAACAAGATCCAGGCTGACTTCATCGACACGCTCGCCTCGGAGCATCGCAACGTGATGGTGGTGGGCGACGACGCGCAATCGATCTATTCGTGGCGCGGCGCGAATTTCAAAAACATTCTGGCCTTTCCGCAGCGCTATCCGGACGCGCAGGTCTTCAAGATCGAGATGAATTATCGGAGCGTGCCGGATATTCTCCGCGTGGCGAATGCCGCCATCGCCGCGAACGTGCAGCAATTTCGCAAGCAACTGAGCGCCACGCGACCTACGAATTCAGTCAAGCCGGGCGTCGTGGGACTGAACGACGGCAGCGAGCAGGCGCAATTCGTGGCCCAAAGGATTTTGGAACTGCGCGACGAAGGCGTGGACCTGAACGAGATCGCGGTTTTGTATCGGGCGCATTACCACGCGATCGAATTACAGCTCGAACTTTCGCGGCGTGGAATTCCCTACGTGATCACGAGCGGCGTTCGGTTCTTCGAGCAGGCGCATGTGAAAGACGTGACGGCATTCATCCGGTTCATCGCGAATCCGCGAGATGAAGTTGCGTTCAAACGGATGGTAAAATTGCTGCCCGGGATCGGGGGAAAAAACGCGGACAATCTTTGGCGCGCGTGGGAAGGCAAGTTGAACGAGCATGGAGACATCATCTCGTGGAGCGAGCGACTCCTGGCGATGGCCGTCGGCGCGAAATCGAAGAAATCGTGGGAGCAGCTCGCGCACACGCTCGATGAAATTGCGCCGGGCGGACAGCCGAACCCGCCGTCGGAAATGATCACGTCGATCGTGGAAGCGGTTTACGACGACTACGCGAAAGCGAATTTCACCAACTACGAGCTGCGCCGGGAAGATCTGAACCAGCTCGCGGCTTTCGCGCGCCAGTTCAAGGATGTGCACGAATTTCTTTCCCAGCTGGCGCTGATCAGCAATATCGATGCGGAGCCGGCCTTGGATCAAAACGCGGACAATGAAGCGGTCAATCTGTCATCGGTGCATCAGGCGAAGGGACTCGAGTATCACACAGTCTTCGTGATCTGGCTGACCGACGGAATGTTCCCGAGCGCGCGCTCACTCGAAACGCGCGATGCGATCGAAGAAGAACGCCGGTTGTTCTATGTCGCGATCACGCGCGCGCGCGACGAGCTTTATCTAACGTATCCGCACATGCGCCTGAATGCGGGTTACGGCGACATGTTCCAGCGGCCTTCGCGTTTCCTCAAAGAGATTCCGACGCAACTGGTTGAGGACTGGCAGGTCCGGCGTGGTTGATTTTTTGGCCACGGATTGACACGGATGAAACACGGATAGGGAGATGTTGGAAATCGACGACGAACATCCGAGCAAGTTGCTCCACCGCGATATTACCGAACGGATTATCGGAGGCGCATTCGAGGTGCACGGCGAACTTGGATATGGATTTCTCGAACGTGTTTATGAGCGGGCACTGCAAGTGGAGTTAATCCGACGCGGGTCCGCTGTGGAAATCGAAAAGCGCGTGCAGGTCCGTTACAAGGATGTCGTAGTCGGCGATTATGATTCTGATTTGATTGTCGATGGGTGCGTGCTCGTCGAGTTGAAAGTCAATCCTCAGTATGATCGCCGCGATGAGGCGCAGCTCCTTAATGTGTTGAAGGCAACTGGGATCAAGGTCGGGCTTCTCGTCAATTTCGGGCGGACAAAAGTCGAGTACAAGCGCCTCGTCTTTTAAATCCGTGTTTCATCCGTGTTCATCCGTGGCTGAACTTTCCCCTGCATGAATTTGTCGCCCGAGAAGAAAATCGCGGGAGTGCTGGCGCCGCTTTTCGCCTTGCGGACGGAGACAGATCTGGGCGTCGGCGATCTGGAGGCGTTGCGGCAGTTCATCGATTGGGCGGCGGCGATAGGGTTCAAGATCGTCCAGCTCCTGCCCATCAATGAAATGGGAGGCGACCATAGTCCGTACAACGCGATCAGTGCGGTGGCGTTGGAGCCGACCACGTTGCATCTCGCGCCCGGATCGCCGGTGGATCTCTCGCAAGAGGACTATGATGAGGTCATCGCGCAAAACGATCTCGAGAAGTTGCGGAAAGGGCCGGTTAAGCACGATCGCGTTCGCAGTTTGAAAATCGATCTGCTGAAAAAATCCTTCGCAAATTTTTCGCGACGGGCCGACGAGGACGGCGCCTACACAACCGCGTTTGATGCTTTCTGCGAAACGGAAGCAGCGTGGCTGGTGGATTACGCGTTCTTCCGCGCTCTCATGGGAGAAAATGGCAACAGGGAAACCTGGGACCAATGGCGCGAGGAACATCGCACGGCGGATTCGGCGCGGGATTGGCTGGCGGCGCAATCTCCCGAGAAGCAGGCCTGGTTTGATGAACGTGCCAGATTCTATCGTTACGTGCAGTGGATCGCTCACTTACAATGGACGGCGATCAAATCGTACGCCGAGGAGCGCGGCGTTGGGCTGATGGGCGACATTCCGTTTGGGGTCAATTACTACAGCGCGGATGTTTATTCGCGCCGGGATGAATTCGCTTTGGATTGGTCCGGGGGTGCGCCGCCCGAGCCGTATTTCAAGGACGACGAGTTCACCCAAAAGTGGGGGCAGAACTGGGGAATTCCGCTTTATCGCTGGGACGTGATGCGAACGCGAGAGCTCGCCTGGTGGCGGCAACGAGTCCGCGGCGTGCGAAAGATTTTCCACGTCTTCCGGATCGATCACGTACTCGGCTTTTACCGGATCTACGCGTTCCCCTGGCGACCGGTGCTCAATCCGGAATTTCTCGCGCTCTCTTGGGACGAAATGCGTGAACGAACCGGCGGGGCGATTCCGCAATTCTATCCACGGGATGATGCCACGTGGGAAAACTGCGAAGCGAATCGCCGCGAAGGCGAAGATTACTTGCGAGCCGTGCTGGAGGAGTCGGGCGAGACACGGGTGGTCGGTGAAGATCTCGGCACGGTGCCGGACTACGTGCGGCCGAGCTTGCATTCGTTAGGCGCGGCTGGATTCAAAATTCCTCAATGGGAAGTGAAACACGGGCGCGTGACGCGCGGCGAAGATTATGAGCACTTGTCGGTGACCACTTACGCGACGCACGATCACAAACCGGTCCGCGCCATGTGGGACGAGGCCCAGGATAAGACAGCGGCGACGCAGGATCAGGCGCGGGAGGATCTGCGGAAGATCGCCGAGTTTGCCGGGATCGAGCCGCGCGAAGGACTCGATTATTTGCGCGATTTCTATCCAGCGATCATGAGCGCCCTGTTCAAAAGCAATGCCTGGATTGCAGTAGTCATGATCACCGATCTGCTCGGACGCAAGGATCGGTTTAACGTTCCGGGCACGGCGTCAAATTCGAACTGGAGCCGGCGAATGCAAAAGACGGTGGCGGGTTTGGACGCGAGCCCTGCGATCCGAAAGCGCCTCGCGGTCATTCGTGAACTTCTGGAGAAGACGCGGAGAATCTAGCCACGGATGAACACGGATTTTCACGGACAAAAGAGGGGTCTTTTCAAAATCCGTGTTTCATCCGTGTTCATCTGTGGCTAAATAAATTATGAACTCACCCATTAAAGTCGCGATCACTGGGGCTGCCGGGCAGATTGGTTATGCGCTCGTTTTTCGCGTGGCGTCAGGCGCGATGTTTGGTCTGGACCAGCCGGTCGCGTTGCACTTGATCGAAATCCCAGCCGGCTTCGAAGCGCTCAAGGGGGTTGTCATGGAATTGGATGATTGCGCTTTCCCGCTGCTGAAAAATGTCGTCGCCACGACCGATCTCGATGAAGGGTTTCGGGATGTGAATTGGGCGCTGCTCGTGGGGAGCGTCCCGCGCAAGGCCGGGATGGAGCGGAAGGATTTGCTCGGGATCAACGGCAAGATCTTCATCGGTCAGGGACAGGCGATCGAGAAGAATGCCGCGAGGGATGTCTGCATTCTCGTGATCGGAAATCCGTGCAACACCAATTGTTTGATCGCGATGAATAATGCGAAATCGATTCCGCGGGACCGCTGGTTTGCCATGACGCGGCTGGATGAAAATCGGGCGAAGGCGCAGCTCGCGCAGAAAGCCGGCGTGGATGTCACCGAGGTGACCAACATGACCATCTGGGGGAACCACTCGGCGACGCAGTATCCCGATTCCTACAACGCGAAAATCAAAGACCACTCCGCCGCGGAAGTGATCAGCGATGAGTCGTGGCTGAAGGAGACGTTTATTCCGGCGGTGCAACAACGCGGCGCAGCGATCATCAAAGCGCGCGGTTCTTCCTCCGCGGGGTCGGCCGCGAATGCGATTGTGGATACGGTGCGATCGCTCACCACCGATACGGCGGAAGGCGATTGGCATAGCGTCGCGGTTTGCTCGGATGGCAGCTACGGCATCGAGGAAGGATTGATCTGTTCGTTTCCGGTGCGCAGGCGCGGCGGGAAATGGGAGATCGTGCAGGATGTACCGTTGAATGAATTCGGCCGGGCGAAGACCGATGCATCGGTTGCGGAGTTGAAGGAGGAGAAGGCGCTGGTGGGTGAGCTAATCAGTTAAGCAATCGCGCGGAAAAAAGCGGTGTCATCCCGAGCCGCGCAGACGGCGAGGGACCTCACGATGCTCAGGCGCTATCGCGTTACGGACGGCGTGTTCCTCGGATGACGCCGTAATGTTTTTCGAACGGCGGCACTACGGGTGCGAGGTCCCTCGCCGTCGGCGCGGCTCGGGATGACAGCAAAGACGCGCTAAGGCGATTCAGCGCCGATCAGGCGTTCAAGAGCTTCGTGATATTTTTGCGAGGTCTTTTCAATGATCTCGGCTGGCAGCGATGGCGCGGGCGGCGTCTTATTCCAATCGATCGTCTCGAGATAATCGCGCACGAATTGTTTGTCGAAACTCGGAGGGCTCTGGCCGGCGACGTATTGATCGGCGGGCCAGAAGCGCGATGAATCGGGCGTGAGACATTCGTCGATCAAGAGCAACTCGTTTTCGAAAAGGCCGAATTCAAACTTCGTATCGGCCACGATGATCCCGCATTTCGCCGCGTGCTGCCGGCCTGCTTCATAAACCTTCAAACTCAAATCTCTGACGCGTTCCGCGACATCGACGCCGAGCAACCGGCAGCATTCCTTCCAATCGATGTTCTCGTCGTGGCCCACATCGTTCTTCGTGGAAGGAGTGAAGATCGGCTCAGGCAATTGGGACGCGAGCTTCAAGCCTGGCGGGAGTGTGACGCCGGAAGCCGTTCCACTCTTTTGATACTCCTTCCAGCCGGAGCCGGCGAGATAACCGCGGACGACACATTCGACCGGAAGCGGCTGCGCTTTGCGCACGATCATCGAACGGCCATGTAATTCATGGTGATACGGAGCGAGCGCGCGCGGAAATTTTTTGATGTCAGCGGTGATCATGTGGTTTTGCACAAACGTGAAACGCCGGAACCAAAAGGCGGAAAGCTGATTCAAGACCGCGCCCTTGCCGGGAATCGGATCGGGAAAAACGACATCAAACGCGGAGAGCCGATCGGTCGCGACGAAGAGCAAGGTGTCGCCGAGATCGAAGACTTCGCGGACTTTACCGCTGCGGAGTTTTTTTATTCCAGGAAGTTCGAGTGAAGTGATGGGTGCTGGTTGCATGAAGTGTTAGGTCTGATTCAAATGAACGTCTGACGTCGAACTGAAGAATGAGTCAGCGTTGGACGTTCGACATTCGGCGTTCGACGTTCACCCTTCGCTATGGCCGGCCTTGTCGTCAAACCTCGCGCGCGCATTTTGCACGGACACGACTGGGTGTTCTCCGGAGAAGTCCTCAAGGCATTTGGAAATCCCGCTGACGGTGAGGTCATTTCGCTCAAAGACGGGAAGGATCATTTGATCGGCAGCGCGATTTATAACAGCAAATCGCAGATTGTGGCCCGGCGATTTTCGCGGCGACGACAAGACCTGGACCTCGATTTCTTTCAGCGTAGAATCGCGCAAGCAACGGAATATCGAAAGCGGCGCGGGGTCGATCTGCGACTCTGCCGGCTGGTCTGGAGCGAGAGCGATGGTTTGCCCGGCATGATCGTTGATCGCTACGGGGATCACGCGGTCTTGCAAACGCTGACACTGGCGATGGACATGCGGAAAGCCGTCATCGTGGAAGCTTTGAAAGCGGCAAGCGAATCGCCCGCCTTGCAATCGATCATCGAGCGCAACGACGCGCCGGTCAGGCGGGCGGAAGGGATGGAGTTGCAGGTCGGCGTCCTATTGGGTGAAGCGCCGTCCGGGCCAGTCGTCATCGAGATCAATGGGACGCCAGAGAGGGCGTCGCTCCAATTGGAGATTGATCTCATGCATGCGCAGAAGACGGGATTTTATCTGGATCAATTGGGACATTACGAAACCGTGGCGCGTTACGCGCCGGAGCGGCGGGTGCTGGATTGTTTTGCGAGTCAGGGGGCGTTCGCGCTCGCGTGTGCACGAGCAGGCGCGACGAAAGTGACGGCGGTGGAAGCGAGCGCGGATAGCATCGCCAGCGCACGCCGAAACGGAGAACGGAACCAGCTTTCGGTCGAGTGGATCGAGCAGGACGTTTTTCAATTCCTGCGCGCGGCGGAAAAGGCGGAAGCGGAATACGATCTAATTATTCTCGATCCGCCTTCCTTCACCAAAACGAAAGGCGGATTGCACGACGCGTTGCGCGGGTATCGCGAGCTGCACGTGCGTGCATTCAAGCTCTTGTCGCGCGACGGAGTGCTTGCGACTTTCTCCTGCTCGCATCATGTGAGTGAAACGATCTTCAACCAGACGATCGCGGATGCGCTCGTCGATGCGCGACGATCGGCGCGACGGTTGCACCGGTTTGAGCAGGCGCTCGATCATCCAGTCCTTCCCACGTTGCCGGAAACGGAATACTTCAAGGGAGTGCTGCTCGAAATGATGCCCGGCAGATGAAGGCGCTGAAGTCGAGAACGCGGTGGGCGATAACCAAGGAGGGGCGGTTTACAAACCGCCCATCGTACGGTGCGGGTAAGATGGAAGAGTGAGCTTCGCCAAGAGGAAGGCGGGCGGTTTGTAAACCGCCCCTCCTTGGTCTTTCTTCCACGTCGCTTGGAGAATGGCGGTTTATGGATTTAACTTCAGAGTTTGCGAAACTGGCGCCGTGGGTCTTCCAGTTTCGAATCGATGGCGCTGATTACGGCGGTGGCGTCAGCGCGGTCGGCGATCCGCGAGTCGATCAATTTTTTCGGTTCGCCCCGGGCGCCAAAACAATTTTGGAGCTGGGCTCGCTGGAAGGGGCACACACTTTCATTCTCGCGGAACGTCCCGGGATACAGCGAGTGCTCGCGCTCGAGGGCCGCGAGCTAAATCTGCGCAAGGCGAGGTTTGTCCAGGAACTGTTAAAGGTTCCTAACGTGGAATTCGCGCAGGCGAACTTGGAGAGCAGCGACCTCGCCGCGTTTGGAAAATTCGACGCGGTCTTTTGTTCGGGGCTCATTTATCACCTGCCCGAACCTTGGAAGCTGATCGCCCAACTTCGTTCGGCCGCGCCTACGCTATTTATCTGGACGCATTACGCGCCGGACGCGGAAGCGGATGTTGTGCTCGGCGGTTTGCGAGGAAAAATCCACGGAGAAGGCGGCGCCGCGGAACCGCTCAGCGGTATGTCTCCTACTGCCACCTGGCTGACGTTGGGATCGTTGATCAGCTCGCTCACGACGAGTGGATATGGAAGCGTCCACGTAATCCATAACGACCTCACGCACGCGAACGGGCCGGCGGTAACGATCGGCGCCACGATCAATTAGTTTTCGGCGAGAGCGATCGCGCTCAGTGCTGAGCATTCCCTTTCAAAATGAGGATCCGCTCATCGTTGGTGCGCCAGAGATAAGGCCTCACGGGTGTCACGACCTGGCCAAAGTCGGCTTGAACTGGCAGAGGCGAGACTTTCGCCTGCCAGCGTTCGCGGTAGGCCGACCAAGCGTTTGGGTCGCTGGCGTAGCGAAGATCGAAATCACCGGTCACGACGTAATCGAATCGTTGCCGCTCGAGAAGATCCGCAGCTTGGAACCAAGGAATCACTGTCGCTGTGGCCGCGATCCGTTTCCATTCGGCCGGCAGAATGGAAAGTTCGCGGATGGCGAGGACCGTCTCCTCTTTTGTGGCGTGTTGCCGGAGCCAGTCGATCGCCCGAATGCGCGTGTCGATGTGTGGTGTTCGCAGCTGAAGATGACGAAGACTGGACCAGGCCAGCGAAACGGCGACGAACAGAATCAATGCAGGGGCGACCCAGAAAATGAAGGCCAGACGTCGCTGTGAGCACTCGAGATATTGGCCTAACGAATCGCAGAGCAAGGCGGCGGCGATGCAGAGCGGAGGAACCAGGGATAAGAGATTCCGGAACGGTTGGAAAGTGGACCAGACCACGGCCGACAAAAGCAGGAGAGCGAAAGCGATCCAGCTCACGGCGACGCCTCGAGTCGACGCGTTCCAAAACATCCAGATGATCCCGGCAAGTCCGGTGATCATCAGAGGAACGCCGATCTCCCACCCGGAGATTGCCGCGCTCCAATATCCCTGATCGGATTTGATCGTTTGATAGAAACTCGCCAGGCCGCGCAACTCTTCGACGATTTTTCCGGAGTGAAGCAGCATCCCCGGGGCTCCGCAGAAAATCCCGGCGAGGAGGCCCGCGCTCGAGACCAGGATCAGAATCGTCTTCGATTTTTTTGCGACCGGGAGCATCAGGATCGTGACGAGCACCGCAATGAAAACCACGCCGACGGTGTACTTGGCCGCGCAAGCCAGACCAGCCGCGATCCCGGTGAAGGCAGCACTGCGCCACACCAGCCGATTGTTCGACGCAGCGAGAACGCGCAGCCGCTGGCAAAAGTAAAGTGTGGTCAGGACAAAGAACGTCCCGACCGTATCGATGATGACGATCGACCCGCGGCTGACCAACGCCGGAGACAAGGCGGTGAAAAGTATTGCCAGCAATCCTGCGCGCGAACCGGCGAGGCTCTTCGCCAGCGCCCCAGCCACGATGACCGTCGCGATGCTCAGACATGCAATCACCAGCCGCCCAAGCCAGATGATATCGGGCGGTGTAACAAGATCGTAGTACTCGCCCAGGTCGGTGTGGAAATCCTGCTCGGCCGGGAAATCCTTCCACAATTTATGATGATGAAATATCCGGTAGAAAGGAGAGTAAACTTTGATCGCAGCCACGGTGAGGTAGCTCGTCAGCGGTGGGTATGTCGAAAAGGTGGTATCGAAAGTTTTGGATTTCAGAATCGTGATCGCGGGATGAAGGATGTGCCCTTCATCGACATAATCAGAGTAAGGGAGACCGGAGGCGATCGGGCCGAGACGCAGGACAGCCGCGAGCGCGACGAGAACAAGCCACAGAATCGAATCCTTCGCTTTCGGCCGGCGGAGTTCTGGCGCGGGATTCAAGGTTTCCATCTGGGCTGCGGCCGATTAAACAACAAACACAGGCCGGGGAGAGCGATAAAGGATATTCTGTCGCCACCGCCCGCGCTTCGCATGGCGAAGCGGCTACAGTATCCTAAACCATCCCGAAAATATGCAGTGGTTTCTCGCGCTCAATGAAGGTTGCCCCGCTTTCGAGCAATATGCGCAGATGGCCCGCGTCGCGATTCATACCGCGTTGCGCTGCACGTCGCTTCGGCCGCATTTCCTTTATGATGGAGGCGAGAACGATTTCACCCGGTGGCTGCGCGATCGCGAAGTGCCGATCGTTCAATGCAGGACCTCGCTCTCCTCCGACTTGGTCGACCTGGGCCGGCGCAAGAACGATCCCAATCTCGTCACCGCGCTGCCGGGAATTTTCCTGCGCGTCGAACTGCCGCGGCTGCGGGATTCGTTAGGCCTGGAGGACCATGTTTTGTATACCGATTGCGATGTGTTTTTCCGCCGCGATCCCGTCGCGGAAATTTCATCCGTGGCCTGCGACTACTTCGCGGTCGCGCCGGAATTTGCGCTCGATGATTACGAGAACATGAACACGGGCGTGATGTGGATGAATCTGTCCGGGCTGTTGCGTCAGGACGATGAATTCAAAAAGTTCATCCGGCAGAACATCGATGAACTGCAAAGCGTGGCCTGGGACCAGGGTGCCTACCGGCGTTTCTTTCGCACCAAGGAAGGGGCGGCTCGATGGGAGAAGTTATCTCCCAAACTAAATTGGAAACCGTACTGGGGCGACTACGCGAATGCGGCCATCGTCCATTTCCACGGGCCAAAACCATTTCAGCGCGACTACATCGATTCGCATTTTTCCGAGTTAAAGCACCTGACCGGCGGCAGTTTCGAGGAGCTTTGCGACGTTTGGAAAGAGCTACTCGCTGAAGCGAGCTGAGCGCGCGCACTTTTGCAATCTTCTCGGGAAAAATTGTGGAATTCTGAACTTCGCCCGCTAATGTCATCGCAGCCGCGCGCGATCCCCAGGCCTGATCGTGCGATGCCGCCCGACCGATTGCCATGGCTGAACGAACACGACCGATCGAACAAATGCTGGAGTTAAGCGAAGAAGAAGGGATGTCGCCCGAGCATCTCGATTCCCAAGTCCAAAAAGCGCAGGAGCAACTTCTGCAGTTGAAGCGGCAGTCGGAGCAAATCGAGAAACAAAAACGCGAACTGGAGGAGCTCAGCCGGCGCCAGGAAGAATTGGAGCGCGGACGAGCCGAGATGACCGACAAACTTTCGCGCTCGCTGGTGATTCTCGAGCGCGAAGGATACGATTCGCAAAAGAAACTCGAGCAGATCCGGACGACGCATGAAAGTTTTACCCAGCATTTGGCGTTGCTCGAGGCGATCGAACCGAAGAGCTGGAATCCCGCCGAGCTGCCGAAGGAATTGAGCCGTGCGCTGAGCACGGTGGACGACGCGCGGACGGAGTTCAGTCAGCAACGAAGCCGACTCGAAGCCGGAAACAGCGATCAATCGGCGGACCTCGATTTGCCGGAAACGTCATCGGGCCTTTCCGGAATCGGTGGCGGAAAAACATTCGCTCAATGGGTGGGGATCGGTTTCGCGGTCACGCTGCCGTTGATTATTTTTGGGATTATCGCGCTCCTGGTTTTTTTCTGGATGACCGCGAAGGGTCAGTGATTCCGCATGCGCCGCCGTACGCCCAAAGCCGGGACGCCGCTCAACCAGAAACAGGAAGAACTCGCGCAGCGCGAATCGCAGCTGCGCGGCGAAATGGAGAAACTCGAGCGCATGATCGCGGAAGCGCCGCGCGTGGCCGAGGAAACGACTCGCCGACAGCGCGAGGAATTGCTAATGCGCGCGAGTGAAGGCCGCAGCCGACTCGATGTTTCGGTCGCGCTGCAGGACAAGCGCTGGGGCGATGATAGCCGGGTCAAGGGTAGACGCGTCTCGCTCCGGAAGGAACGGCGCGAAGGCCGGATCGTTTTTCTGGTGCTGGTCATCGCGCTTTGCGTCGCGGTCATCTGGCTGGTGAGCCATTTCCGTTTTTAGCGGAACGCAAATGTCAGAGACTGTTGAACTCGACGTGGCCCACGTCGCGAAACTGGCACGGCTCAATCTGACGGAAGAGGAGACAAAACTTTTCCAGGCGCAGTTGGGTCGCGTGCTCGAGTACGCGGAGAAGTTGCGAGAGCTGGATACGACCGACGTGGAAGCCGCCGCGCATGCTGTCCCGGTCTTCAATGTCTTCCGCGAAGATGAGCCGCGCAGTTGGTTGACCGCGGAGGAAGCGCTGAGCAATGCGCCGCGGCAAGCCAACGGTCTTTTCATCGTCACGAAAGTCGTGGAATGAATGCGGCCGATTTGCCGGCGCTGAACATCGCCGAGCTTCAGCTTCTTCTTCGCCGCCGCGAAATTTCTCCGCGCGAAGTGCTGGAGGCGCTCCAGTCGCGGATCGCGGAAGTGGAGCCTCGGATTGAGGCGTATCTGTCGATCGATTTCGATGACGCGGTCAAACACGCAGAACGCACCGATGTGAGTTTGCCGCTTGGCGGCGTGCCGATTGCGATCAAAGACATCATCAGCGTGGCGGGTCAGCCGTGCACCTGCGCCTCGAAGATTCTGCGGAACTATCGGGCACTCTACGATGCCACCATCATTCGAAAACTCAGAGCGGCGGGCGCGATTCCGTTTGGGAAAACGAACATGGATGAATTTGCCATGGGCGCGTCCACGGAAAACTCGAGCGTGAAATTTACTCGGAACCCCTGGGACATCTCGCGCGTGCCGGGTGGTTCCAGCGGCGGCTCGGCCGCGGCCGTGGCGGCGGACACGGCATTCGGTGCGCTCGGAACCGACACGGGCGGATCGATCCGACAACCGGCGGCACTCTCCGGCGTGGTCGGCGTGAAACCAAGTTATGGCCGCGTCTCGCGTTTTGGTTTAGTCGCGTTTGCGTCGTCGCTCGATCAAGCCGGTCCGTTGACCAAGACAGTGCGCGACGCGGCGATGGTGATGAACGCGATCGCCGGAGCAGATCCGCAGGACTCGACTTGTTTGAATGAAGCGGTGCCCGATTACGCCGCTGATCTCGGGCGCGATCTGCGCGGAATCCGGCTCGGTCTGCCAAAAGAATACCTGATCGAGGGAATCGATCCGCGGGTGAGAGCGGCGATCGACCAGGCGGTCGCGCATTACGACTCGTTAGGCGCGGAAATCATCGACGTGTCACTGCCGCATACAGAATACGCGATTGCCTCTTATTATATGATCGCGAGCGCGGAGGCCTCGGCGAATCTTGCGCGTTTTGACGGAATGCGTTACGGCCATCGCGCGGAGAATCCGCGAAATTTGTTCGACCATTACGGGCGGACGCGGGAGGAAGGATTTGGTCCGGAGGTGAAACGGCGCATCATCCTCGGCACCTACGTTCTGAGCTCTGGATATTACGAGGCGTATTACGCGCGCGCGCAAAAAGTGAGGACGCTGATCCGGCGCGATTTTGCCGAGGCCTTTGCCAACGTTGATGCGCTCATCTCACCAACATCACCGGTACCGGCATTTCCGCTGGGAGAGAGAAGCGCCGATCCGTTGCAAATGTACTTGGCCGACGTTTTCACGAACGCGGCGAACCTCGCGGGCATTTGCGGGATAAGTCTGCCGTGCGGTTTTGCAACGATGGAGAATGGGACACAACTGCCGGTTGGATTGCAGTTGCTGGGGAAAGCGATGGATGAAACGCGAATTTTGCAGATCGCGCACGCCTACGAGCAGAGCACGGAGTGGCACAGGCGGCGGCCGCCGCTGGAGACGGGAAACTTCCAACGTCCTACGTCCAACGTCCAACATTGAACTCCAGAAGAGCGGCAGGCGAGTTCGACCACGAATTGGGTGGATCGAGCGGGCCGCATCGTGGCCAACTACGAAGCGCCGGTTTCTTAACGACGATCGACAGGGGGACAAGGGGCGGTTATTTCCAAATCGGCGCTCGAGGGCGGTTTGGAAACCGCCGCTCCTTGAGGGTGAACTTGAGTTCCGCGACGGAAAGGCATTCGCGATGCCGCCGCGAGCCAGCGCAAGGCAAAGCGCAACGCGACGCTCGGACTCATTTTCGATGTACCACGGGCGCGATCGCGAAAGACGATGGGAATTTCGAGGACACGAAGTTGTTTGCCGCCCTGAACGATCGCTTCGAAGGCGATCTTAAAGCCGGTCGCGGCTGGAGTGAATTCCAGCAGAGAGGTCTTTCGCATCGCAAAAAAACCGCACATCGAATCGTGCACTCCGGTGAGCGGATACGCGATGCCCGCCGCGATGCGCGACATAATCTTGCGCCAGACCGGCCAGCCGGGCGTTGATGCGCCAGGCACGTAGCGGCTGCCAATGACCATGTCCGCGGTTCCCTCCAAAATGGGAAGCACCAGCTCGGACAATTTCTCCGGCGGATGGCTCAGGTCGGCATCCATCACGACGAGAAGATCGCCTTTGGCGGCGCGCGCTCCGGCAATGACGGCGCCCGAAAGTCCGAAGACCGGACTGTTGCGCTCGATCAAACGCACCGGAGCAGAAGTGGAAAAAGCGCGAATGCGTTCGCGCGTGCCGTCGGTGGAACCATCGTCCACAAAGACGATTTCATCCGGCGCGGGCTGACATTGCAGAATGCGACCGAGAAGCGGTTCGATGTTCTCGAACTCATTCAGGGTCGGGATGATCACTGAAATCATGGGCTGAGGCCAGCCTTGTCAGACGACTGGAACGTCGCGCGGATCACGCTCTGTGGTTTATCGCTCACACCGAGATAAATTCTGCCGACATATTCACCCAGGATGCCGAGGAGCACCAGTTGCGTGCCGGAAAGCAGCGGCATCGCCGCCATGAGTGAGTTCCAGCCGGTCGGCCTTTTGTTCAACATGCGTTCGAGCACCACATCGATCACGGCGAGAAAACCGAGCGCGCTCGGGATCATCTCGTCCCGGCTGCCGTCATTCACCAAGATCAGCGTGTTTGCTTTCGTTAACGCCGGTAAATTCGCCTGCGGAAAATTTTTCGCACCACGCTCAGCATGCCTCCGCTGCCACATCCCGCGTCGAGCCGCGAAAAATGTGGCGAAGCCGGTTCGATCGCAGTAGCCACATGCTGGCGCAACACTTGGACCACCAATAAGTGGTCCTGGACGAGCGCATAATCTCGTGTTCGTAGGAGACATCGCCGCGTTTTGGCATTCAAGAACGACGCGTAACTTGCCGCGCGGCCAATTTTTCGAAATGACTTGTCAAGAGTGGTTCCCCTTCGTTACGGGATGATCTGTCCAATCGGGCTCGATCATATGCGAACGAATCGTTTTGCCAGTCTTATCTTACCCCCGAAGAAACGAACTTCCCGGGGGGAACGTAGTGGAACAGGGTGACGCCAAGTCGAAACCCCCAGCCGAACATCCTCGAAACTGGCTCGCGATTACCCTGATCGCTGCCGCGGCGCCGCTCGCCTTTCTCATCTACCTGCTTCAACGATATGCCGTCGATGTTCCGGCTTGGGACGACTGGGAGATGGTCCCGATCATCGCGCGCGCGCGCACAGGTCAGTCCTTCCTGCAGGACATCCTCCAGCAACAACAGGAAGCGCACACCGTCATTCCCAAACTGCTCGTGGTCCTCTTC
The DNA here is from genome assembly GCA_003134785.1 of Spartobacteria bacterium. Taxonomy (GTDB): domain Bacteria; phylum Verrucomicrobiota; class Verrucomicrobiia; order Chthoniobacterales; family UBA10450; genus AV80. The sequence goes on from PLCN01000019.1 coordinate 243,825, forward strand.
GCGGGTTTTGGCCATTGGCATCTGACTTACGAAATGGCACTTTCCGTTTTCTTCTCGACGGCGACTGCGGCTGGAATTTATTTCCTGCTGCGACAATCGGTGCTCGGACCGCGCGCCATCGCCATCGGCCTTCTCCTCGCCGCTCTCCTCATTTTCGCTCCCACCTATTACGAAGTCTGGCTGACCGGCTCGGATTTCAGTTCGTTCCTGCCGGCATTCTGGCTCGTCGCCGCGCTCGTCGTCGCTGGCACGAAGCTATCGATCACCAAAAAATTTATCTGCTGCGCGATTTTCTCGATCGCCGGCAGTTTCAGTCTGGCGAATGGTCTGCTGCTTTGGGCGGTTACTTTTCCGTTGCTGCTGTTCACTGACGAAGTTCCTCGATGGAAAAGGTGGCTTCTGTTTTGGATCGTCGCCGGCGCACTCTGCGTCGCGGCTTATTTTTGGGATTATCAAAAGCCTCGCGATCTTCCTCTCTTTGCCCCCGCCGTTTCGCCGATCGATTATTTCCAATACGTTTTCATTTTTCTCGGATCGGCCCTGGTCTGCGCGGGTAAAGGGTCGTCGATCACGATGGCGGCGATTCTCGGAGCGAGCGGATTGGTCCTTTTCTGTGGCGCCCTTTGTTTCGCATTCTCGCGCCGAAAAAATCGCGAATTCCTCCGGCGGACACGGCCTTGGTTTGCGCTGGGATTTTACGCTATCGGCAGTGCGTCTCTCGCCGCCTTTGGGCGAGTCGGTTACGGAACAACGCAGGCGTTGCAATCGCGTTATGGACCATTCGCGCTTTATCTGTTCGTCGCACTCATTGGACTGGCGATTGTTATCCACGCCGAATCAGCGCCGCGGCGAAATCCGCTAGCACGGCCGATCTGGATCTCGGCCCTGGCTCTCCTCGCGCTCGGTTTGCTCATCCCGTATGCATTTTGTGCCGCCGCTGGTGTTGCCGCGATACGAGCGGGATCGGCTAATAACTGGTTGGGACGCTCCGCGGTCCTCTTTAGTCGCGCGCTCAACACCGGCAGCACAATTAAGAAAACGATTTATCCCTCACCGCTGATTGTGCGTCGCGACGCAATGGTCCTGGATAATTTGGGCCTGATCCGCCCAGCCCTGATCAAGACCGATAATGTTTCATCGATCCATCATTGGGCGGCCGACGGCCGGAATGCGACGGGTTGGTGCGAATCCATCGCGCCGAAAGGGAATGATATGCTGGTCGCCACCGGTTGGGCGGTGCTCAACGCGGCGGGCCGTCCGGCTGACGGCGTGGTCCTCACCTACGAATATCCGGAGCGCAATTGGGTCTTCTTCGCGATGTCCGATGGGATCTCACCCCGGCCCGATATCGCGGCGCGATTCCATAACCGCGACCAGTTCTGGAGCGGATGGGAAGCGACGTTCCCGCGCAGTGCGTTTCCTGCCGGCGCGCGGATTTCAGCGTGGGCGATCGATAGCGAACACGCCGCGATCTACCGCCTGGATAACCATTTCACGGACGAGCATTTCTAAAAGCGCCCCGCAGCGCGGATCAGGTGCACTACCGCAAGCCCGTACCCCAGCGCCGATGGAGAAATCGCTCGATCGGCGCGAAGACGATTTTGTCCGTGAGCAACCCGATCAAAACAATGACGAACATCACGCCAATCACCTGGTCCATCGCGTGCAGTTCGCGTCCGTAATGCAGGAGATGTCCAAGACCGAACCCGGTCAAAATGGTCACGTAAATCTCGGCCGCCATCAGTGATCTCCAGGCGAACGCCCAACCTTGTTTCATGCCGCTGACCAGGTAGGGCAGCGACGCGGGCAGGATGACCTTCGTCCATTTGTGCAAGCCGCGCGATCCCATCGTCCGCGCAGCGCGCGCGTAGATCGGCGGAATGTTGCGCACGCCAGTATCGGTCGCGATCACAACCGACCAGACCGTTCCCATGATCACGACGAACAACATCGCGCTTTCGGTTTGGCCAAACCAAAGCAAGGCGAGCGGGATCCAACAGACACTCGGCAAGGTCTGTAATCCCAGCGCCAGAACCCCGATCGTGTCTTCGACAAATTTCGACGCCGACGTGAGCAGCCCGAGCGGCAACCCGATCGCGATGCCAATCAAGTAACCAACGAGGAGTCGGCGCACCGTTACGCTCGTGGCCTGGAGCAACGTTCCGTCCCGCGCCGCGCCCAGAAGATATTCGCCGACACTTTGCGGCGACGGCAACAAAATCGGCGACCAAATTTTTAGCTGCACGATCACCGACCAAATCGCCAGCAAGATAAGAAAAAATATCGTGGCCAGGAGCGCGCGTTTCATTATTCCGACACCTCCCCGGTCGAGTGGCCTTTGAGCGCGCGTGTGATTTCGCCCGCGTGCTCGGCTAACTGAATGCTGTTGATATCGCGCGGCCGCGGGAGCGGGATGTCGAATTGCTCGCGGATGCGGCCGGGATTGCGCGAAAACAAAATCACGCGATCGGCGAGGCAGACCGCTTCGCGCACGTTGTGCGTGACGAACACGATTGTCTTGCGCCGCTTTTGCCAGATCCGTTGGATGTCGCTGTAAAGTTGCTCGCGGGTGAGCGCGTCGAGCGCGGCGAAAGGCTCATCCATCAGCAAGACGCGCGGATTCGGCGCGAGCGCGCGGGCCAGGGCTACGCGCTGTTTCATTCCGCCGGAAAGCTCATGCACGTGCGCGGCCGAGAATTTTTCCAGGCCGACCAATTGAATAAAGAACTTCGCGACCTCGAGGCGTTCCTTGTTCGTTAGGCCAGGCTTGAGTTTCAACCCGAACATGACGTTCCCGGTAACGTCGAGCCACGGGAAGAGCGCGGATTCCTGAAACATGACGAGCCGGTGCCGGCCGGGATTGAGCACCGGTTCGTTATCGGCCGTGACCGTTCCCTGATCCGGCACCTCGAGGCCCGAGATGATATCGAGCAAGGTGGATTTGCCGCAACCGCTCGGCCCGACCAGACAAACGAATTCGCCTTCGCCGATGTTGAGCGAAACATCATCCAGCGCGTGCACCGTCTGGCGCGTGGTGCGAAACCACTTCGAGACATGGTCTACGATGAGCTTCGCCGGAGGCGGCCCAACTAACTCCTCCTGGAGGGACATCAGGGTTTCTCGAACAACTTCGAAAGATCAGGCGCGCTCTTGATGAAGCCGGCTTTCATCGAGTTCTGCATAAAACTCTCGACCGAGGCGCGCGGGACTTCGGCCGTGAACACAATCCGCTTCCACGATTGCGCGATCAGGTCCGGTGCCATATCGCTTTTGGTTTCCGCGAGCAGTTCGGCGCGCACCAGCGTCTGGGCTTCTTCCGGATTCTTCACCATCCACTCCGTCAACTCGGCGTGCGCTTGAGTGAACTTCTTCGCCAGATCGCGATGTTCCGCGAAGAACTTCACGCTCGAAACCAAAACGGTGGTGGCGACATCTTTTTCATCCACGAGAATTTTGCCGCCGGACTCGCGCTCGAGCCGTGAGACCCACGGTTCCACCGTCCACACCGCATCGACTCTTTTTTGCTGGAACAACGACAGTTGATCGGGATTTTGCGTCGGCAAGACCTGTGCATCGCCACCGAGCTGCGTGATCTTAAGACCGCCCGCCGTCAACCACGCGCGACAGGAAATATCCTGCGTGTTTCCCAGTTGCGGCGTGGCAATTTTCTTCCCGCGAAAATCCGCGGGCGTTTTCAGGTTTTGGTCCGGTTGGACCACGAGCGCCGCGCCGCCATTCGCGGCTCCGGCGATCATTCGGACTTCGTCGCCGTTCGATCTCGCATAAGCATTCAAGGCGGGTCCGGGCCCGACATAAGTAAGATCGATCGACTGCGCGAAGATCGCTTCCATCGCGCTCGGCCCGGCATTGTAAACGAACCACTCGATCTTGGTCCCTGGACCGAGCCGCTCTTCAAACCAGCCTTTGCCTTGCCGCGAAAGATTATGCGCCACGAGCGCCTGGGCGTGAGTGATATTTGGAAAGTGCCCGACGCGCAGGACAGCATTATCGGCCGCGTCCACAACGCTGGTGAAAGCAAACGCGACGGACGCAATCAGCAGAGGAATTGTTTTCATAAGTCTTTCGTAGCTCAGTAGCAAAAACCCGCTTATTTTTGAATTTCTATTTTCCCCAATCCGGCAACCTCGAGCTGTTGATTCAGTAAGGGAAGGTCCTGCTCTTCGATCGCTCGCCAGCGTTGGATTATCGATTGGGATTCACGTTGAAGGTCAGCGACCGCCGTCCGGACGACTGGCGTACGCGCAGCATCGAATTCCTGGATGGTCCCAAATAGCGTTCCCAGTTTTTCCAACAATTCCAGGCTCAGCGTGGCCCTCTCCCGACGGCTCGGCGGACCGGCGATTTCCTGCAATTTCTTTTTCAGAGCGTCGAGCTGCGCCGTAACTGCGTTTTGCCCGGCGCGTTCTTTCGCCTTTTCGATTTCCGTGCTCAACCGACCGAGGCCGTTGTTTACTGTTTCAAGCGCTGGCCGGATTTCATAAAGCGCTTTGCTCAGCTCAAACTGTTGCGCCAGATCCGCCGGGGAAGCTTTCACGCGAGGATCGATTTTCACCGAGAGCGGCTGCGTATAGCTCTTTCCGTTCACCGTTAAGATAGCTGAATAGTCGCCGGGCGTTACCCAGGGGGAAGTCGGTTCCGGGGCCGTGTTGTGAGGCACCGCCGTCATCGGATATTCCGGTTCGATGCCGGGCACAGGCGCATAGTGCATGTCCCACAGAAAACGGTGCAGCCCGCGCTCATTGGATAACCTTTGCGGCGGCCGGACCCAGTACGCTGGAATCTTCAGGTTCGGATCGATGGGCGGAACTGGGTCAACACTCGAATAGCGCCGGACGACATTCCCCTTCCCGTCTTTGATCTCGAGCGTGATCGCGCCGGCAGCATTCTTGCCCAGATAGTAATCAATCATCGCACCGTCCGGCGGGTTCTCTCCGGCCGGCTCGTCCGGCGGTATCGGTGTGTCGGTGTTCAAACTCGCCCGCACGCGCAATCCGGTTTGCGGCTTGAAGAGAATCGGTTCTTCATCGCTCGTCACCAGCTGACGCAACGGCGTGATATTATCCAAAATCCAAAACCCGCGCCCGTGCGTCGCGACCGCGATGTCGTCGTCTTTGATGATCAAATCCCGCACCGAAGTCGCGGGCATGTTCAGCCGCAACGGCTGCCAGTTGTCACCGTCGTCCCACGAGACGTAAACCGCCCGTTCCGTGCCGGCGAACAACAGGCCTTTTCGCTGCGTGTCTTCGCGCACGACGTTCACCGTTTGTCCGCCGGGGATTCCTTTTACGATCTCGCTCCACGTCTTGCCGTTATCATGGGTCCGGTAAATGTGCGGCCGCATATCGTCGAGCCGGATCGTGTTTACGGCGGAGTAAGCTGTGTTCGCGTCGAAGTGTCCGGCGTCCATCAGCGAAATTTTTTGCCAGGCGGAAATCTGCGGCGGCGTGACGTCCTTCCAATTCTTGCCGCCGTCGGCGGTTACGTGAATCAGACCGTCGTCCGTGCCGGCCCAGATTCGGTTCACGTCGAGAGGTGAAGGCGCAACCGTGTAAATGACGGCGCGCGGTGTCGGTTGCGCGGTCGGCTGCGAGCGATACTTGCCGACAGTTGGCGGAATCTCAAAAGTCTTGCGCGTCAGGTCCTGGCTGATCTGCTCCCAATTCTGTCCGCCATCGCGAGTTTTCCAGAGTGTGTTGGCGGCGAAGAAAAGCAGGTGCGGATCGACCGGAGAAAAAATTACCGGCTGAGTGCGCAGCATCCGAAACTCGGGCGAGCGAAATGGTTTCGGCAGGATATTCTGCGCTTGTCCGGTGCGGCGATCGTAGCGCGTCAGCTTGCCGCCGTAGACAAAATCCGGATCGAGCGGATCGGGCGCGGCGTAGCCATATTCTTCCACCGCGACCGGATGCCAGTCGCGGAATGTAATCTCGCCGTCCTGGCCGCGGCTCGAGATGCAAACCGAACCGCTCTCCTGCTGGCCGCTGCACAAACGATACGGAAACGCATTATCCGCGCTGACGTGATAGAGCTGCGCCGTGGATTGATTGAACCATGAACTCCACGTTTCGCCGCCGTTGACGGTGACGATCGCGCCCTGGTCGCTCGCGAGCAGGATGATCGCGGTGTTGTTCGGATTGACCCAGACGTTTTGATAATCGTCGCCGCCCGGCGCGCCGCGAAAAGCTTGCCACGTTTTCCCGCCGTCAGTCGATTTCCAGCAAACGACGGTGGCGGAATAAACGATGTTTGCGTCTTTCGGGTCGAATCGCACGACGGGCAAATCACCGCCGCCGATCGCGAGGCCGGGGCGGGAATCGGTCGTGGCCACAAACCAATTCTCGCCGCCGTCGTCGGACCGATAAAGTGCTGCGGCCTTCTCCGTCCCGACTGCAGCGAACAGACTTTTCGGCGCGCTCGGCGCCACCGCGAGATTTGCTTGCACGATCCCCTCAGGCAGCCCCTTGCTGAGCTGGTTCCAGGTCTTCCCGCCATCGGTTGATTTGAAGATGCCGCCGTTGCCGCCGTTCCAACTTCCATTTTCCCACGGGCCTTCTCGCGCCTCCCACAGCGAAGCGTAAACGATTTCCGGATTCGCCGGATCGATCTGTACGTCTCCGCCGCCGATGTTTTCGTCGCGATATAGAACTTTCTCGAAAGTCTTCCCGCCATCCGTTGAGCGAAAAATTCCGCGTTCTTCGTTGGGTCCATAAGGATGACCGGCGACCGCGACAAAAACGCGATCAGGATTGCGCGGATCGACTGCGATTTGCGCGATCTGCTGACCGTCGCGCAGCCCGAGATGCGTCCAGGTCTTACCCGCGTCACTCGATTTGTAGATCCCATCGCCGACCGACAAATCAGGACGGTGCAAACCCTCCCCGCTGCCGACGTAGATTATCTCAGGATTGGAAACTGAAATGGCGATCGCTCCGACTGAACCGGTCGGCTGGTCGTCGAAGATCGGCTGCCAGGTCCGCCCGTAATCCGTCGTTTTGAAAACGCCGCCGTTAACCTGCGCGATGTAAAACACATTCGGCTGCGAAGGAACGCCGGCCACAGCACGGGTTCGTCCGCCGCGGAACGGCCCGATGTTCCGCCAATGCAACGCTTGCTTGAAATCCTGAGTAAAGTCGGCGTCGGCGACTGCCTGCTGACCTGAGGCAAACGCGAAAACGGCAAGCCGAAACAAAACGATGGCCTTGCGTGAAAGAAGAGGCCGGACTTTCGCATCCATGGGCGGAACTTCGCCGGGGCCAACACTCTTGCCAGCGACGAAACGTGCCGACAGGATGGGCCCGTGAAAATGCACGTCCGGTCGTACCATCGCTTTCTTATAATCGCGAGCGGATTTGTCTTCACCCTCTCATTGCCCTGGAGAGTCGCCGCGCAAGGTCCCGCACCCACGCCGATTTTTTCCCCGGCGCCCGTTGCTTCAGCGCCGGCCGCCGCAGAACAAAGCGGAGTTCACGAGCTGACGAAAGCGGATCTCGAAGCATTTCTCGACGCGCTCCTCCCCGCTCAGCTTGCGAGCCGCGATATCGCCGGCGCTGTTGTGTCGGTCGTGAAGGATGGACAGGTCTTGCTGGCCAAGGGCTATGGCTACGCGGACTTCGCCGCCAAGAAACCGGTGGTGGCGGACCAGACTTTATTTCGGCCGGGTTCCATCTCGAAGGTCTTCACCGCGACAGCCGTGATGCAGTTGGTCGAACAGGGCAAACTCGACCTCGATCGCGACGTGAACGATTACCTCGATTTTGCCATTCCAAAAACCTTTGCGGAGCCGATCACATTGCGGCGGCTTCTCACCCACACCGCCGGATTCGAGGAGTCGCTGAAAAATTTGTTCGTGCCGAGCTCGAAAGAGATGCGGCCGCTTCGCGATTATCTGATCGACGCGATGCCGGAACGCATTTTCCGGCCGGGAACCGTGCCGTCGTATTCCAACTACGGATTGACTCTGGCCGGTTACATCGTTGAGCGCACCTCGGGCGAGCCATTCGACAAATACATTGCCACGCACATCCTGATGCCGCTGCGCATGGAGCATTCGACTTTCGCGCAGCCGCTGCCACCGGCGCTCGAAGCATCCATGTCGCTGGGTTATCTTGCGGCGGCGCACGGCGCCCAGGGCTTCGAGTTTGGGCAAGCTGCCCCCGCCGGCTCACTTTCCACCACCGGCGCGGACATGACGCGTCTCATGCTGGCCTTTCTGGCGGATGGCACGCTCGACGGCGCCGCGATCCTGAAACCGGAAACGGTTCGGGCGATGGAAACGCGTCAATTCGAGCTGCATCCGGCAGTGCGCTCGCTTGGATTCATCTTCATGGAATATTCGACCAACGCACAGCGCGTCGTCGGACATGCCGGTGATACGATTTATTTCCACAGCGACATGATCCTGATGCCGGCCGCGCGCGTCGGCCTTTTTCTTTCGTATAACAGCGCTGGGTCGCGCTCCGGCGGCGGACGCGGCGAAGTGATTCGGGCCTTTCTGGATCGCTACTTCCCGGATTCCGCCGCAGCGGCGCCGGACGTCGATCCGAAAATGGCGCAAGCCGACGGACGCGCCGTTGCCGGTGTCTACATCACAAGCCGCCGCTCGGAGTCGACGTTTTTCAAAATCGCCGCCATCCTCGGCCAATTCGCGGTGACGAGCGACAACAAGGGAATCCTCACGCTGGAAGGGAACAAAAATTTGCGCGGCGGCTGAAACGCTGGCGTGAGATTGGTCCGCTTCTCTATCACGAAGTGGACGGGCCGGATCTGATTGCGTTTCGCCGCGACGAAAAAGGCGCGGTGACGGACCTGTTAGCCAGCCCGGTCACCCTGGAGCAACGCGTCACAGGTTTCGCAAACAAGAAACTGATCCTTCCGCTCATCGGCGGAAGTCTCGCGTTACTGATTGCAACCGTCGTGCTCTGGCCGGTCGCGGCGTTGATTCGAAAACGCTATGCACGGCCTTTGCCTTTGACCGCAGGCGACCGATTCCTCTTTCGCCTTTCGCGCATCGTTTGCATTCTTGAGATCGGCTCCGTCGGGTTGGTGGCTCTGCCATTGAGCCGCATCGACACCAACATTTCCTATATCGGCGATGGATTAAATCCCTGGCTCACGGCGGCGCATATCGCTGGATGGCTCGCGGCCGGTGGATTAAGCGTGCTGGCAATTGCCGCGCTGAGATTTTGGAAAACTCCGGATCTCGGCTGGTGGCCGCGTGTTCATGCGACGCTGCTGTTACTCGCCAGCGTCGCGTTTATTTCTTTCTCATGGTATGGCCATCTGCTGACTCCATCGCTTAAGTTCTGACTTGCGGAAACGATGAATTCACGGTCCGGAGAATTGAAATGATCATCGGTATTCCAATCTACGAAAAGGTTGACCTGCTCGACGTCGCTGCGCCCTACGAAATTTTCAACTGGATGAGCCAGCTCGCTCCCGCACTGAAAGCCGAAGTCTATCTGATTGCGGCGGAGCCAGGGCTGATCAAGACCCGCGACGGTCTCGCAAATGAAACCGCACAAAGTATTCCGCGATGTTTCCAAGTTGGATGTCCTGTGGGTGCCGGGAGGAGATCCGTCCGCGCTCAATAAGTTGATGAACGATCCCGCCCGTACCTATCTTAACTTCCTCGTTACGCGCAGTCAGAAAGCCCGGTGGGTCGCGTCGGTTTGCGAAGGCGCCATGCTGCTGGCAAAGGCTGGACTGCTGGATGGATACAACGTCACCACTCATTGGGCCTTCATTCCCTGTTTGAAGAAGTTTCCCGCGATCAAAGTGGCGAAGGGTCATCCTCGGTTTGTCATCGATCGCAACCGCATCACCGGCGGCGGCATTTCCTCCGGTCTCGACGAGGCGCTGAAGCTGGTGGAACTGCTCAGCAGCAACGAAGTCGCTCGGCAGGTCCAGCAAAACATCCAGTATTATCCGCGCCCGCCCGTGAAGAGTAAGATTCCCAAACCGCAAGGATGCCCTTTGGAAAATCCGGCTAGGACTATTCGCTGCGCAACGCGCTGATCGGGTCGACCGCGGCCGCTTTGCGCGCGGGAAAATAACAGGCCGAAATTCCGACGGCGGCGAGGAGAGCTGAACTGGTGAACGCGCAAAGGTGGACCGGGTGGCCTGCCCCTGGTTGATCAAAAAGTTTATCGACGCTGCCGCGGAATTTATCTTCCTACCCGGCGACACTGACTGGGGTGCGATTCGTGAAGGCATCGTCTACGACGTGCCGAACTGCGAGCTGGGCCACCACGGCGAAGACGTTTCGTTCAACTCAATCCTGAAGAAGTATGAACTGAACGATCCCGCGCTAACTCTCCTGGGAGAAATCGTGCGAGCGGCTGATTCCCATCCAGTCAAGCCTCATCCCGCAGGAGAGGGATTGCGCTGGATCGCGCATGGTTTTTCTTCGCTCGGTCTAACCGATCACGAAATCCTCCAGCAGGAATTCATCGTCTACGACGCGCTGTATGCCCAATGTCAGGCAGAAATTCGCAATTAAGAGTGGAGCCGAAGACGGGACTCGAACCCGTGACCTGCTGATTACGAATCAGCTGCTCTACCAACTGAGCTACTTCGGCATTTTCTCTCGTAGACTAGGCTGAAAAAGGGACTCGACAAGACTCCATTCTGCCCGCCTTTTCTGCCCACCCAATGGGCAGAATTTGTTTTTGTCGGGCAAACACTGCCGCTTCGTGACGCTCTTGATAGTCACGCAGAAAGCATGTTTTTCGCCGCGAATAGCCTCGCATTCGCTCCATTGATAGAGCTTAGCCGCTGCACAGGCGAGTCAAGATCGCCGAATCGTGAGCAGCGAAGCCAAACCGCTATGGGAAGCGACAGCGGTCCAAAATTTGGTTCGCTATCGGCCCGCGGGAACGTATTTCGCGCGGTTCAGAATAAATAGAAAGCGGGTGTGGAAGAGTTTGGAAACAACCGTGTTTTCAGTCGCCAAGCAGCGGCTGCCCGACACGATGCGCGATCATCGCGCGAAGCTGGCATCGGTGACGGCCGTTGCGATCGGGAAGATGACCGTCGGCGATGCCGCCCGAGTGTATCTGGAAAAAATTCGCGCTAACGTTTCGCTGAAACCGAGATCAAGAGATTATCGCGAGATGATGATTGATTTCATCAATCGTTCGTGGCCGACGCTCTTCGGAACGGATGTGCGCAGAGTCAGTGAACGCGATTGCCAGGAATGGCTAGTCCGTTTCCAGAAGCACTACGCGCCTTCGGTAGTGAACAATGCCATTGGAACGTTACGGGGCGTTTTTGCCGAGGCGGTGGGTAGCGGCGCACGTTTCGGAGATCCCGCGGCTAACCTGTCGCGTATGCGAGTTCGCGCGAAGCGGCTGGAGTTGCCCTCTCGGGCGGAGTTCCTACGATTCGTCGAGGAAATACGCACGGCCGGCGCGCGACAATCCAAAGACTGCGCGAACCTCGTGAAGTTCCTCGCATACAGCGGGGTACGAATTGGAGAAGCAAAGTATGTCAGTTGGGCGGACGCTAACTTCGAGCGTCGGCAGCTGCATGTCCGAGGCGATCCGGAAACCGCGACAAAGAACGGAGAGACGCGTTACGTGCCGATGATTCCCGAGCTAGAGCAGATGCTGAAGGAACTTCGATCGGAGCGGCCGGGCGAACCAGCGACTGCGAGTGTTATGCGCGTTTTCGAATGCCAAAACAGCATGACACATGCGGCCGCGCAAATCGGGATGAAGCGCATCACGCATCATGATTTGCGCCACCTGTTCGCCACAATTTGCATCGAAAGCGGCGTGGATGTTCCTACCGTCTCGCGCTGGCTCGGTCATAAAGACGGCGGTGCGCTTTGCATGAAGACGTATGGACACTTGCGCCAAGACCACAGCCTCGCACAAGCACAGCGCGTCAGCTTCAGCGTTACAGCTTAGTTTTTCAGGAGTCTCAGCAGTTCAGAGCGCGGGACGAGGAGCTTTCCGCGCAATGCACGACACGCGCGCAGCTTGCCGCGTTGAATGAGGCGATAAACGCTGAAGTAATCGACGCCGAGGAGAGCGGCTGATTCTTTGATCGAATAGGCAAGTCGCTCCGTGTCGATATTGCCGGCTTCTGATTGCGGTAAATGTCCGAGCACTTCCATGTTCGAATGAGAATAAGCACCGGTTAGCAGCTATTCGCTCTCGCGCCGGAGCAACGCGCTTCCGTGTTTTATCGCACTCACATCGATTCTGCGCGAAAACGGAATATGGCCTTGAATACATATGGCTCATGGCACATAATCTGCCGTGAGTTGGATCGTTGCACTCGCCGACGCATTTGAACCGGAATACGAAGATCTGCCTGATGAAGTGCAGGAGGAGCTTCTGGCAATGACTCGCCTGCTGCAGCGGTTCGGGCCGCAATTGAAGCGGCCACATGCAGATACGATGAATGGTTCCCGCCACGCCAACATGAAGGAACTGCGCTTTAACGCAGCGGACGGAGTATGGCGTGGGGCCTTTGCTTTCGATCCGCAGCGCAGAGCCGTTTTGCTCGCGGCGGGAGACAAGTCAGGTCACAGCGAGAAGAGATTCTATCGTGGGTTGATCAAAAAGGCTGATGAGCGTTACGACGCTCATCTATCCCGAATAGCAAAAAAGAGAGGAAGCGATTATGCCAAAAAACGTAAATGAAATCATCAGGCGCTTAAGCCCCGCGCGGCGCAAAAGAGTTGAAAAGAGAGCGGCGCAATTGATTGCCGAAGAGATGACGAGACAAGAACTACGTCGGACTCTTGAGCGCACTCAGGTAGATGTCGCTAAAAAGCTTGGCATCACGCAAGACGGCGTTTCGCGTCTCGAACAACGGACCGATATCCTGCTTTCGACTTTGCGAAGCTACATCACAGCGTTAGGGGGGCGGCTTTCGCTCATCGCAGAGTTCCCTGATCACGAGCCGGTTGTCTTATCCGGGATCGCCGGTCAAGGCGCAAAGCTGGTCACTTCAAAGAGTCGCAAGCGCGCCAAGGCTTTTGCTTGAAGAACCTGCGCAGCTCAACTAGCTCGCTTCTTGAACGCGGATGCTCGACACAAGGGTGTTTTCAACAGCCTCTAGCCGCTTGTAGCGCTCCGGCATTACCCGCACCCACTTCACTGCGAAATCCTGCAAAGCGAGAAGCAACGCTCGAAGATTGTTTCCTTCAATTTCCACATCATGGAACGAGAACTTCAGACGCAGCGTATCTCCTCGCTCGTTGTGACTGAGCGATGCAGCGATGAGATGCTGATAAGGAAAAAGGCGCGATTCGTGAGAGGATGTTTCAATGCGGAGGCAAGCGCACGGCGCTTCACGCTGCCAGCACGTTGGCGCGTCAGAGAGCGCTCGTCTGGCCGTTTCTAGATGATGTTTCATAACGTTGCTTCCGATCGGTTTTGCGGAAATTTGAGAGCCAAGCGAGCATCCCTCTTTGGCAAATCTGCCTGGCGAACTCTCGGCCGCTCCGGACGGATTGTTGGCGCATCCGACTGACTCGCGCAGAATTTACAAGTTCGAGCGCGAGCTCGCGTTCGCCGCTGAGTGTAATCGCGCGCCGGAGTTGCTGTTTGTCGGGAGTGAAAATTTGGACGCTCTTTCTCCCGCGCGAAATTGTGACGTACCACTGCTGCGCATTCGTTGCTGCTCGAACCGCTGAGTCGCTCAGGAGAACGTGATCAACCGTCTTGCCTTGGGAGCCGTAGGAGGTGACGGCATAGCCGCGACCAAATTGCCGATACTCCGCTGGCAAGATGCGACCGTCCTGAAGAGCGATTTTTCCCGAAGGATGGATTTTGCGGGCGGTAACGACCTCGCCGTTCGCGAGCAGTTCTCCACCGAGTGCTTTTCCGTTCGCCTTTAGTTGGAGCCGATCGTTTCGGCTGAGCTGTAGCGGCTGCGGCGTGCAGATCGTCAGGCACTCCGCGTGTTTCGGTCTGACCACGCGAATTCTGCCGGCCGCCTCGATGATGATTCCTGATGGATTGGCCGCTAGCATCCGACCGCGCGTCCCGCGATCGCACCCGGCGATCCGTCGGTTGAACACGAGCACGTGATCCTTCGGATAAAAGCGTGAGTCGAGTTTTTGGGCGCCAGTCAGGTCGATTGATTCCAGAGCCGACACCACTTGCTCAGCATCTCCGATGTGAGCTGCGGATCGCAGACCAGTGCGAATAGACTCGTTCAACGCGCGCACTTCTGCGCGCGTTTGCGAAACGACCAGTGCGGATTGGCTCTGCCTTGCGAAGTCGAGGTATACGCGAACCAGGCTCTCGTGCATTTTGTCTGCTGCGCCTTCGACAATGGCACCGATGTTTTCGAGTGCAGAAAAGGAAGTCTCCGTGTCACCTTCTGCCGCGGCTTTGACGGCTCCTCGATAGCTCTGAATGTTTTGCCGCTCTTGCTCTGTTTTCGCTCGTTTCGGATCTTGCCGGCGAATGACATTTAATTCAGCTGGCCGCAGCCCAGAATAACGTTCGATCGCTCGCAGCGCGTCAGAGGCTTGAACGGGCCCGTGTTGGCGCGTGTCGCCGGAGAGGATGACGCGGCCGCCGCCAGCCGCCGCCAGTTCAAGAAGCGCCAACATTTGACGGCCGCCGATTTGGCCAGCTTCATCAACGATGAGGATCGCGTCGTCGGGTATCGATTTATTCTGCAGAAACTCCGCGACTGTCCTCCCGTCCGTGATCCCGTCCCTTTCCAGATCAAGTACCTGCTGGCGTTGGGGTGCCAACACCACGGTCTTTCTGCCGCCCGCGGCGAGCGTTTCCTGCACCGTGCGCAATACGTAGCTCTTGCCGGTTCCAGCACCACCGCGGAAAAGCGTCACGAAATCACGTGATGCGATGATCTGCTCGAATGCCATTTGTTGGTCGTCGACCAAGTGGTTCGCGCTTTGCGACCGACGGGCCAAAGCGGAAAACTTCCCGGCACCTTCCATTGCCATTCGGACGATGCGCCACTCGCGTCCGAGCACATCTTTGCGCGTCAGTTTGCCGTCCGCTTCGCGAAGGTAATCGCGGGAGGCGGTTTCGAGCTTCAGCTCTGCAAGCGTCAATCCTGAGCCACGCGCGAATTCGAGTGCGTGCCGCCAAAGTTCATGCTCACGAACGACCGAGCGCCGGTCGAAGAGATGCTCTTCTGCCCAGGATGTCGCGGTATTGCTGCTGATCGAGATGGGCTGCAGGGCAGCGGTCGGCACTTGGAGGGCCGCTTCATCCTCAGGTGAGAGCTGCTTTTTCCACAACGCGGTTAGCCGCTCTGGGCCGAGATCCCGGATCTTACGCGATCGAAGCGTGTGCGCCAGGTATTCGCGAATGTCGTGCAAGTTCCCGGCCGTCTTCTGCGGCTTGCGCGCAAGAAACTCCCGCGTCTGCTCGTCGATCTCGCGATGACGTTTTGAAAACTGGTCGCACAGTTCCGGGCTGACTCCGACTACTCGGAAGTCACCCCGCGGCGAATTTTCCATGGTGTAGCCGCAGCTTCGCAACGCGCGGGCGAGTTCGTGATAATAGACGTTCTCGACATACTTTTGCGCGACAAGCATTCGGGAGTTCTGCAAGGCCTTCCATCTCCCCTCCGTCGCGTCATGGCTCGCATTGAAAACGATGCAGTGGGTGTGCAGGTGCGGATCAAGCGCGCGAGAGGTGTCGTGTTGGAAAAGCGCGGCGATGATATTTCCAGTCGCCCGATCCGAGTTGTTCCCGGCCTGCCGAATGCGCGTTGCGGCAAACTGTTCTAATTCTTGCACTGCTATCTTCACAGCTTCGCGATGCGCTCGTAGAACGCGCCGATCCCCGCCTAGCAGCGCGACGATAGAAACAGACTTCGGTGGTGAGAATGTGAAGTCGAAGAAGACGCGGCGATTGGCGGTGTTGCGTTCGTTCTCGGCTCCTGCGTTCTCCGTCCTCATCTCGTTTAGCCGTTGGGTGAGACGATAGCCGGTTACTGGATGAGCATTATCACAAAGCGCTACGAACTCCTCTCGCTGCACAGTGCCGCTAAGCCCGAGCATCTCTGCGCCGATTCCTATCCATTCTCCCGATACCCGTTCTGCTTCGGTGTAGTAATCGCCGACCGCCAGATGCTCCTCGAAGTACGACTTCGCGTTCTTGAGACTCGTCTGCGTTTTCGGCGACAGCATGCGAAAACCTTTAGCACCTAGTCGGATCGAAGTTGCTCCGATGCGAGAGCGGGAGTGTCGCTCAATGCTGCGAGCCTGAGCGCATGACAAAGCCGCTTCAACAGGTTTTGCCCACGGAAGGAACCGTGGGCTTAGATAGGTTTGACGCCCTACCCCTTAGCACAGCTAAGGAATTTTCGGCTCGTCGCTAACCCGCTCCCGCAACCATGAGCGAAGCCGCCGACATCGCAGCGCGCACGCAACGTTTCAACGAGGCTGCGCGCACATTCACGCCGCCGCCATCGACGCGTCACGCAAAATTGATGCCGCTCAAGGATGGCATTGTCGAGCTGCGACAAAAGGGCGCGTCGCTCCGGCTCATCCGCGAATTGCTTGCCACTGTGGACGTGTCGGTCGGAACCGACACGATCGCGCGATTCCTCGCCGAAGTGAATTGCGACCACACACCGCAGCGACCACCGAGACGATCCGGCCGTCGGCGCGCGGCCGGCCCGGTTGTGGCGGACCCGTCACCGCCTGCATCATCACCGGCACCACTCTTGCACACCGAACCGCCAGCGGAGCGTCCCCGCACACGCGGACCGCGCGTCGCCGATCCGCGCACCCTCTGATCACCGCACCATCACATGAACAAACAAATCAACCTCGTCATCAACGGCAAAGGCGGAGTCGGAAAGAGCTTCTTCGCCACAAACTTCGTGCAGTATCTGAAAGATTGCGGGATCGCTCATTGCGCGATCGACAGTGATCACGAGAACTCGACACTGAAGCGCTTCCACCCAGAGGCGGAATTCATCAACCTCGAACATCGACGTGAAATCGATCGCGTGTTCACCACTGCGGAAACTTCCGATCTTCTCGTGATCGACTGCCGCGCGGCTTCCACTGACCTGTTCATCGACTTCTTCGATGAGGTTGGTTTGGCTGAGGTACTGCGTTCGCTCGACGCGCGGCTCACCGTCATCTGTCCGGTAAATCACGAGGCTGACAGCGTTGAGCAACTGCGGACCTTGTCGGACGCGCTACGTGACGGTTGCAGCTGGGTCGTCGTGAAAAACGACGCGCACAGCGACGTATTCAAAATTTACGACGGCAGCAAAACGCGCCGGCACGTTGTCGATGTATTGCACGCGCGCGAGATCTCGATGCCGCGCATGTACGATTGGCTCGTCACCGCTCTGAACGAGTACAACACTCCAGTCACTCCGGCACTGGCGCATCCCGCTTTCAACCTGCTCGACCGGCAGCGGCTCAAGACGTGGCAGACGCGTTTCTACCGGCAACTGTATCGCGCCGCTGACCTGCTTCTGACTGATCCGCAGGCGGCCGAGAGATTCGCCGCGTGAACGCCGATGACCCACTAGAACGCGCAATCGGCGAGTGGCAGCGCAAGCATCACATCGCCGATGGCGATCCGATGATCGCCGCGCTGGGACTGGTCCGCGTGTATCTCCAACACGCGCGTCATACTGACAACAGCCAGGACTCCGCCATTCCAAGCTTCGAAGATTTTCGCGGCACGATCGAACTGCTCGACCGACGATCAAAATCGTTCATCAACCAAGCATCTGATCTCGTCGGCGAGCTGCGCCGCTTTGGGCAGAACGTCGAACGACTGAATCGTGTCCGTCTGGCGACGCTTCTTGTAATGATCGTATTGGCGGCAATTGCCGGCGTGCTCATCGGCCGTTCTATATGAGTGCGACTCTCGGGTTCGCCGCTGTGGGCGTTTTTTGGCTGACGGCGATCATCAGTCTGATCTCTCATCTCTCTCGAAAGCGCGAGCATCGACCAGTTGTCCGTCTCGCTGGTTTCAAGTGGACGCGTGCAGACTTTTGCCGCGGCTGGCTCATCACGGGCGATACAGGTTCAGGCAAAACACGATCAGGTATTACGCCTCTCTTGTTTCAGGTCTTCCGCAACGAACCGACCTGGGGTGGGCTCTGCATCGACGACAAAGGCATATATTGGGAAACGCTTTCGGAGATGGCGCGGCACTTCGGCCGCGAAGACGATCTCATCCTTCTGCAAGTCAGACCTGAAGACGCTGGTCTTCATTGGCAACCGAAGCACACACATAATCTCACTTCCGACCGCAGCATTCCGTACAACACTTTCGCCAAAGCGGTCGTGGATACGGCGGGGTCGCTCGGCCAGGCTGGTGACAAAGGTTTCTTTAAGAGCCAGGCGCAGATTCACATCGCCGCCGCATTAGAAACGCTCCGCGAGATCGGGGCTGATGTGACGTTGGAGAACGCTTATCACCTGCTGCTCGATCAGGGCGACCTCGACGAAGCGATGACCGACCTCGCGTCGAGTCACCAAACGGCCCGTCGCCGTGAACTCTCCGAGCATTTCGCCAATCGTTTCCTCTCTCAGCCTCCAGAGCAAATCGGCGGCGTGAAAGAAACGATTGCGAATTATTTGCAGGCTTTTATGACACCGGACATTGCGGAGGTCTTCTGCCCTGCCGGCAACACGTTTGATTTTGCCGACATCGATCGCGGCAAGATCATCTGCGTGGCGATGCCGCAGAAATTCCAACTTGAGCGGCGCTACGTGAACACCTTTCTGAAGATGCTTTTCTACACGCACGCGCTTCGTCGGTTCGACAAACCCGTGGAGGAGCGCCGGCGTGATAATTTGATCATCCTGTGGGCAGACGAAGCGCAGCGTTTCGTCTCGGCGAGTGAAGACGGAATGAGCGATTACAACTGCATCGACGTGATCCGCGAAGCGCAAGCGACTGTTGTCGCTGCCGCGCAGTCATCGACCTCATTCGTGCCGCCACTTGGTCGCGAGAAAGCGCGAGTCTTTACGCTGAATCTCCGCAATCGTCTCATCTTCAAAGCTGCTGATGAAGAAGGGGCCGTCGAGAGCGCCGATTTCCTCGGCAGGAAGCGCGTAATCAAGAAATCGTGGGGCTACACGGGCGGCAGTAGGTCGCGCAATTATTCCGAACAGGAGGAGCACAAGATAAAGCCGCACCTCCTGCGCAATCTGGCGAAACACACTGCTGTTGTCGTCCACTGCGAAAAAGGACACCGCAGAAAATTGCTTCCACCACTCGAGCCGAGTGGACGCGTCGCCGAATGGTTTGGAAAGAATTAGCCTAATGCGTCCCGGACACGGCGCAGAAGATTGGGTGAATTCCCGACCTTACCGGGCCAGAATGCCCAAACGTGGCCGCTTCCAACTACATCGCTCGATACGACGCCGAGCCTGAATTTTGGCAATTCCTCAATGGGCTAACTCACGAAGACTTGATCTCCGAGCTGGTCCAAAACGAGCTCGATGCGGAATCGGGCCGGACCTGCATCCGGTTTGAAGCGGATCGTCTTATCTGCGAGGGCAACGGACAATCGATTGACGCTGAGGGTTGGACGCGGCTCTCGTTCATTCGCGGCGCGGGAAAGGATGCGCCGCGCAAACGGTTTCGGATCGGCGTAAAAAACCATGGCTTGAAGACGTGCTTCACCGTTGGCGATGAAATCGTCATTCGCTCCGATGGGAAGCTGTTCGAGCAAACACTTTATCGGAACGGTTCTGAAAACGATCCAGCCCCTGCAACTTTTGAAGAACCGGTAATCGATCCGGGCGCGCCGATGCGCGGTTGTAGGATTGAGGTGCCTTATCGCACCAGACCCCTTGTTACAAAACACGGCGAGCCGTTCGAATTTGCTGCGCCGGAAGCGGAGACGATCGAGGAGATCTTTCGCCGGGCGTGCACGGATATTCCTCAGCGGTTCATAGGCGTCATTCGACCAGGGGTCCGTGAAAGTTATGAGATCGAACTACGTCATCACCGTTTAGGCTCAGTAACATTTCTTTTCAGGTGCACCGCAGCTCGACGAGTGCGCGGCCGGCAAATCTTCTCGCGTTCGTGCGTCATTCTCGGTGACAGCGCCGCCGCCTCTGCTTCGGTGCGCGAAACTGCATGTGTATTTGCCGCTCCGCTGCCGCCATCCTCTACGCACGAGATCCCGCTCTTCTACAAAGATCGCAGTGGCTTTCTCGCGGAAGTCGCGTGGCGTGCGGACTCACACGGAATCCCGAGCGCAGTTTCAGGTGACTTGCGTTATCCGATCGCATACGCAGGCACCGGCGCAGAAGCACACAGTGGACTGGGCGTCCACTATTCTGGCCCTTTCATTTCCGATCCGGAGAGACACGGCATTAGTGCGGCATCATTCAATCCGCACATCATCACCGCGTGTGACGCTGCTCTAATCGCCGTTCTCCGCGATCATTTGATTCCGAAATATGGAGCCCGCGCGCTTAGACTACTGGTCGATCCGGTTCGCGGTGATGCCGCCCGTTTGCGCGGGCTAACGACGGCCCTCCTGGCCGCTGGTGCGGTGCCGCTTGCGCGCAGGCAGCGAGGCAGATTGCAGTTTGGCCCACGCATCGAACAAGGTGTGATCAAACCGGTCGTCGTGCCCGTCTATCTCTGGGACCGGGGAAAGATTGCGCAAACCCTGGTCCACCTCTGCCCGCCTGATCTTGATCGCATCGATTCGCGAACTCCGACAGAAATTGTCGAGCTGCTGGCTGATGAAGACTTTCCTGGCTGGCAAACCACCCACGTCAGTTTCGACGAACACGATGCGCTCAAGCGCATGCAGCCAACGCAAGACGCATACTATCCGTGGCCGGAGGAGGCCGCGTGGCGGAAGGAACTTGGGAACCCTCGTGTGGCGAATACCTATCTCGATGTGTTGTTCGCGATTTGCGAAAAGACGCCGCCATCGAATGAAGAAGTCATAGCACTACGCGATGCAGTGCATTTGCCGGATACGCGCGGGACGGCTCGCCCGATTTCCGAGTTATTTATCGGGAATGAACTGCCGGCGACACTTGGTGCACTGGGAGTGCCTCCATTGCTCCACGCTTCGCTGGTCGAGCACCGCTTATTCAAGCGCCGGAATTGGAAACTGCGCGTCTATTCTTTTGGAGCATTTCTCGATACAGTTGATGTCTCGCAACATTCCGAAGCAACACGCCGCGAACTTTGGACGTGGCTGCGAAGGAATTGGAAGCGGGTGCCCAAAAAGTCTGCTGGCCGCTTGGCGGCGCTGCCCGTTTGGCCCGCACGCGGCGGCGAAACACGGACGCTGAAGGAGCTTTGTCTTCCGCGGAATCCGAAGATCGCCCAGATCCTTTCCACCGTGCTCTGTCTACCCGCACTGGAAGTGGAAGGATTTCGAGCACTGCGTCGGAAGGGCAGAGGAACCCTTGTCTTGCGGGGCGCGCCGTCCCCCGCAGAATTGCATGCCTACTACTACGCGAAACTCAATAGCTTCCCGCGGGACCGTCAGCTTGCCATCGAAGAAGTGAACAGCTTTCGCAAGTTCGAGAACGAACTGACGACTCTCGCTAGCGACCGGCAGATCGCTACTTGGGTGGCGCGACAGACCGCATTGAGACTCAGTCGCGACCGGCACGTGAAGCCAGTTGCAGAATTGCATCGTGAGACTCCCCAAATCGCAAGCCTCGCGCTACTTGACGGTGATTTGCTCGACTCGTCTAGTCGGTCGCTCGACAAAATTTTTCCCGCCCGAGCGGAGGCTTCGACCGCAGCGATTGCCCGTGCGCTCGAACACGATGCAGTCCGGGGAGGCGCGCTGATTCCTAGGCTGAAAGCATTGGCCGTAGCATTACGACGGGACGATCGAGAGGATAAGCCGGTCGCTCTAATTGCGTGTATTCCCCACGAAGGCGGTTTCCTTCCACCGGACCATTTGGGCTTCAAGAGTAATCGCGGCGACTACTGGGGTGACTGGAAAATTTCGCTGTCGGGAAAGGGACTGAGCGCAGATGAACAAGCGCTTTATCGTCAAGCGGGAGTGACGAGCGGAGAACCCGATGGAGAGACTTCGCACGCGTTCTTCCAATGGCTAAACGAGCAGTCTACGCCAGTCGTGGCGGCGCATCTTGAGGCGATCATCCGGCACTTCGCTCACCTGCGCGGCGTGAGGCAATGGTGGGAGAGTTATCCCGATCTTCCATGCCTCCCCGTGCGAGTCGGACAAGAGCTGCGGCTCGTCAGTCGACGGCGAGCTGTGCGAAAGAATAGTCCGATCTACCTGCCAGACTTCGACGATCTCGCGCAGACGATCCGCGATCAGCCTGGCAATGAACGTGTTGCGCTCGCTGTCGATAGCCTTCCCAATGTAACCGAGCCTATCACTCAATTTCTACGCGATTCTGGACTCCGTTCACTGCGGCATACAGCAACCACACCTTTTTCCGTCCTGGGCGATGAGCCCCGTGCGGCTGCCGGTTTGTTCGAGACGGTGAAGCATTTGCGCTCAGGTAAAATGGAGAATCTTCGCAAGCGATTGGCCGCTCTCGATTTTACTACATCGCTTCGGGTTCAGTGGCGAAGCCGCCTTGAGCAGATTCGAACCATCATGACCGCTGCGCGTGTACATGCCTCATTCCTCCTTGGCGGTCGGATTTATCGCGTTGCATCGAACAGCGGTTTCGATGAAAAGTCCGGCGTCATTTGGTTGAAGCGAACGGCCGAACGCGAAATCGAGGACGCTCTCTTTGAGGCGCTGACGCAAAGAGTCTTCGATGAAAACGCGCCAAAGTACGCCGCTTGTGTTTTGCAAAAAGCGGTGCGTCAGGAATTCCGGGAGGTCGAGCCATTTTTGCCGGATGTCAGCGAGGATCACAGTTCTGCCGAACCGAACGCTGACGACCCGGAGCCCGGTGAGAGTTCCCAAACGCACCGACCGGCTGAGGCGGACCCCAGCAAGAATCTACCGCATCCCGGTCCAATTCCTCAGAGCCCACTAGCTGCCCAACAGCAAGGTTTGCGCGTCGCGACGAGCAGAGCACGCCCGACGGGAACACCGAAGAGAAACCCGGTGGAGTTGGAAGACCTGCACCGAGTAAATTTGAAGCAAAACCAATACGCCTGGCATTGCCAAGTTTGTCTGGCCGCCAGATCGCCGCGCGAGCTAGCGCCCGAAGGCAGCTACGTGGCGCTCGCAGAGAATCGACAGAAGCTCATCGAGGCACACCATGCCGACCAAGTGCATGCCGACGGTGCGAGACATGCCGGAAATCTCATCGTCCTCTGTCACCACCACCATCATCAACTTGGTAATGCGCTCAGTCGCGATCAGCTCACGCGTGCGCTTGCCTCGGGCACGAAGAAGAAAACGGTGACGTTTTTCTCCGGCGACGCAGCACAGAGCAAGCAAACCGTTGAGGGGCAGATCGTCTCGGTCCGTCTGGCGTCCACCGGTCGACCGGTGAAGTTCTTCTTCACGACCGCACACCGCGACCATTGGCTCAGAGCGAGCGCCCCCAATTCGACGATCGTCAAGAATTAACGCGTGGCTGCGCGACAACTTCTGATCGTCACGCCTTCGTCTTCTTTGTGCCAGCAATCAAGTGTTCGTAAAATCTCTCCAGCGTTGCTATCACCGAAGGGAGAAAGCCAGACTCCAAAGTGATTTGCGATTGAGCGTGATGTTGGAGGCTCACACAAGAATATTTTGTTTGTGAAAACTTTTTCACTCTCTCATGTTGAGCGTTGCCCGGATCGAGATATCCGGCCGCATGAACCAAAACATTTCTTATATCTCGGAATGCTTTGATCTTCTCCCACTCCGATGTTTTCGCAGGGAATGCCATCCCTGCGACTTTGGAGAGGTAAGCCTTGGCGCGGTCTATGCCGCGATCTGAGATATCCGACAATGGGGTTGTCAGCTTCTGCTCCGCGGCGATCGACTTGCAGAGCTGAATAAGATCATCTTCTAGCAAGGCGAAGATCATCAAGAAAGATGCCTTCCTGTGGTACTGAGGAAATTCATTGGCGAGATCAGCCCAGTGATCGCGATGGCCGCCAAAGCTCTTGAGATTCAGGTCATCGTCCTTCAGAGACCGGTCATAGCTCGCCAACTTCTCTTCCCAATTGGTTTCCGAAAACTCTACGTAGTTTCTCAATCTACGAAGCCTGTGCAGAAAATAGGCGAGGTGCTGAAAGGAATTCTTGGGCATATCTACCGTACTTCGGTTTTAGGGAGCCGCGCCTTTAGAAATGTAGCCGGTCAGGAAAGTGGACAAGGTCGCGATGGAGTTCTCGTTGTGATCGTAGCTAAGGGGTCGCTGATAAAAGCGGGCGCGCCGCGCACACATATCCAGAATCTCCCCAACCTCTTCAAAGTAGTGACGAATCTCCTTTGGTTGAGGCCTGACGGTGGTCAGCGGGCTGCGCTTCTCCACGGTTGCGTTGTAGTGTCCAACGGATAAGTTGCGCAGCGTGCGGATGTTCAGCTTTGCGGCCATTGTCTTCACCTCGGCGATACGCTTCGCAAGAATTCTCTCTAGTTCAGGTTCGATTTTCCCGGCTCTGATGCCCACATCAAGAAGCGTCTCCAACGTGTTTGAGCGACGATCGTGGAACTTGTATAAATTGACGACGAACGAATCGAAAGCCGAGGCCGCGAACGCGAAGGTGATAGGCTGAAAGAAATGCACACGGGGATAGTCTGCGCTTCCAATTCTGGTGTCTCGAATCAGATCGCCGAAGCGTTCCCAAACCAGGAAACTTTCGAACGCGTGCCGCAGTAGATCGTACTGATCCGCAAGCAATTGCTGATAATACGATGGATCGAGTTTTGAGTTCTTCATTGAAGAACTTCCGTCCATGCGCGAATCGGCACAGTCAAGCCGCCTAATTGCGAACGCATTGCGCTTGCCGACAGTGAAGCTGCAAGCCTGGTGAACCGCGTTTATGTTGCGACTCTGAGCACTCCAGCTACTTCCTCGCAAAACTTCGGCCGCAACGAGTCCGAATCGTTATTGGTCGATTTCGGCAACGGGTTCTGGTGTGAATGCCGCAAACTCAGTGGGAAGCGAGTCGATGTGCTCCGCGGCCAGAATATCCCGCATAACTCGCGTTCAATCGACCGCACTCTCGTGCCGAATGGCGTCGTCAGTCATAAATCGACGGATCTTCGTCTGAAGTCGTATCGTTCACCGCGGACCGTGTACCGGCTTGGAATGCGCTTTGTTCGAGAAGTGCGGGAGTATTCAGGCGAGATCCGATGCGATCACAAAAAGAAAGCGACATACCACCTGCATTGGGCAATCGAGGCACCCGATGCGGCCAGAATACTCGAGTGGTTCATTCCAGCGTCCGGCATTTCGGATGAACAGGAATGCAGTCTAAAACAAGTGATCGATGAAGCGAAAACCGCCGGAGTGATCGTGAAATTGTTTCGCGTTTGCGACTAGGCTGCCCCTAAGAAAGCGCTCTCATTCGGGAGCACTCTTGCTCGCGTGCTAGTCGAAGCTTGGGCTCGTCGTGTATGCTAAGGGCAAGGGAGAGGTCGCCGTTCGCGGCGATCAACTCAGCCACGTTCTTCACCATGCTTTCGAAACTAGAAGTCTCCAGTGTTGCGCTGGCAAAGATTAACGAAGCGAACCTACCAGACGGCTTCGCTTCAGGATGTCTGATGGATTATCACGGGCGCCGCCTGCTGCTGACCGTCGCGCACGCAACTCACAAGGGGCCGCCGTTAGCCCTCGCGTTAGGGTGGGACCCCGCGCTGCGTCGGGTGAAGCTCTGGAGATTCGGGGGTCTCAATTTTCTCGCCCGCGGACAGCTGAGTACCGGGATAAAGCTCCAGGAAATGAAACTTGATGAGGTGGATTTTGCTTACGTTGATGTGCCCTCCGAACACGAGCCTCGCTTGGAGAAGATCGACGCTCAGACCGGAAATATCGTCGAATCTCGCGCCTGCACTATTTGGCCGGCGACTGCGATCGCGGAACCAGAAGCAGGCGTTCGCTATGGCTTCGCCGGACACACGAAGCCAAGCCTGGAAGATCACGCGCTGATCGCCGCGGATGTGAAGTTCTGCTTCACCGAGCTTCGGGTTTGTTTCCCGCTGTCATTCGTCGAGCAGCGCGAGGATCTGTTCGCGTTCCGACTGCCGGTCGAGCATCCGGGTCACGAATACTTCCGGGGTTGCAGTGGCGCGCCAATCATTGATGACGAAGGTCGAGTGGTCGCTCTCGTCTGTGAAGGGAGCGTAGAAGACTCAATCATCTATGGCGTATCGCTGCGTCGATACCAAGTTGCGCTCGACGTTCACATCGGGCGTCTTGGTTGAGCAACGCCCAACTATGTCGATGAGAATTCGCTCCCACTGGGGAGCATCAATTTCCGTCAGTTGTTCGACGCTTGGGCTCATCGTGTATGCTCAAGCGCAACGGAAAGGTCGCGGATCGCGACGATCAACTCAGCCTTTTTGACTTTGTACCGCGTCGTGAGCGAGAAAATTTATCTGACGCAATACGGACTAATGGCCGAACGCCACTGGCGGGAATTCCGGCCAACACTGGTGCGGGAACTCGAGGCGAAAGGCACCTTAATGGAAGCCCTGTTCGAAGCGCAGGAGACGGCGATCAACGAAATGGAAGCTCTCACCCGGCAGCTCGAAACGGAACAGAGGCTGACGCCGCAGCAGGCACACGACCAGGCTTGGGAGATGATTCGCGAGAAATACATTCTTCTCCCCCCGGAAGAGAATCTCGGTTAAACGCGCGGAACTACCGCATCCGCGCCGAGGACCGACTCGGCGACGGATCACTGAAGCAGAAGTGTCGCGATAATTTCGCGGCGATCGAACTTGTTCGACTGCTCGATTCCCAAAGCCGCGCAGCGAGCGACCAAGAGAAGCGCGTCCTTGTAAAGTACGTGGGCTGGGGCGGCATTCCCCAGGTCTTTGCCTCCCCGCTCTCGACTGAATGGAAGGCTGAAGGCGAACGCCTCAAGGTGCTCCTCACGAGTGAGGAATACGACGCCGCGCGGGCTTCGACGCTCAACGCGCACTACACCTCTCCCACCGTCATCTCCGCAATCTACGATGCCGTGCAGCAGATCGGCTTTACATCTGGGCGAGTTCTAGAACCAGCTCTTGGCGTCGGAAACTTCTTCGGCCTGATGCCAGCCGAAATGAGCGCCCGCTCGCGACTGACCGGCGTTGAGATCGATCCGTTAACCACCAGGATCGCGCGTCGCCTCTATCCTGACGCAGACATCCGCGCCCAAGGTTTCGAGACCGCCGCGTTCGGCGATGGCTCGTTCGATCTCGCGATCTCCAACGTGCCTTTCGGCGACTACAAACTTCACGACCCGTCGTTCAACGAGCACAATTTTCTCGTTCACGATTACTTCTTCGCGAAAGCGGTCGAAAAGGTCAGGCCCGGTGGATTGCTGGCCTTAGTCACTTCCAAAGGCACACTCGACAAGGTCAATTCAAGTTTGCGCGGGTATCTCGCGGACAAAGTCGATTTCATCGGCGCGGTTCGTTTGCCAAACACAGCTTTCAAAAGAAACGCGAACACCGAAGTCACTACCGACATCGTGTTCCTGCGCAGATTGGCCGCTGGCGAAAAGCCGACCGGCCCGACCTGGCTAAATCTGGCCGAGCATGCAAACCGCGACGGCGCGGTCTTTCAGATCAACGAATACTTAGTCGCGAATCCACACATGATGCTTGGCCACATGGCAAATGCCGGCACAATGTATCGCAGGAACGAGCCAGCGCTTGTTGCCGATGATCGCGATCTCTCGGCCGCGCTCGCTGAAGCTGTGGCTGCGTTACCGCAAGGAATCTACCGCAGCGCGGAGCGAAACATCTCCGAGCCTAATCGCGAGACAATCATTGCGACCGACGACGTGAAGGAAAACGCCTTCGCGTTGCACGATGGCGTCATCACGATTCGCACGGGTTCGACGCTCACGCCGGTCGCCAACCTACCTGACGAAACCGCGCGCAGAATTCGCGGCTTGATCAGAGTGCGTGGCGCGGTGCGCGAAGTCCTGCACACGCAGCTCGCCGATCGTGCGGAAGCCGAAATCGTCGAAGCGCGGCGTCAACTTAATTCCTTCTACGATCATTTCGTCTCCCGGTTCGGCGCGATCAACGACAGCCCCAACCGTCGCGCCTTCCGCGGCGATCCGGACCTGCCGCTTCTCTGTTCTCTCGAGGATTACGACAACGACACGAAACGCGCGACGAAGGCCTCCATCTTTCGAGAACGCACCATTCAGCGATCGCAGCGACGGCGGGTCGCAGAATCGGCACACGATGCGCTTATCCTTTCGCTCAACGAAATCGGACGCGTTGATCTCGCGCACATGGGAGCGCTTCTATCGCGGACGCCTGACGAGTTTCTCCCGGAATTGAAGGGTTTGATCTACCGCAATCCAGAAACCCAACACTGGGAAACTGAGGATCAATATCTCTCCGGTGACGTTCGCGTGAAGTTGCAGACTGCACGCGCCGCGGCTGCGACGGACGCGACTTACGAAGAGAACGTCACCGCGCTGGAAGCCGTCCAACCGGAAGACCTCACCGCCTCAGAAATCGATGCACGACTCGGCGCGGTGTGGATTCCCGCCGCAGACGTGGAAGCGTTTGCCAAATCGCTGCTCGGTGCCGATGGCATCACCGTTTCGCACGCAGCCGCGCTCGGCACCTGGTTTGTCCGCGGTGATTTCAGCGCGCGCGGCACTATCGCTAACACAACCGAGTGGGGAACGATGCGCTATTCGGCACTCGATCTGATTCAGGACGCACTGAATCTCAAGACGCCCACTGTTTACGATCGCGATCGCAAGAACGACACGGTCGTGATCAACGCGCAGGAAACCGAAGCCGCGCGTGACAGGCTGGAGAAGATCAAGGAGCGATTCCAAAACGTGGGTCTGGGGGGATGATGAGCGCCGCGAACGTCTCTGCCGCAAATACAATGACGAGTTCAATTCAGTGCGGCTCCGGGTTTTCAATGGCAGCCATCTAACGCTGCCTTCGAGCAGCGAGCAAATCACGCTGCACGCACATCAAAAGAATGCGGTTTGGCGAATTGTGCAGAGCGACAACACGCTGCTCGCACACGTCGTCGGCGCCGGGAAGACCTACACGATGGTCGCGGCCGGCATCGAACTGAAACGACTCGGGCTCGCGACGAAGCCAATGTTCGTCGTGCCGAATCACATGCTCGCGCAGTTCTCCTCCGAGCTGCTCACGCTCTATCCGACTGCGAACATTCTTGTCGCCGGCAGAGATGATTTCGAAGCGTCGCGGCGCGCTAGGTTGTTTAGCCGAATCGCGACAGGAAACTGGGACGCAGTGATCGTGACTCATGCGAGCTTCGAGAAGATTCCCGTATCGCTGAAGACGCGCCGAGATTTCATTGGGCGCCAGATCGATGAAATTGAAACCGCAATCCGCGAGGAGCGGACTGACCGGGGAACCCGGCTTGTCAAAGAATTGGAACGCGTGAAGAAGCGCCTCACCGTGAAACTCGAAGCGCTTTCCGCCGAGCAGAAAAAAGACAATACGCTCACGTTTGAAGAGCTTGGAATCGATCGACTCTTCATCGACGAAGCGCACAAATTCAAAAATCTGTTTTACGTCACCAAAATGACGCGCGTTGCGGGATTGCCGCAGACTGCATCGGAACGCGCGTTCGATCTCTTCCTGAAGGTCCAGCACATCCAGGAGAAGAACAACGGCGCCGGCGTCGTGTTCGCGACCGGCACGCCAATCTCGAACACGATGGCCGAGATGTTCACCATGCAGCGGTATCTGCAGATGGACACTCTGCGGCGTAATTCGCTTCAGCATTTCGATTCATGGGCGGGAACTTTCGGCGAGGCAGTTACGTCCATGGAACTGAGCCCGGACGGGAGCGGCTATCGCCTGCAAAGCAGGTTCGCGCGTTTCGTGAACGTTCCCGAGCTGATGCAGCAATTCCGCCAGGTCGCCGATGTGCAAACTGCGGAGATGCTGAAGTTGCCGGTGCCGAAGCTCGATCAGGGACGGCCCGTTACGGTGAGTGCGCCGTGCAGCCCAGAGCTGAAGCGCTTTGTCGATCAACTCGTAAAACGCACGGAAAAAATCAAGAGCGGGAGAGTTGATCCGCGTGACGACAATATGCTGAAGATCACGACCGAAGGGCGCAAAGCCGCGCTTGATGTGCGGCTCGTGGTTCCGCGCGTCCGAGATAATCCTGATTCGAAAACGAACTACGCCGTCGAGAAAATCCACCAAGTCTGGCTCGACTCCGCTCCAACCAAAGGAGCCCAACTTGTCTTTTGCGACCTCTCCACTCCGCAGCCGGGTAGTCGATGGTTTTCGGTATATGACGATGTTCGCGCGAAGTTGATCGAACGTGGTATTCCCGCGAGCGAGATCGCATTTATGCAAGATGCGAATGACGACGCCTCGAAGGCCACGCTCTTCAGATCAGTCCGCGAAGGCAAGGTCCGCGTCCTCCTCGGCAGTACGCTGAAGATGGGCGAAGGCACCAATGTCCAGACCCGTCTGGTCGCATTACATCATCTAGATGCCCCGTGGCGACCTGCCGACATCGAACAGCGCGAAGGCCGAATCATTCGCCAGGGAAACCAAAACGAATACGTGAAGATTTTTCGCTACGTCACCGAGGGCAGCTTCGACGCCTACATGTGGCAAACACTCGAAACGAAATGCCGCTTCATTGCGCAAGTGATGACGGGCGACGCAACCGTGCGCCGCGCGGAAGACGTTGACTCGGCTGCGCTCACTTACGCCGAAGTAAAAGCGATCGCGTCAGGCAATCCGCTCGTCATCGAGAAAGCCACAATCGACGCCGAAGTGATGCGATTGACGCGCTTGAAAAGGCAGCACGCCGAAAGTCTGTATCAAATGCGCTACCGTATCAAAAGATTGGGCGATAGCGCCCAAATCTTAGAGCGTGAGATCGCAAACATCCGCGAGGACATGGGCAGTCGGACAAACACCCGTGGCGACAACTTTTCCATAACGGTAAAGAACGAGACATTCACCGACCGCGTGAAAGCCGGCCGTGCGCTCATGTTCCTCGCCGCCGCAGTGAAACCATTCGAATCTACAAAACTGATTGGCAGCATCGGCGGCTTTCCGATCTCGGTTGAGCGCTTCGACGAGCGCGCAATGATTCTGATCCACGCCAAACACGGCTACCGCGCCAATGTTGGCGAAAGTCCGACCGGTACGATCGCATCTCTTGAGCACGCCTTGCACAGCTTCGAAGATCGCCTCCGCGAACGCGAAACCGATTTAGCGCAGTCCCGTCGCCAATCCATCGATCTAGCGAAGCAGCTCGATCAACCGTTCGAACACGAAGAAAAGCTTGCGACCGCCGCCGAACGTCAGCAGGAGATTATCGCCGCGCTCGACATCACAAAGAGCCAGGCGTCTCCAAAGATCGACGAATCGATTTCGGAAGTTTCGTCGGAGTCCCGCGCGCAAGCGGTCAATGCTGGGTCGACTCACGTTTCGCTCCATGCGCGACAGGCGCCGGTCGTAGCAAAATTGACGTGAACGACAACACCGACCTAGTTTTGAAGGAGCGGCCTCAATTACGAATGAGCGGAGTCACTTCCAGTGTTGAACTGATCAAGCTAACCTTGTGTGGCCCGACTGACGTCGTCAAAGAAATGGCGCTAGCAGCGGAGACGATAAATGACTGGAACTGCCAGCACGGCGAGCAACGCGGATTTTGGGTAAAACACCAGCACTGGTCGACTGACAGCTACCCGGATGCGCAGGAAACTGGCCAGGGTGCGATCAACAAGCAGTTGATCGATTCGACCGATATTCTCGTTGCGATATTTTGGTCCCGGATCGGCACCCCGACGGCAACCGCAGAATCAGGGACCGTGGAAGAGATCCAACGCGCTATCGCCGGCGGGAAGAAGGTGATGGTTTACTTCTCTGATCTTGAGCCATTACCTGCCGGCGCGTCGATCGAGCAAGTAAAGCGATTATCTGCGTTCCGCGAGCAACTAAGAACCCACAGGTCGTGTTGGACATTTCAATCACGCAGTCGATTCCGTGATGACTATACCAACCATCTCGCGCTCGTGCTGAATGACTTTCCGCTCGGACGAAAGGACCGTACGCGTGGCAAACCAGCCGAGACCGCACTTCGTCAAAGCGTCCGCGGAACTGGAAACATTCAGATCGCTGGCGATGGCAACGAAGTTCATCAGTATAAACGCCCACCCATCATCAAGACAGTCTTGGAGCGCCGCCCAGGCAGCATCACCGCTTCTGAAGAGCATCAGATTGGCGAATGGATCAAAGAGCTCGCCGAAGGCACGATGGGCAAGTCTCGGAATGAAGCATTCGGCGAATGGGGCGCCCGGCTTCTGAAGCGATTTAAAGTGCCGAAACGCGAGGCCCTGCTTTCGACGGACCTGCCCGACGTCGAAGTGTGGTATCGACAGCAGAAAGCAATTCAGACCAGCGGCTACAAAACCAAAGCTCCCGATCAATGGCGCGCGTCCCGAATCAAGGCAATCAAGTCGGCGATGCAAAGCATGGGAAAAAGCAATGAGACGTACTATCCCGAACTGTCCGATCGGCTGAATATAAAAAAGCCGTTCACTTCGTTGACGCGTCTAACGAAAACGGATTTGGAGCGCGTTTACCAAATGGTGTTACGGGACGCTCGCCGATAATCCGACGCTCACACGCGGCGCCAGCTGATCACATAGAAGCGGTACGAGGGATTCATCTCAACCCCTTCTGGTCTCCGTCATAATCGCGTTCGTGCCGAGCGATCGTGATCGGATGGCGAGCAAGTCCGTCACGCTGTTCCAGTTGTCTCTATAATTCCGAACGCCAAAATTCTCGGGCAAAACTAGTCGCGGCGTTGGTTTGCCGTAGATTGGACGGTGCAGAACGCAGCTGTCCGCTACTCTCGTGCCGGCGATGTCTTTCATTATCGCTGGGCGGCACGCCGTTGCCTGCGGCTCCTGGACTTCAATTCGCAGCTCGAATGCGTCGTAATCGAAGGCTCGCGTGAAAATCACCAAGCTGGTGAGTACGTCATTGATGTTGCTGAATACTCTCAAGCCAACGGGCAACCGTCCTCCGTTGATTACTTTCAGCTAAAACACTCGACGGTTCAGACGCACCTCAAACTTAGTCTGAATGACTTGAAGGACACCCTGAGCGGTTTTGCGAAACGGTACAAAGACGCGTTGAAGAACCTTTCCAACCCAAACGCTGCGCCCCAAATCACGTTCGCTGTAGTTTCCAATCGACGTGTTTCTCAAATCCTTACGAACACAGTGGGGAAAATCAGTACTGGGGAAAGCCTGCCGAAGAAGGTGGCGAGTCAGTGGCACACAATTACTGACTTAAACAGTGATCAATTGCGGCAATTCTGCAGCATCTTGAGCTTTATCGACGGCGAAGGCGACTACGTCGTTCAAAAGGAGAAGCTCCAAGCCGAAGTCACCGAATATATAGCTGGCTTTGTTCACACCGACGAAGTCGAGAAGCTTATTACGCTCGTTCAACAACGCGTCCTGCCTGACTCTCCAAATGGCGAAATCTATCGGGAAGATGTTCTCAGCCGTTTAGGAGTTTCATCTGAAGGGGATCTTTTTCCTAGATCGCCGAAATTCGAGCCGCTCGATCAACCTATTATCCGCGAACAGTACGATGAAATTCTTCGATTAGTAGTTGCGGCCGAAAAACCGTTAATCATTCACGCGGCTGGAGGCGTTGGTAAGACTGTGATCGCTCGCCAACTTGTCGGTTCACTACCAAAAGGCTCTTTCGGCATCGTATATGATTGTTTCGGAGGAGGCACTTATCGCAACGTGAGTCAGCCGCGGCATCGCGCCTCCGACGGTTTGATTCAAATCGCCAACGAATTGGCGGCACATGGTCTTTGCCGAACATTGATCGGGCCAAACCAGACGGCGGATGCTCTGTTTCGTGCATTCTTGAATCGTCTCGAACAAGCGGTGCACTCTTTACGCGAGGTAACACCCGCCGCTTTGTTGGTGATCTGTGTCGATGCGGCAGATAACGCGGAGATGGCGGCGCAAGATGTCGACGAAACTTCGTTCATACGTTCCCTAATCCGCGAGCGTCTGCCTAAAGGATGCCAGTTGGTAACGCTTTGCAGGACGGAACGGGTGACGCTGCTTGATCCACCAACGACCGTGACGAGTTATGCCTTGAACCCCTTCAGTGACTCCGAGACGATGACGCATCTTCGACGCTTCTGGCCGGATGCGACGGCGCGCGACGGAGTCGAATTGCACAGACTCACGGCGGGCAATCCTCGCGTTCAGGCGACTGCGCTCGCAATGAAGAATCAAAGCCTCGAACGAGTGTTGGAGAGCTTGGGTCCGTTAGGCACAACTGTGGATGAACAGATCAACCTTCAGCTAGCCGCCGCGATCAACCAAATGAAGGATCGTAGTCCGACTATCGCGCGGGCTCAGATTGACGCCATTTGCGGAGGGCTCGCGAATCTTCCTCCCTTTGTTCCACTTGAAGTCTTGGCTCAGGCAGCACGTGTCGACACGTCCGCAGTGCGAAGCTTTGTGAATGACTTGGGAAGACCTCTATGGCTAACGGACGATTCGGTACAGTTTCGCGACGAACCAACTGAAACATGGTTTAGGAATAATTTCAGCGCCACGCCCTCGCAGATCGGCGCACACCTAGAAGCGATCAGTCCTCTCGCGAAAACGCATTCCTATGTTGCCAGATCGTTGCCCCAGCTCTTGTTGCGAGCCGGTCGGCATCAGCAATTGATCGAGCTGGCGCTTTCTGACGATCTTCTTCCAGAGAACAGCCCCATCGACGCAAGGAATATTCGCGTTTATCGCCTGCAATTCGCTTTCCGGTCGGCACTGAAACTCAAGCGTTTCGCCGATGCGGCACGGTTAGCGTTGCGCGCGGGTGAAGAAATCGCGGGCGATAGCCGTCAGACAGCCTTGCTACAAGATAATGTCGATCTAATAGCGCCGCTCCAGGATACGCAGCGTGTGCAAGAGCTTGCCTACCGACAATCACTACATGTCTCATGGGATGGTTCCGCTAACGTTTATTCCGCCTCTCTGTTGTCCTCGGTCGCAGAATTAAAAGGAGACGCGCGTGCTTATCTACGAGCTGCTCACCATTGGCTTCGAATCTACTTTGAGCAGCGCGAGAAGAACAAAGACAAAGACCACTTCGGACGAGATGCTCTTTCGGATGATGAGCTAGCGGAATTCGCATGGGCGACCTTGAACTTATCCGGCCCTGCAGATTGCGTTAATTTCCTTATTGGCTGGCGTCCCGCGGAGGTTCCATTTCGGATAACTCGATTATTGGTTAAGCGACTGGTAGATGCCGAACGCTACGAGGAGATCGAGCAAATTGCCTCCCACGGTTCAAAGAATCTTTACCTCGTCCTTGCAGTAACGGACGAGCTAGGAGAGGTCGCGCTTTATCCTAGTAAGCGCGTGCTTTCTCGCTCACTGTCGATCTTGGCTGACGAGAAGAAGAGAATCAAGACCAGCCAAGATACCCTCGATCGTACGCCACTTGTCCCGGCAATCGTGTCGTTTGCCGAGGCCTGTGCACATCAAGGGCTAGCGACCGAGAAAATTCGCGCTGTTTTGGATCACTATGTAGCCGAACGTGCGCATCCCTCTTTAGCTCGCGATCATTATCAGGAAACACCGAATGTGTTCCTGCGCGGCGCGGCGTTACGGCGGGTGCTTAAGGACGACTTCTCCGTTGAAGTTCGCGATCTTCTTCCGCCGAGAGCATCCGATGGGAATCTCTCTCATGCGGGTAGTGCTGGAGAGGACGCAAGCTTGCGACAAGTTCTCGAAGGATTGTTCCCTTGGTATATGTTTCGCGCGCGCCTATTGCGCGACGCCGCTACGCCGGTCGACTATACTCAACTTATCGAGGTATCGCAGCGCGCCTGTTCTGGTCGATACCAAAGATTCGACCGATTACCCCAAGACGTTGCGCGCGCGCATTTTGAACTACTGGCCGTCCACCGCGCAGCGAGCCAAAGAGATCTCGACGCGTTCGCAGCCGACGTCATCAGACGGTCCAACGATGTTTTTCATCTCGGGCAACGCCTCTCGGCTTTGCGATCCGTAGCGCGGCAGCAACATCTTACTTGTTTTCGGCTTCCTTTAGAGATTTCTGCAAGGCGGTCAATCGAGTCAGACGGGCAAGAGGGTCCTGAGCAGCGTGCGCGATGGTGGGTGCAGCTAGCTCGCGCCGTCCTCCCGCTTAACAAAGCTGAATCAGCTGCTTACTTCGATCTTGCCATTGAAGCAGTCTCTAAATTCGGCGATGAAATCGTCGAACGCTGGCAGGCCGTAATTTCGTTAGCCAACCGAGTCGCCGGAGTGAAAGACTTGCGACCAGATCTAGCTTACCGATTTTTCAAAGTAGCCGAGGTCATAGGCGATAACGTCGCGCGCGAAAAATATTGGGATCGAGATGAGGTTTTTAGTGTCGGGTCTCGCCTTGCTCCTAGTGCGGCGTTCGCTGCAATTAGCCGCTGGCGGGACCGGCATGTCGGCTTTCTTCCACGGCAACTGCCAAGCCTCCTTTCTTCGGCAGTAACCGGCAAGGTAATTCCTCCCAATGTAGCCTGGTCCTTCACTGGCTTTTTCGGTTGTTATGGCTCTCCTGAGTTCACCGTTACTTGCATCTCCCACTCTCACTCGAAGCTGCTGAAACAAACTATTTTCGATGCCGCAGTACGGGATTATCAGCTAGTCGGTCCGCAGTATTACGAGCTAGCCGGTCACAAATTGAAGGGTGCAACAACCCTTCAGGACTGTGCTACCGAACATGGTCTCAACGCGGGGGCGCTTGATCTGTTTTTGCTGGAACTCAAGAAGGCGACTGTCGCTCCAGCCCCACACGTAAGTGTGACACGACAAGCCGAGCCTGCCGAGGCTATCTCCGACACCACGGTTTCGCTATTGGAGAATTTGGTTCTCACCACAGCTGAGGGTATAACCGAAGCGATCCGACGTTTCGACGAGCTCAATGTGCGAATCGAATTTTCCGCCTTTTGGCTCGAAATCGTTCGACGCGTTTCCCCTGGCGATGAGATAAAGTTTCTGAATGCCTTATTAGCAGCCGAGACCGCTGACGCGTTCGATGTCATCTTCTGTCTCGAAGCCGTTTTTAAAATTTGGCCGAATCAAATTGCAGTAAAACGTAATTGGCCCTTCTTCACGAAGAAACTTGGCAAACGTTTTCCACTTCGATTCTCCAATGTCGAAAGCTTACATCATTGGTTTCCTGCTCGCGCATTCGACGAGCAATCCCTTATTGCGCTGCGAGAAGGTGCGATCGAAGGACTGGCAGAATCGCTGGAACTGCTTCCCGCAAGCGCCCTTTTCGGGTTTGTCACCTCAATCGCTCATTCATTAACGGCGGCCGAAGCCAACGAGGTCCTCGAATTCGGTATCTCACGATTCGAATTGCATATCGCGCCAGACTACGCCGATGGCTCTTGGTCAGATTGGCTTCGTCCGCCAGAAAGCATTTCCGACGCAGTGACTGGATTTCTCTGGTCTGCACTCGCCTCGCCGGATTCAGCCGAACGATGGCAAGCGGCTCACTGTGTCCGACGCTTGGTCGAACTGTCGTGCGATAATGAGATTGCATCGTTGCTACGATGGCTACAAAACGAGGGAGTAGGTCCTTTCGGAAGCCAACGCTTTCCATTTTATCGACTGCACGCAATCCTATACTTGCTCATCGGGCTTGCACGGGCCGCAATCGACAATCCCCAGCCGCTGCTACCCCACGCAAAAACATTCGCGGACTTGGCCTTGACTGGGATGCCGCACCTCCTAATTCAGAGTACTTCTGCGGCGATTGCT